>DGVD01000018.1 GCA_002395835.1 Bacteroidales bacterium UBA4293 | reverse complement strand
ATTTCCGCAAAGTAACTTCCTTTTTCCGGAAGTGGGTGGTGATGGATTCGAACCACCGAAGTCGAAAGATAACAGATTTACAGTCTGCCCCATTTGGCCGCTCTGGAATATGCCCGACAATTCATTTCTAAATTGCGGATGCAAAGATACGACATTTTTTGGAACCTGCAAACATTTTTCAATTTTTATTTTGCGGAATTACGTAGGACAGGCCCTTTGGCGTTCTAAAAAATTGACAAAAGGAGCCTTTTCTGAAATGACCTGAATGACCCTGACATTTGCTCCTTTTCTAGCGAAAATTTTTTCTCCTTAAGGGAAAATATTTTTCTCCAGTTAGAGAGAAATTTCTGCCTTTCTTTTCCTTTTCGAGCAATCCTGTTGCTCAGGGTTTTCTCTCGTTTGAAATATCTTTACAAAACAAAAAGAAGAGGGAAGAAATTTCTTTCCACCCTCTTCTTTCTATGATTAAATTCAGTTTATTTCAATCTATCAATGTATTTATCAATTTCTTGATACTGCAATGACTGGAAATACTTATCCTTAATCTGCTGATAAGCTTTCAAAGCCTCTTGAGGCTTACCCTGGCTTTCCAGAATTTCACCAGCCTGAATCAGGTAAATAGGGCTCAAGCTATTGTTGTCTGCTTTATTAGCAGCCTTCAAAAGGGTAGAAACAGCTTTATCCAGCTGACCCAGCTGTGCATAGCAGTTGCCCAGTGTACCCAAGACTGCAGGAGAAATCATTTGATCACCTTCATCAAAGCCATCCAGCATGTCAATGGCCTCTTTATATTGATCTAGCTGAGCGTAACATTCACCAGCATAAACCTTAGCTATATTTGCAGCGTCAGTACCACTATAGTCGCTCATGATTTTAAGGAAACCTACAGCACCTAGAGAATCGCCTTTCAATGCAATCTCAAATTCATTGTTGCGGAAATGCTCTTCTGCCTTAGCCATAGCTGCAGAAGCTTTTTCCTCACGAGGGTTTGAATAATAGTTCTTGTAGCACAAAATACCTGCAATCAAAAGGATGATTGCTGCAATTCCACCAATGAGTGGCTTTTTGTACTTCAGGACAAAAGCTTCGGATTTAGAAATAGCTTCTTCCAATTCCAAAGAATCATTTTTCTTCTTGTTATCTGCCATTTTATGTAATTTTTTATTATTCTTAAAGGAGCATTTCTCTCAAAATGCGGACAAAATTAATTCTTTTCCCTCAAACCACGAAATAAATTCCATTCTTTTTCGTGCTACGCTGCTTTTTGACCAACTTTTTTCTTTTTTATTCGGGTAAATCCAATCCTTTTGTCTACTTTTGCAAGACCTATGATACTGAAATCTCTTTCTATATTAAATTACAAGAATATAACCGATGCTGAACTCCAGTTTTCAGATAAGGTGAACTGCTTTATTGGGCAGAATGGTGAGGGGAAAACCAACTTGCTAGATGCCATTTATTTCCTTTCATGCTGCAAGAGCAATGGGAATCCCATCGATTCTCAGTGCATCCGTCATGGGGAAGAATTTTTCGTGCTTCAAGGGCATTATGAAAAGGAAAATGCTGAAGAAATGGAAATCTATTGTGGCATGAAGAAGGGGGTGAAGAAGAGTTTTAAAAGAGACAAGAAGGAATACAAGCGTCTTTCAGATCACATCGGTTTAATCCCTATCGTTCTGGTATCTCCAGCAGATCAGGAACTTATACTGGGTGGAAGTGAGGAGAGGCGTCGTTTCATGGACATGGTCATTTCTCAGTACGACAAGGTCTATTTAAATGCGTTATTGAGGTATCAGAAGGCGCTTCAGCAGCGCAATGCCATGCTGAAAATGGAAGGGGATATAGATTTAGACATGCTTTCACTTTGGGAGAATCTCATGGCTGAAAATGGTGAACTGATTTATCAAGGCAGAAAGGCTTTTATCCGTGATTTCACGCCTATATTTCAGGATTTCTATCAGCAAATCTCTCAGGATAAGGAAACGGTTTCTCTTACCTATACTTCTCATGGGGATAGAGGCCCTCTGCTGGCTACCATTCAAAATGGAAGAGATAAGGATCGTATCATGGGATTCTCTTTACATGGGGTGCACAAGGATGATCTGGTGATGCAGATAGGGGATTATTCTATTAAAAGAGAGGGTTCTCAAGGACAAAATAAGACTTATCTGATAGCTTTGAAGATGGCTCAATTTGATTTCTTGAAGCGTACAGGAAATAAAACCACTCCGCTTTTATTACTAGATGACATTTTTGACAAGCTAGATTCCAGTAGGGTGGAGCAGATTGTACGTTTGGTAGCAAGTGATAAATTCGGTCAAATCTTTATTACCGATACCAATAGAGATCATTTAGATTCTATTCTTCAGAAAATAGGGGAGGAGCATTGCCTGTTTTCTGTGGAAAAAGGTGTCATAACCAAGCGCTTATGAGACGAGGCAAAGCTGAATCAGTAGGAGATGTTCTTCGTAAGTTTTTGCGTCAAGAAGGAATAGAGACTCCATTAAACCAGTTCCGTGTTATTCAGATGTGGAATGAGTTGTTGGGCCCTGGAATAGCACCCTATACAGGAAAAGTCTATATTAAGAATCAATCCTTATATGTGGAGATTAAGTCTCCAGCCTTGAAAGGAAATCTTATGATGGAACGCGAACGGCTCATTCAGCGTTTGAATGAAGCCGTTGGCGCTCAAGTTATTAATCGTATTATTTTCTGTTAGCTTCTCAAGTGGTTAGCATCCTACGGTTTTGGAGCCTGTGGCCAAGCTTCATTGTTCTTCAGTAGGTTAACTGCTTTCAGCACTGTAGGATCACTTTCGTTAGCAAATTTTGCATACTCTTCATCGTCCAGCATAATGTAAACAATGTTTCCATAGAGTGCATGTTCAAAAAGATTCATAGACTTTTGAAGCATCAGGTTTCTTCGTTTCAATCCTTTTTTGTTGGCATAATTAGCAAATTTGTCCACTATATTCTGACTAGCAAGGTATTTTACTAAACTTTCATAAGTATCATATTTACTTAATGCCTGACGGTTATCATCTGTATATTCGTATGCATATTGGATAATGAATCCCTGTTGGTTAGCCATACGGAAGTAGCTGGTGTAATTCACCGTGTCTTGAGGAACGAAATAGTCTGGCATAATACCACCACCACCATAGATTTTTCGTCCTATACTGGTTTCATAGGCAGTTCCACTTTGCTTAATGCTATCTTCAGAGAAGAATTCCCCTCGTTGGTAACGAGTTAAAATATCCATTTCATAGTCTTCATCGTGCCCCTTTTTATAGGGTTTCTGCACACAACGTCCTGATGGGGTGTAATACCGGGCAATGGTAAGTCGGATCATACTATGGTCTCCAAATTCAACCTGTTCTTGCACAAGTCCTTTTCCGAATGTCCTTCGTCCTACTACCACACCTCGGTCATTGTCCTGAATAGCTCCAGAGAAAATTTCACTGGCTGAGGCTGAAGCTTCATCAACCAATACTACTAGAGGTAGGTTCTGGTATCCACCTCTTCCATCGCTTTTATATTCCTGACGAGCAGACTTTCGTCCTTCAGTATAAACTATCAGACGGTTTGCTGGTAGAAACTCATTCACCATTTGGATGGCAGCACCCATATAACC
Source organism: Bacteroidales bacterium UBA4293 (assembly GCA_002395835.1). Taxonomy (GTDB): domain Bacteria; phylum Bacteroidota; class Bacteroidia; order Bacteroidales; family Bacteroidaceae; genus Minthousia. The sequence goes on along the minus strand of DGVD01000018.1, from coordinate 404,834 downwards.
ACCTGTGTTACCTCGCAGGTCAATGATAAGTCCTTTGAAGTTGGCTTGGTTTAGTTTTGCCAGTCCTACAAGCATTTCAGGATAAGTAGTTTCACCGAACTTTTCAATTTGCATATATCCCACCTCTTTATTGATCATATATGCAGCCTTGATAGAGTTTACAGGGATGTCACCTCTCACTACGGTGAAGTCAAGAAATTCTTTCTGTCCTCTACGAAGTACTGTTAGTTTCACCTCTGATCCCTTTTCACCTTTCAATCGATGCAGAACCTCTTCATTGGTAACAATTTCACCCGTAAAGTCCTCACCATCAACCTTGATAATTCGGTCACCAGCTAGCAATCCCACCTTTTCAGAGGGACCTCCTTTAATTACATTATTAATATAGATAGTATCCTGACGAATGGTGAATTGAACACCAATTCCAGAAAAGCTACCAGCCAGTTCATCCGTAGCCTCTTGAGACTTTTGTGCAGGGATGTAAATAGAATGTGGGTCTAATTCCCCTAAAATCTCAGGCATGGCTCTTTCTACCAGATTGCTTAGATCTACGGTATCCACATACTGGTCATCAATGATATGGAGCAAGTCGTTCAACTTATTGCTACTAGTATTGATGATGCTTAATTTGTTACCTGAAAAATGGTGGGCATAAAAGGTGCCCAATAATACTCCTATCACCACACTGATAGCGATGATAAGTGGTATAAAGCGAGTACTTTTATTCTGGCTCATTGCTCTTGTTTTCTATATAGTCGACTACAATATTAGCTCTTTTTAAAAGGTTAAGTCCGTCTTCAAGTCTATATTTCTTCGAGTATACAACTCGCTTAATACCAGCTTGAATGATGAGCTTGGCGCATTCTATACAAGGAGAATCTGTGATATACATGGTAGCCCCGTCACTGGAATTACCAGAACGTGCTAATTTAGTGATGGCATTGGCTTCAGCATGCAGGACATATGGTTTAGTAACATTATTTTCATCTTCACAGATGTTTTCGAAACCAGATGGAGTTCCGTTGTAACCATCAGAGATAATCATCTTGTCCTTTACCACAAGACAGCCAACATGTCTTCTTTCGCAGTAGGAGTTTTCAGACCAGATTTTTGCCATGCGTAGATAACGCAAATCAAGGTCTTTCTGCTTGTTTTCTTCGTCTCTCATATAATACCGTTTCTATGTAATAATGCATGTATGGAAGGTGCCTTTCCACGAAATTCCTCGTAAAGTTTCATCGGTGGGATTGTGCCTCCTTTCGATAACATGTTTCTGAATTTATTAGCTGTTTCTTGATTGAATATTCCTGTTTCTTGAAAGTATTCAAATGCGTCAGCATCCAAAACTTCAGCCCATTTATAGCTATAATAACCAGCTGCATAACCACCAGTCATGATGTGACTGAATTGTGTACTCATACAGCATTCAGGGATGACAGGTAGTAATTGTGTACTTTCCCATGCCTTGTGTTCAAAGGTCTTAATGTCAGTGTTTTCAGGTAAGAGTTCCTTTCTGGTGTAGTATGCCATGTCAAGCAAGCCAAAGCTTATTTGACGTAGACATGCATAAGCTACATTAAAGTTCTTAGAATCATTGATACGCTGAATAAGTTCGGATGGTAATGATTCTCCAGTTTTGTAATGGTAAGCAAAAGTGTTCAGAAATTCTTTCTCATTTGCATAGTTCTCCATGAACTGGGATGGGAGTTCCACAAAATCCCAATACACGTTAGTGCCACTTAGAGATTCATAGGTTGTATTGGCAAATATGCCATGTAAAGCATGACCAAACTCGTGCAGAAATGTTTGAACCTCGTCTAAAGTCAGTAGGGCAGGTTTAGTGGGTGTAGGTTTGGTTAAGTTAGCTGTTATGGATACATGGGGACGACTATTTGTGCCATCCTTTTCTATCCATTGTTCTTTATAGGAAGTCATCCAAGCTCCAGAGCGTTTTCCTTCTCTAGGGTAGAAATCGGTGTAAAGGACAGCTAAAAAACTGCCATCTTTATCAAAAACTTCAAAAGGAATTACATCTGGATTAAATACGGGAATTTCCCTGTTTTCTTTGAATGTAATGCCATAAAGTTTTGTAGCCAAAGCAAATACTCCCTCAATAACCTTATCTACTTGGAAGTAAGGACGAAGTATTTCCTTATTTATGTTGAATAACTTTAATTTCAATTTGTCACTATAGAAAGCGAAGTCCCATGGCATCAATTTAAAATCGGCTCCTTCTGTTTCATGGGCTAATTCCTCAATAGCCTTAACCTCTTTTTCTGCAACAGGTCGATATTTTTCTAATAATTCATGAAGCAGATTGAAAACATTGTCTTTATTTTCAGCCATTCTATTCTCCAAAACGTACGATGCAAAATCTGGATATCCCAAAAGTTGAGCAAGCTGAATACGACCATTTACTATTTTCTTGACTAGCTCTTGATTATCTGTATTTCCACCATGTGCACATTTTGTATTGTATGCCAAATACAGTTCTTTACGGAGTTCTCTATCTTCACAGTAACTCATGAAAGGACCATAAGAGGGGGCTTGAAGTGTAAATACCCATCCTTCTAAATTTTTCTCTTTTGCAGTTTGTGCTGCAGCTTCTAGAGAATTCTCCGGTAATCCTTTCAGTCTACTTTTGTCCTTGACATGAAGAATGTATGAGTTGGTTTCTTTTAAAGAATTCTGACTGAACTGTAGAGAGTTTTGGCTGAGTTCTAAAGAAATTTTACGAAATATTTCTTTTTTCTCAGGATTTAAATTTGCACCTCGACGAATGAAACTTTTATAGGTCTCATCCAATAATTTTTGTTGTTCATTATTTAAAGAAGGGTGACTATCATATACTTTTTTTATACGATCGAACAGTTTTTCGTTTAAGCCAATATTGTTACTATGCTCTGTGAGAGCGGGCTGGACTTTATTGGCTATTTCTTCCATCTCATCGTTTGTCTCACAACTTAGAAGGTTGAAAAACACATTAGTTACCCGGTGTAATGTTTCTCCGGTTTTTTCCAATGCTTCAATGGTATTTTCAAATGTAGGGAATTCCGGATTGTTTACGATGTTATTTATCTCTTCTTCTTCCTCCTTTATTCCTTGCATAATGCCAGGTTCATAGTCACTCACTTGAATCAGATTAAATGGAGTAACTTGATGAATTGTATTATATGGTTTTGAAAAATCAAAAGTTTTCATAATTAATATGTTATAAAGTCTGATAAAGTAGTTCCATTTTAGGAATTTCTATAGCAGATCGTTTTAGATTTACCAGCCCTCTCTTTTGTAAGTCATTAAGCACTTTAGAAACATTGGCTCTGGTCTCATTCATTTCAAAGGCTAGATCTTCCATCTTAATCTTGAGAAGTTTTTCACCGACAGGTTTTCGGCAGAAACGGAGTATAAAGCGGATAATACGTTGTTCTAAAGTACCACCTCCTATGGATCTTAAAGCCTTTTCGGCATCTTGAGCTTCGGCACTAATTCTATTAATATAGTTTAGACGAAAAACTTCATCACCAACAAGATATTCCCAAAACTCTTTTTTGCTGACTTTTAGGATACTTGTGTCTTCCAATGCATAATAACTATGTGTATACTGAGTTCGTGGTCCAAAAAGCATTTCAGGTTGAAGAACTGTTGGTATTACACATTTCTCGTAGAAACTATAAAGCATGTTTGGACTTTCAATCTCATCCCTTACTGCCCCATTTAAAATAAAGATAAGAGAATTGCAAAGTTCATCTTGTTTTACAATATATGTTCCTTTTGAAACCTTAGAAAAATCAAAGCGTAATTTCTCCATAATCCAATTCATGTCACTGTTTGCCATGCCTTGAAAAAGGGGGAGCATTTGTAAACGCTCCATCATGCTATTTTCTAACTCGTTCTTCATCCTTTTCTGTTATTGTTCTTCGCTTAAATGTGCTAATCTGCTTTTTAGAGATGGACTATAATATACTTGTGTCTCTCCTTTTTCATTGGAATAAATGAAATATGCTGTAAGGTTTTTGTGCGTTTCTAAAAACTTCAGAGCCTTTTCATATCCCATAACCATGAATGAGGTAGCATAGGCGTCTGCTAGAGTACAATTGCCACAGATGACAGTAGCAGAGAGTAGACTGTGTTGAACGGGATAACCTGTATGTGGGTCAATGGTGTGTGCATATCTTTTTCCATCTTTATAATAGAAGTTCCGATAATTGCCAGAAGTAGCCATTCCCTCATCTTTTAGGGTTATAATATCTTCCAATTCATTGCTGATAGCTAAAGAATCTTCTATTGGTTTGCTGATTCCAATACGCCAGTCTGCTTTTCGGGGTGATATGCCTTTTGTTATGACTTCCCCTCCAATTTCTACCATGTAATTCCGTATGCCTTTTTTGTCTAGAAACTTACCCACAGCATCAACTCCATAACCTTTTGCAATAGAACTGCAATCAAGCATGATTCTAGAGTCTTGTTTCACAACCTTATTCCCTACTAGTTTCACTTTTTGGTAACCTACAAACTCACGAAGACTGTCGATCTTGGCACTATCTGGAGTCAAGTCATGTTTAAAACCAAATCCCCAGATATTAACCAATGGGCTTACCGTGATGTCAAAATCACCTTGGGTTTCTTTGGAAATTTTCATTGCAGTCTGGAAAACATCCTTGAACATGTCATTGACTTCTACGTCTTCATTGTTATTAACAGCAGTAATAATGCTCTTTTCATTGAAAGGTGAGAGAGACTGGTCTACCAAAGCCAATACTTCTTCTATCTGTTTTTGCAGATCTGTGTTGCTTTGATAAGTAATATTATAAAATGTCCCAAAAACCATTCCACTATTTTTGATGTAAGGAGTAGTGGATTGCTTTCGGATAATAAAGATGGTTCCTAAAATAAGTAATACAAGGAAAGGTAATTTCCAAATCCATGAATTTCTTCTAGAAGTATTATTTTGATTACTCATATTAGTCAATGTTTTTGTTCTTTATTTTTCGGGTCAAATCAAAGTATAAGTTGTATGTGGCTCTGAATCCATTATCAGTATGTCCAAAACCTGGTATAAAATACGGATTTGCTTCCAATGGGGTCTTTTCATGTAATTTGTGCTTATATCTTAGAGAAAAGCCCATATGAAAATGCTTCAGAATTTCAGATTCAAGTCCAAATACGATCTCTAACCACAACCGATTACTAGCAATATTCTCATAGAAAAGAGGGCCGGTGTCTCCCCATACGGGGTCAGTCATATTTGGACCATCAATATCAAATTTATATGTGCTGTATCCAACTCTGAAACCGGCAAATAGTCTATTTTCTTGAAGTTTGTTTTTTAGCATATTAATGTCCATTCCTAATCGGAAGTAAGGAGCCTTCGTCTTGAAATGAATTTGGGTGTCTTCATTTGTCGTGTCATATTTTGAATAGCCAACTTCAGCTATTGGGAAATATTTGTTTTTGAAATTAAATCGGACTCCTGCCTCATTTGTTAGTGCATCAGCCCCTACTAGATGAGCTAATGGAGCACCAACTTCCACAGAAATAGCCAATCCTTGAAAGAAAGCCGGCTGTTTTAATAAGTCGGTTTCATTTTTAATTGCCTGTTTAGCGGTTCCAGTTTGTGCAAAAATAGGACAAATGGAGAGCAGGCTACTTAAAATGAATGCGGAAATTTTCTTGTTCATTGGTGTCTATAATCTGTCGTACTACTTGTATGGAGTCAATTATTGTGGTAGTGTTACTCACTTCTTTAATGTTATGCTCATGCCAGACTCCACATTCTGGAGAATTGAAATGAGCTAGGTCTTCTTTGTTGATAATAATCTGATCAGAAAAGATGTCATAGCTTGCAGAATCCACATATTGATGAATTTCTAGGGTGAATGTATCTGCTGGTTGATAGTAGCTAAGTGGAATGTTCATACTACTTGCATTATACAACTGGTTAATAAGCAAGGTGTCCACCCCTTTAACTTTAGCATATACATAGATAGTGTCATCTATAGTTACATTAGAACCATCAGCATAAAAACCCCAGGTGGAATAGACTATATTATTTAGTGGACAGTCCACTCCATCACACCCTGCAAAAGTCAAAATGGAAAGAAGACAAATGACGATCTTTCTTAATTTTTTCATAGGCTAGATCTCTTTTTCTATTTGATAGTTGTTCCTGTCCTCAGAACTTCTGCTAATAAGTTCTCCCAAAAAGCCTGCTAAGAAAAATTGGCTACCAAGAATCATCATAGTTAGAGCAATGTAGAACCACGGATTATCTGTAACCAGCCTGTAAGGGAGACCTGTATACATTTGATAAAGTTTGCCAAAGCCTACTACCAAAACTGCTATGAAGCCAATAAAGAACATCAGACTACCTGTAAAGCCAAAGATGTGCATGGGCTTCCGTCCAAAACGGCTAAGGAACCATAGTGTAATTAAATCTAGATATCCGTTTACAAATCTATCTAAACCAAACTTAGTTTTTCCATATTTTCGAGCTTGGTGGTGAACCACTTTCTCCCCAATTTTATCAAAACCTGCATTTTTAGCTAAATAAGGGATATAACGATGCATTTCACCATAAACTTCAATGTTTTTGATTACCTCCTTGCGGTATGCTTTTAAGCCACAATTGAAATCGTGAAGATTTTTGATTCCACTTACCTTTCTGGCTGTAGCATTAAACAATTTAGTAGGGATGGTTTTACTAAGTGGGTCATATCTTTTTTTCTTATAACCAGAAACCAAATCATATTTATCTTCGGTTATCATTCGATACAGTTCAGGAATCTCATCGGGAGAATCCTGTAAGTCTGCATCCATAGTGATAACCACATCACCTTTTGCACGTCTGAATCCACAATAAAGAGCAGGACTTTTGCCATAGTTGCGACGAAATTTTATACCTTTGACTTCATCATGCTCCTTCTTCAATCCTTCTATAACATCCCACGAATGGTCAGTACTGCCATCATTGACAAAAATAATCTCATAAGAGAATCCATTCGCAGTCATTACATGGTTGATCCAAGTATACAATTCAGGAAGTGACTCTTCCTCGTTATAAAGTGGTACAATAACAGATATATCCATGATTTACTAATTTACTTTGTTTGTAGATGATCTCAATTTTATGCGTGAAAGCAAAGTTAATGGCAGAGATATAAGGAAACCTAGAAATAAGTTGCTTTCTAGGATATTCAATGCCAATCTGATCGGAGAGAGTGATGTAATTTGTGCCACAAAATCTTCACTTGTTAGCCCTGATTCGGCAAAAATTTGATCGATCATAGCCTTTGTGGTAGGTTCTTTTAACATCTGATCATAATACAATCCGAAGTTGCCATTGTCGAAGAATTGCATGTAGATGTAGACACCAAATGCCATCAATATACTAGCATAAAGAATAATCAGAAGGACTAAAAGCCATGAACGAGTGAACTGAAGTGCTCCGTTACAGATCTTCCAATAAAATTGATAAGCCATAATAACGATGGCAAAGAGAGAACCAATGCCGATTCCCAATCCCAGCAATGAAAGAATAGGTGATGATACGGTATTAGCCATACACACAAATGAAGCAAGCCACATACATCCAATGTATGCACCATTTATTGTACTGACTTTCTTGATTTGTTCTGAATAGTTACTCTCCATTATTTTTTTCTAATTTAAAGTACAAAGGTATGAAAAAAAAATGAGGTTCTTATATAATTAGGAGAAATTAAGATTAGGAACAGTCTAATTTTTTTTAAAGAGAAAAAATTTTGCTGTATGAAAGATTTGCATTAAATTTGCACCCGCAAAATGGGTAAGTCCTATACGGCCAGCTCCTGATGAATCCTCCAGGGCTTGATCGCAGCAAAGGTAGTCGGTTGTAGCGGCGCGATATAGTAAGCTTACCCTCCCGCCTCTTTAGCTCAGTTGGCCAGAGCACGTGATTTGTAATCTCGGGGTCGTTGGTTCGAATCCGACAAGAGGCTCAAAAAGGCATCGGTTAAACCGAAGCCTTTTTTTATTCTAAATCAACTACGGTTATTCCAGCACCACCAAATTGCACATGCTCATCATGGAAATTTTTAACACCAGGTGTTACTTTTAGGTATTGGCGAATGAGTGTTCTTAAAATGCCTGTTCCTGTTCCGTGTAGTATCCTTACTCTATTAGCTCCAAGGACAATAGCGTCATCTATAAAATAAGTAATAGCTTGAACTGCTTCATTACCACGCATTCCTCTTACGTCTATATCTTGGCTGAATTGTAATTTTTTTTCATAGACTGAATCTTGTGTCTGCCTACTTACGAAAGTCGCAGCTTTCGGCTTTTCATAAATGTATTGCGAAGGTACTTTCTCTATTCTCTGAAGTTTTATGTTCGTCCTCATACTTTCAAAGCTAATCATTGCATTTTGCCCATTGATGGACGTTATCTCTCCTACGGCATTTTGCCCTTTTATTCTAACCTTATCTCCAATTTGAAAAACGTCTTGTTTTTTCTCAGTCTTAGATTCTGTTTTTTCTAGTTTATTATCATTTTGAAGTTTCTTCTTTTCTTTCTTTTCCGCACGTCTATTTTGACGTTCTTGGAGTTGCTTCATCTTTTTAGCTATTTTATCTTCTGCAGCATTCATATCATCTGCAGATAGATTTTTCTGGAACTCCTGAATCTGAAGCCTTGCTTCACGTGTGCGTTCTTTTTCTGCTTGGGCTTCTTTAATTTCTTTGATGGTGTTTTCAATGACCTTGTTACTATCTTTTAGCAATGATTCAGCTTCTGCCTTTGCTTGGCGAATAATTTCCTTCTTGCTTTTTTGCAGTTCCTCAATTTCTTCTTGATATTTTGCCAATGCTTGCTCCATCTGTTTCTCTTTTTGATGGATCGCTAAACGCTTGTTTTCCCAGTAACGCTTGTCACGTACGATGTCTTGCAGGTATTTGTCGGCATTGATGTATTCTTGTCCTACAATATCGCTTGCTTCTTTAATTACATCATCAGGGATTCCGATCTTGTGAGCTATTTCTACTGCAAAAGAACTTCCTGGATTTCCAATTTGCAATTGGTAAAGAGCCTGCATCTGATGTCTGTCATAAAGCATGGCTCCATTCACGATGCCATCATTGTCCTCCGCGAAATGTTTTAGGTTTTGGTAATGAGTCGTAATTACACCGAAAGACTTTTGGTCATTAAATCGGTGGAGGATAGCCTGTGCTAAAGCACCACCAATTTGTGGCTCTGTTCCTCCGCCAAATTCATCAATAAGCAATAGGACTCTAGGACCACAGTTCTTCATCATTACTTTCATATTAGTAAGGTGAGAAGAATAGGTACTTAAATCATCTTCAATACTTTGTTCATCACCTATATCTATCATGATGCTATCAAAGATTCCAGCCTTACTATTTTCTTTAACAGGTATGAGCAAGCCACATTGAAGCATGTATTGCAAAAGGCCTACAGTTTTAAGACAAACTGATTTTCCACCAGCATTAGGACCTGAAATTAGTAAGATGCGTTTAGCAAGTTCTAGTTTTATATCTAGTGGAACGACTTGTTTTCCATGCTTTTCTAGCGATGATTTCAGCAAAGGGTGAATGGCTTGCACCCAGTATATTTGGGATCTATCTTCTATTTCTGGTAAAATGGCATTGATTTCAATAGCCCATGTGGCTTTTGCTCTGATGAAATCAATCAGGGAAAGGAATTCATAGCTGTTCAGCAATTGAGGGACAACAGGTCTGATTAAATTTGTAAAATCAGTTAGAATACGGATAATTTCTTTTCGTTCTTCACTTTCTAATTCACGGATTCGGTTGTTGGCCTCAACTACTTCTGTGGGCTCAATGTATATAGTCTTTCCCGTAGCAGACTCGTCATGAACAATACCCTTTATTTTGCGTTTCATAGCAGGAAGCACAGGTATGACTAACCGTCCGTCACGGAGGGTAGGAGCTATGTCTTTGTCTATAATGCCATCGCTTTGAGCATTTCTTAAAATTTGGTTAAGTATACGTGAAATACTTCCTGCTGTTCCTGCCAGTTCTTTCCTGATTTGGGCCAGTACAGGAGAGGCGCTATCTTTTATTTTTCCGTAATCATCTAAAATTGCATGTATACGCTTTGTTAATTGGGGAAAAATGGCAACCCCTAATGTCATTTTTTTCAGTTCAGGATATTTACTGTTTTCTTTCTGAACAGGTGTTTCATCAGCCTCTTCTTTGTTGTCTTCTTTGTCAGGCTCTTTTACTATCCACTGCCCATTGATGAAGATACGTTTACTCCCTCTTTTTTTTGCCAGCATGGCCTTGTAAGGATTTGACTCTTCTTTGGATTGGATGGCAAAGTTTTGAGTTTGCAGTTCTTCTTTCTGGTTCTCTTCGTTACGGTGAAGAAAACGGACTATAGATTCTATAGTTTCCAAAGAACGGCATAAGTCATGCAAACCTTGCTCTTCTATATAAGATCCTTCTAAGCTGATGCGCTTGAGATCCTCGCGTACATCAAAGAAATATTGAATGGGGAAATCAGTCTCTTCCTGTTCAATTCGAACGAACTCCTGCACTTTTTTTAGTGAGGAGACAATATCATCGAATTTAGATAAGAAAAACATTTCTTTAATTTTTTGCTTACCTAAATTACTGAGACATCGGCCCATTAATATGAGCCGGATTTCATCAAATCCGATTTTTTGTTCAAAGTTGGTTGGGTAAATCATAGTTGCAAAGCTACTGCAATTTATTGTAAAAGCCAAAAATAGGTGTACAAAAAAAGGAGTTCTTAAAGAACTCCTTGGTGGGCGTTGACGGATTCGAACCGCCGACCCTCTGCTTGTAAGGCAGATGCTCTGAACCAGCTGAGCTAAACGCCCGATGCTTTTGCTCTGGCGGAGAGACAGGGATTCGAACCCCGGGTACCTCTCAGTACGGCGGTTTTCAAGACCGCTGCAATCGACCACTCTGCCACCTCTCCAAGCTCTTTCGAGTATGATTGTTTGCAAAAGCGATGCAAAGGTACAACATTTTTTAAATCCTCCAAATAATTCGGATAAAAAAGTGAAAAAAACTTTTTTTTTATTGGCTATGTTTGCCTTCGTCAATCTATTAAGTTACCTTTGTAAAGTTATGTATAAACCTTATTATATGGGATTTGAAGCTAGCAGGAAACCTGTATTTATTGCGGGACCATGTGTGATTGAAAGTATGGATGTATTGGAAACTGTGGCACAGGAACTAGTACGTTTGAATCAGAGATATAATCTGGATATTATTTTTAAAGCATCTTTCGATAAGGCCAACAGGACATCCTTAAATAGTTTTCGGGGGCCTGGTTTGGAGAAAGGGCTTCAGATGTTGAGTGATATTAAAGAAAAATATGGGTTGAAGCTTTTGACCGATATTCATGAAAGTTATCAGGCATCTCCCGTGGGGGAAGTAGTGGATGTAATTCAGATACCAGCTTTCCTTTGTCGTCAAACTGACTTATTAGTAGCTGCAGCCAAGACGGGAAAGATTGTAAATATCAAGAAAGCCCAATTTTTAGGTGGTTCAGATATGAAGTATCCTGTCCAAAAGGTCGTGGATAGCGGTAATGATAAGGTATGGCTAACTGAACGTGGTAACATGTATGGATACAATAATCTGGTTGTTGATTTTCGCAATATTCCAGATATGCATCAATGGACTTCTACTGTTATCATGGATTGCACTCATGCCGTGCAACGTCCAGGCGGTGGTGGAGGATATACTTCGGGGAATCGTGAGTTTGTGCCAATGATGGCATTAGCAGCTAAGGCCTTTGGTGCTGATGGCTTTTTCTTCGAGATTCATCCAAATCCAGAAAGTGCTAAAAGTGATGGTCCTAACATGCTATTTTTAAAAGATTTTGAAAAAGTAATAGTTTCTTTATTATGATAGATGTAAGAAGTGTTGGAGAAAAGTGCTTACGGGATGAGGCAGAGGCTATTCTTGGGGTTGTTGGCCAACTTGATGAAAATTTTGAAAATGCAGTGAATCTAATACTGAATTGTTCAGGGAAAGTTGTTGTTACTGGTGTTGGAAAGAGTGGGCATATAGCAAACAAAATTGCTGCCACTTTGTCAAGTACGGGTACCCCAGCTTTTTTTATGAATCCTTTAGATGCTTTTCATGGTGACTTGGGTATGGTTTCTGATGGTGATGTTGTCATCATGATAAGTTATTCAGGCCAAACAGATGAATTGCTTCGTTTGCTTCCTTATTTTCAACATCGTAAACTTCCTATTATAGGCATTTCTGGAAATAAAGATTCATTGTTGGCTAAAAACAGTGTATCACATATTTGTGTTTCAGTTGAGCATGAGGCTTGCCCTTTAAACTTGGCTCCTACAAGTTCTACAACGGCAACCTTGGCTTTAGGTGATGCTTTAGCTTGTGCACTTATTGAAGTGAGGCATTTCAAGGCGAATGATTTTGCAGAGTTTCATCCTGGAGGAAGTCTTGGTCGTCGCTTGTTGACTAAAGCGGGGGATGTAATGCGGAAAGAAAATTTGCCTGTTATTCCTCCTACCATGCATTTAGGAGAAGCAATACTTCATGTCAGTGATGGTAAATTAGGCCTTTGTGTTATTATGGATGGAGAACGAATCTGTGGTATTATCACAGATGGAGACATACGTCGTGCAATGCAGAATATCCGTGAACGATTTTTTGAAACGGAAGTACAGGAGGTCATGACTAAAAATCCTAAATGTGTGAAACCAGATATGAAAATTGCACTAATTCAAAAAATGATGCACAATTATAAAATACATGCAGTTTTAGTTGTGGACGAGCAGAAAAAACTTTTGGGAATTGTTGATTCTTTCAGTTGTGAAGTATAACAGAGAATAATAATTTTAAAAATATAATATGGAAAAGGATGGTAGCAAATCGTATTTGTTTAGTATTGTGCTTGTAGCTGTATTAGGAGGACTACTCTTCGGTTATGATACGGCGGTCATATCTGGCGCAGAAAAAGGCTTGCAAGCATTTTTTATGAAAATGGGTAATGTGTACACCGACACTTGGCATGGTTTTACTTGTTCCAGTGCCTTGATAGGTTGTATCATTGGTAGTGGTATTTCTGGTTGGCTGTCTACAAATTTAGGTAGAAAAAAATCTTTGATTATAGCAGGCGTCTTGTTCTTTATTTCTGCGTTGGGCAGTATGCAGCCAGAGTCATTTATTTTCCCTAAAGGTGAAGCTAGCTTGAGCCTGTTGATCGTGTTTAACATCTATCGGGTAATTGGTGGTGTTGGAGTCGGTTTAGCATCTGCTATTTGCCCTATGTATATTGGCGAAATAGCTCCAAGCAATATACGTGGTATGTTAGTGTCTTGGAATCAGTTTGCTATCATTTTTGGTCAATTGGTTGTTTATTTTGTGAATTTTTTGATTTTAGGCGATCATACAAATCCTGTGATTGAAAGCATTGGATATGGAATAAATCAGGTAGCTCCAGGAAGTGACCCATGGACTATTGAAACTGGTTGGCGTTACATGTTTGGAAGTGAAGCCGTTCCTGCTGGTCTGTTCACTTTATTGATTTGCTTTGTTCCAGAAACTCCTCGTTATTTAGCTATGATTGGTCAAGACCAAAAGGCTGAAAAAGTATTAGCAAGAATAAATGGTTCTACAAAAGCTAAAGAAATTTTAGCTGAAATCAAGAATACTGTTGCAGAGAAGAAGGAAAAGTTGCTTACATACGGTTGGATGTGTATATTCGTTGGCATTATGCTTTCTGTCTTCCAGCAAGCTGTTGGAATCAATGCTGTTCTATATTATGCTCCACGTATCTATGCAGATATGGGTATGGAAGATCCTATGATGGTGACAGTTTTCAATGGTATAGTTAATATATCATTTACCTTGGTTGCTGTTTTCACCGTTGAAAAGTTGGGACGAAAGCCTTTATTAATTACTGGTTCTTTAGGAATGGCTCTGGGTGCCTTTGGTGTAGCAGTTACTTTCGGCAATCCATCCTTGGAACTGCTATGTATGGCAAGCATCATGGTATATTCCGCTAGTTTTATGTTTTCATGGGGTCCTATATGTTGGGTGCTAATTGCTGAGGTTTTCCCTAACACTATTCGTGGTGCAGCTGTAGCTATAGCTGTAGCCTTCCAATGGATTTTTAACTGGATAGTTTCCACTTCATTTGTTCCAATGTTTAATATCGAACTTACTCCTGGTGATGGATTCGGTCATTGGTTCACATACGGATTGTATGGAGTTATTTGTGTGATTGCAGCTTTCTTTGTATGGAAGATGGTTCCAGAAACCAAAGGGAAGACTTTGGAAGACATGACTAAACTTTGGAAAGAGCGTAAGTAATGGATATAGAAATCATAAAAGGGGGCAGCTAAAGCCCCCTTTTGTTGTTTCTGAATTTTGCAGTTTCAACTGAATTCCGTAATTTTGTGCACTTTTTTGAGAGAATGAAGTACCTATTTGGATTCTTTTTTGCTTTAGTCCTGACCTGTATGCCTAACTTTTGCTTAGCACAGGAGGAACGTCTATCCAGCGATACCATCGTTTATTACTGGGTGGCAAACCAGGGTATAGATATTCATAAGAACAATCAAGTTAAATTATTAAAGAGCGGTGAAGAGAAATTTACGGATATGTTTGAAACCATTCGTAATGCAAAAAAGTCTGTTCATCTGGAATATTTTAACTTTCGCAATGATTCTATAGCCAACGCATTATTTAATTTACTTTCTGTAAAAGTAAAGCAAGGAGTTCGTGTCCGTGCTCTTTATGATGCATTTGGAAATATGAGTAATAATCGTCCTTTGAAGAAACGTCATGTTAATGCTATTCGAAATTTAGGAATAGAACTATTCAAATGGGATCCAGTCGTTTTCCCATGGGTTAATCATATTTTTCCTCGTGACCATAGAAAGATTGTAATTGTCGATGATAAAGTCGCATATACAGGTGGTATGAATGTGGCTGATTATTATGTAGTAGGTTTACCCCAAATAGGTCAATGGAGAGATATGCATGTTCGCATTGAAGGAAGTGCAGTGAAAGATTTGCAAGGAGCATTTTTAGATTCTTGGGAGAAAGAAACAAAGCAGGATTTACGTAATTATGATTATAAACAACCAGCAAAGATTCAGCCTATTAATGCTCAAGATTCTTTAATTCTTCATTTAAAAGGAACTCCCAAAGAATGGAATAATGCTGTTCATCTGATGGACTTGAAACTCCGGAAAGATGCGAAGGAACAGGGGGAATATAGAGCAGGACCTATAAATCAGGCTACAGATGAAAATGGTAATATTATCCCATTGCATCCACTTTTAGAATCTAAGGTTAATAAAGCATCTGTTGCAGTCCTAGACAGAGTGCCAAAGAAGAGCCCTAAGATAATGCGTGAACTTTATTCTGTATCTTTGGATGCAGCCAATGAGAGGGTTCTTTTGATTAATCCTTATTTTGCACCTACTCATAAAGTAAAGAAGGCATTGAAACGTGCTATTGATCGTGGAGTTGACGTACAGATTATGATTCCAAGTAAGAGTGATATTCCTTTTACTCCTGATGCAGCGTATAATGAAGTTAACAAACTTCGTAAACGTGGAGCTACAGTTTATCTTTATGATGGTGGTTTCCATCATTCCAAGATTATGATGGTGGATGATAAATTTTGTACTGTAGGCTCTACAAACTTAGATAGTCGTTCGCTCCGTTATGACTATGAATTGAATGTTGTGATTTTTGATAAATCAACCACAGGTGAATTAGTGACCATGTTTGAGAACGATGTAAAAGATAGTCGTCTGCTTACAGATGAGGTATGGAAAGAACGTTCTTGGTGGCGAAAGTTCGTTGGTAAGATTGCTTCTATGCTTTCTTTTTGTCTCTAATTTTCACAGATTTCCAGAATAAGACGGAGCTCAAATTTTTTTAATCCATATTTCTTCATATATTTAAGATCGCTCTCCATGTTATCTTTAGCTTTTGCTTTATCAGGACTTTTGCTATAAAAATACTTATAGAATTGGATGGCATTCTTAAAATCGTTCATTGCCCAACAAATATGTCCTCCATTTAGCATGTCGGAAAGAGTCTTGTTCTTTATCTTCTCATGAGCAGCCCAGGCTTCTTCTAGTTTCCCTTCTAATAAATAACACCAAGCTAGAGAGCCTTGAATGAAATCTGATTCTTTCTCATCTATATACATGATTTTATAAAGGAGTGGAATTGCCTCTTTTGTGTTATCGCTTTTTATGAGACTGCTTGCGTATAGTTTACATATAGCTTTGTCTTCTGGTTTATTCTCATACAAATTCCGATAAATCTCTGCTGCTTCTTTGAACTTTTGTATTTGCTTGTAGCATTGAGCCAACATGTAAAGTGGGCCATCCTCTTGTTTTAATGAATAAGCTTTTTGGTAATACTCAATGGCATGCTCAAAATCATTCTTCAAGCGATAAGAATCTGCTATCAATTTATATGCTTGTAATGAGTACTTTTCATCTAACAAGAACTTCTTAGCTATAAGGATACTATCAGAGTATACTTTATTGCTGAAAAGAATACGAGCTAAGAGAAATAGGTATTCGTCATATAAAAGTTTCTGCAAAAAAGTATGTACCACAGGACTAAAATCCTGTTTAAGTAGGTTGACGAATTCTAAACGATATGGATAAAGGTTGAAAAAGCGGAATAAGTCATGTATATAGTTCCTACTGTAAATTTCAGAAGTTATGGTTATGTCTAGATTCTCAATATCTTCTGGACTTAGCCCTTGTATATTGAGTGGAATATTGATTCCCTTAGTTTTAAAGAATAAAGACCATTTGTCATTGTCACAAAGTCCTGGATTTTTCAACAGCACTTTTAGATTTTCCATCTTTTTTTCACGCATAGATAATTCTGTCTCCGAATGGTGTTCAGAGAAAGGGCAGAACCAATTTGAAGTCTGCTTGAAGAATGGGTAGTTTTTATCTTGGAAGAAAGAACTGAATTGGATATCAGCACCAGAATTGACTAATTTCTCTATCTTCTTCATTGAAGATTGTAGAATTCTATCCATATCCTTTTTATCTCCAGTAAGCAAGTTCTCATTGTTTAGCAATGGAAGAATTTCATTTTGCACTTTATTGATTAGTTCTTTACTTTCTAAAGATAAATAAAAATCATTCAGCGCATTGCAGATAAGTTGTTGTGTGCTGTTAATCTGAAAATTCTGAATTATTAGTTTTTTGCATTGTTCGCTAAGCAGATATTCTTTTTCATATTTCATTAGGCATAGAAGCCATCCAATAATAGCCCTAATTTTAATCTCCATCTCTACCTCATTAGAAAGGCTAAGCTCCAACAATATAGATAAGACATTAGAATCCGGACAAAAACTTTGTTGCAAGGTTAGTGCTGAGATGCATAAAAGTTTATCATCCTTTGTAATTAAGGTGGAATTTAGCAAGGCACGTAGTTCAAGAATGTCTATCTCAGAGAATAAACTTGATGTCCAAATTTGGTCAAAAAGATTATTTACATTTCTTTCATGATTTTCTAATTCTTTTTTGAATGCCTCATTATCTTGCTTGTACATCATTTCGGAAACTTGGGCTTGCTCCAGTTGTATCATCCAATCTTGGTAGCTTTGCCTCCTTACGGTTAGCCAAGTCTTATGGAATAATGTATGTTGTGATTCTTTTAAAAAATGTCTTTTAAGTTGATGCAACAATTTGTAAGCGCGTTGTAACAAAATCTGGAACTGTGATTTCCTGGATTCATCTTTCAGCCCCAATTCCATATATTTTAATAATCCATCATAGGCTTGACGGATATGGATGACTTCATCTAGGAATGGCCAGGTTGGGTTCGTATATAGCAGGTTTTCTAGATGTTTCAGCGCCTGGTTTAGGCACTGTTTCTCGAGTGCTGAATAGATATCTCTGTAGTATTCGTTGAAAGTTGCTGAATCCATAAATTACTTATTTAGGTAACGCTCTTCCAAGAAATGGTCTGCTTTGAATTGTCTTGGTATCAAATTACGTTCTTTTAACCATTCTATCGCAGTAGCTATATCTTTTTCTCTTGGTAATGTTAGTGGCTCATATTCTGGGAAATCCAACGTGTCAGCTACTTCTGGCTTAATGTCATAGTAAACCGTAAGATCAACCTTGCTCTTTTGGAGGTGTTTAACTGCTTCATTATAAGCGTGTGCCACTACATTCATTTGATCCAAAAACTCCGATGAGGCCTGTTTGTTTACCAATAAACATCCTAATTCTGTATCAATGTTTTTATTAGATGCTATGCTGTGGTCTCCATTTAGCAGGCATTCACTGGCAAAGGGTTCTGGGAGCATTGCTGCATCCAATTCTTCAAAAAATATCATCTTTCTGCGAAGTGGAAGAGAATTAATCTGAGGACGATTTACAATATCTGTGCCAACTTGCTCATGTTCTAATATATTATCTAGCAAGCAATCTGAAATTTCATTACGTGCAATGGCTATAAGTCTTTCTTTTAAATCTTTAACCTTCCTGATTCGTTGGTTTTTCGCTGTAATCAGTTTGTATGTTCCTTGTGTCTTACTGATGATTTTAATGTCAGGGTTGGCTTTGTTTAGCAAGATTGCCCGACACAAGTCGCTGGTTGAACACTGAACACGATTGTTGAGGATTGCTGTGTCCAAGTCCATTCCTGCATCAAATTGGAGTAACTTAATTTTAGAGTCTTTAAAATATCCTAGTTGTTCAGCCACGAGTAGTGGAAGAGATTCAAGAGTGGGAAGATAGCCTATTTTTAACGTGATAGAATCTTCACGTAGTGAATCAGCAATGCGTAATTCAGGATCAGTTTGGTTTGGTTTGCATCCGAAGACTGTTCCTATAAATATCAAAACTAAAAAAGGGATTATCTGTTTCATGTCAGCAAAAATACAATATCCCTAGGTAAAGGCAAAAAAAAGGAGGGGTAATTTTTCAAATCCCCTCCTTTTTAAAGTTATTTTAATGAAGCTTATCCCTTGATTGCAGCTACACCTGGAAGCACCTTACCTTCGATAGCCTCAAGTAGAGCACCACCACCAGTAGAGATGTAAGAAACTTTGTCAGCAAGACCAAACTTGTTAACGCAAGCTACAGAGTCACCACCACCAATGAGTGAGAAAGCACCCTCTGCAGTTGCCTCAGCAATAGCGTTACCGATAGCACGTGAACCGTCGCAGAAATTGTCGAATTCAAATACACCAGCAGGGCCGTTCCACAAGATAGTTTTGCAGCCCTTGATAGCATCAGCAAATTTCTTCTGTGCTTCTGGACCTGCATCCAAACCTTGCCATCCTTCTGGAATGTCATTAGATGGAGCAACCTTCTGAACAGCATCGTTAGCGAATTTGTCTGCGATGATAGCATCTGGAGCCATAACCAACTCAACACCGTTCTTCTTTGCCAGTTCCTCTACTCCTAAAGCAACATCCAGTTTATCCAACTCAACGATGGAATCACCGATATTACCACCATGTGCTTTTGCAAATGTATAAGTCATACCACCGCAAAGGATCAGTTTGTCAACCTTACCCAACAAATTCTCGATGATACCAATCTTTGAAGAAACCTTGGAACCACCCATGATAGCGATAAATGGACGTTTGATGTCACTCAAGATGTTATCTACAGCCTTAACTTCTTTTTCCATGAGGTAACCTAACATCTTATTGTCTGCATCGAAATAGTCAGCAATAACAGCAGTAGAAGCATGCTTACGATGTGCAGTACCAAATGCATCCATTACATAGCAGTCTGCATAAGAAGCTAAAGTCTTAGCAAAATCCTTCTGACGAGCCTTCATCTCTTTCTTTGCAGCATCATATGCAGGATCCTCTTTGTCGATACCTACTGGTTTGCCTTCTTCTTCTGGATAGAAACGAAGATTCTCCAGCAAAAGAACCTCACCTGGTTTCAGTGCAGCAGCAGCATCTGCAGCTTTAGCACAGTCAGGAGCGAATTTTACATCCTCTACACCCAGAGCAGCAGCTACGGCATCCTTAATCTGGCCCAGAGAGAACTTTGCATTAACCTTGCCTTTTGGCTTACCCATGTGTGACATGATAATCAGGGCACCACCGTCAGCCAAAACCTTTTTCAAGGTAGGGAGAGCACCACGGATACGGGTATCATCTGTAATCTTACCGTTCTCATCCAATGGAACATTGAAGTCTACACGTACGATAGCCTTCTTGCCAGCAAATTTGTAATCGTCAATTGTCATTTTGTTTATTATTAAATGAGTTAATAAATTATCGCATAATCTTTAATTTCCGCAAAGTTAGTAATTTGTTCTACTAAAAAAGAATTTTTTTCTTTAAAAATTAGCTATTTCTTTAGCTTTGTAGCTTTTTGTGAACTCTGCCTTGCAAAAAGTGATTGCTTGGGAAATTCCTTGCAGTGGTCTGATAAGAAACAATCTAGGCACTTCGGATTCCTAGCTGTGCAGACATACCTACCATGGAGGATAAGCCAATGATGTGCTTTGGGTATTTTCTCTTCAGGGATGTATTTAACTAGTTCCTTTTCCACACTTAGTGGGGTAGTGCACCGTTGAGGCACTAAACCGATGCGGTGACTTACTCTGAAGACGTGAGTGTCTACAGCCATGGTGGATTTGTTGAAAACAACCGATTCTATTACATTGGCAGTTTTCCTCCCTACACCAGGAAGTGACATGAGTGCATCTCTATTATCAGGAACTTCTCCGTTGAAGTCTTTTAATAGTTTTTTTGCCATACCTACAAGATGCTTAGCTTTGTTGTTTGGGTAGGAAATGCTTTTGATGTACTCATAGATAATCTCTGGAGTAGCCATGGACATTGCTTCAGCATTAGGATAATCATGTAGCAAAGCCGGTGTAGTCATGTTGACTCTTTTATCTGTGCATTGTGCAGAAAGAATAACAGCCACTAGTAGCTCGAAAGCATTGTTATAGTGGAGTTCTGTTTCTGCTATAGGCATGTGCTCCTCAAAGAGAGCGATGACTTGATTGTAAAATTCTTGTTTTTTCATGGCAGAACAAAAAACGGAGGTTCAAAGTGACCTCCGTTTTATAATTAATTAGCTGATTCAAATTCTTTCAAGAATCGGGTATCATTTTCTGAGAACATACGCAAATCTTTAACCTGATATTTCAGGTTTGTGATACGTTCAACACCCATTCCAAGTGCCCATCCACTATATTTTTTGCTGTCGATGCCATTCAATTCCAAAACATTTGGATCTACCATGCCGCATCCTAGAATCTCCACCCATCCAGTGCCTTTACAGAATGAGCATCCTTTACCTCCGCAAAGGAAGCAACTGATATCCATTTCAGCACTAGGTTCTGTGAATGGGAAAAAACTAGGGCGAAGACGGATCTTAGTGTCAGCACCGAAAAGTTCCTGTGCTAAGATAAGTAGAGCCTGTTTCAGGTCACCAAAAGAGACATTTTCGTCTACATACAATGCCTCAACTTGATGGAAGAAGCAATGAGCACGAGCGCTGATAGCTTCGTTTCTGTAGACACGTCCTGGACATATTACACGAATAGGTGGTTGTTGCTTATCCATCACTCTAGCTTGAACAGATGATGTGTGCGTGCGTAAAATGATATCAGGATGAGCTTCAACAAAAAACGTATCTTGCATGTCACGTGCTGGATGGTCTTCTGCAAAATTCATAGCAGAGAACACGTGCCAGTCATCCTCCACCTCAGGTCCATCGGCCAAGGTGAATCCCATTCTGGAGAATATATCTATAATCTCATTCTTCACAATGCTCAGAGGATGTCGGGTTCCCAGAGGAATAGGATAAGCAGTACGCGTTAAATCCAGATCGTCTGCCCCAGTATCTTGAGTAGCAAATGCCTCCTTCAGTTCATTGATATGATTGGTGACTTTCGTTTTCAGTTCATTCAGCTTCATTCCTAATTCTTTCTTCTGCTCTGCAGGAACAGAGCGGAAATCGTTCATTAATGCACTGATTTCACCTTTTTTACTCAAATATTTAATACGCAGAGCCTCTAGTTCTTCAGCATTCTGTGCTTTCAAATTATCTACTTCTGCCAGAAGTTTTTGAATCTTCTCTATCATAGCAAAATATATGTTTTCTAAAAATCTGTGCAAAGTTAAACAAATAATTGCAATTTAAAATGCAAATCTCAAATAAAGTATGTATTTTTGCAGCACTTTTATGAGTTTAGGTTGTATGAAAAAGTTATTGTGGGCATTCATGCTTCTGACGGTTCTCTTTGTGGCTTGTACTGGATCCCAGAAACCGGAGGAATTGATTGCCGAAGCGGAACTGCCGGTAGATACTCAACAGATAGTCCAGCAGGACACTTTGACTCAAGAGGAGGTAGCAGAGGCTTTACCGGCTCGTGCTGATGAGTTGTTCGATGACTTCCTGTTTAATTATTGTCAGGATAGTCTGGTCCAAATGCGTAGAACTGCATTCCCTTTACCTTATACCAAGGATGGTGAAATAATCAGAATTAAAAGGACTGAATGGAAGAAGGAACCTCTATTCAGTAACATGGAGTTTTACTCCGTGTTGTACAACAGCCAAAAGGATTTTGAATTAGACAAGGATACATCTCTAAATCGTGTCCGTATGGAATATCTTTATTTGGACCGAAAAGAGGTTAAACGTTATTGCTTCCTTCGTAACCAAAAAGGATTCTGGATTCTTTACAAGATAGTGGAAGAGCCTTTCAATGAGCAGTCAGAACCGATAGAATTCTTGGAGTTCTACCATAAATTTGCTAATGACTCTATCTTCCAACGTGAACACATTTCACCTAAATTGAATTTCATAACTTTCGACCCGGATGATGAGTTCCGGACAGTGGAATTTGAGATAGATGTGGATCAGTGGTTTGCTTTTCAGCCAAAATTACCTACCACCACGTTGACACAAGTGAACTATGGTCAGAATGTAACAGGAGCTACTGATAAAATTGTCAATTTCCGTGGTAGTACCAATGGTTTTAATAATACACTTACATTCCACAAGAAAGAAGATACTTGGGTTTTGACTAATTTCGAAGATACCAGCGAATAAAATGAAAATCACGATTTTGGGATCAGGAACAAGCACAGGTGTACCTCAGGTGGGGTGCAAATGTAGGGTCTGTACATCTACAGACATCCGTGATCGTCGTTTTCGTTGCTCTTCTATGTTTGAAACGGAAACTACTCGTGTTTTGGTAGATTGTAGTGCTGATTTCCGTCAGCAAGCTATCCAGTTCATGCCTTATCAGAAAATTGATGGTATTTTAATCACTCATGAACATTATGACCATGTGGGGGGAATTGACGACCTTCGTCCATTCTGTGTATTTGGTGATGTGAATCTTTATTGTGAAGCTGATGTCAGTCAAAAACTCCGTGAACGACTTCCTTATTGTTTTAGAGAGACCTTATATAGAGGTGTCCCTAAAATTAATTTAGTAGATATTGAACCAGGTAGGAAATTTCAGATTGGTGACATAGAGATTACTCCAGTTCGTGTTATGCACGGGGATTTACCTATTGTGGGTTACCGTTTGAATAATGTAGTTTACATCACTGACATGACTCGTTTTCCAGAAGAGGGTTGGTCTATTATAGAAGGGTGTGACCTGCTCATAGAAAATGCTTTGCGTAAAGAGTTTCACCCCACTCACCAGAGTGTAACCGATGCTATTCGGTTTGCAGAACGTTTGAATTGTCCTCCAACCTTTCTAATCCACATGTCACATTCTATAGGTCTTCACGCTCAGGTCGACGTGGATCTTCCACCTTATATGCATTTAGCATACGATGGTTTGACACTGGAGATTTAACCCCTTTCTTTTTCTTCTTTTCCCAAGCAGCCTTTTTTTCAAGGTACTTTTCGTATTGATTTTCTAGGTAGTTGTCTGCCATAATCTTCTTTTTCCTTGCAAAGATAAGGATTTCCATTCATAGCACAAAGGGTTAGAGTATTGTACTTAAAGATAAATGTGGTCATTAGTCTTATTAAATTGGTCAAAAAACATAAGTGAAGTGTATGTAGAAAAAACTAACTTTGCAACAGAACTAAATTTAAATCTAATTATTATAATGAAAAAAACTGTTTTATTTGCTTTGTTCTCAGTTTTCTGCATGGCTTCACCAGCTCAGAATCTGAAACAGGATTTCCTAAATCCACCTCAAGAGGCAAGACCTCGTGTCTGGTGGCATTGGATGAATGGTAACATTACACAAGATGGTATCCGTAAGGACTTGTACTGGATGAAGAAGTCGGGAATTGCTGGATTCCATAATTTTGATGCGGGTCTTTCTACTCCACAGATTGTGGAAAAACGTTTGGAATACATGACTCCTGAATGGAAAGAAGCATTTCGTCTTACTACTCATCTAGCTGATTCCTTAGGGTTAGAAATGACTATTGCCAGTGCTCCTGGATGGAGTGCTACTGGAGGCCCTTGGGTAACACCGGAAGAGGCTATGAAGAAACTGTCTTTCAGTAAAATGCAGATTACTGGAGGCTCTAAGAAACCTGTTACTTATTCCATTCCAGCAGCAATGAAAGCTACAGGGTTCTTCCAGAATTCTCCTGCCTTAGATACTGCATCTTCTTTTAGCGGTGTAGAGTCAAAACCTAATGAATATTATAAGGATATAGCAGTCATTGCTGTGAAACTTCCAGAAGCTGATAAAACCTTACAGCAAATGGGGGCAGTGGTCTCTGTTAATTCGGGTACTGCTACGTTAGAGTCTTTGACAGATGGAGATTTAAGCAACGGTGCTTTTGTAGGACGCGATGATAATGCAGGTTTTGGGTATATTCAGTATACATTTCCACAACCTCAGACCATCAAGTCATTGTCTGTTGTAATGGGACGTACTCGTGGAGAATGGGAAGGTAATGATCCTGCTGCTGTTAACTCTCTTTGGGCAAGTAATGATGGTGAGCATTTCTATGAAGTTTGTAAAATTCCCGATGGTTCAGTTGCCCAGCAGACCATTGACATACCTGCTACTTCAGCTAAGTATTTCCGTCTGCGTGTGGAAAATCCTTTACCTTCTGGAGGTTATGCAGCCTTGTTCGGTGTTCAGGGGGAAATTCCAAAAGGAACTGATATTCAGGAATTCCAATTGTTTGGAGTAAACAAGATTAACCATTCTGAGGAAAAGACTGGTTGGGCTGCTACTTGGGACTTGGAACATTTCCCAACCCCTTCAGTCCCAAAGGAAGAAGCTATAGCGAAATCAGATGTCTTGGATTTAACCAACTTGGTAGATGCTGATGGAAAGTTCACTTATAAGTTCCCTGCAGGTGAGTGGAGAATCTATAGACTAGGTTACTCATTGACTGGTAAACAGAATCATCCTGCTTCACCAGAGGCTACAGGCCTGGAAGTGGACAAGATGGATCCAGATGCTTGGCATCGTTATTTCAAGGCATATTTTGATATGTATAAGGAAGCTTCAGGAGGAATGTTGGGTGCAAAAGGTATTCAGTATGTCTTGACAGACTCTTATGAAGCTGGTTCCATGACTTGGACTCCTAAAATGTTAGAGCAGTTTGAGAAGCGTCGTGGATACAGCATGCTTCCTTGGATGCCCGTATTAGTAGGGGAGATTGTAGGAAGTGCTGAGGAAAGTGAAGCCTTCCTTTGGGATTGGCGTAAGACTTGCAGTGAACTGATAGCAGAGGGCTTTGATAAGATTTCAGAGATTGCAAAGAATGAGTATGGAATGAAAGGTCGTTATACCGAAGCTCATGAGAATGGACGTCTGTTCCTGGTTGATGGTATGGATGTGAAGAGAACGGCTGAAATCCCTATGTCTGCCATCTGGTGGCCTACTCCAGGTGCAGGATCTGCACTCCCTATGGCTCTGGCAGATATCCGTGAGTCTGCTTCTGTGGCTCATATCTTTGGTCAGAATTTAGTAGCTGCAGAGTCTATGACAGCTATGGGAATGGGAAATAATACAGCATGGAGCTTCTATCCTGGAAAGTTGAAATTCCTGGCAGATCAGGAATTTGCAGCAGGATTGAACCGTATTGTAGTTCATACTTCACCTCATCAACCTACAGATACCCATAAACCAGGTTTGGGTTTGATGATTTTCGGACAGTGGTTCGACCGTCATGAAACATGGGCCGACTATGCTAAAGTCTGGACAGATTATTTGAGTCGTTCCAGCTATATGTTGCAGCAAGGAAAGTATGTAGCTGATGTACTTTATTATTATGGTGAAGACAATAATATCACTGGTTTGTTCGGTCATAAATTACCAGCTATACCAGTGGGTTATAGCTTTGACTTCTGTAACCCTACAGCATTGCTTGATGAGGTTAGTGCTCAAGATGGAAAACTTGTAACCCGTAGTGGTATGCAATATAGCGTGTTAGTTTTGGACAAAAATACAAAACGCATGTCTGTCCCAGTATTACGTAAGATTGCTAAGTTGGCTGAGGCTGGTATTCCTATCTACGGTGCAAAACCAGAGTTTAAAGCTAGCTTGAATGATGATCCAGTAGAATGGCAAAACTTAGCTGACGAAATATGGAGTAGGGCAAATGTAACCGTCCCTGCAAATTTCAACAGCTTACAGGACATTCTTCAAAATGCAGGTGTTCAACCTGATTTCCAGATAGCTGACAAGGGGCTTGAAATGCCGTTTGTTCATCGTCATTTAGCTGATAAGGAGATTTATTGGGTGAAGAATCCTACTCTCCAGGCACTGAAAGTAGATGCTACCTTCCGTGTAGCAGGGAAGAAGCCTCAGATTTATCATCCAGAAGATGGAAGGGTAGAGGATTGCAGTTATGTGATTAAAGATGGAAAGACTGTAGTAACCTTGAATCTGGTTTCCGAAGATGCTGTATTTGTAGTGTTTGAAGGAACAGCTACAGAAAACAAGGTTCAGCTTGCAGAGGCAGAGGAACACACTATGCAGGTGGTAGATGGTCCTTGGGAGGTAGCCTTCGAGGAAGGTCGTGGAGCTCCTAAGACTGCTACTTTCACTGAACTATCAGACTTCAGTGAGAATGAAAATGAAGGTATCAAGTATTTCTCTGGAAAAGCTACTTACACCAAGACTATCGTTGTGGATAAGAAGCAACTGGCATCAGCTGGTCAGGTACTTCTCGATTTGGGTAAGGTTTGTGTTATGGCAGAAGTGTTTGTCAACGGTCAAAATATGGGAGTAGCTTGGAAAGCACCATTTAAACTGGATATTACTTCAGCACTGAAACCTGGTAAGAACGATTTGAAGATCATCGTTACGAATCTCTGGGTGAACCGTCTGATTGGTGATGCACAACCTGGTGTGGAAAAGAAAATCACTTATACTTCTTTACCATTCTATCAGGCAAATGCTCCATTGCAGCCATCGGGTATGATGGGCCCTGTAAAACTGATAAAGAAATAATATTCATATAAATAAGGTAGCAAGCCCCTGAAATGAAATATTTCGGGGGCTTGCTTTATTTTTTTCCGATTTTATTTGGAGAAATTATTTTTAGTGTCTATATTTGCGATATCAAAATGATATCAAAATTAAACAACTAACAAGAAAACTATGGAATCAAAAGAAACTGAATTTAAGGGAGGTTACTTAAATGGTTTCCTCATGTGCTTCATTGACGTATTACTGGTTTTAGCTACAATCTGGTCTTTCATCAATCTTGTAAGTTATCCCTCTGTGGGACGTGTTATTCTGTGCGTCCTTCTGTTTATAGCCTTCATTTTCTTCAGTTGTGGATTCTGCATGCAGGAACCTAATGAGGCTAAAGTACTGACATTCTTCGGTCGTTATGTAGGTACTTTCCGTAAGACAGGTTTTTACTGGGTAAACCCCTTGATGACTAAGAAGAGCGTTTCCCTTCGTGCCAGAAACCTGAACGCAGAACCTATCAAGGTAAACGATAAGAACGGTAACCCTATTCTCATAGGTTTGGTAGTGGTTTGGAGACTGAAAGACACCTATAAGGCTATTTTCGATATAGATACCGATGTAACCAATACTGCAGCTGTAGGTAGTGCTGCTTCTGCACGTATGAACAAGTTCCAGAACTTCGTAGCAGTACAGAGTGACTCCGCTCTTCGTCAGGTGGCAGGTATGTATGCCTATGACAACAATGATGAAAGTAAGACCAATGAGGTAACTCTTCGGGATGGTAGTGAAGAGATTAACGTAGTTCTGGAGAATAAGCTGAATGAACGTCTGTCCATGGCAGGTTTGGAAGTTACTGAGGCTCGTATCAATTATCTGGCTTATGCTCCTGAAATTGCTGCAGTTATGCTTCGTCGCCAGCAAGCTGAGGCTATCATCAGTGCTCGTGAGAAGATAGTAGAAGGAGCAGTAGGTATGGTGAAGATGGCTTTGGATAAACTAGGTGATGAAAATATAGTGGAACTGGATGAGGAGAAGAAAGCTGCTATGGTGAGCAATCTGCTTGTAGTTCTTTGTGCCGATGAACCCGCACAGCCAGTCATCAATTCAGGGACCTTGAACCATTAATATATGCCTGAGAAGGAAAAGAAAGAAAAATCTAAAAGCTTCATCCTGCGCGTCGATAGTGAAACCATGAATGCTATCGAGGCGTGGGCTGCTGATGAATTCCGTTCTACCAACGGACAGATTCAGTGGATACTGAACGAAGCCTTGAAGAAGGCAGGAAGACTGAAGAAGAAAAAATAACCTACTTACACGAATCAAAATAATGCAATGAAAGAAAACAGTATTTTGCGTGCCGAAGCACGTGCAGCCTTAAAAGGAAATTGGGGCTCATCGGCTCTCTATTATTTGGTTTATCTTATTATTACCAGTATCGTTTCCTCTATTTTTAGTGTGAACTATGGGAATGAAAACCTTGTTTATGGTACCACACTTTTAGGTGTATTAGTAGTTTGCCCTCTAGTCTATGGGCTGATGGTAGGCTTTCTGGAAGTTTTCCGTGGAAATTCCCTGGAGATAGAAACGCTTTTCAGTGGTTTTAAGAGTAGGATTTGGAGCACGGAAGCTCTTAAATATATCTACATGATCCTTTGGAGTCTGCTCCTCCTTATTCCTGGAATCATCAAGTCGTATTCTTATGCCATGACGGAATACATTCTGAAGGATAATCCGGAACTACAGAACAATGCTGCTATAGAGAAAAGTATGGAAATGATGAATGGACATAAGTTGAGATTGTTCCTTCTTCATCTGAGCTTTATCGGCTGGTATATTGTGGGTGTTCTGACTTTGTTTATTGGTTTCTTTTGGATTATACCTTATGTGCACACCGCGGAGGCTGCTTTCTATGAGGACTTGAAAGCTCAGCAGGAACCTATCGTGGAAGAGATGTAATCGGATAGAATATAGTGAAAAGAGCTGCAGAATCATCTGTGGCTCTTTTTTGTATCTTGTTATTCGTGTAAATATATTTTATCAAGTTTTCGTCTTTCCCCTTAGCTCTGTTTTTTCACCCTCAAGAAGGGGAAAATTTTCTCCCCAGTTAGAGAAAAATATTTCTCCAGTAGGGGAGAAAATTTTCTCTAGAAAGGGGTTAAAGTGTCAGTGCTAAGGGTGTCAAAGTAAAATGTAAGTATTTTTTTATAAACTTTGGCACGAAATTTGATGAATACATTCTGATTAGGAAAACAAAAACTAAAATATAGAAAGGAAAATGTGGATCACTTATCTTGTCACTCCCATTGTAGGAGGTATCATAGGCTATGTAACCAATGATATTGCCATCAAAATGCTTTTCCGTCCTCATGAGGCGAAATATATTATGGGGCATAAGGTTCCATTTACACCAGGTATTATCCCGAAGGAAAAATCCCGTATAGCCAAGGCTTTGGGCGATGCCATCAGTGAGAACCTGATGAATAGGGAAGTGCTGGAACGTACCCTGCTCTCCGATGAGTTACTGGAGAAGATGACCCACACGATAGACAAGTTTGTGGAACGTCAGAAGGATAATCCGGAATCTCTGCGTTCTTACCTTTCTCACTATCTTACGGATGAGGAAATCCAAAAAATAGCTGGAAGTGTATCTTCGGAACTGGAGGGGATGATTGTCCAGAAACTTTCTACATCCGACTTCGGACACAAGATAGCTACCATGACCATTCAGCATGCAGTGGATAAGACGGCAAATAGCTTGTTGGGGCTGTTCGGTGCCGATAAAGTGATGAAACCTATCGTTTCCATAGCAGAGCCTCTGCTTGCGAAGGAAATAAACTCCATGATTCAGAATAATTCTTCTGAGATGGTACATAATCTGGTTTCTGGTCAGACCCAGGATTTGCTCAAGCTGCATATGTGCGAGATTTTCCAGGATCGTGAGGAGCAGATAGAACAGTTCAAGGCTACGGTGGTTTCCGTTTATCGTACACTTATTCTAGAGCGTCTGCCTAGAATACTGCATGCCTTGAACATCAGTCAGATAGTGGAACAGCGTATCAATGAAATGGATATGAAGGAAATAGAGCCTCTCATCTTTGAGATCATGGATAAGGAGCTCAAGGCTATCGTATGGCTGGGTGCAGGGTTGGGAGCCATCATCGGATGTGTGAACCTCTTCATCTAACGTAGAAGTATATCAGTCAATGTGGTGCCATTCCCAAATCGGGCTAAATCCACATATTCATCGATACCTTCTATCTTACCCTGTTCCGTGTATTGCCAGATATTATATTTTCCACCTCCCTGGAGAATGGGTTCCTGCGTGCTGTAACGAGCAATGTAGATGTAGTATCTGTTGAATTCCGGTGCCAGTAGTTTGTTGTAGAAATGATACTGACTATAGAGGAGCGGATATTTTCCGTATTCTTTTTTGACTAGCTGCATGAACTCATTCAGGTTTTTTTGCAGCTTTTCACGTGTAGCTCCATTGTTCCCTGTCTTTTCCACATCTACCATAGGAATGAGATCTTGCTCGTATTTCCTGACATGTTTCTTGAAGTTCTCAAACTGTTCCTTAGCCGATTTTCGGTAGGTGAAGAAATGGTAGCTTCCTACTTTCAGCCCTGCCTTTCTGGCTTTTTGGAGATTGGTTTCATATTTCTTGTCGTAGTGAGTGGCTCCTTCTGTGGCTTTGATGTAGACAAATTGGATTTTCTTGTCTTGAGCCACCTTCTGCCAGTTTATGGTACCTTGGAACTTGGAGATGTCTATTCCATTGTAGTTTCTGGAAACGGATACCTGTGTAGTTTTCGACGGAGTTTTCCAAAACCGTTTCACCAGTCCAGGCAAGTGCATGACTGCAGCAAACAGCAAAATAGCTGTAACCAGAATCATGAACCATGCCTTGATGGTTTTCACCACGGTTCTTCTGATTCTAGTT
This sequence comes from Bacteroidales bacterium UBA4293, assembly GCA_002395835.1. GTDB lineage: Bacteria > Bacteroidota > Bacteroidia > Bacteroidales > Bacteroidaceae > Minthousia. Next base: position 373,516 of record DGVD01000018.1, on the reverse strand, counting down.
ACTTTAGATGTTCTTTTCCGTTTTCTTGCCATGCCTTAGGTTAATAATAAGCTTTTGTCATGTCATAGAATTTACGCAGTCGCGTCTGACTAGCAGCCAGAAAATCCCGGGCATTTCCTGAATCTAGTCCGTCAAACTCTTCACAGTACTGACATGGTTTGTCGGTGCTGTGACAATGTCTGCACTCATAGGTTCTAGTGACACGGATGACACACACAATGCCATGACCTGGTTTCAGATTCTTAATTTTAGCATATTCCCCTTGTTCCATCAGGGCAAAGGTGTACATTCCTATATCTATATGACGGTTGTTCCCTCCTAAGACATGGAATTCGTCACGGATATATGAATCTGGAGTACCTGTTTTAGAGAAGAGTACCAGGTTCTTTTTTACATTGGTGTTCAAGGTCTTCACCTGATTGTACATCTTTATCAGGGTATTACTACCAGCATTGGATTGGGCTGCTTGGAATTTTTCCAGGAAGGAATTCCAGGTGTTGTTTACTTTTTCCTGAGTGGGATTTACGTAGTTGAAGGAAACAGGTGGATTGTTGCTCACGGTTCTGGTTATCAGTTCTTGAGGTTTGGATGTTCCTTTTATGAACGAAGCTTTGACGTCTCGTTTGCTCAGCATCCTGCTCCAAGCTTCTGCCAGTTTAATACAGCTCCATTCGTTGTCTCGTTGCCCCAGAACCCAAGGTGCCAGGTTGGATCGGAAATTGTCACCATCTAAGAATCTGTCCATGTGCAGGTTTGTAGCATCGAAACTTACTTCATCCAGTCCAAACTGTCTACTTTTCTCATCTAGGTTGTTCTTTGCAGTGAGATTTCGGAAAAGTGTATCGGTAGGTGATTCCTGTTCTTGATTAGCAGCATACAGGTAGCTCAACCAGGTAGTGAATGCATGGTTTCTTATATCTACGGCATTTTCATCATTATCCTTTTTGAAAAGAAGTCGGTTGTTCTTCTTATTCACGGTGAAGAAATTATTTTTCTCATCCACAGGGAGTGTTGTCACTTTGTTTCCGTCTAAATCTTTACCGGTCATAGCTAGGGTTGCTAATGCTACAGGATAGACGTCATCGGAGTGGGAGAGAAAATCCACAAAAGAGCAACCATACCAGTGGGTAGGCGACTTCTTAGCCCAGCTGTTCACGTTTCTACCGAAGAAGGTAGCCATGGTTTTATCTTCGCTTAAACTATAGGATTTAGCCGTGCGAGTATCTAGATTCAGTAACTTGGGGTTACTTTCCACTGCTGCTAATGCCAGCATTGGCTTGAAGGTGGAACCTATGTAACGACGGGAAAGTGCTGGGTTTCGGGTAGTAAGGTGTAGATTTTCCGGATAGTCCTTATCATCAAATCGTGTGGTGTAAAAAGGAGAAGCTATGACATCACCCGTAGCCAAATCCATGATGGTCATGGATATGTCATAAAGTTCATGGTCTTGCCATCCTTTCTTGAGTGAGGGGTATTTGGTTATCAGTTTTTCCTTGTTGTTATTCACGGATTGTCTGACAACCTTCATGTATGTTTTCAGTTCTTCTTCAAATTCCTTGGAAAGAAGAGGGTCTAGACTCAACCTTATTGTGTCCACGTTGTAGGTATTTGAGATGTTTCTTGACACCCCTCTTACTAGCTGCTGGGTGAATAGGTCGGTCATGTTCCTGGACAAGGTGTAGCGTTGACGTCCCACGTTGGTTTGTATCAGACAAGAGAGAATCCTGGTGGGGTCTTTGGTGTTCAATGTAAATTCCCCATATTTATTTCCTTGTTTACTATAGACTACCAGTTTCAGTCCATTTTCTATCCGAATAGTATCTTTCAGCTGACTTCCACTATATGTTTCAGGATTTAATTCTACCATTTCACCTTGCTTGCGGAATATGCGGAGAATTAAGTTGGAACTCAGTTGTATGGTACTGGAATCACAGCTTAAGCTTATACTACCTAATTCTTTAGATTTGGCATTTTCCCGAATGCTTAGCTTGATGTTCTTGGCAGGTTTTTCAGTGTCTTCTGTTAGTTTATAGTAATCATAATAGGAGATATTCTTTCCACTGGAGGTGAATAATTCAGCATCCTTTACTGAAGCTGTAAAAGTGGTAGTTAAGATACCATCGGAACGATGGTTCTTTTTGATGGGTAAAGGCAATACACTACTTCCGAAAGAAAGGAACACAAAGTGGTCTTCATCAAACAAGCTGTTTTCATTTGCTTCTATAATACCCACCCAAGGATCTTTACTCAGTGCCACCTTGAACATACCTGGAATAACCTCTAGTGTGGTGATTTCTATGGGACGTGCTTTGGAGTTTCTTTGCTTGCTTAAAGACTTGAAACGCAGTTTAAAGAAGGTTTCGTCTTTCTGTTCTGCCTGTTGCTTCAATAGCTGAGGTAAACGACTGTTATAATAGAACATCCGGTCGTTTTCATCTTTAATGCGTTCTGCATGAATCCCCACTAATCTTAAATCCGATGCTTCAATTATCGCTTTATACCCTTCACCATAAGGGAGTGCAAAGGTCAGAGCACGATATTTCTTGTTTAGTGATGCCAGGTCGGTAGCTGTTATGGTGCTGTCGCAGTCTTGTAACAGTTTTTGAAGCAGATTATTGGCTTTTCCCACAAACCCTTCATTTTCCTGCTTTACCGGATTATATACATCTTTTTTACCCTCTTTCCCCAGCGATGTACTACCTTTGAAATAGTTTAGACTGAGAATCAAGGCACCTATGATAAGAAGCAAGGGGACACCTACAGCCAAAAGTGCTTTTAGCTGAGAACGGATATCATCGTTTCTGTCGTTCCACTCGGGGTCAATCTTCGGTTCTGACATTTGTTAATATGCTACTTTCAGGTGTTGTTTTTTATCCTTAACGAAATGGTCTTCTATTTCTTGAATAACCCAGAAATAGTAACTACTTTCATCTTTAGCCTCAAGTTTTTCAAAGATCTGGTTTGGAATGTCATAACCCGTATTTTTCCCATCCAGAATCTTCTCAATCTTTACAGGGTGGTTCAGTAAAACGTCAAGAATCGTATTTTGGCTGTTTATGATCATGGTGTCGGGTTTTTCTTTATCTTGCTCCATAATCACCTCTATCTCATCTGTACTATGTGTCTTATAGTAGGCTGTGTTCACCGATTTCAGTGTAGCTAATTTTTTCAAGTCTATGTTATCAAATACGGTATCTTCTAATGCCACGGTATGTACCTCACTCTGCATTTTGGCTAATTGTCCCAGTTGGAGCATGGTGTTCATGTCAGTGGCATGTCCAATGGTTATTCCTGCCATAGGTTTTGCAGGTTCAGGTGTTGTTTCTTTCTTTCCAAAGCCAAAGATGGCAGCTATAACAGCCAGACTAACCAATATCAGGGTACAGCATATCAGGGTAATGTACCGATATACCTTCTTCATCTTCAATTTCCCTAGGAATTTATCCATCTTGCTTTTTCGGGCTTCAGCCTCGGAACTTAATTTCTTTATCATAGCCTTTCGTACTTTTTTGTCTTTAAAATTATTCTCTTCTTGATACTCTAAAGTACTCAGTAAAGTCTGAGCCATTTTTTTGTCGTATCCTTTTTCTTTGAGCAGGTTCTCTGCTAAAGCGCATAGGTCTTTGGAATTCCACTCTTTTAGAAGGTCTAAAATGAATTCTTTAAGTGGTGACTCTTTTTGCATCAGGAAATTGTTCCATCGCTTGACATCGGTACCACATTGTTGACCAATTTTTGTGGCATAGTCGGTCAGTGCCGGATATACCACATATTCCAAATGATTTTTGGCTTCTTTGGTCAGTTTTTCATTTCTCAGTTCAAAGAGTGCATAGGCTCCATCATAATCGTTGAGTGTCTTCAGAAAAGTGGTATAGTTTTCTTCCCTTACTTGCTCTAGCATCAGTTGTTCCATGGCTGATGGTTCCTTCTCTTCATCCTTTCGGAACTTGTATAACAGGTTGATAAGGCCTTCCAGATTATTAGGAAGGAGGTCCTTAGCCAATTTTTCAAAGGAAGCTATCACGTTTTTATCTTTCAAACGTCCATAGCGTTCACAAATGCTGTAGATTCTTTGAGTCTTCTTAGGTTCTGTAGCTTGTTTCAGGACCCAATTCCCATCTATACGGTTCAGCAGATTTTCTGGGACACTTCCTCCAGGGAAGAGGTAGAGGTATTCTCCTTCCAGCATATATTGATTGAAGGCCATAGCCTGCAATGCCTGGAGTTCTTTACCGTCTATATTGAATTTCTTGAAGATGTCATGATTCAAACCTGCTAGACCAAAGGCATTGGTATGTAGTTTGCAGTCTTGGATGAACTCATTGGCATGAGTCTCATCTATTAGACTCACAACCTTATAGGCTTCGGTCCAGTTGTCTACATGAATCTCAGAAACTTTATGTCCCAGGTTGAACCAAAGTTTAAACTCATCAGAAGAGAAGTCCAGTGGGTCTTTAATCTTGATGCTATCGAATAGCCTTTGGTAAGTATCAAGTTTCTTCATCATGGGCATCATCCCTAATAGAGGCTCCCGTTCACCTGGAAGAATCTCGAACAATTGTTCGAATTTCATTTCGGTTTGAATGTTCCATGGTGCTGGGGCTTCCTTAGCTATATCTTCCCACCGGATATCTATACTGTTTTTGGGAACTTGAAAACTTGAATTGTTTCTAGGATAGACTAGAATTAATACGTCATCAAGTACTTTCAAGTAGTTCTGGTCTATAAGGAAACCGAAAGTTGCATAACGCCGTATGCCTAATGGCAGCGTATTGATAGCTGTTACCAATGTCTTTAGTTCCGGACTGTCTAGAGTTCCATTATTCACCAGATTTCTTCCAGTGATGTCAAGGCTCAGACAGAGTTGTTTCTTGTTTAGGATGGCATAACGGATAAGCAGAGCCAGTGCCCTAGCTTCAGAGGTTACTTGCATGGGGATGACAGGAATATCCTGCAGGTTCTCTCGCTTTTCTATACGGGTATACATCTTTACACGAGGTAAAGAGGATATCAGCGAATAGAGATCGAAATCTAATTCCTTGTTCAGTTCATCACGGTTTACCTCAAATGCAGCACGATAGGAATAGTACCGTCCCATGCTGGGGTCGGTTATCTGAGAACCCTGAACGTGAATGGCAATATACCTGTCCTCTTGAGCATAATAACGCCAAACCAGAGATGAGTATGCAGAACTAAGTCTTGGCATGGAAAAATCATCCATGAACAGTCCACGCACATCGTTTGCCCTGTTCGAGGTTCCTATGCTGTATGCCAATGTTGAATCACCTAAAGGATTCGATAAGGAACCATAAATTAGTTGGTATATGTTAATCTTAGGCATAATCCGTATATTTTATATTTTCTGTTGTAATAGGGCCAGCAAAATGTCACTGCCATATTTATGGTGCAAGTTATGTTGGTAAAGCATATCCGTGCATAACTGCAAAGTGCCAAAATCCCAATGTGAACCAATCTGGAGAAAGCCCACTAAGCGTTGGTCTTCAAACTCACGCACGAATCTACGTGATTCAGTAACATCATTTTTGTAAATACGGCATTTTACGTCTATGGGTGTAGCTGTGAAATACGTATGTGGAGGAATGGGTAAGATCTCATCCCGATTAGTGGGTCTGGGGCGTTTCCGTACATAATCCAACAAACTTTTGAATGGGTTGAAGCGAGATTCAATATGTGCTTTGAAGGGGGCTCCTGTGACCACTTTGAAGTCTGAAGGTGCCAGGTTCAAATCCAAAGGGTACAAGCCTAGGGTTTGTGCATAGCAGTTCATCCATTCTTTTGCCGTTTCCGTGTTTATGTAGTCTTCATCTATCTCTTTACATAGATTATGAACAAAGTAAGAATAAATTAAGTTGTTCTTATGCAGGAAACTTTCTTTACTACTTCGTTCTATATTCATCAGTTGGGTTTCGTTGAGCATTACGTCAGCACCACGGAATGCCATATATACATTAGGTTTCTGCCCTTTCTTATTGTTGGTAATGAATTCCTTGAAGGATTCCATCAGATTGGGGAAATCTTCATTGCTGGATCTTTCTATTTCACTTGATGCAAAGGTTTCCCCTTCAGAATTTTCTACATCTACATTCATTAGGGGGAGGGTAGTCTGCTTGTTCACTATTGCCTTAGTCTCATTTTTTGGCATAAATATCTTGTCGCAAATGATGATATCAGTGGCTGTGAGGCAATAATGCAGAAAATAGAACTGAATGTCCCTAGATAGGTTGGTAAATGTACTTTGTCCTGCAGTAAGATTATACCAAGAGGCGACGGATTGCATGACAGAATCTATGACGAACTCATCAATCCGCTGTAGCATTTTCTTTCCAGAAAGGACTTTTGCATCATTAACCTTTTCTTCAAATCCTTGGGTCTCTAGTAGGCCAAAAATATTTTCCCAGTTATCGTAATTTGTAGCGTGTGTTTCTGGGACATTCGGGTTAAGTTCACTTGGCCTTCTCCAGCCCTTCAGGTTTGGAGTCACTATGTAGCGTATTTCATGTGCTGAATTCTCCCATGGAGTTAAAAGGAATGAACCTTTATCGTTTTCAAGTTTTTTCTTGATCCGGAAGAATTCTATCACGTTTTCCTTGTCTTTGAAAATTTCCCCAGGGATATTGAGAAATTCTATGTCAACCTGGTGATGGTGGTCACTTAGCATGGCTCCATAATGATTTTCCTGACGACAAGCATAAGGCTGGGTTCCTTGCATAAACCCGGTTTTATGAAATTCATTGAAAAATGAACTAAAACTTTGATAGGGGAACGAGAGTGGAAGAGTTTCTTGCTGATAGCCTAAATCTTCAAAAGAATGGATAAGGTCGGACAGCAGGTAGCTCTTGCCACTGGATGGGGTTCCAATGACAGCCAACTTGATTTTTTTTACACCTTTCAAGCGGTAACGTACAAATGACTCGAACCAGTTAGTTGTAAATCCAAACATAGTATTTAATTTGATTTCAATGGTTTGTTAGTTTCTTTTTCCTTCTTATATGTTACTGCTGCCATGAAGGCTAGCAGAATTGCAGTCTCCAGTGCTTCACCCACGGAATCTACCCCGAATCCAGGTATCAAACGACCGGTAAATGGTAGCCATGCTATATAGGAGAAATAGATGTAAATGCTGGTTCCTAACCACATAAACATAGCCAATAATCTCCATTGCATGGCATTTGTCAGATAACTGTCATATCGGTAGGTAGAATATCCAAAGCTGAATGGTATAACTAGCCAAACTATTAGGAAAAGCATTAAGAAAAACAGGATGGTGGTTCTGCTTACTCCGTATGACCCAAAGAATGCCACTGGTACACTCAAGTCATTAAGTACTACAGGTGATTGCCCTGTGCTTATAGATGAATGCAAGAAGTGGTTCTCATTGGATAGTGGGTCACCGTTTTCCTTTTGTTGCATGTAATGACTCATAATTACCATGAATTCTGCATCGCTCTCTGCATAACGATATCCGGTTCGTTGCAGATTCTCAAAGTCGGAGTAAAGGTTCATACGACGGGAAATACGGTCATAGCTTATCTTATCCGTATTGAATGCCGCAGAGCAGAATTGAGGTAGATAGTAAATAACTAATAGTATAACTCCTAAAAGTGGAGCTAACCAACGGCGTTCTTTAGCATTCTGTTGATCACCATGCTTAGCGTAGGTTGAGCGGTCATAGATAAAGTAGAAACATAAGAATGCCATTAAGAATCCTATGTAGTTCGTCATATACCCATAATCTGCCAAGATAGCAAAAAAGATATAAAACAAAGTGATAACAAACATACCTATGAATGCTACATGACGTTTCACAACGGTGGTGTGTGAATCTGTTGCTCCTCTAGAAAATTGGACAGTTGTTAAAGCTTTGCATAATCCGAAAATTACGATAAGAGTGATAAAGGCAGTGCCGTAATTTCCTGATGCACGTCCAATGATGAAAAGAATAGCAAAGACAAGAAGATGCCAGGGGTATATCACTCTTAGAGCCAGCATGAATCCTTCAGGGATGAAGCCTAGGTCTGGGAGCCATTTTAGTTTTTTTATTTTCTCCCAGTTCTTATTCTCTAAGAATTTGTTTAGTGAAGGGTTGTTACTTCTTTTTATTAGGTTCATCCTTTCTCCTATGAAATCTATTGCTTCTGTCAGCCATTTATCTGATACATTCAGTATGACCCAAAGTATTAGTATAATAGCTACAGCTACCATAAGAATATAAGGAACAGTACGGTGGTTGTCATTTAAGGCGAAATTATTGTGCCAATTCAAGATATTGACATCATAGATTTCATGATGAAAATAAGAATTTATTAGACCTGAATTAACTTGAATGTCAAGCAAGTGGAATTGTAAGAAACATACACCTGCATATAATGCAGTTACTATGCCCCAAGCTATCCAGCGTTTTTTGTTCAATCTTTCCGAATCTTTGTCACACCCTCTTAAAAGTGCATGGTTCAGGACCATAGCTAAGGAATAAAATAGTAATAGGGTAAGCGACGTAGAAACGGGCATAATGCCTGTGAGCTTTTCAAAATAAGGATAAGTATAGCTTAATTTTAAAGCTATTAGCGATTTGCAGATTATGTATAGGAAGGCTGTACAGAGGAGAAATGCCAAATATGCTGGATAATTCTCCAGTTGTGCTGCATTGTAAACTTTGTTGTACTCTTTGCATCCTTCCGTGAGGCGTACCGGACTCCAAGGATATAGGGTTATAACAAGTAGAACCAATGTAATACATAATGGCGCCCAAAGATAGCTCATTACAAAACCACCAGTGATGTAGCCTGTACGGACATTCAGTTTGTTCTTTCCAGATGTAAGTGACATTTTACCTAAGGAAGGAGCTAATGAGATGGGTAGTTTCCATGTGGTAGGATTAGCTACTGCATAACGGTTATTATTGTTGTCATGTATATATAGTGAGTCGTTTGTCTCACAGGTCTCTATGCTGAATAAGTCTTGATTTATTGCAGTAGATATCTGAGGCAAATATAAATCTTCAGAAGAAGGGAATGTGCTGCTTAGTTGTTTAAAGGTCAAGAAATGACTGGTGCCCTCTGCTTTAACCCGGATGGAATCTACAGATCCTACATAACCTAATCCTTTGGGGTAGTGGATAGTGTAACCTTTATCTCCTTGATGACGAATCATCACATGTCCGGCTCCCCAATCGGTTGCCTTAACACTGGTGCGCATGGCATAGTTTACATTAGCCACTTGGAAATTGCTATTTTCTTTTCCCTCCCAATAGCTGTAGTCGGATATGTTGTAGAATTGAATCTTGCATCCTTCAGTGTTATCAGATGTCCCTTCAAACTTGTAGCTCAAACCGTCCACCCGGGTTAATGTATCCAGGATAATAATAGAAATTTGGTCTATACCTCCAATATTCTGTTCACAGTGCAAAAAAGAACGTACTTGCTTTTGGTTCATTTCAGCAAGATAAGCATGAAAGTTTGCACTATCTTGAGAGGTTTTCTGGTTCCTGCCTACGTACTCAGCAGCAAAATGTCTTACCAAGACATCCTGCTGATTTTTGAAATGTTTCCACTCCTTCCAAATTTGTTCACCAGTTAATTTTAATTCCAGTTTTTGATTCTCATGTGGAATGTGAAGAGTAATCTGCTGATTGCTATTGTTCTGAATCTCATGACGGTTGGGGTTTACACCATTTACTTTAAAATACTGGAGTGTATCACTTTGTCCGTGATTCACTTTCCAGTGCCATAAACCATCAGAGTATTTTATGTGGAGAAAATCGTGTGGCATGTTTCCATAACAGATGTCACTGTTTTCTCCAATAGACAGACCATCGGCTTCTGCTATATCAATACTATCCAGAAAGAAAGCAAACTTCTTTTCGATGCTTCGCCCCATAGCAAACGTTAATCCCAAACACACTCCGATAATGGTTAGTGTGAAGGTGGCATGCTTTCTTCCCGGCATAGAATCCTGTGAGCCATATGCGGTAAAGAAACGAAGTATTTTAGAAAACAGGTTCTCTATCATGTCTATCGGTCAAATTCAAGGTAATTCATAGCTATGTTACATTGTTCTATCGCATCCAGTACATAGTCATTGCTGGAGTTCATATTCAACGTGCTCTTCAGGTCTCTCACTGATTGACGAAGAGAGTTTGCTCGTCTATAATGACTATTATAAGTGGAATTCGTAAAAAAGTCGGTAGCCTGACGGGTAAAGCTCCGGTTTTTTAAAGCTTGCTTATACTGCTGGTAGCGTTGTTTAGCCATATCCACTAAATATCTGGCATAGCTTAGCTGGGCTTTTGGTACTATGTTTTCCAAACCTTTTCTCACTATAGTGTCATTTCTTACTTCAGATAATGCAAAATTAAGATATTCATCCTTAATATCATTCACTTCTGCTAAAGATTTGCAAGAGATTTTTTTGCTAATGAAGTTTTTTGCTTCATAATACTCTTGTATTGTGTTGTAAATCTTATCCAGTTCTCTTTCGTGCTCAGAGGTAAGGTAATTACCTTTTTTAAGTCTTTTGCATTGCCAAGCTAAATCTTTTATATTTGCATTCCAATTTTCGCTTTGGAAGGCATTTTTAGCCTTAATTTCCACAGACTTGCTGAAGTCATTGTATAGTGCTCTGCCTAATAACCTTACGGTATCAGCAGAAATCAGTGGGCTGCCATCCTTTTGGGTTAGAAATGCTTCTGTTTGCAACTTAGCTTCCAGCTCATTAAAGGAACTATAGCTTTTTTGATAAGTAACATCTTTAATAAGACTTTTTTCTTTCTTAATGAATTCTTCTATGAAATTGTATGGTTTTATAGTAGCTTGTGGTCCTTCATTAAGGAGTTCACTATCCTTATATAGTTTGTATCCTATACCGCAGAACACCATAATGCAAATTAGTAAGGTTACCCATTTGTTGCCAAAATTCAGCACCGTGTTCATGATGCTCTTGTATGGATGGCTTTTTAGTAAGATAGGTTTGTCAATCAGGTTTTCAGCCATGCTGTTGTTTACCTTTACCAATTTTTGCAATTTTACGTCACCTATTGTAAAGGGCAAGGGAGTAGCATCATAAATATTCATCTGGTGACAAATCTGACGTATTTCATACCAGAAATTTGCCTGATTAGCTGTTATCATTGTCTGAGCAGCCAATTGACGCTCTTTTTGGGGTATAAAAGGATTTCCGTCTATTTTTGTAACTAAGATGTAAATACCTACGGAATGCTCAAAGACACCTAATTCTTTTAAATCTTTCAGTACATCTTGCAAATATGATATCTGCTTGTCGAAGTATTGAACATCCTTTTCATTGTCCTTGTCGGCAGTATCAAAACAAAGGAAATGAATCTTATCCATACTATTGTTCAGCATGGCTTTCAGCTCTTTAATCCCCTTGTATTGTTCAGGAACCTCTATAAAGGTTAGAGGATGCTTCCGCTTCCAATGATTATTCTCTTCGATATCAATATTCAGAACCTCTAATTCATTCGATAGATCATCGGGAAGTAATGAATAGGTCTTTTTGGGAATGAAGGCATTTTGTAAGAGACGCAAGCGGTTATTCATTTCCACTGTATTGTGGACAGGCTGAACACGCGTTCCTCCTGCATTTAGTAAACTGCCTATTATTGTGGTCTTCCCAGTGCCTTGCATGCCCCAAAAGAAAACCTCGGTATGTTCATCTGTTCGTTCTTGAGTACCACCTACAGGCACTTCACATCTGGCCTGAAGTTCAGATATGACCGTATCTGCTATTTCCTTTTCTAAAACGTTATAAAGGTCTTTTGAGGAAATAACTCCAGAATTTATCATTTGCTTTAGGTCGTTCATGCTGAGGCTATTCTCATTGAAGACCAGATTCTTTATCAGCTTGTTCACTTCCATATTTCTAGTCTTTTATTCATGAGTGCCATCAGCCCTGTTCTTTTTACGACGCGTAATTAGGTAGGGCAGCAGTATAAGGCCGAAACAGCATAATGATATTAGTATACAGCGAAAATCAGGTGCATGAAACTGCGTGAAATCAGCTCTAAATGTTTCTAGGTTTTCATTTAATTCTGGATATGAGAATGGTTGGGCATTCTCTCCTTTATAAATGATTTGAGAAACTGTTTTGTAGTCGTTTGTCCATTTACTACCGGCAGAAGAAATTACTTTTATGTTTTTAGGAGTGGCATAATTCCAAACATTCACGTTTCCAATGCTCTTAAGCCATTCTTGACGTCGTGAAATGATGGTGTCTGTTTGCTCTGGGATTAGCCTACGTTTTAGACTAGCCGTCGCATTTTTTATTTGTACTCCCTTAATGTCCCCTTTTCCATAAGTCTTGGAAACTCCGCCAATTTCTTCTTGGTATTCTTTGCTTTTTGTAGATAAACTGTCCAAGTGCATGCGGTAATTTTCCACTCGCTGCTGAGCATAGGCAAGATAGAGAGAATCTATTTGAGAAATGGAATTCACGGTCTGCTTTACCTCTGTTTTCAGCCTTTCTTCTTTATCTAGGATTTGTAGGAACTTCGTAAAAGGTAAGCTTCCGGCTAATAAAAATAAAAGGATGATGATGCAAGATGTAAATTCTCTTATAAGTCCCATCCGCTTGTTACGCATTGATTTTGATTGACATGCAATAACAATGCATCGGCATACAGTATAGCATCCGATAATAGTTGTAGCAATTGGAATTATCAAATTTCCTTCAGTCCAATAATTTAGTCCCAGAAAGCAACCTATAGCAAAACAGATAAGTGCTATTCCGCAGAGGGCAAAGGATAATCCGTATTTCAAGTCGTTTTGCATTTAGCTATTTCCAAAGATAGAATTAATGTTTCCTTTTATCATATTATGGGCAAAGATAGAAAAAAATCTCTGCATTTAATGTTATTTTTATTTAAATATCTAATACAATAAATATGCCATAATAAGAGAAAATGGTGCAGACAAATGTAAAAGAAAAAGCAGTGGACAATTATTTGCTCACTGCTTCTTTTCTTTCGTTATTAATAGCTACTTTAAACTATTTAGTGTTCGGATTACATCTTTCATGTCATGACCATCGATGATAGAGCCGGTGTTATCGTCTGATGGTGAAAGATAGTGCCTCACTCCATCTGCCTGGTTGATGCCGATAAAATCTAAAAACAGATTTAGTGGGTCATCCAGATTAATATAGGTTTGTATGTAATCTTTGACCACAGGCTGTTTCTCCTGAGTTCCAATAGGATTAAATGTGATGGCTTTTATAATTATATTACCGTTTTCATTGATTCTTATGGCTCCGTATGCAGCTTGACCTCCTCCCTTGGAGTGTCCTACTAGAATGAGATTGTCTACTTTTTGAACAAGTTCTTTTACAATCTCATAAGTGTCATCGTATTCATCAGATTGTCCCAAAAAGAACTGTGAAAGATTCGTACCCCAATCTCCTATATTATCTGTACCAGCAATGGCATAAATGTATTGATTTCCTTTTTGATATAGACCATATTTCAAGTCACTTTTTTGCTTGTAAGAAGGTTTGAACTCTTGCTTTTTCCATCCTGATGGTATAACTGCATCTTGTTCATCTCCATAGACATGAAGAGCTATTTGTGCAGCATCGTGAACAAGGGAATCTTCTATCTTTGTAGTTAAAAGGGTATGAGGTTCTTTGTAACGAGCCAAGAACTTGTCACGGTTGCTGTTGTTCAGGATAGCTTCAAATTTACTGAGGCTTTTTAGAAAGTCATTGGAAAAGCTAATGGCAGAACTGGCGAAAGATGTAGCTAAGAAACCAACTTGCCTAGGAGGTGGGTTCTTAATCTCAGAAATAGAAGTCAGGGCTAACCTTTCCAAGCTATTCCTACTTAAGTTGTGCTCACGGTTCAGGTGAAAGACTCCCAGTTTATAAGAGTCGATAAATTTTTTAAAATGTTTAAAATCCAGTTCTGTATCCATAGAGTTAGATGATTTTGTTGCAAATATAATCTTTTTTGTAAAATAAAATGTTGTGCTTGTAATTAAAATAGATAATGAAAGTTAAAATTGCAGTTGATAATTTAAGTTCGTTTCAGATTGGGTATGTTATTGGCATATTAGTTGTAGTTTTGTCATTATGTTTAACCAATAAAGACAGACTATAATGGAAGAAACTAACAATGAGACACAAAAGGACATGGAAAAGTATGTTAAACACTTTTCTGAGGGAGAATTTTGGGAAAAGCTGAAGAAATTTGCCAAGAAAATGGGGATTAAGGTGGTTTATCTGGCTCTATTGCTGTATTATGTGCTGACATGTGATACTGTGAGTCGTGAGGATAAACTGAAGATTCTAGGTGCTTTAGGCTATTTGATCCTTCCTATTGATCTAATTCCAGACTCTATTCCTGTTTTGGGATTTTCTGATGATTTGGCAGCTTTGCTTTGGGCATATCATTCTGTGCAGGCAAATGTCAATGAACAAATTGAGCAGAAGGCTAAAAGTAAATTACATGAATGGTTTGGAGAGTTTGACGAAGAGGAGTTGAAAAGTATTTTATAAATGATAAATAGATTAGAAAAAAGGAAGGAACTGTAGTAGCTCCTTCCTTTTTTGATTTAATTTTATTTGTAGAACAATTGTTCAGGTTTTATTGGTTGAAAGCATTCAGCATCTGATTTGCGTAATTGGACACTCGCATCGTCCCATTGTGTTGGCCAACCACCTGTGATGTTTCCACAAAATACGATCTTGATGCTATGCAATCCTTTGGCTAAGGCCATGGAGGTGTCATGATGTGAGAAACGCTTGACTTCATTGGCATTGTTTATTAATAATTTATTATCAATCCATACTTCATCATTGTTGCTACTTATGAAGTAAACACCATCTTCAGGTATATCTACAAAACCTTCTGCTATGGCACTGTAATACTTAGCATCACGCATTGACTCAGTAGTAGGTTCTTGGCTTCTGATATCGAAGGTGCTCTTAATGGTTACTTCTTCCCACTCTGTAGCTTTTTCAAGTTCCTTAGAATTTAGATAATAACCATAGGTCTTCTTCATCTTAAGACCAGGTTGTTTTGCCTCTAAGACTGTGGCTGGTGATAGCTCCTGCTTTTCAACAGTAATGGTACGAATAGGGCTTGTTTTACCACTTGGCAAAAGAGTGCAAATCTTAAGAGTCTTACTATCTTTGAGAATGATAGGTTCTTTATATTCATTAGAACCAGCTTTCGGATCACTGCCATCTAGGGTGTAGACAATAGTATGTGGATAGCTGGTAGTAAATTCTAATTTGGCAGAATCTGTAAATGCTACGAAATTACAAGAACCATTTGGCTGCTCTGGCTGTGGTATATAATAGTTGATGTTATGATAATCCAGACGGACTAGAGTATTATTCAAACGACGTTCAAAGTCATCGTAATCTTTCTTCTCGTTAGGGGTCCACCCAACTTCAGCTACAGCTAGAATACGTGGGAACATTCGGTATTCCATAATATCTGCAGTAGGAAGGTATTCCGACCAAACATTTCCTTGAACACCAATGATATGGTGATCCATATTTAATACTTTCAAAGTGTCTGGAGTAGGGTTATAACTATATACTCTCTTCAGAGTAGAGAAACCACCTATGGCAACAGGGCTAATCTTTGGATCTCCCTGAAAATTATCTAAGTATAAGCCATCAGATGCTGGAGACATAATAGCATCGTGACCTTGAACTGCTGCTGAAATGCCTCCTTCAGTTCCTCTCCATGACATAACTGTAGATTCTGGGCTCAGACCTCCTTCTAAGATTTCATCCCAACCGATGATTTTCTTACCATGTTTAGTCAGCATCTGCTCTACACGATGTAGTACATATGACTGCAAACCTTGTTCTGCAGTGTATCCATTCTTGGCCTTGATGCCTTCTGTCTTAATTCTAGCTTGGCAGAGCGGGCATTTCTTCCATTCACTTTTTGGACACTCATCTCCTCCCACGTGGAAGTATTTGCTAGGGAATAATGGGGCTAACTCATCAAATACGTCTTGTAGGAAAGTGAACATGTTTTCTTTTCCAGGGCACATAACGATATCTTCAACACCCCAAACAATCCTAGGATCAATTTTAATACCAGTACAAGAAAGGTCTGGATATGCAGCTATAGCTGCTGCCATGTGTCCTGGTAGATCGACCTCTGGAATTACCTCAATACAACGTTCTGCTGCGTATGCTACGATCTCTTTTATTTCTTCTTGGGTATAGAATCCTCCATATTTACTACCGTCACCTTCTGTGCGGTATGCTCCAACTTCGGTAAGTTTTGGATATTTCTTGATTTCCACACGCCAACCTTGGTCTTCTGTAATATGCCAATGCATCTTGTTTATTTTGTAAAGAGACATTGCATCGATGATTTTCTTGGTTTCCTCTACTGTCCAGAAGTGTCGGCATGGATCTACATGGAAACCACGGTAGCTATATCGTGGAAAATCTGTGATTTCTACTGCAGGAGCTATCCATTCGATATTTTTAATTTTGCTTTGGCTTTCAATCTCAGCAGGTAGCAACTGTAGGAATGTTTGCATTCCATAAAAAGCACCTTGAGGAGTTTTGGCTTCTAGATTTACATTGCTAGAAGTAACAGTGAGATGGTAGCCCTCTTCTTCTAAATTTAGTTTTGGATCCAGCACGATATTGATTCCCGTACTTTGAGCCTTATCTTCAATTGCGATGTTATAGCCTGTAGCTTTGGATAGTTTCTCTGCAAAAAAAGTACCTACAGGCTTTAGCCCTTCATCATTGAAAGTAATGGAGGTGGAATTTGTCAGTGTGAAATGGCCTTGTCCCACTTGAAGTTCTACTGGTTGAGGTATGATGTTGATGCCATCATTCCATACACGCTCTACAGGTGCATCTGTACAAGAGCTAATGACCATTCCTAGAATGGCACATGTTGTTAGAAATGTTTTTTTCATTTAAAAAAAGGTATAGGTTTAGTCATTATTATTATCTAAATATTCGTCTACAGGATAGTTGATAAAATCCAAGAATTTTTTCAAAGGGCGGAACGCATTTTCCAGGTTATCTAGCCAATCCGGAGAACAAAAGAACTCATCAGGAACAGCATACATGGTGTCATACTGCTTTGGCTGAATGTATTTTAAGTAAGGATTGTCTTTTTTAAAGCCTTTAGGGGCTCCTTTTAACTGTTCCTCACCAATGACAGGATAGTATTTTT
The DNA here is from genome assembly GCA_002395835.1 of Bacteroidales bacterium UBA4293. Taxonomy (GTDB): domain Bacteria; phylum Bacteroidota; class Bacteroidia; order Bacteroidales; family Bacteroidaceae; genus Minthousia. Next base: position 356,319 of record DGVD01000018.1, on the reverse strand, counting down.
TAAACTCTGGAGAGTCCACTATGGCTCGGTACTCATCTATATTGTCAATGATGGTATGGCGAACCTGTTGAAGCAATTTGGGAGGGAAATAATAGCAACCACCAGCCAATAAACATCCTTCGGGTTGGAGATGGATGTAGTATCCTCCGTGTATTGATTGCTTGCCACGGGCACAGATGTAGGCCCCCATGTGCCGTTTGAATGGACTTTTGTCTTCGCTAAAGCGGATATCTCGGTAAATTCGATAAGTGCAGTCTTTCGGTTGAAGCATTTCTACACTCTTGTCGAAAGTGGATATACGAAGAATGGCGTCTTGCACCATCTGTTCAAAGAGTGCTTTGGCCTCTTCGTAATCAGCTTTATGCTCTGCAAACCATTCGCGGTTATTGTGATTAGAAAGTTCTCGGATAAAGTTTAAAACTCTTCCTCCAGGACTGTTGTTATATTTTTTCATAATTCATAAAATTGACGAAAAGCACGGATGCAATAATTATGGTCTGCTACTGAGCCTGTTTCACGGCAACTATGCATACCCCAGATAGGATTACCCATATCCACACCGCGTAGTGGGAGAGAAGAGGCCAGAATATTCCCTAAAGTACTGCCACCTGCAATGTCACTGTGATTAACGAACCGCTGGCAGGGTACACCAGCTTTTTCACAGATGCTGGCAAAGATAGCTGCAGAAACCGCATCACTTGCATATTTCTGGGCAGCGTTAAACTTAATTACAGGACCGTTTCCCATTAAAGGATGATTGGTCGGGTCCATTTTCTCAGGATAATTAGGATGCCAGGCATGTGCATTGTCAGCAGATATCATGAATGCTTTTTCAATAGCTCGGAAGTAATCCTCCGGTGTGCCACCTTCAGTTAAATTTATTCGTTGGAGCAGATGGCTTAAGAATGGACTTCCTGCACCTTGTTTAGTCTGAGAACCAGTCTCTTCATTGTCAAAGATAGCCAGAACCTGTGTAGTTTCGGGAATGGATGGCTGTGCCTGGAGAAGTGCTTCTAATCCGGCATGAACCATGGAAAGGTCGTCTAATCGTCCACTTGAAATGAACTCGTTGTGTAGGCCAAAAGTACAAGATGGAGTGAAATCATACAGATAAAGGTCGAAGTCCAAAATGTCTTCAATCTCTACATCCAGTTCTTCACTGATAATATTTAAAAGGATGTTTTCACGTTCTAGGCTACTGGTTATTATGCCAAGGATGGGTAGTGTATCTTTTTGCTTACTTAGTTTGACTCCGTCGTTTACTTGGCGATTGAAGTGTATGGCTAGATTAGGAATCTGTAATAAAGGCCGTTTGATGTGAAGTAATTTCGTAATGGGATGTAGTGGATCATCCGTTTTCAGAATAACTCGTCCTGCTAGGCTAAGTGGGCGGTCAAACCAAGTGGAAAGTATTGGGCCTCCATAAACTTCGGTATTCAAGCGGACAACTCCACCTTCTCCTATCATCTCAGCATTGGGCTTAATTCTGAAGGTTGGGGAATCACAGTGAGCACAAATGATATGGAAACCGCCTTCCCCTAGTGTCTGCTCTCCTAATCGGAAGGCATAAATGGAAGAATCATTTTTTGTTAGGTAAAACTGATCACCTGGCTGAAGGTCGGAAATTTGTTCGGTTGCATCGAGCCGTTGAAACCCTGCTTCTTCTAATCGGTCAGCAATGTTTTTCACTGCTAAAAAGTTGACAGGAGAATTGTTGAGAAAATCAATAAGACTTTGAATCATAATATTTGGTTTTTACTTTTTGCAAATATAAATCTTTTTAATTGAAGAGCCAAATATAAAAGAAATCAAAATAAAATCGTAAATTTGCGGCCCATATTAATTGAATTTGACATGAAGAAGTCACTAGACATTGTGTTCTTAATTGCCGGGAGTGAGCCTTTAGGCTCTGCAGGCATGCAGGCAGATATTAAGGCTATTACTGCTTGTGGAGGTTATGCCGCTTGTGCCCTCACTTGTATTGTGGATGAGGACACCAGTCACGTAAAAAGTATAACGCCTTTGCCTACTGACTTAATTATTTCTCAGGCAGAGTCTTTTCTTGGTGATGTAGGTGCACGTTGCATTAAAACAGGTGTGATGCCTCGTCCTGAAATTATAAAGGCTGTAGCAAAACTACTGAAAAAGTACCCGAGTGTGCCTTTGATTGTGGATCCTGTGGTTGTAAATTCTAATGGGGAGGTCTTGGTTAGCACGGAGTCTATTGATGCTTACAAGAACGATTTGTTCCCATTGGCCACTCTTATTACACCGAATCGGCGTGAAGCTGAGGTGCTACTAGGTCATCCATTAGTAAATGTTTCACAGGAAATACGTGAATTTGGAAAGTGGGGTTGTTCTGCTGTTATAAAATCTATCCGGATAGGAAACCAGCAGAGCGACTATCTTTATAACCATAAGACAGGTGAAGTCAAGGTCTTTACCAAGCCTTGGATTGACACGCACAATGTGAATGGGACGGGAGATTCTTTTAGTTCTGCCATAGCAACTTATCTGGCAAAGGGTTATCCCCTCAATGATGCATTAGCTAAGGGAGAGGAATTTATAAGTAGGGCGATTAGCTTAGGTGCTGAATACGTTTTCGGCAAGGGATTTGGGCCAGTACATCCTTGTTTTATGGAAGATAAAAGTATGCATGAACGTATTTATAATTAGCAAGAGAGGCGGTATTTACCGCCTCTCTTTATTTTCTAACGGGATCACAAGTTAGATTTACTCCTAATTTTTTGAATATCTTCCGGTCTATTTCACTAAGCATTACTGTCGTATGTACTTGGCAACCCCGGAATTTAGGTAACTGTTCCAAAGCATGTTTACAGTTTTCATCTATTCTACTTAAAACAGAAAGAGTGACTAAGACTTCATCTGTGTGTAGACGTGGGTTATGACCACCTAAATAGTCCACTTTTGTCTTTTGAATGGGCTCGATGAGGGTTTGTGGAATGAGTTTTACATGGTGATCCACACCTGCCAGATGTTTTGTGGCATTGAGAATAAGTGCAGCGCTTGGCCCTAGCAAGCTACTACTCTTAGAAGTGATAATGGTTCCGTCTTCCAGTTCTATTGCTGCACAAGGGATGCCACCCTCATCCTCTCTTCTTTTGTGAGCTGCAACTGTAACCTTGCGATAGTTTGTATCTATCTTGCCTTGTTGGAAGAGCACTTTTATTTTGTTGATTTCAGCCTCATTTCCTGCACCATTGGCCATCTTGTTCAGTGCGTCATAATAACGTCGGATAATTTCTTGTTTGGATGCCTCACAGCATACCTCATCATCACTGATACAGAAACCAACCATATTCACTCCCATATCTGTGGGTGATTTGTAGATGCTCTTACCGAAAATACCTTCGAATAGGGCATTAAGCACCGGGAATATTTCTACATCTCGATTATAATTGATGGCAACTTTCTGGTAAGCCTCCAAATGGAACGGGTCAATCATATTTACATCGTTAAGGTCGGCAGTGGCGGCTTCATAAGCGATGTTTACCGGATGCTTCAAAGGGAGGTTCCAAACTGGGAAAGTTTCGAATTTAGCATAACCTGCCACAATGCCTCGTTTGTTCTCATTGTAAAGTTGGCTTAAGCAAACAGCAAACTTACCGCTTCCAGGGCCTGGAGCCGTTACAACGACCAGTGGTCGTGTGGTTTCTATATAATCATTCTTACCAAAACCTTCATCACTGGCTATGAGTGTTACATTATGCGGATACCCGTCAATGAGATAATGGAAATAAGACTTTATTCCCATGCGTTCCAAACGCTTATGGAAAATATCAGCTGCAATCTGCCCATTGTAATGGGTAATGACTACGGAACTTACCAGAAATCCACGGTTCATGAATTCACTTCGTAAGCGAAGCACATCTTCGTCATAGGTAATACCTAAGTCTGCTCGAACTTTATTTTTGACGATATCCTCGGCACTGATGACAATGATTATTTCCAGACTGTCGCTTAATTGGGAAAGCATACGAAGTTTGCTGTCAGGCTGGAAACCTGGCAGAACACGAGCTGCATGGTTGTCATCAAACAACTTGCCTCCCAGTTCCAAATAAAGTTTATTGCCAAATTGAGCGATGCGCTCTTTGATATGCTCAGACTGAATCTTTACATACTTGTCATTGTCAAAGCCGATTTTCATTTCCGTAAGTCTTTTGTTTACGGACTACAAAAATACTACTTTTTGTCTAAAAACAAAAGTTCACACTAACTTTTTAGTGCGAACTTTATAAGTTTTGAAATCTTATTGATTCGGAACACATGCCACAAACTCCAGATTTTCAGTACTCGTGTTGATAAGACTATGGTTATGCCCTTTAGGACAATAGGCACATTGTCCTGCTTTGATAGGGCTAGAAATGCCGTCATCTAATAGAGTGCCTTCTCCTTTTAGAACAAATAAAATTTCACTATTTACATCATGAGTGTGTAAACCAATGCTGGCACCTGGAACAAGATATGCTGACATAATTCGGTTCGTGCCATCAAAGAACATTTTTGCTGTCAGTTGCTTTTCGCCCCCCTTGAAGTTGGGAAAATCCTCGAAAGACATGTTGTTGAAATCAATAATCATAATGGTATTATTTAGTGAATTAATACTTTCTAAAAAAGCGTGCCAGAAGAGCTCCTGAAATGTTATGCCAAACACTGAAGATGGCTCCTGGTACTGCAGCCATTGCCATGGCGCTAAAATACTGGTTGGCTAGAGTGCAGGCCAGTCCGGAGTTCTGCATGCCTACTTCTACACAAATGGCAATGCACTTAGGATAAGCCAGTTTAAGTATTTTACCAAGTAGGAATCCTATTACATAGCCTAGTAAATTGTGGCAGATAACCACAAAGATGATAAGTAGGCCTGATGTTCGTAATGACAGGGAATTAGCAGATACAACTGCAGCCACAATCAATGCAATTGCTATAGTGGAGAATGCAGGCAGGTAATCTGCTATTTTCATTGATAAGTCTTTAAAATAGTATTTAGTTATTAATCCTAATATTATAGGTATAATAATTACATTTATAATACTAATGAACATTGGCCAAATACTGACATTCACATAGGTACCTGCCAATAGCCAAGTAAGGAGTGGCGTCAAGAGTGGGGCTAAGATGGTGGAAATGCTGGTAAAACCTACAGATAGAGGTAAATCTCCTCCAGCTAGATAGGTAATGACATTGGATGCTGTTCCTCCGGGGCAACATCCTACTAGAATCACGCCAATAGCTAATTCTGGCGGAAGCTCAAAAAACTTGGCAAGGCACCAAGCTAAGGTCGGCATAATCGTAAATTGAGCTATACATCCTATGATAATATCCCGGGGACGGCTGAAGATGATTTTGAAATCATTGATATTCATGGTTAGTCCCATTCCAAACATGACCATCCCTAGCAGATAACTGATCCAAGAAGTACGGATGACACCAAAAGTTGATGGCCAAAATAGTGCCCCTACAGCTGTAAGGAGTACAATAAAAGCCATACCTTTACTGATGATGTTACAGATTTGCTTCATGATTAAACCTCGTTTTATTCTTCTACAAATCTGTTGATCTCTGTATCACTAGTGCCATTTTCAGGCTTTTTGTAAATCAGTAGCATTTCCTCTATGAGGGGTACATACCATTTTTTTACTTCTTCTTCAGTAGGAGTATGATTTCCAGGAAATGAGAAAGCCTGATCATAATGTGTCAGGAAAAGATCCCTGAAATTTGCCAAGGTGTCCTTTATCCCAAATAATCCCCACACTTTATCACGGTGAAAGGGGTTGATATGATTAAATTGAATGGCTTCTAACTCTTCAAATTCTTTGATAAGCTGTTCGTCTATAATAAAATCTTGATTGCCATCTCTTCGTGGGGCTTTGTAGCTGTTTTTACCGATGCGCTCTTTTAAAAAAAGGCTCATTTGAAAATGAGGATTACCCAACAAGGTAGGTATATCAACTTTGGAAGATAGAAATTGGGCGTAAAAAGAACCACAGCTATTTCCAACCAGCAAGTTTGGTTTTTCCTCATAACATATCTTTTGTATTAATTCGATGGCTTTTGTCGGATGCAAAGGCAAATCAGGAGCAATCACACGTATATTAGAATTAGCAAACGCATTTGCTAATGCCATGGCTGGCACACAACTGCCAGAAGCATAAAAACCATGTAAAAAAAGAACCGTCTTCATAAATGCAAAGATACAGATTTTTCTCTAATCTCGATCTTTCAAAACTGGGAATTTCTTACGAAACCCTTCCAACTTATTCATATCCAATTCCGCTGTGGCACTTGTTTCTTGATTCATAGGACAAGAAACCACGTCTTTCCCATAAGCATCGATAAGTATTGTACCTCCGCTATAACTGCAGGCAGGATCGGAACCTATACGGTTTACACCGATGACATAACATTGGTTCTCTAGAGCACGGGCATGAAGAAGTGTGTTCCATGCTTCTATCCTAGAGGTGGGCCATGATGCTACGTAGATGATGCAGTCATAGTCTTCATGGTTGCGGGCAAAGACTGGGAAACGAAGGTCATAACAGATCTGGAGTAGAAAACGTACTCCTCTCCATGAAATTACCACTCGTTCATTCCCTGCTGTATAGTGATTGTTTTCTCCACCATAAGAAAACAAATGGTGTTTGTCGTAAAAAACTTCTTCTGTTTGCTGAGGCTTTACAAAATATAGACGGTTGCAATAGATGCCTTCTTTTGTTTGGGTGGCAATGGAACCTGTGATGGCAGCATTAAGTCTATTTGCCATTTTGTGCATCCATTGTAAAGATTCACTTGGTTCTTTTTCTGCTATCCCCTTTGGCTCTGTAGCAAAACCTGTGCTCCACATTTCAGGTAAAACATACAGATCGCTTAAAGGAGCCTCCAAAATAGCTTCTTCAGCTCTTTTGCAATTTATATCAGGATTCCCCCAAACTATGTCTCTCTGGAGCAGTGTTATTTTCATCTTTTTCTTTTATTCTTATAAGTTTAATACGATACAAAGTACCACACTCCAATGAGCGATAGCACCTAGGAGTACGAATATGTGCCAGATGGCGTGATAGTATTTATGGGAATCATGTGCAAAAAAGAAGACGCCACAAGTATAGAATATTCCTTCAGCGAATAGAAGCACCATGGCTAACGTGGAAAGGCGGTCCATTACGGGTTTTAATATCAGCAAGACACTCCATCCCATAATCAGGTATAAAGTGAGTGATAGCCGTGGATATTTTCCAAAGGCGAATATCTTGTAGAAAGCTCCACCTATCACGGCTGCCCATTGTAGCCCGAAGACTAACCACCCAATCCATCCTCCTATGACACCAATACATATAGGCGTATAGGAGCAGGCTATCATAACGTAAATACTAATATGGTCACATTTTCGTAAGATACGTTTGGCTAAACTTTGATGTACCCAATGGTATAAGGTGCTGGATAGGAACATGATAAACATGCCCACAATAAAGAAAATAACCCCCATAGCCATCTGCCAGCTGATTTTGGCAGCTGGCCAGATGAGCCAAATGGAGGATAAGGCAAAAATGGCTCCAACAAGATGAGTCCATGTATTGCCAATCTCACCTTTCTGAGGAAAAAAATCTTTAATTTCCATCAGAATGGGTGGAGTTTATTTTAATACTTTACCATCAGAGAATGCCTTACCAACAATTTTACCTAGTTGGATATAGTTATGGTGTACTGGGTCATAGGTGATAAGTTCCATTTTCTCTACATCTGGCTTACCATCTTCTGCTAGGTATTTCTCGTCACAAAGTATACCCACTACTTTACCTATCAGCATATATCCTGTAGCAGTACGATTTATTGTTTCATGAACTTTGCATTCTAATGTGAATGGGAAATTGGTAAAGACAGGGGCATTTACATTAAGGGCAGGTTCTATGGCCCAGCCAGTCTTAGCTATTTTATCAGGATCTTTCTTAGCGCTGACTATTCCTACAAAGTCTGAAGCTACCAAAGTATCTTTTGTGGCAAAAGTTACCGTGAATTCTCCGGTTGCATCCAAATTTTCTGTGGTGGCATGATTGCTTAATGAAATCATAATTTCATCCATATCCCATGTGCCTGCCCATGCTGCGTTCATGGCATTGGGTTTTCCTTCTTTGTCGTAAGTTCCGATGATTACCACTGGTTGTGGCAACATCCAAGGTTGTGGCTTAAAGCTTTTCATAATGTAAAATTTAAAAATGATTCTTCAATCCGCAAATATAACAAAAAAAATGCGGATTATCGATTGCTCAGATGAATATCTTACACTTTGTATACAATCCTGAAAACACCATCATTGTAACTGGTGCTGGTTATACGGAAATCTTTCAGCTGATTTGTATTTTCCACATGTGTTCCAATACATGCACAGACGTCATAGTCACCTATACGTACTAAACGTATGGTTTCTGAAGCATCATCCGGAAGTTTGTCCAAGGATACATCAGAGGGTATATTGTCACGTGTCACAAATTCATAGGTTACTGGTAGCCCCTTGGCTATGATCTCTTTGATTTTTGCTTCTACTTGAGCAATCTGCTCTGGAGTAGGACAGGATGGTAAGGGCCAGTTGATTTTACTTTTCTTCCGTTCAATATGGGCATTTTTAGAACGTCCGCAGCCGAACATACGATCCATAGTTTGGTTCAACAGATGTTCTGCTGTATGTGCTGGGGGATATTCGGCCTTATTATGTTCGTTCAGTGTAGGTTCTTCCATGCTCATTTTATTTTTTCAAATTTGTAACCTAAAGCTTTCAGTTCTATGGCAGCTCCCAGCTGATATAGGACTTTGATGCTGCGTACATAAACATGAAAAGCCATAGGGCTTTGGGGCTCTATCTGTTCGTGCCGGATTTTTGCTAATGTTTGTTGGGCACAACTTTGGACATTCTTCTCCATCTGGTCGAATTCTTCTCCTTCCAGGTGAAGGATATTTCCACGGATCACTTCATCCATATAATCGAACCCGCGAATGTCTCGGATTTGTTCGTATAAGTCTTCTTTGGAACTATAGGTAGACCAGTCCTCATCCCAGTACCGTGCTACTGCCATGCCTAGGTACATGGCCCATCCCAGAGAAACGGATGGGTATTTGGTTATTTCAGGAATGGCGTCTTGGATATAAGCAGGGAGCAATGTTTCCCATTTTTCTGTGATGTCTGGAGATTCTAGCAATTGTCCATCAAGCAACTGCATGGAGGTTAGCATTTTTAGTAAATGCTGCATCAGTTCCTTTTCATAATTGTCCAGATATATGTCTTTTATAGTCTTTTTATCCTCCATGATGATTATTGTTTTTTGGAAACGATCTTCATGCGTACCCAAATCCAGCGGGGAACAAGGTTCCATAGAAATGCCAAAATGCGATATCTCCAATCCACAGTGATGATGGATTTCTTTTTCTCCACTCCTTTTACGATGAGCTGTGCCACCTTGTCTACCTCCATTTGGAAAGGGTAGGTTCCACCATCACCCAGCAAGGGGGTACGGACAAAGCCTGGACGAATATCCGTGATGGTTAGGTTTTTCATACCTTTAATATGTACCAATTGAGTGAGGCTCTCCAGGTAGTGGCTGACAAATCTCTTGGTGGATGAATAGGCAGGAGCGGCACCTAAACCTTTTGTCCTAGCTATACTGCTGATAACAGCTATTTGCCCTTTTCGCTCAGGATGCTCTTCAAAATACTTGAAAGCTGTAATCGTCATTCGGGTAAAACCTAGGGCATTTGTCTCTATGGTTTTCAGCTCTTTTTCTTCATCTAGCGATGGATTCTGATATCCGATTCCTGAACTGTGGAAATACAAATCGATGCCTCCCATTTTACCAATGAGATTCTTGAGGCCGGTGGTAGCATTCTCTTTGGTGATGTCTATGCATTGAGTGGCTATTACATTCAAGTCGCCTCGCTGAATCTCTTGCAGTACTTCTTGTCTTCGTCCTGCAATACCAATTTTCCAGCCTTTGGCCGACAAGATCTGGGCTACTGCTTTCCCTATGCCTGAGGTAGCACCCATAATAATAGCTTTCTTCTCTTCCATATCTGTCTAATGTGGTTGTTCGTTAACTACTGCCTCACAACTGCGCATGGCTTCTATTGTTTTTTGCAGCAAGTCGTCTAATTCCCATCCTAGCATGCTAGCTCCTTTTTCAATGACTTCACGGGAGCATCCGGCAGCAAAGCCTTTGGACTTATATTTTTTCTTCAGCGACTTCAGTTCCATGTCTTGTACGCTCTTAGAAGGGCGCATCAGTGCTGTGGCCCATATAAGGCCAGTTAATTCATCGGTGGCATAGAGCACTTTTTCCATTTGGTGTTCAGGCTTGACATCTACATGTAGTCCATAAGCATGACTGCATATAGCGTGAATCATCTGTTCACCTACTCCGGCTTCACGCAGCAGTTCTGGTGCCTTGATGCAATGTTGTTCAGGATACTTCTCAAAATCGATGTCGTGCAGCAGGCCAACCAGTCCCCAGAAGTCTACATCTTCTCCGTAGCCTAGCTGTTCTGCATACCATCTCATCACCCCTTCTACAGTATAGGCATGGTGTAGATGGAACGGGTCCTGATTATATTTTTTCAGCAGTTCTACTGCTTCTTCTCTTGAAATATGTTCTTCCATTCTCGTTTAGTTTTGATTGCAAATGGCACGGTAAAGATTACATCCTATAAAATTTCCGATGACAATGGAGATGTAAAAGACGATGACTTCTAATGCATTATCGGCCAGGAAACTCACAGGAACGCATAGGTAGTAGAATGCATCTGCTATACAGTGTGGAAATCCACAGGTTATGAACAAGGGAACACCAAAGAGTAGAGGGAGGAATTTTCCTTGTCTACCAAATTGGACTGCAGTAGTCATGATAAATCCGCAGCCTATAGCCAGCACACCCCCGTTTAAAGGCCCTGAGTTCAATCGGCCAATCAGCAGGTTCTGAGCTGTTTCTTGCAAAGGCATAGGACTACAGCGGGCAATTAGAGCAACCAAAAGACACCCGATAATATTACCTCCTAGGATAATGAAAAGTTGTCCAAATTCCCCCTTTTTGAAGAAACCGGCTGTACCCGTATATAATTTCAGTCCATAGTGGACCACAGCTAGCAGACCGAATGCGAAAAGAACGGCACCTATAATGCTCTTTTCAGCCAAATAGCCGAATCCTGCAATTCCGATGCAGAATCCAGCTATTATGGATGACCGTAAAATTTGAGTTGTAGTCATTTATTGTGGATTAATTTATCCTCTAGTTACTATCTTGCAGTCTGCCGGTGCTTTGATATTCTTATCGATGATAATTTCTCCATAACCGTCGGCTACGATAAGTCCGGAAGAAGGATTCTTCACGCTCTTAATGAAGCCCTTTACGTCAGCTTGTACGGTGGAGTATTCAAATGCCCGGTCTGATTCAGGGTCGAATGTGCAATTCTCCAGAATCAGGTTTTCTGCGTAGCACAATGGCTGCTCTCCTGATATGTGGCAGTTCACTAATTTCAGGTTCTTGGAATGCCAACCTAAGTATTCTCCGTTTAATTCAGAATCATAAATGGTTACGTTTTCCACCTCCCAGAAAGAATCTTTTGTGTCTATCTTGGCATTATGTATTTCCACATTCTTGCAGTATTGGAATACATATTTGCTGTCGCTTTCCAATCCGTAGATTTTAATGTTCTGGCAGTGCATGAAAGGATAGGTTCCCTCGTGTAATACTACGTTTTTCAGGACTAGTCCATCTATACCCCAGAATGTTTCGTCTGCATCGTTTATGGTTACATTGGTCAGCTCCAAGTTCTTCATTTCACGGAAAAACTTTGGTCCGTTAATCACGCAATCGGTCATCTTCATGTCATCGGAATACCAGATGGCAGAACGGGAACCGGGAGCAAAATAGCAGTTGACTATTTCTGAACCTTTCACGTGCCACAGAGGATATTTACCTTCAAAATAGCAGTTCCGGCATACAATGTTACTACATTCCTTGATGCCAGACTCACCGAATGTGATTTTCACGTGATCCAGTTCCAGATTATGTGATTCGAATAGAGGACGTTCTCCTCCAAATACTTTGTTTCTTATTACATCCATTGTTTATTTCGTTATATTCTCTTAAAAGTTAGGGTCTTCTATTATTTCTTCGTTTAGTTGTTAAGATTTTGCCGCAAATGTAGCAAATTATGCTGAATATACCAAATGACACCTGTCTCCTGGCTGATTCGTCTTAAAATTTCTTCTTCCGAATGTGGCAATACGGATTACCTCCTGTATTGTCATAGTAATTCTGATGATATTTCTCGGCTACCCAGAATTTGCTGGCAGGTCTAATTAGCGTGTTGACCTTATAACCTTTTTCCCGAAGGATGGCGATAAGGCGTTCTGCAGTCTGTAGTTGCTCGTTATTCTCATAGAAGATGGCACTTCTGTACTGTTCTCCCTTGTCTGGCCCTTGTCCATCGGTTTGTCCTGGGTCATGAATCTCGAAGAACAGTTTGCATAAGTCTTCGTAAGAAACCTCAGCTGGATTATATTCCACCAAGATGGATTCTATGTGATGGGTGCGATGGGAACGGACCAGTTCGTAGGTGGGGTTTTCTTCTGTGCCTCCAATGTAGCCTACATAGGTGTTAAGTACCCCTTTCATCCTCTCGAAATAATGTTGCACTCCCCAAAAGCACCCAGCCGAGAAAATAGCGGTGGTATATCCTTCTTTGGGTTCATATAGATAGACTTTGTCCATCTCTTCCACGGCTTCCTTCACCATCTTTAAGGCTTTTCCATGTTTCTCTTGCAAATCTGGGTAAGCCTTCCCTCGGGCATAATTATGCGTCAGGTCATAGTATTTGACGTGCAAGGCGATAGGGTTATGAGAATCGATGATCTTCTGAACATAGGTGTAGTAATCGCTACTCTTGTCGTGTGTAAGGAGCTGGATGGCATTGACTACACTTTCTGGAATTCCTTTTTCCAGCAGGTCTTCGGCGGTGTAGCTTGTGTCTTCCAATACATCGTGTAGGAAACCGGCACATCTTTCCTCGTCAGTCTTTCCCATTAATCCTACGGTTAGTGGGTGAAGGATGTAGGCTTCTTGGTCACGGTCTACTTGACCGGTGTGCGCCTCTACGGCTATTTTCAGAGCTAAGTCAACTATATTCATTATGTAGATTAAAGTTTGTTGTATTCTTCATCGGTCACAGGTTCCAACCATTCATTGGATACGTTGTCACCAGTGATTACGTGGTTGGTCAGATGTTGGAACCAGGAATCCTTTTGTGCACCGTGCCAGTGCTTTACTTCTGCTGGAATGTCAACGATGTCACCTGGTTTCAAGGCAATAGCAGGTTTGCCCCATTCCTGATACCATCCTTTACCACTGACACAGATCAGAATCTGATGTGCTCCATGATGGATATGCCAGTTGTTGCGGCATCCAGGCTCGAAGGTTACATTGCTGACAGGTAATACACTGTTCTCTCCTTCTTGCAGGTTGACAGGTTTGATGGGATTCAAGTAGCTATTTCCAATGAAATATTGAGCATAACCGTCGTTAGGTTTGCCCTGTCCCCATGCACCTGCAGTAGCCTCCGATGCATTGTCGCATACAGATAATCCTTTTTCACTTAGATACTTGCATAATTCATCTACCTGTTCTTGGGTGTTGCCCATTCTTACAGCTCCTGCCTTATGAGCTGCCAGTTGGGGTGCTACTCCCGGAATGGATGAAAGGGCAGCCACAGTTACCAGCTCACGGTCGGAATGAGAAAGGATAGGGCTGGCAAAAATGTCGCCAAACAGGTGTGATTTCAGATAATAGTCATCTTGAGGACAGAAGGTATAGTTGAATGCAGCACCTGCCATCAGAGTCTGTACTTCAGTACCCACCTTCAGTGCTTCTTCCGCATTATCCCACAGAGATGGACGTTCCCATTTCTGACCTTCTTTCCAGTTGGGATTCTTCTCATTCAAAACTCTCTGCAGTACTCCCAGAGCATTCAGGGAACGAGGAAATCCAGCGTATGCATAGAGGTGAGAGAAAGCTTCTTTTATCTCATTGATGGTTACTCCGTGATCCAGTGCTTCACGGATGGCTGGTTCTAAACGTACAAGGTCACCCTGTGCTTCAAGACTAGCAAGGGTTGCAAGATGTAACTGGCGCTCTGTAAGCGCTTGAGCTGAAACTATCATTGGCATTACAAATAAAATTAAAATGGTTGCTATTTTCTTCATAAGAAACAGTATTATGTAAATGTATAAACTTTCACGATGCAAAAATAACACCAAAAAATGAAATACTATTTATACAATTTACGGATAAGCGTGCCAATAATACTGATTTACTCATAAAGGGTTGCCACTATTTTCCTAGGTCCTCCATACCTTCGAAATTCACAGAGGTAAATGCCTTGCCATGTTCCTAAATTCAGATGTCCTCCGGTAATGGGAATTGTCAGGCTGACACCCACTAGGGAACTTTTGGCATGGGCTGGCATGTCGTCAGCTCCTTCCAAGGTATGCTCATAATACGGCTCATTTTCCCGGACTAAATGGTTGAAGATATTTTCCATATCAAGTCGCACATCCGGATCTGCATTCTCATTGATGGAAAGGGCGCAGGACGTATGTTTTACAAACAGGTTCAAGAGTCCTGTTTGGGGGAGGGGCTTGGGCAGATGCTCCCAGATTTCTCTGGTAATCAAGTGGCATCCTCTGCTCTTGGGGGTTAGGGTAAACTCTATTTGTTGTATCATGTAACTTTAGATTTCTTTGACAAAATGTGGGTAAGCTGTTTCTCCCAGTCTAGGAGCATATTCAAATCCTTCATAACTAAAAGCGTTCAGTTCTTCCGGATTTGTGAGCTGGTTCTGAAGAATGAAACGAACCATAGCTCCTCTGCAAGTCTTTGCCCAAACGGCTTGCATTTTTAAATCTCCGTTTTTACACACATAGAATAGGGGCTGGATGACGGCAACTTCTTTTCGCACACGTTTCCAATCGAACAGGTGCTCATATTCCTCCGTCGACAAATGGATGAGTATCCCATCATCGGCCTTGACGCTGTCGATGAGAAGATCTGTCAGCTTATCCTTCCAATACTGGTTGATGGGAGCATAATGGGTAGAAGGGAGCTTCACACAGTGTTCCATACGATAGGGCACTATTCCATCCAAAGGACGAAGTAGACCATACAGGAAGCAGGTTATCCAGAGGTGTTCTTGTCCGAAGGATAAGGCTTCCTGACTCAGTGAAGCTGCACGCAGATGCTTATATGCTTGTCCGTTATAGGCCAATAAAGCTGGCATTTTCTCCGCACTGAAAAAGTTCTGGTATCGGTGCCAATTCTCAGCAGCCAACTTCCGATTACAGTCTAGTTCCTGGCTCAGTTCTTCCACAGACAGTCCAGCCATATCAGCAGCCAGAATATTAGCTGTTTGCTGAAACCTGGGCTCGGTAAGTGGCTTCACCTCGCTCTTCTGGAACATAATCTTTGCATTTGCCAACAGTATCTGCATATGTCTATTCGGATGTTTAACTAACTTTATTAATCTTCAGGCCCTAAGATTACTAATCTTCGGTGGGTAAGATTACTAATCTTCAGGGTGTAAGATTACTAATCTTCCGTTGGGTGTCTAGTGTGGTTTTTGCATTGGGGGCATTAATTCCCGGGCTTGCTTCCCTGTCATGTGCTCAATGGTAATCTCAATGTAGAGCATGTGGTGTGCTCCTTTATTGAATTCAGCCTCCTTTTCTTCTTGAGTCTGATGAGGACAGTATTTCTTACAAAGGAGATCATGAGGTGCTCTCATTTCTTCCAAATCTGTGATAAGACGAGCCTTTCCAAACACAATGACACTACGGAAATACGTGGTAAATTCCTCCGGAACAATCTGGTCTTTATCCACCACGCAGAAAGAGACTTTAGGGTTTCGCTTTATTCCATCCAGCTTGTGTCCGGACAGGGCACTGTGCATGTATATTTTGCCATCGGAATAAATATAGCTGATAGGAACGGCATAGGGGTAGTCGTTGTCTCCGTGAACTGCCAGTACACCATTGGTACAGCGTCTTAACACCGCTTCAGCCTCCTCTTGGGTAAGCTGCTGTCTGATTCGACGCATGCTTCTAAATTCTTCCATCGGTGTTATTTTTCTTTAATATAATCCAGAATCTGCTCGGCATGGATCTTCGTCTTTATCTGCTTAGGGGTGAAGATCTTTTCTATGATGCCTTCTTCATTCACCAGATAGGTGGTGCGAAGAATACCCATGGTCTTTCTCCCATACATGTTCTTTTCACCCCATGCACCCAACTGCTGAAGCAGGGTGGTTTCTGTATCTGCTATCAGAGGAAAATTCAGACTATATTTCTCTGCAAAGTTCTTCTGACTTTCTTGCTTGTCTCTGCTTACTCCGATAATGGCATAGCCTGCAGCTTCCAGTTCTGCGATGTGCGACTGTAAAGAACATGCCTCTGAGGTGCATCCGCTGGTATTAGCTTTCGGATAGCT
This sequence comes from Bacteroidales bacterium UBA4293, assembly GCA_002395835.1. Taxonomy (GTDB): domain Bacteria; phylum Bacteroidota; class Bacteroidia; order Bacteroidales; family Bacteroidaceae; genus Minthousia. Next base: position 339,784 of record DGVD01000018.1, on the reverse strand, counting down.
GTAAAGTACTATCTTACGACCTTTATAGTCGCTTGCCTTAATTTCTTTCCCGTTTTGGTCTATTCCCAGTACTTCAGGAATCTTGTCTCCTATGTTCATGATGTAAAGTATGAGTTATTCGAATGATATTCCAGCTGTTCTGCTGAAATTACTGCAAATTTACTAATTATTATGGAATAAAGAAAATGCTATATGGAATAATTCCAGCCTTTTTGTGGAAATTGTGGTGCATGTTCCTTTGCTGTATTTTTTAGAAAAAAAGTTGTTATTTTACGCCTTGTTTCTATATTTTATTTTATCTTTGCCCAAAACAAATTTTACGTAAAATAACTAATTAACTAACTATTATGGCTAATAAGTATTCAGGTACCCAAACAGAAAAGAATCTTGAAGCAGCATTTGCTGGTGAGAGTCAGGCACGTAACAAATACACTTACTTCGCTTCAAAAGCTAAGAAGGAAGGCTTTGAGCAGATAGCAGAACTTTTCCTTAAGACTGCAGACAACGAGAAAGAGCATGCTAAAATGTGGTTCAAGGAATTAGAAGGCATTGGTGATACTGCACAGAATCTGGCAGCAGCTGCTGATGGTGAGAATTTTGAGTGGACCGACATGTATGAAGGTTTCGCTAAGACTGCCGAGGAGGAAGGTTTCAAGGCATTGGCTAGAAAGTTCCGTGCAGTAGCAGCTATTGAGAAGCGCCATGAGGAGCGTTATCGTGCATTGCTTCATAATGTAGAGGCACAGGAAGTATTTAAGAAAAGTGAAGTGAAGGTATGGGAATGCCGCAACTGTGGTCATATTATCGTAGGAACTAAGGCTCCTCAGGTATGTCCAGTTTGTGATCATCCTCAGTCTTACTTCGAGATTCACGCAGACAACTTCTAATTTATAGTGAAGAATAAAATAAGGGTTGGCTTACGGTGTAGGTCAACCTTTATTTATCTCTCATAAACGTAAATAAACGTCCATGGCTGGTGCACTTGATTTAAAGGATATACTGGTAAATATGAACCCAGTATTAGACGGGGATGAGTATGTGTTTTGCACCTTTTCTCATCTTTCTGCTGAGGCATTGCTTCGTTTGAATCCCATTTCCACTTTTCAAGAAAAGGAGGGGGTATCTCTAATCGTCACAAGGGAGGTGGCAGATAGGAATTGCATTTCCTATGATTCTATGTTTAAACGGATTACCATATCTCTTCATACCAGTCTGTATGCCGTGGGGCTCACAGCTTTATTATCCACTGCACTGGCAGAAAAGGGGATTAGTGCCAATGTGGTGGCTGCCTTTTATCACGACCATATCTTCGTTCCTTCTGATAAAGCAGAGGTGGCTCTGGATGCCCTGAAGGCACTGAAAGGCTGATTTACTGATTCCAGTTTTCAGCTGAACGGAGGGTGTTTTCCACCCAGTACAAGAAGTGGGTCTGAGGAATATCTTCTGCCAGTTTTCTAGCCTTGAGGTAGAGGGGGAGTCCATCACTGGAATCGTGCCATAAATCCACAAAGGCATAATCGTATTTTTCCTTCGGCATTTGTTTCTTCATGTATTCAAAGGCATCCGATTGAATGATGCTGACTTTCTCCTTGTGGGGGAACTGCGGAAGAATATAATCTTGAAACAAGTGGATGATGGAAGGGTCTCGTTCCACCACGGTGATGTGTTCTACTTCTTTTTTCTGAGAAACCATGAAGGTGTAATACCCCAGTCCCAGACCGAAGGTAATGACGTTCCCACTTACACAGTTCACGGGTTTTCTCATGGAACGTATTTCACTGGGTTTGATAGCCATCCATTCCTGTCCCTTCTCATAAACAGCAGGATAGCGGAAGCTCTGCGAGAAAAATCCTATCTGCGGAATCTCCACCCCATCGGGTTCTATCACTAAATCGTCGCAGATAAATGCTTCGTAGGGCTGGTAGATGTCTAGCTGGAAATGCCAGCTTTTCTCACTGGCAGAGGGGATTTGGATGTATTGAAAATAGGGGTCGTTGATAAATTCATTGGGGTTCAGTTCATGCACCCCTTTCCAGATGTAAGTTTCTTCCAAAAGTCGGTCGTGTTCATTGCTGGGATTAAGTCCCAGTAGCCCACTGAATAAAGCTTGATAAATCCGTTCGGGTTCCAATCCTGAAGGGTTCACATCTTGCATAATTTCAGGGGTGATGGCACAAGGGGTGTAGTTCAGATAATCTACTATCTTGAGGGCTATTTCGTTATTTTGGAGTTTAATGGGTGTGAGATTCATTTCTTAATGTTTTCTGAAAGGCAAGTCTGGAATCGCCATTCTCCAGATAGATGATACCACAATAAGTAAAACCATACCTGTTCAGCAGTTTCTGCATGGTATGGTTGTCTTTATGCGTATCAATGCGAAGGGTACCAGTTTGGGTGAAGGCAAAGTCGAGGACTTCTTTCATGATGCCGTGCACTCCCGGTGCTGAGGCTATCCGGTGGATTACGGCATAAGGCTCATTGTTCAGCCAGTGGCCTTCATAGATGGAAAGGTAGGTGGGGTCTGGTCCCTCTGCCAGTACAAAAGTGGCTATCGGTTCCCCGTCCCTGACCATCAGGTAGCTCACTCCTTTCTCTACATCCTTCAGAATTTGTTCACGGGGAGGGTAGCCCACCTTCCATTGGTGCAGGTTGCCCTCTGCCGTCATTTTCTTTCTTCCTTCCTCTAGAAGGTTCAGAATGGAGTCTATGTCCTGTATTGTGGACTTCCGAATCATCTGGTTTCTTTCTTGCCTTGGTTCTTATTCCCGCAAATTTAGTGATTTTATTTCAAACTTGCTGTATAAGAGCCAAGGTTTTGATGAAAAAAGAAACTATTTATTCGTGTGGGTTTTATTCTATGGTTTTAACTACTTTGGCTGGAATACCAGCAGCTACGGAGTTTGCAGGAATGTCCCTAGTCACCACTGCACCTCCTGCTATCACGGAGTTCTCTCCGATGGTGACTCCGGGCATGATGGTAACTCTGGCTCCAATCCACACGTTCTTGCAGAGGTGCACTGGACGACAAACCAGCGTGTTGTGGTCGTGGAAGTCGTGATTGGTGGTAACCATGGTGCACTGAGGGCCTATCTGGGTTCCATCATCGATGATGATTCCACCTGCAGACATCAGACACAAGGAGTGGTTGATGAACACATTCTTTCCCAGGGTTACCTGATTCGCGAAATCTATCTGACAAGGGGTGGTGATGTGGGTGGTTTCATCCATAGGCTTAAGGAAGAGTTTGTCGAAAGCCTTATGGATTTCTACCATATCCGGACGCATATTGTTGATGTCGAAAATAGCCATACGGGTGCGGTTCATTTCATTGATGGCATCCATGTATGCGGGTTCAAACATACTCACTGGTTCACCGCCTCTGAGGCGTTCGAAAACATTCTTCTGCTCCATGTCTACTGGTTTTTCGATTTATTGTATTGGACGAACGTCTCTCCACATGAAGTTGGATACACGGTTCTTGATGTACCAACGACCATTAATTTTCTCATATTCGTCATTGTAACGAACGCCTTGCATGGTGATGGTCTTGGTGCCATTGAACTCACCTATCATGGTAACCTGGCAGTAGTTCACACCGGTAGCCTTATTTCCATCGATGGTTACGGTGAGCTGTCCGCTCTGGTGATATACGGTCTGCAGGGTGTTCAGGAAGTTTCCGAAAACTTCTGCAATCTGCTTACGGCCTTTCAGGTCGGCAGCCAGCTGACCGTCGGAATAGGTCTTCACGGTGCCATCTTCAGTAAAGAGGGTAGACTGGAGTTCTGCTTCCTTAGTGTCGGAAAGAGTAGCGAATGTGTCAACCAGGTTCTTGATAGCTGCACGGTCTTCCAGTTCTGTGATTCTTTTTTCCAGTGCCAGGGTGTTATCGTCCTTGTTCTGGCAACTTGTCATAATACCTCCTACTGCTGCAATGATAAAAAATGCAAATAATAATTGTTTCATCTTTTTAGTTTTTAAGAAATTAGTAAATTTGCATGCAAAGGTAAGGGCACTTTGGGCAGTTCTGCTTATCAAAATGGCTTCAAAAGATGGATTTTCTGCTGAAAGTGGTAAAAAATGAGTATTGCTATGAAAAATGACAATTCTTTTAATAGAGAAGATGTTCTTTTATTGAATACAAAACAGAACGAGACTCCGGATCATTTCTTTGGACGTTATCATTTGCATATCTTGTGTCACGAAGGCACGGCCGATTTTCAGCTGAACGGGGAACGGTTCTTCATCAAGAAGGGAGATTTCGTGATTTGGCAGTTGGGTTCCTCCGTGAAGGATTGTCATTATTCCGATGATTTTGATGCGGATTTTCTTTGTGTGAGCAGTCCGTTTCTCATAGCATATAATCCAGAGAAGGTCTGGGCTACCAAGGCTTTTGTGTTCATCAAGAAGAATCCGGTTTATTCCCTCAACGAGGAGATGTTCTCCTTGCTGGAGCATGATTTCCAGGAGTTCCGTTACCGATTGAACCAAACCTCCCACGTGTTTCAGAAGGATGTGATGGGGGCTTTGCTGGAATCTTTCTTCTTCGATTTGTGGAATGTGTATTATCCCGTGCTTTGTGAGGAACAGCATCTCACGAACAATACATCGGACATCTTCCATCGTTTCATGAGTCTGCTCAGTCAGCATGCTTATCGTGAACGGAAAATCACGTACTATAGCGACCGACTTTTCGTCACTCCTAAATATCTCTCGGAACTGAGCAAGAAGGTGAGCGGAAAGACGGCATCCGACTGGATTACGGGGTACTGCGTGCAGGAACTTCAGAGGCTCCTGCGTGACCCGGAGATGACCCTGGGTGAGATAAGCGACTACATGAATTTCCCGAATTACCCCAACTTTACCAAATACGTAAAGACAAATCTGGGGGTGTCTCCTAAAGAATTTAGGGAAAATGTGTAAAGATTTTTCACTTACTTATTTAAAGCCTCTTTAAATTCCTCCGAAGGGAAAAAATTTTCTCCCCTTAAGGAGAAAAATTTCTCTCCAGTTAGGAAAATAATTTTGTTTCACTAAGGAGCCTCTCACAGGGATGGGCTCCTTTCCTATTTTTGTATAGATTTTTCCTAAAGGGGTTAGAGAAGTAGTTCTGCCTTAGAGAACATTCTAGCTTTTCCACCTACCAGCGTCCTTCCTTCCAGTTGCTTACAATACAGTTCTCCTCCTCTGGCAGAGGCTTGGTAGGCTTTAATCTCTGCTTTGTCCAGTGCTTCAGCCCAATAAGGAACAATGTGGCAGTGCCCACTTCCGCAGACGGGGTCTTCATGAATACCCACTTTCGGAGCAAAAGAACGAGAGATGCAGTCGTATTCCTTCCCTGGAGCCGTGACATGAAGCAGTGAACCGGGCAGTTTCAGCAGTTCTTTATCATCGGGGTTCATCGTCCGTACCACCTGCTCATCTTCCAGCACGCAGAGCAGGTCTCGTCCCATGAACGCTTTTGTGGGTCTGGCTCCTATGACGGACTCCATCTCATCGGTCACGGGAACTTCCTGCAGGGCATAAGTGGGGAAGCTCAACTCATAAATCTCTCCTTTTCGGGCCACTTTCAGCTCTCCTGCCAGGGTGTGGAAGGTAACCTCATCCGTTTTTTCATATTCATTCAGAATGACGAAACCTGTACCGATGGTGGCATGTCCGCATCCATCGATTTCCTGGGTAGGGGTGAACCATCTGAGGTGATAAGACTCTCCTTCTTTCACGGCAAAAGCAGTTTCACTCAGGTTGTTTTCCCGTGCAATGCTCATCATGAGTTCATCGGGAATCCATTCTTGCAAGATGCACACGGCAGCCGGATTTCCGTGGAAAGGCTGATCTGAAAATACGTCGACTATAAACTGTTTCATATCTTTTATCGTAACGTAACATGTTACGCTACAAAGATACATTATTTGGGAAATAATAACCAGGTATGAGGGTAATCTTCTGGAAAAGTAGTACTTTTGCACCTGAATTAAATGAAACTGCGAAATGGAATACCTTCCTAAAGACCCTGCTATATTGGTTTCCAGCATCAATATGCTGCTGCGTGATGAGGAATTTGACTCCTTGGAATCCTTGTGTTACAACTTTAACACGCTTCCCGAGGAGGTAAAGGCATATCTCCTGCCTTTTGGCTATGTGTACAGTGAAGAGCAGAAGCAGTTCCGTCCTGAAGGTTTCGATGAAGTTAACACCCCACAGTCATGATTACGAAAGACAGCATTGAATCTGCCTATTGCTTTTTCCATCAGAAACAACGGGTGTATCAGTACTCCACCATGGACTGGCAGAAGGACGACATAGAAGTAGCTATCGGGGAGTATCTAGATCAGATGGATAAGGAACTCTATGCGCATCTCTCAGGAGGGAACCCAGACTACCTCCGTCGGCATAAAACCTTCGGAGAGGAATTGAAGCAAGCCGTGGAGGAACTGGATAGACTGATGGAAGGATAAGCTTATTTCACCACCAACCTGTCTTCTACCATACGTTCCATGTACGACTGAATCAGGGCTTTCAACTCCGTTTCCAACGTCTTCTCCACTTCTCCAGTGGTTCCCAGCAGATTGTTCTTCAGGAACCAGTCTTTCTTGAAATTATAGATGCCTTTCAGGACACTATCCTCTGAAAAGAAGATGACATAGTCGCCTTTCGCATAGAAATACATGCCATTATTGTTTCCCACTAGCCAGGTGTCTTCACTTGGTGTGTTGAAAAGGTCTACACCAAATGCCACGTAAGGCTTATCGTACCCTAGGTAGTTCAGGAGGGTAGGCATGATGTCGATGTGCTGAGCAATAGAAGGGTAGACTCCCGGTGTCATTTCCTGTGAAGGGTCAAAGAAGATGATAGGAGAGCATACCAGTCCCAGTTCCGTCTGGTATTCCGGATAGGAAGAGAGATTCGTATGGTCGGATGTCAGCACAAAGATGGTATTCTCATACCAGGGTTGTTCTTTGGCAGTCTGGAAGAACCGTTCCAGAGCATGATCTGTATATCGGATGCACTTGTGCATGATATTGTCGTCACCAGGTTCATCCACGTAGATGTTTTTGTACTTGTCGGGCACTACATACGGATGATGAGAGCTGGCAGTGAAGACTGAAGTCATGAAAGGCTGTTTCATTTCGCTCATCTTCAAGGCATAGAACTGAAGGAACTCTTCGTCCCAGATGGCCCACATTCCGTCGTAATCCTTTTCTCCGTTGAAACGTTTGTCCTCATCATATTCCGTACGTCCGAAGTAGTCGTCGTACCCCGATGTCTTGGCAAATGCCTCAAACCCCATGGAACCGTTTTCTGCCCCGTGGAAGAATGCAGAATAATATCCGAACTTTTTGAGTTCTCCAGCTATTCCACTCACGGCATTCATGGAAGCAGGAGTAAGGATGAAAGGTTCAATGAAACGGGGGATACTGGACAGGATGGAAGGCATACCATCCACACTTTTTCGTCCGTTGCAGAAGGTGTATTCAAAGGTAGCTGAATGTTGCATCAGGGAATCCACAAACGGGGTGTAACCTTTATATTTCCCATTGTCCAGAGTCTTATTATATGCTCCGATATACTCCCGTCCGAAACTTTCCAGAATAAGTACCACCACATTCTTTTTCCGGGTTACCAGGCTGTCGGCTGGGGTATGGACAGGGCTGTAGAGGGCATCCAGTTCTTCCCGAGTGAAGTACTTCGGGTCGGAAAATACATTCTTGTTGATGGTTCTTATCATAGAGAATGGAGTGTTCAGCACCAAGGCAGCCTCCACGGGTTTGTTCACGTACTGGTTGGCATTACTGATGGTGATGGGACGAACGGCAGTGGTGGCACCTCCACGCATTCCACAGACTGTGATAGGAATGTAGAGACCAAAGCAGAGCAGATGAACCACATAGTAAGACAGGTAATCTTTCTTATCCCAGAATTTCAGTTGACCTTTCGGTTTGACATAGAGGAAGATGAGTCCTGCAATCAACAAGACACCCAGTAAGACCAGGTACCAGTGCTGAACCAGTTCCACACCGAACACGCTACCCAGGTTGTTCTCATGAGTAAACTCATCGAAAACGGACGATGTGGTACGTCTTCCGGTGTACTGGAAATAGACGGCATCAGCCAGGTTCATGATGATGCAGAGAGAGTTGACGATAACGTATACCCACTTGGCTATGTTTTGCCACACATCGGTTTCCTTATAATGTAAAGGAATAAGCATCAGCACGGCATAGATGGCATTGGTGTAAAGAATGGCAGAGGTGTCGAAGAGCAGGGAACCCTTCACCACTTCTGTCCAGGATAAAGCATCGAATCCTTCGGAAAGTGCACTCCAGTTTTCCACAAGGTAAGCTACTCTGCAGATAGCATAAACCACGTAAATCAGTATCAGGTTGCAAACAAATGCCAGGGGGCTGGATATAATAGATTTTCTTAAATTGATCAGTGCCATTATTTGATATGTTTTCTTTTCTTGTATGCTTCAATACGTTCTGCGAACTGGATTTCCTTCTTCCGTTTTCCAGGGGTGAATTCTATGATTTCCGGAATGTCTTTTCCACAGTCTTCTACTATTTTCTCTTCTCCCTTCTTCACTATTCTCAAGGAATCATACAGGGCATGGGAGAGGGCATCGTAGGCAGTAATGAGCAAGGTATCGTTCTTACTTTCTATCTTTTGATAGTACCGGCTTCCAGAACCGAACTTGTCGAATTTCTCATCAAAATGAATCAGGTAATTCTTCGGTGAGAAGTGGCTCACGGTGTAGATGGGGATAGCTGGTTTTCCGGTATCCTGATGCTGGGTCATCCGGGCATAGGCATGCTCGTGTCCTTGAAGGACTAAATCCACTCCATATTTCTCTACTAGAGGATTGAATATCCATTTTTGTATTACATTGTTGCTGTTTCCCCGGATGGAGTAGAGTGGATGGTGGGTAAGCAGGATTTTCCATTTTGCCGTACTCTTCTGCAGTTGTTCTTCCAACCATTTCTTTTGGGTGAAGAGGTAGAAGAATTCTCTGTTGCTGTCTATGGCAAACAGTTGCATGTCCTTGTATTTTACCGTGAAGACTTGGTTGTCACCGATGCTGGAATCCAGGAAATAAGAGTGCACCAGGGAGAAACGATGGTCTAGTTTCTGGATTACCCCCTTGAAATAGTCATGATTTCCCGTGATGGTTAGTACGGGGTATGTCTGACCGATGTTTTGGAACAAAGAAAATGCTTCTTCCCAGTATTTATCCATCGGACGTTCGATTAAGTCTCCTCCGCACACCAGAAATTCGGTTTCCGGGTTCTTGGCAAATACTTGTTCCAAAAGAGTGGTGGAGAGGCCGGATATGCTGTCTTGTACATCTCCTACATAAATAAAGGAGGCATCCAGGTCTTTTGATTCTTGCAGTTGGAAATTATACCATTGAGAGTTTTTTCCATTCGTATTCACCCGGTATTTATAGTGATGTCCTGCAAGGAGGTTTCTCAATTTGGCCACATAATATGCTCTTTGTCCCCCCAAGGATTTAAACACTTCTCCTGTTGCTTTTATCTCGGTAAGGGTGCTGTTTGTCTCATCCAGAAGCTCCACCTTGGAATCGTGCAGCGTGGAATCGCACTGCCAACTAATATTTCGGGTCATTCCATCCTCATTACCGAAGGTCAGTAAGACTCTGGTGGGTAGAGATGAGGCCGTATATTCAGGTTCAGGAGGATTATTGAACCAGATATCCCATCGGCTGTACATCCAGGCTCCTAGAGCCACCAGAACGATGCATGGAAGGACGATGACAAATGCTTTCTTTATCTTCATGAATGTTTTAGAATCAGTTCCATTAAAGTGATGCAAAATTAATATTTTGATTTCGATGCAACAAAAAAAGGGAGTTTTTTGTGTAAAAACCTTAAAAGTTGGGCAGTTTCAGCATTTCTTCCTTCTTTTCTTTGGTTAGAAAGCCTACTAGAGATTATTTTTGCACAAAATTTCCAAGAGAGTGCAATGACAAACCCAAATAGTTTCAATTTACTTATCGAAAAGTCTGTCAAGGAGAACTGGGACAGACCAGCGATGACCGATTATAAAGGTGCTACGCTCCAATACAAGGATGTGGCTAGAAAGATAGAGAAACTTCAAATCATGTTTGAAAATGCAGGGGTGGTTCCTGGCGATAAGATTGCCATCTGCGGACGAAACAGTTCTTCCTGGGCTTGTGTTTTTCTGGCTACGGTTACTTACGGGGCAGTGATTGTTCCCATTCAGAATGAATTTAAACCGGAGCAGGTTTATAATATCGTAAACCATTCCGATGCTAAATTGCTTTTCCTGGGTGATGTGGTTGCTCCTACCTTAGATCCGAAGAAAATGCCTGCCTTGGAAGGCATCTTCTATCTGCCAGACTATTCCCTCATTGAGAGTCGTGTGGAACGGTTGACTTATGCTCGTGAGCATCTGAATGAGATGTTCGGTGAGAAATACCGGAAGTATTTCCGTCCGGAGCATGTGCACTACTATGAGGATGAGATGGAGGAACTGTGCATAATCAACTATACCAGTGGGACAACGGGTTTCTCTAAGGGGGTAATGCTGCCTTACCGGGTGCTTTGGAGCAACATGGATTACCTCATGGAGGCTATAGGAAGCAAGCTCAAGAATGGAAGGGATGTGCTGGCTATTCTTCCCATGGCACACATGTATGGGTTAAGCTGTGAATTCCTCATGCAGTTCTGTCTTGGAAATCATCTGTATTTCTTGACCCGTCTGCCCAGTCCTACGGTCATCCAGCAAGCTTTTACGGAGATTCATCCGAATATCATTGTATCAGTTCCACTGATTATAGAGAAAATAGTCCGGAAGCAGATTTTCCCGTTGACCAATTCTGCTCATGTCCGTATGCTGATGAAGATGCCTGGCATCAGCAAAAAACTGAAGGAGCGTATCCATCAGAAGGTGATGGAGGTGATGGGTGGAAATTGCTACGAGATTATGATTGGAGGAGCCAGTTTCAGTAAGGAGATAGAGGGCTTCTTCACTAGTATAAATTTCCCTGTTGCGGTAGGTTATGGCACCACGGAGACGGGGCCTATGATTTCCTATTCAGATTATCAGGATTTTGTTCCTGGTTCATGCGGAACGGTGGCTAAGCACATGGAACTGAAAATTTTGAATCCTAATCCTCTAACAGGAGCCGGAGAAATCATCACTCGTGGATTGAATGTCATGAAGGGCTATTATAAGAATGAACAGGCCACTCAAGAGGTCATCGATGCTGAGGGTTGGTTCCATACGGGCGACTTAGGTACCATGAGTGAGGATGGGCATTTGTTTATCTTGGGGCGCATCAAGAACATGCTCCTGGGTTCCAATGGTCAGAACATCTATCCAGAGGAAATAGAAGACAAACTCAATTCCTTGGTGATGGTTAATGAGAGTCTTGTCCTCCAAAAAGGGGAAAAGCTGATAGCTCTGGTAAACCCCGATTTTGAAGAAGCTAGGTCATTGGGTCTCAATGAATCCGATCTGAAGAATGTGATGGAGGAAAACCGGCTGGTATTGAACAGCCAGTTGCCCTCATTCTGTACCATCAGTGAAATCCGCATTCATGATTCTGAATTCGAGAAAACACCTAAGAAATCCATCAAGAGATATCTGTATAAGGATCTGGTCAACGATTAAGTTTTACTGGTACGGTGGAAAAATGATGATGTCCACTGCCTACTTCATAGATTTTGCAACCATTGGAGTAGCCTTTATAGGTATTCCCTGCCACTGAACTGGCTTTCTTTTTCCAGTCGTAGATGGTTGTGTTTTCTGCTTTTGCAGGAATGCAGACTGTGGCAGTGGTGCCTACTGGTACCATGATGTCCATTTCGGCATTTCCCTTGCTGTATCTTACTTCCACTTTAATATCCCCATAAGGTGTGGGTTTTGATGCCTTTACCCAATCCAGTTCTTTGGTTTGTTGGGGTTCAATGAAGAAGTGCTGGTATCCAGGTGAGAGTGGGTCGGGCTTTATTCCAGCCAAAGCTTGGTAGAACCATGTTCCTATTCCATTATAGCAGTTGTGTACCCTACTGCGTTCTCCATCCCAGGATTCCCATGTGGCAGTAGCATCATTGGCTATCATATACAGATAACCAGGGTAGTCTGGTTGCCTCAAGATTTCAGCCATCAGATCGGTTTTCTTGTTCTCAACGGTCCATTCAGTAAAGACTGGTATTCCAAAGAGTCCTGTAGCAATGTGAGTATTATATTTCCCATAAGAGTCGCTTACCAGTTTGTCTGCAACTGTTTTGTAGAGGTCATCGGGCACTACACCGGCTAGCATGGCATAGGACATGTCTAGTGGTGTTCCATTGCCATAGGTGTGACTCTCAGGATGGTAGTAGGTCTGGTGTATGCTCTTGTTCATGGCATTCCGCTTTTGTTCAAAAGCAAGGGCATCTTCTTTGTGGTTCAGAATTGTGGCAATACTGACCATGTCCTTCAGACAATCGCTGATAAAACAATTGTTGCTGAGCATTACTGATTCACCTTCAATGTCTACACCCTTCGGAGCCAGCCAGTCGCCTAAGAACCAGAATCGGTTTTTAGTATTAGGCCAGGGTTGCAGAAGATTGTTCACAGAGTATTTTTCCACATAGCTGAGCCAGAGCTTCATATTTTGGTAGAAACGCTCTAGCGGACGGATGTCTGCATAGTTGAGGTAGGTTCTCCAGGGGGCCTTGATGATAAAGCCACACCAATACGGCCCTCCACCTCCTTCTCCTGCTGGTGCCACATGAGGGATAGAACCTTCTTCATCCATCACGTCGCTCCATGCCGTAATCCAGTTCATGTAGGTAGGAGCCACGTTATACATGGTTTGAAGTGTCATGGTAGACGAGTTCCCATCTCCTCCATATCCCATTCGCTCCAGGTGTGGACAGTCTACCATGTATCCGGAGAATGTAAGGCACTGCATGGTGTAGTGAATCAAGTCATGAACTTTATTTAAACGTTCATCGGAGCAGGAGAATGTAGAAGCCTCTTCGGTATCCAGTCCTGTGATAGGCAGTGCCTTGGCATTTGTAACCGATGGGGTGGTAACTTTTACGTATCTGAAGGTATGAGTGTGGAACTTGTTGGAAAAGTTTTCCTTCTCTTTTCCGCAGGCAATATAAATGTCTCCCGGGTCTTCTTTTTCTTGCGGTTTGAAACTCTCACCCCTTGGAATATAGTCGGTATAATCAATCTTTACTTCTTGTCCCTTTTTCAACCCGGCAAAATCGATGGTAAGTTGTCCCGTCACATTCCGTCCGAAATCTAGGACGATAGAGCTGTCGGTCTTCTCGATAATCGCTTGATACCGGAGTTCTTCCCCATACCGATTTCCCTCAAAGAGTTGTGGGGTGGCCTTCATGTCCTTCACTTCTACCACCTTGGCAGGGTGCCAGGAGCAAGTGAAACCAGCATCGTACTTTTCACCTCCAAAACGGAGTGGTCTCCAGTTTCCGGTATAAGTATAAGGGCTGGATGCAGCAAGCCATGAACCATCGGTTGATGCGATGTTTTTCCAGGTTCCTTGGGTCAGTTGGTTAATTTCAACTTTCACCAGTGGCCCTTCGTATTGTGCTCCAAATGTGGTAGTTCTATACCATCCACGTCCTGTTTCTACTGATATGGTGTTTTCTCCTTCTTTTAGATAATGGGTGATGTCATAGGTTACAATCAGTGAATGTCTGTCCAGCTGAGAAATGGCAGGCTGCAAGGGGATATTTCCCACTTTCTTTCCATTAACTAGCAGGTTGTGGTAACCTAATGAGTTGACATGTGCAAAAACCTTTTCTGGATGGTTGGAAAGGACTATATCTTTCTTAAAAACGGGAGTAGTGATGTCACCATATTGTTCATCCATGCCTATATACTCACCTTTCATGCCATGGAGGATGCCGATTGCAAACGGTTCAATATCACTCCATTCAGAGCATCGGTTCTTCTTATCCCATGTGCGTACACGCCAGTAGCATAGTTGGCGTTCCTGCAGAGGCTTTCCTTTATAGGCTATCATCACCTGATTAGCAGAGAGGGTTTTCCCGGTTGCCCAAAGATCTGCATGTCCTTTTGTCAATTCTAGACTGTCACTAGCAACTTGTATTTCATAGGCAGACTGAGAAGTTCCTGTTTTCGTAGATTCATTTTTCCAACTGAAATGAGGAGTGGTAGAATCTATTCCTAAAGGCCTTTTCAAATTCTCACAAAGTAGATCATACGGAATTAAGTCGGATTTTTTAGCTACGATTTGAGTAAATGTGCCTTCCCAAAACAGTAATGAGATAAGGATAGTGATGAACTTTTTCATTTTCTTAATGATTTCATTTTCACACGTATTATTCGTCGAAGGAATGTATCTTTGAGGACAAATTTAGAAAAAAAACTGTAAATACGATAAAAAGCGCATTTTATAATAAAAAATATTGTAACTTTATGTCTGAAAATAATACAACGATGATGATGGAGACAGCCAACGAAGTGCTTGAGGGCATGAAGATGCTAGAAAACGAAGAACAACGGAAAGTGTTGATGGGATTCTTCAAGACTGGCAAAGGAGAATATGGAGAAGGTGACAGGTTCCTGGGATTAAAGGTCCCCGAGACGCGTTTGTTTGTGCGTGAGGCTCGTAATCTTCCCCTTGCGGAGGTTCAGAAACTGATAAATTCTCCCTGGCATGAGGCTCGATTGTGTGGTTTTCTTATCTTGGTGGACAAATATAATCGTAAAGGTACTTCAGAAGGTGAACGTGAGCATCTTGTAAAATTTTATCTTCGTCATGCAAAGAAAGCCAACAATTGGGATTTGGTGGATATGAGTTGCTATAAAATCCTGGGTCAATGGTTGGTTCATTCTTCTTGTCCTCCTGAGGAAAAGCTGAAAGTGATGGATGGGTTGGCAAAGAGTGAGAATCTTTGGGAACAGCGTATTTCCATGGTATCTACCATGGCTCCCTTGATGAGTGGAGATACATCCTATACCAAAAGATATGCGGAATATCATCTACATCATGCTCATGACCTCATGCATAAGGCAGTGGGATGGCTACTTCGTGAAATGGGCAAAAGATGTAATATGGATGAATTACGTGCTTTCCTTCAGGAGCATGCACATGAAATGCCACGAACAGCTTTACGTTATGCTATAGAGAAAATGGAACTAGATGAAAGGATCTATTGGATGAGATATTGAAATCCTATTCCTTTTTTTCTTTCTTCTTCCTTTCCTTTTTCTTTTTCCCCTCTTTCTGGGCTGTGCCTTTTTTGGTGAATTTTATACCTGGCTTGATAATAACCAGTTGGTTCAGTTTGTCAGTATCTGTGAATGCAAATTTACTGTGGAATTCCAAGAGCCGGCCTTGTTGCTTTACCTCACCTATAGCTTCTGCACCATCACTGTCGATATTGGCTTTGAGGTTATGAAGGTGAATCCCCCCATAACTGCAGTCGTCAATAGTGGCATTGACAGTACCAATAGGGAGTTTACCTCCCTTGTTCTTTCTCATTTTAGCTGTGCGTACTTTTGAGATGTCAATCTTGAAATATCCTTTTCCATTCACGGTTCCTAGTTTCTCTACATCCAGCGCTTGTCCCAGGTTCAGTTCCTTGAAACTTGCGTTTCCACTCAGATATTTGCTGTTGCCATCCAGAGCAAAGGAAAAATCCAAAGGACCGACAGCCGTATTCAAATGTCCTCGGAATTCTTCATGTCTCCACACGATGTCGAAAGACCCCGTATAGCTGATGTCACCGAGCCGGTTCACTTGCTTCATCATTAATTTCTTGCTCTTGAACTGGTTGATGACTTTTTCTGCCACTCCTTTTCGGGCCAGCATTCGGCTGACGTTGAAGTTCATAATCAACTTATGCTTCCCTTTCAGATGCCTAAGTTGTCCAGTACTGGAAATCTGCAGACGATTGTCTTCTGTACTGACACGAGCATAGGGGAAAGAGATAGAATCAGCCTCACCATACATCAGCGCTCTTAGCTTGAGAGGAAGTTTGAATTGGCTCAGGGCAGGGGCGAATGCACGAGAGATATCTTGAAGTATGACGTGACCATGGATGGTGTCGGTGGTATAGGAAAGCTTACGACCTTCCTTCTTGCTGGGCAACTGGATAAGGGCACTTCGGGTGGTCAGTTCTGTGTTTTTTTGTCGGACTACCAAATTACTTACTTTAGCTGTTTTCTTGCCTATCGCTAAATCAAAGTGTAAATCCTGAAGGTCAATACCGGAAATGGAATCGTTCAGATGGCATTGGTCCAGGGAGGTTTTTATGCTGTCATCAGACCAAGTGTGCACAGTCCATTTCATATCTCCCACGATATCATAGTGTCCAGGGTCGAAGAAACCTCGATGGGGTCTGCCTGTGTTTTTACGGGGACGGTGATAGTCGGTTTGATACCGGAGGCCTTCTATGCTGATTTGTTCTTTTCTTTTTTTCAAGTCGACGAGTAGTTCCTTGAAAGAACCCGTTAAAAGCCTTTCATCCCTGGCGTAGCTGATATGCAGGTTCTTGAGGCTCAGGTATTGAATGTCCAGATGGATTTTTTTAGACTTAGAATCCTTCGGCGCTACTTTATGGGGATTGGAACGGAGACTGTCGATGATAAACTGGTAGTTGGCTACTGCATCTAAGGAATCCTTCCGCAATATGGCTTTTATTCCATCGGTTTCCACATCCTCCACTACGACCGAATTATTCCATAGACTTTTCAAGTTCATGGCGATGGCTAATTCCTTCATTTGCAACATGTCCTGGCCTTTCTGGTCTTTGACATTTAGCCCATAGAGCGATAATCTTTGGGAGAAGAAATTCACACTTATACTATCGGCCTTGACTTCCGTACCCAACCGCTCCGAAAGGAGATGAGTGGCTTCAGCCAGCAGACGCTGTTGCATACTGGGAGTATTGAGTAGAAACGTAGCTCCACCAAGGATAAGGAGAATGCTCAGGAATAGACCACCTAGAATCTTGAATATAGTTTTCTTTTTTAATCGCATTAGATGACGAAATGTGATATGAATAAACGAAGTTACTGGTTTTTATTGAAAAATCATATATTCCTGAACTTTTTTGTTTAGATAACTGTTTTATTTCTTATTTTTACATTCGTAAATATTTTTCCCTTTATGAATAATACTATGAAAAGAACGATTACTTTATTCCTCTTTGGCTTTTCATTCCTCTTGGGAATGGCTCAAAACACTGCAGAGAAAACGAATTTAAAAAACGAGGTTGAAAGGGAAGTGAAAGAAAACATCCTGGCTTTTTGGTTGAAAAACGCTCCTGATCCCTATGGTGGATTTTATGGCGAAATCTCTCGTGAAGGGAAAGGAAATCACGATGCCTCCAAAGGTGCTGTCCTAGGTGCTAGAATCTTGTGGACTTTCTCCTCAGCCTATCGCATTTATGGATATAGTGAATATAAGGCTTTGGCCGACCGAACTCAAGCTTATTTCTTAGAGCATTTTGTGGACAAACGGTATGGAGGTGTCTATTGGACCGTAACACCTGATGGCGCTGCTGATGAAGACATGAAACAAACCTATGCACAGGCTTTTGCTATCTATGGTTTTTCAGAACATTTCAGAGCTACAGGGAATGAAAGCAGTCTGAAAGCTGCTATAGCCATCTATCGAACCCTAGAAGATAAGGTGCACGATGTGAAGAAAGGGGGCTACCAGGAAGTGCTGGCTCGTGATTTCACCAAGTCCGGAAACAAGGGAGTGGATGGCTATCAGGGCCCTACCAAAACCATGAATACCCATATCCATCTGCTAGAGGCTTATACGACCTTGTATAAGGTTTGGCCAAACGAAAAACTGCGTGAAAACTTGAAAGAACTTATCGGTATTCTGGAATCTAAATTATATAATCCGAAGACGGGACATCTGATTCTTTACTGTGATGATGATTGGAATTCACTGGCAGAAGCAGATTCCTATGGACATGATATTGAAACTTCTTGGTTGCTCTGTGAGGCTGCTGAGGCTCTGGGAGATGAAGCTGTACTAAAACGTGTGGAGGAACAGGCGGTGAAGATGGTGGATGTAGCTATCAAGGAAGGGCTTAACCCAAATGGTTCCATGATTCTGGAGAAGAACGCTAAAGGACTGGACCGTCATTTACAGTGGTGGCCTCAGTGCGAAACCGTGATTGGTTGCATCAATGCCTGGCAGATTACCGGAGCCCGAAAGTATTTTGATCAGG
The DNA here is from genome assembly GCA_002395835.1 of Bacteroidales bacterium UBA4293. Lineage (GTDB taxonomy): Bacteria > Bacteroidota > Bacteroidia > Bacteroidales > Bacteroidaceae > Minthousia. Next base: position 321,560 of record DGVD01000018.1, on the reverse strand, counting down.
CAGTGAAGACGTGGCATTTTATCCAAGATTATTTTGTGGATAAGGAATACGGGGAGTGGTATCGTAATCTCACGGAAGATTTCATTCCTGTGACTTCAGACCCTAAGGGTAGCCTTTGGAACTGCCCTTATCACAACGGTCGTATGGGGTTTGAACTGTTAAATCGCTTGACGGAGCAAACCGTGCATTCAGAGGTCATGGCTTGGAGCAACATCACAGGAGTCAGGCTCGATGGTGAACTTATCGATTTTGAATCTGCTCTGTGTGTGGGTACTCCTGGAGCAGAGATAGAGAAAACGGGGCGTGAACGTCAGCAGAATGTGAGGTATCGTCGTGAAGACCTTACGCAGATTGTGGATATTCCACTGCACGGGGCACACTTCCATCAGGAGGTGACCGATTTGAATGAATCTCAGGTAAGGATAAAACTCCAGGTTGAGGCCGATGAGACTTTAAAGGAAGGTGCATTCTTTAGCATGGCTTTTGCTCCTAAATATTATAAGGATGCAGTCATAAAGGTTTCCGGTAAGAAGGTTACTGTCAGTGCAAAAGAACGGAACCTTACCTTGCTTTTTAACCGGAATGTAAAAGCTCTGGTACGAGAGGAGCGAGGAGATAAGGTACTTTATGTCACCCTGCTGCCTGGTCTAAAGAAAGGGCAGAAGGCAGATTTGGAGGCCTTGCTTACCGTAGATGGTACTCGGCATCATGAAACAGCCCACATCAGTCTGGACACTACCAAACCGGGTGCACGGTTTACAGGCTTCGGTGGAAACTTCCGTCTGCAGAACCCCAAGACGGACCCAGAGGTGATAGATTATTGCCTGAAGAACATGCGGGTGGCTATGGGACGTGTGGAGTTCCCTTGGGCTTCTTGGGATAGAGGTGGAAAGGATGACCCTCATGTAAAAGAAAGTGCACAAATGGCAGCTCGTCTGAAGGAAATAGGCATGCCCGTAGTGGTAAGTTGCTGGTTCCCTCCTCAATGGGCATTGGTAGAGGGCTTGAAACGTGGAAGCGGTGGTGTGGCAGCCTTGCGTCTGGAGCCTTCTAAGAAGGGCCGTATCTATGATTCCTTGGTTTCCTATCTGGTGTTCCTGAAAGAGGAATGTGGGGTAGAAGCCGATTATTTCTCCTTCAACGAATCCGATATCGGCATCGATGTATTTCATACCCCACAGGAGCATTGCGATTTCATCAAAGAGTTTGGAGCGAAGATGGCCGAACATCATCTGGCTACAAAAATGTTGCTTGGTGATAATAGTGATGCTACCACGATAGACTTTATTTCCCCTGCTTTAAAAGATAAGGATGCGCATAAATACATCGGAGCCGTGTCATTCCATTCCTGGAGAGGATGCGATGATGAGACCTTGAAGCGTTGGCATGAGGCTGCCCAAAGTATTAATGTTCCACTTATTGTAGGTGAGGGAAGTACGGATGCGGCAGCTTGGCGGTATTCTGCCATTTTCAAGGAATCTACCTTCGCTTTATATGAGATAAATCTCTATACTAGATTGTGTGCTATCTGCCAGCCGTTGAGTATTCTGCAGTGGCAGCTTACAGCGGATTATTCTTTGCTGCAGGGTGATGGTATTTTAGGGGATAACGGGCCATTGAGACCTACTCAGCGGTTCCACAACTTACGTCAGTTGGCCTTAACTCCTGCCGATGGCTTTGCTACTCCGTTGACTGTGGATAAAGATAATATAAACCTGGCTGCATTCTACAATAAGGCTCAAGGTAAGGGTGCTGTGCACATCGTGAATAATGGAGCTTCTTGTAAAGCAGAGATTACCGGGCTGCCTGCTACTGCTGAAAAAGCCCTGGTGCTGGTCACTAATTCACATCAGAATGCAGAAGCTCAGCAAGTGGTGGTAGAGAAGGGATGTGCTGTGGTAGATATTCCGGCTGAAAGTTTCATTACCCTCTTATTTTAAAAGTAAAACCTAATCTCATAACTAAACGAACTATGAATGTGAAAAAAATATTTTTGTTGGGTGCCACAGCATTGTCTGTTGTCTGCTCTGCACAAACCATCACTGGTCAGTATGAGATTCCAAAAGTTCCTGAGTGGGCTAAGAATGCAGTCTTCTATCAAATCTATCCACAGACTTTTTGTGACTCGGATGGGGATGGAATAGGCGACTTGCAGGGCATCATCAGTAAACTGGATTATGTGAAGAGTCTGGGAGTGGATGCCATCTGGTTTAATCCGTTCTTCGATTCTCCGTTCAACGATGCAGGCTATGATATTCGTGATTACTACAAAATAGCACCCCGATACGGAACGAATGAAGATGCCCGGCAGCTTTTTGAGGAAGCTCATAAGCGGGGCATGCATGTGATTTTTGATTATGTAGTCAGCTATACGGCTATCGATAATCCCTGGTTTGTGGAGTCTCAGAAACAGGAGAAGAACAAGTATTCCAACTACTATATCTGGACTGAAACCAACTGGGTGGACCCTCCTCGTGAGTTTGCTGGTTCTTTCATAAAGGGGTATGGTCAGCGTAATGGACAGTTCATGCGTAATTTCTATTGGTGCCAGCCTGCCTTGAACTTCGGATTTGCTAATCCAGACCCGGAACAGCCTTGGCAGTTGCCTACCAATCATCCCGACGTGCTAGCGATGCGGGAGGATTTGAAGAACGTGTTGAGATACTGGATGGACATGGGAGCCGATGGTTTCCGTGCCGATATGGCTGGAGCGCTGGTAAAGACTCGTAGGGTAAGAGGAAACGAGCAGTTCTTCAATACGAATGAGAATGAGACAAAACTCTTCTGGCGTGAAATCCGTCAGCTGCTGGAGAAGGAATACCCACAGGGATTCATGGTGGCTGAATGGTCCTATCCAGCCGATGCTCTCGACAACTGTTTCCACGTGGATTTCTTCCACTGGTTCAACGGCTATAATGATTTGTTCCAGAAAGAGAGTTGGCGAATCCTGAATGGGGTAAGTGAGGGCCATAGCTATTTCGATGCCGAAGGAAAAGGAGACATCACTGCCTTCTTAAAGAGCTACATGGATCAGTATGAGAAGACAGTGGGGAAGGGCTATATCAGTCTGCCTCTAGGAAACCACGATAATGCCCGACTGGGGAATCATCGTACCGATAAGGAACTGGAAATTATCTATGCGTTCGGGTTCACCATGCCTGGAGTGCCCTTCCTTTATTATGGAAACGAAATAGGCATGAAGCAGTTGCCTAACGACTGGCCTCAGGTGGAGGGTGCTTATCAGCCTAGAAACGGGGCTCGCACACCGATGCAGTGGACTTCAGGGAAGAACCTGGGTTTCTCCACGGGAGCTGCTGAGAAACTGTATCTGCCCGTAGATCCATCACCCGATGCTCCTAATGTGGAGGCTCAGGAGAAAGACCCTAACTCCCTGCTGAATAAGACCAGGAAACTGATAGCCCTTCGTCATAATGAACCGGCACTGGCCAACTATGCAGAGTTTGTGCCTATCTATCCTTCAGCTGATGAAAAGCATCCGTCACCTTCCATCTATCCGTTTGTCTATGCTCGTGCAGCAGGAAATGATGTGGTACTAGTCATGCTGAATCCTAAAGCTGAGGCTCAAGATGCCACCTTCCCTGTGAATGTGAAATACAAGAAGACGCAGTTGCTTGCAGGTGATAAATTTGATATTCGTTACGATAAGAAGACGGGTATGATGAGTGTGAATATGCCAGCCACTTCCTATGCCATTGTGAAGTTGCAAGGAGCAAAAATAAGATAATTCCAAACTGAATAAACAGACTGAATCCCATGAAAAAGTTACTAATTACTCTTACGGCAGTCTTTTTTGCTGCATTTGCCCAGGCTCAGGGGCTGCGCTTGAATCCATTGGAGTATTTTGAGCGCCAGGGCGTGAATGTCTTGGTCTTCAGCAATAGTTTCAATGGTGGTTTCAATGATGAGAAGAATTCCGGCATTGAAATCATCCATCATGGAGTGCGTACCGTGCAAGGGGGTGCAGTGCGCTTGAACCACACTCCGGAACAGTGGGATTTGGTGCCCACCCTTACCGGCAGGAAAGTAGATGCTGCCCATAATTCCATAGAGGTGGGGCTGCGTTACGAAGATTACGACTTCAACAGTAGGGTTGTGGTTACGGGTAAGGGTGATGCCGTGGAAATTAGTGTCTATCTGGATAAGCCTGTGCCTGATGCCATAGCTGGAGAAGCCGGATTTAATCTGGAGTTTCTTCCTTCACAGTATTGGTTGAAGACCTTCCTGATGGACGGTCGTCTGAACCGCTTCCCACGCTATGCTGCCAGTGAAACCGTTACCCGTCCCAATGCAGAGAAAGCCAAGCAGTTTAAGGGCTTTAAAACGTATGATGATAGGGGAACTGACCGGTTCATAGACCCTTTACCTTTGGAGAAGGGGCATACGCTACTCATGGCTATGGATGATCCGGAACGAATGATGAAAGTGAGCAGCAAGGATTTGGAACTGAAGCTTTACGATGGACGAATTCTGGCTCAGAACGGATGGTTTGTCCTGCGTAGTATCTTGCCTGCAGGAAAGACAGGAAAGGTGCTGACATGGACGGTAGAACCTCATGCCATCCCGGGTTGGGTGCGTGAGCCAAATATCGGTTTCTCCCAGGTGGGATATGTGCCAGAGCAACCTAAAGTGGCTGTCATAGAACTGGATAAGAAGGACCGTGTAAAGCCTGTGGCCTCTCTTTTCCGCATTAAGGAAGACGGGAGTGTGGAAGAGGCTTTCCAGGGAGAGGTAAAGACTTGGGGCACTTACTTCAAGTATAATTATGCGAAATTCGATTTCTCATCCGTTCGTCAGCCGGGTATTTATTATATTCAGTATGGGGAGCAGAAGACCAATAATTTCCTTATCGATGAGCATGTGTACGATAAGATTACCGATGCCACCACCGATGTCTGGATTCCTATTCACATGAACCATGTAGCGGTGAATGAGGGTTATCGGGTTTGGCACGGTGAACCGTTCAAGGAAGGGTATCTGCAAGCCCCTCCTAGTGATCATTTCGACTTGCATAGGCAGGGTGAAAAGACGGAAACGAAATACCAGCCTGATGAACTGATTCCGGGTCTGAATGTAGGTGGTTTCTTCGATGCAGGAGATTTCGATATAGAAACGGGTGCGAACGTCAATGTGGTGATGGACTTGGTACGTGCATGGGAACTGTTCCATTCCCAGCGTGATGAAACTTTTGTGAGTGAACAACAGCGCTACGTAGATTTGCACCGTCCCGATGGCACTCCAGATATCCTGCAGTTCATTGAGCACGGCACACTCAACCTGGTGGCTCAAGCAGAGCAGATAGGTCACATGGCCTCCACGCTTTCTAATTCCGTGCTGGACAACTACCACCATCTGGGGGATGCGGCTTCTATTACCGATGGGCTGCATTACGATCGCACCTTGAAGCCTTACGAGGTGTCGGCCGATGGTAAATCCAGTGGTACTCCAGATGATATGTGGGCCTTTACCACCCGGAATGCCTACTTGGATTTCCGTGCAGCTACCATGTTTGCAGCAGCCAGCAGAGCCCTAGAGGGTTATAATGATGATTTGTCTAGACGGGCCATCGTCCAGTCCAAGCGTCTGATGGAGGAGGCTTCTGCTCTCATGTCAGAAAATGCCCGTCCGAATGTGATGGGTGGAATGGCTACCAACCTGCAGCTTTATGCCGCTACGCATGAGCAGCATTATCTGGAGAGCTTTAAGGCTCAAATCTGGAAAGCTTTGGATGAGAATGCCGTAAACAACATGCAGACGGCCTTAGATGCGGTTCCATATATGGACAGTGCCTACAAGCAGCGACTCCGTCCGTATGTGCAGAAATATCAGGAGTACATTCGTAGTTTCGATAAGGATAACCCATACGGAGTGCCTATCGGCTTGGGCAATTGGGCCGGAAGTGGTGCTGTAGTGGGTTTTGGAACCACCATCTGCTTTGCCTATCTTTATTACCCCGACATCATTCAGAGGGCAGATATTTACCGTGCAGCTAATTGGATTTTCGGTTGTCATCCTTACCACAATTATTCCTTGGTGGCAGCTGTGGGAGCGGCTCGTCCGAAAGCCGTATTCTACGGGAACAACAGAGCCGATTTCTCCTTCATTCCAGGAAATGTGGCTCCCGGACTACTCTTCCGTCAGCCAGACCATTTTGAGAACTATGACGATTGGCCTTTCCTTTGGGGCCAAAATGAAGGAACCATCGCTGGAAATACCCAATATGTCATCTTTGGTTCCGTGTTTAAGAACTTAGTCTCCCAGCACGCACCAACGGATTAACGGTATGCGCTTAATTATTTCATACAATAATGGGGAAAGGGTAAAGACAGCAACTGTCAGAATCAAATACATCAGCACAGGTGGCAGTTGGGTATAGACTTTCATGGTATAACCTAAGCTCGCAATTACCAGGTAGTGTACCACATAGATGCCAAAACTGCTGCGCGTCATATAGCCAGCAAAGGCATTTGTGTGGTTGAAACTTGCATTAAACCATCCCATCATGGCTAAGCACATTAACCAGCCGTAGAAGCAATTCAAGGGACTGCCTAGATACTGTGGAGAGGTATTGTTCTCTCCGAAAGTAGTGACTACAAGCACTAAGCCAGAGATGACAGCAGCTGACATCAGAGGTTTCCACATCTTCGTCACTTGCTCTTGCACCTTATCATGGGAGAAGACGAAATAACCCAGTAGGAAGGGTACGAGATAGAACAAAGGCTTGTAAAGGTTCAGTAAACCATCAAGGCTCTCAGGACGGGGCTCTTGTATCATAGTTTGCTCTCCTGCCCAGAAAAGTAAGGCTCCTATCACGATAATAGCGAGGCTATTGGCTTTTCCACACCACTCCCATAGTTTATCTTTGGTGTCGAGAAGGCGAATCAGCAGCAACACGATGCACAACAGCCATAGCAGTTGGATGAACCACAGGGGTCCAATGCCAGAAACAGCCATAATAAGATACTTTCCCACTAAAGGGATGCCCTCAAACAAGCCTTCTCTGGCTGCCACCACGGTATTGAAATATCCCACTATCCAATGGAATACCAGAAGGCCGATGGTGGAGGGCACCAATAGTTTGCGTGTACGAGCCTTAAACCACTCTTTGGCAGAATGCTTCTGCAAGGCATACCTGGCACTCACACCTGCCAAGAGGAACATCAGAGGCATAAACCACGGATAGAGCACATACATCACCACATCTTGATACTGAGGCACTTCGGGATAGTCGCCAAAACCTCCTATACCTCCAAACACTCCTTTGTTGTTGTAGAAGTAAAATACATGGTAGAACAGCACCAACAGCACCGTTACCCATCGCAGATTATCTATCCAATGTTTTCTCATAATTTCAGTATTTTTTTAATCTTCGTATCCTAATTGTCCTGGTAAGCGGAGCTTTTCTTTCTTTGGGAAAGTCGCCTCGTAGGCTTCGAAAGCCTCTGGGTGCTCTTCTGCCACAAAGTAACCCTTAGGTGGGGCATAGGTACCCTCACGATCTCCCCAATAGCCAGGGATCAGCTCCTGGGCAAGAAAATAAGGTACTTCCGACTCTCTCTGCTCTGCATGATAATGTATCTTCATTTTGCTGGCCAAATCGAAACCTGCATGTTTGTAGAATTCGATATTCCCCTCCATCTGTAATAGACCGATACCCATCTTCTTAGCTTTCTCCAAGGCATATTGCAACAGTTTCAGGCCGTAGCCTTTGCGTTTATAAGCTGGATGAATGCTGATGGGGCCAAAAGTCCATGAAGGGAAGTGACTGCCATCGTCGAGTATAATCTCAGCTTTCGAGAACATCACATGACCTATTATCTTGTCATCTTCCTCCATTACAAGATCCAATTCTGGAATGAAATCTGGATTCGTTCGAAACAGGTGGAGCACATAATGTTCCGTGCACCCTGGACGATACACATTCCAGAATGCCTCTCGTGTGAGATTCTCTACCTCACGATAATCCTTGGGTTGTTCTAATCTTATCATATCAAATCATTCATTGTCTTTTGCAACTCCACAAAAAGGCGAGTCAAAGCTCCATTTCTTTTTCTGTCCATTCTTCTCCGTCAATCAGATAGGAATCTGTACCGGTTACTTTAAACCCGACGGATTCATAACAGTGGAAGGCAGGCGGGTTATTGTCGAATACACCGAGTGTCAACTTCTGTGCTCCGAATTCGTGTTTTGCTTTCTGAATGGCCAGTTGCAGCATCTGTTTGCCATAACCCTTGCCTCGCAGTTGGTCGTCAACAATCACGAATCCTAAACGGATAACGGTTTTGGAAGGGTCAGGATAGCGGAGCATGATATGTCCTACGACTTTCCCTTCATCGTCCAGGGCAGTAAAGGGAAATACATTCTCAGCTGCATATTGAGCCTGCATATCTTCAGGCTTTGGCGGATAGACAGAATACCTGTCTGCACTCCATTTACGGAATGCGGTCTTGTCCTTTATCCAAGAGAGGATAATCGGAGCATCGCTGATAGTGAAAGGTCTTAATATCATAACGCATTCATTGTCTTTTGCAGCTCTACCAAAAAGCGTGTGGCTTGCTGGTCATCCATCTGCACATGATCGAAGAATAGCCTTACGACTGTTGTTCATCGTTTCTGTGATGAGGGCCAAGCTTTCATTCACAGTCATTTCACTTTTTTCTTTCATAATTCAAATAGTTTTCAGGTTAATGAGCTAAGTGCAGCTGCGCAGTCTGCCTTAAACACATTGCAAATATAAACAGGTTTATTTTATAAACCAAATTATTTCGTAAATTATTTTGCATCAAGAGGCAATTTTAACATTTCATTCAGATTATCCATTTAAATAAGGTATATAGAGAGTTAAATAGGTTTTGACGAAAAATCATGCCAAAAAGAAGATTTTCCCCTTTAAATTTGCAAGATAAAATCTACCTGCTTTGACCACTCTATAGCGTGATAGTCCTCCTCTTGGTACATCGTGACAGCCATTGCTCCAAGAATCACATTCTCTTCTCTATACAGATACAGACTTCCCTCCTCAATATAGGCCTTAATGCCTCCTGCGGTAGGATGCTTTCCTTTCTGCCATCGGGCATTGAGTTCTATCTCAGGAGTGTGTTCAATTACATCATCATAAAAAGAGATGATTGGATTGAAATCTTCAATGGTTGCTTGATGTAGTTTCATTTCTGCCTTTTTCTTTTAAGATTATTTTTTGTTCTTATGAAATGTCCCTCTTGTATGGCAGCAAACGTTGCGACGATTGCAGCGATTGAGATGGGAATGATTGACCAAAATGTCATGGGAACTGCAATGAATAGTAGGATTCCCGCCCACTTGTTCGCGAGGGTGTGAGGGAAGCAGCAGCGCCCGTATATTACAAGTGCTGAAAGCTGATTCACGACTTTAATCGCGACAATTACTCCAGCCCACATCCATAACCATTGCGGCAGTTCGAGTATCGACAGGAGTTTCCAGGCACAACACGCAACGAAGCAGATGTCCGCCACGCTATCCAGCAATGCTCCAGTCCTGGAAACACACTTCAACTTCCGAGCCAGCCACCCATCGGCTATGTCGCTGATACCACAAAGACCATAAATTATCCAAAATACCACACCCGTCACATCATAAAAGAGCAGACCAAACGAGCCTGCCATCCTGAGCAAAGTTATGATGTTAGGTATCTGAGTCATTATCTTATTCCAGGCTAATAGCACCATGCGATAAAGACAGTCTCAATACTCTAATTGGCCTGTTCTCACCATGATACTGATTCGCATCGATGCAGGTTTCACCTGTGGGAACAAAGCCGCATTTCTCCATCACTCGTCCAGAGGCGGGGTTGTCAACGAAATGACCACTGATGAGCGATTTGATGTCAGTCGTCTGTCGGATATGGTCTAACATCAGCCGCAAAGCCTCCGTACAGATACCACGATTCCAATAGGGCTTTGCCACCCAATAGCCAACGAGCGGTTCACCTTCACGTGCTGGCAGGTCACACTCGCAAGATGGACCGTAGCCCATTGCGCCAATCGCCTCACCAGTTTCTTTCAACTCGATAGCCCATGTGTGCAACGCATCATTGAATACAGTACGGATAATCTCCAGACTCTCTTCTACACTCTTATGCGGTGCCCATCCTGCACGAGGCCCGACTTCAGGATCGGATGCCCATTTGAACAGTGTCTTCGCATCCGATTCACGCCAAGGGCGCAATAAGATTCTATTTGATTCCATCATGTCCTCCAGCGTTTCAGTGTCGGGAAGAACGCTGATGCCATCTGGCGGTATTCTGCTTCCGTCATAGGCTTTGGCATCATCTGATTCATCTCATCCAGGTACTTCACGCAATGGTCTATCATCCCTTCCATCGTTACATCTTGCAGGAACTCACCATCCTTATAGCAGAAGATACAGTAATCCTGGTTCTTACTTCCATCGGCATTCGTACCGAGCAACTCGTCAGTCAGCGGCATGCCACAGCTCTGACAAAATTTCATCTCGTTATCCATATTCGTTATTTTTGAATTAATTGTTGTTCTCATGGGCAAAAATAGGAAAAAGCAGCAATCCCTGCAAGATTTTGGGATAATCTGCAGGGATTTGTGACAAGTATTTTACATTCTTGCTTTTTCTTCTGCTCCTGCACCTGTTCCACGATACTTACTCTGTGCCGTATTAAAGGTGTAGCGTATAGAGAACTTCACCTTCTGCGTATCCATCATGTTGGTCTGCCTGATGGTGTGACTGCCAAAATCTGAATCCACATTCATATGAGCCTGTCTTGCTAAATCCTGCCCTTCCAAGCGAAGCACCAGAGCATTGTCTTTCAAGAGCGTTTTCTGCACAGCAGCCGTGAGGTTGAGGTACACATTCTTCATATAGAGATTCTGTGAGTAGCCTTTCGTCTGCATCAAACCACCCAGTTCCAGTTGCCAGCCGTCTTTGAATCTGAAGGTATTTAGCATTTGCGCTACCCCTATGGGCTTGTCATTGAACTTGGTTACCCGAATGCCAGAGGTTTCACGTGGGTCGGGTGCATTAATTGTAAGCCACTGTTTCTGAAGGCCCAGCGTATAGTTCATGGTCCAGATTCCGATGGTATGATTCATCATTCCATAAACCACCATCATCCTAAACGGGGTATCTATGTTGCGGGGTTTCACCAGCACCACTCCTTCATCATTGTAAGGCGATGACCACGTCATGATAGGGTCGTTGGTGCGCATGTAGTTCACCATCAGGGTGATGAACTTCCACACAGCCGTGGCACTGACGTTGTGCGTCAATTCTGGTTGCAACTGTGCATTACCACTCTGCCAGATATACCTACTATTGTAGCGTATGGCACTGGAAAGATTGGCATAGTTGGGCCTCCGGGTCTTGGCACTATAGTTCAGCATCAGTTGTATCTTACCCACCTGCCCTGCATAAGAAAGCGTAGGGAAAAGATTGCTATAATTACGCGTCAGGTCGTTCTCAGGTGTCAGCGCATCTTCATAGGCATAGTGCACATGCTCATAGCGTGCTCCGGCACTTACCTGACCGAACTTAGGCAGATAGAACGCATAGGTGGCAAAGCCTGCGTAATTGTCTTCCTTCACTTGGGCTTCTGACGCAGGGATGGAGATGCCAGTGATGGCATAGTTGTCGTCACGCCGTGAGAAGGTCTCTTCCGTACCAACCTGCAACTGTCCCTTCCAGATGGGATAAGATAGGACTAGTTTCCCTGCATAGAGCTTACTGGTACTATTGCTAGTGCTGTGAATCTCTGCATCGTGCGTCATTGAACTGCCTTCTCTTGAAACAGATTTTGTAGAGTTTTGACTATCGTAGTAATCCAGGTTCACATCTATGCCCCATTTCTGTACCTTCCCATTATAATAGAGATTGGCCCCCAGATTGTAAATAGGGTCATCCCCTATGAGATCATCAGAAATGGTAGAAAGCTTATCGGTTTGTACCCCGTCCTTGAAGACATTATCGTTCACCACCGTATGCACATCATACTGCAGCTGCGTGCCCCATTCTATTTTACCACCCACGGAGTGGCTGTCGGAGATTTGCCAGTTCACACCAGCATTTCCATAGAGGCTCTGTCCCTTGTACTCATTCAGCAGACTTCCCTTGTTCTCAATGAGGTATTTCCCGAAGGTGGCTTTCTCCAAATCGCTTTCCTGACGGGAGGTATTCCGGGCATAGTTGATGCCACCGAAAATGTCCACACCCCCCGTTCGATAGTTCATGTTGAAAGCACCATAAGGATCGTTCCCTTCACTCCAACGGAGCGACTGGGCATCAGAGGCATTGAGGTTGAAGCTGAAACCATCGCCTTGTCTTCTGATGGTACGGATGCGCACCACACTGCGCACGGTGGCATCGTATTGGGCGCCAGGGTTGTTAATCACTTCAATGCTCTGAATCTCATTACTTTGTAAGCGAGTTAATTCGGAAGCATCTGTGAGCTTCCGTCCGTTGATGTACACCAGTGGAGCTCCTTTTCCTATGACTTCTATTCCATTCTGCCCCTTGATGATACCCGGTGTTCTGGCTAGTACATCGTTGGCTGTTCCCACATTTTCCAGCACGGACCCCCGGATGCTTGTCTGCAATCCCTCGGCTGTGAGTTTCGTCTTTGGCAGCGTTCCTTTTACCTCTACTTCGCCCAGCATCTGTGCATCTTCTTTCATCCGGATGGTCAGTCCGTCTGCAGTTTTCACATGGAGCGTCACATAGCCCACACTGGAGAATTTCAGCACCCCCTCGTTCTTAGGAGTACCCATCTTATATACCCCCTGCTCATCGGTCACGGCACCTTGTATGAAGGTGGAATCGGGTAGGGAGAGCAGAATCACATTCACATAAGCCAGTGGAGTTCCGTTTTCGTCTGTTACTTTTCCGCTCAAGGTTTGCGCAAAAGTAGACGCAATAGTCATCAGTGAGACTGCCAGCAGGGTAAGCCTCAGTTTTATATTTTTCATCATTCTTCCTTTTAATGATTCCTTTTACTTAGACGGATTTCCCGTCTCCTGAACTGTTTAGGTGTTTCGCTTCGTTCCTTCGAAAATCAGATTTATACCCACGAAGATAAGGATGAATATGGCCAGGTAAGTCCCACCGGGTTCTTCCGACATTCTTTCGAACCAGCTCCAGTGAATAATGTGCCAGATAGTGGCTAGTTTCAGCAGACTTGCCACCACAAAGATGGTTCCTATGACTGCCTTGAATCTATTATAAAACTTCGTTCCCATAGCTTTAGTTTTTTAGTTTTCAAATTCCTTTAACTCTTTTAATCCCTGCTCTATCTCCTGCAACTGCGCAGCATGACGACGGCGCTGCCAAAGACCTACTAAATAGCCGAAAGCACAGGTAGCCAAAGACAGTCCTATAGGAAGCAAGATGCGAAGACTAATCTCATAACCGGCTCTGTGGTTGAATCCCAGCTCTGCCACATAGAAGGCCACCATCACCAGACAAACCAGTGCCACAGACCAGACGATGGCTTCGTAATACGCTTTCTTATAATGCAGGGTCAGGTTCATCAGTTCCTTGCTAGACTTCTGTTCCATGTTGAACTGGGAAAGCCAGTAAATCTTGCGGCACTCCAGCAAAAGACCTATTCCCATCACTACCTCCACCATTGCAAAAGAAAAAGCCATCATCGGGGTGTGCATGTAAATCCACGGAAAGACCAGTGTCATCATAAAGAAAATCACAAACAGATTATAGAGCCCCATGTGATAGATTTTGTCGAAGGCCGACTTCGTCTTCTGTGAGATCATCTCCTTCACCATGCGTTGATTCAATATTTCGTTTTCTGCCAGACGCTCATTGAGCACGTTCCAACTGGCACGTAATTCTTCAAGTTCCATCCTTAAGAATTTAACTGTTAGACATTTTTTTGAGTTTTTCTTTCACTCGGTTGAGCTTCACGGCCACGTTGTTCTTCGAAAGGCCCAAAATGTCGGCCATTTCCTGATAGCTTCGCTCTTCCAGCCAAAGGAGAATCAGCGCGCGTTCCAATTTCCCCAGTTGGCTGATAAGCCTGTACAGTTCCTTGAGTTGAGCAGTCTTGCTCTCCTCATCGTCCCATGGCTCCGTCACGTCCACCGTGAGCGAAACGGTCTGAGGGCGGGCATGGGAGTGTCGAAGATACGTGATACAAGTGTTCATGGCTATCCGGTAAACCCATGTCACCAGTTTGCTATCCCCCCGATAGCGCGGGAAACTTTTCCACAGGTTTAGCACCACTTCCTGATAGAGATCATTCAGCTCTTCCTGGTCTTCAGCATACATGTAGCATACCTTGTAGATGGTACGCTTTTGGGCATCCACCAGGGCTAGGAATTCTTTCTCCAGTTCACTTCTATCCATGATTCTCAATCCTTGTTTTGTCTTATTAGTCGCAAAGTAAGCAAAATAATTACATTCTTGTGCACTTTTTTTGAGGGTTCATAGGAAAGTTTCCGTATCTTTGCACCCATCAAATTTTTATTTCCAAACAAAGCGGCATGGCCTTTATTCAAAAGCATCAATACTCGTTACGAAATCATAATACCTTTGGGATAGATGTAAGGGCAGAACAGTTCATTTCTTACGATACGGTGGAGGAACTGGTTTCTATCCTCCAGGAGCTTCGTGCACAGGGGAAACGAATCTTGCAGATAGGAGGGGGAAGCAACCTGCTCTTCACCAAGGATTTTCCAGGGGTAATCCTACACTCGAACATCCAGTTCCTGGAATACGTTTCCAGGGGTAGTACCGAAATCCTAGTACGGGTAGGCTCCGGAGTGGTGTGGGACGATTTCTGTGCCGAAATGGCCCGAAAGAATTACTACGGCTCCGAAAATCTTTCCTATATCCCAGGGGAAGTGGGAGCCTCGGCTGTTCAGAATATCGGAGCGTATGGGGTGGAAGTGGGCTCCATCATAAAGGAAGTAGAGACCGTAGAAATAGCCACGGGAACCCCTCGTGTGTTCCAAGCCTCTGAATGCGAATATGGTTACCGGGATAGTATCTTCAAGAACCGGTTGAGGGGGCAGTACATTGTCACCGCTGTGGTCTACCGGCTCTCCACCATTCCCCAGGTGCATCTGGAGTATGGGCAGTTGAAGGACTTAAGAGCTAAGGAAGAAACCCCTACGGCACAAACCATTCGTGATGCCGTGATAGCCATCCGCAGGACGAAACTGCCTGAACCCTGTGAGCTGGGCAGTGCGGGAAGTTTCTTTAAGAATCCCGTAGTTCCACTGGAAAAGTACCGGCAGTTGTGTGCAGAATATAAAGACGTTCCCCACTACGTAGTGAGTGAAGACTCCATAAAAATCCCTGCAGCCTGGCTCATTGAGCAGTGCGGATGGAAAGGAAAGACGCACGGAGGTGCTGCCGTTTATGAGAAACAACCTTTGATTTTGGTGAACCAGCATCACGCCACTCCACAGGACATTGTGGAACTGGCCTCCCTTATCCAGCAGAGCGTCCAGGATAAGTTTCAGATACAGATTCTCCCCGAAGTTAATTATATTTAGACAGAAAATATGGCATCATTTATCATAGAAGGAAATCATCACCTGCACGGAGAAATCACCCCACAAGGAGCGAAGAACGAAACCTTGCAAGTGATTTGTGCCGTTCTTCTCACCCGGGAAGAAGTAGTGATAGAAAATGTTCCAGATATCCTAGATGTGAACAACCTTATCCAGCTGGTCCGTGACATGGGGGTAGAGGTGGCTCGCAGAGGAGAAAACACGTATAGTTTCCGCGCAGCGCACCTTCATCCGGAGTTCATAGAGAGCACTTCCTTTATGGAAAAATGCGCTAAACTGAGGGGCTCCGTCATGCTCATCGGTCCGCTGTTGAGCCGCTTGGGAGAAATGTTCTATGCTAACCCCGGAGGAGATAAGATAGGCCGTCGGCGTCTAGACACCCATTTCCGAGGCATGAGTAATCTGGGAGCCACTTTCCAGTATGATGAGCAGCGGAAGGGGTACAAGTTCCAGTGTAAGGATGGCTTGAAAGGAACCTATATGCTGCTGGATGAGGCTTCCGTAACCGGTACGGCTAATATCATCATGGCAGCGGTGAAAGCGAAGGGAACAACCACCATCTATAATGCAGCGTGTGAACCTTACATTCAGCAACTTTGCCGGATGCTGAACCGCATGGGAGCCCGAATCTCCGGCATTGCCTCTAACCTGCTTACCATAGAGGGTGTGGAGGAACTGCACGGAACCACCCACCGCATTCTCCCGGACATGATAGAGGTGGGCAGTTTCATCGGCATGGCAGCCATGACCCACAGCGAACTCACCATCAAGAATGTGTCCTGGGAAAATCTGGGCATTATTCCGGAAAGTTTCCGCAGGCTGGGACTGAAGTTGGAGAAGCGGGGAGACGATATGTTCATTCCTCAGCAGGAGCATTATGAAATAGAGAGTTTCCTGGACGGGTCAATCCTTACCCTAGCCGATGCCATCTGGCCCGGATTAACGCCCGACTTGCTCAGCGTGCTGCTGGTGGTGGCTACCCAGGCTAAAGGAAGCATCCTCATTCACCAGAAAATGTTTGAAAGTCGATTGTTCTTCGTGGATAAATTGATAGATATGGGCGCTCAGATTATTCTTTGCGACCCTCACCGTGCCGTGGTTATCGGGCACGACAACCGCATCCGTCTGCGGGCTAAAAACATGGTTTCTCCCGATATTCGTGCGGGAATAGCCATGCTCATTGCAGCCATGAGTGCCGATGGTGTGAGCCGCATCGACCATATAGAGCAGATTGACCGAGGCTATACTCGGATAGAGGAACGCCTCAATGCACTGGGCGCAAAAATATGCCGTGTGGAATAATTTTTTTGTTCGATTCAGAAAAAACAGTAACTTTGTGACCATGAGAAAGATTCTGTGGATGCTGGCTGCCATCCTCACCCTTAGCAGCTGTATGATTTCTTTCAGCTCTTGCAGTTCTGGCCAGGGTAAGGCAGAAGGCATCGCGCTGGTAGCTGGAACACTGGACGGTCCGCTGGGAGTAAATGCTCCAGACAGTGTGCTGGAAATCCTGAATAAGGCCCAGCGCTTTCATTCTTATGAAATCATGAGCGATACGGCGTCCAACATCTGTGTGGAAGCCATCGGGAAGGCCGATACCACCTCCACCCAGGGTTATGGTATTGTGGTGGTGAAAAATGCCACTTCTACCACTTTCCCACACCTCAGGAATGTGCGCCAGCCTCAGGCGGTGTACGATGGGGAACAGGACATTCTTTGGCTCACCTGCAGTGCCATGGAGGGGACTGGTGTGGCTGTGGAAATGCTCTACCAGATAAAGTTTGATACGGAGGATAAGGCCTACATCGCCTGCACGGTGGAACCTTACGACATTCAGCAGCAGCTTTGTTCACGGCTGGGGTACACCATCCAGGGGCAGGAAATCACCTTGTGGGATGGAGCCCGTGAGCTAGCCACTGCCACGAATACCGTGACCGATATGGGAGGCTTCGATGAGGAGAACCCCCTGTGGATAGGGGAATCCCTGGTCTATCAGTTCAGCGGTACTACCCCCGTGCTGGCCCTCACCCCGGGGGTGAACTTTACCACAGGACTGGTTCTCACCTACGATGATATGCCTACCCTTACTGCCCCTCTAACCCTGAACGAAGACGGAACGGTGAGCCTGGGAGAACTGAGCGTACTACCCTAAAAGCCCAGCGGGATTTGCAGTTCCAGAAAGCGAAAGAACAAGGTTTAAAACCATAGTCACATGAACAGAAGACAAAAACTACAGGTAGGGCTGGCCATCCTTTTTGCCGTCCTTTTCTTCATTTGGGTGTTCCTCCCAGATCAGGAGGTGTATTCCCGAATCCTAGGATTAACCTCCAATGCGCTGGGATTCCTGGGTATGGTCCTGAGCTATAAGGCCGAAGAACGGAACAAGAAAAAGAATTAATTATTAAGAAGATTATCATTATCGATGGAGGCCCCAGAAAGACATTCAACACCGCCTCCTTGTTGAAAAAATTTGCAGAAGGAGCACAAACTGTCAGTGAAGAAATAGAAGTGAAGACCGTCCGTCTGTACGATCTGGACTATAAGGGTTGTATGTCTTGTATGGCCTGTAAAGTCAAGGGAAAAGCCACTCATGTGTGCAAGTTTAAGGATGCATTGACTCCCGTGCTGGAGGAGATCGCTCAGGCTGATGGCCTGGTACTGGGTTCCCCATGTTACGTTATTTGTTCCTGCTGGCAGAAACCCACACCGGTTCCTGGTTCATCACCGGCTTGTTTACCGCCATTACCCCCGAGAGGCGGTGCGGCACGTAAGGTTCCTCCAGGTAGCGTATGTCCTCGGGTGTGAGGTGCACGTCCAGCGATTTCACGGCACCCTCTATGTGGTGCAGCTTGGTAGCCCCCACTATAGGAGCTTCCACCTTCGTGAGCAGCCAGGCCAGGGAAATCTGCGTCATCTCCACCCCGTAGCGGTCGGCCAGTTCCACCACACGCTCCACTATCCGGTCGTCCAGTTCTGCCGTGGCATCATACTTAAAGTGCATGAACGCATCCTCCTGCTGCCGTTTCGAAGTCTCCCCGGGGCGCTTAGCCAGCTTGCCCGAAGCCAGTGCGCTGTAAGGCGTCATGGCTATGTTTTCCTCCCGGCAGAACGGGAACATCTCACGCTCTTCTTCCCTCATAATCAGGTTGTAGTGGTTCTGCACGCTGATGAACTTGGCCCATTCCCGTTTTTCGGCCAGGGCATTCATCTTAGCTTTTGTCTCATGTTCGTTGACAAAGAAACAGGGGAAAAATTGTGCCTTATCAGAATTTGCAGTACTTTTACATCGTAATTCAAAAACAATTAAAAATTTAGCAATGATGAAAAAAGTATTTTTGATGGCTGTAATCGCCATAATGACTACAGTGAATGTTCAGGCACAGAACCTGCCTAAAGGTTTGAGAGTGGAAGTGGCCGAGGCAGAAGGTGACAAAAGCGAGTACTCAATCTTCACCTACAAGGACGATGACGAGACCTTCGGTTATTATTTGAGTCTGTTGCGCTCTCCTGGGTTCTTGGATCCTGGTGAAGTCCTCGGTGTGAAGGTTCAAGGCGTAAGAGAGACTTGTATCTGGCTTGGTGCTACCTTCGATGAGGCCAATGCTACGCTCGACAACATTCTCGATCTGTTCGACAAAGATTTAGGAACCTCTGTAGAGTTCAAGGGCCGCACAACGAACGGCGGAGGCCACCTTGGCGAGCAGAACATCTCTACCTGTGTGGTGGATAAGAAGCCGTTGGGTGGTAAACGGCTGAAGTTCTTCTTCACCAGTGGTAAGCACGAAACTCACGCCTATCTCAACAAGGCGGTTGTCAAGGAGCTTCGCTCGGGGATGAAGGTGGATAAAAAACTCCATCCTAAACAGCATCGATAATAAATGGGTATCTTGCAGTAATCTGCTGTATGCCGTCGACGAAAAGCCTTTCAAAGGGGTTCTTGCCGATATATCCCTTGTCCGCCACGTGGCAAACTTCTTTCAAAATAATGGAGTTGATGGGCTTGCATCACAGCCTAAAGCCTACAAACAGACGGGTGCGCCACTTGATGTTGTGGACAGCCAGTTTGGAACGGTCACCGATATTCGTGAAATTGAAAACCATCGACGTGCCAACAAACATATTGCCAAATTCGCGGACCACAGCCCCACGAGCCGTGATAATGACCTCGGGGAAGTGATAGTCAAGCGGTATACGTTCGTCATTGACCTTGAGCGACGTGTTGCTATAGACGGTAAACGTGGGAAGGCCGGAAAGGTGTAACAGCCAATGCTGGCGAGGAACCCAGTTATAGCCATAGCCACCACCGATGCCGATGTTGGTCACCCTGAGCACCGACACGTACTGTGCTTTCGTCTCAGCCTTTTGCCCTTGCCCTGAAACGGCAAGCAGGAAACTACCGGCCGAACGGCGTTGGATGTAGCTCTGCATGAAGGCTGCTGGATAGGAGAAGCAGCGGTGGTTGAAGGCATAGTAGGCATTGACATTCAACGACTTCAGCCTCAGCACTTCAGGCTGCAACACGATCCGATCGGTTCCTTCAGCCTCATGCCAACCCTTGAAGTTGTGGGCATTCTGATAGATAAAGTCAAAACCCCAGCGGTTGCTGTATGAGTTGAGATTCAGTTCGAAGTCTTTATACTTGCCCAACAGCTTGGCAGGGTTCAAAGCAAAGCTGAGCGCAAGGCCAAGGTAGTTGACGCTCAGGCTGACTGTTGATTTGTAGTCGGCGGTCATCTCCGACCGAAACGGCGTGCCCAGCTCCACACCCTCCACCTCGAGTTTGGCTCCAGACACATTCAGTCGACCCCTAACCGTCCACTTCGTCTGCGGACGTGTGATGTACGCCGTGTCTATATTGCCACTGCGATAGCGGGCAGTCATCAGGCTATCGTTGTGACGCAACATGCCCCACAAGCCCTGTGCATAGACATCTGTGGTGAAACCTGCACAAAGCAAGACCTCAAGCACGGCAAACAACAGTAGTTTCATCAAGGTTTTCATTCTTCTTCCTTTTCTAGTTGTGTAAGATTTTCATTGAATGTCCGGTTCATCCGCTCGCTCTGTTTGCGAAGACTTGGCGAGAAGACGATGCTAAAGACAACGGCCAAGACGGCAAATTTCTTCCATAGTTTTGAGTATTTTTTTGTTTATGGATACAAAGATACATTTTTTCGGGGAGGATTCCAAACTTCATAAGTGGGGGATAAGCACAATTTGAGGTCTATTCGTCCTGGTTTTGTCAAAAAGTGTTGGATTATTCCTCTCGGTTTTATCAAAAAGTGGGGCTTTATTCCTCTCGGTTTTATCAAAATAAAACAGCCCTGTTTCACAACAGAGCTGTTTACACTAATTATAATTTTATACATTATGTGCGTCAAGATATACGCTTATATCTTACGCGTTACAAAGCTACAAATTAATTTTGAAATGCAAAAACCCTGCACCACTAAAATGTGAAGTGCAGGGCTTATTTTTATTCTCCCGGTCTCTTCAGAGAACCGCTGGAAATCATCTTATCCACGTATGCTTTAAGTCCGAAAACGGAGCCAGCATAGATCAGGGTTTGTGCGAAGTACCATAACACACTGTCGGAAATCTCTCCCACTGGCTCGGTGAAGAATCCTATGAAGGAGAGGATTACTCCAGTGGTTAGGAGCACTAGGGCTGAAATAATCTGTGCGTGTTTCATGGTTTATCCCCCTCTCTCTGTTTAGAATTGGTTCAGGCCGAAGGTAGTTGCAATGGCTGTCAGGACAGTGATTACAATGTTGATGATTCGGCTCCAGAACATGTTTTTGTTTTCTGCCATAATTGTAAAGATTTTAGGTTTAGTGTTTTGTGGTTGGTTGCAACGTTACATGGGGACAGGTCCCTTGTAACGTTGATGCCACTTTTACCGAGCCAGCTTTTGAAGCCATCGGTCAGCCAACGACAATCTTCGCAAGGAGCGGTATATCTTCATCGGTGCCATCATTCTCATAGCCATTTTTGCTGCTTTCGTTGCATACAAGGGATTGCAGATTGCTGACAAGTCAGAGAAGATGACCCAATGGTATGAAGAGAACAACGAGGCCATCCTTTTCGGAAGATACCTAAGAGTGAACGAGAGGTAGTGTTCCAATTAGTGTGTCTGAAAACTTGGCATCTTCACTTTTTTATGATATTATTTGAAATTTTGAAATGCATTATATAATTTTGCGACATATTAACTGAACTGTCCCTTCCGGATGCTGTCCAGTCGAAAGAGACAAGTTCGGAAACTATGCTACAACCATGAAGAGAACAGAAAAAACAACCGCAAAACATCTTTCATTTTCAGCATCCTCATTGCATTTCTTGCAGAGAAAGGCATTTGTTCTTCCATCATGCATAGGCAGATGGAGAGGGCTTTCTTTTGCACTGTTGTTGGCGGTACTTTGGCTTGTAGGCATTCCCGTAGGGGCGAAGTCCCTCGCCACTGTTTCTCCTCAACCCAATGTGGTGTCAGCGGCTGATACGAGTATGGTTGCCTATACTGAAAAGAAGACATGCACAAAAATACCTTCTGCCTATAAGAACAAAATCGATTCTGTTCTCAAAGAAAATCTTTATGTAATAGAATTAAATGGTACTAACAGTTGGTCGTTTACTACAGATTTTGTAATAAAAGAGATGGAATCTGACTGGGGCATCAGTAAGGATAACCAACTAATGTTTATATGGGATATTATTTGTAAACAGCTTACTGGTCGATATGCGTGTGATAATAAAGATTCTAATACCCTAAATGATTTTAGAATAGCTGTTAAAAACGTAATGTCTTGCGGACAAAGATATAAAGATGGAATCATGCCATTCATAGAAAAAAAATCTGCTGAATTTAATCAAAGGTCCGCAGAAGCTGAAAGAAGGTCCGCAGAAGCTGAAAGAAGGTCCGCAGAAGCTGAAAGAAGGTCCGCAGAAGCTGAAAGAAGGTCCGCAGAAGCAAGAAGTGAAATCATTAAAACTACTATTAATAGATTAAATAATTTAGTGGAATTCTTCGGTTTATATAAAAAAGATCCAAGTTCTGTAAAACAAGATGAATTAAAATTTATGCAAAGAAGTGCTAAGGAGATTATTCAAGACTGTAAAGAATACAACATCGATTATAAATCTAAACTTTCTCCTGAAGTACGAAAGTTTTTTGGTGTTGAGTAGTCATAAAAGCATTATGCAAGAAAAAACGCCATAATGCGTGATTCCATCCTTGATTTGACGTATTTTACGAAAGATTTGCATCATCAGAAGACTAAAAACCAGCTCTTCTTTAGTGTAGGGCTGGTTTGTTTTTATTCACCTGGTTTCTTAAAAGAACCGCTGGAAATCATCTTATCCACGTATGCCTTGAGTCCGAAGACGGAGCCAGCATAAATAAGGGTCTGTGCGAAGTACCATAACACACTGTCGGAAATCTCTCCCACTGGCTCGGTGAAGAATCCTATGAAGGAGAGGATTACTCCAGTGGTTAGGAGCACTAGGGCTGAAATAATCTGTGCGTGTTTCATGGTTTATCCCTCTCTCTGTTTAGAATTGGTTCAGGCCGAAGGTAGTTGCAATGGCTGTCAGGACAGTGATTACAATGTTGATGATTCGGCTCCAGAACATGTTTTTGTTTTCTGCCATAATTGTAAAGATTTTAGGTTTAGTGGTAAAAGGTGGATGTGCGCATTTCCCAGAGGGAAACCCTCCACCTTTCTAGAAACTTAATTCTATTTTTTCAAACTATCTCAGATACGGTGCTCACCCCCATCTTGCGACTGCACTACGAGGGTGAGCTGAGGTTATTCACCCATGTCACCACCGGAATCGGAAGTTCCACCACCCTGTTCAGTAGATGAACCGCCCTGCTCAGTAGCATCAGTGTTCGTGTTGGTGTTGTCTTCCTCCACTTCACCTGGGTCTGCACTGGTTACAGTCTTCACTACCTTGCCGTTACGGTCGTAGCAAGTGATGCTGATGCTGGTGTCCTTCAACTCCTGCTTGATGTCTGCACTTGGAACGAAGATGACCTTACGGGTAGTTATCAGACCAGAGCTGACTTCCTCCACGCTGCCTACTGACCTAGCGTTCAAGCCAAAACGCATTGAACCAAGTCCTGGAACTGCTACAGAGTGACCCTCAGTAGCCCATGCGGAAATCACGTCACCGATAGCTTCCCAAGCGGCATTCATTACACCCTTAGAAAGACCAGAGCGAAGTGATGCTTCAGAGATAACTTTGTTTGCTGCCAACTGGCTGTATAGATCTGCTGACAGTACATAACGATAGGAACCTGCATACTTACCGATTTTGAGCAAGGTTTCCTTTGCTTTAACTTTAATTGCCATAATGTTTAGAATTTAGGTATTAGATGTTGTATTTGTATAGCTCATAGTAGAGCTGGAGATTTATTCCCTCAGGGGTTCTCTTTGCCGGCTGTGTATATAGCCCCTGATTTGAAATCTTACTGCAAAGGTAATACACTTTTCGCCATTTTCCAAATTTCCAAACTCACAAAACGCAAAAAAATGACGAAAAAGTGAAAATAATTTGAAATGTAAGGATAATTTACTGAAATTCAGCAAACTGCAGAAAGCACTTTTAAAGGGTGGTTAGTTAGCGGAAAATTTCTCCCTAACTGGAGAAAAAATTTTTCTTAACTGGGGAGGAAAAATTAGCCTTTAAGCGTGTCATCCGTGTCGTGTCATTAGTGTCATTAAGGTTTTAAGACTTATGTAAAAAATGTCGAACAGAAATTTAAGAATATAATATTATATATAATATTATATTCTTAACTCTAGTTTAGCCATTTTGTATGTTTCAGCATATCCTGCAAAAAGTGGGTATATGCAAAAAGTTAATGACACTAATGACACGACACGCGTGACACGGGCGTATTTTAAAAGAATGATATGAAATTTATATAAAATACTGATTATCATATACTTATGCAATATTTGTTATCCTGCTTTTTTCTTGCCTGTGTCATCATCTTCCTCGTAATTCCGCAAAATCAGGCTAAAAACACCCATTTTTTGAATTAAATCGTGCGCTAATAGAATTTTAACAAAAAAGGGCGTTTTCGGGGCTTAATTAAACTGCTTTATACGGAAAAAGTTGACAATTAACCCTGAAAAGGTTGACTATACAGCCAGATTTGGTTGACTCATTTCCTGAAAAGTTGGCTTCATACCTCAATCGGTGACCTGTCCCCATTTAAGGTAATGTTTGTAATTTACCGAACATTAATTTAGTTTGTAATTTTTCAAACATGAATTGTAAAGAATAGGTAAAGATAGCCTTGTTCAATGCTTTCACTGGCTTTCGGATAAAAGTAGTTTAAACCTCTCTCTATTTTTTACTCTTTCACCACTTCCACTCCCTCAGGCACCCAGCAGAGGGAATCGATGTCCCGGGCATGGAGGATGATGCGGCGCAGGCTGGTGCAGCCCACAAACACATCGTCCGTGATGTGCCACACCTGCTGGGGAATCTCTATCTCCGTGAGGGAGCTGCAGAAGCAGAATGCCTTCTCCCAGATGCTCTGAAGACTCTGTGGAAGGGTGACCTTGCGGAGCTGGGGGCACTCAAAGAAGGCACTGTTGTTTATTTCCGTCACGCCCTCCGGGATGGTAATTTCTGTGATATGGGTGTTGGCCAGTACGGCATAGTCCAGCATCTGTACTCCCTGGGGAATGCGGAACTCCGTGAGGGGGCAGAAGGTGAAGGCCTCGGCTCCCAGTCCTTCCAGACAATCTGGCAGGCTTATCTCCGTGAGGGCTTCGCAGCAGAAGAAGGCATAGCTGGGAATGACGCTCACGCCCTGGGGAACGTGCATGCGCTGCAACTTGCTGCAAAATGAGAAGGCGCTGCTTCCCAGCACTTTCAGCCCTGGGGGTAGGCTCACGTGCTCCAGATGGCGGGCATGTGCGAAGCAGTCATCGGCTATCTGGGTAACGCTGGAGGGAAGGGGGTATTCTTTCCTGCGCTTGGCACAAGGGTACTGCAGAATGGTGGTCTTGGTGCGGTTATAAAGTACTCCGTGAACGGAGGTGAAGTGGGGATTCCCTTTCTCCACCTGGATGGAGAGCAGATGCCCTTCGCCCACATGCATGGCCAAATAGCCGATGCTTTTCAAGGAGGCGGGCAGATGGAAACGGCGCACCTGGGAGCAGTCTTGAAAGGCGCTCTCTGCCAGCTCTTCCACGCCCTGTGGGAGGTGTACTTCCTGTAGGGACTCGCAACTGATGAAGGCGCTCTGCCCAATGCGGCGGAGGGTGGTGGGCAGGGAAACCCAGCGCACCTGGTTCAGGTAGGAGAACCAACTGTTTCCTATTTCACGAACCCCTTCCTGCACCACAATGGCTTTTATCTCTTCCCGGCGGGCATAGAAATCGGGCTGACCTTTCTGCCGGCGGAATCCGGGGCGAATGGTGAGCACGCCCTCTGCATCGATGGTCCAAGTCTTCGTCATCAGTTTATTTATTTTTGAACTGCGAAATCCCCCTTCGTGTAGCTACACGGAGGGGGAGGCTTCTCTTATAAGAAAAATTCAATAAGGTTTAGTCACGAATTTTGATTCGGACATTCCGGTACCACACGTCATCGCCGTGATCCTGGAAACCTACGTAGCCTTCATGTTTGTCGCCGCCCATGTTGAGAAGCAGCTTATAGGCAATAGGGAAGTCGCCTGTCTCGTTGAACTTGCTGTTTTGCAGCATCTCCTTCCACTTCGGGGTCCAGAGGTGATACTCCAGCACGTTCTCACCGTTCTGCGCATGAATCACAGTTCCCTTGAAGACGGTAATCTTACCCTGGTTCCACTCGCCAGCCTTCTTGGCATTCTGTGGCTTGGCTGGAATCATGTCGTAGAGTGAGGCCGACTGGCGGTTGCCATCCACACCTAGTTTCGCATCTTCGTGACCGTCGTTGTCCAGAACCTGGTACTCTGATGCGGACTGCCAGATGGGCAGATATTCACCCTTACTCATCACCTCCTGTGCCAGATAGAACACGCCGGAGTTTCCGCCTTCGGAAATCTTGTATTCAAACTCGAAGTCGAAGTTCTTGAACTTGTGGGCAAAGATGAGGTCGCCACCGCCTTCTACTTGTGCTTCGCCGGTGCCGGAGCCTTTCAGATGGATGGCGCCATCTTCCACGCCCCAGCTGGTAGGAGGCTCATCCATTCCATAGCCGCGCCAGCCTTTCAGGGTCTTGCCATCGAACAGGGTGATGTAGCCGTCCTGGTCCACAGGGAAATCCTTGAGGTCTACCAGTTGCTTGTCGGCCACTTCAAAGTCCAGTACAGGAGCGGCAGATGCCTCTTTGTTGCAGCTGCAGCCGGAACAGTTGCAGTTGCAGTTACATTTATTATTGTTATTGTTGCACGATGCCAGCAGCATGGTACCCATAACTGCAAGGAATAGTATTTTCTTCATTTTTCTTGATGTTTGGATTGTTTGGGAAAATAACAGGTATTAGTCTGGCATCTCGGGCAGTTTGTAGCCATTGTAATACTTCGGAATAATCAGACTTTGCGCATATTCGTTGGCATCCACTGGATCGCTGTACTTGCGGTCGAACGTAGGATGTCCGTCCTTAATGTTGAAACGGTCTTCGATGACGGCGCGAATCTTTGCGTCGGCTGGGATGTTGGTGAAGCGCATCTTCTCTGCATCCCAATGGAGCCATTGTTCCAGTTCTTGCAAACGGATGGCAGCACAGCCCAGCACAATCACTTCGTTCATAGGACCTGCCAGACTGAAGTCGGAAGCCGATTTGACGCGGGTCTCAGCCGGTTCCTTGCAGGCACGTATCCAGTCTTGCTGGTGGCTCAGTGTAACCACTCGCTCCAGTTGAGGTACCTCTGGGTCACGACCTGAAATGAGGATAGGGTCGCGGCCGTATGTTCCCACTACCATAATGTCCTTGGTGCCGTAGAATACGGTGGCTCCATCGCCGTCGAATTTCTTGCCTTTTGGCATTTTGAACGGTAGGTCAGGACGCAGTCCGCCATCGTACCAGGTGAGCTCACATTCTGGCAGAGCCAGGCGTGGAAGGTTAGGACGGGCCGGGAAGCGGAAGGTAATCTTTTCTGCCGTAGGACAGGCATCGGTCATCAGCATGGTGGAACTGCCCAAGATGGCGGTAGGGTTGTACAGGTTCAGTCCCTTGAAGGCCACTTGCAGGATGTGGTTGGCCATGTCGCCCAGGGCTCCGGAACCGAAGTCCCACCATCCGCGGAAGTTCCATGGGGTGTAAGAAGGATGATAGTCGCGATACTTTGCCGGACCGATGAAGGCATCCCAGTTCAGCGTGCTAGGTATTGCAGGCTTTTCGGTAGGAACTGCCATACCCTGTGGCCAGATAGGACGATTGGTAAACGCCTCTATGCGGGTCACTTCACCAATCTCTCCATTCCAGAGCCAGTTCAACGCCTTGCGTGTGCCCTCACTGGAAGCGCCCTGGTTGCCCTGCTGGGTGGCTACCTTGTACTTTGCGGCCAGTTTCGTGAGCAGACGGCTCTCGTAAGGGTAGAGCGTCATAGGTTTCTCCAGATAGACATGCTTGCCTGCGGCTATGGCCTCTGCTGCAATGATAGCATGCGTGTGGTCGGCAGTGGCAATCATCACGGCATCTGCCTTGTCCAGCATCTCGTCGAACATCTTGCGGTAGTCGTTGTAGGCTTTAGCCTTTGGATACTTCTCGAAGACATGCTTCGCATAATTCCAGTCCACGTCGCACAGACCGATGATGTTCTCGGTCTCCATCTCCGCCAGATTGGCTGCGCCACGTCCTCCGATTCCCACACCGAGGATGTTGAGTTTGTCACTTGGTGCCTTTTTTTTCTGGTCACCATGCGTGTCGAGCACGGAAGCCTGAAGGATGTTTGGAGCCACCATCATACCTGCCAATGCCAGGCTTCCTTTCTTTAAAAAGTCTCTTCTTGTAATGTCTGCCATAAGTTTAGATAATAAGGGTTAGGTAATCTCTTCTTTGCAAAAATATAAAAAAAACGGAGACACACCCATTTTTTTGTAAAAATTTTTGGTACCCACCCATGGGGACAGGTTCTTCTTTATCT
Organism: Bacteroidales bacterium UBA4293; assembly: GCA_002395835.1. Classification (GTDB taxonomy): domain Bacteria; phylum Bacteroidota; class Bacteroidia; order Bacteroidales; family Bacteroidaceae; genus Minthousia. The sequence goes on along the minus strand of DGVD01000018.1, from coordinate 292,925 downwards.
TTTTTTCTGGAAGATGAGTTTCATGGTTTCAGGGTCCAGGGGCTGCATGGTGGGCAGTTTCAGGTCTTTCACCATGTGCAAGGTGCCCTGTTTGTATTTTTGGAAATGGTCTGTCTTCAGGTGAAGCTGGTAAGCTTCGTCCGAAGCGTAGATTTCCAGGATGCGGATTTGGCAAGGGTCTTCGGCACTCTGCATGGGGTAGAGGCAGATGACACCGGGTTCACGCTCCACACTGAGACGGTCTACCTCGTTAGCAAACTTCAGGTACTCCGTGAGGTGCTCTGGGTAGACCTCTATCTCTGCCAGGCGCACTATCATCTTTCCGTTATAAGTCTCTGGCACAGGACGGGTCTTGCTCTGGCCCAGAAGATACTCGGCATTCTTATGTAAGATCATCTCCCGGAAAGGTGCCAGGTCGGGCTCTGTGCTAAGGTACTGCTGCATGCGCTTCAGACTCTGGGTAAGCACCTGTGGAGCCACGTAAGGGTAGTCTGAGCCGTAGAGCAGATGGTCTGGGGTGGTGATGGTGAGCAGCATGCGGATGACTTCCGGACTGTGTGCTCCGGCCAGGTCGAAGTAGAGGGAGGAGAGGTTCGCCTCATAGTCTATCTGGCCTACCATCTTGTTGGCCTGCATCACGGGGGTGAGCGATTTCATGCGAGGGATGCTCAGGGGCAGGTAGGCTCCGCAGTGGGGCACTACCACCTTTACACCCGGGTAGCGAGCCAGGACATTCCGACTTATCATGTTGGACACGGCACGGGTGGTTTCGCCCAGGTATTCCTGCATGGCCAGTGGGGTTTGCTGCATCACCTGCTGGTTCACGGGGTTAGGCCGGTGAGGGTGCAGAATCACTACAGCCTGGCGCTCACTGAGCACGGCGAAAAGAGGGTCTAGTTCCGGAGCTCCCAGGTACTGACCTTCTATATTTGTAGCCAGCTTGATGCCGTCGGCCTTCAGGGTGTCCAGGGCATAGATGGCCTCGCGGATGGCTGCGTCTACATCGGGCAGAGGCAGGGCTGCGCAGAACAGGTATCGCCCAGGATGTTCCCGCTTCAGCTGAGCTGCAGCTTCGTTGGTACCTCGTACTACTTTAGCCGAGGTAGGCTGTGGAGCTGCCAGGGTGAGCACGGAGGTCTGGATGCCTGCTTCATCCATCCATTTCAGGTGGTTCTCAGGATTGAACTGAGGGATGGGGAAACCCTCTTCCATCTGTCGCCCTTCACTCTCAAGGGCCGACAGAAACTCAGGGGTGATGATGTGGCTGTGCACATCGATTACGTTTTGAGCCATGGCTGTGGTGGCTAGTGCCAGTAAAGTGATAGTTAATTTGTTTCTCATAAGTTTATTCCATTGTGTGTTCCCAACCGCCACGGGTGTCTATTCCAGTGGCATCGGCAAGCTGTTCTAAACGTTTTACTTCTTCTTCCGTGAGCTGAATCTGAGCGGCTTGAGCTGCCTCTATGACGTGGCGCTCCTTGGTAGCTCCGATGATGGGCTGGGTGCCTTTTGCAATGGCCCATGCAATGCCTACCTGTGAGCAGCTGGCACCGTATTTCTTACCGATGGCAGTCATTTCATTGGTCAGTGCCTCCAGCTGTGGGAGCACAGGGTTATACTTCTTGCCTCGTTCACTCTCTTCGGGCAGTGGGTTCTCCTTATTATATTTACCGGAGAGGGCTCCCTGCTCCAGCACCATGTAGGCCCAGAACTCTATGCCGTTCTCCCGGCAGTAGTCCAGCACGCCGCCTTTCTCTGAGGAGCGGTACAGGAGGGAGAAGTGGTTCTGCACGGCAGACACCTTAAAGCCAGCCTTACCCAGAATCTCGTTGGCCAGGCGGATTTCCTGAATGTTATGGTTGGACACGCCCACGCGCTTCACCTTACCCGACTGGAGCAAAGGAATGAGTCCGGGAGTCCAGCGTTCCACATCCATCGGATTATGAATCCAGTAGATATCGATGTAGTCGCACCCCATTCGTTCTATAGAAGCTTCGGCCATCTTCTCTACAGAGTTTTCAAAGATTTCTGCAATCTGCGGGGTGAACTTGGTGGAGATTTGAACCTCAGAGCGAGGGTATTTTTTTGCCAGTTCTCCCAGAATCCGTTCAGACTCGCCCATACCGTAGACCGTAGCGGTGTCCCAGAGGGAGAGGCCGTTCTTCATGGCTGCGTCGAATACAGGTTTCAGGTTCTCTGCGGTGGTGTTACTGCCGAAAACGGTGTCTCCACCGAATGCTCCTGCGCCCCAGGCCCAGGTTCCTAATGCTATCTTTGCCATAGTTTCAAGTTTTTATAAATTTGTTACTGGTTGCAAAGTTACACTGGAAATCCGTTTTTCTGCTTAACGGAATTACGGATTCATTTATCATTTTCACTTAAATTCCCTTTTTACTAGGAAAGTAGGGGCCGCGCCAGGCGGTCGAATTCCTCGATGTGGAGGGCTACTACCACATAAACGACGACGACTAGAAGAAGCAGCAGAACGGCACTCATTTGTATTTCGTTTTAACGATCTGGTAAGAATTCCGCGTCAGTTCCCTGAGCAGGTCATCGGGAGCGGTGCTGGCATCCACCCCAATCCAATACCTGGGTGAGAGGTTGAAGGGCTTTCCTATACAGCCATGCTCCGCCTTCAGTTCCCCGATACGTTCAGGCTGGCACTTCAGGGTTATGATGCTGAAATGATCACAATCGAAAAACGAGAACATGTGTCCCTGGACATAGAATACCAGCACCCCACTGGCATACTGAAAGGCCGTGAAGGGCAGTTTCTCTTCCACATCTTCCCCCAAAGAAAGGCAAAACTCCCGATAATCCTCAATGTTCATGTTGCAAAGATACGGAAGATTTTTAAATTATCAAATGGGATTCTCAAATGTCCACATTTGGGGTTCCTTTTTGAGATTTAGAAATAAAATTGTAACTTTGCAGTATGATGACGTTGATTATAGGACTATTATTACCCTTACTGGGTACGATGCTGGGATAATTTAAAATTCGGATGAAAATGATAAATTCTAGGAAAGAAATAGCTGCGGAGAAGAAACGGTGCAACAGTCACAACTGTGCGCAAGCTGTGCTCCACACTTATGCCGATGTGGCTGGAATTACGGAGGACGATGCCCTGAACATAGCCGGTGCCTTCGGTGGAGGTATGGGAAACATGGAGGGAACGTGTGGTGCCCTGGTGGGTGCAGGACTGGTATTGGGACTGGTGAATAAAGATAAGGTGAAGTCGAAGAAGCAGATGCGACAGATCATGACCCGGTTCCAGGAGCGGAACGGAGCCACCCAATGTAAACTGCTGAAGGGAGTGGGAACCAAGGTGGTGCTGCGTGCGTGTCCCGACTGTGTGGCCGATGCTGCAGAGTTCCTGGAGGAGGAATTGAACCAGTAAAAAAAAGAAGGAATGCTAAAGAGAATCATAAACCCCTGGCGGAATCATAAAGAGTACAACTGCTTCGGCTGTTGCCCTACGAACCCCATCGGTCTTCATCTGGAGTTCTTTGAAGACGGCGACTACATTGTGAGCACCTGGCATCCGCAGCATAATTATCAAGGGTGGGTGAACACCATGCACGGTGGCATACTCAGTACGCTCATAGACGAGGTGTGCGGATGGGTAGTGACGCGAAAACTGCAGACCAGCGGGTATACCGTACAACTGAACGTGAAGTTCCGGAAGGCCATTTCCACCACGGAACCCAAGCTCACCATCCGGGCCAAGGTGACGAAGCAAGTGCGGAATCTGGCCTACATCAGTGCAGAGATTACCAACTCCCAAGGGGAGGTTTGCAACGAGGGAGAAGCCATCTATTTCCTGATGAACCCGGAAAAAGCCCGGGAAATGGGTTTCCTGCAGTGTGAGGTGGAAGAGTAGCGATGAATACCTTGCGAAGAAGATATGAAGTGTACGGTACTGGTAGATAATCGCACGAATAATCCGGCTCTGGAAACGGAACATGGGCTATCGGTTCTTCTGGAAACAGAACGTCACCTTATCTTGCTGGATACGGGAGCCAGTGACCTGCTGGTGCGGAATGCCCAGAAGATGGGAATAGACCTTGGTACGGTGGACTATGTATTCATCTCCCATGGGCATAAAGACCATGCGGGAGGGTTGAAGCATTTCCTGGCTATCAATAATAAAGCGAAGGTCATCGTTTCACCCGATGCGATGAGTGGGAAGTTCTACTCCAGACGAGGCCATCTGCACAGCATTACTTCGGACTGGCCCAATATTCCCGAGGAACGGTTGCTCAGGGTAGATAAGACCTGTGAGATAGCCGATGGAATAACGGTCATGGCCCATATTCCCCAAGTTTACCCTAAACCCGTAGGAAACCAAAACCTTTTTATAGAGACGGGAGAGGGCAGCTTTGTACCCGACGATTTCCGTCATGAGCTGGCTCTGTATACGGAAGGATTCTTGTTTACGGGCTGTGCCCACAGCGGACTGGAGAATATTCTGGCTGCCTGTTCGTGGCCCGTCCAGACGGTAGTAGGAGGCTTTCATCTGCTAGACGGCTATGAGTCGGAGGAAGAACTCACGGATTTGTCTAGCCGCCTGAAAATCAAATATTCCGACACACATTTTTATACCAGCCATTGTACAGGAAATGAGGCATTCTTGGTCATGAAGAAACAACTGGGGGATAGTCTTCAAGCCTTCAGCTGCGGGTGCCTACAAGTAGAGTGAAAACTCTATTTGTAAACTATACATTGCAAAAACACCGAAAATCAACCTCTATTTTAGTTAAAAACGTAAATTAGTAACAAATTTAGGAATTTTAATAATACCTTTAAGCACTGTTAATTTACATTCAACTATACAGGCTTATATTATTAATCTTAAATCGTTTTTATTATGGTAAAAAAGATGAGTTTTTTGTCCATGATTGTCTCCATGACTTTCTTGGTATTTATCTTTAACGCTTGTAGCAATGATCTGGAGTTTGCTGACGAGAGCGTTTCTAGTGAGGTAGTTGTTCCAACTACACGTACTGTACCTACCCATGACATCTTTGGACTTTATGAAACGGAATTCATTGCAGCTCAGCATGAAGTGGCTGGAAAGATTTCCATCTGCAATGACTATGAAAATGTGTATGTAACCGTTACTACAGAGAATGGCTGGAAGATGGGGTTAACTCATCTGTTCATTGGTCCAAAGGAAATCCTTCTGGATCCTGCTAATGGCTATGTAAATAAGAAAGGTTCTCCGAGGAACGGCCATTTCCCTTATGGTGAGTCTTTCGACCCAATGGTTGAGTCATGGGAATTCTCACTTCCATTGACCGACTTGTATGCTATGTTCGGACTTGAATTTGACATGGAAGTACAGGTATGCCCTATAGTTGCTATTCATGCTGAGGTATTCAAGGAGATGGAAGACGGTACATTGGACGGACAGACTGCTTGGGGTCAAGGTGAGAAGTTCCCAGGTGCTGGCAATTGGGCTATGTTTATTGAAGGCTATTGCACCGAATTCCCTCCAACTCCTCCAACCCCTCCAACTCCTCCTTCATACAAACTTGATGGAGAGACAGCTTGGGCATTTGATAATTTAGAACATGTGTATAACCCAGGACAAACTGGTAATTGGGCATTCTATATCGTCTATGCTGGTGTAGAAGAGACTTGTGTTTTGTATGCTGGTCAGAAACCTACTGATATGACCGTTACATTGACTCCTGCTGGAGAAGGCAAGGTGAAGATGGTATTTAAGAACATCTTTGAGATTGCTCCTGAGAATGATGGCAAGTGGGTATTCCAGGATACTACTGCCGCAATCAAGGTTCAAGGCTATGAAACAGCTCCATCAGGAAATCCAGCTCCAGGTCAGTTTACTTACTACAAGGGCCGTGAACTGGAGATTGTGGTAGATGCTGCTAATTTCTATGGCATCCACCTGGATGTAGCTAAGCTGACAGTGGTTAAATAGTGATTGAAACCTACCAATAATAGAATAGGAGCATTGATTCCAATGCTCCTATTTTTTGTGGCGGAGAGACAGGGATTCGAACCCTGGATACGGTTGCCCGTATGCCGCATTTCGAGTGCGGTCCATTCGTCCACTCTGGCATCTCTCCTTATTCTATTTCGTCGTCACATACAGTACGTAGATTACTAATGAGCAAAGTACGATAAGTATGGTGGAGACAATCAGCAGCGACAGGGTGCTATAGCCCAGAAGGCGTTTCTTGGAATAGCCGGTGAACTGTTTCAGCGTTACGAAAATCATCAGTATCGCAAGCAGCTGGATGATGAATGACCCCAGCAGGTTTCCAATGATGGAGAAGATACTGTAGGCATTTGAGGTATAGACCAGTGCCACCGCAAACTCTGAAAAGCGCAAATCTGGAATTTTTGGCGAATGGCGCAGAAACAGGTAAAGCGGCAGCGAGAACAGCATGAGCGTGAGCAAGGAGAAGACGGAGGGGTTCATATCCCTGAGCTTATCCATGACCGTGATGGTACGGTCAATGGCATGAACCACCGGTGAAGCTTTCACTTTTTCTCTGTTCTGAAAGAAGGACTTCCCGTCCCGTGCACGGTCCTCTTTCTGCGACTCTACTATCAAAGTCGTTGCATCCTCAGCCTGGTCAAGGCCTTCTTTCAGCGATTCCGTTGACGAAGCCGTGGTCTGTTCGGTGGGGACTACCTTCTTTTCATCCGAAAGCCCCAGGTCGATGCCTTGCTCTACAATAAGCGAGAACGTGGCTAGCAGGCAGAACATCTGGAACGGTGGGAAGTAGGCCGACCGCATTCCGCTGATATAGTCGCGGATCATGTAGCCCGGACGCAGTATCAGGTCGCGTATGGTTCGCAGCATGCTCCGGTTGCCGATGGCCCATAGGTCGAGAAACATCATCACCGTCTTCTTGAAAGAGAAACGTCCCACCTCTGCTGCCTGCCCGCAGCGTGGACAGTAGTTGCCCGTGTAAACCGTCTTGCACGATGCGCACGTGTGGGTCTCGTTCTTCAACGGAGCCACCTCGTACGGGCGACGCTGCCACATGTGGAATGCTCGCAGCCAAATGGCCCGTTTCTTTTTGTTTGTCAGATAGTTCAAAAGTTTCATTTGTCAGTCGTCACTAGCCTCTCCCTGGCCTTGTCTGGATACAAATATACGGGAAAATGGCTGCAGATGATATATTTAATCACGGAAAGTTTACCATTTTCACGGAGAATACCAAAATTTATGTAAATTTGCATGAACGATGAACCTATTTGGAATGGTTTCCAGAAGTCGTCCGACCCTTTCATGCTGGACGGCATTCCCCACATTAAAATGAGTTGGGTAACAATAGATAATAAATAGGAAATATGACCATACAAGAAGCCATAGAAGCCCGGCACAGTATAAGGGCTTACAAAGACCAACCGCTGGCAGAAGATGCTGCCCAGAGGCTGATGGAAGAGATTGCAGAAGTGAACCAAAAAGGTAATCTTCATGTTCAGCTGATTCAGAACGAGCCGAAGGCCTTTCAGGGAACGCTGGCCAAGTACGGCATGTTCCGAAATGTGACCAGCTATCTGGTCATGGCTGGGAAAAAGGCTGATGACCTGGACGAGCGTATCGGGTACTACGGGGAGCACTTGGTGCTTCTGGCTCAGATGCTGGGTTTGAACACCTGCTGGGTGGGACTCAGCTATAAGAAAATCCCCCACACGTACGTGCTGGAAGAGGGAGAGGTCATCCGGACTTACATCGCCATAGGCTATGGGGATAAGGAAGGTATCTCCCATAAAATCAAGACGGTGGAACAAGTGAGCAATGCCAGTGACATTACTCCTCCTTGGTTCAGGAGGGGAGTGGAAGCAGCCCTGCTGGCTCCTACTGCCGTGAACCAGCAGAAGTTCTCTTTCGAGTACCTGGGAATGAAAGACGGTAAGCACCGGGTCCGTGCCAAGAAGGGAATTTCCGTGGTGGGCTATACCAAGATAGACCTGGGCATCGCTAAATATCACTTTGAGGTGGGTGCTGGAAAAGAGAACTTCCAGTGGGTATGAATGCGAAAAAAGTCTACTTACCAAACGGTGAGTAACGATGGCGGTCTGTGTTGGCCGCTCATTCAGATTACGCAAGGTTGCACACACAACAGCTGCAAGTTTTGCACCATGTACCGTGACGTGCCTTTCCGCATGCAACCCATGGACATTTATTATTGTTGTTATTGGTACGCGATGCCAGCAGCAGGGTACCCATAACTGCAAGGTATATAGTTCCCTTCTTATTTCTTGTTTCCAAAATGGTTGTAGTCAACAGCCATGCGATTTGCACGCTTGCTCATGCTTGGGAACCATATGTCATCTGCAGTGATGCCACATTCCTTAATAGCCTGGATGGCATATTCGCAACGGCCGAAGTCAGCATTCACATTGTTGGTACCGAAGGTGAACTTCAGTCCGCGAGCCTTAGCCTTCTTGATCACGTTGAAGCTAGGAATTTTGTAGCGAGGACTGATCTCCAGTGCGATGTCATACTTTTCCAGTACGTCGAGTACCTTGTCTACACGCTCGTCGGTCCAGTACATGTCATAGTCGTCATTCCAGCCTTGCTCTGGAATGTAGGTAGCGTTGGCGTAGATGTCGGCAGGCTCATTGGTCAGGATCTTTACGGTCTGATCTACGATCATGTCCATATACTGCTGCTTGGTTCTACCATCCAGATGTACCTCCTCAGGACGATAGATACGGCAGATGCGACCCTTGTCGACAACGGTCATAGCGTCGGTAAACAGATAGTCGAACTTGTTGAGCACCTCTGGTGAGAACTGAACGATCCAGCGGCGACCTTCGCCCTGAACACCCATCAGGAAGGCCATAGACTTCACCTCGTTATAGTATTCGATAGCTTCCTGGTCGTTGGCCAGCATACGGCCTACACCGCCTTCACCCACGTTAGGAGCTACGCCGTAGTTGATACCGTAGTTCATCTCCATAGCGTGTGCCTGCTCTTTGGTCAGACCACCCTTCAGGTGCACATGATAGTCAATCACTGGGAAGTTCTCCTGCTGCAGACGAATAATCTCGTCGGTAGTCTCGTCGACAGGTGGCAGGGTATCGTTAGGATTCAGCACACCGTCCTTCAGCATGGTCACTGTTAGGTTACGGAACTTCACGTCGCCCTTTTTGCCTACCAGTGCAAAACCGCCACGGCTCAGCACCTTGCTCTTGTTGGCTTCTGTGCGGTAAGGCTGTGCAGGTTCCGTGTAGCATACCACGTCGGTACCATTAATCTTGATAGAGATGTTCTTCTCTCGTACGGCGATGTCAAAATCAAACCATTCTCCGTCTTCACCAAGTGAGCGATACAAGTTGCGTACAGTAGAGAGGCTACCCGTCTTGCGTGTGCCGTCAATGGCGCCATTGTGGAACAGCACCTCATAGCCGTTCTGTCCGTCAGAGTGGAACAGCAGAGCTGCCTCTGCGCCGTTCTCTGCATAAGCTTGGCCCGTGAGGTCGAAGTTGCGATAGTCGCCACCTGAGGTTAGGGTCTCACCAGCTGTCACGCTGATTTCCTTACCCTTTACAGTACCGTTTGCATCAGATTTCCACCTATCCAGTGCGGTAGGCACGTCGTAGCTTGGTCCACAAGCAGCAAACATTATGGCTGTCAGTGCCAGTGCTGCTGCTTTTGGTAAAATTGTTTTCATTGTGTATAAATTAAAAAATAAGACAGGGTTCACTTTCCCACGCAGAAATGCTTGAAGATATTTCCTAGTACTTCATCGGTAGTGATTTGCCCTCCAGTAACCTCTGCAATATGGAAAAGTGTTTCTCTAAGATCCTGACTTACAAGGTCTCCAGAGAGGTTCAGGGCTAATCCTTCTTTCACTCTTTGCATGGATTCCAGTGCCCGGCTCAGCGCTTCCCAATGGCGTGCATTGGTGATGAGCACAACGTTTTCTTGGATTCTCTGAGTCATGGTGGAGATAAGGATTTCCTCCAGCTCTGGAATGCCTTTCCCTGTCTTGGCAGCGATGGACATGCCCTTTTCTTCCTGCTCTGGGAGGGTGGTCAAGTCGGATTTATTGTGCAAAAGGATTAAAGTTTTCCCTTCGCAGCGCTCATAGACTTGTTTTTTCTCTGCCTCAGAGAGCTGGGAATCTGGTGAGGTGATGAGCAGCACAATGTCTGCCCTGTCTATCATCTGAAAACTTCTTTCTATACCCAGACTCTCTATTTGGTCTGATGTTTCACGGATGCCTGCCGTATCGATAAATCGGAACAGGATTCCACCTAGGGTGATGGTGTCTTCAATGGTGTCTCGGGTGGTTCCGTGAATGTCACTCACGATGGCACGGTCTTCGTGCAGAAGGGCATTCAGAAGGGTGCTCTTTCCAGCATTGGTAGGCCCGATGATAGCCACTGGAACACCGTTTTTAATGCTGTTTCCGGTATGAAAGCTGTTGACCAGCTTGGATAGGGTAGTGATGATTTGGTCGGTCAGGTGGCTGAGCTCACTGCGGTCGGCAAATTCCAGCTCTTCATGATCACTGAAATCCAGTTCCAGTTCAAAAAGGGAAGTGATGTGAAGTAACTGGTCCCGAAGGTGCCCCAGTTCCTTGCTGAAATCACCTCGCATCTGGCTCATGGCAATCTTGTGGTTTGCAGCAGAGCTGGATGCTATCAAATCGGCTACAGCTTCGGCCTGACTCAAATCCATGCGTCCATTCAGAAATGCTCGTTGCGTGTATTCCCCCGGATGGGCTAATCGGCAACCGTTTTGCATCAGGAGTTCCAATACCTGCTGCAGAATGTAAGAAGAACCATGACAGGATATTTCAGCACTATCTTCACCCGTGTAGCTGTGAGGCCCTCGGAAGATAGAAACCAGCACCTCATCAAGGATTTCATCCTGGGCATTTTTGATGTGTCCAAAAAGGATGGAATGACTTCTCCAGTTAGCGAGATTTTTTTCTCTAACTGGGGAGAAAATTTTCTCTAGGCAACGGAAGGTTTCCTGCCCTGAGATTCGGATGATGCCAAGTGCTCCTCCAGGAGCCGTGGCAATGGCACAAATGGTGTCTTCGGAAGATAAATACTGTTTCATGGATGTGCAAAATTATAAAAAAAGAATAAAACAGGGGATGGATTGCTTAATATTTTGTATATTTGTATCATTAAAGGAAATATGCACATGAAAAAAATAGGTATCCTGGCTTTGGCCTTCTTTATGGCACTTGCTGCCCATGCTCAGCAGAATGTACAGAAACTGGCTCAGCGTGGTGATGTGAAAGCCTGCCTGACCCTAGCTAGGGAAGACATAGACCAGTATAAATTTGAGGAAGCGGAGGAGTGGCTTGCAAAAGCTGAAACTACCCTGAAGAAAAAGAAGCAGAAGAACGAGGAATTGGAACAGCTCAGGGCTGAGGCTTCCCGAGGCTTGAGGATGCTCAGAGGAACGGATCAGGTTCTCTTCATCGACAGTGTGGTGGTGGACAAGGCTGATTTCCTGCAGGCTTACAAGCTTAGTGAGGAAACGGGTTCCCTGGACTCCTATGCGCATTTCTTCACCTCGGTGGAAGATGGCACACTCTACATGACGGAACTGGGAAACCGTATCTACTTCGGAAAGCGGATGGAAGACGGAAGTAAGCGTATCTGCACTAGCGACCAGCTGGCCGACGGTACCTGGAGCAATGCTCGTGAAGTCTCCGGCATTTCAGCAGAAGGCTCTACAGAGGACTATCCGTTTATGGGGAGCGATGGTGCCACGCTTTATTTCGCATCGGAAGGTCGTGCCGATGGTCTGGGTGGCTATGACATCTATGTAACCCGTGCTCTGGAAGGGACTGATTTCCTGAAACCGGAGAACATGGGTATGCCTTATAACTCTCCTTATAATGACTACATGATGGTCATCGATGAACTGAATGAGTTGGGCTGGTTTGCCTCCGATCGGTATCAGCCGGAAGGTAAGGTCTGCATCTACATTTTCGTACCTAACGAGACCCGTCATGCGTTTGATTACGACAATGATGATCCAGAAAAAATCCGTGCTACAGCCATGTTGCATCGCATCAGTGATACGCAAACGGATGAGGAAGCACTGAATAAGGGTCGTCTTCATTTGCAGGAAGCGCTGCTTTACCGGCCTGCAGAAAAAGTGGTTAAGGAATTTGAGTTTGTCATAGACGACAGTCGGATCTACACTTCTTATATTCATTTCAAAAGCAACCAGGCTGCCATGCTTTGCAAGGAATGGGTAGGCCGGAAGAAGCAATTGGACGACTTGAGACAGTCTTTAGATAACAACCGACAGACCTACTCTAAGGGGCAGTATAATCTGGCTTCTACCATTCGGAATCAGGAGTCACAGCTTCAGCTGCTTTCAGAAGAAGTGCATAATATGGAGAAACAAATCAGAAGACTGGAACTTCAATGATTCATGAACATCCTCTCTCTCTAATTCGGTAAGGATGTAATTTTAAAGGATTAGACCTAAATTTTAAGTTTATGAAGAAGAGATTTGCAGAGTCTGAATTGATAATCAATGGAGATGGAAGTATCTTCCATTTGCATTTAAAACCTGGGCAGATAGCCAACAAACTGGTGTTGGTGGGTGACCCAGGACGTGTGAATATCGTTGCATCTCACTTCGATACAAAAGAATGTGAGGTAAGCAATCGTGAGTTCCATACCATTACGGGTACATATAAAGGAAAACGGGTTACTTGTATTTCCCATGGAATAGGCTGCGACAATATAGACATTGTCATGAATGAGCTGGATGCCTTGGTCAATATCGATTTCAATACTCGTGAGGAGAAGGATGAACACACCACGTTGGAACTAGTACGTATAGGAACTTGTGGTGGTTTGCAACCTTATACACCTGTAGGAACTTTTGTTTGTTCAGAAAAATCGATTGGTTTCGATGGCTTGCTAAACTTTTATGCAGGCAGAAATGACATTTGTGATTTGGAGTTTGAGCGAGTCTTTAGGGATTATATGAGGTGGGGCTCTTTGCTATGTGCTCCTTATGTGGTGAACTGCAATAAGGAATTGCTCTCACGTATTAACCAAGGTGATATGGTAAATGGGGTAACCATCTCCTGTGGTGGTTTCTATGGTCCTCAGGGTAGGGAACTGCGAATACCATTGGCCGACTCACATCAGAATGAGAAGATTGAGAGATTTGAATTTGATGGTTATCGAATAACCAATTTTGAGATGGAGAGTAGTGCCTTGTCGGGACTTTCCCGCTTGCTGGGGCATAAAGCTATGACTGTCTGTATGGTAGTGGCAAACCGCTTGGCCCAAGAAGCCAATGTGGAGTATAAGAATTCTATAGATACCTTAATACAAAAGGTTTTAGATAGAATATGAAAAAGAAAAAAGGTCTTGAAACACTTCAAGACCTTTTCTTATTTTATTAAAGTAATACTTATTTACTAAGCATCTCATCCATATGGGCTGCAGCTCGACGTCCGTCACCCATAGCCAAGATAACAGTAGCACCACCACGAACTATATCACCACCGGCAAAGATAGTAGGAATATTGCTTTGCATCTGTTCATTGACAGCTATGGTGTTCTTTCTACCTAGCTCAAGGCCTTTGACAGACTTAGGAACAATAGGGTTAGGTGATACACCTACAGCCACTACAGCAAAGTCGATGTCCAAGGTAACGGTAGCACCAGGTATAGCTACAGGAGAACGACGTCCAGAAGCATCTGGCTCACCCAGTTCCATCTTCTGAAGTACCACACCCTTCACGGCACCCTTCTCATCAGCAAGATATTCCAGTGGGTTGTGCAAGGTCATGAACTCAATGCCTTCTTCCTTGGCATGCTTTACTTCTTCTGCACGAGCGGGCATTTCCTTATCACTTCTACGGTATACAATCCACACCTTTTCAGCTCCTAGTCGTTTAGCGGTACGGCAACTATCCATAGCCGTGTTACCTCCACCTACCACCATGACTCGTTTTCCCTTCATGATAGGTGTGTCAAATTCAGGATTTGACGCATCCATCAGGTTGATACGGGTAAGGTATTCGTTGGATGACATAATACCTGTGCTGTTCTCTCCAGGAATTCCCATGAAATTTGGCAATCCTGCACCAGAGGCGATGAAAATACCCTTGTAGCCTTCTTTCTCCAAATCTTCTACAGCAATGGTCTTGCCGATGATGCAGTCTTTGACGAACTTTACACCTAGCTTTTCCAGATTGTTGATTTCTACGTCAACAATTTTGTTTGGAAGACGGAACTCAGGGATTCCATATTTCAGAACACCACCTATCTCGTGAAGAGCTTCGAATACAGTGACATCGTAACCATTCTTGATCATATCACCAGCAAAGCTTAGTCCTGCTGGTCCTGAACCTACTACAGCCACTTTAATGCCCTTAGATGGAGCCTTCTCTGGAAGAGAGATTTTGCCACTCTCACGCTCAAAGTCGGCCACAAATCGCTCCAAGTTACCTATAGCTACGGCAGGTTCATTCATCTTCACATGAATACACATGCTTTCACACTGCTTTTCCTGAGGACATACACGACCACAGACGGCAGGAAGTGCAGAAGTAGATTTGATAACCTTAGCAGCCTCCAAGAATTCACCACGTTCCACATTCTTGATGAAAGAAGGAATGTTGATGCTTACAGGACAGCCTTCCATACAGGTAGGCTTTGCACAATCCAGACAGCGTTTAGCTTCTGTAAGGGCTTGCTCTACGGTAAGGCCTGTATTTACTTCCTCAGTGCGTGTAGTAGCACGGTAAACTGGATCCAACTCACCCATGACGCAACGTTCTATAGCTGTGCGCTCTTTTGGTTTCAAGCTCTTGCGAAGATCAGTACGCCAAGCAGCCTTATTGTCGGTCAACTCACTTAGAGGGGTGTCGGTAGACATCTTTTCTGCCAGTCTCACGTATTCAGGATTCAGTGTTATTTCTTCCTGAGTTTTTGGACCAGCCGACTGGACATGAGCTTCCAGCTTCTTCATCTCTTCTATCTCAATGGGCTTAAAGGCACCCATACGCTTGAACATCTCGTCGAAGTCCACTTCATGACCATCGAACTCTGGACCATCCACGCATACAAATTTCATTTTGCCACCTACAGTGATACGGCAGGCACCGCACATACCTGTACCATCTACCATAATGGTGTTCAGGGAAACGTCGGTAGGAATACTGTATTTTTTTGTCAGCAGACAGCAGAATTTCATCATGATAGCAGGACCAATGGCAAAGCATTTATCCACTTTCTCACTTTGGATAACATTCTCCATGCCGACAGTTACCACACCCTTGTTGCCGTAAGAACCGTCATCTGTCATGATGACAACCTCATCGGAATACTCGCGGACTTGCTCTTCCAAGATAATCAGTTCTTTAGAACGACCAGCCAAGACTGAAATCACACGATTTCCAGCCTGTTTCAAAGCCTTGATGATAGGGAGCATGGGCGCTACACCTACACCACCACCAGCGCACAGTACGGTTCCAAATTTTTCAATGTGAGTAGCCTGTCCCAGTGGACCTACCACATCCAGAATATAGTCTCCTGGGTTCAGACGACACAATTTGGTAGAGGTAAGACCTACAGTTTGAACTACTAAGGTGATAGTCCCCTTTTCCAGATTTGAGTCTGCAATGGTCAAGGGAATACGTTCTCCCTTCTCATCCACACGGATAATTACAAAGTGCCCTGCACGGCGAGACTTTGCTATCATGGGAGCCTCTACTTCAAAAAGGAACACCTTCTCGGAGAACTGTTCTTTGCGTACAATCTTATTCATTAGTCAGTTGCAATTAAATAAAAACTCTTTTACTATATCTTTTTAATTCCCTTTCACCAGAGAAAGGGACATCTCTTGTAGCTGTATCTTAGTCTATAATGTCAAATCCAGTATATGGTTGCAAAGCCTTAGGTATTCTGATGCCTTCAGAGGTCTGGTTGTTTTCAAGAATTGCAGCAACTATACGTGGAAGTGCCAAAGCTGAACCATTCAGTGTATGGCAAAGTTCTATCTTCTTGTCTGCATTACGGAAACGGCATTTCAAACGGTTTGCCTGATAGGTATCAAAATTAGAGACTGAAGAAACTTCCAACCAGCGACCTTGTGCCTCTGAGTATACTTCAAAGTCATAGCAAATAGCAGAAGTGAAACTTTGGTCACCACCGCAGAGGCGAAGAATACGGTATGGTAATTCCAGCTTCTTCAGCAGGCCCTCTACGTGGTCTAGCATCTCTTGATGACTTTCCTTAGAATGCTGTGGGGTGTCAATACGTACGATTTCAATCTTTGAGAATTCATGCAAACGATTCAGACCACGGACATCCTTGCCATAGGAACCTGCCTCACGGCGGAAGCACTGTGTATAAGCACAATTCTTGATAGGAAGATCCTTCTCATCCAGAATAACATCACGATAGATGTTTGTTACTGGGACTTCGGCTGTAGGAATCAGATATAGGTCATCCAGATTGCAGTGGTACATTTGACCCTCCTTGTCAGGGAGCTGCCCTGTGCCATAACCAGAAGCTGCATTTACTACTGTAGGAGGCATAATTTCTGTGTAACCTGCAGCACGAGCCTCATCCAAGAAGAAGTTGATAAGGGCACGTTGCAGACGAGCACCCTTGCCAATGTAGACAGGGAATCCTGCACCTGTGATTTTAACACCTAAATCGAAATCTATCAGGTTATATTTCTTTGCCAGTTCCCAATGAGGCACTTTAGCTTCACCATTGGCAGGTACTGCAGTCCAGTTGCCTACGGTATCTTTACCCAGGACACATTCCTTCAGGCTACTTTTTACTACCCAGTTGTCTTCTGCTGAAGCACCTTCAGGAACTTCATCGTAAGGAATGTTCGGAATGGTACAGAGCAGGGTGGTCAAGTCGTCTTGAGCCTGCTTCATCTGCTCTTCCAGATTCTTGTTGGTCTCTTTCAAGGCAGCTACTTTAGCCTTTGCCTCTTCGGCTTCAGCCTTTTGACCCTGCTTCATGAATGTTCCAATGGTCTTGGCAAGTTTATTAGCTTCAGCCAGATTCTTATCTAGTTCGTTCTGGGAAGCACGACGTTTTGCATCGATTTCCTGAACTTTTGCAATAGCTTCTTCTGCACCGTCAAAGTGTTTCTTTTTTAGACCGGCAATAACTTTTTCCGTCTGTTCGTTGATTAATTTCAGTGTGAGCATTTTATTTTGTTTTAATACTTTTAAATTTGGGTGCAAAATTACACAAAAATAGTCACATAAAGATGAAATCTTTAAGAATTTCAAATAAATAAATAACTCCCAGTTACCGAAATACACTTCTCAGGTAACTGGGAGTCTAAATTTTATAGGTTTTGAGTCTTACAGGCCCAGTTTTTTCTTTAAAGAAGAAGGAATAGCATTTTTATGAACCATGATATAGATGGTCTTGGCACGGACATAACTTTCGGACATATTTAGGTAACCTCCGTTGTCATTTCGTGCTGTTCCCCATGAGTTCTTAGTTATGTAATACTTGCTTCCGTTCTGGTCTTTTGCTATACCAGTAATATGCATTAGATGGTCGTCGGTGGTTACAAAAGATTCATAGCCTTCCTGACGGATTTCTTGAGTTACATTTATCTCTGGATATGGCTTCTCAAACTTGTAGACTTCTTCCAGCCGTGCGTTCTGGTCCAGACCCTCGAAACGAGCCTGATCTGTTGTAGAATAATCGTCTAGTTTTGCTACTTGTGGATTGATGGCTACTCCATTCTTGTGGGAAAATCCCTTTTCGCTCACATCTCCATCCCAGCATACAGTATAACCGTTGTTCAGAGCATAATCCATGACTTCCATCATTTCGTCCAGAGGTACGTTGTATTGCTTCTGGCCTTCCCAGTTGTCTCTTACCTCTATGATAAATGGCTGGTAGAAGGGTTTATGATTGAAACTGGTGATTTCCACATAGTCGTTCATGTTAAGGCCCAGACTTTCTGCAAAGGTTTTTGCGGTGTATTGCTTGCCTTTATAGGTGAAGTTTTCTGGTAATTTGCCCAGATAAATATCGAACACACTATTTAGAATCTTGTAGTATTCTGGAGAACGTTTTTTATTGTTCACAGCAGTTTCACTGATTGCCTTAATGTAGGTTACAAACTCCCGGTGGTTATGGGTTTCAGAATCATAATTGATGCCATGATAGACTTCTTCCGGAACGATGCCTACTTGATTGAATGCATTCATCCAGGTGTGTGACAAACTACCCTGGCCCACATTTCCTTTACCACGACGGAGATAGTTGTCTTCAGTCTGGTTCAGGTATTTCTGACGAACGATGAACATCTCGGATAGGTCATATTCTCCCTTTCCCATTCGGAGCAGCTCACTTTCCATGAAAGAGGTCGTAGCAAAACTCCAGCATGTGCCGGTAGATGCTTGGTTCTTTACGGGTGTCGCTTTTAGAGAAACCGTGTTGGTAAAGATGTAACCTCCCGTATTTTGGGCATAAGTATTGGCACTCAAACAGAGTAGAGCTGCCATAGCAAACAATTCCTTTTTCATCTTATTTTGTGTGTTAAGTTTAGAATCCAAATCGATAGTCATTCCAGTATTTTCTGGTTAATTCATCCCAGCGGATAATGGCTGCTCCAGCCATGTCCTTGGTGTAATTGGTCAGGTAGACACGTGCAGCATCAGTTCCCTTTTGGTTTAGGATTTCCTGATATCTGTTCTCTACGAATGGGAGCTCACTTAATCCTTTCTCGATGAAGTACTTACGTCCCTCGTCGATAGGTCCTCTAGATTGTCCCCATTTTACAGCTGCAAGTTTGTTGGCTTCACGGAAATGCCATGCTGCAGCATCCTCACGATAGCGGTGATTACCACAGATTTTATACATGTCTGGCAAATCTTTAGTGCCGCAAAATACAGGGATACGAGGACTCTGTCCGGGATTGTCCAGTGCAAACCATGCCACACCACCTATGTCATCGGGCAACCAACTTCTCAACTGTATAACGGTGGAATAAGCACACTGTGGAACGGCAATGTTCCGCACACTGGTCACTGCATCTTTATTTACACCATTCAGCATGGTAATCATTTCAGGACGCATCCATGGGTTGGCTACAGGGCTAATGATGGTGTCCACCTTTTCTGTCTCAGCATTTCTTTTAGTGATTTTTAGGTTTTGTCTTACATCATATTCGGTACCTTCATAATACTGAGCCAGCATATTCATGACATCCTCAGCTGAGATTTTCTTTTCTGGCTTGATGGAGAAGGGCAGTTCTTCAACCTCATAATCCCAGTTGCGGGATGGTGCAAAAGAACGGAAGATAAAGAACTCTCGTACACTGAATGCCTTGTACTTTCCGCTTCTGTTACGACCTCCATAGGCTTTCCAGAACTTGAATTCTTTTTTGTTTTTACCGTCCCAATATCCTAATTTCTTGGCAACCTCATATACGTTGTCCGAAGCCATGAAATAATCTTTGTTGTTCAAATCCAAAGTCCCAATTCTGGGTATATTGGCTGATACTCCGATTTCGTCGTCTGGGATACGCTGGGCAGCCCATACACCACCTATGTTGTCTTTGCCTTCTCCGAAGACCTCAAAATGCCAAACCTCATTAGGATCTGCTATAGTAAGGCATTCTCCAGAATCTGCATAACCATATTGCTTGATGAGTTCACCCATCAGTTGGATGGCTTCTCTTGCTGTGGTACAACGCTGTAATGCTACTCGTTGCAGCTCTTCAATCATGAACATACCGTTAGGATTCTTTAGTTCCCGACGACCTGTAATAGTGGTCTCACCCATACCTAGTTGCTTCTCATTCAGACAAGGGTAGGATGTGTTGAAAAACTGGTAGGTATGTTTAGCTTGAGGGATGGTTCCCTTTTCTTTGACGTTACTTTGATCCTTATCGAATTCGGTATGCATCAGCCCATCATAGATACTCATGATGGTATCATTGGGGTAGTCCTTTGCAGGTTCGATTGTAGACCAGGTACGGTACCAACTGTCACAAGTATGACTGGTGATGACGGAACCATCTGCAGATGCTTTTTTCCCAACCATGATGCTGGTACAGCTCTCCGGATCTTTCAGATTAACAGTTTGTGCTACAATTTGCTGAGAAAAAAAGACACTCAGCAAAAGAAACGCTTTCGTAAATTTCATAATGGTTACTCTCTATTTAGTTATACTTGCAAAAATACATGAAAAATGCCAAATACAAAAGTATTGGCATAAAAAAAGAGCCTTCCCTTCAGGAAAGACTCTTTATCAAATATTTTCAGCTAATTTATGCTTCAGCTGGGATTACAGAAACATAGCTTCTGTCAAGACGGCCCCTCTTGAATACTACGGTACCATCTACCAATGCATACAGAGTGTGGTCACTACCCATACCTACGTTAGTAGAAGGATTGTGAACTGTACCTCTCTGACGAACGATGATATTGCCTGCCTTGCAAGCCTGACCACCAAAAATCTTAACGCCTAATCTTTGACTAGCTGACTCACGGCCGTTCTTTGAACTACCAACACCTTTTTTATGTGCCATTTCTTGTTCCTCCTATTATTAATTAAGCGATAACTGATTTGATTGTCAACTCAGTGAACTGCTGACGGTGACCATTCAACTTGCGGTAGCCTTTACGACGTTTCTTGTGGAATACCAATACTTTCTCACCTTTTACCAGTGGAGTAACTACTTCACAAACGACCTTTGCACCTTCAACGGTAGGAGCACCTACAGTGATAGCACCTTCATTGTCAACCAATAAAACTTTCTCAAATTCAACAGTTGCATTTGGCTCAGCATCAGCAATGTGATGTACGAAAAGCTTCTTGCCTTCTTCAGCCTTGAACTGCTGACCGTTAATCTCTACGATTGCGTACATTTTTATATTACTTTAAACGGGTTTTCTCCGGGAGGCGGGCTTTTTTCTCTAAAAACCACTTTGTTAGGCCCCAACGGACTAAATCGGCTGCAAAATTAGCACAAATTTGTATTTCCAACAAATAATTTCAGGAAAAATTATTCATTGATTTCAAAATACTCTTCCAGCTCTTTTTCTGCAGAGTTGTTCTCATTCTGAATGTCACGTATGATGACTCCATTTTCCAGCAGGGCAATGCGAGGGCAAATGTCTGTGGTATGGTTCAGATTGTGGCTGGAGATGAGAATCGTAGCTCCTGTTTCATCGTGGTAGGTTTTCAGAATGCGTTTGATGGCATGCTGGGAACTAGGATCCAGGAAGTTGAATGGCTCATCCAAAATAAGCACTTGTGGCTGCTGAATCATGGCAGCTATAATGCCCACTTTCTGCTTATTTCCTGCAGACAGACTTCTGATGAGTTTCTTTTGTCCACTTACTTCTCCACTCATGAAGTGCTCATATTTAGCCAAATGCTCTTCCAGTTGTTCATCGGTAACCCCGCTTATTTTGGCCACAAACTTAAAGTATTCATCTGGAGTAAGATAGTCTATCAAGAAACTTTCATCGATGAAAGCACCAGTCCATTGTTTCCAGTCTTCTTGCTCGGCTACATTACGCTCCACAGGCTGCCCTTGGAATTCTCCAACCATGATTACTTCGCCTTCATTGGCCTTGATCAGGTCCATAATCAGACGGAACAGAGTACTTTTGCCGGCACCGTTGTTACCTACCAGTCCTAGCATATCTCCACTGTGTATATCATAACTGTCAATGTTTACGGCTACTTTTTCGCCAAAACATTTTTTTAGGTTTCTGAGTCTTATTTCCATTGTTGTCTTTGTGTTAGTTGGTTGCACGGGAAGCTCGGAAGCCTTCCATATTTTGATGGCGTCTTGCCATGAAACGTTTGTAGATATTTCTCAGCCAGATGGGATGAGTGGCTATACCGATAGTTCCCAAAACGATGAGAACTACGTATCCCCATACATCGCCCAAAAGCACCTCACATAACTGAGTGAGCAGGATGGGAGCAAAGAGTACTACCAGTGAAATTACCTGTTGCACCCAATTGTTGGTCTTGGATGTCATCTTGGTGTTCAGTGGTAAGGTATCTGAATTATATACTGCCATCTGGAACAATCCGGGGAAGATGAGTCCTGCTACCATGAACATGTATCCCAGATTCATCAGCAGGGATATTTTTCCGGATACGATGGTAGGTATCATCAGGGTAAATGGCAAAATCAGCATGACCAGATTGAAAATATACTTTGCTCTGAGCAGGTCGTAGATGCTCTCATGACGGCTCATCAGACCGTCGATGTAGTTTCCTTCATACGACATGATGCTTTGCAGGGTCATGACACCCAGTACCAGATAATTGTAAAGGCAGATAAAGTTTTGCATGAAAGCTCCATCGTACACATCGGAGAAGGAAACTGTAATACTGAAAAGTATGATAAGTCCTATACCTAGTAAGAAACTCATGCGCACATTCTTGTTTCGGGTACGCATGCGGATTTCTAGTTTTAGGTATTCACCCATGATTCCGAAACGATTCAAAGCCTTGAACTCACTGGCATGTTTCATTTCTTTCTCTTCTGTCTTAGCTACCTCATTATATATCATTCCTGCTTGTAGCTTGCGGTTGGCAAAATAGAAGATAAGAATGAAAGCTATCGGGATGAGATAGGCTAGTGGATTCCAGAAAATGAACTGTTCCATCCAGTCGATAAAGAAATCTCCCAGAACATTTTTCTCTGGTAGGATAGTAGCCAAGATAATGGCTACATTCACCACGATGGGCAGAATGACCCAAGCCATGTTTTTGATAATCAGTGCTCTGCAGAAAAGATACCAGTAGGAGTCTGCCACCAGGAGCAACCACCACCCAAAGAGCCATCCCAGCGTTCCAGTCCATCCATAATAATAAAAGATAGACATAAAAGCAAACGGAACCAGGAAGAAGAACATGAACAGGTTTCCCCAGGTAAGGCCAGCGCGGATAAGATACACGTCCAGCACTTTTTTCCTCTTCAGTGGCAGTACGGTAAGTGGCTTAACCTGCTGTGCAGGGGTCTGCTGAAGCAGGAACCGGGCCCAGAAGTCTAAAAAGAGAACATAGAAGAATCCGCTGTCCAGCACGTGAAAGTTAGCCATGGAACCATCGAGTCCTTCAGGCAGGACTACACCCATAAATATCATGAGGGCAGCATAGTAGATGAACATAAAGTAGATGAGGAACTTGGCAAACTTGTTCTTTTCGAACATCGGATGCCTCTTTTCCTGCAGTTTATCTAGCTGCCTGAGTGTTTTGTATGTTTCTCTGAAAGATAGTTTCATGGGAACTTAGAGATTATTTTCTGTAAGATAGCGCTCAGCTTCAATGGCAGCCTTGCAACCAGAACCTGCTGCTACCACGCCTTGGCGGTATGTAGGGTCTGCCACATCACCGGCTGCGAATACACCTGGTATTCCAGTAGATTGGGTATTCCCTTCCAATTTGATGTAACCGGTTTCATCGGTCTTTACCCAAGGCTTGAAAATATCTGAGTTAGGTTTGTGTCCAATGGCTAGGAAGAAACCATCGATAGGGAGATCGTAGTGGGACTCATCTGCTTCACCCTTGCGTTTTACCAGGTGAACACCTTCCACACCTTCTTCACCATAGAGTCCGGTAGCGTTATGCTCAAATAAGACTTCAATCTTAGGATTGTTAAATACGCGGTCCTGCATAATCTGGGAGGCACGCAGGTAATTTTTGCGTACAATCAGGTATACTTTTTTAGCCAGACCTGCCAGGTAGTTGGCCTCTTCACAAGCGGTGTCTCCACCACCCACTACTGCTACTACTTTCTTCCGGTAGAAGAATCCGTCGCAGGTAGCACAGGCACTTACACCCATTCCAGCATATTTGGTCTCATCACTTAGTCCCAAGTATTTAGCTGTAGCTCCGGTGCAGATGATAACGGTTTCTGCTTCTACTTCATCTCCATTGTCGAACCAGAATTTATAAGGACGTTCAGACAAGTCGCATTTGGTGGCGATAGCTGAGCGGATATCCACACCGAAACGTTCTGCCTGACGGCGGATATCATCCATCATCTCTTGTCCGTTCACACCGTCGGGGTAACCAGGGAAGTTCTCCACTTCGGTGGTGGTAGTCAACTGACCGCCGGGTTGGATTCCCTCATAGAGTACTGGGGCAAGGTTGGCACGTCCTGTATAGATGGCAGCAGTATAGCCAGCAGGGCCTGAACCAATGATTAAACAACGAACTTTTTCCATATTTTTATTTGTTTTTATCGTAAATCTATTATTTCAGCATTTGGGGCATCTTTCTTGTCAAAGGTAAAGGTGCTGTCCGTAACTTTCTGTCTTCCATCAAAGCTGTTGACGGTGATACTCATCCAATTGTTTGTTCCTTGACGAAACTTAATCTGCATGAGCTGGGAGGTGTTTTTCTCGATGAACAGCACTACCTGCTTGATGTCTTGCTTCTGACTTTTGGCTAAAAGCACCACTTCGAAAATGTTTTTACCTTGGAAGGTCTTGGTACTTCCGAATTTGTATTTGTAGCCTTTTTTGTAGAAATTCAGGAAAGTGTAAGGGTTGATGGACTGCAATTCCTCATCGGTTGGTTCGGTGACATTTACTTCCTCATTCTCAGGTACGTATGTCCATTGAGTCTTTCCATCGAACCAGGTGGTGATTCCTTGTGCATTCAGTTTGAATTTCTTCCCGTCTAGTAAAATAGAACCTGTCATGGGCTGCCCATTTTGAGTCTGGCCCACAAAGTTCTTGATGACAAAATCTGCTTTCACGGCTCCTTTCTCGGTAAAGGTAGCTGCAGTCTTGTCTAGTACGCTCTTGGCACTCTGGGCATCGGCAGGAGCAGATATTCCCAAGCACAAGAGGAGCAACATTAAATACTTTTTCATTTCCTTTTATTTTAGATGTTCATGGACTGCAGTAAGGTCTCTAGTTCTTGTTCCGAACCGATGAGCACCTCGCGTGCCTTACTTCCATTGGCAGCACCTACCACACCGGCACGCTCTAGCTGATCCATCAGACGTCCAGCTCGGTTGTAGCCGATGGAGAACTTACGCTGAATCAGGGATGTTGAACCTTGTTGGTAAGTGACAACCAAAGCGGCTGCCTCACGGAACAGCCCATCCAATTCTCCTACATTCACACCTCGTTGGCTTCCATTTCCACCATCCTGTGGTTCTTCAAAGACTTCAGGCAGCATGAATGCTTCAGGGTATCCTTGCTGCTTGGAAATATAGTTGTTGATAGCTTCCACTTCCGGTGTGTCAATGAACGCACACTGCACACGGATAGGTTCACTGCCTTGTAAGTAGAGCATATCACCACGACCAATAAGCTGCTGGGCTCCACTTCGGTCCAGAATTACACGGCTGTTCATCATATCCGATACTCGGAATGCTACACGTGCAGGGAAGTTGGCCTTTATGGTACCAGTAATGATATTGGTAGTAGGACGTTGGGTTGCAATGATACAGTGTATACCGATGGCACGAGCCAACTGAGCCAGACGACAGATAGGAAGCTCCACTTCACGCCCCGCAGTCATGATGAGGTCTCCAAACTCATCGATAATCACTACGATGTAAGGAAGGAAACGGTGTCCATGTTCCGGATTCAATTTCCGGTTGATGAACTTGGCATTGTATTCTTTTATATTTCTTACACCGGCTCTCTGGAGTAATATGTATCTTTCATCCATCTCTTGACAGAGTGACTTCAAGGTCATCACTACCTTGTTCACGTCGGTAATAATCGCATCGTCCGAGTCAGGCAGTTTCGCCAGGAAATGCTTCTCTATAGGAGTGTACACGCTGAATTCCACCTTCTTAGGGTCAATAATCACGAATTTCAGCTCGGCAGGATGCTTTTTGTAAAGTAAGGAAGTTACGATGGCATTCAGACCTACGGACTTACCCATACCGGTGGCACCAGCTACCAGCATGTGAGGAGCCTTAGCTAAATCCACCATGAAGATTTCATTCGTGATGGTCTTACCGAAAGCCACAGGAAGGTCCATCTTGGATTCCTGGAATTTCTTGCTGTTTATAATATCCCTCATCGGTACTATCTGAGCGTTCTTGTTCGGAACCTCTATACCAATGGTTCCCTTACCTGGGATAGGGGCAATGATTCGGATACCCAGTGCAGCCAGACTCAGGGCGATGTCATCTTCCAGATTCTTGATCTTAGAGATGCGCACACCCTCTGCAGGAGTAATCTCATACAGGGTGATAGTAGGACCTACAGTAGCTTGTATGCTGCTGATTTCCACACCGAAACTGCTTAGGACACGGATAATCTTATCCTTGTTCTGGTTCTGCTCTACCATATCTACGGTAACCTTCTGCTGACCGTAATCCTTGAGCAGGTTGATGGTAGGCAACTTGTAGTTCTCTAGGTCTTTAGTAGGGTCATAAGGCTGAGAGAGCAGTTTGTCTGCTTTCACATTTTCCTCCGTAATGGTTACACGGAAATCAGGGTCTGTAGGAAGAGGAGGAAGTTTTGTCTCTTTCGGTTCTTTTGGCTCCTCTTTAGCAGGTTCCGTCTTGGTGGACAGGTCCACAGTAGGTGCCGGAGTCTCAGGTTCTGGCTCTACCTCAGGTTCTTCCACAAAATTTTCTTCTCCTTCTTCCAGGATAAGTTTTTCTGCTTCATTGGATTCCCCATCGGCTACTTTCACATTTAGAGGAATCTTAGCAAACCATCGGGTAGGGTTAAGTATGTCGCGAATCAAGTTGATGGTCTCGTTGCTCAGATAAATGAGGAAGATCAAGGCCACGGTTATCAAACCGATGATCAGCCCAGGAGCACCTATTTGTCCGGTAATCCATTTACTTACGTAGACACCATGCTCACCACCTGGCTTGATGAAGCTTTCATCAAAGAAAGGAGTGGCAAAATAGGCCAGTGCAATGGAAAACCAGAACATGATGATGGAGAAGCTGATGAACCATTTCCAAATGTTAATCTTGTAGGCACGCACCAACTTGAATCCTAGCATGAGCAGGAACAGTGGAATCATGAATGCAGAGATTCCGAAGCAGTCGTTTATCCAAAAGAATGCCATACGGGCACCAATGGAACCGGCATGGTTCGCAAATTCGCCATCTTGATTGGCCATGTCCTTTTCCGTTATGCGCTCAATGACGCTTTGATCCATATCTCCCGTAAAGAAGAAAGATACAAAGGCCAGCAGCATGTAGAATGCAAACATGATGCAGACCAAACCCAAGATAACTTGGGCTGAGTCTCCCGTCAGAAAGTTGTAAATGGCTTTTGGAGCCTTTAATACACTATTTACGAACGAATCTAACTTGTCTTCAGAGTTCTTAGTTTTCCTTGTGGTTCTATTTTTATTCATATGCTTTTTTTCTCGTCTATAAGTGGCGCAAAGTTACAACAAATTACTTTAATCTCCACAAAAAACATTTCTTTTTTAATAAGGAAATTGAAACTTTGGAATGAAGTTTTAAAGTTTCTGAGTCAAACTTCTAGAATTTCAATTTATTTCCGTACCTTTGTATTCAAATTTATATGGAATGAAACAACAGGATAAATCGGTACTGATGGACCGTAATGTAGTGGAATTTGTTACTGTAGCTGCAGAATTTTGTGCTTTTTTGGAACAGGTAGAACAGCGTAGTCGGAAAGACTTCGTGAGTGTAGCTTTGAAAATACTTCCGTTACTATACATAAAAGCATCCATGCTGGAACCTATGGAACAGGATGAGGATGCAGACTTGGAAGACTTGGTTACGGAAGATGATTACAACGTTATCCGTATCTCCATAGCAGGTCTTTTAGGTGAGCAGGATGACTATTTGGATGTATTCGTGGAGGAAATGAAATATAGTGACCGTCCTGTGCTGAAGACGATTTCTGAAGATTTGGCCGACATCTATCAAGATTTGCGAAACTTTGTGGGAATCTTCAAAATGGGATTGGAGAATACCATGCGTTCTTCTTTAGCTGCAGTTCAGCAGAACTTTGAGATGTATTGGGGGCAGACCCTGGTAAACACCATGCGTGCCCTTCACGATGTAAAATATAATCAGTTTTCAGAACAGGATGAGGAACCTGCTGAGGAAGCAGAAGATAGTTCTGAAGAATAGAAGAAAATGAAGATTTTAAAGAGTAAACAGAATAAGGAAGACATCAAGAAAATGCCTCAAGTGCTATTCCCCGGTCGTATTATCATGATTTATACGGAAGGAGAAGCAGAGAGGGCTGTGGATTATCTGCTCACGCAACCTATCCTGGGTATTGATACGGAAACCCGTCCGTCTTTTCAAAAAGGGAAAAAATATAAAGTAGGGCTCATTCAGGTCTCTACACACGATACTTGTTTCTTGTTCCGTTTGAATTTCTTCGGGTTGACACCTGCTATCGTTCGTCTCCTGGAAGATACTAACGTGCCTAAGATAGGGTTGTCTTTGAAAGACGATTTTATGTCTTTAAAGAAGCGTAAGGATTTTAAACCGGGAAATTACATTGAACTGCAGGAGTATGTGAAGCAGTTCGGAATAACGGATATGAGTCTGCAGAAACTGTATGCCAATCTTTTTGAGATGCGTATTTCCAAGACTCAACGGCTTTCAAACTGGGAAGCGAATATACTTTCCGATGCACAGAAACTTTATGCAGCTACCGATGCGTGGGCTTGTGTGCAGATTTATGAAGAACTGGAAAGGTTGAGGAAAACTGGTGATTATCAATTGGAAGTAATTAAGGAAGATGAAGAAAATATACCTGAAGAAGGGCAAGGATGAGTCTTTAAAGCGTTTTCATCCCTGGGTCTTTTCCGGTGCTATTGCTCATGCAGACAAGGGCATAGAAGAGGGAGATCTGGTACAAGTGATTAGTTCAGAGAATCAGTTTTTGGCTGTGGGACATGCTCAGATTGGAAGTATAGCTGTGCGTGTCTTGTCGTTTAAGGATGAACCGATAGATGAGAAATTCTGGGAGCATCGTCTGGAAGTGGCCTATGATTTGAGGAAAAGTATCGGTCTGGCTGGAAGTGAGCATACTAATGCCTATCGTCTGGTGCATGGGGAAGGGGACAACTTGCCAGGACTGATTATCGATATCTACGACCGCACTGCTGTGATGCAGGCACATTCTGTGGGTATGCATGTGAATAGAATGGATGTGGCTCATGCTCTTCAAAAGGTCATGAATGGAGTGGTGGAGAACATCTATTACAAGAGTGAAACCACACTCCCTTACAAGGCTAATCTGAATCAAGAGGATGGTTACCTTCTGGGTGGTGGAGGAGAGTGTATAGCTCGTGAAAATAATTTACTTTTCCATGTGGATTGGCTACAAGGACAAAAGACAGGTTTCTTTGTGGATCAACGGGAAAATCGTTCTTTGCTGGAGAAATTCTCTAAAAATCGT
Source organism: Bacteroidales bacterium UBA4293 (assembly GCA_002395835.1). Lineage (GTDB taxonomy): Bacteria > Bacteroidota > Bacteroidia > Bacteroidales > Bacteroidaceae > Minthousia. Next base: position 263,577 of record DGVD01000018.1, on the reverse strand, counting down.
TCAGTTTTGAATATGTTTTGCTACACTGGAGGTTTTTCCTTTTATGCTATGCGAGGAGGAGCAAAATTAGTTCACTCAGTAGATAGTTCGCAGCGCGCCATCGATTTAACCAATGAAAATGTGGAATTAAACTTCCCAGGTGATACTAGGCACGCAGCTTTTGCTGAAGATGCATTCAAATATTTGGACAGAATGGGCGATCAGTACGACTTGATTATTCTGGATCCTCCGGCATTTGCCAAGCATCGTGATGCACTTCATCATGCCTTGCAGGGGTATCGGAAAATCAATGCTAAAGCATTCGAGAAAATCAAACCTGGAGGCATACTGTTCACTTTCAGTTGCTCTCAGGCTGTAAACAAGGATCAGTTCCGTTTGGCAGTCTTCACAGCTGCAGCTCAGAGTGGTAGAAGCGTGAAAATTCTGCATCAATTGCATCAGCCAGCTGACCATCCTATTAATATCTATCATCCTGAGGGTGAGTACCTGAAAGGGCTGGTTTTATACGTGGAATAGTTAAATCATGTTAATAAATAGTCGATTGTGTGGGTTAACAGCCTTTATTTGGTGTAAAATCCATACCTTTGCACTGTGTTTTTCATGGTATTAGATTTATAAGGTTTTTAAAGATTGGTTGTCGTGAGACAGCCATCTTTTTTTTTGCTATCTCTACCTTATTTAAAAAAAAGCATTATCTTTGCTCTCAATTTTAAATCATATACCAATGGATATCAAATTAAGACTGACTTTATTGAACTTTTTGGAGTTCGCTGTCTGGGGTGCCTATCTAACTTCTATGGGTTCCTATTTGGCTGGTGCAGGTATGGGAGCTAACATCAGCTATTTTTACGCAGTTCAAGGTTTTGTTTCTCTTTTCATGCCTGCCTTGATGGGTATAGTAGCCGACCGGTGGGTGGAAGCTCAAAAATTAGTATCCCTTTGTCATCTGGTGGCTGGTTGTACCATGCTTGCAGCGGGTGCCTATGCATATTCTGCAGGGAGTGAGGTTCAGTTCTCTATACTGTTTACCTTGTATACCGTCAATGTGGCATTCTTCATGCCTACTATCGCATTGACCAACTCAGTAGCGTATAATGCTTTGGAAAAAGCCGGTCTTGATACGGTAAAAACGTTCCCTCCAATCCGTGTGTGGGGAACCATCGGTTTTATAATCACCATGATTGGTGTGGATTTGGCAGGTTTGCAGACTACTCCAGGACAGTTCGTGGTTTCTGGTGTTCTGAGTTTGATCTTGTGTCTTTATGCTCTTACCATGCCTAAGTGTCCTGTGGGCAGCAAGGGTAAAGGAAAGGGTATTGTTGAGGCTCTGGGTCTTCGTGCTTTCACCCTGTTCAGGGATAGAAGAATGGCTATCTTCTTCATTTTCTCTTTCTTGTTGGGTGCTGCTCTCCAGGTGACTAACGGTTATGCTAATCCATATATTTCATCTTTTGCTAGTATCCCAGAGTATGCAGATACCTTCGGTGTAAAGCATGCCAATATCCTGATTTCTCTTTCTCAGATGAGCGAAGCCCTATGTATCTTGCTGATTCCGTTCTTCTTGAAACGCTACGGCATCAAGGTGGTTATGCTCATTTCCATGTTTGCATGGGTGTTCCGTTTCGGTTTCTTCGGACTGGGTAACCCTGGAAATCTTGTTTGGCTGTTTATTCTGTCCATGGTGGTATATGGTGTGGCATTCGATTTCTTTAATATCTCTGGTTCCCTGTTTGTAGACAAGGAGACAGATAAGGATATACGAAGCAGTGCACAAGGCTTGTTCATGATGATGACAAACGGTCTTGGAGCTTCTATCGGAACACTGGCAGCAGGAGCTGTGGTAAATGCGTTGGTCTACAATCAGCCGGCAGAATTGCAGCAGGCAGGATGGCACAATGCATGGTTCGTTTTTGCAGGCTATTCTCTGGTAGTTGCTATCGCATTCTATTTCTTGTTTAATTACAAACATGAAACAGAAAAATAATCTCTCCAACTGGAGAAAAATTTCTCTCTAACTAGAGAGTTTAAATTTGGGATGAAAGAGGTCCGTTATTTTTATACACCTGATATTGACACATCGCATGAGTTGCCCGAGGAAGAGGCAGCTCATGCGTTGCGTGTTCTTCGGATGAAACCGGGGGATGAGATGGTGCTGATTGATGGTAAAGGAAATTATTATTCAGCAGTGGTATCTGGAACCTCTGGGAAACGTTGTCAGTTCGAGGTGCTGGAGTGTATGCCTCAGCCCCGTGAGTGGGTAGGGCATCTTCATCTAGGCATGGGGCCTACCAAAAACATGGACCGTACGGAGTGGCTGGTAGAAAAGGCTACAGAAATAGGGTTCGATGAACTGAGTTTCCTGAACTGCAGGTGGTCAGAGCGAAAGGTGATTAAGACGGAGCGTATCGATAAAATATTGATTTCTGCCATGAAGCAGAGTCATAAAGCCGAAAAGCCTATCCTGCATGAGATGATGGATTTCAAGAAATTCGTTGCTCAGGATTTGAAAGGGCAGAAGTTTATTGCTCATTGCCACTCGGAAAATCTACCAGAGCTTCGTAAGGTAATTGTCCCTAATGAGGATGTAACGGTTCTGATAGGTCCTGAGGGTGATTTCAGTGAGGAAGAGGTTTCCTTGGCCGAGGCTCATGGATTTAAGAGTATTTCATTAGGTAAGAGCAGGTTGCGTACGGAAACGGCTGCGCTGGTGGCTGTACATATTATGCATTTGTTTAATAGTTGAGGCTGATGGTAAAAAAGATTTCATATCTCTTTTTTCTGGTTATTTCTTTCTTGTTGGCATCTTGTTCTAAAAGGGATTATGTGAACAGTTTGCCAAAGGATTCCCAGCTTGTAGCTCAAATAGATGTGGTGAGTCTGTTCCAAAAGGCTGGACTGGAGAATGAAAATCTTTCAGGAGTGCTGAAGGATGTGACGCAGCACCCTGAGAAGACTGGAATTGACTGGAATGAAAAGGTTTATGCCTATGTTTCCAATAATGCCATGGGATTTGTAGCAGCTGTCAGTGATGCAGATAAACTGGCCGATTTTCTAAAGAACGATGCTCAGTCATGGGGTGTCAGTATGGAAGAGGATGGTGATTATACCTGGGCTTCTACCCGTGAGTGGCTGTTGGGTTATAATGAGGAACAGTTGTTTGCCATGAATATCTATGGGGATGCGAAGGTTTTCCGTCAGCGTGCCAAGAAGTTCATGGAGCAGGATGCTGCAGATAGTTTTGTTTCCCATTCATCTTTCCAGAAACTAGTAGCATCAGGGTCGGATCTTTCCATCTATGCCGATGCTTCCGTGCTTCCTGAGTCTGTTATAGGGAAATGGTTGTCGTTTTTCCCCGATGATGTGGAACTGAGCAGTCTTTGCACGCTTTTGTCTGTGGATTTCAATGTGGGTAAACTGGAAGCCAACGTAGATTTCCATTCCGATGATTCCAAGGTTCAAGAAGCCATCCGGCACCTTACCTCTTCTTTGAAGGTTCAGGATGGTGTGTTTACCAAGATTATTCCTTCTGATTTCAGCCTGTTTGCATCTTTTCATAGTACCCCGGAATTAGTGGAAATTTTGAAGGGGAACAGGGATATTGGCATGACTTTGGAACTGATGGCACAAGCCGTTCCGGTCCATGAATTACTAAATGAATTGGAAGATGTGGCTTTTTACACTTCCCCTTCTAATGAATTTATGGCCTATGGTCAGTTGAATAGCACTGCTATTTTTACCGATGATTCATGGGCTTCTAGAAATGGAATCCGTATGCTAGGTAATCACTCTTATGCTTTTGGCTCCTATGTTTTCGGACTGGATGGTCAAGACTTCTATCTTTCTAGTAATCAGAATAGAAAAGGAGTGCCAGCTACAATTGACCAGAATCGTTTGCTTGATTCTTGGGCTTCAAAGATAAAGGGCACATATGGTTTTGTCATGGTAAATCTGTCTCATTTTTCTGCTGTTTCAGGATTGCCAACCGACATTTCTAGCCAATTGGAAACTGCTGTTCTTCGATGGACGGAACCTGTTCATTTTGAGCTGACCGTATCGGTAAGGAATCAGCAGGATAATATATTGAAAGTCTTTTTGCAGCCATGGATAAAATAGAATTGAAGCAGGTCCTTCCACTGGTATTCGAGGAACGCAGGTCACTTATGCAAAGTGATGTGTGGTTGCAGAATCTGACTTTTCAGAAAGGTCATCTTTATCTGGTGGAGGCTGATTCAGGTACTGGTAAGTCTTCCATGTGTAGTTATATCTTTGGTTATCGGAAAGATTTTACAGGTCAAATTCTGTTTGATGACAAGGACATTCATAGCCTGCGTGTAGCTGAGTGGGTGGATATCCGCATCCGTTGTCTGAGTATTTTATGGCAGGAATTACGTTTGTTCCCTGAATTGACTGCCATGGAAAATATACAGATTAAGAATCAGCTGACTGGCTTCAAATCTCAGAAACAGATTGATGAGTGGTTTGAAAGACTGGGAATAGGGGATAAAAGAGATTCAAAGGTTGGAAGATTAAGTTTTGGACAACAACAGCGTGTAGCTTTGATTCGTTCTCTTTGTCAACCTTTTGATTTCATTTTTGTAGATGAGCCGATAAGCCATCTAGATGAACGGAATTCTGAAATTTTGGGAGAACTTCTGTTGAGTGAGGCTCAAAAACAAGGTGCAGGTGTTATTGTCACTAGCATTGGCAAACACATGAATTTGGATTATGATCAAATACTAAAGTTATGAAACTGGTTTGGAAATTGCTTCGTCAGCATATCAGCATCGGCCAGTTTGCTGGCTTTACTTTGGCCAACCTGATAGGTTTGGTTATTATCCTTTTAGGATTTCAGTTCTATCAGGATGTGTCTTCTATTTTCTCTTCTAGAGAGAGCTTTATGAAGAAGGACTATATCGTAGTGACCAAGCAGGTCCAGGCTGTCTCTGCGCTAACGGGAAAGGGCAATAGCTTTACTACATCTGAAATTAAGGATTTGGAAACACAGCCGTTTACTCGTTCTTTAGGTCTATTCCAACCCGCCGATTTTAGCATATCAGCTAGTATGGGCATGAAGAATGTCGGCATCCAGTTCTCGACAGAAATGTTCTTTGAGAGTGTACCTAATGAATTTGTCGATTATGACTCTTCGCAGTGGAATTTCCAGCCTGGTGATGATTTTATACCGATTATCCTTCCTAGGAACTATTTGAACCTTTACAACTTTGGTTTTGCGCAGACCAGGGGGCTTCCAAAGCTCTCTGAGAATATCATTAGTATGATTAGTCTGGATATTTCCATTAAGGGGCATGGTAAGTCGGGACATTATCAGGGAAAGATCGTAGGTTTCAGTAATCGTCTGAATACGATTCTAGTTCCTCAGTCATTTTTAGATTGGGCTAATGTGGAGTTTGGTTCTGGAGAACAGGTTCATCCTTCCCGTCTTATTTTGGAAGTTTATAATCCTACTGATGATAGAATAGTTAAGTATTTTCAGGCGAAGGGCTATGAAACAGAAGATGACAAACTTGATCAGGGGAAGACTACTTGGTTCTTGAAAATTGTGGTTGGAATTGTATTGGGTGTGGGTGTATTAATTACGGTTTTGGCTTTTTATATTCTGATGCTCAGTATTTATTTGTTAGTTCAAAAAAATGCTGAGAAGTTGGAGAATTTGTTGCTGATAGGTTATTCACCCTCACGTGTGGCATATCCATATCAACTGCTGACATTGGGATTGAATGCTATAGTCCTAGTTCTGGCTTTTCTAGTTCTAATGATAGTAAGGAAATATTATTTGGAAATTCTGGAAACTTTATATCCAGATATCATCATAGGGGGAATAGGAAAAACAGTTTTAGTGGGCCTATTTTTGTTCGTAGTGGTTAGTTTTTTGAATATGTGGGTTATTCATCGGAAGATTGCCTTCATATGGAAACGAAAAGGTTGAGGTATGTATCGGTATTTGTTAAAACTCAGTAATTTCTTGGCTAGCAATGCCTCTTATTTTATTATAGGCATAGCTATACTTACGTATTGTGTACCAGACCTTTTTTCTTGGGTAAAAGGTAATACGCAAACATGCATTCTTGGTTTTATCATGCTGACGATGGGCCTTACTTTGACCATGCAAGACATGAGGGACTTGGTGTCCCGTCCTTTGGATCTGCTGATTGGAGCCTGTGCGCAATTTGGATTGATGCCTTTAATAGCCTTTACTCTGACAGTGGGATTGGGGCATGTTATACCGATGCATAAAGCTATTATCGTAGGTATTATTCTAGTGGGTTGTTGCCCTGGTGGAGTAAGTAGTAATATTATGTCTTTCCTGTGTAAGGGTGATGTAGCTTATTCGGTTGGTATGACTACGGTTTCCACTCTTTTGGCACCAGTGGTCACACCTTTATTGGTATTATGGTTGGCTGGAGAACAGGTGGATGTGGACGCATGGGGCATGTTTCTAAATATCCTTATTGTAACTATCATTCCAGTTTCCATTGGCTTTTTCTGTAATACTTTTTACGGGAAAAAAGAGTCATTCAAGAAGGCCCAGGCGGTAATGCCGGCTTTCAGTGTATTAGGTTTGGCTTGTATTGTAGGTGGGGTGGTATCTGCCGTTCGTGATCAGTTGTTACAAGAAGGATTCTTGTTCTTCTTGATGGTTTTTGCCATTGTATTCTGCCATAATTCATTAGGTTATCTACTGGGTTATATGGTAGGAAAACTGTTTCACTTTAATCAGGCCAAGAAGCGAACGATTTCTATAGAAGTAGGTATGCAGAATGCAGGTTTGGCTACCGTATTGGCTAGCAATTTCTTTTATTTAACGTGCCCACTGGCTGTTATTCCATGTGCTGTCAGTTGTGCATGGCATTCGATATCAGGAACCATTTTGGCTCAGTATTTTGCATGGAGAAGTAGAACGAAAAATTATGAAAAAGAAAGCTAAAATCGGCACACTTGGTGCCTTGCTTGTGGCAGTTTTATCTGCTGGAGGCTATTATATGAATGGAGGTGATGTGGCAAACCCAGGTGCTGCAGTCAATAAAGCTCCTACCGAAATGACAATTCCTGTAGGTGATGCTGCGGAGACTGTACCAGTGGGTGTAAATTATTCTTTACCTGCTTTGCGGGCAAATAGTGGTGAGCAGATTCTGTATAAAAAGGCCATGACAATTTCCTACAATAAGCAAATGAGGACACCGAATTGGGTAGCTTATCAACTATTGAAGGCTGACATGGATGGTACGGCTGGCAGGGAAAGGGAGTTTTATCAAGACTTTGACGTGGAGAAAAAGTATCGTGTCAGCACTTATGATTATAGCCGTTCAGGGTATGATCGTGGGCATATGGCCCCTGCCGGTGATTTCAGTGGTGACTCTCAGGCAAAGAAGCAGACTTTCTATATGACGAATGTGTGTCCCCAGAACCATACTCTAAATGGAGATTCTTGGAACACGTTGGAGAAACAGTGCCGTGACTGGGCTCGTCGTGAAGGAGGAATTTATAGTGTCGTAGGCCCTATCTATACCAGTAGTAATCCCGAAAGAATCGGGACCCATAAAGTCGCTGTACCCGATAAATTCTTCCGTTGCATATTATCCTTGCGCAAAGGTCATGAGAAAGCTATAGGATTTATTTATGATAATACCAGTAATCGTCAGCGTATAGCTCATGCTGCTTGTTCTGTGGATGAGGTAGAAAAAATGACAGGGCTGGATTTCTTTACAGCCCTGCCAGATAAATTAGAAGAAAAGTTGGAATCTTCTTATAGTTTGAAAGATTGGGGATATAGTTATTGATATTCCTAATCTTTTACTTGATCAGATTTCCGAGAATATCACGGGTTATCTTGTTGACTACAGTTGTTGTAGCCGACTTGGTTGCACGTCCTACAGCCCCTTTGACACCACCAGATTTGCTCTTCTTTCCAGTTACTTTATTGGAAACTTCAGTAGCTACACTACGGCCAAAACTACTGATGATAGCAGCAACTACAGCTGAGAAGATGGCGGAAATCCACCCTTTCTTCTTTCCGCTCTTTCCTTTTTCAGCTTTAGCCTCTTCCTTTTCAGTTTCTTCAGCAGCTTTAGCCTCTTCCTCTTCTTTTAGAGCCTTTTCTGCTTCATCAATTAAAACCTCAAAAGCGCTTTCACGGTCTATAGGCTTATCGTATTTCCCGTAGATATTGGATTGCTTGATAAGGGTTTCTCGTTGGCTTTCAGAGATGGCGCCAATCTGGCTTAATGGGAACAAAATCTTGGCCCGTTGTACGATGCTTGGGCTTCCTTTCTCATCCAAGAAAGAAACTAGTGCTTCACCAGTGGATAGAGTCATGATGGCTTCGTAAGTATCCAGTTCAGGATTGGCTCTGAAAGTGTCGGCTGCAGTCTTTACTGCTTTTTGGTCTTTTGGTGTGAAAGCACGGAGAGCATGCTGTACCTTGTTACCACATTGGCCCAAAATGGATTCTGGTATATCGGTAGGATTTTGGGTAACAAAATAAACACCTACACCTTTGCTTCGGATTAGACGGATAACCTGCTCAATTTTTTCTACCAGAGCTTTGGATGTTCCATTGAATAGCATATGTGCCTCATCAAAGAAGAACACAAGTTTTGGTTTTTCCATATCACCTACTTCAGGAAGAGTAGAGTAGAGTTCTGAAAGCAACCAGAGAAGGAAGGTAGAATAAAGTTTGGGTTGAAGCATCAACTTGTCTGCTGCAAGTACGCTTAAGATGCCTCTGCCATTAGCGTCGGTTTGTAGCAAATCATAAATGTTGAAATCTGGCTCTCCGAAGAACTTGTTGCCACCTTGGGTCTCAATACTAAGAAGGGCACGCTGAATAGCACCTACACTGGCAGCAGAAATATTTCCATATGTGGTGGTATATTGTTTTGCATTCTTAGAAACGTAATCCAGCATGGAACGCAAGTCTTTCAGGTCAATTAGCAATAGGTTGCGGTCGTCAGCAATACGGAAGACGATATCTAATACGCCACTTTGTGTCTCATTGAGTTCCATGAGGCGAGATAGCAGTTGAGGACCCATGCGTGAAATGGTGGTGCGCATAGGATGCCCCTGTTCTCCATAGACATCATAGAAACGTACAGGATTACCAGCAAACTGAGGATTTTCAATGCCAAATTCCTTGCAACGCTTTTCAATGAAGCCTGATAGTTGACCAACTTGGCTCACTCCTGAAAGGTCGCCTTTCATATCGGCCATGAAACATGGAACACCTGCCTGTGAGAAAGTCTCAGCCATAACTTGTAGGGTGACAGTTTTTCCCGTACCAGTTGCTCCGGCAATTAGGCCATGGCGGTTTGCCATCTTACCTATAATGCTGATAGGTCCATTGGGACCATGGGCCACATAAAGGCCTTTTTGATTGTCGTACATGCTTTTTATTTTAATAATTGTCGTTACAAATATACAAAAATATTTTATCTTTGCACTGATGTGTATTAAAAATAGAAAATATGAAATTTATTTCATGGAATGTGAACGGTTTGCGTGCGTGTTATTCAAAAGGACATTTTGAAAAGGCTTTCAATGAATTGGATGCAGATTTCTTTTGTTTGCAAGAAACCAAAATGCAGGAAGGACAACTGGAATTGTCGTTTGTAGGCTATCAATCTTATTGGAATTCTGCCGAAAAGAAAGGCTATTCTGGCACGGCTGTTTTCACCAGGCATCAGCCATTATCTGTAACCTTTGGAATGGGAATTGATATGCATGACCATGAGGGGCGTATAATCACTGTGGAGATGGAGAAATTCTATTTAGTAAATTGTTATACTCCCAATTCTCAGGATGAACTCAAGCGTCTGGATTATCGGATGGTATGGGAAGATGATTTTCGTGCATATTTGAAGAAGTTGGAAGAAACTAAGCCAGTCATTGTTTGTGGTGATTTGAATGTGGCTCATAAGGAAATAGATATCAAAAATCCGAAAACGAATCGGAGAAATGCAGGTTTTACGGATGAAGAACGTGAGAAAATGACAATCTTGCTGGATAGTGGGATGACAGATACATATCGTTTTTTTTATCCAGACAAAGAAGGTGTCTATTCTTGGTGGTCATATCGCTTTAAGGCTCGTGAGAAAAATACGGGTTGGCGTATTGATTATTTCTTGACTTCCAAATGTTTAGATGACAAGCTAAGGGGGGCTTCCATTCATACTGAATTATATGGTTCAGACCATTGTCCAGTGGAATTAGATATTGACATCTAACATTTCAATAGAAAACAAAGTAATAGGCAGATAATACTTATTTGTAGTTTGATTATACTCTTGGAATCCTTCTTATGCAAGTATTTCAAGAGTATAATAATTGTTATATATCCAGTAATTAAACTTCCTACATTAAAATATTGGAAACTGATTTGTGAACCGGGAAGATTCTGGATGAAATCAACTATAGCTTGTTGCAAGTGAATTATATATGTCAGAATGGAGCTTAATGGGGATGAAATAATCGTTATTTCTCCAATAATTGTTATGGCAATCGAGAGGTACATGATTAGTGGAGTAAATAGTAGGCAGACCAATAAATTTGTCAATAAGAAATATATAGGGAAGGTGCCGAAATGCCAAAGGGTTAAAGGGAGTACTGCAAGTTGTGCGCTAAGGCTAATATAAGTTCCTTCTTGAATAAATAGAGGGATGTGTGGAATTATTTTGAAGAAGGGCATGAAAAGTAAAATGCCAGCTACAGCTGCAAATGAAAGTTGGAATCCGATGTCTAACAAATAGATGGGATTGAGAATTAGAAGAATGATTGCAGCCATGGCCCAGCGGTCCATAGCCATGGACCGCTGTCCTTTGAAAGGATTTAAGAGAAGTATGCTTAACATTATTCCGGCTCGAATAGCAGAAACAGGCAGACCTACCATGAAGATGAATCCCCAGGTTCCTGTAAGGGTAATAATGTGTTGCACCCATCTGGGGAGCCTGCAGGTTAACCACCCTAATAGTAGAACGATGAAAGAGATATGCATTCCACTAAGAGCTAAAATATGGCTGATACCCGTTCTTGAATAAGCTTCCTTCTGCTCTGTCGAAAGGTCTGTCTTGTCTCCAAGCAACATGGCGTGGATGATAGCACGACTTTCATGATCTGTAATGACTTTGTCTATTCTGGAGATTAATTGCTCTCTTATTTTTATGGCCTGAATCTGAATCTTCAAGTAAAGTGGAATGCTATTTTCTTTACTGAGCCTCCAATGCCTCTTGTTGACATATCCAGTCATCGTAATACCTTTTGTTTTCAAGTAGTTTCTATAACTGAATTCTTCTGAAAAGTCAGCAGGTATGCTTAATTTGGATTTTATTTCCAGTTGGTCGCCAGGTTGTAAATGTGAACTCAAGCTATCCTTTTGGATGTAAAGAAGTAATTTTTGGTTACTTGCCTCTGGGATGACTAAGCAGCTATAGGTTTTTGGTTTTTCCGTAGGTGGTTCTAACAAGACAACTCGCAATTGTTGGTATTCTCCATCAGGATACAGTGGGTCTAATCTGTTCATTGCTGTTTCACCCCAATATATGCCTATCTGAGTCACTGATAGAAATAGAAGTACTATATATATATTATGAAAGGTATATGGAAAGGGCTTTATTTTTTTATGGCAGATTATGGTTCCTACCATAGAAGCAGTCAGACATACAAGTAAAATGGATTCCCATTGTTGAAACCAAGAGGAAAAAGATAAACCGAGACCGATGCCGGCAGCAAGTGGTTGCACGAGAAATAGCAGGGGAGATTGTTTGCCTGCTGGAAGACTGTTGTGCAAAATGAATGATTCTTGCTGCAAAGATAATGAAAAGATATGAATTAGACACATATCTTTCAGTTTGTTTTCAAAATACGGCGAAAAGTGTTAACTTTGCGGAAATTTAATGATGTAGGTTTCAAATATGAGTGAAATACAAGCTCTAGCTGATAGTATAAGTAGTTTTCTTTGGGGATGGCCCATGATGATTTTATTATTAGGCACGCACGTCTTTTTGACATTCCGGCTTCGTATCCCCCAACTAAAAATTTTCAAAGCAATCAAACTCTCCGTAGTGAAAGATCCGGACTCTGGTGGTGATGTGAGTCAATTTGCGGCCTTGTCTACTTCGCTGGCAGCAACTATCGGGACAGGTAATATAGTGGGTGTGGCTACAGCTGTGGCTCTAGGTGGGCCAGGGGCTATCTTTTGGTGTTGGCTGACGGGTGTTTTTGGTATAGCAACTAAATATGCTGAAGGATTATTGGCTGTAAAATATCGGGAAAAGACCAGTGATGGAACCATGTTGGGAGGTCCTATGTATGCCTTGGAAAAAGGACTTCACATGAAGTGGCTAGCGGTATTTTTTTGTATTTTTACAGTATTTGCTTCTTTGGGCATAGGAAGTACCGTCCAGAGCAATTCTGTTTCCACCACTTTATTAGAGGCTTATAATATACCTGTTTGGATTTCTGGAACTATCTTCTCTTTCTGCCTTTTTCTTGTGGTTGTGTTTGGCGTGAAGGGAATAGCAAGGGTATGCTCCATGATAGTACCATTCATGGCTGTGTTTTATGTACTGGGTTGTATCTATATTCTTTTTGTGAATTCGGCTTATGTATGGCCTGCTATAAAGCTTATTGTAGTATCCGCATTTGACCCATCTGCAGCTGGTGGGGGATTTGTAGGAGGTTCCGTCATGATGGCGGCTCGTTATGGTATGGCTAGAGGCCTTTTCTCCAATGAGTCAGGCTTAGGTTCAGCTCCGATTGTGGCTGCCGCAGCCAAGACCCGTAATGCAGTGCGTCAAGCTCTGGTCTCTTCTACTGGCACATTCTGGGATACAGTTATCATCTGTGCTTTAACTGGAATTGTATTGATTAGTTGTGTACTCTCCGGGAATTTAAGCTATGAGAATGGTGCTACACTGACAAAGCATGCATTTGCCCTGATTCCTGTAGTGGGAACACCTATTCTGGTGGTAGGTATGGTGTTCTTTGCTTTTACCACATCCTTAGGATGGAGCTATTATTCAGAGAGAGCCTATGAATATCTCTTTGGAAAGAAATATCTGATAGGTTTCCGAGCTTTTTATTGCTTGACATGTTTTGTGGGTGCAGTGGTTAATTTGGCTTTGGTTTGGAGTTTTGCCGATTCTGCCAATGCACTGATGGCTATACCGAACTTGATTTCTCTTCTCTTCTTGTCCGGGGTGGTCGTGAAGGATACTCAGAAATATCTATGGGATAAACGCCTGGATGAGCAGGATTCCGAAATTCATCATTGATTAGGTTCCATTGCTCCAGTGGAATGGGTATGATTTTTAGGTGGAAGAAGATTATTTATTTTCATTCCAAAGGAGATCTCAACCTCTTTGAATCCAAACGACTGGATGAATCTGGTGATTTCGTGCTGAGCGTTTTCTTGTGCTATTTTCAGGTTTTGAGAGGTGTTGTTCCGCTTCAGCATTTGCCTGCGAGCCTTATTGTACATTTTCTTAAGAGCCTGGCTATCCCAATCGCCAACTTCATAGAAAGTGCGGGTCTTTGCTTCATTGATGAAATCCTCGTCCATCAGCCTGACAGCAGGCAAGGCTAATTTTGCTGTATCTCCGCTGGTGATAAACCAGTCAGTACCTTTCACTTCATTCATGTCTATGCCAAAACGCATGTTGCAGACATAAATTCTGGAAAGAGCATCATCACTGCGGAAAAAGTGTCTTCGGGTGGTATCCACAATCTCTTCAGATTCTACGTTTAGAAATACCCATTGCCCGATGTCTTCTATACTACGTATCTCTTCTGGAGAAATAAGAATCTTATTCTCCGGGTTAGAAGTTTCTATATCGAGGATTGGGCCATTGCAGCTCTTCATCCACAACACGACAACGGCGATGAGGACTAGGATAAGGAGAAGTACCCATTTCCACCCTGAGTTTTTGTTTGTTTGTTGGATAGGATTCATAGGTTATTCTCTTTTAGATTGTATTGATGTGGCATTGTTGGTGTCTATCAGTCGGCTTAAGTCTGCCACGTTAAACTTTTCCTTGCTGAAAGAAATACGAATATTTTCTTCTTTATACCCCATGCGGGTGATCATTGGGACTAAGGTGCGAGTGGCACTAAGCTTGGCATTTTCCAATATGTCTGTTTCCAGAATATTGTCAGTTATGGATTTTAATCCTTGACGATGCAGTTGTTCCTGTTCTTTAGCGGTATAATTACTTCTAATGAAGGAATTATGGATGAGCGTATTGTCATGGTCTACCATGGTTGAGGTCACCTCTACATGAGGGTCTGGCAAAGTAATGAGGATGTGTTCTCCATCCGTCTTAATACTATTCTCGCTGAATGTGCCTAAATCTATATAGGCTTTCAAGGTCACATCCATGGGAACTGCTATATGTCGGTCTGTTAATGGAATTTCGATTTTCAAACCACCCATCTTTAAGACTTTCTGGTCTTCGTGAGTGACAATCTTATGAATTTTATATTCTGTGGTATAAAGTCTGGAACAGTTTTGAATCTTAAAAACTAGTTTTTCCATATCATTCCCTAATTCCACATCATCTGTTTTGAGGGAACTCTTTACCAAGGCATTTTCAGTCTCACAACTTCTAATCAAAAAAAGCAGAATGCCTAGAAGCAACAGAATAATAAAAGTAAGACCAAGTGGCTTCCTTTTCTTTTTGATTTCTTCAAAATTTACATTTAGGTCGGTTTTATCCATTTTTATTCTGTATTTATAATGCAAATTTAATTAGTATAAGGGAAAAAATGAATTTTTTAACTCAATTAATTTGTTTTTTCAAGATTTTTTTACCAATTTTGCGGCAGTTTTCATAAGCATAAAAGTATAGTTGAGTTTTTAGTTTTCTCACTAAGAGTCCACACGTTGTGAAACGAGTGGACTTTATTTTTGTATATATCGATATTTTTTGTTTACTTTGCACTATTCTTAATAATCGAATATGAAAGCGAAAGGGTATATTTTGTCAGTCTTGGCTTTTGGTTTATTTCTTTCTGGATGCAAGAATACACCTAAGACAGATGAGGAATTGGAAAATGAACTTTCCATTGAGGATATTGTAGATGCTGATTTAAGTGGTGAGCAACGTTCTCAGGAACAGTTGATGCGTGATACAGTAAGAGTTGATGGAGTATTGTATACCTATGAAATTCATAGGGTGTCCAGTGACGAACTGCCTCAGGTTCGTGGAGATTATTCTCACAATGCTATCTTTTTCGACAATACAGCCAGTCTGCGTGTCATGCGAGGTGAAACGGTTATCTATAGCAAGACTTTCACAAAAAACAGCTTCTCTAACTTTATTGAGCCGGATATGATGAAGAATTCCATTCTGGAGGGTTTGGTATTCGATCATGTGATAGATGGTGGTATTCAGTTTGCAGCAGCTGTGGGTTATCCACAAGATGAAGAAATGTTTGTACCTTTAAGAATTAAGGTAATGACTGATGGGCAAGTAAAAATAGACAAGGACCCTCTCACTGATACAGCTAGTGATGCTGATCTAGATACGGAAAATAAAGAGCTGAAGGAAAAAGCTAATTTAGAAGATGCAGGAGTTTAAATCCTGCATCTTTTCTTTTATGGTTGTTGAAGACATTTGCGAAGCTCACTCCAATGGTTCGCAAGTTCTTGCATGGATGGAAATAGCAAGTCTGCACCTGCGTCTAGAAGTATTTTATTGTCTAGAGGACCTGTGTTGACGGCTACCGTAAAGAAACCAGCCTTAGAGGATGATTCAATACCTAATGGTGCATTTTCTACTACAATGCCTTCATTCAGTTCCAAATTTCCTTTTCTTTTACCTATTAAATAAGGTTCAGGATTCGGTTTGCCATATTTTACATCAAAAGCAGTAACCATCAGTTCAGGGACAAAAGTATTAGGGAAATGCTGATTAAGTCGGCCAATCAGTGATTTCTGCGCACTTCCAGTGACCAATATAGGAGTTATCTGATCAACTTTCAACTTTTCCAGCAGTTCCAATGCCCCAGGCATAGGCTCAGCTTTTGGCAGGGAGTTAAAGTAATCCGATTTTATCTTATAAATTTGTTCCTTTTCTTCTTCGGTGGCATCTCGTTTGAGTTCCCGTTGAGTTACGATGTTGATGGTTCCAGTACCGGTTCTCCCTTCATGCATGTATGCTTCCGATTTCGGAAAGTGGAATCCCATTTGAGTCATGGCTTTGCTCCAAGCCTCGGCATGATTCTTCATGGAATCAAACAGCACACCGTCCATATCGAAAAGCACGGCTTTGAGGTGCATTTTCTCAAAGCCGTGTTTATTCAGATATTTATCTCTTTCTTTTTCAAACATAGAGGAGATTACTTCAGCCTAGCCTGAATAGCTTCGGACTCTTTTTCATAGCCTGGCTTATTCAGTAGGGCAAACATGTTCTTCTTGTATGCTTCCACACCTGGCTGGTTGAATGCATTGATACCTAACAATTGGCAGTGAATACCACATGCTTTCTCAAAGAAATAGATGAGCTGGCCTAAATTATACTCGTCTAAGCGTGGAATGCTGACACGCATATTAGGAACACCACCATCAACGTGTGCCAATTGGGTGCCCAGTTCTGCCATCTTGTTTACTTCGTCAACACGCTTGCCTGCCAAGAAGTTCAAACCATCCAGATTTTCTTCATCGGATGGAACGTGAAGTTCATGTTCTGGCTTTTCTATTGAGATGACAGTCTCGAAGATATTACGCTCACCTTCCTGAATCCACTGACCCATAGAATGAAGGTCGGTAGAGAAGTCAACGGCTGCAGGGAATACGCCCTTCAGATCCTTGCCTTCAGACTCTCCGTAAAGTTGCTTCCACCATTCCATCATGTAATGAAGTTTTGGCTGGAAGTTGACCAGAATCTCAATCTTCTTTCCAGACTCATATAGAGCATAACGTGTAGCTGCATATACTGCAGATGGGTTTTCCTCAAATGGAATTTCTGCACTTGTAGCTGCTTCCATGTCGGCAGCACCTGCCACCAGTTTCTCGATGTCAAATCCAGCTACGGCAATAGGCAGCAGACCTACTGGTGTCAAGACAGAGTAGCGACCACCCACGTTGTCTGGAATTACGAAAGTTTTGTATCCTTCTTTAGTGGCGGTAACACGAGCTGCGCCTTTTTTTGCATCGGTAACAGCTACGATTACCTTCTTAGCTACTTCTTTACCGCGCTGATCTTCACATTGCTTCTTCAACAGGCGGAATGCCAAAGCAGTTTCTGTGGTAGTTCCACTCTTTGAAATGTTGATGACACCAAATTTCTTGGTTTTCAGGTAGTCGGTCAGTTCTGCCAGATAATCCTCGCCAATGTTGTTACCAGCGTAAAGAACTATTGGATTCTTTCCGTCGTTAACCAACTGAGAAAAACTGTTGCTCAACGCCTCAATGACAGCACGTGCACCCAGATAGCTTCCACCAATACCTGCAACGATAACTACCTCGCAGTTCTCACGCAATACATTTGCTGTAGCCTTAATATCAGCCAGGAATTCTGGAGTAATGGAAGAAGGCAAATGCAACCATCCGAGGAAGTCGCTTCCTGGGCAGGTTCCATTTTCCATGGATTCTATAGCAGCCTTGGTTGCTGGAGCAAAAGAGGCTACCTCACCAGCAGCCAGAAACTGAGCTGCCTTACTAACATTTAAATCGAATTTTCCCATTTTTATACGAATAATTATTTTATTTATCTAAATGAATCGGTCAACAGTTTAATTTCCACCAGTGGAGATATGCGCTCATAGAGGATGTTGTAAACTGCGTCTACGATAGGCATATTGACATGGTAATAGCGGTTGATTTCCTTGATACACTTGGTTCCGTAGTAGCCTTCTGCAATCATTTCCATCTCTATTTGGGCACTTTTTACGGAGTAGCCTTTTCCTATCATGGTTCCAAATACTCTATTTCTACTGAAATTTGAATATCCAGTAACCATCAGGTCGCCCAAATAAACGGAATCTACAATGTTACGATTCTCCATCGGACTGATTGTAGAGAGGAATCTGGACATTTCTTGTGCTGCATTGGATATCAAGACAGCTTGGAAATTATCTCCGTAGTTTAATCCATTGCAGATACCTGCAGCAATAGCGAAGATATTTTTCAATACAGAACTATATTCAATGCCTAGAATGTCTGTACTGGTGGATGTCTTGATGTAGTGGCTTCTCAAAATGTTAGAGAACATTTCAGCTTTCTCTATTTCAGAGCAGCCTATGGTCAGATAGGATAAACGTTCCAGAGCCACCTCCTCGGCATGTGATGGTCCACCTATGACAGCCAGATTTTCATCGGGCACATCGAAAACTTTGTGTAAGTATTCCGATACAGCCAAGTTCTCATCGGGCACAATACCCTTGATGGCGGTTACTACGAATTTGTCGCGAAGACTGGTGCGCAGTTTCTTTAAGTGACTCTTTACATAGGGTGATGGGGTGACCATAATCAGCGTATCCGACTTCTTCACTATTTCATTGATATCGGATGAAAAAGTTATCCGGTTCACATCAAAATGAACCATCGACAGATAAGCCGGATTATGTCCCAGTCGCTTGAAATCTTCAATACGGTCGTCACGGCGGATGTACCAGTTGATGTGATCCACTTTGTCCAGTACGATCTTTGCAATGGCTGTAGCCCAGCTTCCACCACCTAGAATTGCTATGGTACCGCAGTTTTCCATGAATTATATCTTTATGACTCAGTTTCAGGAGCCTTTATCTTGACAATGCATTCAGCCAATGTCTGTACGGAAGGCTTCTCTATTGTGAGTTTGAATTTTTTGATGATCTCACCAATTTGTTGTTGAACCTTTTGTGGGTTCTGGCCTGCCAAACTAGCTACTAGATTGTATCCGGCTTTTTGTAAAACTGGAACTATTTCTTCTGGTATGCCTATTTCCACATATTTCTCAGCCTTGTCTTTAGGTGCCTTTTTCTCAGGTTTCATTTGTGGGAAGAGCATCACTTCACCTATGGCAAACTTGCCAGTCATGAGCATAACCAGACGGTCTATTCCAATGCCAATACCACTGGTAGGAGGCATGCCATATTGTAAGGCGCGTAGGAAATCCTGGTCGATAATCATCGCTTCGTCATCTCCCTTGTCGGCCAGTTTCATCTGTTCAATGAAGCGTTCTTCCTGATCGATAGGGTCATTCAGCTCTGAGTAGGCATTGGCAAGTTCTTTACCGTTGACCATCAACTCAAAACGTTCAGTCAAGCCTGGCTTGCTGCGGTGCATTTTGGTCAGTGGGGACATTTCCACAGGGTAATCAATGATGAAGGTTGGCTGGATGAAGCTGCCTTCACAAGTTTCTCCAAAGATTTCATCAATCAGTTTGCCCTTGCCCATGGTTTCGTCCACCTCAACACCACACTTCTGAGCTACTTCACGCATTTCTTCTTCGCTCATGCCGTTAAGGTCGTATCCAGTCTTTTCTTTGATAGCATCTAGGATTGGGAGTCTGCGGTAAGGAGCCTTGAAAGAAATGATGTTTCCGTCAATTTCTACTTCTGGTTTACCATTCACTGCGGTGCAGATTTCTTCCAGCATCTTTTCTGTAAAACTCATCATCCAGTTGTAGTCCTTGTATTGAACGTACAGTTCCATACAGGTGAACTCTGGATTGTGAGTCTTGTCCATACCTTCATTGCGGAAGTTCTTGCCTATTTCATAGACACCCTCGAAACCACCCACAATTAAGCGCTTCAGATAAAGCTCAGTGGCAATACGCATATACATGTCCTGATTCAGGGCATTGAAATGGGTGATGAAAGGACGTGCACTGGCTCCACCTGCAATGCTTTGAAGAACAGGTGTCTCCACTTCTGTATAGCCAGCTCCATCTAAGATGTTTCTTAGCGTGCGTAATACAGTGGCACGTTTTAAAAATGTTTCTTTTACCCCGTCGTTGACTACCAAGTCCACGTAACGCTGGCGGTAGCGAAGTTCTGGGTCGTCGAATTTATCGTATGCCACACCATCCTTGTATTTGACGATAGGTAGTGGCTTCAAACTCTTACTGAGTAATGTCAGCTCTTGAGCATGTACACTGATTTCTCCGGTTTGGGTACGGAATACGAAACCCTTGATGCCTATGAAGTCGCCGATGTCAAGCAAACGCTTGAACACCTGGTTGTACATGTCCTTGTTCTCTCCCGGACAGATGTCGTCACGGGTTACATAAACCTGAATTCTACCTTTGGAATCCTGCAGCTCCGCAAAAGAAGCCTTTCCCATAATACGGCGGCTCATCATACGGCCGGCTATAGCTACCTGACGAGGTTCTGCATCATCTTGAAACTCATTTTTTATATCTGTAGAGAAGGCGTTGGTAGGATATTCAGCTGCGGGATAGGGGTTGATTCCTAAACCACGAAGCTCTTCCAGCGCATTACGGCGCACAATCTCCTGCTCGCTTAATTCTAATATGTTCATTCTTGTTTCTTTCTAATTATTTGTCCGTGCAAAGATAGCAATTTATTTTAGATTAATTCACAATCTTGTGCACTTATTCATTAAGTAATAATCTAGCAAAGTCATGGCTGTCATGGCTTCTACTATAGGCACTGCCCGCGGAAGCACGCATGGGTCATGGCGTCCACGGGCTTTTACCTTGGCTTCTTCGCCTTTCACATTTACTGTGCACTGCTCTTGGAGCAGGGTAGCCACGGGTTTAAAAGCCACCCGGAAGTAAATGTCCTGACCGTTGCTGATTCCACCTTGGATTCCTCCGCTGTGGTTAGTCCGTGTGTTTATCTGGCCTTTGTCATTGAAGAAAAGGTCGTTTTGTTCTGATCCTCGCTGAGTAACACCGGCAAATCCTTCGCCATATTCAAATCCCTTAACCGCATTAATGGTAAGCATGGCATGTCCTAAAGCCGCTTGAAGCTTGCCAAACACAGGTTCTCCTAAACCTATCGGACAGCCTTTCACTACGCAGGTGATAATACCGCCTATAGTGTCACCCTCAGCCTTGACGCCTGCTATGTATTCTTCCATTTCCTGGGCTTTCTGTGGGTCTGGGCAACGGACGGCATTGGTCTCAATCAGATTCAGGTCGTATTTCTTGTAATCGTTCTCCAAGGCTATGGTGCCTACCTGAGAGGTGTAAGCCTGAATGCTGATGCCTAATTCTTTTAATGCCAGTTTGGCTAGAGCGCCTCCTACACAGCGGGCAATAGTTTCACGGGCTGAAGAGCGGCCTCCTCCACGATGGTCTCTTATCCCATATTTCTGGGTATAGGTGAAGTCGGCATGGGAAGGACGGAATACTTCACGGAGGTTATCATAGTCGCTTGAATGCTGATTGGTGTTGCGCACCAGGAATGCGATAGGGCAGCCTGTACTTTTCCCTTCAAATATGCCCGACAAGAATTCCACTTGGTCGGCTTCCTTGCGGTCTGTGGTAATCTTGCTTTGCCCAGGTTTTCTTCGGTTCAGCTCCTGCTGAATGAAATCCAGGTCCACAGGGATTCCGGCAGGGAATCCATCGATTACTCCGCCTATGCCTACGCCATGGCTCTCGCCAAAGCTTGTCAGGGTAAATATCTTGCCGAATGTGTTGCTCATATTCTGGTATTAATTGCAACCACCGCAGCTTCCACAGCCACCGTCACCACAACTGCCGTCGCCGCATTTACCGCCGCAACCGCCACAGCCACCACCTGTCATCATATTCAGCATCTGCTGAAGTTCTTCGTTGGTGGCTACTCTAGAGGTGACTACCACACCTTTGAAGTTCAGTTCCTTTCCAGCCAGTGGGTGGTTTAAATCTACGGTCACACCATCAGAAGCTATTTCTACTACAGTGGCATTGAAACGCTCGCCTTCCTGATTCATCATCGGGATGACAGCACCTTCCTTGATATGTTCACTGTCGAATTTACCATTAATCTCAAAAGCATTTCTAGGCAGTTTCTGTACGCCTTCAGGCATATGGTCGCCATAGGCTTCATCCACACTGAGGGTGAAGTCGAATGTGTCGCCTTCATTCAGGTCAATGATATTCTTCTCGAAAGCTTCTAGCGTATAGCCTAAGCCAGTGATAAACTGGAAAGGATGTTCTGCTGGTGCTTTTTCTGTCAACTCCATCTTACCGTCCATGTCGGTATACAGCTCATAAGCTACGGTAATGTACTTGTTTGGGGTTTCTTCCATTATTGAAATGTGTTAAATTTAATTCTTTTCTTATTCAGGGTGTAAAGTTACGTCTTTAATGTCAAATAGGCAAATTACACTGCTTTTCTTTTCAAAAATCGGAGTTTTTAACTAATATTGCAGTCTCAAAAACAAGAAGATGAGTGAGTTCAAGTTTGAAGTTTGTGCCAACTCTGTAGAGAGTTGCTTAGCAGCCCAGATAGGTGGGGCAGATCGTGTGGAGCTTTGTGCAGGTATTCCAGAGGGTGGTACCACTCCGTCCTATGGAGATATTCTGATGGCTAGAAAGTTATTGGAGAAAACCCGATTGCATGTGATTATTCGTCCACGTGGAGGTGATTTTTTGTATTCGGAACTTGAACTGGAGATTATGTTGAAGGATGTGGAGAATGCACGGGCTTTAGGTGCAGACGGGGTAGTTTTCGGTTGCTTGACGCGTGAGGGTGACGTGGATATTCCTGCTATGAAAAAGCTCATGAAAGCATCTCAAGGAATGTCTGTCACTTTTCATCGTGCTTTCGACGTGTGTCGTAATCCGAAGGAAGCCCTGGAGCAACTTATAGATTTAGGGTGCGATAGAATCCTGACGTCTGGTCAGCAAGCTACAGCAGAACTTGGAATCCCTTTGCTGAGGGAACTTCAGCTGCAGGCTGGAAACCGGATTATCTTATTAGCTGGATGTGGGGTGAATGAAGGTAACATCGCTAAAATTGCTGCTGAGACTGGCATTCACGAGTTTCACTTCTCAGCCCGGGAAACGGTGCAGAGTGCTATGACCTACAGAAATGAAAATGTAAGCATGGGTGGTACCGTGCGCATTTCTGAGTTTGAGCGCAACGTCACCACCCATGCCCGTGTGGAAGCCACTATTTCTTCTTTGAAGCGTTCACTTCATTAGTGTAGGAATACGGGAAGTCCGTATCCAGTGTGCCTCGTTGTGTATTAGGTTTGTCCGTCATCTGGAAGTGGATGGTACTTCCTTTCAGTAAATCTTCATAGGTGATGTAGTTTTTTGTGTAATCTGTCCCGTTGAGGGTCATTTTACCTACATATCTATTCTTATCACTGTTTTCCGGAGCATTAATCACTACCGTCTTGCCATTTTCCATGTGGAGAGTGGCTTTCTTGAATAGTGGAGCACCTAGTGCATATTCATTGGTGCCAGGGCATACAGGATAGAATCCCAGTGCCGTAAACACATACCATGCAGATGTCTGTCCGTTGTCTTCATCACCACAATATCCGTCGGCTTGTGGGGTGTACATACGGTTCATGGTTTCCCTGAGCCAGTACTGAGCCTTCCAAGGCTGTCCTGCCCAGTCGTACAGGTAAATCATGTGCTGGATAGGTTGGTTTCCGTGAGCATAGTTACCCATATTCATCACGGTCATTTCAGTGATTTCATGGATAGGGAATCCATAGTAACTGTCGTCGTAGATAGGTGGAACGGAGAAGACAGAATCCAGCATGGAAACAAAGTCGTCTTTGCCACCCATCAGATTGATGAGTCCTTGAGGGTCATGGAAGACACTCCAAGTGTAGTGCCAACTGTTTCCTTCAGTGAAGGCATCACCCCATTTCAGTGGGGAGAATGGTGCCATGAACTCTCCGTTCTCCTTTTTCCCTCGCATCAGTTTGCTTTCAGGGTCGAACAGGTTCTTGTAGTTGAATGAACGTTTTTCCAAGGTAGCGATGTCGGCTTTCAACTGCTTCTTGAACTTCTTGTCCTTGGCAAATTCTGGACTGTTGTTCAGCAGTTTAGCTAGCTGCAGGATGCACCAGTCGTCATAGCAGTATTCCAGTGTGCGTGCTGCATTTTCAGAGATTTTTACGTCATAAGGCACATAACCCAGTCTATTGTAATACTCGTAACCCAGACGTCCGGTGGAAGATACGCTTTCCATCACGTCATTGCAGCCATGAATCAGTCCTTCATAAAGTGTCTTGACGTCATCCACCTTGATGCCTTTCAGATAGGCATCTACCAGGATAGAAGCTGAGTTGTTCCCTACCATACATCCCCGGTGACCAGGACTGGCCCATTCTGGGAAGAAACCACTTTCCTTGTAGGTGTTGATAAGTCCTTCTTGTATTTCCCGGTTCAAGGATGGGTACATCATGTTCAGGAGTGGGAACAGGCAGCGGAATACATCCCAGAAACCTGCATCTGTGAACATATAGCCGTCTTCTATTTTCCCATTGTATGGACTGTAGTGCACAATCTTTCCCGTAGCATCTTTTTCGTAGAACTTACGAGGGAAGAGCAGGGAGCGGTACAGGCAGGAGTAGAATGTCCTTACCTGGTCCAGGTCTCCACCTTCCACCTCTATACGTCCTAGCATGTTGTCCCAGATTGCTTTGCCCTTAGCCTTCAGAGTTTCAAAAGAATCCGTACCCAGTTCCTTCAGGTTGATTTCTGCCTGTTCAGGGCTGATGAAGGAAGATGCCACTTTAGCATGAACCAGTTCACCCTTCTTTGTCTTGAATCCGATGATGGCACCTGTGTGGAAATTGGTCTGCTCCAGTTGTCCTTCCTTGATGGTCACGGGCACCGTCCCGTCCTTCTTTTCGGGTTGAACGTCATTGCTGTAGGTAGCTGTGTAGGTGAAAGGCTTGTCGAAGACCACCACGAAATAGTTCTTGAAGTTCTCTGGCACTCCACCACTGTTTCGGGTAGTATAGCCCACAATCTTATTCTCTGCAGGGATAATCTGAATGTGTGAGTTGCGGTCGTATGCATCCACATTCACGTAGGAGTCGGCCTCAGGGAAGGTGAACTGGAACATAGCAGCACGTTCCGTTGGAACCACCTCGGCTATGACATCATGTTCTGCCAGATAGACTTTGTAGTAATAAGGCCTGGAGATTTCACCCTTGTGACTGAACCAGCTGGCACGTTCTTCCTCTTCGGCAATAGGCTTGCCAGACATAGGCATGATGGCAAACTCTCCGTAATCGTTTATCCAAGGGCTAGGCTGGTGAGTCTGCTTGATGCCCCTGATTTTATGGGCGTTGTAGGTGTACTGCCAACCGTCACCCATTTTACCGGTCTGCGGTGTCCAGAAGTTCATACCCCAGGGCAGGGCAGTGGCAGGATAGGTGTTACCTGTAGAAAGCTCAAAAGACGACAGGGATCCCATGAGTGGATTGACGTAATCCGCATAGCTGGCTTTCTGTGCGCTGCAGGTCAGTGCGCAGAAACTGAAAGCTATCAGTAAAGTCTTTTTCATGTTATTTAAACTTTGGTTCATTTCTGAGGTGTATTTGTCATTTCTATCTGAAGCAGTCCACCTGCCATCAGCTGCTCATGGGTGAAGAACGGTTCTTTCAGTTCTTCTCCGTTCAGTCGGATGGCTTTGATGTACTTGTTCTGAGGGGCATTGTTCAGGGTGCCGATGGTAAAATTCTTCCCATTAGGCAGGTGAATGATTGCCTCCTTGAACAGCGGTCTTCCTATGCTGTAGACGGGATTTCCAGCGCATACTTGATAGAAGCCCATGGCATTCAGAATGTACCATGCCGACATCTGACCGCAGTCTTCGTTTCCGGAAAGTCCATCTGGTGCATTGAAATAGAGGGTGGTCAGCACTTGGTCTACCAGCTCCTGGGTGCGCCATGGCTGACCCAGATAGTTGTAGAAGTGGGTGATGTGGTGACTCGGTTCGTTTCCATGGGCATATTGACCGATTAAACCAGAGATGTCAGCCGATACGTTTTCACCTTCCATCTCGGATGAGGCACTGAACAGTTCATCCAGTTTCTTAATCATGCCTTCCTTGCCTCCGTACAGTTCTGCCAGTCCGTCTACATCATGAGGAACGAACCAACTCCACTGGTAGGAGTTTCCTTCGCAGAAATCGTCGACACGATGCTCGGAATGATTCGGACTGAATGGAGTGCGCCATTGACCGTCCAGGGTCTTGCCTCTCATGAATCCGATAGATGCATCGAAGTACTGCTGGTAGTTCTTGGCATATTTATGATATTTCTCTGCTGTTTCCTTGTCGCCTAGGGAATCTGCCAGAACTGCAATGCACCAGTCGTTGTAGGCATATTCCAAGCCCTTAGCCACAGCTTCATTGTCTTTATCACAAGGCACATAACCTACGGTATGGTTGTAGTACCTACCTATTGGCATGATGTGCGGATAGAGCCATTTCGGGCAGGCTGGAGTAATTCCCGTAGTGTCATATTCTGCACAGCGAAGGGCAGCCTTGTAGGCCTCTTCCACGTTGTAGTTTCGGTAACCTTTCACGTAGTTGTCTGCCAGCAGAGAAACATAGTGATAACCTATCATGCAGCCGGTGTAATTCGCTCCACAGTCCCATTTAGGAACCAGTCCACCTTCCTTGCCCTTCTTGATGAGGGAACGGATGTACGCCTCGTTCTGACTAGGTTCCAGAATGCTGACCAGCGGGTGCAAGGCACGGTGTGTATCCCAAAGTGAGAAGGTGGTGTACACGGGGTCATTGATGTCACCTTGATGAACCTGCAAGTCCATACCCAGATAGCGTCCGTCCACATCCTGGAAGAGGTTCGGACTGAAGTTGGTATGGTAGAGTGCCGTATAGAAAATCTTCCGGTAGTCTTCATTATCGGTATCGATGTCGATTTTCTTCAGGCAGTCGTTCCAGAGCCGATGA
Organism: Bacteroidales bacterium UBA4293; assembly: GCA_002395835.1. Lineage (GTDB taxonomy): Bacteria > Bacteroidota > Bacteroidia > Bacteroidales > Bacteroidaceae > Minthousia. Next base: position 236,736 of record DGVD01000018.1, on the reverse strand, counting down.
GCTGCCTGTCGGGTGCCTTCAAAATCCCACCCTGGCATTTCTATCGCCAGATTCTTGGCAGCACCTTCATAGTCGCAGGAAGAGATAGCTGTCTTCACCATCACTACTTCCTGATCGCTCGTCTGGAAGTGGAGCAGTACTTTGCATCTAGGTTCTATCTTGTCCTTCAATTGGATGGTATCCCTCACCACCTCGAAGGTGAACGGTTTGGAGAACTGTGCTTGGAAATAGATGTCCTGCCTGTATTCCCACCACACGTTTCTTTTGAAAGCACGGAGGGTAGAATCGTTCAGCACCTCCACATTCATGATTTGGTTGGTCTGCTCCTGAATGGAATAGTCCAGATCCAGGATGAAACCAGCCTCTTCCGAAGCAGGGAAGGTGTACCGATGGATGGCTGTACGGGCTGTGGAGGTAATCTCAGCCTTTACTCCATACCGGTCCAGCAGCACAGAATAATACCCCGGTTCAGCATGTTCGTTGTCATGGGAGAACTTGGAAGCAAAGGCCACATGCTGTGCTTGCTCTTTCTCTCCCACGTACCGGATGTCCTGCTTACCCACTGTAGGCATGAGCAGAAAATCACCGAAGTCGGCACACCCCGTGCCGCTCAGTCGGGTGTGAGAGAATCCATTGATGGAATCATCCTCATAATAATATCCCGGACAGGCATCCCAACCGTGAATACGGGTGTCGGGTCCGGGCTGAATCATGCCGTGAGGCACCATGGCACCGGGGTGGGTATGACCGTGCCCTCCTGTTCCGATGAACGGATCCACAAACACCGTATAATCCGTTTCTTCCAGTTGACTGGTGGTGCAGGCTGCCAGGGCAGCAAGGGCTGCTAAAAATGCTATCTTTTTCATGGTCTCAATCATTTTCATTATACCAAGGGCCTGCAGGCTGAGGTCCCATTTCCATTTCCAGTGTAGCACCACTCATGATCTGCTCATAGGTGATAAAACTCTTATCCAAAGGCTTCCCGTTCAGCTTGACGCTCTGCACATAGATGTTATCCGGGCTTACCTGATGAGCCTTTACGGTGAATGTCTTACCGTTTTCCAGATGCATACGCACTTCCGGGAAGAGTGGAGAGCCAATCTCATATTCTCCACTCACCGGATTCATGGGGTAGAACCCCAGGGCACTGAGCACATACCAGGCACTGGTCTGCCCGCAGTCTTCGTTTCCGCAGAGTCCAGCAGGAGTGTTTAGGTAGAGCTCCCTCATCACCTGGGCTGCATACTGCTGTGTCTTGTGGGGCTGTCCCACTTTGTTCCAGAGGTAAATCACATGGTGACTGGGCTCATTTCCATGCGCATATTGCCCTATCATACCGGTGCTGAAGAGAGGCAGGTCTGCATCAGCCGATGGATTATAGGTGAACATGCTGTCCAGTTTCTCTGTGAAGCGTTCCTTACCACCTACCAGTTCTATGAGGCCCAGAATATCGTGCTGAACCGACCAGAAATAATGCCATGCATTGCTTTCGCAGATGGCTTCGGTGTAGTCGTCCGGACTGAACGGTTCCATGAATTTACCCTTACTGTCTCTAGGCTGCATGAAACTGGTGGCAGGATTATAGACATTCCGGTAGTTTTGACTACGTTTGTAAAACTCCTCTGCAATGTCCGTCTTCCCCATCTTCTCAGCCATTTTAGCTATACAGTAATCGTCGAAAGCATATTCCAGGGTGCGACTCAAAGACCAGTTGTCCGTATTATATTCATCCACCACATCGTAGGAAATCCATCCCAGTTTCTTGTATTGACCGATACCCCGGTATTCATCCAGATTAGCCGTACGGACGCAAGCTTCCAGAGCCTTTTCCGCATCAAATCCGGTGATGCCTTTCAGGTAGGCATCGGCAATGACAGCTGCAGCATGGTAACCTATCATCATATCCGTTTCACCACCCCACATGTTCCACACGGGGAGACGACCGTTCTGCTCGTAGAAAGCCAGGAAGGAATTTACCATATCACTGTCCCTGCTAGGCAGGATGCAAGTGTAAAGCGGATGTGCCGCACGGAACGTATCCCAGATGGAGAAGGTACTGTAGTTCTTCCACCCCTGCGCCTGGTGGTTTTGTTTGTCCGGCCCCCGATAACCTCCATCCACATCGCAGAACAGGGTAGGGGCTATCATGGCATGATACAGGGCTGTATAGAAGATGGCACGCTGGTCGTCCGTTCCTCCCAGCACCTCGATGGTGCCCAGTTCCTTATTCCAAGCAGCAGTGGTCTGTGCCAGCACTTTCTGGAAATCATCTTCCGGAACTTCGGCTTTCAGGTTGGCCAAAGCCGCTTTTTCACTGGTAGGAGAAAGGGCTGTGCTCACCAGTATCTGTTCCCCTTTTTTAGTCTTAAAATGGAAGGTAGCTACTAGAGCCTTCCCGATGGTTTTTCTTTCCTTTTTCACCTCCGTGGTATCCACCTCTATCCGGTCAAAAGGACGGGAGAAACGGGTGGTGAAGTACACGTGCTGATCTCTGCACCATCCCTCGGAGAACCGGTAGCCCGATACCGTACAAGAATCCACGACGTGAAGGTCGGTATCATCGGTAAAGTCCCAGTTCATGGCCTTTTTCAGGTTCAGGATGACAGCTGCATCACCCTCAGGGAACGTGTAGCGTTGCACACCGCACCGGGGGGTGGCAGTCAGTTCCACATTAATGTCATAATCCGTAAGCCGCACCTGGTAGTAACCGGCCCGGGTCTGCTCATCACTGTGCGAGAATCGGGAGTGGATTCCCAGTTCCCCATCGGCTTTCCGTGCCGGGAGCATCACCGGCATGAAGAGCACATCGTAGAGGTCTCCAGCCCCTGTACCGGAAAGGTGAGTATGACTGAAACCCGCTATGGTGCTGTCTGGGTAGAAATAGCCGGCTATCCGGTCCCAGCCTCCCGTACCATTGTCCGGGCTAAGCTGAACCATACCGAAGGGAGCCTGAGCCCCAGGGTAAGTATTTCCCGTATAATCAGTTCCTATGATGGGATTTGCCAGCGAGGCATAGTCGGTTTCTAGGTTTTCCTTCGGGCTGGTTCCACAGGCAGTCAGAAGGGCTACTGCCATTCCCAGCAACAGGGATTTAGGTTTATTCATAGCATTTGGGTTGTGCGTATAATCTTTGCAAATTTAGCAAATAGTTTTGATTCCGGAAATTTTTAGCGTGTAAAGTTGTGGTTTGGTAGAAAGCGCAGAGTGGTTTGCTAGTCTCCCTTCAGTATGTATCCCTATAAGGGTACAATACTGGTAAGAGAGGGTAGACAAAGACATACCACGGAGCGAAACTCTTTAGAAGGGAAAATTTTTCTCTCTAACTGGGGAAAAATTTTTCTCTAACTGGGAAGAAAAAAATTGGCACTAAATACCCCCTTCCTGAAGACCCTAAAAATTCCCTCTGAAGATTACTAATTTTACCCCTTGAAGATTACTAATCTTAACCCCCGAAGATTACTAATCTTATGCCCTGAGGATTACTAATCTTCTCTGGTGAGGGAACTTTTCCTTGGCATTTTTCTCTATTTTATTATCAACGAACTGAAATATGATTTTTCAGATTGGAATTTGTGTGATGTTAAACTGTGTGCGTTTTACATAACATTTTTTAAGATTTATTAAAAGAAAAAACACTGTATAAGGTAATTTTTCGCTGACAAAATGTTGGCAGTTCAAAAAAATGTTTTATTTTTGCAAAGAATTGAAACTTGAACCTAAGCTTTGAAGAGAACTGTCTTTCTATTGAGAGAAAAAATGAGAATAATTACAAGAAAAAGTATTCTCTTGAAAGTTTTCCCTTTGAGTTTACAACTTAATTATTAACTATTATAAACACCAAAAAATTACAGTTATGTCTAACAGACTTACATCAGTCAGCATTTTGCTTGCCATGATGGCTTTCAGTCCTTTGGCAGTAAATGCAGCTACAGACAATGTAGCAGGTGTGGAAATCACACAGCAGAGCAGTACTTGTAGAGGTGTGGTTATAGATTCACAGGGTGAACCTGTCATCGGTGCATCCATCCTGGTGAAAGGTACAACCACTGGTACAATTACTGACTTAGATGGTAATTTTGAGATTAACAATGTAAGAAGAGGTGCTACCCTGGTCATCTCTTTCGTGGGTTACAAGACTCAGGAAGTAGTTTGGAATGGTCAGACACTGAACATTACATTGGAAGATGATGCAGCTACTCTGGACGAGGTTGTAGTAACCGCACTTGGTATGAAGCGTTCAACAAAAGCTCTGGGTTATGCCATGACAGAGCTGAAGGGCGATGAGTTGGACGCAAACTTGATTAACCCAGTACAGGCACTTCAAGGTAAGGTTGCCGGTGTGGATATCTCAGCATCCGATGGTGGTATGTTCGGTGCATCTAAGATTTTGATCCGTGGTGCTTCTACCTTGGGTAAGAACAACCAGCCTATCTACGTTGTAGACGGTATCATCCTGGATAATGCTATCGTGGAGAACGATGCAGACTGGGGAAGTGGTGCTGCCAACTACGGTAACGAGTTGAAGAACTTGAACCCTGACGACTTCGAGACAGTATCTGTCCTGAAAGGTGCAGCTGCTACCGCACTTTACGGTTCACGTGGTTTGAACGGTGCAGTGGTTATCACTACCAAGAGTGGTAGAGGCAAGAAGGGTTTAGGTGTAAACGTAACTCAGACCTTCGGTTTCGACCGTGTAACTGGTCAGCCTAAGTTCCAGAATGAATACATGGAAGGTTACTTCCCAGGTTACAAGTCTGGTAATAATATCTTCGATGAGAACGAGGTTTACTATCTGAACAACGATGGTTACCCATCTTATGTAGTTTTGGATAACTATGGTGATACAGGTGTGGCTTTCGGTCCTACTTTCGAGTACATGGCTAGCAAGTACGATAAGATGGAGTGGTTCGACCACACTTATCGTGATATCAAGCCTTACAAGAACAACTTCAGGGATGCTTATGATACTGGTTTCAGTTCTAATACAAACGTAGCAATCAGCGGTGGTAATGACACTACCTCTTTCTATACTTCTGTATCTTATAAGTATTCTGACGGTACATTACCAAACAACTCCTTCCAGCGTTTCTCTGTACTGGCTAAGGCTTCTCACAAGATTACTAAGGATGTAGAACTGGAAGCAAGTATGACTTTCACCAACTCTACTCCACGTAACGCTCAGCCTAACATTGGTGAGAACTTCGCTCTGGGTGGATGGGATCGTACTTACGATGCTCACTACTTCCGTGATAAATATAAAGGTGCTCATGGAGGTGTGGCTTCTGCAGCCTATGGTGATGAATATGGATATGTTCCTGGTCGTGGTACATGGTGGAGCATCTGGGAGAACGACTACCGTCAGAAAGAGACAGTGGTTCGTCCTAACCTGAAACTGACTGTAGACTTCACCCCATGGTTGAAGTGGCAGACAGAAGGTAGCTATAACTACTACTATGTACGTACCGAGAACAAGCGTCCAGGTGATGGTTACCAGAATAAGGGTGGTGGCTACGGCATCGGCTTCTCTAACAAGGAGCAGATTAACCTGAACACCAACTTGCTGTTCGACAAGGATTTGAATGAAGACTTCCATCTGAATGGTTTCTTGCGTTATGAGTTCTATCATAACTTCCAGTCAGCTATGAGTTCATCTACTAAGGGTGACTTGATCATGCCTAACCAGTACTTCCTGGCTAACGGTAGCGACGGTTACAGCACCAGTGCTGCAGTAAGCGGTGAGAAGACCATCCAGTCTGTTGCTGCTCAGATAGGTTTCAGCTATAGAGACCAACTGTTCGTAGATGTTACAGGACGTAACGACTGGTCATCTTCATTGGTTTATGCCGATGGACATGGTACCTTCTCTTACTTCTATCCATCTATCAATGCTTCTTGGCTGGTTCACGAGACACTGAGCTTGCCTAGCTTCATTTCCTTCTGGAAACTGCGTGCATCTTTGGCACAGGTAGGTAACGATACCAGTGCTTATTACATCAACTCTGCATACTCCTTGAGATCTTATACAGGAAATGCAAGCGGTGCATTCTACACCTTGTCATTGCCTGGTACTACTTATTCACAGGATCTGAAACCTGAGAAGAAGACCTCTTGGGAAATCGGTACCGACTTCCGTATCTTGAGAAACCGCATCGGTTTGGACTTCACCTTCTATAAGGAAAATACTAGAAACCAGATCATGACCGTTTCTATCCCTAACGTTTCCGGTTACAACAATGCATTGATCAATGCCGGTAACATCCAGAACTCTGGTGTGGAAATCGCATTGAACACTACTCCTATAGAGTCTAAGGATTTCACTTGGGATTTGAACTTCACTTATACCAAGAACAATTCTAAGATTATTTCTCTTTCTGACCTAGTAGCTGAGTACATCGGTCTGCAGGGTTATACTAACTACGGTAACTACCGTGTAGGTTCTGTAGCTAAGGTAGGTGGTGCTTACGGTACTTTGATGAGTGACGCTGCTCCAATGCGTGATGATGAATCTGGTCTTCAGGTGCTGCAGTGGAGTGATTCTCGCCGATTCTCTCTTATCCGCCGTTCAGGTGTAGTAGAAGAAGTAGGTTCCATGATGCCTAAGTTCTTGGGTTCAGTAAACACTAGCCTGAGATGGAAGAACTGGACATTGCGTGCAAGCTTCGATATGCGATTCGGTGGTAAGGTAGCTTCCTACGGTTCTCACTATGGTACTGCTTACGGTTATCTGGACACTGCATTGGCAGGACGTAATCCTAACCACGGTGGTATTACTTGGACTTCTAAGTTTGATGGTGTGACCTATTCCGATGGTATCATTCCAGAAGGTTTGTTCCAGAAGGGTACAGTCATCACTCAGCCTGACGGTTCTAAGTATACAGTAACTGAAGGTAGCGTTTCACCAAATGGTCAGACCTATCAGGAACTTTACGATAAAGGTTTGATTGAGCCAACTCACGCTGGTACTTGGAGATACTTCACCAACAGCTGGGGTCAGGCAGTCTTGAACGACGACTGGTTCGTAACCCTGAACTACATTGCATTCCGTGATCTTTCTTTAAGCTATAGCTTCGACTCTAAGATTGCTAACAAGATTGGTGCGAAGAGCTTGAACCTCACTGCACAGGCACACAACCTGGGTTATCTGCTGAACTCTATGCCTAACAAGGAGAATCCTGAGGCAGTGGCAGGTACTGCAGCAGCTGAGTTCCGTATTCGTCAGTTCTCTGGTGTAACTACAAGCTTCACCTTCACTATCAATGCTAGCTTCTAAATTTATTCAACACAGATCTAATAATAGAAAGATATGAAACTTAATAAATTATATTATGTAGTTGCCTTAGCTTCTGTGCTTGCACTGGGTACTAGCTGTGCTGATGACTATCAGAAACTGAACCAGGACCCAGCCAATGTTACAGTGACCGATCCAAAGGCTCTTATGTCTCAGGCAATCTTAACATTCCAACCAAACGACTACTTGATTTGGTGGTATAATGTGAACTACTACACCCGCTGGGATCAGATGTCTACCCCAACAGGCGGTTTCGGTGACTCTTTCACAGAGCAGGCTGAAAATGGTGGACAGGGTTCTCAGTACATCGGTGTATTGAAATATCGCAACGCTATTAAATCTTACATTGACGCTAATAATGAAGAAACCTTGAGAGGCTATGAGGCTGCTTGTACCGTTCTCTCTGTCTATCTGGGTATGTTCGATAGCGATATGTATGGTGCTATTCCTTATACTGAGGCTTGTCACTATGCAGACCTGGGTATATTGACTCCTAAGTACGATACAGTAGAGGAACTGTATAACACCTTCCTCACTGAGCTAGATCAGGCTATCTCTTACTTCACCCGCTCTGACGTTGAGTCTAGTCCTGCACTGGATCAAGTTTACGCAGGTGACTGGAAAAAGTGGGCTAAACTGGCTAACTCTTTGAAACTGAGAGTTGCTGCTCGTTTGTACAACAATAATCCTTCCAAGGCTCTGAGCATTGCTAGTGAAGTGGCAAGTGCTTCTGTAGGCTATATGGATTCTTTGGACGACGATATGAAGTTCAATAAGGCTCAATCTACCAATGGTGGTGACCAAGACTATGTATATGGTACTGGTAACGGCATTCAAACTCCAGGTGCAAGCGCTAACGTACTGAAGTTCATGATGGATTCTAAGGACCCACGTATCCGCTTCATCTACACGAAAAACGCTATGAACTCTACTGTAGTTCAGGGCTTCATCGACGCAGGTAAGTATGACGTTCTTCCTGACGAAGTAAAGCAGAACGTAGTGCTGGATAAGAATGGTAACTTCGACCACTGGGGTGGTATGGGTGAGCCTTGGGTTCGCTACATCGGTCTTCCAGTAGTAATGAATGGTAGCATTAAGCCAGAATATGCTAAGTACTTCAACTATGGTACTAATTATCAGCTGAATGTAGACGGTACAAACAAGAACTACTATCCATTCTCTGTACAAACTACTGAGCAGAAGAAGGGACGTGATGATTATACCGTTCCAACTCTGGGTTCAACAGTTATCCAGGATACTGAGGATAATCCATTGTACATCATGTACCTGACTGCAGCAGAGGTTAACCTCTACTTGGCTGAGTTCAAGTTGTTGGGTGCTAATCTGCCACAGAGCGCTGAGTACTACTATGACCGTGGTGTTCGCTTCTCTGTTCAGGATTATGACTGGCTGGCAGCAAAGAACAAGATACCTTACTACGGAACTACTTACGGATATGATCCAAATGAGGTAGAAATCGACCTGAAGGATGGTGAAATCGATGCTATGATGGCTACAGACAACATTAAGTTGACTGGTTCTACTTCAGAACAGCTGGAGAAGGTTTACCTGCAGCAGTTGATTCACTTCTCACTGCTTCCAGAAGATCAGTACGTAACTGCACGTCGTTCTGGTTATCCAAAGATTGGTTCTAAGTTGCTTCCATTCGTTAAGTTCGACGATGTATCTCTGACCGCTATTCCTCGTCGTTTCGAGATTGCATCTCCAGATCCAACTGACGTAATGTATGAAATCAAGACAGCCATCTACAAAGCACAAGGATTCAACACACTGGGTTCAGGTAATTCTGGTTCTACCTACAATATCACTGGTTCTCCTCTGAATACAGAGCGTGTATGGCAGGATTTGAATGCTCCACAGTGGGGTACTCCAAACAACTAATGAATAATACTTAATTCAGTGATAAAGAGGGGTGATAACTATGGTTTTCACCCCTCTTTTTACTTTAATTAGTTAAATAATTAGCTTATATTTATTCTTTAAGGAAAAAGTGCTATCTTTGCAAAGGAAAAATGAAACTAATTCAAATGAGAAACTATTTATCTATTATTTTACTGTTTTGCTGCTCTCTGACTGTTTCAGCTCAGAAGCCCAGAATTTATTTCTTCAAGGATTTCGTTCAAAGCCGAATCACCTACAAGAACCATCAGCGCTTCATCGTGATGCTGAACTTTGATGCAGCCAATGGTGAAATGCTTTATAAGGAAGGTGAAACCATGATGACATTGACCAATCCTGAGGCAGTGGATACCATCTCTGTGGGTGACCGTAAGTATGTGTATCATGACAAGAAATTCTGTGAAGTATTCCGTCGTGAGAATGGTACAGTGCTGCTAGGATGGAAACTGAAACAGGTTCACAAGGGACAGACAGGTGCCTTCGGGCTACCCACTCAGGCCCATGTGCAGAAGTTGAGCACCGTGGATCTTTCCGGTATGGGCCTTGGTGCCAATCCTAACGCAGGTATGGGGTATATTCAGTATGACAATTACGAGGCTCCTTCTTTTGATGTGTGGAAACAGAAGAATGATAATACTTACTACTTCACCAAAGGAGGTAAAGAATACAAGGTAAGAACCTTAAAGAATGTCTACAAGGCATTCCCACAATACAAAGAAAAGATTCAGTCCTTCGTGAAGGAAAATGACCTGGATATGATACATGCTGACAATGCAGTTCAGATCATAGATTATATCTTTACGCTTTGATTTATTTATCGAATATAATAAAAAAGCCTGCATTTATTTTTAGAGATGCAGGCTTTTTATATAAGGTACATAGCGTAGAAGAAGATTGTAAAAAAAGAAAACATTTTTTTTGATTTTTTTGCTATATAAAAAGAAAATTATCTAAATTTGCGTGGCAAATAAAAACCTAACCTTAGAGGCCCTTAGTGAATAAGGGGGAGAGAATTTCTTTTTTACGTTATTTTTCTTTCTTCGTTCAGTTCTATAGGCTTACTGTGGAATAACTTTTTATTAACTATTATAAACACCAAAAAATTACAGTTATGTTTAAAAGACTTAAATCAGTCAGCATTACACTGGCATTGATGGCATTCTGTCCAATGCTTGTTAATGCAGCTACAGATAATGTAGCAGGTGTGCATGCCACACAACAAAGCAGTACTTGTAAGGGTGTCGTTGTAGATTCACAGGGTGAACCAGTCATTGGCGCATCTATCTTGGTGAAGGGAACGACTAATGGTACAATTACAGACTTTGACGGTAATTTTGAGATCCAGAATCTGAGAAGAGGTTCTGTCCTCGTTGTCTCATTCATGGGTTATCAGACTCAGGAAGTGACCTGGAATGGCCAGAATCTTAATGTAGTTATGGTAGACGACTCTCAGCAGTTGGAAGAAGTTGTCGTAACTGCCATGGGTATCCGTAAGGATGCTAAGAAACTGGGTTACTCTGTATCTTCAGTAGCAGCAGAAGAATTGACTAAGACTGCAGCTCCTACCTTCGCATCAGCTATGTATGGTAAGGCTGCCGGTGTACGTATTCAGACTGCTCCTGGTGGTGGTACTTCTTCAGTTTCTATTAACGTGCGTGGTATGTCTTCTATTACCGGTACCACTCAGCCATTGATCGTAATGGATGGTGTGCCTATCCGTAACGGTGATGCCAACAACGAAGGTTCTTACTGGTCAAGCCAGCGTATCGAATCTAACGGTTTGGTGGACATCAACCCAGAAGATGTAGAGAGCATCTCTATCTTGAAGGGTGCAGCAGCATCTGCTCTTTACGGTTCTGAGGCAGCTAACGGTGTAGTTGTCATCACTACCAAGACTGGTAAGGGTGCTTCTGGCGTAGGCGTAGACCTGGGTATGAACTTTAGCTGGGATCAGGTAGCTTACATGCCTGAGCAGCAGACTGAGTTCGGTCCTGGTACTTATGGCCGTCGTTCTAGTATGACCGACTACATGAAGCAGACCGGTGGTTTCTATCAGCAGACTATTCTTGGAACAGACTACCACATTGCTCAGAATACCTATAATTATTGGGGTCCTAGATATGATGGTAGCAAGGTAACTTACTGGGATGGTACTCAGCGTTCATATAACAGCATGGGTGGCAATCCTTGGAAGGATATGTTCCGTACAGGTTTCAACCAGCAGTACAACCTTGCTGTAACTAAGGCAGGTGATTGGGGTAACATCCGTTTCTCTTACACCTACAATGACAACAAGGCTATGCAGTACAACTCTAGCAACAATAAGCACAACTTCAACCTTACTGGTTCTATCAACGTTACCAAGGGTGTGAAGATTGACTATACCATGCAGTACATGCGTCAGAACATCAAGAACCGTGCATATCGTATCAGCCGTGCTACTTTGAACTATGGTGGTATGGTAGGTTCATTCGATGATGTAGCTTTGATGCGTGAAAAGACTGTAACTTCAGCAGGCTATCAGTATCGTGATGTAACTCAGGATTCTGAGACTCCAGAAGAGAGCTTGCTCTACACTCCAGGTTCTGCTTCTATCATGAACGAGTACTTCTGGAAGGTTTTGGCTAACATGCGTGAGGAGAACAACAACCGTCTGATTGCCGGTGTTACTCCATCTTGGGAAATTATCCCAGGTTTGACTCTCCGTGGTCGTATCGCTACTGACCTTACCGCAGAGGATATCGAAGGTCGTGACAATGCTGAGCGTTCTTTGGCTTTGGCAACTGGTTCTGGCCAGAAGGGTGGTTACTCTCTGTTGAACCGTAAGTATGAGACTTACTACGGTGATATCATGTTGATGTTCGATAAGACTTTCGGTGAAAAGCACAACATCACTGCTAACGTAGGTTGGTCTGGTCGTCAGGAGCGTACTTTCGCTTCTACAGCTAGAACATCTGGTGGTTTGTCAGTTACCAACTGGTTCAACTTGGCAGCTACTTCTTTGACTACCGACAATGCTTCTATGGAAGATATCCGTGCATTGCGTACAGCAATCTTCGGAACTGCTTCTTACGGCTATGACAGCTGGTTCTATTTGGAAGGTTCTCTCCGTAACGAGAAGATCTCTACTTTGGCTCCAGGTAACAACAGCTTCACTTATCCTTCTATCAATACCAGTGTGATCATCACTGAGCTTTTGAAGGACAAGCGCCCTGAATTCTGGGATTATGGTAAGGTACGTGCATCTTACGGTATCGTAGGTAATGCTCCATCTGTATATGCTGCAAACGTTCTTTATTCTCAGTCTACCGTTGGTTCATATATCTTGAATAGCATCGGTAATAACTTGGGTAACTTGAACATCAAGCCAGAGAAGAAGTACGAGTTCGAGCTCGGTTTCGAGTCTAAGTTCTTCAAGAACCGTTTAGGTTTCGAGATTTCTTATTATAACAATGATGTAAAGGATCAGATTCTTCAGTCTACATTGGCTAGAAGTGCCGGTGGTAGTTCAATCTTGCTTAACATTGGTGAGTTGAAGAACCAGGGTCTTGAGTTCGCTATCAATGGTACTCCTATCCAGACTAAGGATTGGACATTGGATCTGCGTGCTAATATCTCATTCAACAAGAATAAGGTTACTAAGTTGATGGACGGTGTAGATCGTATCCAGCACAGTAGCTTCGATAACTCTGTATACCTCTACTCTAACGTAGGTGAGGCTATGGGTGACTGGTATGCATATCCATATCAGCGCGATGAGCAGGGCAGAAAGATTATCGGTAGCGATGGTCTTCCACTCCGTAGCTCTACTTTGGAAAAGGTAGGTAACGCTATGCCTAAGGGCGTGGGTGGTTTCTCTGCAAGCCTTCGTTACAAGCAGGTATTCTTGGATGCTACATTCGACTTCCGTATCGGTGGAGACGTCCTGAACCAGTATTGGACCTATGCAATGGAAACTGGTCACTTGAAGGAGACACTGAATGGTCGTGAAGGTCACGGCGGTTTGGCTTACTACTACGAGGACAATAATATCAGCGCAACTGGTACCACCATCGCAGGTACAGCTCCTTCTGGTTACACTCAGTTCAATGATGGTATGATTATCGAAGGTGTTCACACTGACGGTACTCCTAATACTACCATCGTTCCTGCAGGTGTATTCTATGGAAACTCTTATGGTTGGGGTGCAGGTACTCACAACTCTTATGAGGAGGCTATTCAGGACAACTCTTACCTGAAGCTTCGTGAGCTTTCTCTGGGTTACCAGCTTCCAAAGAGCTTTACTAAGGCATTCGGTTGCCAGAACTTGACTCTGTCAGTTTACGGACGTAACCTGTTCTATGTATTCAAGAATCTGAAGGAAATGGATGCTGAGTCTGGTGATGGTACTAACTGGATCTGGCAGGCAGTTGCTGGTAACTCTTCAGCAGCAAGCCGCAGCTTCGGTTTCTCTATTCGTGCTAAGTTCTAATTTAAAACCTAATTAATTGAATACAACAATGAAAAAGATATTAACAATTACGTTGGGTATTGCAGCTGTCATGTCTATTTCTTCTTGTAAGGATGAGGCATACACAGAAAAATACAATAACCCTTCAAAGACCACTACAGTGTCTTGCGATAAATTGTTCAGTGGAGTTGTATGGAATGGTCGTACTTACGGAATGCAGACTTACTGGGGTCTTTGTACTTTCGAACTTCCTCAGATAGGTGCTTATTCTCAGGTTGCCAGCCACTTTACCGCTGATACTGATTATGAAGGAACAGGTAGCTACGTCAGCTATGACAATGACCGTTGGACAAACTTCTACAACGATGTGGCACAGTATAAACTGATGAAGCATACTTTCGAAAGTTTAGATGCTGCAGAGCAGGCTAAAAACCAATTGTATATGGACTGTGCAACTGTTTGGATCTATGATGAACTAGAGAAAGCAATAGACCTTTGGGGTGATGTTCCATTCATCAATGCATGTAATATTCAGATCTCTGGTAATGTAGCCGACAGTAAAGCTTCTTATGACGATGCTGCTACTCTTTATCAGATGATGTTGAACGGTGCAACAGTTACTACTGCAACAGAAGAGAGTGTTAGTTATGATGGTCTGGGTACTCTTTATTCTCGTATCCAGAGTGCTACTGCTCCTGCAGCATTCGCATCTCAGGACCTGCTCTTCGGTGGTAACAAGGATGCTTGGGCACGTTATGCTCTTGGTCTACGTGCACGTATGGCACTGCGTATCTCTACTCAGGGCCCATTGACTAGTCTTGGTCAGTCTACTTTGAACGAGGTTTCTAGCGCTTTGGCTAACTTCTCTGACGACTGTGTGACTGGTTTCGCTGACCCAAGTGTTGTAGCATTCAGCTACAATGATGGTAATGGTATGAACTGGGGTGGTGGCTGGAATGAATGGGCACGCCAGTATTCACGTGGTACCTACAAGATGTTTGAGATTTTGAACATCAAAGATGGAGATGTGATGAACCACACTACTAATGTTCACATTGCAGGTGCTGACCCACGTGCAGCTGTTATGTACGATGCATCCAATGGTGGCGTAATGCACTACTTGGATTATCATGAGAAATTTGAGGATCAGCTTGCAAAATGGCAGTCAGAGGCTAGCTATCGCTACTATGCAGTAGTTGACTCTGCTACTTTCATCAATAATGCTTACTTCATGCATCCTATCATGACTAAGGCAGAGGCTTATCTGACCTTAGCTGAGGCTGCACAGCGTGGTATCATCAGTGGTTCTGCTGAGACTTACTTCAAGGCAGGTGTTCAGGCTTCTGTAGATCTGTATTATGCAGAGAACGCAAAGTCTGTATTCCGTACCCCAGTAGAGAAGCCAGATGCAACTGAATATATCAACAAACTTTGGGCTGATTCTTCAGACAAGTTGCAGACTATCTGTGAGCAGCGTTGGTTGCACTTCTCATTCCTGCAGCCAGAGCAGACCTATAGTGAGGTTCGTCGTACAGGTTATCCAAAGCTGGAGTTCCGTGATTTCACTGGTGACGCAAGCTTCGAGATTCCTCTTCCAATGGACCGCATCGGTTATCCTCAGGATGAAGTTAACAACAACTTGGATAACATGAATGCTGCTCTTAGCCGTCTGTCTAACAGCAATCAGTACTATAATGCTATCTTCTGGGCACTTCCAGCAGGTACTTGGTACACTGTTAACAAGTTGCCATATTAATTATAGCATATTAGGATTCTAGAATAATAGGAAGTGGCTGCAACACCAAACAGGCTTGTTGCAGCCACTTTAGTTTTTTTCTATAAATAGTTGGGCAAGGTGAAAAATTATCTTTAATTTTGCATGTCAAATTTGCGAGTATAAAAAATGAAATTTTCATTGAGAAATATCGTGTCTTTGGTATTCTTTGTCCCAGTCTGCTTGTCAGCTCAGACAAAGATATATTCACCCTATCTGCTTCCATCCTATCAGGAGAGTGTAGCTAGTAGTAAAAGAGGTCTTCCACTGAAAGAACTCTTCAATTACAACTGTCAGACCCAACGTATGGAATTCAAGAGTGGAGAGGATATCATGGAATTGGCCGACATTAATAATGTAGATACCTTGTACCTAGGAACGCATAAGATGGTCCCTTATGGTACACGTTTCTTGGATGTGGTGTATAAATCCCCTAGCTTCAGTATTCTGGCTGACTATAAATTGCGTAGGATAAACAAGGGAAAGACCGGTGCCTTAGGGTTTAACACCCATGTGGGAGGAGTGGACAATGTGGATTTATCTTATTTAGGTGGCAACAATCTGAATAGGGAACAGAAGAATCTGGAAGTCTGGGAATATGAACCGGAGCATTCCTATATGCTTTTCCGTAAGAATAAGTTGCAGTCTTTTAGAAACCAAAAGACCTTGACGAAACTTTTCCCTAATAAGAAAGATTTTATTGATCAATACTTGAAGGAACATAAAATCAATTTTGACAATAAAGAAGAGGTCATAGAATTGGTTAAGCAGTGCATGACCCCTTAACTAGAAGTAGAAAATGGCTTTGTTTAGAGTTATATATTCCTTGCTCTTCGTCTTATTCATGCTTTGTGCATGTTCTCCCAGGGCAGAAGTTCCGGTAAATGCGCAGCCTGTTAGCGATGAGGCTCCCATTTATCCGGATTATAAGGATATTGTCATTCCTGTAAACATAGCTCCTTTAAATTTAATAGCCCAGGCTGAAGGGGATCAATATGTGATTTCCGTAGAAGGTGAAAAGGGTAGGGCACTTTTAGCTGCAGCTGGTAAAAAAGGAAAACTACAATTCGATGAATCATCTTGGCATACGCTCTTAAAAGAGAATGCAGGAGGAAATCTTCAGGTGACTCTTTATGTCAGGAATAATGGTAATTGGGTGAAGTATCCCACCTATTTGCTTACTATAGCTTCAGAAGAAATTGACCCTTATCTGAATTATCGTCTTATAGAACCTGGATATGAATTGTATCGTCAGATGGGCATTTATGAGCGCAACCTGACGAATTTCAAAGAAATTTCTATTTATGAGAACGGTGCCGGGGGCGATTTCAATCACTGTGTAAACTGTCATAATTTCCAGCAAAATTCCACTCAGAACTTTATGTTTCATGTGCGAGAGAAACATGGAGGAACAGTTTTTGTGCTGAACGGAAAAGCGGATAAGAGAATCATGACCAATGACAGCATATTGGGTAATGCGGTTTATCCATCTTGGCATCCCACTAAACCTTGGATTGTCTTTTCATCTAATATGACCAGTCAGGTCTTTCATCTTCGTGACAAGCAGAAAACAGAAGTGATAGACAGTGGAAGCGATTTGATTTTCTATGATGTGGAGAATCATACCGTAAGCAATATACTGAAGACAAACTCTGAGTTGGAAAATTTCCCCTGCTGGACCCCCGATGGTAAGAGTATTTACTATTGCAGTGCCACTCTGGAGGCTTTGGACACTTTGAATACTAAGGATACCCATCATAGAGAGTTGGCGGTCCGAGAGAATTATAAGGACATTCGTTACAATCTGATGAGGATTGATTTTGATGAAACGACCCAATCATGGGGAGAACCTCAGATGGTTCTCGATTGTGCTCAACGTGGTTTGTCTGTCTCTGTACCAAGGGTGAGTCCTGACGGCAGATATATTCTGCTCACATTAGGAGAATTTGGCCAGTTCCATATTTGGCATAAAAGTAGTGACTTATATGTATGGGATATCCAAAAGGAAGAATTACGGCCCTTGGAGAAAACAAACTCTGCAGATGTAGATAGTTACCACTCCTGGAGTAGTAATGGCAGGTGGATGGTGTTTTCAAGCCGTAGAGATGATGGAAGTTACACTCGTCTATACATTGCCTATTTCGACCAGGAAGGAAATAGCTATAAAGCCTTCATGCTCCCACAGGAAGACCCTGAGAATAACTTGATGAGACTGAAAAGCTATAATGTGCCAGAACTGACGAAGGATGCGATTCAGATAAATTCTTCTCAACTCAGAGATGTGATATATGCCGATGAGGAGGCTAGAAAAGTATCTTATAAGTAGAATAAAGAGATGAAGAAGTTTATCCCATATCTAATTTGCCTGGTTCTGTTCACCGTTTTTTGCTGTGGCATATATGGACCTGTATTCCTTTATCTTTCCCAGGAGAATTATTTTGCCTTTGATTCGGAGGCCATGGCATTCGTCTTGCGTGAGCCTTTAGGGACACTTTACTGGATATCCCGATTCCTTATGCTTCCTCTGCAGAATCAGTGGATAGGAGGTATCTATCTAGCCATTTTACTGACACTACTGACCTGGTTTACCGATCGGACTCTTCGTGTGTCTTCCAAGTGGTATGGTATTGGGGCGTTACTTCCAGCCTGTATTTTGATATGGGCTGTATCCCGTGGATATAATCTATTTATGCGAAGTGAACCATCAAAGGTGGTCTTTTACATCTATGTCTTTTTGCTGTTGACAGGAATTTTGGCTCTTGTTATAAGTCTATTCTTTAAAAAGAAAATATCTGCAGAAAAATCATTCAAGTGGCCCGTAGGATTGCTATGTCCGATTCTGATTCTGGTTCTTTTGAATGTAGGAGCTTGGATTTACAGGCAGAATCTAATTTTGAGTTGTGACATGCAGAACAAGTTGCTCATAGCTGATTGGGATGGCATGATAGAGGATGCGTTGAAAGCCAAGAACCCCGATAAAAGTATAGCAGCTTTCCATGCTATAGCCTTGAATCAGAAGGGACAATTGTTGGAAAAGATGTTTGAGATTGATTACGATTTTCCTCCTACAAAATTGGATGACAAGGACGGACTGGATGAAAGTGAAAATTTCACGGCAGAGTGTAATTTGTTTTCCTGCTTGCCCCAACCAGCATACCACTATGCTTTGTGCCAGCAAGTGGTAGAAGGACCCAGATTGCGTTTCTTGAAGATGATGATTATCTGTTCTGCCTTGCAGCAGGAGGATGCTCTTTGCAGTCGTTATCTGGCATTCTTGGATAAGATGCCTTTTCAGCATGAATTCGTAGAAACGTGGGAACGACGTTTGGAGAATCCTCAGCTCACTGCGGAAGACCCAACGATGGTGCGTATACTCCAGCAAGTTTCTTTTGAGGATGGATTTGAGAATGATTATGCACGGCCTTGTTATATAGGGTTCAACTTAGGAGTTAGAAGAGCTACACCAGAAACCCTGAAAGCATCTATGGCTGCTGCATTATATTGCAAAGACCTTGATAACGTGATTTTTCGAGCTGCATACTTGAAACAGATAGAGGCTTTACCTACTTATGTACAAGAGGCCTTAGTGGTTGCTTCTGCGAAAAGGCCGGAAATTTTGCAACAGTTCCCTGAGATTTCAGACATGATGAAAATAAGAGTGTCATCTTTTGCCAATGAGGCATCACCTTATTTGGAACAGGAAGACACGTCGGAAGTATATGAAGCCCTCTATGAGAAGTGGGGCAATTCTTTTTTGTATTATTACTACTTTGGAAACCGGAATAGAGCAGTGCAAGATGGATTTGTTACGGCTGTAAACTAATTATTTGATACTATGGAAACGATATCAGGAAGACCATCACCTCCAGTGCCTAGAAAAAAACAGATTCTCCGAGAGATACATGATTACCTATTTGTAGCAATAGGCATTTTAATGTATGCCGTAGGTTGGACAATTTTTGAATTGCCCATTGAAATTACAGGTGGAGGTGTGCCAGGTATATCTAGTGTAGTTTATTATGCCACAGGGATACCTGTCCAGTATACTTATTTTACCATTAATGGAATACTGCTTATTCTCTCTGTAATTGTTTTA
Organism: Bacteroidales bacterium UBA4293; assembly: GCA_002395835.1. Taxonomy (GTDB): domain Bacteria; phylum Bacteroidota; class Bacteroidia; order Bacteroidales; family Bacteroidaceae; genus Minthousia. Next base: position 217,208 of record DGVD01000018.1, on the reverse strand, counting down.
GGCTGGAAGTTCAGTGTGAAAACCATTTTTGCTTGTATCATGATGACATTGGTTCTTCCCATTATCCAGAATCTTGTGAATGATTACCATTTCAATCTAGATATAGACCCCTTCGCTTCGGCCATCTTGGGAGGTGCCTTTTGTGGAGCCGGTATAGGTGTTGCCTTTTCTAACAATGGAAGTTTGGGCGGTACGGATATTATAGCTGCCATCATCAACAAGTACCGGGATATCTCTTTGGGCAGGGTCGGACTCTATTTGGATGTCATCATTGTTTCCTGCAGCTATTTTGTAGTTTCTCATACGGAGAATGTCTTTTATGGCTATGTGGTTTTAGTTGTTACCAGTTTGATGCTTGATTTCGTAGTGAATCGAAGTACCCAATCTGTTCAATTTTTCATTATCAGTGAGAAATATGAGGAAATAGCCAGGCTTATCAATGCGATGCCTACTCATCGTGGCTGCACCGTTATAGATGGAACCGGATTTTATTCAGGGCGTCCTGTTAAGTTGCTGTTCGTCCTTACTAGAAAACGTGAAGCTACTCAGGTATTCCGGCTAATTAAGGATACAGACCCCATGGCTTTCGTGTCTCAAGCGAATGTAAATGGTGTTTACGGAAACGGTTTTGACAGGATTAAAGTGAAGTAAAAAACAAAGAATTTTCTTTTGAAAATTGGAAAAAGGTTTTTATTTTTGCATACTAAACAATATTGTATCCTAAAATATGAACCTAAAATCTGTAATAGCCATTTTTGCTTGCTTTTTATTCTCATCTGCTGTTTTTGCACAGAAACTGAATATTGCAAAGAAAGTAAAGAATGCAAAAGGCATAGAAGTTACTTTTCAATCTAGTTACAAAGGTCACGTTAGCCCTGGTGGCATGCTTATGAAGATAAGTGGTGACCAAGTAGCGTTGACTCATATACCTGTAGAGCGCCAAGGTAATCCAGACGCCCGTCCTGCTCAAGACCCAGAACGTCCCGTTTTAAAACAGCCTCAAACTTTTAACTATATGGATTACGGTAAGAATGAAACTTACCGGGTATGTGAACTGCCCAGCGGTAAGGTGATTTCTTCTATTACTCCATTTGCTATCGGTAAAGGGTTCCAAAAAGAGGTTGGCGAGGAAACCATTTTAGGCTTGAAGTGCAAGATAATTCGTGCCATAGTCAATTCGAATACAATAGATATTTCTTATACACAGGATATTCCATTTAAAGGTACTCCTCAGTCAGGAGTGGGTGTTCCTGATGGCTTGGTGTTAAAGATAGTTCGCAATGGTGATAGCGTGCAGGAAGCTACTGGTATTGTTGCTATGAAAGAAACAGCTCAGCTTCTTCCAGAAACAATGGGGGAGGTTATGAGCTATGATGATTATCAGTGGGAAATCAATAATGCCAATGTGATCAACGTAAAGGTATTTGACCAAGATCGCATTAGTTTTACCAATGACAAACTGCCAGAAGGCAAGTTGGAGAGCAACGTTCTCTATCGTGCTGGTGGAGGAACCATCATCTTGAAGAAGGTTAAGCTGCCCGACTATGTGAAGGATAGAGAAATATACTGTGAAGTGGTTCAGTATTCCGATGGAGATGCCTATGACCGTACAGGTTCAGTATTTGTAATTCCAACGAACAAGGAACAGAGTTTCCTGGATGCTATGCGTGATTTGAACAGTGTTCCTTCTTTCAAGGCCAATGATGGAGTGGAATATCATGGCCTAGTTTCCACTCCGGTTTATGAGGCTCCTCTGGAAATAATGCGTTTCTTTACAGGTTTTGGGGTTCGTGCTTACAATAACGGACGGAAAGTAAAAGGACATGAGTGGGTGGATTCTGTAACCTATAAGACCGAGGTAACAACAATGGCAGATCATTTGAAAGGTGAAGTCTGGGTTGGTGCTTACATTGGCAATTGGGATAATAAGGGCCATAAGGTGTCTTTGACTTTATCTTTCCATCCTGAAGGAGAACGGAGACCTCATACTACAATGCCACTTTTCAATACGGTAAATTACTTGGAACAGGCAGGTCAGCCATATCCAGTCTTTATGAAGGATGATAAGTTGAATGCAAAGTTCACAGTGAAAGAGCATATAGACAATGCCATGCTCTATTATATAACCACAGGTCATGGAGGTTGGGGCAATGGTGATGAATTCAATCAAAAGATCAATACCATTTATTTAGATGGGCAGAAAGTCATCTCCTTTATACCATGGCGTGATGATTGTGGCACTTATAGGAACTGGAATCCTTGCTCAGGAAATTTCTCCAATGGTACAAGTTCTTCTGACTTAAGTCGTTCTAACTGGTGCCCTGCAACGGTGACTAATCCTGAATACATTTATCTAGGTGATTTGGAACCTGGAGAACATACTATAACTGTAGAGATTCCTCAAGGAGGACCAGAAGGTAATTCAATCAGTTATTGGTGCTTGAGCGGCACATTAGTATATTAACCTAAAAACTATATATTAATGAGACTTAACAAGATACTTCCTTTTTTTATGGGGTTAGGCCTAGCTTTGAATGTCTGTGCACAGTCATTTGTACACGAAGCATCCAAAGATTACAGATGGCCTGATGGTGAGAAAGTTGTAGAGAAACTTAAAAAATGGCAAGATTTGAAGTTTGGTGTTATTCTCCATTGGGGTGTTTATTCTGTTCCTGGAATGGTAGAGTCTTGGCAGATTACATCTGAAGATTGGATTACTCCAGATACAACCAGGACTTATGAAGAGGAAAAACTGTGGTATTGGGGATTGAGCAAGGAATTTAATCCTACCAAGTTTAATCCAGAGCAATGGGCTAAAGTCTCAAAGGATGCTGGTATGAAATATGTGGTGTTTACTACCAAACATCATGACGGTTTCTGTATGTGGGATACCAAAACCACAGATTATAGTGTGATGAACAGCGGATTCAAGGGTAATCCGAAGAATGATGTACTTAAATATATCATGGATGCGTATCGTGCTGAGGGTCTGATGGCTGGTCTTTATTTCTCAAAACCAGATTGGCATTCTGAATACTATTGGTGGCCAGTGAAAGCCACTCCAAATCGGTTCCACAATTATAAGATAGAAGACTATCCTGAACGTTGGGCAAAATATCAGCAGTATGTTTATAATCAATCTTATGAGTTGATGCATAATTATGGTAACATCGACTTGTTCTGGTTGGATGGTGGATGGTGTACTGCACCTAGAGAGGATATTAAGTTGGGTGAAATTGTAAAGATGGCTCGTGAAGCACAGCCTGGTCTGATTGTTGTGGAGCGCTCTTGTCCTGGTGAGTTTGAAAACTATCAGACACCAGAACAGACCATACCCGATCATCAGATTAACAATCCATGGGAAAGTTGTATAACTTTGACTCACGACTGGGGATGGACAAGGCGTCCTGTTTTCAAGAGCGCAGGAAAAGTTATTTCTATCTTGTCTGAGATTGTAGCTAAAGGTGGTTCTCTATTGTTGGGTGTCGGTCCTACCCCTGAAGGCTTAATTGAAGACAAAGCAGTAGAAAAATTGGAAGAAATAGGTTCTTGGTTGCGTTTGAATGGTGAAGCTATCTATGCTACTGTAACGACTCCTATTTACCAGAATGAGGATAAGACTGTATTCTTTACAGCCAATAAGGATGGTAAAACCTTATATGCTATTGTACCCCGTGACGATAAGAATGGAATACCTGCTACCATAGAATGGACTGGTAATGCTCCAAAGAAAGGAAGCAAGTTGATTAACTTGGCAACTAAGAAGTCCTTGAAATGGAAGACTGTAGGAGACAAGACCACAGTGATTCTTCCGTCCAATGCGGTTACCACTAATGGTGTAGCAATTAAATTTGTAGTCAAGTGAAAATGAAGATAAGAATTGTAGCTATAACTTCAGTGCTATTTTTTGCAGTTTCTGCCCGAGCACAGCAGCCCCTATATAAGAATGCAAAAGCCCCAATAGAAGACCGTGTCAATGATCTTTTGGGCAGAATGACTGTCAATGAGAAGGTGGGGCAGCTATTGTGCCCATTAGGTTGGCCAATGTATACAAAATCCGACAAAGGTAAAGTTGGTATCTCTGATACTTATATTAAACGTATGATTCAGATGCCTATTGGCTCTTTTTGGGCTGTCTTACGTGCTGATCCTTGGACACAAAAAACTTTGACAACAGGTTTAAATCCCAAATTGGCAGCAGAAGCCTTGAATGCTTTACAGAAGTATGCTGTAGAGAAGACAAGATTAGGCATCCCTATTCTTTTTGCAGAGGAAGCGCCCCATGGTCATATGGCTATTGGTGCCACAGTCTTTCCTACGGCATTGAGCCAGGCTTCAACCTTTGATGAAGAACTGATACAAAAGATGGGTGAGGCCATCGGTTTGGAAGTTCGTGCACAGGGTGCACATGTGGGATATGGACCTGTGTTGGATATTGCCCGTGAACCTAGATGGAGCCGAATGGAGGAAACTTTTGGAGAGGATCCTGTACTGACAGGTATTCTGGGTACTGCAATGGTCAAGGGAATGCAAGGCCAGGATTATAAAGACGGGAAGCACGTTTATTCCACATTGAAACATTTTGCAGCCTATGGAATTCCTGAAGGTGGTTTGAATGGTGAACAGGCTAATGTGGGCCAACGCACATTGTTCAGCGAATTGTTGCCGCAGTTTAAGCGTGCAGTCAAGGCTGGTGTTGCATCTATTATGACATCCTATAATTCCATTGATGGTGTGCCTTGTACTGCAAATAAGTATCTTTTGACTGATGTACTTCGCAATCAATGGGGTTTCAAGGGAGCCGTTTTTTCAGATTTGCAAAGTATAGAAGGTATAGCTTCTACTCATCATGTTGCAGAAGATTGGGGTGAGGCAGGTGTGCTGGCTCTAAAGGCAGGTGTGGATTTCGATTTAGAGGGGAATTCTTATGGACCAAATCTAGAAAAGAAGCTACAAGAAGGAAAGATTACCATGGAAGATTTAGACCGAGCAGTGAGGAACGTGCTTCGGCTTAAGTTTCAGATGGGTTTGTTTGAAAATCCATATGTGGATCCTAATGTAGCTGCTAAAGTGGTACGTTCTAAGGAACACAAGGAACTGGCTAGACAAGTGGCTCGTGAAGGTGTGGTTCTTTTAAAGAATGATGGTTTACTTCCATTGAGTAAAAATTTAAAAAGGGTGGCTGTGATAGGGCCAAATGCAGATATGATGTATAATCAGCTAGGCGACTATACGGCACCTCAGGATAGAAAGGAATTGACCACAGTTCTTGATGGTGTAAAGAATTTGTTGCCTAAGGCTCAGGTTACCTATGTTAAGGGTTGTGCAGTAAGAGATACCACTCAAAGTCAAATTAAGGAAGCTGTAGCTGCTGCAAAGGCTGCCGATGTTACTATATTAGTTGTAGGTGGATCATCAGCTCGTGATTTTGAAACTACTTATCTCTCCACAGGTGCTGCTATTGTAAATAAGAATGCGATTGCAGATATGGAATGTGGCGAAGGCTATGACAGAGCAGATCTACATTTGATGGGTGATCAGGAGAAACTCATGAAAGCATTGTTGGATTCCGGAGTTAAGTTAGTTGTTGTTTATATTCAAGGCCGTCCTTTGAATATGAATTTGGCATCCGAGCAGGCAAATGCTTTGCTTACAGCTTGGTATCCAGGAGAACAAGGTGGGCAAGCCATAGCAGATGTTTTGTTTGGTGATTATAACCCAGCAGGTCGTTTGCCGGTAGGTATACCACGTAATGTAGGACAATTACCAGTTCATTACAGTAAGCATCCATCTCACAATTATGTAGATAGCTCTGCTGATCCATTGTTTAGTTTCGGCTACGGCTTGAGTTATACCAAGTTTGAGTATTCCGATTTGCAACTCGTTCCAGGCAATGGAATGGATGTTTATCAGACGGTGAAATGCACGGTGAAAAACGTTGGTAATGTAGATGGCGATGAAGTGGTTCAGCTTTATATAAATGATGTGGTTGCTTCGGTAGAGCCATTGCATAAAGCATTGAAAGGGTTCAAACGTATTCATTTGAAAGCAGGTGAGAGCAAGGAGATCTCTTTCAACTTAGGGTTTGAGGAATTGTCACTTTATAATATGCAAATGCAGCAAGTAGTGGAACCTGGTAAGTTTAAAGTCATGATAGGTGCTGCATCGAATGACATCCGTTTGAATGGTGAATTTGAAATAGAGTAAGTTATGAAGAATGCATTTATAGTTACACTTTTCAGTTTGTTTTCTGCTACGGCAGTGGCACAAACCGATTACACTCAATATGTGGATCCATTTGTGGGAACACAAGGAACAGGGCATACTTTCCCTGGAGCGTGCGTTCCTTTTGGAATGATTCAGACCAGCCCTGTAACAGGTGCTGTGGGATGGGATTACTGTTCAGAATATATTTATACGGATAAGGAAATCTGGGGATTTACCCAAAATCATCTGAACGGTACAGGTTGTATGGATTTAGGTGATATTCTGGTGATGCCTGTAACAGCCCGTAAAGACCGTGTGAATTACCATAGCACTTTTGACAAGTCAACAGAAACAGCTAAACCGGGCTATTATTCAGTGGACCTAACTCAAACAGGTGTAAAGGCCGAGTTGACTGCTACGGGACATGTCGCCTATCATAGGTATACCTACAATCTAACAGATTCAGCATCCGTTCTGGTAGACTTGCAGCACGGGCCATCATGGAATATCAATCAATATCATTCACAAGTACAGGCTTGTGAAGTGAACTGGGAGGATAGTCAGACGATATCTGGACATGTGAGAAATAATGTATGGGTGAACCAAGATTATTATTTTGTTGTTAAGTTCAGTAAGCCGATGACTCGTCTTACTAATCTGCCTTTAATGCCTACAGAGAAAGGTAATCGGATGGTCATATCTTTTGATATGAAAAAAGGCCAGCAGTTAGAAGTGAAAATAGCGATGTCTTCTGTTTCCATTGAGGGTGCTCACAAGAACTTAGAGGCTGAGATTCCTGCGTGGGACTTTGACGGGACAGTGAAGTTGGCTAATGCAACATGGAATAGTTATCTATCCCGAATAGAAGTTCAGGGTACAACAGAAGAGAAGAAAAATTTTTATACAAGTTTTTACCATGCATTGATTCAGCCTAATAATATAGCCGATGTAGATGGTTCCTATCAAGATTCTAAAGGCTTAATAAAGAAGGCCGACAATAATGCTTATTATTCCACTTTCTCTTGTTGGGATACTTATCGGGCAGCACATCCATTCTATACATTGGTAATGCCAGATAAAGTAGATGGACTGGTCAGCTCTCTTATAACACAGGCCGAAGATTTGGGCTTTATTCCTATTTGGGGCTTATGGGGTAAGGATAATTACTGCATGGTAGCTAATCATGGAGTATCTATTATAGCAGAGGTGTATCATAAAGGTTTCCGTGGCTTTGATGCAGAACGTGCATTCCAGGCTATCAAGAATACGGAAACTAAGAGTCACAAATTGAAATCAAATTGGGAAATCTATATGCGTTATGGTTATTTTCCTACTGATTCTATAGAGGCAGAGTCTGTATCCTCTACATTAGAGACTGTCTATGATGATTATGCAGCTTGGGACATGGCTACATTGATGGGAAAGAAAGAAGATGCTGCTTATTTTGGAAAACGAAAGGAATTCTACAAGAATCTGTTTGATCCAGAAACTAAGTTTATGCGCCCTCGCAGAACTGATGGCACATGGAAGTCTACTTTCGACCCTGCTGGTTTGGCCCATGCGGAGAGCAGCGGTGGTGACTATACAGAAGGAAATGCTTGGCAATATACCTGGCATGTTCAGCATGATGTTCCAGGTTTGATTAAGTTGATGGGTGGCAAAAAGGCCTTTACGGATAAACTAGATATTTTCTTTACCACTAAATTGGAAAGTACTCTAAGTGACGTAACAGGTTTGATAGGACAATATGCTCATGGTAATGAGCCTAGTCATCATGTGGCTTATCTATATGCTTTGGCTGGAAAGCCTGAACGTACTCAAGAATTAGTTCGTGAAGTGTTTGACACCCAGTACTCTCCTAGGCCTGATGGACTTTGCGGTAATGACGACTGTGGTCAGATGTCAGCTTGGTATATGTTGTCTGCTATGGGCTTTTATCCAGTAGATCCTGTAAGTGCTAAATATGTTTTCGGTGCCCCACAGATGCCTAAGTTTGTCATGCATCTGCAAAATGGTAAGACGTTTACCATTGAGGCTCAGAATTTGAGTAAGGAAAATCTACATGTGGATAAGATTTATCTGAACGGTAAGGTTTATAAGAAAAACTATATAGAGCATAGTGATATAATAAAGGGCGGAAAGCTCGTCTTTGTAATGAAAAAATAAGTTTAACCAATAAATTTCTAAAAAAATGAGACTAATTATTGAACCTGATTATTTAAGCCTGTCACGTTGGGCTGGAGATTATGTTGCTGCTAAGATTAAAGCTGCTAACCCCACTCCTGAGAAACCATTTGTATTAGGATGCCCAACCGGTTCTTCTCCGATTGGATTATATAAGAGACTCATAGAACTGTACAAAAAAGGTGATATTTCATTTGAGAATGTAGTCACATTCAATATGGACGAATATGTGGGTCTGGCAGAAGATCATCCAGAGAGTTATCATTCTTTTATGTGGAAGCATTTCTTCTCTCATATCAATATCAAAAAAGAGAATATCCATATTCTGAATGGTAATGCAAAGAATTTGGAAGAGGAATGTGCCAATTATGAAAAAGCTATCAAAGATGCAGGTGGTATCGATCTGTTCTTAGGTGGTGTAGGCCAGGATGGTCATATAGCTTTCAACGAACCGGGTTCTTCTTTGACATCTGTTACTCGTAAGAAGGAATTGACCAGTGATACCATTATAGCTAATTCTCGTTTCTTCGACTATGATTTGGAGAAGGTTCCTAGAGTAGCTTTGACTGTAGGTGTAGGTACTGTGATGGCAGCAAGGGAAGTTTTAATTGTCTGCAATGGTCACGGTAAGGCTCGTGCATTGAAACATGCTGTAGAAGGTGGTGTTTCTCAGATGTGGACTATCAGTGCATTACAACTTCACCCACATGCTATTATAGTATGTGACGAAACAGCCACAGACGAGTTGAAGGTCGGCACTTACAAGTATTTTAAAGACATTGAAAAGGATAATCTATAATTGAAAATGTTAAGAACTAATTTAAGTTCGCAGATTTCACTGGATCAGATATCAACTAAATATTATAAGCCTCAGAACGCTGTTGAGCGTTCTGAGCTTACCTGTTTTGAGAAGATTCCAGTAGATATTTATGCGACGCAGGACGATGGTGTGAGAGAAGTGGCAAATCAAATTGCCAAGCTCATCAAAGAACGTCAGCGTGAAGGTAGATTCTGTGTAATTGGTGCCGGAACCGGTGAAACCTTACGTCCTCTTTATGCAGAATTGGTTCGCAAGCATAAGGAAGATAATTTGAGCTTCCGTAATGTGATTGTGTTCAATTTGTATGAATACTTTCCATTGACAAAAGATGCACCTCATAGTGCCTTTCACCAGTTGAAGGATTTGATTCTTAATCAGGTTGACATACCAGAAGCCAATATCTTTACTATCAGTGCCTCTGTTCCTCAGGATCAGGTGGGTTCATATTGCTCATCCTATGAGCAGCAGATTAATGCTTATGGCGGCATGGATTTGGCCTTATTGGGTGTAGGACGTGAAGGCAATATCGGTATGAATATGCCTGGCTCAAGTGGAAGTTCCACCACTCGCTTGATTTTGATGGATCCTATTTCTCGCCAGGAATGTGCACGCAACTTAGGTGTTGATACTGTTCCTCCTTGTGCTATTTCCATGGGCGTTGGCACCATTTTATCAGCTCGCAAGGTTTATTTGATGGCTTGGGGTGAGGATAAGGCAGATATCATCAGTAAGGCTGTTGAGTCTCGAATTACTGAGACTATACCTGCTTCTTTTTTACAGACTCATAATAATGCTACGATTTGCGTAGACATTCCCGCTTCTTTACATCTGACAAGGATTCGTCATCCATGGCTGGTTACCAGCTGTGATTGGAATGACAAGTTGATACGTAGTGCCATTACATGGTTATGTCAAGAGGTTAAGAAACCAGTCTTGAAGTTAACTAACAGAGATTACAATGAACATGGTTTGAGTGAGCTTTTGGCCTTATATAGTTCTGCATACAATGTAAACATTAAGATTTTTAATGATTTGCAGCACACTATTACAGGCTGGCCAGGAGGTAAACCCAATGCTGATGATTCTTTCCGCCCTGAAAGGGCCGTTCCATATCCAAAGCGTGTGATAGTCTTTTCTCCTCATCCTGATGATGATGTGATTTCAATGGGAGGCACTATACGTCGTTTGGTAGAACAGCATCATGATGTTCATATTGCTTATGAAACCTCTGGCAATATCGCAGTAAGCGATGAAGAGGTAATTCGTTTTATGCATTTCATTAATGGCTTTAACCAACTTTTCAACGAGAGTAAGGATGAGACCATCATGAAAATGTATAAAGGTATCAAGGCTTTTCTTAAGGACAAGAAACCGGGTGAAATGGACACCAAGGATATTTTGACTATAAAGGGCTTGATACGTCGTGGAGAAGCACGTACAGCTTGCACATACAATAATATTCCATTAGATCATGTCCATTTCTTGGATTTGCCATTTTACGAAACAGGGTTGGTGGAGAAGAATCCATTGACAGAGGTGGATGTTAATATTGTACGCAACTTGTTGAAAGAGATTAAGCCACATCAGATTTTTGTGGCGGGTGATTTAGCAGATCCACACGGTACTCATCGAGTATGTACAGATGCAGTATTAGCCGCTATTGATTTGGAAAAACAAGATGGTGCAGAATGGCTGAAAGACTGTCGTATATGGATGTATCGTGGTGCTTGGGCTGAATGGGCAATTGAAGATATTGAAATGGCTGTCCCTATTTCTCCAGAGGAGTTGCGTGCTAAGCGTAATTCCATTTTGAAGCATCAGTCACAGATGGAATCAGCTCCATTTTTAGGCAATGATGAACGTCTTTTCTGGCAGCGTTCTGAAGACCGAAATAGGGCAACTGCGAAGGTCTATGATGATTTAGGCCTAGCTTGCTATGAAGCAATGGAAGCTTTTGTAGAATATAAGCCATTGTAATCATAAAAAGACTAGGGATTATCCCTAGTCTTTCTTTAACTAATTAATACTATGAATCTGAAACGTATTACCTGTTTATTTTTGTTGGCTTTTACGGCTAGTACAGTTGTTAATGCCCAATCGGCATTGACAGGGGAAACTAAGGAATCTTATGAATCTCGTATGGAATGGTTTGGTAAAGCCAAACTGGGCATTTTTATTCATTGGGGTATTTATGCGGTACAGGGCGTTTCAGAAAGTTGGTCTTTTTATAATAATTACCTTCCTTATGAGGAATATATGAAGCAAACCAAAGGGTTTACAGCCAGCAAATATAATCCTAAGGAATGGGTAGACCTGATAGAGGAGAGTGGTGCCCGTTATACCGTTATCACTTCTAAACATCATGATGGTGTGGCGCTTTGGGATACGAAGGCTGGAATCTTGAGCACACGAAAGAGTACTGCATCAAAAAAAGATTTGCTGACACCATTTGTGGAAGAAGTCCATAAGCGTAAGGACTTACGTTTGGGACTTTACTATTCTCTACTAGATTGGAGCCATGAAAACTATCCAAATAAGACCAAGACATATTCTCGCTATAAAATAAATGAAGATCCCAACCGGTGGAAATCCTTCTGCAAGTTCAACTTTGCTCAAATGGACGAGTTGAATAGCCAGTTTAAACCCGACTTGTTCTGGTTTGACGGTGATTGGGAACAAAGTGCAGAAGATTGGAATGCAAAGGGTATTATTGAAATGCTTAGGAGCAAGAATCCGGAAATTATTGTAAATTCCAGAATTACAGGTTATGGAGACTATGCTACTCCTGAGCAAGGTGTTCCCGTGGTTCGTCCAACTTCAAAGTACTGGGAACTATGCTATACAATGAATGATTCTTGGGGATATCAACAAACCGATACGAATTTCAAGACTCCTCAACAATTACTACGTTCTTTTGTAGATTGCTTGAGTATGGGTGGAAATATGTTGTTAGACATTGGCCCTAAGGCTGATGGTACTATACCTAAGGAAGAAGTGGCAATTTTAAAAGAGTTTGGCCGGTGGACCAACAAACATAAAGAAGCTATTTATGAAACAAGGGCAGGTATTCCTGGAGATCATTTTCATGGAGGCTACACAACTTTGAATCAAGAAGGAGATATCCTTTATCTATATTTGCCTAACCGTCCAAATGGACCTATAGAACTGAAAGGTATTATGAACAACGTAAACCGCGTATGGGTGGTTGGAAACGGAGCTATGCTGAATTATAAAGTTTTCAATAAACTTTATTGGAGTGAGGTTCCAGGCATTGTTTATATTGACGTCCCAGAAGAAGTACAAGATGAGCAAATTACAGTTATTGCTGTGCTACTGGATGGCCCAATAAAATTATATAGAGGTGAAGGACAAGTTATTTCTGTAAATTAAATATAATTGTAATCAATGAGAATTAAATTCCTTTTATCAGCAGTTTTGCTGCTTGGCATCAACTTGAATTTGAGTGCTCAGAATATCTCAGAGAAGTATCAACATTTTCTGACTCAGCCTAATGGTTACGTGGCTTATCGTACAACAGAAGCCATAAAAGTAGATGGTATTCTAGACGAAAAAGCTTGGAAGGATGCTCCATACACAGAGTCATTTGTAGACATCAGTGGTGAAGGTTTTCCAAAACCACGTTTTGATACACGCGCAAAGATTTTATGGGACGATGATAATCTTTATATTTCTGCAGAATTAGAAGAACCAAGTGTTTGGGCCGATTTGCAGCTTTGTGATACGATAGTCTATTATAATCATGATTTCGAGGTGTTCATTGATCCCGATGGAGATGGACACAACTATTTTGAAATAGAGACCAATGCTATTGGAACGATTTTCGACTTATTCGTTCAGCGTCCTTACCGAGCAAAACAGCGTGCATTTGTCACCTTCGAGTGGAATGCACCAGGTATGCAGTTGGCTACCCACATTGATGGAACCTTGAATAATTCGAAAGACAAAGATAAAGGATGGACTGTAGAAATAGCCATTCCTCATAAAGCTATAGCTGCAGAGTTTGACAATTATTATAAAGCAGGCAACTATTTGCGCATGGGATTTTCAAGGGTGGAATGGCAAACCATTAGTGATAAAAGAGGTCACGAATCTCGCAAAAAAGACATGAATGGAAAATTCTTGCCAGAAGACAACTGGACATGGGGACCAACTGGACAGGTGGCTATGCATATGCCTGAACGTTGGGGATTTGTCTATCTTTCAGATAGGGTGGTAGGTCAAGAAACCGAGACATTCAAGTATCCAGTGGATTATCCTATTGAGAAATTATTGTGGTCGATGTTTTATGCTCAGGAAGATGAGTTCAATAAAACAGGTACATACTTTAGCAGAATAGAACAGTTTAATCTTGTAGACAAAGAGGTTAATGTTTTGCCAAAGGGAAGCATCTTGAAGGTTGAGTCCACTTCAAATAAATATGAAATCAATGCCATACTCCCAGATGGTAGAATTATTTCTATTGATGAAAATGGATACATTTGGAAAAGAAATAAGAAATAATCAAAATAATATTGATATGAAAAAATTATTACTTGCTTTTGTTGCAGTTTTTACTTTGGCTGCATGTCAGCAGAAAGAAGAGAAAATTATTGCCGATGTCCCTGCTTATGCTTGGTATGGATGGAATCCCAGTGCAGTGCCTTCAGATAGTTTGAAAGCTAAGTTTCAGTTGTGGAAAGACCATGGTGTTGTAGGTGTCTGTATCAATAATGGAAGTTTATCAGAGGACAAGACATTAGCCCAGATTGCTGAGTGTGGAAAGATTGCACATGAAGTAGGCTTGGAGTTCCACGCATGGATTCCTACATCTTTGCAGCAGAACTGTGATTCTACTTGGTATACAGTTAATAGATTGGGTCAGTCGGCTTACAATCCAAAGAATCGTGCTTATGTAGAGTATTATGCTACACTTGACCCTCACAATCCAGAAGTAATTCAATTCTTTATAGATAGATATAGTAAAGTAGCTGAGATTCCAGAAGTGGATTATGTGCAGTTGGATTATATTCGTTATGCTGATGTGATTCTTTCTGAAGGTCTATGGGATAAATACAAGAACACGATTAATCATGAATGGCGCGATGCTGAAGGTAATGTTCAGGAATATCCAGGAGCTGATTATTGCTATTGTGATGATTGTGTTAATGATTTCAAGGAAAAGACAGGTGTTGATATCCGTGAAGCAGTGGCAAAAGGTGAGGATGTTTCGAAGAATAAGGAATGGGCCCAGTTCCGTTGTGACGTAGTCACTAATTTGGTAAATAAGATTACCGATGCTGTTCATGCAAAGGGTAAAAAGATTAGTGCTGACGTATTCCCTGGACCTGCGAGTCATGCAGTGAAAATGGTTCGCCAGGAATGGAATAAATGGAATGTAGATGTTTTCTTTCCAATGAATTATAATGACTTCTATTTAAAACCTGCATCCTGGGTTGGCGAAATCACTGATGAAGAGGTAAAATCAACTGATAAGCCTATATATAGCGGTTTGTTTATTTGCCGTGATTGGCGGAATAAGGCTAATTTAGTAGATCCTGAAAATTCAGGCTTACTCCCATCTGAGATTGCTGAGGCTGTTTCTGGTGCAGTAAAAGCAGGTGCTGCAGGTGTCTGCTTGTTTACTCCTGAATCAATGACTGAAGATCATTGGTTGGAGTTTGATAAAGCTATAGGTTTAAAGAAATAATAGATTAGATAAAAAAAAGAGGAACTGCATATTGTAGCTCCTCCTTTTTTTTATCTAATCTATTTAAACACAGGAATTATTTTTAGTAAATTCAATAATTTCTTTTATATAGCCATATGCAGTACAAACATGGGTATCTGCAGCTCCATAATAAATACATACTCTCTCTCCATCATTTAAAGCAGAGCATGGGAATATAACATTAGCTACGTCGCCAACCAGTTCATAAGGGGCTGCTGGAGCCAATAGATATGGCTGAGTACGATAAAGAAGTTTTGAAGGGTCATCCTTATCTAAAATAGCAGATCCCATGGAATAGCGATAACCATTGCAAGTTTTAATGACACCATGGTAGAACATCAGCCACCCTTCCTCTGTAAGAAACGGTGTAGTTCCAGCACCAATTTTCAGACATTGCCATGCGCTAACCTCAAATGGGGTGGGTTTCATGATTAGGCGATGCTTACCCCAGAAAATCATATCTGGGCTATAACTAATGTAAATGTCGCCAAACGGAGTATGACCATTATCTGATGGGCGACTTAACATGGCATACATACCATTGATTTTTTCTGGGAAGAGGACTCCATTACGGTTAAATGGCAAGAACGCATTTTCGCACTGAAAGAATTCTTTAAAATCAAAAGTATAGCCAATGCCGATAGTAGGACCATTATATCCATTGCACCAGGTTATCCAATAACGGTCTTCAATCCAGCAGACACGTGGATCATACTTGTATTCTGAATGGATAAAATCTGTATTACCACATTTGAATTCAATTGGCTCATGATTTATATCCCAATGAATGCCATCTTTGCTAAAACCTGCAAAGATATTCATTTGAACAGCGCGGTTGTCACAACGGAAAACACCTGCAAAACCTTCACCGAATGGAACGACTGCGCTATTGAAGATACTATTTGAAGTAGGGATACTGTACCGGTCAATAATGGGATTATCAGGGTTTCGCCAGACTGGATCAGTACATCCAGTTGGCCGTTCTACCCAAGGCAAAGTTATTTTTAAATCCATTTTATATTTTTTGTTTTAGTTACATTAGATTAATCTTCCTGACGTGTAAGCTTGAGTTCTTTTACAATTTGATTCATCCTCTTAGTTGTCAGAGGGTAGAAGAATAGAAATACAACAGAGATGATGGCTATGATAGATGGGATCCAACTGATTAGTAGGCGGACACCATTGATAGCTTCTGGGGTTTGAGTAGCAGCATCGGGGTTGAATCCGAACCATGCCAAGATCCAAGTAACTGCAGCTCCACCAAAGGCTCCGCCAAATTTTTGAGCCATAGAAGAACTGGAGAAAATGAGTCCAGTAGAAACAGTCTTGAATTTTAACTCGGCATAATCAGCAATATCAGCATACATACTCCAAACTAGTGGAGAAATAATGCCGGTAAGGATACAGATAATAATTTGGAAAATCATCATAATCCAATATGCTGTTGTCCCGTGAGTAGGGATGAAGAAAAAGCTGATGCTTAAAGCAATAAGCCCCAACAAAGATACAATGAAAGTTGATTTCTTACCTATTTTAGCACAAATAGGTGCAGTCATGGCAACACCGGCCATATTGGCTACTTCACCTACGGCTAAGAAGATACCCGCATAGAATAAAAATTCCCATCCGAAGAAATTTAAGTGAGCATCGGCTGCAATCAAACTAGAGAAGAAGAATGGAATAGCAGCATAGCGAATGGCATTGAAGAAATTGAAAAAGAGTACAGCACCAAGTAAAATCCACCAAGGACCATTTTTAAGTAGTGAACTTAAATCATCAAGTACAGAGGTTGATTTTGGCGAGGTGGTAACATGCTCTTTTGTCATTATGAAAGTCAAAAAGAATAGAATAGCACAAGCTATTCCCACAACCATCATGGCATATTGCCAACTTTGAGCATCGAGTGTTACACTTTCTGCTGGATTACGTGTTCCCAAAAGAGTAGAAATGTAATTGCAAAGAGGTTCCCAACTGAATAAGACAATGAAAGAACCAGCATAGGCAAAAAACATACGGAAAGAAGAGAAAATGGTCTTTTCGTTAGGATCATCTGTCATGACACCAAGCATAGAACCATAAGGAACGTTGATAGCTGTATAAACAGTCATCATTAAGATGTATGTGGCAAATGCCCAAACTGTTTTTCCAGTTTCTCCCAAATCAGGTACGGTAAACAGCAAGACACCAGCTATGGCAAATGGTATTGCAATCCAAAGGAGGTATGGTCGATACTTACCCCATCGGGTCTGAGTTCTATCTGCTATAATTCCCATCATAGGGTCACTTACAGCATCCCAAATTCGGGTTACAAGCATTAAAACACCAGTTGCCACTAAACTTAAGTGGAACACGTTTGCATAGAAAAATGGGAGATAAGCTGTAAAAATCTTCCAGAACATGGATGATGACATATCACCAAATCCATAGCCTACTTTTTCAGAAAATGTTGCCATGTGTAATTCTAGGTTTTTTGTTTTTTCCCTTTATAATGTGGCAAAGGTAACCATTTTTTTTGCCATGAACAATAAATTAACTACTTTTGTAAACAGAACTAATAAAATAAAACATTATATGAGAAAAGGCGGGAAACTTCTAATTATCTTAAATTTGGCTCTGCTATCAGTAATGCCTGTCATAGCTCAGACTCATTTCATTTCCGATGCAAATTTTTATGCACAGGTCCAGAAGGATTTGCAGGTAAAAAAGAAACAATTGCCCAAGGGTGATTTTTTCAACATACTTCAACAAAACAACTTAACGACATACGAGAAAGAGGCGTTGTCTTTTCTATATGCTTATTTACCTGAAAGTGACATAGTGGATAAGAGCGGGCAATATTTTCTAGAGAATGTTCGCATGACTCAGAAAGCAATTCAGGAAATGCCATGGGGAAATCGGCTGGATGAATCTCTGATTCGTTATTTTGTGCTTCCAATTCGTGTAAACAATGAACCGTTGGATGATTTCCGTAAGACATATTATGAAGAGATAAAAGCTAGAGTGAAGAATTTGTCTCTAACTGAGGCCATTTTAGCGGTCAACCATTGGTGCCATGAGAAGGTTGTTTATACCCCAAGCGATGGTAGAACCAGCAGTCCTTTACAGACTGTTAGGACAGCCTTTGGACGATGTGGTGAAGAATCTACTTTCTGTGTAGCTGCCTTGCGAACAGTAGGTATCCCAGCTCGTCAGGTGTATACTCCTAGGTGGGCTCATACAGATGATAATCATGCTTGGGTTGAGGCTTGGGTGGATGGACGTTGGCATTTCTTAGGAGCTTGTGAACCAGAACCGGTTCTGGATTTGGGTTGGTTCAACGGTCCTGCTAGCCGTGGTATGTTGATGCATACAAAAGTCTTTGGTAATTATAATGGGCAGGAGGAAGTGATGATTCACAAACCTAATTTTACCGAGATTAATGTAATAAGCAATTATGCCCAGTCGGCTAAAATGGATATTCTAGTTGTTGATGCTCAAGGTCAGCCTGTTCCTGAAGCTAAAGTGGAGTTTAAAGTATACAACTATGCAGAGTTTTATACAGTGGCTACAAAGTTTACCGACAAACAGGGGAGGACTTTTCTTTCTAGTGGATTAGGTGACATGTTTGTTTGGGCATCCAAAGATGGAAATTGGGGTTATGACAAGTTGTCTTTTGGAAAGGAAAAAACCAAGACAATCCGATTGGCTAGAAATACTAAAGATAACTATGTAGAAGACTTTGACATAGTACCTCCTCCTGAAAATTACAAAGATCCAGATGTAACTCCAGAACAAAGAGCTACAAATACAAGGTTGATGGAGAACGAAGATGCAGTGCGTAATGCTTATGTAGCTACCATGTTCAACCATGAGAAAGCTGTCAAATGGTGTTTGGCAAATAAATTGGATACTGCGGTAGTTGCTAAATTGTTGGAGCGTTCTAGGGGCAATCATCCTTCTATTACAGGTTTCTTATCTGAAGCGAAAGACAAAAAAGAAGCTGTGGCTTTATTGAGAAGTTTGTCTCAAAAGGATTTGCGTGATGCACCAAAGAGCATTTTACTTTCTCATTTAAATAATACCATTAAAAAGCCTAATCTCACAGAGGATGATTATCACTCTTATGTTTTATGTCCCCGAATTGAGTTAGAGGCGTTGACATCATACAAGGAGTATTTTGCAAAAAATCTTTCTGAACAGCAAAGAAAAGAGTGGCTAGATCCGCAAAAGTTCATTCGCTGGGTAAATGAAAATATTTCTGTGAATGAAGATTTGAATGTGACAAGTGTCCCCATATCTCCTATGGGTGTATGGAAGAGTGGAGTGGCAGATTCTCGTAGCCGCGGTATCTTTTTCGTCGCAGTTTTACGAAGTTTAGGAGTGGCATCTCGTGTAGATCCTGTTACAGGAAAAGCTCAATATTTGCAAAACGGTGACTGGCAAGTTGCTGATTTTGAAAAAGGAGTTCCGGTGTTGAAATCTCAAGGGACCTTATATGCCACCTATGAGCCAACTAAGGAAAATCCTAACCCACGTTATTATAACCATTTCACAATAAGTAAATTTGACAATGGTGTATTCAACCTTCTTAGTTTTGATGAAGGGGATATAGACATAGGTGGTGGAACGGATTATGAGAATATGCTAAAGAAAGGTCAGAAATTAGACACAGGCTATTATATGATGGTTAGCGGTAGCCGTCAGCCAGATGGTTCAGTTTTGACTCATGTAGTATTCTTTAATATTGAAGAGAATAAAGATACCCATATAAAACTTCAGATGCGTAAGCAGACAGAGGACTTGGCTGTTTTAGGAAATCTAGATGGTCAGTTAGAGTATCAGCCTTTGGCTTTGGAAAAGAATACAATTGTTCAGAAAAAGGCTACGGCATTAAAAGCGTCAGATTTGTCCAAAGATGGATGGTTTGCAGTTACGGTTTTAGGTGTTAATGAAGAACCAACTAATCATGCTCTCCGTGATATAGCTGCAGTAAAGACTGATTTGGAGAAATCAGGAATCCCATTGTTGCTTACTTTCCCTAATAAGGATGCTCTAAGAAAGTTCCGCTTGCAAGATTTCCCAGGTCTGCCATCTACTATTACTTGGGGAATGGATAAAAATGCCGCAATACAAAATGCGCTTGCCAAAGGAGCTAAGTTGACAAATAACAAGCAGCTCCCAATTGTGGTTCTTGCCAATAAAGATGGTAGAATCGTTTTTGTTTCCCAAGGTTATACTATTGGTTTGGGAGAGCAAATTCTTAAAGTTATACATGCACTTTAATGAAAGGCTAGAATAAAAGAAAGGGTCTTGGATATATTTCCGAGATCCTTCTTTATTTAGTGATATAAAATCTTTTGATTTCTCACATTTTCATGTGTTGTTGTGTTGAATTCGTAGAATTTTCCCATGAAATCTTGCAAACATAAAGGAAATTGGTAAAAAATGCCACATTTATTTGCCTATAAAAAAAAGAAGGCTTACCTTTGCGGAAATTTAGTGAATTAAGGTAAAAATATGACTACAAATCTTTTCTCTTCAGTCGTCGAACTAGTCCTGCGCGTGGTGGTGAAATCATCAGGTGAGAAAGGTTGTATGCTCTATTGAGTTCATATTTACATTTTATTTAAGCCTTTCTCACAGATGATGAGAGAGGCTTTTTGATTAAAAAAAGAAACATACAAACATGAAACATCCATTGAGAAGTGCAGTATGTACAGAAGGTAGAAGAATGGCCGGAGCCAGAGCTTTATGGGTGGCCAATGGTATGAAGCGTGAGCAATTTGGCAAGCCAATTATAGCGATTGTGAATTCATTCACTCAGTTCGTACCTGGACATACACATTTGCACGAGGCTGGGCAGCTTATCAAAGCTGAAATTGAAAAGTTGGGTTGCTATGCAGCAGAATTTAATACCATAGCCATCGATGACGGCATTGCAATGGGACACGATGGTATGCTTTATTCCTTACCATCCCGTGATATTATAGCAGACTCAGTAGAATACATGTGTAATGCGCATAAGGCTGATGCTATGATTTGCATTTCCAATTGCGACAAAATTACTCCTGGAATGTTGATGGCTGCAATGCGCTTGAACATTCCTGCTGTTTTTGTCAGTGGCGGTCCTATGGAGGCTGGCAAATATAAGGGTGAGAATTTGGATTTGATTGCTGCAATGGTGAAAGGTGCTGATCCTACTGTAGGAGATGAGGAGTTGGCAGAGGTGGAGAATCGTGCATGTCCAGGATGTGGATGTTGTTCTGGTATGTTTACTGCAAATAGTATGAACAATCTTACAGAGGCTATAGGTCTTTCTCTTCCTGGCAATGGAACCATTTTAGCAACTCATGTAAACCGTAAGGAACTTATGAAAGATGCTGCCCGTCAGATTGTTAAAAATGCATGGGCTTATTATAGAGATGGAGATGAAAGTGTGCTGCCGCGTAGTATCGCTACTCGTCGTGCATTTTTGAATGCCATGACATTGGACATTGCTATGGGCGCATCCACTAATACTGTTCTTCATTTACTGGCAGTAGCTCAGGAGGCAGAAGTAGATTTTACGATGGCAGATATTGATAAATTGAGTCGTAAGACGCCATTTCTGTGTAAGTTAGCTCCAAACAGCCAAAAGTATAGTGTTCAAGAATGTGGTCGAGCTGGTGGTATGATGGGTTTACTTGGGGAATTGGCTAAGGGAGGTCTTATAGACACATCTGTTAAGCGGGTAAATGGTCATACACTTGCAGAAGATATTGATAAATATTCTATTTTGAAAGATGAAATAGATCCAGAAGCAAAACGAATATATAGCAGTGCTCCTGCTGGTGTTTTCTGTAATAAGTTGGGTGTTCAAAATTCTATTTATGAATCATTGGATGTTGACCGTGAAAATGGTTGCATACGTGATATAGAGCATGCATATACCAAAGATGGAGGTATGGCTATCTTATTCGGAAATATAGCTCAGGATGGCTGTGTAGTGAAGACCGCAGGTGTAGATGAGAGCATTTGGAAGTTTAGTGGACCTGCAGTTGTGTTCGACAGTCAGGAGGATGCCTGTGAGGGTATTTTAGGTGGAAAGGTAAAGAAAGGTGATGTTGTTGTTATCACTCATGAAGGTCCTAAGGGAGGTCCTGGAATGCAGGAAATGCTTTATCCTACATCTTATATAAAAAGTATGCATTTGGGAAAGGAATGTGCTTTGATTACTGATGGTCGTTTTTCTGGAGGCACATCAGGTCTTTCTATTGGTCATATTTCTCCTGAAGCAGCTGCAGGTGGTAACATAGGCAAGATTGTAGATGGTGATATTATTGAAATAGATATTCCAAACCGTTCCATTAATGTTCGTTTAAGTGACGAAGAATTGGCTATGCGTCCACAGCAGCCGTTAAAACGACAGCGTATTGTTAGTAAGTCCCTCCGTGCTTATGCTCAGAGTGTGAGTAGTGCTGATAAAGGAGGTGTCAGAATTATAGATTAATTATTATGAGTGAGAGAGTAACAGGTTCTGAAGCATTGATGCGTTCATTGGAGAATGAAGGGGTTACAACCCTTTTTGGTTATCCAGGAGGGGCTATTATGCCTGTATATGATGCTTTATACGATCATAGAGATACATTGAATCACGTATTGGTTAGGCATGAACAGGGTGCTGTTCATGCGGCCCAAGGGTATGCTAGGGTTTCAGGCAAGGTAGGCTGTGTGATAGCAACTAGTGGCCCAGGTGCTATGAATACTATTACAGGTATAGCTGATGCTATGATAGATTCAACCCCTATTGTTGTGATTTGTGGGCAAGTGGGGGCAGCAATGTTGGGTACTGATGCTTTTCAGGAGGTTGATGTAATTGGTGTAACTCAGCCAATAACCAAGTGGGCCTACCAAATTCGCCGCGCTGAAGACGTGGCATGGGCTGTGAGCCGTGCTTTCTATATTGCAAAAAGTGGGCGCCCCGGTCCTGTAGTTTTGGATTTCACCAAGAATGCCCAGACCGCAGTAGTGGAGTATGAATCTGCCAAAGTGGATTTTATCCGAAGCTATGTCCCCGTTCCTGAATGGGATGATAATGTAATTTTGCAAGCAGCAACGATGATTAATGCATCTAAAAAGCCATTTGTGCTTGTTGGCCAGGGTGTTGAGCTAGGAGAAGCTAGTTGTGAGTTGAAGGCTTTTTTGGAAAAAGCTCAGATTCCTGCAGGATGTACTTTGTTAGGTTTGTCAGCTCTTCCTTCTGACCATCCATTGAATATGGGTATGTTGGGTATGCATGGAAATTTAGCATGTAATGTGAAGACTAATGAATGTGACCTACTGATAGCGATAGGCATGCGCTTCGATGACCGAGTTACTGGCAATCTGAATACTTATGCCAAGCAAGCCAAAATTATTCATTTTGACATTGACCCATCAGAGATTAACAAAAATGTTAAAGTGGACTTAGCTGTTTTAGGCAACTGTAAAGATACATTGGCTGCTGTTACTTCTCTGGTTAAGGAGACTAATCATCAGGAATGGGTGGACAGTTTCAAGCCTTATGCAGAAAGAGAATATGAGAAAGTCACCAAGAAAGCTTTGGCACCAATAGATGGCCCTTTGCTGATGAGTGAGATTGCCCATAAGGTAAGTGAAGCGACCAATAATGAGGCGGTTTTGGTTACTGATGTAGGCCAAAACCAAATGTTCAGTTGTAAATATTTCAAATTTACCCATGCCCATAGTGTGATTACAAGTGGTGGTTGTGGTACAATGGGGTTTGGGTTGCCTGCAGCTATTGGCGCCACTTATGGTGCTCCTGAAAGAACTGTTTGTATGTTTACAGGAGATGGTGGTTTGCAAATGACAATCCAGGAGTTGGGAACAATTATGGAGCAAGGTTCACCTGTTAAGATTATTCTGTTGAATAATAATTTCCTTGGTAATGTGCGTCAGTGGCAGTATCTTTTCTTTAATAAACGATACAGCTATACTCCAATGGTTAATCCTGATTTCGAGTTGATAGCTAAAGCTTATGATATTCCTTCGCGTACAGTCATTCTACGAGAAGATTTGGATGATGCTATCCGTGAAATGCTAGAAACTGATGGCGCATTTCTGCTTCAGTGTGTGGTGAAAGAAGAAGACAATGTGCTGCCTATGACTCCTCCTGGAGCAAATGTTGATGAGATGATACTTGAAATTGAATAGTGTCCTTTGTTTAAGATAAATAGAATGAAGAAGAATGATGGGAGCCAGTGTGGCACTTGTGATACTTGTGGAAAATGTAATGACCAGAATGATTGTGGTATTCGGATGTATACCCTGATTATTTATTCTGAGAATATTGCAGGTTTGCTAAATCAGATTACGGCTGTGTTTACTCGTCGCCAGGTTAATATTGAAAGTTTGAATGTTTGTGCATCTTCTACTCCTGGTGTTCACAAATATACCATATCTTGCTATTGTACGGAAGAAATGGTAAAGATGTTGACCAAGCAAATAGAGAAAAAGATAGATGTCCTGCAGGCAAATTATTTTCTGGAAGATGAAATCTATATTCAGGAAACGGCATTGTTCAAGTTGTCTACCCCTGTGGTCCTAAGCAACAAGAATGTTTCTCGTATAGTTCGTTTTCATGATGCTCGCATAGTAGAGGTAAACCCTAATTATGTGGTTGTGGAGAAAAGCGGCATGACAGATGATATTTTAGCTCTTTACGAAAAGTTGAAGGATTGTGATTGTGTCCTTCAGTTTGCTCGTACAGGAAGAATCTGTATTACGAAAGGATGTGTTGAACTTTTAGATGAATATCTTAAAGTTCGTATGATGAAGTATGACTTGCAAAAAACGCAGCAGCAATAGTTATTTGTGTAATGATGAATAGCAAAGTAGAGACAACAGTTTTGATGGCAGAGCCTTTTCATGTGGATTTCTCTGGGCATTTGACCATGGGCGTTTTGGGAAATCATTTACTGAATTGTGCTGGTGTTCATGCCGCTTCCAGAGGTTTTGGCATGGCCGAATTGAATGAAAGTAAATATACTTGGGTCCTTTCCCGTTTGGCTATTGAAATGACAGAAATGCCTTATCAATATGAACAATTCACTATAGATACATGGGTGGAAAGTGTTTATCGTTTGTTCACTAACCGAAATTTCAGAATTTGCAGTAAAGATGGTTCTCCTATTGGTTATGCTCGAAGTATATGGGCCATGATTGATATGAAAACAAGAAAACCAGCGGATTTGTTTCAATTGCATGGTGGTTCTATAGTAGAATATTGTACAGATGAATTAGATTGTCCTATTGAAAGACCAGGAAGGATTAAGGTAACCCAAACTGAGCCTGTTTCAGTCTTCAAGTCAAAATATAGTGATATTGATATTAATGGGCATGTTAATAGTATCCGTTACATAGAACATATTATGGATCTTTTCTCTTTAGATTATTTAAAGAATCATGCATTGAAAAGGTTTGAGATGGCCTATAGCGCTGAAAGCTATTATGGTGATGAGCTGAGGATCTACCAAGAAGAAACAAACCAGGACTCTTTTGATTTAGAAATTCGTAGGATGGTAGGTGAGAAAGAAGAGGTTTGTGTTAAAAGTAAGATATTTTTTAAATGATATAAAATAACTAATAAAATGGCAAAAATGAATTTTGGAGGTGTCATCGAAGAAGTTATGACACGTGAGGAGTTCCCTTTGGAAAAAGCTAGAGAAGTCTTGAAAAATGAAACTATTGCTGTTATAGGCTATGGTGTTCAAGGACCAGGTCAAGCTTGTAACCTTCGAGATAATGGTTTCAACGTAATCGTAGGTCAGCGTCAAGGTAAGACTTTTGAGAAGGCCATTGGTGACGGCTGGGTCCCAGGTGAGACTCTATTTTCTATTGAGGAAGCCGCTACGAAGGGTACTATTGTAATGTGTCTGCTTTCAGATGCAGCAGTAATGAGTGTTTGGCCTACTTTACAGAAATGCTTGCAGCCAGGTAATGCTCTGTATTTTTCTCACGGTTTCGCAATTACTTGGAGTGACCGCACGGGTTGTGTCCCTCAGAAAGATATAGATGTGATTATGGTTGCGCCAAAGGGTTCAGGAACTTCACTTCGTACAATGTTCCTTGAAGGTCGTGGATTGAACTCTTCATATGCAGTATATCAGGACGCTACAGGTAATGCATTGGAGCGGACATTAGCATTGGGTATCGGAATCGGATCTGGTTATTTGTTCGAGACTACTTTCCAGCGTGAGGCAACTTCAGATTTGACTGGTGAACGTGGTTCTTTGATGGGCGCTATTCAGGGTTTGCTTTCAGCGCAATATGAAGTCCTCCGTGAAAATGGACATACCCCTTCAGAGGCATTCAATGAAACGGTTGAAGAATTAACTCAATCTTTGATGCCTTTGTTTGCCGAGAAAGGAATGGACTGGATGTATGCTAACTGTTCAACAACAGCACAGCGTGGTGCATTGGATTGGATGGGCCCGTTCCATGATGCAATAAAGCCAGTTGTTCAGAAGCTGTATCAGTCTGTTAAATCTGGTCATGAGGCTCAAATTTCAATTGATGCTAATTCTAAGCCCGATTATCGTATAGGTCTCCAGAAGGAATTAGCTGCATTGCATGATAGTGAAATGTGGCGTACAGCAGAGGTGGTGCGTAAACTTCGTCCTGAAAACAATTAATACAAATAGTAAAAAAACCTGTAAGCCATCGGCTTACAGGTTTTTTTATGTTTTTAGTCTTTAGGTTTATCTTCTTCGGAAGAATCCTTTGAAACGCGTCATCAAACGTAATCCCAGCAATAGCCCATCATAAACTGCAATGCTATTACTTATAAGGCTTAAAGTTCTGTCCCATTTGGTTACATCACGAGCAGGAGTGAACAAGGATTGAGTCTTGTTCACCATGTTTCCTTTTCGCTGGCTCAACTGCTTTTTTATTGCTAACTTTCTTAGTCGAATATCTTCCAGCGTAATTCCCTTTTCTTTCTCAGGAACCAGTTTCATTCTCTATATTTTCAATTTTTGAATTATTATTATCATCACCAATCAATATGCTAGCTACACCTTTAGTTATTGGGGCTATGACTAATTTCTGGCGATTGACATAAATGATGGCAGCAATGACCAAATGGATGCATGTCATGATAGCAAAAGCCACAGTTGGTCCGCCAACTGCCGGGGAAATCATATAGATTAAAGTGAAAGATAGGTAGAAGAGAACCAGTAAACCTAAACACATGAGTACAAACCCTAGAGCTATGGCAGAAAGTAAAATGGTGAGTTTTTCTACCACATCTAAGGTGACATATTCTTTTTGAAGAAGAAAATACTCCTTCACATCTGTGAATAAGTCAGTTAGGCTATTGATGTTTTTTTCGCTAGAGAGCATTAGTCATCAATTGATACAGCTTCTTCAGCAACAGACTTGCCCTTCATAAACTTTGCCTGGATGCTGTCTACCAATTTGTCAAATTCTTCTTTGTTTAGTTTAGCTCCACTTTTTTTAACAGCTTCAGCGATTTTAGCACGAGTATCATCACCCTTTTCTGGTGCAAAAAGAATTCCAATTGCTGCTCCAGCGACTGCGCCACCTAGAAATGCAGCTAATACACTTAAATTTTTCATTTTCGTTACTTTTTATTGGTTTAAGGCAAAAGTACTAATTTATTTCCTAATCTCATCCTTTTCAAAACCAATTTTAATGAAAATAGGGTCATTTTATGCAATTTAACGTTTTTTAAGTACCTAATTGAAATAAACTTCTAGACTTTTTTTATCTTTGCACTAGATTCTTTTTCATTTAGCTCTAGACTTTTTTTAATTTTGGTCTAGAATTCATTGAAAAAACATTTAGTTCTTATAATTAATTAAGAAAGATGAGTATACCATACCGATTGACCCCCTTAAAGGACAATATTAGTAGCACTCCAAAAACAGGTTACTATGCACAGATTGTTACTAGGGGTACTATTGATACAGCTGAACTCTGTGAAGAGATTTCGGCAGGGTGCACTTTGACAACTGCAGATATGAAGGCGGCTATAGAAGCTCTTATTTCATCTGTAAGTCAAAAGTTGAAGGCTGGTTACAATGTATGTATTGATGATTTGGGGACGTTTTCACTTTCTGCAGAGTCGGAAACAGTGGAATCACCCGATGATATTCGCTCTCAGTCCGTCAGGGTGAAAGCTATTCATTTCCGCCCTTCAGTAAGAATGAAAAAATGCATGAAAAATTCTGAGTTTGAACGTATAAGTACTAAAAAGAATATATAAGATTATTAATTTTAATTATAAATAAAATGAAAAAGTTTTTAGTTTTAGGAATGGGCCTATGCCTGGCACTTGGATTCACTTCTTGTAAATCTAATGAAAGTGCATATCGTAAAGCGTATGAGAAAGCAAAAGCTCAGGAAGCTGTTACTGCTGAAAGTTCAGCTCCTGTTACAGTTACTCCAGTTGTTTCCACTCCAGTGGTTACGACCACTCCTGTAACTTCATCAACAAATACCTACGATGCTAGCAATGTTAGCGTTCGTTCAGAGCATGTAACCTTGGTTGGATCTGGTGATTTGAAGGATTATAGCGTAGTAGTTGGTAGTTTTAGCTTGGAGGCAAATGCACGTGGTTTACAACAACGTTTAGCAGATCGTGGCTTCAATTCTATGGTAGTTAGCGCAAATACTGATAAAGGACTCATGTACCGTGTTATTGCTGCTTCTTATGCAGACAAAGTATCTGCAGCACAAAGACGCGATCAGTTGATGGGTGAATTCCCAGGTTCATGGTTGCTTTATAGAACATATTGATAATTTCTTTTTGGTAAGTAAGAAAATTATATTTCTTAGGGGAAAGGACTGGCTGTGAAGTCGGTCCTTTCTTTATTTTCGACTAATTGAACATATTTCAGTTCGAAAAGGGCTTTCACGTTACATTTTTTTGATAGATATTTGCAACTGCAAATAATAAAATAAAAGAACATGTCAAAGAAACAATTTTTTTTATTTAGTTTAGTTGCATTATTCTCTTTTGTAGGTTGTAAACAAGAGAAAAAAGCGACTAACATGGTTCAATTTGTGAAAACTGATGTTGTGCTTGATTATGGCAGTGAAGGTGGCATTTTAGTCCCAGGAAAAGTTGAGGCTGCTGAGGATGCAAATATAGCATTTCGAGTGCCGGGCACTATTCTAAAATTTTATGCGAATCAAGGCTCATATGTGCACAAAGGTCAGTTGCTAGCGGAATTAGATTCTCGTGATTATCGGACCCAACTTAAAGCTACCGAGGCTGAATATAAACAAGTTAAGGCTGAAGCTGAACGTATCATTGCTTTGTATAAGGATAATTCTACTACAGAGAATAATTATGATAAAGCTCAATATGGTCTTCAGCAAATTACCGCAAAATATGAGAACCATAAGAATCAGTTGGCAGATACGAAAATTTATGCCCCATTCAGTGGTTATGTGGAAAAACGCCTTTTTGAAGAGCATGAAACAGTAGGAGCAGGCATGCCAGTTATTTCTATGATCAATAAGGATGCTCCTGAGGTGGAAATAAATGTTCCCGCATCTACTTATATGCTACGTGACAAAATGCAATCGTTTAGTTGTACTTTCGATGTTTTTCCAGGTGAGGTTTTTCCTTTGACCCTCATAAGTGTGAACCAGAAGGCTAATGCTAATCAGCTTTACACTATGCGATTTAAATTAGCAGACTTGGAAGGAAAGAAACCTGTAGCGGGGATGTCTACTATGGTCTCTATAAGAACGCATGAGGATAGTCATAATGTTACGGTTAAGAACACTGCTGTTTTCACGGAGAATGGAAAGTGTTTTGTCTATGTGTTAAACAAAGATGTATTGAAGAAGACTGAGGTTACTGTAGGACTATTGTTGAGCAGCGGTCGTTTTACCATAACTTCAGGTTTGAAAGCTGGTGATGTGGTTGTGGCTACAGGTGTGCATCATGTTAAGGATGGTCAGCAGGTTAAGCCACTTCCTGCTACAACTTCAAGTAATGTAGGAGGCTTATTATGATAGATTTTGGTAAATGGGCTTTTGATAACAAGAAACTTGTTTACTTTTTGGTTGCGGCTCTGATTGTGGGCGGTATTTATTCCTATTATGGAATGAGTAAGTTGGAAGACCCTGAAATCAAAGTGAAGCAAGCTCTAGTAGTCACTACCTATCCTGGTGCATCGGCCTATCAGGTGGAATTGGAAGTGACTGATATACTGGAGAAAAACATCCGTACTGTAGACGATGTTATGAATGTAACAAGTTATAGCTTCAATGATTTAAGCCTAATTTCTGTAGAATTACGAAAGACAGTACCTGATGATAAGGTCGAAGATGAGTGGGATTTAGTTAGAAGGAAAGTAATTAATGCTCAGGCTTCTCTTCCTGCTGGTGCTACAACACCTGTCGTCCGTGATGATTTTGGCAACGTGTTCGGTATGTTCTATGCTCTTACTGGAGATGGGTTGGATGACCGTGAGCTTTCTGAATATGCAGAATTAATAAAGCGTGAAATAATGGGTATTTCGGGAATCGCTCGTGTAGATATTTATGGAAAGCGTTCCGAATGTATCAATGTTTGTCTGGATCAGGCCAAAATGGGAAATCTGAGTGTTCTTCCTTTGGAGGTGTTGAACACCCTTAATGGTCAAAATGAAACTATCTATAGTGGATATTATAATAGCGGTAATCAGCGTATTCGTGTTTCAGTTGATGATAGGTATCGTTCGGTAGAAGATATTGGAAACCTCATTATTCAAGGACATGAGGACGACCAACTTCGTTTGAAAGATATTGCATTTATTGAGAAGTCGTATGAAGAACCCACTCGAAATGAATTGGCATTCGATGGCGAGTCTGCGTTGGGTATTTCCATTGCTGCTGCAAGTGGAACTGACATAACAAAACTAGGCAAGAAAGTAGAGAAACTTTTGGATGAAATTCATGAAGATCGTTTACCTGCAGGCGTGGAGTATCATAAGATATTCTTTCAGCCTGAACGTGTAAATAGTGCCTTAAATGTGTTCTTGGTTAACTTGGCGGAATCTGTTATCATCGTGGTGTTACTTTTGATGTTCTTCATGGGATTCAAAAGTGGTATGATTATTGGCATTTGTCTGTTAGTCATCGTGATGGGCTCATTCCTTGTATTAGGAATGATGGATGGAAGCTTGCAACGTGTTTCTTTGGGCTCCTTCATTTTGGCCATGGGTATGTTGGTAGATAATGCAATCGTAATTATCGATGGAATTCAGGTGGATTTGAAAGCAGGAAAACCTCGTATGCTGGCCTTGACTGATGTAGGAAAGAAGACAGCAATGCCATTATTAGGTGCAACCCTTATTGCTATCACAGCATTCTTACCTATTTATATGTCACCGGATACAGTTGGTGTATATGTTCATGACTTATTCATTGTGCTATGTGTGTCCTTGTTACTGAGTTGGGTATTGGCTCTTATTCATGTACCTTTGATGGCAAACCGCTATTTTGATAGTAAAGATGATGGAAATGAGAAAAACAAAGATCCATATGGTAGTTGGGCACATCGGGTTTTGAAGTCTGTACTGGGTTGGTGTTTCGCTCATCGTTGGACAACCATATTTGTCTCTATAGGGTTACTAATACTAAGTGCGCTTTGCTATCCTTTGTTGCCTCAAGGTTTCTTCCCAGATCTAGATTATGACCAGCTATATATGGAGTATAAACTTCCAGAGGGGACGAATAGTACACAAGTAAAGAAGGATTTGATTGAAATAGAGAAATATCTTAAGACGCGTAAGGAAATTACGCATATCACTCGAACTGTAGGTGGTACAGCCTCTCGTTATAATTTGACAAGAAGTATAGCGCTACCTTCTTTGAGCTATGGAGAACTGGTGATTGATTTCGAATCCTCAAAATCTTTGTTGAAGAATATAGATGAGATTCAGAATTACCTCACACAACATTATCCGGAAGCTTATGTGAAGTTGAAGAAATACAACTTGATGTACAAGAAGTACCCAATAGAAGTTGTCTTTTCAGGTCCTGATCCAGCAGTTTTGCATCAGCTTACAGATCAAGCCATGAAGATTATGGAAGAGAGTGAGGCTACTTGCTTGGTGACTACTGATTGGGATCCTAAAGTGCCCTTGCTTACAGTGCAGTATAATCAACCGGTTGCCCGCCGTTTGGGAATAAGTCGTACTGAAGTAGGAATGTCTTTGCTTTCAGCAGCAGGTGGTATTCCTGTAGGAACTTTCTATGAAGGTATTCATCCTAATACCATCTATATTAAAAGTATGGAGAGTGGTAATAAACCATTGGAACTCTTAAGTGATGCCAATGTCTTTACTATGATGCCATCTTTGAATTCAATCATTAATAAGGAGAATTTGATGAAGCTCCAGAGTGGTCGCTTAGATCGCCAGGAATTACTTGAGCAAGCTATGAGAACTTTGCCTTTGAAACAAGCTTGTAAGGATGTAAAAGTAGACTGGGAGGATCCGGTAGTAATTCGTTTCAATGGCGAAAGGACCCAACGTGCTGCTTGCTCCCCATCTCTAGGTTTTGCCACAGAAAAAGCCCGTCAGATTGTAGCAGAGAAGATAGAGCAGATTCCATTACCAGCTGGGTATACTCTGTCCTGGGAAGGAGAAAAGGGTGCAAGTGATGAGTGTATGGAATATCTGTTTGAGAATGTTCCACTAGCTTTTATCTTAATGATTGCTATCATGATTATGCTGTTCAAGGATTACAAGAAAGTAGGTATTATTTTCTGTTGTCTGCCATTTATCGCGGTAGGTGTCATTATAGCTATGCTTCTTAGCGGAAAAACATTCGGTATTGTACCTATCTTTGGTTGTCTAGGATTGTTGGGTATGATGATTAAGAATGGTATCGTATTGATGGATGAGATTAGTTTGCAATTAGAAAATACAGACGACCCAATCCAGGCATTGATATACAGTTCGTTGACTCGATTACGTCCTGTAATGATGGCTGCCATGACTACGGTATTAGGTGTCATCCCGCTACTTGGTGATAGTTTCTTTGGTCCAATGGCTGCTACCATCATGGGTGGATTGTTCTTTGGTACATTTATAACACTGATATTAATACCAGTGCTTTATGCATTGTTCTTCAAAATAAGAAAATCATGAGAAAGATAGTTTTTTTCATAGGACTGATTTTGGGATTCTCTATAGTACAAGCGCAGACCTTGTCACTAAAAGATTGTAGAGACTTGGCATTGAAAAACAATGCGAATCTGGCAGCTTCAAATTATAAGATAGATCAGGCCAATCATACGGAAAGACAGTATTATGCCAATTATTTGCCAAACTTCAAGTTGATTGGGGGTGCGTGGTACAATAATTTCAGCAAGTCGGCTAATA
The DNA here is from genome assembly GCA_002395835.1 of Bacteroidales bacterium UBA4293. Lineage (GTDB taxonomy): Bacteria > Bacteroidota > Bacteroidia > Bacteroidales > Bacteroidaceae > Minthousia. The sequence goes on along the minus strand of DGVD01000018.1, from coordinate 183,901 downwards.
TTAATTTGGCAGAATATCCGGTAGTGCAGGCATTAGGAACGATGTTCCCAGATTTGATGAACTTGATTCAGCCTATCGATTTATCCTTCAAAACTGGACTATCATACACGGCAGGTCTAATGTTGCAGCAACCTATTTATATGGGTGGTAAAATAACATCGGCCCATAATATGGCTAAATTAGGCCAGGATGTGGCAAAACAACAGAAGGCACTTACCATACAAGAGGTTTTGGTGCAGACAGACGAGGCCTATGTTTTGGCAGTGAAAGCGAAAGAAATGCAAAAGGTAGCGAAGCAGTATAATACTATGTTGCAGGAACTACTCCGTCAGGTAGAAAGTTTGAAAAAGCATGGTATGGCTGCCCAAAATGATTTGCTAAGAGTTCAAGTGAAATTGAATGAGAGTGAGTTGCAGCTGCGAAAGGCTGAGAATTCTATTCGTCTAACTAAGATGAACCTTTGTCATGCAATGGGTATGAATTTGACATCCGATATTGATGTAAAGGATGAATATCCAGAAGAAATTGAAGTGGACATGAAATTTTCAGGTATTGAGAACCGCCCTGAGTACATTATGCTTCAAAAACAGGTAGAAGTGGCAAATGAGCAGATTAAGTTGAATAGGAGTGACTATTTGCCTAATGTGGCTTTAATTTTGGATTATGGTTACACCAATGCTTTTCGCTTCAACCATTCTTCTGTTTTTGATGATTTTTCTTTCAATGGCTTGGTTACTGTATCTGTTCCATTATTCCATTTTGGAGAGGGCTCACATAAAGTAAAAGCAGCTAAAGCACAAAAGGCTGTGGTTGAAATGCAGCAACGAGACCTGAATGATAAGATGGAATTGGAATTAGCACAGGCTGCTAACAATTTAGATGAGGCTAAATTGGAGGTGGAGGTTGCGCAGCGTTCTCTCTCTCAAGCAGATGAGAATCTTCGGATTACTAATAATCAGTATAAGAACGGTATGAGTACTTTGACGGAGGTCCTGGAGGCTCAAACACTATGGCAACAAGCCTATGAGAGTCATACGGAAGCTAAATTCCAGGCATATCTTATGCAAAGCAAATACCTGAAAGCTGCAGGATTGTTGAAATAAGTTAGAGAATATAAAAAGGCGGGGAATATTTTTTGTATTCCCCGCTTTTTGCCGTATCTTTGCGCCCATACTATGGGTAGAATTTTAGCAATAGATTACGGGAAAAAGCGAACTGGATTGGCAGTTACAGACCCACTTAAAATCATAGCGAATGGCTTAACCACGGTGGAAACTCACAAACTTGTGGATTTTTTACAAAATTATCTGCAGAAAGAATCCGTGGAGAAGATTGTTGTAGGTTTGCCTAGACAGATGAACGGGCAAGAGAGTGAAAACATGAAGAATATCACTCCTTTCGTGAACCGTATGAAAAAACTATACCCACAGTTGCCTATAGAATTTTATGATGAACGTTTCACTTCTGTTTTGGCTCATAAAGCCATGCTGGAAAGTGGGATAGGGAAGAAAGCTCGGCAAAATAAAGCGTTAGTTGATGAGATTAGTGCCACTATTATTTTGCAGAGCTATATGGAATCTGTTAAATTTTGATATAGAAATATGATATTACCTATTTATACATTTGGTCAGCCAGTCTTGAGAAAAGTTGCAGAAGATATTACTCCAGATTATCCTAATTTGAAGGAACTAATTGAAAATATGTATGAGACCATGAGTCATGCTGATGGAATAGGTCTTGCAGCTCCACAAATCGGACTGCCTATACGCGTAGTTGTTATAGATTTGGACGTACTTTCAGAGGATTTTCCTGAATATAAGGGATTCAGACATGCTTTCATTAATGGGCATATCGTAGAAACTGGAGAAGAAACTGAATTGCTAGAAGAAGGCTGCCTTAGTCTGCCAGGCATACATGAGTCAGTTCGTCGTGCCACAAAGATTCATGTGAAATATTTAGATGAGAATTTGAATCCGCATGATGAATGGGTTGAAGGTTATCTGGCACGTGTTATTCAGCATGAGTTTGATCATCTGGAAGGACATGTGTTTGTGGATCGTATTGGTTCACTTAGAAAGCAGATGATAAAAAGTAAGTTGGTAAATATGATGAAGGGCAATTTCCGTTGCGCTTATAAAGTGAAAATACCGCGCTAGAAATATGTATTTGAAGAGATTACTGACCTTATATCTTTCTTTCTTGATAGGCATTTCAGGTTGGTGTCAGATTAATACTGACCGTGTGATGGCTATAGGTCGTAATGCGCTTTATTTTGAGGATTATGTCCTTTCCATTCAGTACTTCAATCAAGTGATTGGAGCTCGACCTTATTTATATGAACCTTATTTTTACAGAGGCCTGGCTAAGTTCTATTTAGAGGACTACACTGGAGCCGAACAAGATTGTACCGAGGCTTTGGAGAGAAATCCGTTTGTTGTCGGTACTTATGAGGTACGTGGTTTGTCACGCATCAATAGAGGTAAATTCAAGGAGGCGGCAGAGGATTATATACAAGCTTTGGAGTTTACCCCAGAACAGCAAGGACTGTATCATAACTTGATTATCTGCGAAATGTCGGATTCCAACTATGTGGATGCAGACAAGCATGTGGATGAAATGATTAATAAGTGGCCACGTTCAGCAAAACCTTATACTTTAAAAGCAGACATCAAACTTAAGGAGAAAGATACCATACAGGCCATTTCACTGTTAGACAAGGCTTTAGATTTAGATCCTTATGAAGGTCAAGCTTGGTCTGGTCGAGGAATTCTTAGTATGACTCAAGAAAAATATGAGGAAGCGGAAGAACAGTTTGGTAAGGCTATCCATCTGCTGCCCAAAAGTGGAGGAAATTATATTAATCGAGCTCTCTGCCGTTATTATCTGAATAAACTGGGAGATGCGATGGCTGATTATGACATGGCCTTGGATTTGGATCCTGAAAACTATATCGGCCATTATAATCGTGCATTGCTTCGTGCTCAGTTGGGTGATGACAACCGTGCCATTGAAGATTTCAACTTTGTTTTGCAACGTGATCCAGAAGATTACATGGCACTCTATAATCGCGCTACTTTGAAAGAACAGACTGGAGACCTTCGTGGGGCTATAGCAGATTATACCACCGTGATCAATCATTACCCTGATTTTTGGACGGGTTTGCTGGCTCGTGCTGAGTGTCGACGTAAGTTAGGCGATGAAAAAGGGGCAGAACAGGATGAGTTTCGTGTGACCAAAGCGCAGATTGACAAACGTTATCAAGGCAAGACTGCAAAGATGGTGAAAACACGTAAACGCTCTGATAAGGACTTGGAGAACTATCATAGTATGGTAGTGGAAGACGAAACCGAGATGGAACAGAAGTATAACAATGATTATCGGGGTAAGGTGCAGAATCGTAAGGTCGGAATGGAACTTCAGCCTATGTTCGTATTGACCTACTATGAGAAAGCGCGTGAGGTGAATACCGGTGTGCATTATTATAAGGCAATCGATGACCTTTACCGTGAATCCATGTTCTCTCAGAAACTGCTAATTACCAACTCTGAGGAACCTTTATCAGAAATTGATGCCGACAGACAGTTCCAGTCTCTAGACAGGCATAGTAAAGAGCTGGATTTAGTGAGAGACAGCTTACAGGCTGGAAAGATTTTCTTCGCTCGTGCTTTAGATTACTATTTGGTTCAAGACTTGGAAAATGCTTTGAGCGACCTCTCATTAGCTATTCATTATAATCCGGACTTGTTCGAGGCCTACTTCTTACGTGCGGTAGTGCGTTACAAACTAATGGATGTAACACGGGCTCAGTCTCAGGTGGAAACAACTGAAAGCCAGTTGGTAAATGCTCTAGCTCGCCAGAAACAAGAAGAGGTGAATCTAAGTCCAGGCATGTCTATGGAGAATAATGCTATGATGCTTGATCTAGATCAGTGCATATCCAAAGCTCCAGACTTTGTCTATGCTTATTATAATCGTGGAAACTTGTCCATGGAAAATCGTGACTATCGTTCGGCTGTTCAGGACTACAGCAGAGCCTTAGAACTTAAAAATGATTTTGCCGAGGCTTTTTATAACCGTGGACTAGCTCATTTGGCTTTGAATGAGATTTCCCTTGGTATTCAGGATTTGAGCAAGGCTGGTGAACTCGGTCTTTACACGGCTTACAACATTATCAAGCGCTATTCTGATGCAAAAGAGTGAAATAATTGGGGCAAAATGCCTTTAAACTCAAAAGAATTGACTATTTTTGCATCCTTGAAATTGAAAATAACAAACTATTATGATGAATATTACATTTCCTGATGGTTCCGTCCGTGAGTATGAGTCTGGCGTAACCGGTTTGCAGATTGCAGAGAGTATCAGTCCTCGTCTGGCAAAGGAAGTCTTAGCTATTGGTGTTAATGGCGAGACTAGAGATTTGGCACGTCCTATCGAAGAGGATGCTTCAATTGTATTGTATAAATGGGAAGATCCTGAGGGTAAGCATACATTTTGGCATACCAGTGCCCATCTTTTGGCTGAAGCATTGCAGGAACTTTATCCAAATATCCAGTTTGGTATAGGTCCAGCTATCGAGAATGGATTTTATTATGATGTGGATCCAGGAGATGATGTTATCAAGGAGAGTGATTTTCCTAGGATAGAGAAGAAAATGCAGGAGCTGGTTGCCAAGAAGGAGCAATTGGTCCGTAAGAGTGTATCCAAAGAGGATGCTCTAAAGGAGTTTGGTGGTCGTGGCGAGACATATAAGTGTGAGTTGATTTCCGAACTTGAGGATGGCCACATTACTACTTATACTCAAGGAAATTTCACAGACCTTTGTCGTGGTCCACACTTGCCTTCTACAGCTCCTATTAAAGCCATCAAGGTTCTTTCTGTGGCTGGAGCATATTGGAGAGGCCAAGAAGACCGCAAGCAGATGACTCGTTTGTATGCCATCACTTTCCCTAAGAAAAGCATGTTGGATGAGTATCTTGCTTTATTGGAGGAAGCTAAAAAGCGTGACCACCGTAAGATTGGCAAGGAGATGGACTTGTTTATGTTCTCTGATATGGTGGGTAAAGGTCTTCCTATCTGGCTTCCAAAGGGAACCGCACTTCGTTTGCGTCTTGAGGATTTCTTAAAGAAAATTCAAAAGAAATTCGGTTATCAGCAGGTTATTACTCCCCATATCGGCAATAAGCAGTTGTATGTAACTTCAGGCCATTGGGATCATTATGGAAAAGATAGTTTCCAGCCTATCACTACACCTGAAGAAGGCGAGGTATATTTGCTTAAGCCTATGAACTGTCCTCATCACTGCATGATCTACAAGAATACCCCACATTCTTATCGAGATCTTCCATTCCGTTGTGCAGAGTTTGGTACAGTATATCGTTATGAACAAAGTGGTGAACTTCACGGGTTAACGCGCGTACGCTCTTTCACTCAGGATGATGCACATATTTTCTGTCGTCCTGATCAAGTAAAGGATGAGTTTATGCGTGTAATGGATATCATCTTTATCATCTTCAAGGCTTTGGATTTCAACAACTTCGAGGCTCAAATTTCTTTGCGTGACCCTAATAATACTACTAAATACGTAGGTAGTGATGAGATTTGGGACAGAGCAGAGCAGGATATTATTGATGCTTGTAAGGAGAAGGGTCTTCAGGCTAAGATTGAATACGGAGAGGCTGCATTCTATGGACCTAAACTAGACTTTATGGTAAAGGATGCAATTGGACGTCGTTGGCAGCTAGGTACCATTCAGGTAGATTATAATCTTCCAGAGCGTTTTGAATTGGAATATATGGGTGCCGATAATCAGAAGCATCGTCCAGTAATGATTCATCGTGCTCCATTCGGTTCATTGGAACGCTTTGTCGCAGTATTGATAGAGCATACTGCTGGAAAATTCCCATTATGGCTTACACCAGACCAGGTGGCAATATTACCAATCTCTGAGAAATACAATGATTATGCAGAAAAGCTTCGTTCATACTTCGAAGATAATGATGTCCGTGCTGTTGTGGATGATCGTAATGAAAAGATTGGTCGCAAGATTCGTGACAACGAGTTGAAACGTATTCCTTATATGCTAATCGTAGGTGAAAAAGAGGAGTCAGAGGGTACTGTTTCAGTCAGAAAGCAAGGTGCTGGTGACGAAGGATGTATGAAATATGAAGATTTTGCAAAAAAAATCAATGAAGAAGTTCGCAATATGATAAATAAGTTTTAACTTTGCAACCGCTTTTGAGATAAAGGATTTAAGATAATAATATAAACAAAAGAAAAAAACAGGAACAAAATTTTTTAATGAAGAACGAAAATTTCAAAGGACAACACAGAATCAATGAACAGATTCGTGTACGTGAAGTACGTGTCGTAGGCGATGAAATAGAATCTAAGGTTATGCCTACCCGCGATGCTTTAAAATTGGCAGAAGATCTAGGCGTTGACCTTGTAGAGATATCTCCTACCGCTGTCCCACCTGTTTGTCGCTTGATAGATTATTCTAAATTCCTTTATCAGCTTAAGAAGAAGGCAAAGGAGCAGAAAGCAAAGCAGGTTAAGATGGAAATCAAGGAGATTCGTTTTGGACCTCAGACTGATGACCATGATTACAACTTTAAGCTGAAGCATGCCATAGGATTCTTGGAAGATGGTGACAAGGTAAGAGCTTATGTTTTCTTCAGAGGACGTAGCATCTTATTCAAGGAACAGGGCGAGGTTCTATTATTACGGTTTGCGAATGACCTGGAAGAGTATGGTAAAGTAGAATCTATGCCAAAGCTTGAAGGTAAGCGTATGACCATCTTCATTGCTCCTAAGTCCAAAAAGGATAAGAGTAAAAAAGCAGAAAAGCCAGCTGCTCCAAAGGCCGATAAGCCAGAGGGTCCAGCAAATGATGAAGTTAAATAGAAAGAAAAACAGTTAAGTGCGTAACGTTCGGTATATACGTTGCCACTATTATTTAATAATCACTTAAATTAAAAAAAATGCCAAAAGTAAAGACTAATTCCGGTGCAAAAAAGAGATTTACTCTTACCGGAACAGGAAAAATCAAAAGAAAGCATGCTTACCATAGTCACATTCTGACTAAGAAGACTAAGAAGCAAAAGAGAAATTTGTGCCACTCTGCTATTGCTGATGTAACAAACGTTAAGCAAGTTAAGCAGTTGCTTTGTATGAAGTAATTTGAGTGTAGTCTGAGTAAGTTATTAAAAGTTTAACCGAATGAATAGCTTAAAGTTCGTTGGCTGTGAAGTTTAACGGCGCTACCATTCAAAAAAGAAAAAAATTATGCCAAGATCAGTAAATCATGTTGCTTCAAGAGCAAGAAGAAAGAAAATTTTAGGTCTTACCAGAGGTTACTTTGGTGCTAGAAGGAATGTCTGGACAGTTGCCAAGAATACTTGGGAAAAGGGTCTGACTTATGCATTCCGTGACCGTCGTAACAAGAAGCGTAGCTTCCGTGCATTGTGGATTCAGCGTATTAATGCTGGTGCTCGTCTGGAAGGTATGTCCTATTCACAGTTGATGGGTGGCTTGCACAAGGCTGGTATTGAAATCAATCGCAAGGTGCTTGCAGACCTGGCTATGAATCATCCAGAGGCATTTAAGGCTGTTTGCCAGAAGGCAAAGAACGCTTAATTAAAAGAATTCACGGGAGAATCTAAGAAATAGGTCGCACTTTAGTTCATGGGGATTCTCTACATAAAAACTGAAACCGAGACCGCTTTCTCCGCTCAATGGCGTGCCGGTAATCTTTGGATACGCCGGATTACAAAGACGGGGGGCCCTCAAATCCTATCTTAACAGGAGTTTCATCGCATCGACAGTGCGACCTTCCCTATTACTGATTTAAAAAGAGCCTGAGTTTGAACTCAGGCTCTTTTGTTTTTGTTATGATGTACTCTAGGATGATTTAGAAGTCTTTTTTTGTTTTACTTTTTAATATTATTTGATTCCACGCGCATTAAGGGCTTGTTGGTAGCGTCTGGCATTTAATAGATGACCAGAAAGTGTCTCCTCGAAGTTATGACTGCCAGAGAAATCTTCTTTTGCACACATATACAGATAATTGTGATGCTCATAATTTAGTACAGCATCTATTCCTGCAGGGGTAGGAATACAAATAGGGCCTGGAGGTAATCCCTCGTACATATAGGTGTTGTATGGAGAATCATATTCCAAATGTTGGAATAAAATTCGGCGAAGACCGAAATCTTGTAGTGCAAATTTTACAGTGGGGTCACTTTGCAATTTGATGCCCCGGTGCAGACGATTTAGATATAGTCCTGCCACTGTTTTTTTCTCAGGTGCATAATTAGTCTCACTTTCGACGATAGAAGCTAGTGTTGCCACTTCATTTTGTGTGAGTTTTGCATCTTGTGCCTTTTTGCAGCGTTCAGCATTCCAGAATTTCTCTTTTTCTTTTTGGAAACGTTCTACTAGTCTCTCTGGAGTTATGTCCCAGTACACCTCGTATGTTTCTGGAATAAACAGGGTAGGCAGAGTTTCTTTAGAGTAGCCACCAAGTTCCTTCATTTTTGATTCATCGTTTAAAACCTGGGCAAGTGACAACGAATCCAGCATCAGATTTTTGCTCAGAGCGGCAGTCATTTTTTCTACAGTGCGTACTGATGGTACTACTAATTTAATGGGGGCTTGAATACCATTTCGCAATTCACGGACTAGATTCCACATGGTAGCGTTAGGGGCCAGTTCATACCTTCCAGTTCGGTGTTTCTCACCATAACTTTTCAGTTTGCACATCAGATCATAACCCAACATCGTGTTAGGTTTACCAGTTTTAACAACCTTGTTTCTAATACTGTCTGCAGTATCATCTTTGTCAATGTAAATGTATGCCTTTTGATTGTGTTGGAATGGACTAGTGAATAATAAATAATATACTCCACCACCTGCTATTAAAGCCAAAACAAGAAGTATACCTAATATTGAAAATATCTTTTTCATGATTTCTTTTATTTGATGCAAAGATATAGAAATCTGGTCATATATTTTCATAGATGGTGGAAAAAATGTGCAAACGTTTGCATTTAATTTATATCTAAAAAAATGAGAATCAGTAAAAAAATATAATAATAATCCCTATTTTTGAGGAAAATAATAAATATATATTACATGAAACTTCAATTTAGAATAAGTTACCGCACAAGTTGGGGTGAAGAGGTTTGTGTAGACTTAACATCCTACAATGCTGCTGGTAAAGCTACTCAGAAGATTTATTCTCTGACAACTGATAATGGAGAATACTGGATTGGTGAAGTCAAATTGCCACAGACTGCCAAACGAATTAGTTATTTTTATGTGATTCGTCGTGAAGGAGTAGTGACACGTGTGGAGTGGGATGTCACCAAACGCTTGTTACCATTAGGAACAGGCGAGCGTACTTATGTTTTCTTCGACTCATGGAAGGATATACCATATGATTCTTACTTGTACAGTTCTGCTTTTACTGATAGTTTCTTCCAACGTGAACGAGAAGAGGAAGTTCAGTTAGACTATTCTCCAACTACAATTCTCTTACGTGTTTCTGCTCCTCAACTTCGTGGAGATGAACGTTTGGTGTTGGTGGGAAACCAAGATGCTTTTGGTAATTGGGACGTGAAAAAGGGTATTCCTATGCATGAGATTCAGCCAAATGAATTTATAGTAGCATTAGATCCTAGTAAGTTTTTGTCTCCAGTTGAATACAAATATGTGTCTGTTGAGTCTAAAACAGGTGAACTTCGTGCATGGGAACAAAGAGATAACCGCCGTCTGCATGTACCTTCATTGCAGAATAAAGAAGTACAGCTAGTAACCGAGGAGCCAGTAAATTTGCCTTATCCTCAATGGAAAGGTGCCGGATGTGTTATTCCAGTATTTTCTCTGAGGACTAAAGATAGCTATGGAGTGGGTGATTTCGGCGACTTGAAGAAAATGATTGACTGGGTGGCATTAACTGGTCAACGTGTATTGCAGATTTTGCCGATAAATGATACGACTATAACTAACACTTGGACAGACTCCTATCCATATAATAGTATTTCAATATACGCATTTCATCCGCAGTATGTTTGCTTAAGTGCTTTACCTTCTTTGAAGGACAAGAACAAGGCTGCTCTTTATGAGAAACGACGTTTGGAATTGAATGGACTTCCACAGATAGACTACGAAGCCGTTAATAAGCTGAAACGTGCTTACTTGCGTGATTTGTATGAACAGGAAGGTGAAGCACTCATGGAATCCGAAGGTTTCAAGGAATTCTTTAGTAAAAATGAAGTATGGCTAGCTCCATATGCAGTGTTCAGCGTATTGCGTGACCAATATGGCACTCCCGATTTCCGTACATGGAAAACAAATAGTGTATATAATGAGAAGGAGGTGAAAGCTCTTTGTCGAAATACCAGCAGGATCTATTCTGACATTTGTTTCTATTATTATGTGCAATATCTGCTGCATGTTCAGCTACTTGAAGCTAGTGAATATGGGCATCAAAAAGGAGTAGTCATTAAGGGTGACATTCCAATTGGCATTTCTCGTAATAGTGTTGAGGCTTGGGTAGAACCTTATTACTTCAATATGAATGGCCAGGCTGGTGCTCCACCTGATGCATTTTCAGTCAACGGACAGAACTGGGGTTTCCCTACCTATAATTGGGACGCTATGTTGGAAGATGGCTGTCAATGGTGGTTGAGGCGATTCCATAAGATGGCAGAATATTTTGATGCTTATCGTATAGACCATGTCTTGGGATTTTTCCGTATTTGGGAGATTCCATTAGATTCAGTTCATGGCTTACTTGGACAATTCTCTCCTGCTATACCTATGTATCAGGAAGAAATAGAAAGCTATGGACTTCGTTTCCGTCCAGACTTCTTCACTCGTCCATTTATTACAGACTGGATTGTGAATGAGGTATTCGGTGATTTTTCACAAGAAGTCTTCGCTACATATCTTGATCATATTGAGGCCAATTTGTTCAAGATGAAACCTGAATATGATACACAACGTAAAGTTGAGGCTGTATTCAAAGGGAAAAATGATCCAAAGAGTATTACAATCCGTGATGGACTTTATTCACTTATTAGTGATGTGCTCTTTGTTCATGACCGTAAAGACCCTCGTGGTTATCATCCTAGAATCAGTGCACAGAACGATTATTTGTATAAGACATTGCCTGATGATCAGAAAGCAGCCTTCAATCGTCTGTATAATGAGTATTTCTATCGTCGTCATGATCAGTTCTGGTATACGGAAGCAATGAAGAAACTTCCTGTTTTGACAAAGGCAACTCGCATGTTGGTTTGTGCTGAAGACTTAGGTATGGTTCCTAATTGCGTTCCATGGGTAATGGATGAACTTCGTATCCTTACATTGGAAATTCAAAGCATGCCAAAGAATCCTAAATATAAGTTCGGTAATTTGGCTGAGAATCCTTATCGCTCTGTTGATACAATCTCTACGCATGACATGTCCACGCTGCGTGGCTGGTGGGAAGAGGATTGGGAATTGAGTCAAAGTTTTTATAATGAGGCTTTGCAAAAGGATGGTCCAGCACCTCATCCAATGCCAGGATGGCTAGCAGAAGAAATTATCAGTCGTCATTTGTTCTGCCCAAGCATGTTGGCATTAATGAGTCTGCAGGACTGGTTAAGTATGGATGAGAAACTTCGTCTTCCAGACCCTAATGCGGAGCGAATCAATGTGCCAGCTAATCCTCGTCATTATTGGCGTTATAGAATGCACCTCACTATAGAAGAACTACTAGCTAGTACAGACTTTAATAATAAGGTGAAAACTCTGGTTGAACGTAGTGGTCGTTAAATGAAAAAGCAATTATTTCTATGAATCTGAAAAATCTCTTTATGACCTTTATGCTCAGTACTACATTAAGTATGGGTGCCCAAGATATGAAAAGTTGGCCAGTACCTGTAGGGCCTATTTCAGAAATGTCCTACAGTAGTGATGTAACACATTTTTCTGTTTGGTCTCCTTCGGCTGAACAGGCAAAAGTTAATCTCTATCATAAAGGGAAAGGGGGTGTTCCTTTTGAAACCTACTCACTTTCCAAAAAATCTGATGGTACTTGGTCTGTTTCAGTAAAGGCAGATCTTAAAGGGGTATTTTACACTTTCCAAGTGCAGGTTGATGGTCAATGGCTCCCTGAAACTCAGGGAATCTTTGCTAAGGCTGTAGGCATAAATGGGGAGCGTGCTCAGGTCATTGATATGAATGAAACCGATCCTGTGGGGTGGAACAATGACCAGCGTCCACCTTTGAGCGATTTTTCCGATGTAGTAGTTTATGAAATGCATCATCGGGATTTCTCCATCGATACGGAATCTGGTATTCACCATAAAGGCAAGTTCCTGGCTCTAACGGAAACGGGCACTAAGAATGCTCAAGGCCTATCCACAGGGATTGACCATCTGAAAGAATTAGGTGTGAACCATATTCACATCTTACCATCTTATGATTATGGTTCTGTGGACGAAACACGTCTGAATACTCCTCAGTATAATTGGGGGTATGATCCTGTGAACTACAATGTGCCAGACGGTAGCTATTCCACCAATCCTGAAGACCCGAAGGTCCGAATCAATGAATTTAAGCAGATGGTTATGGCTTTGCATAAGGCAGGCATGCGGGTGGTGCTGGATGTAGTATATAATCATGTTTTTGATGCAGCAGCTTCGGCTTTTCAACGTACGGCACCAGATTATTTCTTCCGTCATAATAGCGATGGCTCCCTTTCCAATGGCTCTGGTTGTGGAAATGAAACTGCCAGTGAAATGCCTATGATGCGAAAGTATATGGTAGAATCGGTCTTGTATTGGATTAATGAATATCATATAGATGGTTTTCGTTTTGATCTGATGGGGATTCATGACATTGAGACCATGAATGCTATTCGGGCAGCAGTAGACAATGTAGATGCATCCATTTTCATCTATGGAGAGGGGTGGGCTGCATCTGCTCCTCAGTACCCTGATGAGAAACTTGCCATGAAAGCTCATATAGCTCAGACACCGGGGATAGCAGCCTTTGGAGATGAGATGCGTGATGGCTTGCGTGGTCATTGGGCTAATGATTCAGAAGGTGCATTCCTTATAGGTGTGCCAGGCAATGAGGAAAGTGTAAAGTTTGGTATAGTGGGGGCTGTGAATCACCCTGGAGTGGATTATTCCCGTGTCAATTACAGTAAACAGAGTTGGGCTGCACAACCTACTCAAATGATTAGTTATGTGAGTTGTCACGATGATATGTGTTTGGCAGATAGAATAAAGGCTACTGCTCCTGGTGCTAGTCCAGAAGAACGCATTCGTCTGCAGAAATTGGCAGAAACCGTGGTGCTTACTTCTCAAGGTGTGCCTTTTGTTTGGTGTGGTGATGAAATTTTACGAAACAAAAAGGGGGTTCATAATTCTTTTGAAAGCCCAGATAGTGTCAATGCTATTCAGTGGAAACTCAAGACTGAAAATCAGGATTTATTCCAGTACGTAAAAGATATGATCCACTTACGTAAAAATCATCCCGCTTTCCGGATGGGAACCGCAGAACGTGTGGTAAAGGACCTTGTTTTCCTGCCAGTAAAAGGTGATAATGTTATAGCCTATCAAATAAATGGTGAAGCTGTAGGAGACAGTTGGAAGGATATTATTGTAGTGCTGAACAGTAATCGTAAAGCCACAAAGGTGGAGGTTCCTAAAGGTACTTATACGGTTGTAGTCCGTGATGGTCAGGTAGATGAGTCTTCTGCCATCCGATGGAAAGGTAGCAAACTTTCAGTACCTCCACAGTCTGCATTAATTATGTATAGATAAAAATATAGGATATGAAAAAGCTAATTATGTTTTTCAGTTGTTTGTTATCCATCCTTGGTCTTGAGGCTTCTACTAAAGTACCTGTGGTGGATCATATAGAGCCGGCTTTCTGGTTTACTGGCATGAAGCAGACAGAGGTGCAACTCATGGTTTATGGTCCCAACATTTCAGCTAGCAGCATAGAGTTAGGTAATTACCCTGGTGTTTTATTGAAGAATGTGGTACAGCTAGATTCTCCAAATTATCTTCTGATTTATTTAGACGTGGCACCTAGTGCTAAGGCTGGAAATCTATCTCTTACTTTCTCTAAAGGGAAGAAAAAGAAGGTCGTTTCTTATGAACTTCGCGACCGGGAAATGGCAGGTGACAAGCACTATGGGTTTGACGCAAGTGATGTGTTATATATGCTGATGCCAGACCGTTTTGCCGATGGAAAACCAGAGCGTGACGTGGTAAAGACGATGAACAACTATGTAGTAGACCGGAATGAGCCAAGTCTGAGGCATGGTGGAGATATTGCCGGGTTGATGCAGCATCTGGATTATTTTGAGGAATTAGGTGTAACAGCTCTATGGTTTACTCCTTTATTGGAAAATAATTCTCCTGATAGAGATAAATTCAGTACTTATCATGGTTATGCCACTACAGATTACTATAATGTAGATCCACGTTTCGGTACGAATGAGGAATATCGTGCGTTGACCGATGCTTGTCATAAAAGAGGTCTGAAGGTGGTTATGGATATGATTTTTAACCATTGTGGTTTTGAACATCCGTGGGTAAAAGATCAGCCTTCAAAGGATTGGTTCAATACGAATGAATGGCTCAAAAGTGAGGATCCATTGGGAACTACTGCTACAAATGGTTTCCTGCAGACATCCTATAAGCTTACCCCAATCGTAGATCCGTATGCTTCAGATGTGGATAAGTTCGAGACTACCGATGGTTGGTTTGTTCCTACCATGCCAGATTTAAATCAGAAGAATCCTCATGTCATGCGTTATCTTATCCAGAATTCCAAGTTTTGGATTGAAACGATTGGCATTGATGGCATTCGTATGGATACTTATCCTTATGCAGACCGAAAGGCTATGGCAGATTGGATGGCTGAACTCAATGAGGAATATCCTAATTTCAATGTAGTGGGAGAGACTTGGGTTACCGAACCTGCATATACTGCTGCCTGGCAGAAGGATAGTCCCAATGCTAAGGTTAATAGCAACCTGAAGACTGTCATGGATTTTAGCTTCTATGATAAAATCAATATGGCTGCTACAGAAGAAACCGATGCTTGGTGGGGTGGTTTAAACCGTATTTACAATAGCTTTGTGTACGATTATCTTTATGTAGACCCACTTCATGTGATGGCATTCATAGACAATCATGATACGGATCGTTTCTTGAAGAATGGTCAGAATGTGCCTATGCTGAAACAGGCACTTACCTTACTGCTCACCACTCGTCGCATACCGCAGCTTTACTACGGTACAGAGATTTTGATGAATGGTACTAAAGAGGTGACAGATGGTAATGTGCGGAAGGATTTCCCAGGTGGTTGGGCTGGTGATACTCACAACTGCTTTACTGCTGCTGGACGAACCGCAGAGGAAAATGACATGTTCGACTGGACCAAAGCTCTGCTCCAATGGCGTAAGACCAGTGATGTAATTGCAAAGGGTGATATGGTTCACTTTACTCCTATCAACGGTTGCTATGTCCTGGCTCGCAAGTATGAAGGAAAGACTGTTCTTGTTATTTTAAACGGAACCGATAAAGCTACAGAACTTCCTATGAACCGTTATGCAGAGGTTATAGGAGACGTGAAGACAGCAAAGGATGTAACCAGTGGAAAAGTTGTTTCTTTGGAAGGCGTTTTAAAATTGGAACCTCGTGAATCCCTGGTACTTCCTTATTAAAAAGCCTTTATAGGCTGCATATTTTGTAAATAAATCACAAAAATAAGAATAAATCCCCTTCCGTAGGGGATTTATTTGTAATATTGCACCGTGGAATAACATATTTAATTTATATAACAATGAAAAGAAACTATCTGATTCTTCCACTTTTGGGAGCTACATTGTTGCTAGGCAGTTGTGTTTCCAAGCAGCAATTTGCCGATTTGCAGACTAATTATCAGAATCTGCAGACCGATTATCAGTCACTCCAGTCACAGAACAGTGACCTTCAGGTGAAACTGGCAGAAAGTAACACTCAGGTTAAGAGCCTGGAAGAACGTTTGGCCGAAGCTCGTAAACTGAATGAGGAGCAGCGCAAGTCTTATGCAGAGCTTCAGAAATCTCTTGACAATAGTATCCAGCTGAATAGTCAGGGTAATATCAATATCTCTAAGCTTGTAGATGAGATTAACGCTTCAAATAAATACATCAAGCAGTTGGTGGATGCTAAGACTAAGTCCGATTCCCTCAACGTGGTGCTCACCAACAACCTGACACGTTCTTTGAGTCGTGAGGAACTGCAGGAGGTAGATGTAAAGGTGCTGAAGGGTGTGGTTTACATTTCTCTGGCAGACAACATGCTTTACAAGAGTGGCAGTTATGAAATCAATGAACGTGCTGGTCAGACTTTGAGTAAGATTGCCAAGATTATCACAGACTATAAGGATTATGAGGTACTAGTAGAGGGTAATACCGATAATGTGCCAATCTCTCGTCCTAATATCCGTAACAACTGGGATTTAAGTACCTTGCGTGCTGCTTCAGTGGTCATGGCACTTCAGAACGAGTATGGAGTTGATCCTAAACGTCTTACAGCAGGTGGTCGTGGTGAGTACAATCCTATCGCATCCAATGATACCGAGCTAGGAAAACAGCGTAACCGTCGTACTCAAATTATCATTACTCCTAAACTGGATCAATTCATGGAACTTATTGAACAGGCTCCAGAGACTGACGAATAAGCTGTATTTTACAGATAAATGTAATGACCCCCGAAAGTTGAACATAAGAACTTTCGGGGGTCATTCTATTTGTATTGGGTATACACCTTATAAATAAGTTATGAGATGGGATGTCCTCACACCTCAAATGGAAACTGCCACTAAATTACTTTCCGGGCAACAACCAAAATCAGACAACTGAAAGAAACCGGTCGGACAGCTAAAGCTAGCTGACTGGTTAGTTCCTTTTGCCCAATCGGGCAATTCGAGGTGCCCGATGAATGCTCTATTAATTTTAGCTGTTTCATCCCTATAACCTTCAGACCTAAACCATAGATTCTTAACCGTTTTTGTATATGGGGCTCCTGTCCATTTAACTTTGCAGGACGAAGTGGACATGAAAAGGAGAGTAGCTTTGTCCGCCAAGTTCCCCAACACGTATCTTGGCTACCAGTGCGCCTTCAGTACTGAAAATAGGGTTTAGTGAATGAGTCCCCTAGACGGGAAAAGTCGGGGACCTGTTCCGGGGCTGAAAGGCCCCAGGTCTGTATAGATAGTGTGTTCAAGTCCTGCGCTGTCCTCCACGCTCCGACAACAGGCGACTGCATGCTTTACTTTCTTTTAAGGAAAGGGATAAAAGAAACACACACTACGTTCAGGGATGCGATGCTATACTGGCCTGGTGGTTCCCATGCGAAGGAAAAGAACCACAATCCCTGCAGACTACCTTATTGCTCATCAGACTTAGAAGGTTCTGACAAGCGTATAAAGTAGTATGCAGGGAAAAGGAGCGGGTGTATTATTACCGTAAGGGGGGGGAAGCCAATCATTCCCCGGGATTATTTATTTAAGATTAATGACTACATATTCAGAATCTGTTCCAATTCTGAATTCAGGTCCCCAAATACCCAGTCCTGAACTGATGTAATATTGTGTATCTCCCCGTTTCCAAGATCCATAGGAGCACTCATACATACTACGGGTAATCCATTTGATAGGCCAAATCTGTCCATCATGGGTATGTCCTGCAAGTTCCAGATCTACACCATTCTGCTCAGCTTCTTCTAGATTATAAGGCTGGTGATCTAATTCTATGATGTATTTACTGCGGTCTATACCTTGCATGATGTCCTTTAGTGACTTACGTTCCCTGTTGGTCCGGTCATCACGTGATACGAGTGCCAAATCACCCACATAAGCCACAGAATCTACTAGCACATGAATGCCAGCTTTCTGACAAAACTCCATATCCTGACTGGCTCCTGTCATATAATCGTGATTACCTAAGCAGGCATAGACAGGAGCTTTCAGAGTCTTGAACTCTTCGTACATCTGCTCCTCGTTCACGGGACGGATGCTGCCGTCTATAAGGTCACCAGCTATCAGTACAAGGTCAGGATTCTCATCGTTTATCAGTTTAATCCATTTTTTCAAGTCCTTCCGTACATTATGGTAGCCTAGGTGTAAGTCGCTCACCATGACTAGTTTAAGTGGCTTGGTTACCTTCTCACTAGTATAGCTTAATTCCACACGCTGCTTGTTGTGGTAGTGAACATTACCGTAGACGAGCACTACCAGCAAAGCCAAAGCTATGATAAGACTTGTTTTGGCATTATTGTAGAAGATGTGTTTGGGAAGCACACGTATTAAACGAAGAATATCCAGCACCACGAAAATGAGTAACAGGTAGAGTAACACGACCAGATAACCAGTTCCCATTTCGTACATGAAAGAGGAAAGCCAAAGGGGCCATATATCCCTATTCCCTGCCATGTGAACGAAGAACAGGCAGAATGCAGCTAGTTCGGCTAATATGGCCCCCCATCGGAGTAGGTTCTTTTTAGGGAGCATCTTCCAAGTTCGCCACATCACATATCCTTGACCTATCAGTGGCAGCAAGGTGAATACCAAGAAGAATAATCTCATATTTCTCTATTTTTATATGGATGCAAAGATACATTCATTTCTTTGCATTTCAATGATATAATTTGCAGATTATCTTACCAATTTTACATAAATAAAAAAAGGACGGACCCTACAGCCCGTCCCTATCTTTTTACCTTATGAGAACTATAATCTTTAAAATTTATCTGGTGTATTCATTTAAACCCGCATTCTGCAAAGTGCTGTTTAGGACTCTCAAGTATCTCTTGTACTGATCCATGGAGAGTACCCGACTGGTTTGCTTCAGATTCTTCTCCACTGCCTTTTTAATTTCTTGAGCCTTGGTCTCTTCATTTGTTTCTAGAATAGCCTGCTGCAGAGCATCTTGCAGCTTCATTGTAGCTCCTGTCATTACAGAGGTCTGGTAACCATCCATCTGGAGGTAAGATTCCATCTTGTTCATCTTATTGTTCAACGTTTTTACGTCGTTATCTACTGCTGCGAATGAACTAACTGATACTGCGAAAACTGCTACTAAAGAAAGAATAAACTTTTTCATATTTTTCTATTTTAAATGGTTATTTTTTATTTTCTATTTTTTGTCTCTGTCATCGGGTTTTTTCCTTTTGACACTACAAAGATACGGTGACTTTCATGGGTTTCAAACTCATGTCCGACGAACGATGTTAAACTATCGACCAATCGACAAACGACCCGTATTTGTCCTTCTTTTTATACCTATTTATATATATAAGAACGAAAATCGGGGGAGAAATGAAGGTGGTTTGAATTCAAATGACTATATTTACCAAGATTTAAATAATAGATTACATGAATATAAAAGCTGTATTTATTTGCTTCCTGGCTTTCATAGGCCTTCAATCCTGTCAGACCGATGCCATATACCATCTGAAGTCGGGTCCTGTGAGCATGAGCATCGATGCTGAGAATGGTGCCAGAATCATCTCCTTTAAGTATGAAGATAAAGAAGTTCTGTCACAACTGAAAGTAGGGGAGTCTTTTGGAAGCACTTTTTGGACTAGTCCGCAGAAGGACTGGAACTGGCCTCCAGTACCCGAGTTTGACAAACTTCCTTACACGGTGGAGCAGAAAGACGGCTTACTGATTATGAAAAGCGAAGTTTCAGAACAACTGAAATATCGGGTTATAAAGACATTTTCAGCAGAGGAATCCACCCAGTCCATCCTTGTCACCTATACCATTATAAATGAAAGCGAAGAGGAACAACGTGTGGCACCCTGGGAAATCAGTCGTGTTCCCAATGCAGGTGTGATTTTCTTTGATGCTCCAGCAGATGGAATCACCCCAGCTGGGCTTTTAGATTTTCAGGAGGAAGATGGAGTGTCCTGGTATGAGGCAGATGTGAAGGAGGATAACCGGAAGATAAATGCCGATGCAAAAGGTTGGCTGGCTTATGCCCATGATGGTTTATTACTGGTAAAGCAGTTTCCCGACTTGAATCCGTCGGAACCAGCTCCGGGAGAAGCAGAAGTGCAGGTTTACGTTAATCACGGGGATACTTACATAGAGCTAGAGAGTCAAGGAAAATATACTCCTTTACAGCCAGGGGAACAGCTCAGCTGGACCGTTCGTTGGATGTTGAAGCCTTGTGAAAAGGAGCCTCTTTCACCCCAAAATCTTCTTTCAGAAGTGAAGAAATTACTCTAATTTCAGGAGGGCTAATTTCTCCCCTTTTTTACTCTCTAACTAGAGAAATATTTTTCCCTAACTGGGGAGAAAAATTTACGGTATAAAAAGATGAATGAAAATATAGATGAATTAATCCAAGAGATTGCTGCAAAAGATGCAAAAGTTCTTTGTAGGGAGGTGCTTTCTATAACCGATACGATGGATGTGCTTCGGAGCAAATGGACGGTGGAAATCCTTACTGCCATTCTTTGTGGAAGCACCCGTTTCAAGGATATGCTTTCAGTGGTTCATGGTATCAGTGAGAAAGTGCTTACGGAAAGACTTCGTCAGATGTGCGATGACCGACTGCTAGAAAAGAAAGAGTGTTACGGGTATCCTCCTAGAGTGGAATACCTCTTGACCGAGCATGGGAAACGACTTTTTGCAGTGGTTTACCAGATGACGGAATGGGGGATGGAACATCGAAGATTAATGCTTTCCTAACTTTGACATAGGTCAAAATATTCATTGATTTACAGGAAAAAAGGTTGCGGTGCTTGGAGCTACTCTTTTATTTTGCCTATCTTTGCATCAGCAAACATAGCTGTAGATGTGCAGCTATTGACAAATTTTCTTTCATAGTATTAGTTTTTATTAAGAATTTTAGAGAACTCCAGCACGGGGTTCTCTTTTTTTATTGCTTCCTGAAAGGACCACCATAGTTAATAGTCCCGTACCGGATGGAATTGAAGTTGGCATTCAAATATGCATTGTACAATTTCTCATTGAGGTGAACTTTGCCATTTTCATCTACATTTGAGATCATTTTCACGTCTTTCAGCAAGTCAATCTTAGCTTCCAGGCTTACTATATTAGAAATCAGTTCTTCTTGGAATGCCGTGCGTGCAGCATCCTTATTGTAGCGTTTAAACCGTTCACGTCTTCCTTTTACCTCAAAAAAAGTATACAGTTTCCACAGATGTTTCTGTTTCAGCTGAATGTAGTTCAAACTGTCATAGTCCAGTTGTGCCATGGGGGTGAAAACGGTAAGCAAAACTTCGTCAACCTCTAGATTGTCTAAACCTTTTTCTTTAGCTAGTTTCACCAGGTCGGCTGAAATCTGCCTGCTAATCAAATCATATTTATATATGTTCATTGTAGTAGTGAGAGATAGGGATTTTTACCCCCTTTTTAGTGTGTAAGTCTTGTAATTATATGCTTCTTTCGTTTGCAAATATATAATTTTTTTTCGAACTTTCACATTTTGTGCCCGTTATGTTTTAATTTTTTTCCTTTTTTTCTTGAAAAAGTTTAAGAATTTATTATCTTTGCGTCCAGTTTCAATAGTGTTCATATATAAGTTAAACGGTTATTAGTATAGACATGTAACTAAACTTCATGTATGTCAAGACTAAAGATAGTCTAAATGTAAATAGAGTTAAAAGAAAGAGGCCTGCTGTGAAGCAAGCCTCTTTTATTCTATTTTACATCATTGTTATTTCGTTTTATGTTCCTTGATAACATTGACCAGGGCAGCAGCTATGAACAGCAGGATACCGGCAAGGAAAAGCATTCCAGGTTGGTTGGCAGCACCGTTGTCGGCTGTTCCAATGATACTTAGAATTACACCACCCAGCAGTGCAGCAATAATCTGTGGAAGGCAGATGGTTCCATTGAATAGTCCCAAGTAAGTTCCCATATGTCCCACACCAGTCAGGGCATTGGTCAGGATGGTGAATGGTAGAGCCAGCATAGCAGCCCATGCAGCACCTATCAAAAGGAAGCTGATGAAGAGCACGTACTGGTTATGGATATAATAAGTGCTGATGAACCCTATACCTCCGATAATGAGGCTGACAATGTATGCCGTTTTGTGGTTCTTGAACATAGGGATTACCACAGCCCAGATAACAGATCCCACAGCTTGTACAGCAAACAGTACACCTACCCAGTTTCCTGCAGCTTGATACTCAGGAGAAGCTACTTGAATAACTCCGTTCACTACAGGGGCATTGAATGCGTTGGCAGCTATGGCTCCGTTGGTGTAATTCCACATGTACAAGAAAGCTGCCCAGCAGAAGAACTGCACCAGTCCTACAGTCCAGAAAGCTTTAGGAGCATTGACCAGGAGTTTAAACATGCTCACGTTTTCATCCTCTTTCGGCTTCTCTGTCAAACCGTTGTATTCAGCATATTCCTGAGGATTCCATTCTTTTACCTTGCTGGTAGTATAGATAACGCAGAGAATCAGTATCAAGGCTCCAATATAGAAGGAGTAGATAACGGAATCGGGAACCACACCTTCAGGTGCTATGTTGCTGATTCCTATAGCAGTAAATACAATAGGGAAGAGGTAGCCCACCAGTGATCCAGCATTGCATAGGAAACTTTGGATGGAGTATGCCAGACCTTTCTGTTTTTCGTTCACCATGTCTCCTACCAGCATCTTAAAGGGTTGCATTGCCATATTGATACTAGTATCCAGGAACATGAGAGAAATCAATCCGAAAATCATGGCAGTGCTTACAGCCATTCCGAAACTTCCAGCATTAGGGAGCATGCACATGACCAGAACTGCTACTGTGGCACCTATGAAGAGGTAAGGAATTCGCCTTCCGAAGCGGCACCAAGTCTTGTCACTGTATTTTCCTACCAGAGGCTGAACGATGATACCCATCAGTGGAGGTAGAATCCAGAAGAAACTAAGGTCATGCGGGTCTGCACCCAGAGTAGCAAAAATTCTACTTATGTTGGCACTTTGCAAGGCGTATGCTATCTGTACGCCGAAAAATCCGAAGCTCAGATTCCAGAGCTTCCAGAAACTAAGATCTGGTTTTTGTTTCATTGGGAATATATTTTTCTTTTATGTTTACTCTTTTGGTTTATCGGATGTAATGGGACGAGTGGTACCTCGTACGATGAGTTTGGTTTTGATAATCTGGTTTCGGTATTTCCCCGGTGGAATACGTCCTTCCAGTTGGTCTATAAGTGCCTTAGCAGCTTCTTCACCCACTTGCACCCCTCGTTGCTCTACCGTGGTGAGCTGTGGGTCACAGCTTATAGCACGTGTTCCATTGGTGAATCCGCAGATGGAAATATCTTCAGGTACACGCATCCCCATGCGTTTTACAGAATAGAGTATTCCCAATGCTGTGTCATCATTGGTAGCAAAGAATCCGTCAGGGTAGAGGGTACTCATTATTTTAGGGGTTATGGATTCCGCATCATTCCGGTTGTCACATAAAATCACCATTTCTTTACGATAAGGGATTCCATATTTGAGCAGGGCATCCTTGTAACCATTAAAACGGTTCTTGGAAATCTCCAGGTTCATGTTGGCAGAATAATGGCAGATATTTCTGCATCCCGTTTTAATAAGGTGCTCCGTAGCTGTGAAAGCCCCTTGATAGTCGTCTACCACTACTCTGCTAGTGCGCAGTCCCGTACAGATTCTGTCGTAAAAAACCAAAGGTATATTATCCTTTATCGCTTCTTCAAAATGAGAATAATCTGTAGTGTCCTTAGCTTGAGAAATGATAATTCCTTTTACCTGTGACAGACGGAATGCCTCCACAATTTGTTTTTCACGTTCATAGGAATCATCGCTTTGAGCCACCATGATTCGATATTTTGAAGCCAGACAGCATTCCTCTATTCCAGTAAGTACACGAGAGAAATAGTGATGCGTGAACTGAGGCACCACTACCCCTATAATTTGAGGACGGGCATGACGTTGGCTTCGCAGGGTGGAAGCTAGTATGTTAGGCTGGTATCTATGCTGCTTTGCATAAGTCTGTATCTGCTTCCTACGCTCTATACTGATGCTGGGACTATCTTTAAGTGCACGTGAAACGGTAGAAACAGAAACATTCAATGCTTGAGCAATATCCTTTATTGTAACAATGTTGTCTTCCATGGTGTTTTTTATGGCTCGATACAAAGATACGTAAATTTTTAATTTAGGTCAAAATCAATAATATAATTCATAATTTCATTCATGCAAACGTTTGCACTCCAGAAATGAATAAAAGTTTGAAAAAATTAGTTATTAACCATGGATTAAGGCTAAATTTGTATCGGCAAAGAAGTGTGCCAACCTAAAAATCTTAAATTTAGTGTTAACTTTAGTATATAATCGTGCATGAAACAAGTAAATTTTAGAGCCCATCGGGTTCTTGCCCTTCTTTTTGGGCTGTTCTTGTGTATGAGCACCTTTGCACAGACGATAACTGTGAAAGGTCTCGTAAAAGATGCAACTGGAGAAACCGTAATTGGTGCCAATGTTCTTGAAAAGGGCACCACCAACGGAACAATCACCGATTTTGACGGTCTGTTCCAGTTGCAAGTGAATAGGGGAGCTACCATCGTAGTTTCTTTCGTTGGATATAAGACTCAGGAACTTGCAGCAGAGCCAAACATGGTTATCACTTTGGCTGATGATGCTGACTTGCTTGAGGAGGTTGTAGTCATCGGTTATGGTGCTGTAAAGAAGAACGACTTGACAGGTTCTGTTACAGCTCTTCGTCCAGATGAGAAGAACCGTCCGCTGGCTACTTCAGCACAGGATCTGATGCAAGGAAAGATTGCTGGTGTGAGCGTAACTAGCAATGGTGGTACTCCTGGTGGTTCAGCTACCATTCGTATTCGTGGTGGATCATCATTGAATGCCAGCAATGACCCATTGATCGTTATCGATGGTCTGGCTATGGATAACATTGGTGTGAAGGGTGCACCTAACGCACTGGCCATGGTTAATCCTAACGATATTGAAAGCTTTACCGTACTGAAGGATGCTTCTGCAACAGCTATCTACGGTTCTCGTGGTTCTAACGGTGTCATCATCATTACCACTAAGAAGGGTCGCTCTAACCAGGCTCCAAAGATTTCTTACAACGGTAATGTTTCTGTTTCTAAGGTGAACAAGTTCATCGACCTTCTGGATGCTGATGAATATCGGAGCTTTATTAACAATTACTACGGTTCTGGCAGTGCTGCAGCATCTTTGCTAGGAACTGCTGACACAGACTGGAACAAGGAAATATATCGTACTGCTATTAGCACTGACCACAATGTGACTATGGCTGGTGGCTTCAAGCATGTTCCTTATCGTCTTTCTTTGGGTTACACCGACCAGAACGGTACCCTGAAGACTTCCAACTATCAGCGTTACACTGCCAGTTTGAATTTGAATCCAAGCTTCTTGGATGATCACCTTACCTTTAATATTAACGGTAAGTTCATGTATGCCAAGACTAGTTATGCAAACACTAGTGCTATTAGTGCTGCAAACCGTATGGATCCTACTCATCCTGTCTTTGCAAGTGGCTATGACTTGTTCAATGGCTACTTCACTTGGACTGACAATGGAGCAGCTTTGAATGATCCAAACTGGCCTGTAACCAAGAATGGTAATGCCGCATCCAACCCTGTAGCTTTGCTGAATGAGACTTCTGATAAAGCAAACTCTTATGATTACATGGGTAACGTAGAG
Source organism: Bacteroidales bacterium UBA4293 (assembly GCA_002395835.1). Classification (GTDB taxonomy): domain Bacteria; phylum Bacteroidota; class Bacteroidia; order Bacteroidales; family Bacteroidaceae; genus Minthousia. The sequence goes on along the minus strand of DGVD01000018.1, from coordinate 158,160 downwards.
ATGGATTACAAAGTTCATGGATTTGAGGATTTGCGTTTGCACATGAACTTCTCTGGTGACTGGGCTAACGGTAAGCAGAACACTATTCGTGAGCCATGGGGTCAGAGTAATACTTATTATGGCAATAAAGGTTATACGAAGGAAAATAAGTATAACTTGATTTACTCTGCTTATGCACAGTATTACAAAGACTTCAAGGAAGTTCACCATGTAGATGTGATGGGTGGTTATGAGTGGAGTCACAACAAGTTCTGGGGTGACAGCTACTATGCAGGAACTTATCCTTCTACTAACACAGTAAGTCCTAATCAGCCTTACGATGAGTCTACTGGTATTTGGAAGCAGGAAAGCTATCTGGTATCCTTCTTCGGACGTGCAAACTATAGCTGGGATGACCGTTATCTCTTGACTGCTACAGTTCGTCGTGATGGTTCTTCACGATTCAAAGATCACTGGGCAACCTTCCCATCTGTAGCATTTGCTTGGAAGATTAAGGATGAGAACTGTTTGAAGTATACAGACTGGGTTTCTGACCTCAAATTCCGTATGGGATGGGGTAAGACAGGTCAGCAGGATGGTATTGGTAACTACAATTATTTCGCATCTTACGGTGTGAATACTACCAATGTGGACGGTCGTTATCCTATCAAGGGTGTAAATGACTCAGGTTTACTTTACCGTCCAAATGCATACAATGAAAATTTGAAGTGGGAAACCACTACTACCTACAACGTAGGTTTCGACTATGGATTCCTAAATAACCGCATTAGTGGTGCTTTAGATTTGTACTGGCGTGAAACTACCGACTTGATTAATACTGCTTATGTATCTGCAGGTTCTAACTTCCGTAACCAGGTAGTAAGTAATATCGGTTCTATGCACAATGCCGGTGTAGAATTCTCTGTTACCGTTCGTCCTATCCAGACTGAGAACTGGCAGTGGAGCATCACCGCAAATGCAACCTATAATGATAATAAGATTGAGGAACTGACAGGTGAGTCATCCGTAGTAAAGACTGGTGGAATCTCAGCAGGTACAGGTAACACTGTTCAGGCTCAGGCTCCTGGTCATCCTAAGAATTCCTTCTATGTATACCAGCAGGTATATGGTGCCGATGGTCAGCCATTGGAAGGTGTCTATGTAGACCGCAATGCCGATGGTCAGATTTCTGAGGATGACCTTTATTTCTACAAGAGTCCAGATGCTCCTTTCACAGCAGGTTTGAGCTCTAACCTTCAGTACAAGAACTGGGACTTTGGCTTCACTTTACGTGCAAACTTAGGTAACTATGTATTCAATGACACTGAGGCAGGCTTCATGAATATGGACAAGCGTTTTGATAGCTCATTCAGTTATTTGCAGAATGTAACTCATGCATCTGTAGCTCGTGGATGGAAGACTTATGACCATGCAGTATCTGACTATTGGGTAGAAAATGCTAGCTTCTTGAAGTGTGATAACATCACATTGGGTTATTCATTTGATGGCCTCTTCAAAGGTTCTTCTTACCAGGGTGCCAGTGGTCGTGTTTACGCTACAGCATCAAATGTATTCACAATAACCAAGTACAGCGGAATTGATCCTGAGGTTTATGGTGGTATTGATAATAACATGTATCCTCGTGCATTCTCACTCTTACTTGGTCTGTCATTGAACTTCTAATTAACTAATCAAGGTAAAATTATGAACTTAAGATATTTCAAAAATATAATCCCAGCAGCAGTAACTCTGCTAGCTTTGGGTATGAGTTCTTGCACCAAGGATTTGGATGTGACCCCAATCGACCCAGGTACCATCATGGAGGTTGATGAGGCTGCTCTTTATTCCAAGTGCTATGCCAATATGGCATTGGCAGGTAACACGGGTGCAGACGGTGACTGTGATATCGATGGTCTGGATGGTGGTACTTCTGGTTTCGTACGTCAGATGTGGAATGCCGGTGAATTGCCTACAGACGAAGCTATCTGTGCATGGGGTGACCCAGGTATTCCTGCATTTAACTATAATACATGGGATGCTGCACATCCTATGTTGATGGGTTTCTACTATCGCTTGTATGCAGGTATAGATTTTTGCAACCATTATTTGGATGTATGTGAAGGCATAGACGCCACTCGTTATGCAGAAGTTCGCTTCTTGCGTGCATTATATTACTATTATCTGATGGACCTTTATGGAAACGTTCCATTTGCTTTGGAAATTTCTGCTGAGAGTCCAGAGCAGATTTCAAGAGCTGAACTTTTCAATTGGATTGAATCTGAATTGAAGGAGGCAGTTGGTAGTATGCTTACACCTGCTGCTCGTACCAGCTCTTCCGATGGCTATGGTCGTGCAGATCAAGATGCAGCAAATCTGCTTCTAGCTCGTATGTATCTGAATGCAGAGGTTTATACTGGTTCTGCTCGTTGGGCTGATGCTAAGACCTATGCAGAGAAGGTTATCAATGGCCCTCACAAACTCCATACAACACCAGTGAATGGATGGACTGCTTATCAGATGTTGTTTATGGGTGACAATGGTGAGAATGGTGCTTCTGTAGAGGCAATTCTTCCATTGTTGCAGGATGGTGTAACCACTACAGCTTACTGTACTACATTGTTCTTGATGGCTTCTACCTGGAAGTCTGATATGAATACTACTTCAGATTATGGTTCAATAGAGTTCTGGGCTGGAAACCGTGCTAGAAGACCTCTTCTAGATAAGTTCTTCCCAACTTCCGATGCTCCTGCAGTGGATACTCCAGAAATGCAGAAAGCAGCTGGTGATGACCGTGCCTTATTCTTCGGTGTAGGAAGAAAGTCTCTTCCTGTTACTGTTCCTACCGATTTTGAGTATGGCTATTCAGTAAAGAAGTTCCGTAATACTTATGCTAATGGTGGTTCTGGTCATAATTCAAAGTTCATTGATACTGATTATTTCCTGATGCGTTCTGCTGAGGCTTACTTGATAGCAGCTGAGGCTGATGCTCGTCTGAATGGAGGAAGAACTACCTCTGCAGGTTCAGGTTATATTAATCAGCTTCGTTATCGTGCCAATGCATCTACCCAGGCTTCTTATACTACAGAGGAGATTCTGGATGAACGTTCACGTGAACTTTACTTTGAAGGTTTCCGCCGTACCGACCTGATTCGTTATGGTTACTTTGGCGGTTCAAACAGTAGCAAGTATCTTTGGGAATGGAAGGGTGGTGCAGAAAACGGTACCAGTTTACCTGCTTATCGTAACCTGTATGCTATTCCTGCTGAGGATATCAATGCTAATCCAAAATTGACTCAGAACCCAGGTTATTAATTCTAAAAGCAAGAAGATTATGAAAAAGATATTTTCAAATACGGTTTTATTGCTGGCTGGTGTCTTCGCATTGAGTTCATGCGAGAAGGACCTGGATTCAAATCCTACATTGGTTAATCCTACCACCTTCACCTTGAACACTCCAGCAGTATCCAGTAATATTGAACTGGAGAATACAAATAGTATTACACTGACTTGGTCACAACCACAGTTTACTGAACCTAATGCCCCTGTGGCTGCCAACTATCTGGTTCAGTTCTCACCAACTGGTTCATTCAATAAAAGATTTGACCCGAATGCTGAGGAAAATCCAGGTGCTGACTATTTTCAGTTTGATGAGACTTTCACTACCTGCTCTGCAACATTTGCAGCAGAGGATATAGACAAGGCTGCTGAACAGATTTTGGGTTGGGAGAGTGAAGCAGATGTTCCTTCATCACTTAATTTGACTTTCCGAGTTCTGGCTTCTGTTCAGAATGCTTCATTTGAAACACTATCTTCTATTACATCAAACGATATAACCCTTGGTGTTATACCTTATTATGTAATGTTGGTAGCTGCCGATCCTGATATCTGGTATTTGATTGGTGGTGATATAGCAGATGGTACTTGGGGTGGTTCAGTTCCTACTCAAACATTCCCAATGGAAACTGTGAAGGATTACGCTTACAATACTTCTACAGGTGCTGGTGTAATCACTTGGACTGGATATCTTGCAGGAAATGGTTTCAAACTGAAACATATTCCAGATTCTTGGAAAGAGCAGTGGGGCCAGGGTTCTTCCTTCGGTGATTTCGTGAAGAATGATGAGGGTTCTGCTAACATTACTGTCCCAGCAGCAGGTATTTACACTGTTACTTTGAACACAGAAACTGACGAGTTGACTATTGAGGCAACAGATAATGCGAAGGTATTTACAGGAATGTGTATTGCTGGTGACTTCAATGGATGGGGTGATACTGAAATGGCTCCAATCCATACAGCAGTGGCTGAAAACCATGATTGGTATACAACAGTGACACTGGATGGTACTCAGGGTATCAAGTTTAAGGAACCAGGTTCATGGGATTACAACTCAGGTGGTGCTCTAGTTCAGCTCCAGGATGGTAGCTATTATGGCACAGGCTCTAATAATGGAGAAAACCTATTCCCAGCAGCTGGTACTTATCTGGTTATCTATAACGATATCACCCGTCACTATCGTTTTATCTTACAGCAATAACCTTTAATACGCAATTCAAATGAAAAAGACATTATTATATGCATTGTTACTGTCCACTTCTTTGGTGGCATGTACAGGCGATTATGAAGACTGGGCAGCTCCACAGAACCATGCCCAGGAAGATGGCATCTCTTTCAACGGCGCTGGCGTACAGGAGGTTGGTACCATTGATTTTGCACAAGTAACTGAGTCTACTGTTAAGGTGGCATCAATTACTGCTCCTACTTCTTCTAGTTCTGCTTATAAGGCTACAGGTGAGTATTCATTGCTTGTTGATGGTGTAGAATATGCTATTGATGCTAATGGATACATGAGCACAGATGAACTTGTAAGCTTAGTAGAGTCAAAGTACGGCAAGCGTCCTACAACTCGTGATTTGGATGCTACTCTGGTGAGCTGGTTGACTAATGGTTCAACTACAGCAAAAGTAACTACTGCCTTCCAGATTCACGCTATTCCAGAGGCTCCAGTTATTGAAGAGGCATATTACATTACTGGTGGCATTAATGGATGGAACAATTCAAACACTGACTATGTTCTAAAGAACAGTGGTGCAGATGTTTATGATGACCCAATTTTCACTTGTCTGATTCCTGCAGATGTAGTAGGTGGTGGCTTTGAATATAAGGTTACTCCTGAAAGTGGTTTGGGTGGTGACTGGAGCAAATGTTTGACTGCATCCGACACTGAAGGCAAGTTCTGGGATCAGAATCGAGGAGGCAACTTGGCAATTACTGGTGTAGAAGGTGCTATGTTCTACAAACTTGTATTCGATATGCTGAACATGACCTACGAGGTGCAGGCTTTGAGCTTCAATCAGTTCGTTTATTTCATTGGCGCTACCGATGGTTGGTCAAAGGCTTACCAGAAACTGGAGTCACCAGATTACAGTGGTGTATATACCGGTTTTGTCTATGTAGCTGATCCTAATGGATGGGGTCTTCAGTTCAAGTTCCAGAGAATTCAGAATTCTTGGGATAACGAAATCAATAGTGGAACCTTCTCATCCATCACAGGTGATTTGGAGGATTGCGGAGGCAACATTGGTGTAACTGCTGGCGAAGGCGTTTACTTCTTCACTATGGATCTTGCTAATGCTACTTTAAATGCCGTAAAGGTAAACACTATGGGTATTATTGGGGATTTCAATGGTTGGAGTAGTGACGCTGTCATGACTTGGGATGCAGAGAACTATTGCTACGTGGCAGAGAATCCAGGTATTACCTCAAATGGATGGAAATTCCGTATCAATGAAGCATGGGATATCAATTTGGGTGGTACTATTGATGAATTGGTTGCCAATGGTGATAATTTGACCGTTACAGGTAACGTTGTTAAGCTGTATCCAACCCGTAAGGATAAAGATAAGATTTATTGTACATTAGAATAAATCTTTGATTTGTGAATAAAGGGAATCCCTCTGTGCTTGAGCCAGAGGGATTTCTTTTTCTTAGGGTTTTCCCTCTAAAAAATAGGGGAAATAACTTGACAGAATGTAAATCTCGCAATATCTTTGCATAAGTATAAGATTGAATGACTATATTTTTAAGATTATGAAAGAGAACAAATCAAACATTATTACTGCCTGTATTTTGGCGTTAGGTCTGCTATTTGGTGGACTAGCTATTCGTTCTGGTATCACTACTTTCAAAGATCGTGACCGTCAGGTAACCGTAAAGGGCTTGGCAGAGAGAGAGGTTAAAGCTGATAAAGTCACTTGGCCTTTGACATACAAAGAAATTGGCAATGACCCTACTGAAATGTATAATTTGCTGGAGCACAAGAATAAAATTATCGTGGAATGGCTGAAAGCTGGTGGAGTAAAAGAAGATGAAATCAGTGTGAACCCTCCTCGTATTATGGACCGTCAGGCTGATAACTACGGCAATGAACAGATGCGTTACCGTTATAAAGCTATTAGTGTAATAACTGTTACCAGTAAGAGTGTGGATGCTGTTCGTGCATTGATGAAAAATCAATCAGTTCTGATGAAACAGGGAGTGCCTATTGTTTCTGAGGAGTATGGTAATGACAATGTCAGTTATGAGTTTACAGGTCTGAATGAAATCAAGCCTGCCATGGTGGAAGAAGCAACAAAGAATGCTCGTACAACTGCAGAGAAATTTGCAGCCGATTCAGGTAGCAAGCTTGGTGGTATTTTCCATGCTACTCAAGGTCAGTTCTCCATTGAGGATCGTGATGCCAATACTCCTTATATTAAGCGTGTTCGTGTAGTAAACACGATAGATTACTATCTAGATTAGAATTGAAGTTTAATATCTTTAGAATCCTCTTTAGAAATCCATTCTGAAGGGGGTTCTTTTTTTATGTATTTATGGATAGTAGAGTGTTTTACTTGTAGTTTTACTTTTTTTATTATCTTTGCTGAAAAATGATAAAGCTCACTTATATCTTTCATAGTGGATTCGCTTTGGAGACGGATAAAGTAATTTTGGTGTTCGACTTCTGCTTGGATCCTGCGAGTGTGATGGATAGTCTCCTTCATAGTCGTAAGCCATTGTATGTGTTAGTGAGCCATTTTCATGAAGATCATTTTAGCTCTAGTATTTTCTATTGGAAACAGATAAAAAAGGATATAACTTATATTCTTTCCAAAGACATTCTACAGCATCATAAAGCGAGGAAGGAACAAGGCAATGAATGGCTAGCGAAGGGTGATAATTTTGAAGATAATTTCATATCGGTAGCAGCCACGGGAAGTAATGACAGTGGCGTTTCTTGGATTGTACGGACTTCAGGGAAAACTATTTTTCATGCAGGTGATTTAAACAATTGGTTTGCACGTTTTCTTTCCGAGATTAATCCAGGGGAAACTATATATTCATGGGAAATGGGTGAAGACATTGACCCTGTTTATGAAGAAAGTCTTTTTTTAAGAGAACTGAATGACATAAAGAGTATAGAAAATAAATTTGATGTGGTTATGTTTCCTGTGGATGGGAGGATAGGTAATGGTTATACTCGTGGTGCTCGCCAGTTCATTAGTCTGTTTCAGGTGGGTTTATTTGTTCCTATGCATTTTGTAGCTAGTGGATTCAAGTCCGCATGGCGTATGAAAGAATTTACGGATGAAGATAATATCACTTTCTGGAGTATCCAACAAGAAGGAGAATCTTTATTTATTGATTAAGTGATTAATTGGCATATATGAGAAGAATTTGTGATAAGTTGCAAGGTGTTTTACCATTGTTAGTGGCTTTTATTTTTATAGTGGCGTGTTCAAAGGAAAGTGATGATCCCACTGAGATAGTAGTGCCAGAACCTCCTGTTCAGGCTGAGGCTGAACTGACTATGGTTCATTTGGGTGGAATAGCTGGAACCTTTGATCCCAGTTCCTCTACATTTTCTTTTGTTCTTCCTAATGTGAGCAACTTTAAGGAAGTGAATGCTAGTTTCACTTATCAGGGTGACAAGGTACTCTTGGGCACGACTGATATTTCCAAAGGTGCAGTTATTGACCTTACTTCACCGGTAAAGGTAAAGGTAGTGAAAGGAACTAGTTCTAAGGAGTATACCCTTGTTGCTCAAAATACAGGGTTGCCTATTGTGCGAATATTAACTCCAGGAGGAGTGGATATTACCAGTAAGGACAATTGGTTGGGATATACGTGGCTCAGGATTGAAAATGCTGATGGCACAGTGGATTATGAGGGGCAAATTAGTATTCGTGGCCGTGGTAATTCCACTTGGAATTATCCCAAAAAGCCGTATGCCATCAAGTTGGATAAGAAATCTGAGATTTTGGGCATGCCTAAACATAAGCGATGGGTTTTGCTTGCAAATTGGAAAGACCGTACTTTGATGCGTAACGATGCTGCATTCTGGCTATCTTCGAATTCTGGCTTACCTTATACCGTGCGTGGACAATTTGTGGAAGTGGAACTAAATGGTAAGATTATGGGAAACTATTATTTGTGTGAGCAGATAAAAGTGGATGATAATCGTGTAGACATCACAGAAATGGAAGCTCAGGAACATGATCCGGAGAAACTTACTGGTGGTTATTTGGTGGAACTAGATACATATTATGATGAGGTGAATAAGTTCCATTCTAACATTTTCGGTCTTCCTTATCAGTTCAAGGAACCTGATGAGGAAACAATTAGTGATGATGCTATAAATTATTTTAAAAATTATGTAAGTGAGTTGGAAGACATTCTGAATGATGATACCCGCCTTCAGAATCACGAATATGAGGAATATTTAGACATTGAAACTGCTATAGATTTTATTTTAGTAGAGGAGCTTTCAAATAATACTGATATTTTTTCTTATTGGCCCACTACTGGTCCTCATAGTGTATACATGTATAAGGATAGAGGTGGAAAGCTTTGCCATGGTCCAGTTTGGGACTTTGATTACCATGCTTTTGTTCCTGCTTTTTCATATGGTTGGGTCGGATTGACTCAGGCTCTCTATTATCCCTACTTGTTGAAGGATGAGAAATTTAAAAAGCAGTTGAAAGAACGTTGGGAAACTAAAAAAGAAATTTTCAGGAAACTACCTGAATATATAGATGAAACAGCAGAAAAAATTCGTCTTTCTGAGGGTTTGAATAGTAAGATGTGGCCTATTACGAATGATGAAAATGGAGATGAGAAGATGTCATTTCAGGAGGCTGTAGACCGTATGAAAAACGCTTTTAATAGTAAATTTCAGTGGATGGATCAACAGATAAAGGATTTGTAATACTACGATGAGTTCTCTGAATGTTGGAAATGAGCCGTTTTTAATCTATTTGTTCAACATTGGAGCCGAAAAGATAATATCTGGCTCTTATATTAACCGTAATTTTGTTGTCTAGATGAATGAAATGGATAAAACAATTATGAAAAAAGTAACTTTATTCTTGCTGATGTTTACGCTATTCACTCCTGTAGTGCTGGCGAAGAACCTTAAGGGTGCCAAATTGGATTTTGTTTATACAGATACGATATTCAAGAACCCATTTATAGATGTGGATAAGACTATTAAGTTTCCGGTGTTGTGTAGGTACATCCATGGAGGTTTTGATGATGGTACTCGTTTCTCATTTTATTTTCCTTTAAAGAAAGAGAATTATACGGGTCGTTTCTTCCAGTATATCACTCCTTTTCCTGATAGTGAGACAGCAGCTCAGGCTTACGAGGGTGTATTGAGCCCTATAAAGTTTAGCATCGAGCATGGAGCATATTTTGTAGAGACCAATGAGGGAGGTACTATCGACCTAAGCAATCCGAATGCAGGTCGTGACAACACTATTGGAGCATATAGGGCTAATGCTGCATGTGCTGAGTTCTCTCGTGTTGTAGCAAAGACAATTTATGGTTGTGACCGTCCTTTTGGTTATTGTTATGGTGGCAGTGGTGGAGCTTACCGTACTACAGGAGGAATGGAAAGTACTGAAGGTGTGTGGGATGGTTCTGTTCCTTTTGTGTTGGGTAGTCCTCATGCCATTCCTAATGTGTTTGGTGTCCGTATGAATGCTTTACGAGTTTTGCGAGATAAGATGGCGGATATTGTAGACGCATTGGAACCAGGGGGAAGCGGGGATCCATATGCAACTCTTAATGCAGAGCAACGACAGGTTCTGCAAGAAGCTACAGCTATGGGATTTCCTATAAAGTCATGGTATGGTTGGAAGACGATGGATGCTCATGGATTTTTGGTTCTGTATCGCTCAGTGGTGGGGGCCGATCCTACATATTTTCAGCATGATTTCTGGAACAAGCCTGGTTATCTGGGGTATGATAATCCTCCTTCATTGGCAAAGGATCATGTTCAGCAGAAGGCTAAAGTAGTTCGTGTATTGGGTCAACGAGAGGCAGAGAGCCTAGGATTAGTGGAGCCAATGAATGATGCAGACCGTGGATCTGCTGATAGAGCATGGGCTGCCATGGGCACTGACATTAAAGATAAACCAGTGGCTTATGAAATAGACCAAGAGGTAGAAATGCACACCATGGGTGGAGATTTACTGATTTTATCTGGCACGGGAGAAGGACAGCGACTGCAGATAACCATGACAAAAGGTAAATATGTTATTTTAGCCTCAGTGAATACTGTAGAGTCACTAACCTATTTAAAAGCTGGTGATCAGGTACAAGTGGATAATAGTAACTGGTTAGCTTGTGAAACTTACTATAGGCATCAAATGCCTACTCCTGATTTTTATGCTTGGAATCAGTTCCGAGGCTATGATAATAAGCCTATATATCCTCAGCGGCCAATGTTGCTAGGCCCTCTCTTTACACGAAGTGCAGCAGGATGCTTACCTACGGGTACTATACATGGTAAGATGATTCTCTGTTGCTCCGTTTGGGATAGAGAGGCTTTTGCTTGGCAGGGTGACTGGTATAGAAATAAAGTAAAGGAGCATTTGGGTAATGCTACCGATGATAATTTCCGTTTATGGTACACGGATCGTGCAACACATGGTGAAACTGATGACCCTACAGAAGTGGTATCTTATCAGAGCACACTCTTTCAAGCTTTACTAGATGTAAGCGACTGGGTAGAGCGAGGAATTGAACCTTCAAAAACCTCCGACTATTTCATAAAGGATGCGCAGGTTATGTTAAGTACTGATGGTTCTAGCCGCGGTGGTATTCAGCCTACAGTTACAGCCTTGGTTGATGGAAAAGAACGTGCAGAGGTTTCTGTAGGACAAGAGGTTAAGGTTCATGTTTCAGTGGATATTCCTAAAGGCACAGGCCATGTAGTGAAGGCTATTTGGTGTCTGAATGATTCAAAGGATTTTACTTTGCCTGTAGATTTGACTAAAGCGACTTCCCAAAATTCTGGAGAGCATGTAGAGTTTGATACTATAATAAGTTATGATAAGCCTGGAACTTATTTTGCTACTGTGATGGTGTGTTCAGAGCGTCATGGTGATGTGAATGCAGAACAGACTTTTATTCCAAATTTAGGAAAAGTAAGGATTGTGGTTAAATAGTTTAGATGCTATGAAAGGAATAGATGCGTTTAGAGTTGATGGAAAGGTAGCTCTTATCACTGGAGGAGGGGCCGGTATAGGGAAAAGTTGCGCTTTGCTACTTTCACAAGCTGGCGCAAAGGTCTTCATTGTAGATATTGTGGCTGAACGTGCTGAGTTAGTTAAGACTGAAATCTTAAGCAAAGGTGGTCATTGTGAATATGCGGTGGTAGATCTTAGCATGGAGGAAAACTGTCATGAGGCAGTCGATGCTTGTATCCAAGTTTATGGAAGGTTGGATATCCTTATCAACAGTGCCGGAACACAAGGAGCCCATGGTAACCTAGAAAAAGAGATGGATACGGCTAACTTTGATAAGGTTATGAAGGTGGACTTCAACAGTGTGTTTATGATGACAAAGTATTCATGGCCATTTTTGGCAGAACAAGGAGGGGGAAGTATCATTAATATAGCATCATTAGCAGCTTTGAAGTGTAATGGTCCTTTAGTGTATACTGCAGCTAAAGGAGCTATTCGCAGCTATTCTCACACCTTGGCTAAAAGATTAGGTGAAAAAGGAGTGCGTGTAAATGTTATATATCCAGGTTTTGTACTCACGGAAATGACACGTGGTGTTTTAGAACGTCCAGAACTCAAGAAACATTTTGAAGAAGAATCTCCTTTGGGAATTCTAGGTGAGGCCGAGGACATTGCATATTGTGCCCTTTATCTTTCAAGCGATGCCGCCCGTTTTGTGACTGGACAAGACTTTGTTATAGATGGTGGGGCTATGTGTACATGAAAGAAACATTGTAATTAGAATTTAAAATAGGCAATAGGATGAAAACTGTATTAATTACTGGAGCGACGAGTGGGATAGGTTTGAGCTGTGCCCGTAAATTTGCTGAAAATGGTGATCGTCTGATACTCACTGCCAGAAGCGGAAATAAACTGACCGAGATTAAAGATGAATTGAAAGCAATGGGTGCAGATGTACTTACATTGACTTTTGATGTAAGAGATAGAAATGCTGCTTCTCTAGCTATAAAAAATCTCCCTAAAGAATGGAGCGAAATAGATGTGTTGATAAACAATGCAGGACTGGCATTAGGTTTAGAACCAGAATACGAAGGTAATCTTGATGACTGGGAAACCATGATTGATACAAACATCAAGGGGCTGCTTAACATGACACGTCTTATTGTTCCAGGTATGGTAGAGCGTGACTGTGGTCACATTATAAATATAGGTTCAGTGGCTGGTGATGCAGCTTATGCAGGTGGAAATGTCTATTGCGCTACTAAAGCAGCAGTAAAGGCTCTTTCTGATGGTTTACGTATTGATGTAGCTAATACTTCTATCAGAGTTACAAACTTGAAGCCTGGATTAGTGGAGACAAATTTCAGTAATATCCGTTTTCATGGTGATACTGAACGTGCAGCTAATGTATATAAAGGTATAAAACCTTTGTCTGGTGATGATATAGCAGATGTGGCCCTGTATGCGGCCAATGCTCCATCGCATGTCCAAATAGCGGAGGTGCTTATTTTGGCTACGCATCAGGCTAGCGGAAGTGTGATAGTTAGAAAGTAATATTTAATAAGTTACGTTTATGTGTAATCATTGTAATTGTGGAAAACCAACACCAGGTACGGGAGGTATGGAATTTGTGCCTTATGAAGAGCGTACTGGCAATGAGTCTGTAGTATATTTTACTCGAGAATTATCAGCGCAGGGATTAATTAAAGCTTACGAACAAGTTTGTGCCCAGATAATAGGTCATGTAGGTGTGAAATTGCACACGGGTGAACAGCATGGTCCTAACATTATTCCTCGTGAGTGGGTGAAAGCCTTAGTGGAAAAAGACTTGAGAGGCGCTAATATCATTGAAACAAACACGTATTATGAGGGTGACCGTTTTACCACTGAATTGCATAGAAAAACTATAGAAGTGAATGGATGGACTTTCTGCCCGGTAGATATTATGGACGAGCAAGGTACCACTACACTTCCAGTAATAGGAGGAAAATGGTTCAGGAAAATGTCCGTGGGCGGCCATCTTACAAACTATGACTCTCTTGTGGCCCTAACACACTTCAAAGGACACACGTGTGGAGGATTCGGAGGTAGTAATAAGAATATTGGCATTGGCTGTGCAGATGGTCGAATAGGTAAGAGCTGGATTCATACCACTCCAATGCAAGAAGACCAATGGGATATTGTGGAGGAGGAGTTCATGGAGCGTATGACAGAGTCTACGAAGGCTACTATCGACTACTTCGGTAAGCATATAACCTATGTGAATGTGATGCGGAATATGTCGGTTTCCTGCGACTGTGAAGGGTTGGAAGCAGAGCCAGTTGTGACTCCTAATGTGGGAATTTTGTCATCTACCGATATATTGGCCATAGATCAAGCTTGTGTAGATATCATCTATGCCATGACTCCAGAAGACCGGCATGCAATGGTGGAACGTATAGAAACTCGTCATGGGCACCGTCAGCTTTCTTATATGAAAGAATTAGGCATGGGCAATAATCGTTATATTTTAATCGATTTGGATAATGGTGGCAAACGTATCACAGCTGCAGATGCTGTATTAGGATTAAAGCCATTCGTTCTTGAGGAGTAATGTTATGCTCTATAAAGTTAAGGGCATCGTTCTATAAAGCAAAGGGCTGAAGTTTTAAACTTCAGCCCTTCGTCCTATAAAGTGTATTTCTTCATTCTTAGCTTGTATATTAATTTTATTTAGTAGCTACACGCTGAAGTACCTTGTGAGCTTTTTCAGTTTTAGCTGCTACCTCAGCGGTGCTGGTAGCGCGGATATCACGGCTTGATGCACCTACCTTGAAAGTATATGTTCCAGGGTCAACTTCCCAAGAAGATGTTTCTTCATTGTAAGAAGCCAGGTCAGAAGCATTAACAGTCAAAGTAACCTTTGCTGATTTTCCAGGTTCTATAACTGGAGTTTTGGCAAATGCCTTCAGTTCTTGAACTGGCTTGTCCAACTTACCCTTAGGAGCACTGACATACAATTCTACAACTTCCTTACCTGCTACCTTTCCAGAGTTGGTAACAGTTACATCTACTGTATAAACATCTCCATTGGCCTTCACATCATCTGCTGCATATGTAAATGTAGTATAGCTCAAACCATAGCCAAATGGGTAAGAAACAGCCATATTTTGCTGGTCGAACCAACGGTAACCTACATAAATACCTTCCTCATAATTTGTGTAGTCTACATCTTTCACTTCAGTTGCAGGTTCAGGAATTGAACCAGCCTGGATGATGCCCTTGTTGATTGGGAAATTTGCAGAAGACTTGTGGTCAGTGTATTTTACAGGCCAAGTCATAGGCAACTTACCACTAGGGTTGGCCTTGCCTGTGAGAACGTCAGCTACAGAATTACCGCCTTCTTGTCCACCTTGCCAAGCACAGAGAACTGCGTCAGGGATGTTTTTCCATGAAGAAGTTTCAATAACACCACCAATACAAAGTACTACGATGGCCTTCTTTCCTACAGCATGATATGCTGCGGTAACTTTCTTAACCATGTTCTGCTCTGCATCGCTCAAGTTAAAGTTCTCAATAGTACGATCAGAACCTTCACCACTGGTTCGGCCAATCGTAATAATAGCTACATCATTAGTTTTAGCAGCTGTAGCTAGGTCTGTTCTTGCTACATTCATCTCGCCAGGAATTTCATTGAACATCCAAGCATTTTCTTTTGGTCGAATGCTATCGATGCGGTGGTTTTCCTCAGCAATCCATTTTTCATAGTCCTTAACAACGTTTTCATCTGGTGTCATACCGGCATTCTTTAAGCCATCCATCAAGTTAACTGTATAAGCACGGTTTACATCACCAGATCCTGTACCACCTGCAATCCAGTTGTAAGAAGTAACGCCATAAACAGCTACATTCTTAACATTTTTCAAAGGCAGTGCTTCAGCTTTATTCTCTAGAAGTACCATACCTTCTGTAGCGCTTTGACGAGTAACAGATGCATGAGCAGTGAGGTCTGGTTTGTTCGTGTATTTGTACCCCTTGAATGATGGACACTGAACTACCATTTCCAAAATGCGGCGAACAGCACGGTCTAATTCCTCCATTGGAAGAGAACCATCGTTAACGGCAGCAATAATCTGATCATATTTCTGCTTGCTACCTGGCTGAATCATCTCATTTCCTGCATGGATGTTCTTGGCACCACTATAACCACCAGTCCAGTCGGTCATTACAACACCTTTGTAACCCCACTCGTCACGCAGAATGGTAGTCAGAAGGTCAACACTTTCACTAGTGTAAACATCGTTTACGTAATTGTATGAAGTCATGACTGTCATAGGGGCAGATTCCTTGACTGCAATCTCGAATCCCTTTAGATAGATTTCACGTGCTGCACGTTCACTTACGATAGCATTGTTACGCAGGCGGTTTGTCTCCTGATTATTGAATGCGAAGTGCTTGATGGAAGTTCCAACGCCATTGCTCTGTACTCCCTTTACATAAGCCGCTGCAATCTTACCTGCTACAACTGGATCTTCTGAATAGTATTCGAAGTTACGACCATTCAGTGGGTTTCTGTGAATGTTCAGTGCAGGAGCAAGAAGTACGTCGGCTCCGTACTCCAGAACTTCATTGCCCATGGCCTTTCCAACCTTCTCTACTAGCTCTTGGTCCCAAGTGGAAGATAATAATGTACCAATAGGGAAGTGTGTGCAATAGTATGTTGCATCATCACCTTCTCGTGTAGGTTGAATACGCAAACCTGCAGGACCATCACAGAGCTGAATAGCAGGTATACCTAAACGATCGATAGCCATAGTAGTACCTGCAGCTCCAACGACTCTAGCTTCTCTTTCGCCCCAGCCATTGTCTTTGCCGTCCATCCAGTTGTAACCTACTCCTACGCAAAGGCCAGCTTTCTCTTCCAGAGTCATTGCTGCGATAACTTCATCGATGTTGTCCTCACGGAGCTTAAGCCCATCGGACTGACAAGCAGCAAGTAAAATTGCTGCACATCCAAATGTCAGTAGTTCTTTTTTCATCTGTTAGATAATTAGGTTAATATAAAATGTTTGTAATTAAGAATTTCAGTGTAAAGTGTAATTCCAAACAGCTGCAATGGTATAGTAGGTCATGACCAAACTAGCGACCAACTTGAATCCTGTGCTGAGTAGAAAGGATATGAACGACATGGCAGCAACTTTTGTGGAGTGTCCCAAACGTGCATCATGGAGGAACTCACCAATGAATGCACCTACCAATGGACCAGCCACCAAACCGACAGGCATAAAAAATAATCCTGCTATCATTCCAATGGTAGTTCCCCACATGGCTGGTTTGGATCCACCTCCAAGTTTTGTCAAAATAATTGGAGCGATATAATCTAGTATTGTTACCAATAAAGTAATGCCAAGCATCCACATGAGAAGTTCGAAGTCTATTTGCCCTGGACAGGCAAAATATACGGTTACCATTGATGCGAAACAAAGTGGAGGACCCGGGAGTGCTGGAAGAATAGCTCCAAACACTCCAGTCAGTGCCATGATTATGGCAATTAGAACAATGATAGTTATCAGAATTCCCATTTGTTAACCTTTAAGTTTGATATCTAATATAGGGATTATAAATCTCTACATCTATTAATACAAAAATCTTGCCATAGATTTCGTTCAGGAATGATGGAATTACACTTTAGGAGGTAAATGATTTTTGCATAGCTTGTTCTTATAAGGTATTATGTTTGCAAACATACAAAAAAAGCTTTTCATTTTCAAAATTTTTATAGAAAAAGTACGGATGGGAATCTGGTCATTGGATGGAAACCTCTTTTTAGTGGATTTATACTTGTTTGAGCTATTATGAATGGTTTCTATTATTTTTCATGAAAGTTATTCATCTTCAATTAGAAAATGCAATGCAAACGTTTGCAAGAGATTTTTCTGAAATAATTACACTGTGCAGTAGCTAAATACTTAAGGTTTAATTATTTTTGCAGCAGAACTAATATATATGAGTATGAAAAATTATTGGAACTTATTCTATTTGTTGGCCTTGGTGATAATTACTTCCTGTAGTGGAGGCGATGATCCCATTAATAATGGAAACAATGGTAATAATAGTGGTGGAGGTGGTGACAATGGTGGTTCTACTACAACTTGGACTGCATTGAGTGCTTCTCCTGATACCTGGGATAACAATAAACGTGCCGACATCACTTACCAAATTCTTGTATATTCTTTTGCAGATAGTAACAATGATGGTATAGGTGATTTCAAAGGTATTCAGGATAAACTGGATTATATCAATTCTCTGGGAGTAGATGCAATCTGGCTGAGCCCAATTCACCCAGCAGACAGTTATCATGGCTATGATGTAACAGATTATACTACTGTAAATAAAGCTTATGGTTCTGAATCAGATTTTAAAAATCTGGTAGATGCAGCTCATGCTAAAGGTATTAAAGTTTATTTAGATTTTGTTCTGAACCATACAGGAACAGGACATTCCTGGTTCCAAGATGCAAAGAATAATGAGAGCAGTAAATACCGTGATTATTATTTCTTCAATGAAACGGGGGGCAATGGATGGTATGAAGCTAGTTCTTCATCTTCTCTTAACAAAGGAAAATTGAAATTTGTATTGGATTGGAGTAAGAAAACTGTTACTGTAACTGAGGTTTCTTCTGCTGACAATAAAGAGGGAGATGGAGGAATATATCTTTATTTTGGTGAAGGTGAATGTAAAGAATTCAATAAAACGGGAGATACTACTTATGAGATTATAGTTGATTATAATTCTGATTGGGGATTCCTGATTCGTACTAGTAAAACTACATGGGATGATGGTACCAAGTATGGAGCACCATCAACTTCAAGCCAGATCTCTTTAGGCAAAGCATTTACCTTAGATAATAAGACTGCTGCAGATATAAAGTTTGCAGGTTCAAAGACATGGTATTATTATGGTGCCTTTGGCTCATGGATGCCAGATTTGAATTACGGTAAGTCATCTGAAGTGTCTAATAACGCAACTTTCAAAGCTGTGGTGAAAGCAGGAAATGACTGGATTAAGAATTTTGGCATTGATGGTTTCCGTCTAGATGCAGTAAAACATATTTATGATGGCAAGGACGACAATGTGAATTTCTTGAAAGCATGGTATAGTGAGATGAACAAAACTTATAAATCTCTAGGCAATAGTGATGACATTTATATGGTTGGAGAGTGTTTGGCAGAGCACAATGAGGTGGCTCCATATTATGCAGGTCTGCCGGCTATGTTTGAGTTCTCTTTCTGGTATCGTTTAATGTGGGCGTTGTCTAATAAAACTGGTATGTACTTTGCAAAGGATATCCTTAGCTACCAAAGCGAATATGCAACACATAACTCAAACTATATAGAGGCAACGAAGCTTTCAAATCATGATGAAGATCGTACCGCTTATGTTCTTAGTGGTAATCTGAATTGGTGTAAACAGGCTGGTGCTGTTTTGCTTACAGCTCAAGGGCATCCATACATCTATTATGGCGAGGAGTTGGCCATGAATCCAAAGACTACTAAAGAAGGAAATGGTGACGAGTATAATCGTGGTCCTTTACCTTGGGGGGATAGTTATACAACTCAGCCCAATAAAGTGTTTAACAAAAGTGTTAATGCCAATACTGACAATGTGACCACACAGGTTAGCAACTCAAGTTCTATATTGAATGTTTATCGCACTTTTACCAAGTTGCGTAACACATATCCGGCATTGGCAACTGGAAAAATGACAAAGCATGGCACATATAATGAGTCCAACAGTTCTTTCCCTACTATAGCAGCATGGTACATGACAGAGGGCTCTCAGAAGATTTTAGTGGTGCATAATTTGGGTAGTAGTACTGTAGAGGTTCCTATAACAGACAATATAAATAAGGTAATTGGTATATTGAATAGTGTGGAACAGAATGGTAATAAGTATAGAATGAGTGCAAATTCATCTATAGTATTCCTTTTGAATTAGAATTAGCTACTAAGATGTTTTTTGTTTAGATTAAGGTTGAGAAAGAACCTCGAGCTGGTAATAATCAGTCGAGGTTCTTTTATTTATTGCATATTAATTCAAATCTTTACTACTGTTATCTTTTGTCAATGTCTCCCTTTTTCTTTATCTTTGCGTGTAAATAATAGAAATTAATATGGAAAAGGTAATTATCAGTGTTCTTGGTAAAGATGCTGTGGGCATTATTGCAAATGTTTGCACCTATCTTGCTAGCTGCAATGTGAATGTGAATGACATCAGCCAGACAATTATTCAAGGTTATTTTAATATGATGATGATTGTGGATGTATCTGGTAGCAGTAAAAAACTAGGAGATATTCAAGCAGACTTGGATGAACTGGGAAAAAGACTTGGTGTACAAGTGAAATGTCAGCGTGAGGAAATTTTTGACAAAATGCATCGTATCTAAATTTGTTTCCTTATGATTAATATGTATGAGGTCCATGAGACCAATCAAATGATAGAACAAGAAAATCTAGATGTTCGCACAATTACAATGGGAATTAATCTGTTGGATTGTTCTGATTCGAATTTGCGCACTTGTTGTAATAAAATCTATAGGAAGATTAGTACGTTAGCGAAAGATTTGGTGAAAGTTGGTAATGACATTTCTCACGAATTTGGAATTCCAATTGTAAATAAGCGTGTAAGTGTAACTCCTATATCGCTTGTGGGAAGTTCTTGCTGCAAGACTCCATCAGATTATGTTGAAATTGCTCGTACATTAAATCGAGTAGCAGGTGAATTGGGCATTAATTTTATGGGTGGCTATTCAGCAATTGTATCTAAAGGAATGACTCCTAGTGATGAATTGCTAATAAAAAGTATTCCTAGTGCCTTGGCTGAAACTGATTTTTTGTGCAGTTCTGTCAATGTGGGAAGTACTAAGACGGGAATTAATATGGATGCAGTTCGTTTGATGGGTAATATAGTGAAACAGACTGCAGAAAAAACTAAGCATAGAGATTCTATAGGCTGTGCAAAATTGGTTGTTCTTTGTAATGCACCAGATGATAATCCCTTCATGGCTGGTGCCTTCCACGGTGTAAGTGAAGATGATGCTATTATAAATGTGGGCGTTAGTGGACCAGGTGTAGTAAAGTATGCGTTAGAGCAAATTCATGGTGAGTCTTTTGAAGTTCTTTGTGAGACGATTAAGAGAACCGCATTTAAAATAACCCGTGTTGGACAGTTGGTGGCCCAAGAAGCTAGCAAGCGTTTAGGCGTTCCATTTGGAATAATAGATTTGTCATTGGCTCCTACACCTGCCATTGGTGATAGTGTAGCAGACATTTTGCATGAGATTGGTTTAGAATATGCTGGGGCTCCTGGAACAACTGCAGCATTGGCACTGTTGAATGATCAGGTTAAAAAGGGTGGAGTAATGGCTTCTTCTTATGTCGGTGGTTTGAGTGGTGCTTTTATACCTGTTTCAGAGGATCAGGGTATGATAGATTCTGTAGTTGCAGGGGCACTGACTATTGAAAAGTTAGAAGCTATGACTTGTGTTTGCTCTGTGGGTTTGGATATGATAGCCATACCAGGTAATACACCGGCAACCACTATTTCCGGTATAATAGCAGATGAGGCTGCTATTGGTATGGTTAATCAAAAGACTACAGCCGTTCGGATTATCCCTGTAATAGGAAAAGGGGTTGGAGAAAAGGTTGAGTTTGGAGGTTTATTGGGATATGCCCCTATTATGGCGGTTAATACCTTTGACTGTAGTAATTTTGTGAATAGAAGAGGTAGAATTCCTGCACCTATTCATAGTTTCAAAAATTAGCAAGTATATTATAAATAAAAATCCCCAGAGGAATTTTCCTCTGGGGATTTTTATTAAATGATCTTTACTCTTAGAAATAAAGATAACGATTGTCTTTAACGTTAGCCTTTTGATATAAATCATAGGTGTACTGACTAGCAGCCTGCAGTGCAGTTTGTTTCAGACGCTGCTCTTCAGCTTTCTCATCAAATTTCTCAGTTCCATTTTCCTCATTGATAACCTGGAACATGAAAACACCTCCATTACCCTTTATAGGGCCAGTAAATGCCCCCTTCTTAGCTTGTGCTACGGCACCGCTTAATACAGGTTCACTACTGATAGTCATTCCGACAAAGGTAGGAGCGCTAAATGTAATATGTTTAATGGTATCACTTTTAGCATTTGCTACAGCTTTCGCTTGATCAATAGTCTTAACGTTAGCAACGTCTGCAAGTATTTTTTCTGCTTGCTTGTTACGTAATGCCTCAGCACGGAGATCTGATTTAGCTACTTCAAATGGGCGATAACCTTCTTTGTTAACTCCAGTCAGGGCAACTACCATTAAGTGGTCATTATTTCCACAAGCATACAATGGAGAAACTTCACCAACTTTAGCTTCATCAAAGATCCACTTCATAGCATCACGAGTGTTGCTTACACCTGCTACATTGTGCTCATTGTTATAAAGATCCTTGCGGGTTAATAGCTTATAGCCAGCTTCTTCTGCATTAGCTTCGATGTCTTTCAGCTTCTGATTTGCAGCCACGAATGCACTGAAGTCATTATATGCTTTATTGTAAGTATCTTTAGAGAAATCAAGTTGTTTCTTGATTACAGCAACGTCATATTTCTCAGTGTATGCTTTTTTGTTTTTAACTTCAATGATTGCTGAGAACTGGTCAAAGTTTACAAGTTGAGGGTCATTGGTATTTAACCCAAGAAGAGTCTTGACGAATTGAGTGTTCTGAGCATCCAGATTAGCACCTTCATATTGTGCACCAGTCAGCCAAGTAGTAGTTCCGTTCTGGCCATATTTTTGTGCTAAAGCTTCAAATTCAGCACCACCCTTTAGTGCTGTATAAATGGAGTCTGCTAATTTTCGGGTCTCATCAAGAGTTTCTGCTGAAACTTGAATCTGACGGAACTCAATAGAATCAGGCTGATTAACCTTGCCGAAATACTTAAAGGTGGTATAGGTATTATCACTAATATTAAATTCAGGTTTGTATAAAGCACCCACACCTACAGAATCTAATGCATTTGCTACCTCAGTAGGAAGAATAGACTTTTTAACAGCTAAACCTGTATAAGGGAGTAGAGAGTTGCTGGAACGTACAATGTTTGTAGGATCTGCAGATGCATTTAATTCTGCAGCCAATTCTTCCATTTCGCTCAACATCGCAACCTTGTCTTCTTGGCTAGGTGTTACTAAAATGTCTATGTATTTAATGTCACGTGTTTCAACAGTCTGGCGGAACATCTCTTTCTTTTCCTGATAGAGATTCTTTATATCTGCATCAGTTAAAGTTACTGCTGCAGAATCTAGAGCTGAATAAGGAACAGCAACAGCTAGAATGTCCTTGCTGATTGTTCTTCCTTCAAAACTAGCTTTAGCAGATATAGGATTAGAGATGAAAGAATTTGCTAATAGAGACTGATACTTTGCTACCAATGTGTTTTGACGCAAAGACTTTTCTACATATTGCCAAAACTTGTAAAGACGCTGATAATATTCAGCATATTCAGATGGTAGTTGTGACAAATCCAATTTGTTATATTCAGCTAGGAATTTTTTCAATGCATCCTTGTCAAAACGACCAGTATTCTGATCAACCCAAGGAGTACCTTGTAACATCTGGTTTGTTCCTTCGTTAATGATAGCTTGTAGTTCAGCATCGGTAACTTTGATTCCGAGTTTCTCACATTCAGCGGAAACCAATTTGTAGTTCACGAAGTTCTGCCAAGCCTGATCTTTGATCTGGTTCATAAAAACATCAGTCAATGTGTTTGTGCCTTGAGTCAACTTCATCACATCACTGAGTTCGTCAACCAAATTCTGATATTCTTGAACAGAGACATCTTCACCGGCAATTTGACCGATTTGTTGTTTACTGTTGTTAGAAGAAGTTTGCCAGCTGCGGAAAGCCTCTTCTGCGATAAAAGCGAAAAGAGCTAAGCCGATTACTGCTAAAAGCAGTGGGCCCTTACTTCTGATTTTTTGTAATGTTGCCATTGGTTTTTAATTATTTTATTTTGTTATTTTCTTTTCATAAACTTTTTGAGCGCACGAAGATACAAAAATTCGGGCACGTAGGAAAACGTTTACTGGAAAATTTACATTATGAGAGTACTTTTAACTTTACAAGTTCGATTTTTGTGCTCGTTACCTTTAAAATTCTGAATTGAAAATGCTTAATGGTGATAACTTCATGTAACTTAGGGAAACTTTGATATTCATTGAGGATTAGACCACCAACAGTCATGTAGTTTTCAGATTCAGGCAAGTCCAAATTAAACATTTCATTTACTTTTTCAATTTCAAGACGAGCTGAAAGGAGATATTCTTTTTCTCCAATTTCCTTTGCTATATAATTACTTGTGTCATGTTCATCTTCAATATCACCTATAATTTCTTCCACCAAGTCCTCCAAGGATACAATGCCAGCAGTTCCACCAAATTCATCGACCACTACAGCGAGTGATTTTTTGCTCTGTATGAAAATTTTCATCAGTTTATGGCCTGCCATAGTTTCTGGAACGATGGGTAATTCACGAATAAGTTCCTGCCAGTTTTCATCTTTTATACGGAACATTTCAGCAGAGTGGATGTACCCAATAATGTTATCTATATTATCCTTATAAACAATGAGTTTGCTTTTACCACTTTCTATAAATTTGGCTTTCAAATCTTCTAAATTCACATTGTCTTCTACAGCCCAGATTTCCGTTCTTGGGACCATACAATCTCTTATTTTTACATCAGCAAAGTCTAGGGCATTCTGGAAAATAAGAACTTCATCTTCCACTTCTTCTTCGCCTTTGTCCTCAATGCTAGTCTGGATAAGATTGTCAAGGTCAATTTTACTGAAAGCCTTATTTGTCTTTTCTTTTTCTATTTTGGTTCCACTGAGGCGAATAAAAAAGTGTGCCAGACCAGTAGAAAAACGTGAAATAGGGTAGAGGATAACGTAGAAAAGCCAAGTTGGTAATGCAAAGATTCGTAAGGTATTATTGGGGTTAATCTTGAATAGAGTTTTGGGGATAAATTCACCTGTTACTAGAATGACGGCTGTAGATAAGATTGTCTGGACAGTTAAATCTACAAATTCACTTTTTCCCCATCCTAGTGGTTCTATGATAAAATTATCTATAATACGAGCCATGAGTATACCATAAACAACTAAGGCAATGTTATTCCCGACCAACATGGTAGAAATGAAGTTGTTAGAGTTCTTATAGAACATGGAGATAATACGGTTAATCAAACCATTATTCTCATTCTTTTCCATCTCAAACCTAAGTTTGTTTGATTGTACGAATGCGATCTCCATACCTGAGAAATAGGCAGAGAATGCCATACTTATAATAAGGTATATAATAGTTGTTCCCATATTCTATATTATTGGCTCGAGGGTATTGTTTTCTTCTTGTATGGGGAAATAGCCCGCTGAATTCTGTACTTCGTATTCTGTCATCATTTCATTCGATTTGAACTCTGTTCCCTCAAGTGACTTGTCCGGAGTGACTATTTTTATGTACTTGTGAGAATAGATTTCCCTTTTCCCTTGATCCCAGAATAGCTCTTCAGTACGGAAAGTGGCACCTTCTTGATTACGTACAAATACGCGACCTCGAAGTTCCCAAAGTTTTATCTTGTCATAATAGTATGCAGTATCAGCCTGAATACTTGCATCTACATGCAATTTTTCATCAAATTTTTCTATATATAATCCTTTTAAGAAAACCCATTTAGTGGGGTTTGTTTTTGTATAGATATCCCACTTTTCTGTCACCATCTTATAACGGATAACACCAGAATCAGATATAAGCGTAGAAACTCCATAAGAAGTTAGAGTGGGGATAGTGTCTCCTTCATGAATAGTAGCAACCATTTTTTCATCCTCTACAGAGCATGAGGATGTACAAAAAATCAGCATAACAGTCGTCAAAACGACTGTTATGCTGAATATTGATGAATATCGAAGATTATTTCGCATTCCAGAATGCGTCTTCCTTATCCTTCTTAGCTTTAGCAGCAGCGGCAGCAGCATTGTATGCATTGATTTCTGCATTACGTGCCTGAACTTTCTTAATGTTCTCTTTCAGACGCATTGCAGCACCCTGCAATGCTGCATCTTGCTCTGCAGCTTCATCACAAGCAGCAAGTGCTTTAGCATACTCCTTGTTCTGGCCATAAATTTGAGCACTCAAGAATGTACAACGTCCTGTTACAGATGGGTTGTAGCTCTTAGCCTGATTGATGAAATCGAATGCTGCAGTAGTGTTACCAGCTTTTGCCTGTGCAGCAGCAATACGGTAAGCGATATTACCTCTTTGCTTGTCAGTAGGACAAAGTTCGATAGCCTTCTTGAAATACTGAACAGACTCTGCAGATTTACCTTCTTTATAATATTTCTGACCTGTACCCATAGCTGACTCATATGTTGGCTGAATTGCATATGCATATTCTGCAGCTTTGTAGTATACATCATTATCATCACAGTCATTGCTTTGCATGATAGATAATACAGACTTCAGGTATTCTACGTCATTCTTTTTCTCTTCAACCTTAGGACCGAAGATCTTTAGCAGCTCTTCTTCATCAGCAGCCTTAGATTCTGCGAATGTGATTTCAATATTATAACCTGTTGGGTCATACTGATCAATGATACGCTGACGCTTGCTCTCATCGGTTGTCTCATTTGCTTTCTGCAACATACGGTCGCAAATTTCCTTACATTCCATGTAGTCCTTGATGAACTGCTCACGGTGATCAGTATCGGCTTTAAACTTGTTGTATGACAAGTTGAAATAGCGGTTTAATGCGTAGCCTGGTACCTCTTCATCTTCATCTTCTGATGCATTCACAGTAGCCATACCCTCACGGAAGAGGTTGTAAGCACCTTCTGCATCGCCACCATATTCAGAATAGTCATAAGCTTTACGGCAAAGAGTGGTACCCTTCAAGGTCTTAGTCTTGTTGAATGAATTCAATGCATCCATGTACTGAATACGCTGGTCATAAACCTTCATCAGTAAGTCGAAATACTCTTTCTTCTTAGCTGCATCGTTTGTACCTTCTGTAATCATCCAGTGCATGATGTTAACACCATTAGTGTAGAGGCCAAGTTGTGCAACTGGGCAGTTGTTAAAGCAATACAACCATGGCTCATAGGCATCACGATAGTTCTTGCTTTTTGCATATTCACCATAAGTACTCAGATTGGTCAGGTTATTGATAGAGTCCTGCCCATGACCGATACGGTCAACCAACTGAGTTCCTGCATACTGTGCAAAAACACTAGTAGAGGTCATTACAGCTATTGCTGCGGCTAACAATTTTACTTTCATCGTATAGAACATTTAAATTAGAATATATAGATCTTTATTGTACTTTCCATTTTGCAAACATTCGTTCGTCGAAGGTTAAGCCAATACATACTCTTAAGTAATTTTCTTTCACTAGTTGGCTGGCTCCTGGTGAAACATGTATCCATTGCCCAGAAATATTAACCACTGACCGGTTGTTCCATATATTCTGGATAGGTAAACCGAAGCCGAAAGATAAACCAAATTCTTTAGCACCATCTGTTCCGTTGATGCGAGTATAAGGAGTGGTATAATATCCTCCCAGTCTATAGTGAACTCGTTTTAAATAATTTCGGCTCATGTTATTTGGTGCCCATTCTAAACCAGCTGCCACTTTTTTCCGATCGCTCAAAAAACCTACCTGTGAAACAAATCCGGCATCTGTTGTCATTGGATATTTCACACTGCCCCATTTTTGAACAGAATAATCTACCCCCAAAGTAAGTTTTGTACTATATTGATAAGCAAAACCTATGCCAAAACTTTTTGGCAGTTCAAATGCATTTGAAATAGTTTTTTCAGTAGATTCAACTATATTATTGTTGTCATTATCATATGTGTAGTCTGAACGGACTGCATCATTATTAATGTTATGACCTAAAGAATAAGTTGCACCTAATATTAAATTATTATGTTTTCCTATAGGTTGCTCATACTGCAAACCAAAATCAAACTTTAATGTACTGATAGATGCAGAGTAGGATCTTATGGATGAATAAACGGACGTTTCTGTAAAATTGTTTGTGATATTGTGTTCGATATCTCCAAACATATAATTAGCGTTTACACCGACTGATAAACCACCCAGAATTTTGGCTCCAACACCCACGTATCCTAATGAAATACCGCCATGGCCTTCATATGTAGAATATGGAGTCACATCACCATATTTATCAGTAATCATATCATGAGTGCTTCCAATGCTATATCCAATTTTGGAATAGGGTACAAATCCAAATGAAACACCTATATTGGTAAAGGCGCGGAACTGCATAACAATATAGTCAAAACTGGCATTTTTCATGTTTTGACGAGTTGTTCCATTGTCAAAGTTTCCATTTTGAAGGCTTATACCTGCATCAAACAAAAAAGTCAAAGAGTCACACTTGGAATATGAAGCTGGGTTAGAAACATTGACTTGGGCCCCGTCACGAAGTCCCATAGCCAGTCCACCCATTGCTGCTTGACGTCCAATTACAGCATCAGAAAGTTGCCCAAATCCATATCGACTATATGCAGAGTTAACTCCATTCCCACCACCACTCGCAGATTGGGCATAGGCAAAACCTGTGCTCATCATGCAGAATAGTAAAAGTGTATTTATTCTTCTATTTAATGTTTTCATTACTTTTTAATCTTTCGTCTAGGCCACCTAAGCAAAAGCAAATTTGACTGCAAAGATGCCATTTTTTCGGCTTGTATCAAAATTAAATCTCAAATTTCTTTTAAATGATACAATGAGTTTTTTACCTCTAATCCTATTTTTTAATGCAAAATAAAATAAAAATTAGGAAATAGAAGGTATAACGACTCCTAAAAATGACTTTTTTTAGATTTTTCTATAATTGAAATGGCAAAATAAAGTTATTTTTGCATCCAAATACAAAAATATGGCATATAATTTTGGGAAAAGGTCTTTTACCTTATTAATATTTTTGGCCTCCTTTTTCATGATGAAGGCGCAGATGCTGGATACAAAATTGGACAATCAAAATGATGTTGTAGCTTCGGATTCCATTAAGATTAGCCTTTTGACGTGTACTCCTGGGCCTGAAGTATATGCTCTTTATGGGCATATGGCCATTCGTTATCAGAATCTTCTCAGTGGTGAAGATTTTGTGTTTAATTATGGAACTTTTGATATGAATGCTCCCTATTTTATCCCAAAATTTGCTTTAGGCTTAATGGATTATCAATTGGGTGGTGTTCCTTATGAGTATTTTCATGGACATTATTCAAACGATGGCGCTGATATCATTGCTCAAGTTTTAAATCTTACTCCCGAGGAGGAAATTAAATTAATGAATCTTCTAATAGAAAATTTTAAGCCTGAAAATAGGGAATATAGATATAATTTTTTATATGATAATTGTGCGACGCGTCCAAGAGATATTCTTGAAAAATGCGTGGATGGTGAGATTGTATACTCTCAGGATACTATAAAATCCACTTACCGCACTTTACTGCATGAGTTTAATGATAGATGGCCCTGGTCGAAATTAGGAGTGGATTTGGCACTTGGTGCTGAGGCCGATCGTCCGATTAATGCCAGACAAAAAGAGTTTTTACCATCATATTTAATGGAGCATTTTAATAAAGCAGTCATTCGTGATGGAAGCGGCAAAGAGCGGCCTTTGGTGAAAGAGGTGAATGTAGATAAAGCTATTTCTCCTTTAGATGAAACACCAGAATTTATTTTGAGCCCAATGGCTTGTGCATTGATTTTCCTGGCTATATCTCTTCTGGTTTCAATATGTGAATTCTATAGAAAGAAGATAGTTTGGTGGTATGATTTATGTATTTTTTTAGCTCAAGGTCTTACAGGGATAATCTTATTTATATTGGTCTTTTTATCTGAACATCCGTGTACGAGTAGTAATTGGCTAATTGTCCTTTTTAACCCCATCCCATTGTTTTTCCTTCCAAGAATAATTAGTAGAGGGAGATGCTTGAGGTCGGATTTATATCATATTATATACGGAGTCATTTTAACTCTTTTTATAATTTTTTTCGGACTTATTCCTCAGAATATTCCTTTAACAGTGTTACCTTTGGCCTTAATTTTGTTAATGAGGCATACAAGTCATTTTATATTGTGTAGAAAGATATGAAAGAGCAAACTCGAATACTGGCATCTTTGATTGCTTTACTTGCTGTTACGGGAGTAAAAGCGCAACAGGCTATTCCTGTGCCTAGGCTTGTAGTAACAGTTATGATAGATCAGTTGCGTTCTGATTATTTAGAGGCTTTTTCACCTCTTTATCTTAATGACGGGTTTATTCGTCTTCTTAATGAGGGTAGAGTTTATGCGGATGCTCAGTATCCGGTGGCAAATATCGATCGTGCTGCAGCTACGGCTACTCTTTATACGGGTACAGTTCCTTATGATCATGGTATAATTGGCGAGAAGTGGTTAGATCGGGCAACTCTTCGTCCAGTTTATTGTGTTGAAGATATTCAATATAATGGTGTTAATACAGAGGATGGCTCTTCACCAAAACATTTAGGTGTCTCTACTATTGGTGATGAGTTGAAGGTTGCCAGCGAAGGCAAAGCTGTAGTTTATTCCATAGCTCCTTTCCGTGATGCTGCGATTTTGGCTGCAGGGCATGCTGCCGATGGTGCTTTTTGGATAGATGATAAGACTGGTAGCTGGTGTGGTTCTTCCTTTTATGGAAGTATCCCAATGTGGGCCTCTGCGTATAGTAGCCGTCATCCACTGAGTCAGCTTGTTCCTAAAATGTCATACGAGCCTATTTCTGAAGCAGTTGGCACGTTTAATTACTTCGCTTCTGGTGGAATGAAGACTCCATTTAAACATAAGTTTTCAGCTGATCATCCATATGTGGATTACAAGAATTCCGCATTGGTTAATGAAGAAGTCACTAGAATGGTGGAAGCATGTTTGAATACAAGCACTATAGGTTATGACATGGTTACTGATTTTCTTGCAATCACTTATTATGCAGGAAATTATAATCATGAATCTGTAAATACCAATCCTATTGAGATGCAAGATACATATGTCCGTCTGGATGCTTGTATCCGTGATTTACTGAATGCTATAGAAAAACGTGTGGGATTGGAAAATGCATTGATTGTACTAACCTCATCTGGCTCCTCAGAAGAAAAACCAGAAAATTTAACTAAATATAGAATACCCCAAGGCACATTTTATATAAACAGGACTTCCGCCCTTTTGAATATGTATTTTATGGCTCAATATGGTGCGGGACAATATGTGGATGCGGTTTTTGGAAATCAAATTTACTTAAACCATAAATTGCTTGAAGATAAGCAGTTGAATATAGTAGATGCTTTGGAACGTGCCCAGGATTTTCTGTTACAGTGTAGTGGGGTTAAAGATGTATATACAAGCCAACGATTGACTCTTGGTGCATGGACACCTGGCATAAGCCGTATCCGTAATGGCTATAATCCTAAATGCTCTGGTGACATCTTTATTGAGGTTGCTCCAGGTTGGGAACTTCGCAATGAGGATCTTCAGTCTACATCTCAGGTCCGTATGTCATATGTGGAATTTCCTATTATATTCTTTGGTTATAAAATTGATAGTAAAAAAGAATATTCATCTATTTCAGTAGATGTTATAGCACCAACTTTAGCGCATTATATGCGTATAAGGGCTCCTAATGCCTGTTCTACTCGTCCTTTGAATGACCTTCGTCATTAATTAAGTGCAATTTATAAGGTTTAATGAGGATAAGTCCGTATTTTTAATTACTTTTGCATGCTAATATAATCATTGCTAATAAAAAAATAAATTATATAAATGGATTTTGTAAAATTTCTTAGTTCAATATTTGGAAATAAATCAACTCGTGATATGAAGGAAATCCAGCCTTGGGTAGAAAAGATCAAGGCTGCTTATCCGGCTATTGAGAAATTGAACAACGATGAACTTCGTGCCAAGACACAGGAACTTAAAAAGCAAATTTGGGATTCTGCAACAGAAGAGCGAGCAAAAATTGCTGAGCTGAAAGAAAAGGTTGAGCAGACAGAGATAGAACAGCGTGAAGACCTTTTCAATAAAATTGATAAATTAGAGAATGAGGTCCTTGATCGTTATGAGGAGGCTCTTAATGAAATTCTTCCAGTGGCATTCTCTATTGTAAAAGAGACAGCAAGGCGTTTTGCAGAAAACGAGGAAATAGTAGTAAATGCTACTGATTTTGATCGTGAATTGGCTGCGACCAAGGATTTTGTACGTATAGAGGGTGATAAAGCTATTTATCAGAATCATTGGGTAGCTGGTGGAAACGAGACTGTGTGGAATATGGTGCATTATGATGTGCAATTGTTTGGCGGTGTAGTTTTGCATCAAGGTAAAATAGCAGAGATGGCTACTGGTGAAGGAAAAACGTTAGTCGCTACTCTTCCTGTATTCTTGAATGCTTTAACCGGCAATGGTGTACATGTTGTCACTGTAAATGATTATTTGGCAAAACGAGATTCAGAATGGATGGGACCTCTTTATATGTTCCATGGTCTTTCTGTTGATTGTATAGATAAACATCAGCCAAATTCTGAGGCCCGTCGCAAAGCTTATCAGTGTGATATTACTTTTGGAACAAACAATGAGTTTGGTTTTGATTACTTGCGTGATAATATGGCCTTATCTCCAAAAGATTTGGTACAGCGCAAGCATAATTATGCCATTGTGGACGAGGTGGACTCTGTCTTAATAGATGATGCACGTACTCCATTGATTATTTCCGGACCTGTACCTAAGGGCGATGACCAGTTGTATGAGGAACTGTGTCCTATGGTGGAAAAACTGTTTGAGCGTCAGAAGAAGCTGGCAGCTGATTATTTGATAGATGCTAGGAAAAAGCTTCAAAGTGAAGATCAAAATACCATAAATGAGGGTTTCCTCTCTTTGTTCCGTGCCCATAAGGCACTTCCAAAGAGTAAACAGTTGATAAAATTCCTCAGTGAACCAGGTATGAAGGCTGGAATGCTGAAGACTGAGGAAATCTATATGGAAAACAACAATAAACGAATGCATGAGGCTACAGATCCTTTGTATTTCGTTATTGATGAAAAGATTAATAGTGTAGATTTAACGGATAAAGGTATTGAGGCTTTAACTGGTAAATCTGAAGATCCTAACTTCTTCGTACTTCCAGATATTACAGCTCAGTTGTCAGAATTAGAAGCTCAGACTAATTTATCCGATGAGGAGCGTCTTCAGAAAAAAGATGAGATGCTTACTGATTATGCCATCAAGAGTGACCGTGTTCATACTATAAACCAATTACTTAAGGCTTATGCCATGTTTGAAAAAGACGTGGAGTATATTGTAGATGAACAAGGTAAGGTTAAAATTGTAGATGAGCAGACAGGACGAATTATGGAAGGTCGTCGATACAGTGATGGTTTACATCAGGCTATCGAGGCAAAAGAGCATGTAAAGGTAGAGGCTGCAACTCAGACTTTTGCAACTATTACCTTGCAGAATTATTTCCGTATGTATCATAAACTTTCAGGTATGACTGGTACTGCGGAAACTGAAGCTGGTGAGTTTTGGGATATATATAAATTGGATGTAGTGGTTATTCCTACGAACCGTCCAATAGCCCGAATCGACATGAATGACCGTGTTTATAAGACAAAACGTGAAAAATACAATGCCGTCATTGAGGAAATTGTAAAGATGCGTGAATCTGGGCGTCCATGTTTGGTTGGTACAACCAGTGTAGAAATTTCTGAGTTGCTTAGTAAGATGCTTCAAATGCGTCGTATTCCTCATCAGGTGTTGAATGCAAAGTTACATCAACGTGAGGCAGAAATTGTTGCTTTGGCTGGTCAAAGTACATTATCTGAAGATGGTACTCATCGTTTAGGTGCCGTAACTATAGCTACCAATATGGCTGGTCGTGGTACAGATATTAAGTTAAGTCCTGAAGTACGAGAGGCCGGAGGTTTGGCTATCATTGGTACAGAACGGCATGAGTCCCGACGCGTTGACCGTCAGTTACGTGGTCGTGCAGGTCGACAGGGCGATGTGGGTTCATCAGTTTTCTTTGTCTCTTTAGAGGACAACTTAATGCGTCTATTTGCTTCAGACCGTATAGCTAGCATGATGGATAAGCTAGGTTTCGAAGAAGGTGAGATGATTGAGCACAAAATGATTTCCAACTCAATAGAACGAGCTCAGAAGAAGGTAGAAGAAAACAACTTTGGTATCCGTAAACGTTTGATAGAATATGATGATGTTATGAATAAACAGCGTAATGCCATTTATACAAAACGTCGTCATGCTTTAATGGGAGAACGTATTGGTATGGATATCAGTAACATGATTTGGGAACGCGTTAGTAATGTATTTAATATTTGCGCTGATTACGATCAGATTAAACTGCAGTATTTGAGAACTTTTGCAATGGAGGTTCCATTTACAGCAGAAGAATACGAGAGCAAACGTAAGGATGATTTGGTTGATACTTCGTTTGAAGCAGTCATGGCACAATTTAAGCGTAAAATGGATACCTTAGCTCAAGTTGCTAATCCTGTTATTAAACAAGTTTATGAAACCCAAGGCCAAAAATATGAGAACATAATGGTGCCTATCACTGACGGAAAGCGCGCTTATCAGATTGCATGCCCTCTAAAAGAAGCATATGAAACTGAAAGTAAAGCGATAGCCACATCTTTTGAAAAGACACTTTTGTTGCATATTATTGATGATTGTTGGAAAGAGAATCTTCGAGAACTTGATGAATTGAAGCATTCTGTCCAAAATGCAAGTTATGAGCAGAAAGATCCTTTACTTATATTTAAGTTAGAATCAGTGACATTGTTTGACAATATGGTTGACAGTATTAATGAACGCACAGTTAGCACATTGATGCGTGCTCAATTACCGATGCCAGAGCCACAACAAGTTCATGAGGCTGCTCCAGAAGTTTCACAACCCCGTCAGCAGTTGCGAGAAAGTCGTTCTGACAATTTGAGTGATCCAGGGCAGAGAGCAGCTGCAACTCAAGATACTCGTGAACAGGTAAGACGTAGAGAACCTATTAAGGTGGATAAGTTGCCAGGGCGTAATGATCCATGTCCTTGCGGAAGTGGAAAGAAGTTTAAGAATTGTCATGGCCGAGGCCTTTAAAAACAACTATAGAGTCTGCAGTATATCCATTGATATACTTCAGGCTCTTTTTACAATGTAGGGAAAATGAAAAGGAACATATTTTTTGTATTGGTGGCAGTGGTACTGACCTCTTGTAGCTCGATTACATTAGGAATAAAAGAGATAGACCAAGTGTTTCCTGCTACTGTGAGTTTTCCTGAACAAATCCAGAAGGTGGGTGTTATAGATAGGGTTAACCTGACTACTCAAGACCATTCTATCAATCCATTCTATCTGAATTCTGTTGAATTGTCTAGGAATTTTGCTGTGAAATTAGCAGAGGCTGATTATTTTGAAGATGTTATTCTTTGTGATAGTGACATATCCACATGGGATAAAGAAGAAGATAAAGTTTATCCATTGAGTTCAGTTCATATTCAAGAACTATGTGAAGACTTGGATGTGGATATGATAATAAGTTTGGAGCGTGTTCATTCTAGTCTGGTGGAATCTGATTATGCTCCAGTAGTAGCCATGGAAGCAATTTTGAGGTTATATTTACCTTATCGTGACCGTCCGTTTCGTATGGAAGTCCTAAAAGATACCATTATGTGGGATACTGAAGGGTTACTTACTTATACAAATGCTCGCCAAGATATGGTAGACTATATGGCAGAAAAGGCAGCTCATGAATTTGCCCCACATTGGAGAACCATTGAACGCACTTTCTTTGAAGGTGGAAATGTAGATATGCGTGATGCTGCTATGTTTGTTCAAGAAAATGATTGGGAGAAGGCTAAAGAAATCTGGACTAATGCTAGCAAAAAGTCTAAAGGTAAGATTAAAGAAGAATATGAGTTTAATATTATAGTAGCTGAAGAGATGTTGGGTAATGTTGAAACAGCCTATAAAAAATGCCAAGAACTAGAATCAAGGACTATCCAGTATTCAGATCTTTATTTATTGGCTAATACTTATTCTCAGGTTCTTAGAAAAAGATTATCAGATATTCAAACATTAAACCTTCAGATGCATAGATTTGAATAAAATTTTGGAAAATTTGTTTTATTAAAAAAAATACAGTATTTTTGAATGAATTTTGTAAAAGTTAGTGAATGAAGCTAAGTAACAAATCTAAAGTATTGATAGACCAAGTCATTTCAGATGTAATCAAACATTATTCTACACCTGAAGAAAGTGTGATTACAGATATACATTTTCAACCGTTGTTTAATAGTGGCGAGTTGAAAGTGTTTGATGATGACGATGAGGTAATAAGTAATGTTATTATCAGTGAGTTTGAAGGATTGGGTGGGGCCGATGCTATAAAAGATGTTTCTTTGATTCTAAGAAGATCTTTGGACTATAGGCGTAAGGAACTAGAGAATCTATTTATTATTAAACCATATTCTTTTGTCTTGGTAGATGAAGATAAGGAAACGATAGAGGATCTCCTATTGATAGATGATGATATAGTTATTGCTGAAGATGGATTACTTCAAGGTTTAGATGAGGAACTAGAAGAATTTTTAAAGAAACTTTTATCAGATAATTAACCATAGTACAAAAGAAGGGGAGGCAATTGCCTCCCCTTCTTTTACTATAAGGTCTAAATAATTAATAAGCAAACAAAGGATAATCCTTCATTATATTATTGACACGAGTTCTAACGCTAGAGATAACCTGCTCATCCTCAGGAGAATTTAGAACGGTTTCAATCATTTCTGCAATTATTAGCATTAAATCTTCCTTTGCTCCACGTGTTGTAATAGCTGGAGTTCCTAAACGAATACCTGAAGTTTGGAAAGCACTACGAGTGTCGAAAGGCACCATATTTTTGTTTACTGTTATATCAGCAGCAACTAAAGCTTTTTCTGCTACTTTACCCGTTAAATCTGGGTACTTGGAACGTAGATCAACAAGCATTGAATGATTGTCAGTTCCACCCGAAACAATTTCAAAGCCTCTATCTATAAGAGCTTGTGCAAGAACATTGGCATTTTTCTTTACTTGTTTTTGGTACTCTTTGAATTCAGGCTGGAGTGCTTCATTAAACGCAACAGCTTTTGCTGCGATTACATGCTCCAATGGTCCTCCTTGCTGGCCAGGAAAAACTGCAGAATTAATAAGCTGGCTCATCATTTTTACTTGGCCTTTTGGAGTCTTAAGTCCCCATGGATTTTCAAAATCTTTGCCTAGTAGAATAATACCTCCTCGTGGGCCTCGAAGGGTTTTATGTGTGGTTGAAGTTACGATATGAGCATATTTAACAGGGTTGTCTAGCAAACCAGCAGCAATCAAACCTGCAGGGTGTGCCATGTCAATCATAAGTAAAGCTCCGACCTCATCTGCAATTTTACGCATACGTGCATAATCCCATTCTCTGCTGTATGCAGAACCACCACCAATAATGAGTTTAGGACGTTCACGTAATGCTATTTCTTCCATCTGATCATAATCAACACGGCCTGTTTCTTTTTTGAGGTTATATTCACATGGCTTGTATAAAATACCACTAGTGTTGACTAATGAACCGTGAGATAGATGCCCACCATGGGAAAGATTTAATCCCATAAATTTATCACCAGGGTTAAGACATGCTAGAAGTACGGCAGCATTTGCTTGTGCTCCAGAATGTGGCTGGACATTAGCAAATTCTGCATCAAATAACTTGCAAATGCGTTCTATGGCAAGGGATTCACTCTTGTCTACTACTTCGCATCCTCCGTAATAGCGCTTACCAGGATAACCTTCTGCGTATTTGTTGGTCATAACGGAACCCATGGCTTCCATTACTTCGTCACTCACAAAATTTTCAGAGGCGATCAACTCGATGCCTTTCAATTGACGTTGTCTCTCTTCGTTGATCAACGCAAAAATTGCTTCATCTCTTTTCATAATAATTTATATTTATCTATTTCTTTTTTTCTACGCTCCATCCAAATTTACCTATTTTTTCTCCTATTTTGTAATATCCGCCATGTAAGTAAACTAGTGGATTACTATTGGCCAGATTCCATTTACCAGTAGGATCTAGGTATTTCTCATCCGCCTTGACATTGACTACATCAGCAATAAACATATCGTGTGATCCCAATGAAATAACCTCTTTTACTTTACATTCTATACTAAGAGGCGACTCTTCGATAATTGGACAATTTACGATAGATGCTTTTCCTGGGGTAAGTCCCATCTCTTGGAATTTATTGTAGTCTTTACCGGAACGCACTCCACACCAATCAGTTGCAAATGCCATTTCTTCTGTAGTAAGGTTGATGACAAACTCCATGTTTTTCAATATAATTTCATGGGAATGCCTTTCTGGCCTTACTGAAATATAGCACATAGGTGGGTTTGTACAAATGGTACCAGTCCATGCCACGGTAATTAGGTTGTAATCATCGGGGATTGAACCACAACTAACCAAAACGGCTGGCAGTGGATAAACCATAGTGCCCGGTTTCCAGTCTTGTTTCATTTTTTATATTAATTGCACTTTCTCCAGTACCTGCTCTTTTTCGCAATAATGGCACTTAATAATGCCGCGGACTTTATCTGTCACATGGAAATGAGTGGACATTGGCTCGTTATTACAAATGCATTTGGGATTGCTACAGCGAACAATGCCTTTCAATTGGTCGGGGATGTCCACGTTTATTTTTTCTACCACTTCGTAATTTTTGATTATAATCAATTGCATATTTTTAGCAATGACAGATAAACGTGACATTTCTTCTGGATTAAAGAATTTGTCAGCGACCTTAATAATGCCTTTGCACCCCATCTTTTGACTTTCCAAGTTATATCCAATGGTTACAGGAGTAGTCATTTTTTGCAAATGAAGCAAATTGACAACATCAAATAATTTGTTGGATGGAATATGGTCAATCACAGTTCCATTTTCCAAGGCAGCAACTTGCAATTCTTTTTTCATAATGGTTTATTTTAAGATGGTTGGATCATTCTTTACATCATCAATAGTAAGTCCCAAACAATCACATATAATAGCCTGACGAGCATAAAGTCCATTTTTAGCTTGCTGGAAATAATAAGCTTTTGGGTCTTCATCCACATCATAAGCAATCTCATTTACTCGTGGTAATGGATGAAGTATCTTCATGTTATCCTTTGTATCCTTGAGCATTTCTTTTTTCAAGATATAGACATCTTTGACGCGCTCATACTCCATTAGATCAGTAAACCGTTCTTTTTGGACCCTCGTCATATAAAGGATATCTGCATCTTTGATTATTTCAGCATTGAATTCTTTATGTTCTTTATATTTGATTCCTTGCTGTTCGCAGTATTCTTTGTATTCTTCAGGCATTTTAAGCTCATCCGGAGCTATGAAATGGAAGAATGGATTGAAATGACGCATAGCCATAAGAAGGGAATGAACAGTTCGGCCATATTTTAAATCTCCTACCATATAGATATTTAGGTTCTCTAAAGTGCCTTGCGTCTGATATATGGTATAAAGGTCAAGTAAAGTCTGAGAAGGATGTTGGTTGGCTCCATCTCCGGCATTAACAATGGGGATAGGAGCTATTTCACTTGCATACCGTGCAGCACCTTCTAAATAGTGACGCATACAAATGATATCAGCGTAATTGCTAACCATCATGATGGTGTCTTTTAAAGTCTCACCCTTTGTTCCACTTGTAATTTTAGGGTCTGCAAAGCCAATGACACGAGCGCCTAGGCGGTTTGCAGCAGTTTCAAAACTAAGACGAGTACGGGTAGAAGGTTCAAAAAACAGGGTCGCTACGACTTTGCCGTCTAATATTTTACGATTTGTGTTCTTTTCAAACTCATGTGCCATTTCCAAAAGGTACATAATTTTTTCTTTGGACGTGTCAGCAATCGTGACTAAACTGCGGGTTTTCATTTTGTTGCAAAATTTATCGTTTTTCAAGCGTCAAAGATACTAAAAAAAAGTAAAAATCCATCAACCCAGATAGATAATTAGAACAAGTTTTTTTCCGAATAAGTTAATTATACAATAATTATAGCTAAATTTGCACCAATAAACAAACTTGCGTTCATTATGAATAAATTTTTGAAAGCTATTTGGATTCTTTTATTTGCTATTGTGCTGGCAAGTTTTATAGGATTCATTGCTATATATAATGGTTGGATAGGGTACATGCCTCCGATTGATGAGATGGAAAATCCTGTGAATCGTTATGCTACACAAATATATTCTGCTGATGAAAAATTGATGGGAACATGGTCACTAAGTCGTGACAACCGTGTTTTTGTCTCTTATGATGAATTGCCTTCTTCTTTAATAGATGCACTTGTGGCAACTGAAGATGTTCGTTTTTACGAGCATTCTGGTATTGATTTGCGTGCTTTGTCACGTGCTATCGTTAAGCGAGGTCTCATGGGTAACGCTAATGCCGGGGGTGGTAGTACTATTACTCAGCAGCTAGCAAAACAGCTTTATTCCGAACATGCAAGTAGTACGTTAGAACGAATTATTCAAAAACCTGTAGAATGGGTTATTGCTGTTAAATTGGAGCGTTTCTATACTAAAGAAGAGCTGCTTACTATGTATCTGAATTACTTCGACTTTTTGAATAATGCAGTTGGTATTAAAACAGCAGCTAAGGTATATTTTAACAAGACTCCTAAAGAACTGACTGTTATTGAGTCTGCTACTTTAGTAGGAATGTGTAAAAACCCTTCTTATTATAATCCAGTACGTTTTGCAGAACGGAGCAAGGCACGTAGAAATACCGTGCTGAGCCAAATGGAAAAAGCTGGTTATTTAAGTAAAGCTGATTGTGCTGAATATCAGGCTCAAGATTTGGTATTGAATTTCCATAGGGTAGACCATAAAGAAGGAATAGCTCCATATCTGCGTGAGTATCTTCGTAAAATTATGATGGCAGAAAAACCTAAGCGTAGTGATTATGCTTCATGGCAAGACGTAAATTACTATGAGGATTCTATAGCTTGGGAGAAAGATCCTCTTTATGGTTGGTGTAATAAGAATAGGAAAAAAACAGGTGAGACTTATAATATCTACACTGATGGCTTGAAGATATATACATCTATTGACAGCCGAATGCAACGCTATGCAGAAGAGGCTTGTTTTGAGCATGTGGCTAAGGTGCTTCAGCCTGCTTTCTTTAAGGAGAAAAAAGGACGCCCTACTGCTCCCTTTACAAAGCAGCTCACAAAAGAAGAAGTGGATAAGATAATGAACAGGAATATTCGCCAGAGTGATCGATGGCGTAATATGAAAGCTGCGGGGTATAGTGAAGAGAATATTTTGAAGTCTTTTAGTGAAAAGCAGAAGATGTCTATATTCACATACAAGGGCGAGATAGATACATTGATGACTCCAATGGATTCTATTCGATATTATAAGCATTTCTTACGCACGGGATTTATGTCGATGGATCCTAAAACTGGTCATGTGAAAGCTTATGTCGGAGGATTAGATTTCCCACATTTTACATACGATATGGCAGGTGTAGGGCGTCGTCAGGTGGGTTCCACTATTAAACCATTCTTGTATTCTTTAGCTATGGAAAGTGGTTTTACACCTTGTGATCAAGTTTTGAATGTGCAGCGCACATATGGGAACTGGACCCCTAGGAATAGTGGTTCATCTAGAATAGGTCAATTGGTTTCATTGCAATGGGGATTGCAGCAGTCTAACAATTGGATCTCAGCATATCTTATGGATCATTTAACTCCTCCAGCATTAGTAGATATGCTTCATCGTTATGGAGTTCGGAATAATGACATAGAGCCTTATATGCCTCTTTGTTTAGGCACTTGTGATATCAAGGTTAGCGAGATGGTTTCTGCTTATACGGCATTTGCTAATCATGGAATTCGTGTGGCTCCAATGTATGTCACACGTATAGAAGACAATGAAGGTAACGTGGTGGCTGAATTCCAGCCCCAGATGGAGGAAGTTATTAGTGAGGATAGTGCTTTCAAGATGATTTACATGATGCGTTCAGTGATTGATGGAGGTACAGGTAGCCGTGTGCGTAATCGTTATCATTTAACTTGTGATATGGGTGGTAAAACAGGTACTACAAATTCAAACTCCGACTGCTGGTTTATGGGGTATACCCCATCCCTTGTTAGTGGTGTATGGGTAGGTGGTGAGGAACGTGACATCCATTTTGACACGATGACATTAGGTCAAGGTGCAGCTGCTGCTCTTCCAGTGTGGGCTCTTTACATGCAGAAAGTGTTTAAAGATAAGACATTAGGCTATAGTGAAGAAGAAAAATTTGATATTCCGTCAACTTGGACTCCATGTGGTGGCTTAGCTACAGAACATAAAGACCCATTAGAAGAAGGTGGAGTAGATACAATTTTCCAATAATATTACAGATAATGAAATTTTTAGGAATTATTCCAGCAAGATATGCTTCAACTCGTTTCCCTGCAAAGCCATTGGCTAACTTAGGAGGAAAGATGGTAATTCAGAGAGTTTACGAGCAGGTAACTAGTGTGTTAAATGATGCAATTGTAGCTACAGATGATGTACGTATTGCAGATGCTGTAAATGCTTTTGGTGGAAAGGTTGTCATGACTAGTACTTCTCATAAAAGTGGTACTGATCGTTGTTTTGAAGCTTATACCAAAACGCCAGGCGATTTCGATGTGATAATTAATATTCAAGGGGATGAACCTTTTATTCAGCCTGTTCAACTTCAGGCCATTATGGATTGTTTCAAGGATCCTCAAACTCAAATCGCTACACTAGTGAAACCCTTTATTCCATCTGATGGGTATGATGCGTTAGAAAACGTAAATTCTCCTAAAGTCGTTGTGAATAAGAATATGCAGGCTCTCTATTTTAGTCGTAGTATTATTCCATATTTTAGGAATAAGGACCGTAAAGATTGGCTTACCGGGCATACTTATTATAAACATATAGGTCTTTATGCATATCGCGCAGAAGTTTTGCGTGAAATAACATCTTTGCCTCAATCACCTTTAGAAATAACAGAATCTTTGGAACAACTCCGTTGGTTGGAAAATGGTTATGTTATAAAGGTTGGGATTAGTGAAGTAGA
Source organism: Bacteroidales bacterium UBA4293 (assembly GCA_002395835.1). Classification (GTDB taxonomy): domain Bacteria; phylum Bacteroidota; class Bacteroidia; order Bacteroidales; family Bacteroidaceae; genus Minthousia. Next base: position 115,437 of record DGVD01000018.1, on the reverse strand, counting down.
GACAATAGGGATAGATACGCCAGAAGATTTGGAAAAAGCTGAGGCTTTTTTAGCTAAGCAGCATGCTGTATGAAAAAGCTAGACCGTAAAACATCCCCTTCAATTAAGCCCATAGTGTATTTGGATTTACCTAAAATTAATAGAATGGTAATGCCAAATAAATCTAAATTTGCTCTATTAGGTAATACGGTTCAAGAGGATGTTTTTCGTTTGGATATTTTAGTAAACGGAGGTCAATGGCGACAAGAGATGCCATTGCAGTCGGCTTTTACAAATAAAATGCTGGGAGAAGGAACTCAAAGGAAGAGTTCCGTAGAAATTTCTGAGAGTTTGGACAGGTATGGGGCATGGTTAGCTTATAATTCTGGTGTTAGCTCTAATTCTATTCATCTTTTTTCTTTAAACAAGTATGCAAAGGAAACATTGGATGTGTTGAATGAAATTGTCAAAGAACCGGCTTTCCCTTTGAGTGAATTCCAAGTAATGGTAGAAAATGCTCGTCAAAAGTATATAGTGAATTCAAGGAAGGTTGATTCTATTTCTCGGGTTGCTTTTAGCAAAATGGTTTTAGGTGAAAGTCATCCATGTTCAAAATATGCTTCTTCTGAAGATTATACTCGTCTTCAGACTTCAAACTTAAGAGATTTTTATACTCGTTATTATCATAGTCAAAATACATCACTTTATCTCTCAGGAAATCCAAATTTAAAAGTTCGTAGCTTAGTTGAAAATTTGTTTGGAGAGAAATTTTGGGGAGTTGATTCTACAACAGTTCAAATGATTCCTGTCCCTCCAGTTCCTTCAAATGAGAAAGAACTCTTTATAGAAGTGGCTGATGCAGTTCAAAATTCAGTTCATATAGGCTGTTTAACAATTCGTCAGAATCATCTTGATTTTACGAAGTTGTCAGTATTGGTTACTCTTTTAGGAGGATATTTTGGTAGCCGACTTATGAGTAATATTCGTGAGGATAAGGGCTATACATATGGAATCGGTTCAAGTCTTGTAACTTATCCATATGAATCTTTATTTGTTGTGTCCACACAATGTGATGCCAAATATGTTAGGCCTTTAATTCAGGAGGTTTATAATGAAATTGAAAATTTGCGTGACAACCTTGTGAGCCAAGAAGAATTGGATATGGTAAAAAGTTATATGTTAGGAGAGTTAACAAGACGATATGAGGGCTTAGGGTTATCCGATGCATTTATATTTGCAGAGGTAAGTGGGTTTGAAGATGATTTTATGCAAAAACAAGTTGATTCTATTCGTTCTACCACCATATATGACATTCAGCAAATGGCTAAAAAGTATCTTCAAACGGAAAAAATGAAGGTTGTAATTGCTGGCAAAAAAGTATAAAGAATCCTTAAGATATTTGTTCATTTGGCCAATTCTATTTATATTTGCATAAATCCACGAATAAGTGTAAATCCAAATGAAGAAAATACTTTATATAATCTTTTCTATTTTATTTTTATCTGCAAATTCTTTATTCGCCCAAAAATATTCTGTAGGGAGTTATAAATTCAAGGACGGATCTCAATATCATGGTGAACTTATTGCTAAAAAACCTTATGGCTTAGGTAAATGTACCTGGGCTAATGGTGATGTTTATGATGGCAACTGGGCTGTTGGTCGTCGAAGTGGTCATGGTGTGATGACATATGCTAAATCAGGGGAAAAGTATGATGGAGAGTGGTATGATGATTTTCCCCATGGAAAGGGTACATACTTTTTTGCAAACAACAACCGCTATGAAGGCTTTTTTTATAAAGGTATACAAAAAGGTTTTGGCATCATGTACTATTTCAATGGTGATAAGTATACCGGTGAGTGGGAGGATGGCAAACGTTCTGGAAAAGGAAGATATACATGGAAAGATGGGGCTTATTATGATGGTGAATGGAAAAATGACATGAAAGATGGTGAAGGCTATTTTGAATGGGAGGATGGTTCATCATATAAAGGCCATATGAAGCAAAACATGCGCCATGGTAAGGGTACTTATACATTCGCTGATGGTGATGTTTATGAGGGAGATTGGAATGAAGATGTTCAGGAAGGAAAAGGTGTATACAGATTCCGAAATGGTGATGTTTATGAAGGAGATTATCTTAATGGAGAACGGACAGGCCATGGGCACTTTAAATTTGCAAATGGCAATGAATATATAGGTGAATTTAATAATGGGAACCAAAATGGCCAGGGGAAATATAAGTGGGCTAACGGAGCTATCTATGAAGGGGAGTGGAAAGAGAATCAGATGGATGGTGTAGGTACTTATACTTGGGCAAATGGCGATGTGTATGAAGGACAATGGCAAAATGGAGCCATGAATGGACAGGGTGAATTTCGCATGGCTGATGGTTCTATATATAAGGGATCTTATAAGAATGGGAAGAAGAATGGGAATGGTACTTTAATAGATAAGGATGGCATTCGATTCGTAGGTTTCTTTACCGACGATTTAAAAGATGGCCCTTACGAAGAATTTGCCTCAGATGGAACTTTGCTGCATAAAGGTGTTTATCAAAGAAATCAGCTAAAACAGCTAGATGGTAAAGAAGTGGCATCTGCACCAGCTATTAAGGATGTTCCAGATCGTGTCGTAAACGCCAGTAACAAAAGTACTTATACTAGGAAAAGATCAACTCGACGTAGAAGAGGTCGTCGTAGATAATTTAACTTAAATCAAATAGGTAGTTATGGAAAAGAAAACTCCATTAAAACTGATTAAGAATGATAAGTGGTTGGAGCCTTTTGCTCCTGCAATAGAAGGTCGTTATTATAGTGTATTGGCCAAAAAATCAGAATTGACAAATAGAGGTAAGAAATCTTTAAGTGATTTTGCAACAGGCTACCTTTATTTTGGACTACATCGTACTGCAAAAGGTTGGGTGTTCCGTGAATGGGCTCCCAATGCAACATCTATTTGTTTGATTGGTGATTTTAATGGTTGGAAGGAAAGTCCAGAATACCAGTTGAAACCGAAGAAAAATGGAGTATGGGAAATAAATTTGAAACCACAATCCCTAAAACATGGTGATTTGTATAAGATGAAAGTGCATTGGGATGGAGGTGAAGGAGAACGTATTCCTGCTTGGGTTCAAAGAGTTGTTCAAGATGATGTTACACATATATTTTCAGCACAAGTTTGGGAACCAGAAGAACCATATAAATTCAAAATAAATAAATTCAAGCCCAATAAATCTCCATTACTTATCTATGAATGCCATATAGGTATGGCTCAAGATGAAGAAAAAGTGGGCACATATGTTGAATTCCAGCAGAATGTTTTGCCACGTATTAAGGATGATGGATATAATTGTATTCAGATCATGGCAATACAGGAGCATCCATATTATGGAAGTTTTGGATATCATGTTAGTAATTTCTTTGCCTGCTCTAGTCGTTTTGGAACTCCAGAAGAATTGAAAGAATTAATTGATACCGCACATTCCATGGGTATAGCTGTAATAATGGACATAGTTCATAGTCATGCAGTTAAGAATGAAATGGAAGGGCTTGGTAATTTGGCTGGCGATCCATGCCAGTACTTTAATCAAGGTGATCGTCGCGAACATCCAGCTTGGGATTCTTTGTGCTTTGATTATGGTAAAAATGAGGTTTTGCATTTCTTACTCTCTAATTGTAAGTATTGGATGGAGGAATTCCATTTCGATGGTTTCCGGTTTGATGGTGTAACTTCAATGCTCTATTATAGTCATGGCTTAGGTGAAGCATTTGGTGGTTATCAAGATTATTATAATGGACATCAAGATGGCAATGCTATCATATATTTGACATTGGCCAATGATTTGATTCATGAGGTTAATCATAATGCGATTACTATAGCAGAAGAGGTTTCTGGTATGCCAGGTTTGGCTGCTAAAATCTCAGATGGAGGTTATGGCTTTGATTATCGTATGGCAATGAATATTCCTGATTATTGGATTAAAATAATTAAGGAAAAGAAAGACGAGGATTGGAAACCTAGTAGTATTTTCTGGGAACTTACCAACCGACGTAAAGATGAAATGACTATTTCATATGCTGAAAGCCATGACCAAGCCTTGGTAGGAGATAAGACTATTATTTTCCGATTGGTTGATGCGGATATGTATTGGCATTTTAAAATCGGAGATGAGAATTTAGTGGCAGATCGAGGTATTGCTTTACATAAGATGATTCGTTTAATAACCTGCAGTACCATCAATGGAGGTTATTTGAATTTCATGGGTAATGAATTCGGTCATCCGGAGTGGATAGATTTTCCTAGAGAAGGAAATGGGTGGAGCTACAAGTATGCACGGCGTCAATGGAATCTTGTCGATAATAAGGATTTATGCTTCCATTGGTTAGGTGACTTTGATAAAGCAATGATACATTTAATTGGTGGTGAGAAAAACATCCAAAAGAGTAAAGTTCAAGAAATTTGGCATAATGATGGTGATCAAGTTCTGGCTTATTCTCGTGGAAATCTGGTGTTTGTGTTTAACTTTAATCCAGAGAGATCATTTACTGATTATGGATTTTTAGTGCCTAAGGGCTCATATGAAGTAGTCTTGAATTCAGACAATCCTAGTTTTGGAGGTAATGGACTGACAGACGACACTATACGCCATTTTACCAAGTATGATGTTTTGTACGAGAAATATAATAAGGAATGGCTTTTACTTTACGTCCCTGCACGTACTGCAATGGTGCTTCGTAAGGTGGACTAAAAGAATATGAATTATAATAATCCTTCATACTTAAGAACCGCGCGCATAATAGCTATTGTGTGCGGTTCTCTATTCTGCATTTTCTCTTATCTTTACCTTTGGAAGGTACAGGGTGGCATATTGGGTATGGCACAACATGTATTATCCAAAGGTTTAACAGTATATTATCCACCAGTTGGAGCTGGAATTATAACACTTCTTTTATTGCTCCTTCAGATGCTATTGAATAGCTTCTTTAATCTTCAACGGGAATGGCATTGTGTTAGCTTTTTCCCTTCCTTCTTTACTTTAGCCATGATGTCAAGTGTAGCAGCAACGGCTTATACACATTTTCAATTTGGACATTGGATATGGCTTTACCCTGTAGGGATGGTGGTGTTTTTCTTTGTTGTTTCCTTTTTTAAGCATCTTACTACTACATTTGATACTCGTGCAGGGGGTATAATTGTTCGTACACTAATTCCTAATTTGATAACTTTCATTATTTTAGCTGTTATGTGTTTGTGGCTTAGTGATACGAAAGAAGTTACGTATTATCGATATGCAATAGAGTATAATTTAAGTAAAGGAAATATAGATGAGGCTTTGGAAATAGGGAGTAAATCAAAGGTTTCGAGCCCTGAGATTACAGCTTTGAGAGTTTATTCGCTTCAAAAAAAGGATTTATTAGGTGAAAGGTTGTTTCTATATCCACAGGATTATGGTGCAGATGGTATGTTGCTGAATTTGTCAGATTCTGTACGGATGGTTTTCCCTCCTATGCAACTTTATAGGGAACTAGGAGCATATCCAAATTCTGAGAATCAACCGGCTCTAGAATTTTTAGAATTACTCAATAATTCTGACCAAGCAAAACAGCCTATGGCTGAACAATATTTGCTTTGTGCTTATTTACTGGAACGAAATTTGGATAAGTTTGCAGATAAATTGAAGAAAGTTTACCATTTCGAAGAAGATTCAGTGGTTAAACTACCTCGGTATTATCAAGAAGCATTAGTGCTTTATCAGCATATCCGTCCGGGGAGGATAAATTATAAAAATTCAATACAAGAAACTAACTATGAGGATTACAAACGTTTAGTGCGATCATCTAGTATTTCTCAAGTTTCTATGAATATATCTAGAACCGATTTTGGAAAAACTTATTGGTGGTATTATGATAATGTAAAATGAAGTAAGGAGATATGGAAAAACCTAAAATATATACAAAGCAAGATGCAGATGCTCTTTGCGATTGGTTTAAATCACGAGAATTACCTAAAAGTCTTCAGGTAGATAAAGCTACGTTCATTCCAAATTTGCCTTTTACGGTAGGAGCTCTTTGTGAATGTGCTCAACGTTATTGGAATAATCCCCGTATGGCTGGTTATCTACTTCAATTGGATAAGATTAAAACAGTATTAGAACAAGGAGAAGCTAGATAAGCCTCTCCTTATTGTTTTTAATAATTATTCTCGTTTGCTAGATTCCAAGCATTGAGGAATGAAGCCTTGGTAATATCTACTATCTTTTCCCAATTAAGTTTCTCGGAATGGTCTCCTGTTCCATGATAATCAGGATGTCCATCGGTATGATACCAGATAATAGGAATATCATAGATTGCAAAACTACCGTTGTCTGAACCTCCTACAGGTTTGTCCCATGCTCTGTAATCTGGGTCTAAATTTAATCCGTAGGTTTGAATATCCTTTTTTAGCCATTCACCAAATACAGGGTGAGAAGCTGTATAGAAATAGACAACATATGGAGGATTTTCAGGCTTGTTGTTTCGTCCAATCATATCAAAATTAAGATAACCTTGTATTTGTTTTAGAAAAGGACAGTGGTCTACAAAATATCGTGAACCTAATAATCCTCGTTCTTCTCCATCCCAAAAAGCTATAATTACGTTTCTTTTAGGTGTCTTCCCGGAGGCAATAAATGCTCTTGCAATTTGAAAAACTGCACTTACACCACTAGCATTATCATCAGCTCCATTATAAATTTGGTCTCCATCAAGGGCGGAATCTAAACCGAGATGGTCAAAATGCGCACCAACTATAACGTATTCATCCGTATTTTCACCAGGAATCATTCCAATTACATTTCGCATCTTCAATTTTCGTGTGGTTCCTTGCTTCCATTTTGTAATAGAATCTGGTATTACACTGAACCTTCTTCCTCCTTTATAACGATCCTGACTATAGGCTTCGAAGTCTTGGAAATAGCTGTCGTACAAGGGTTTTACGCCAATCAATTTTAACTGGCTAGCTAAGTATTTGCTGGTGACGTATGAGCCATGAAACCCAGATTCACGTCCTTCTAATTCGTCACTAGCTAAGAATTCAATGATAGACTCTGCTGTAGTTCTATTAATAGTAGCAAGCCCGATTTCTTTAGCTGCCAGTTGTGTTGCAGGTTTGTTCTTTTGTGCAAATGTGGGCAAGAATAGAGAGAAACAAATAACAGTGGATAATAATAATCTTTTCATGGGTTAAATGTAAACGTGGTGATATTGCTTACAAATATAAGAGAAAATACTGACATAATTATTTAACTCTTGGTATTTTTATTTTGAAATTTTAATAGACAGTTTTTTTGTTGTAAATTTACACCAAAATGTAAAACACACTGAATAATGAAAAAAACGATTATTTCTTTTGCCTTGTTCCTTATGGGGTTTTCTCCTACTTTTGCTCAGCTTAAGCTTACGGAGAATAATATTGATGAAATTGTGAAAGCCATGACACTAGAAGAGAAGTCTCTTTTGGTGGTAGCTAATGGACGTTCTTCTACTATGGGTGCTGCTATTATTGCTCAATATGGAATTATTGGTGAGCATGCAGACTTTGTAGAGGGAGCTGCAGGTAGTACGATGCAAATCTCTCGTTTAGGTATCCCTCCAACTGTAATGGCTGATGGCCCAGCAGGACTTCGTATTAATGCCACTCGCAAGGACGATCCGAATACCTATTATTGTACGGGTTTCCCTACAGGAACCTCTCTTGCGTGTTCTTGGAATACTGATTTAATTTATAATGTTGGTGCCTCCATTGGTAATGAAGTAAAGGAATATGGTGTAGATTTGTTGCTTGCTCCTGGTATGAATATCATGCGAAATCCTCTGGGAGGTCGTAATTATGAGTATTATTCAGAGGATCCGGTGGTAAGTGGATTGGTAGCTGCTGCCTATGTGAAAGGAGTACAAAGTCAGGGTGTAGGTGCAGATATTAAGCATTACGCAGTGAACAGTCAAGAAACCAATCGTTTGGCAGTTAATGAAGTGGTGGATCAACGTGCACTTCGTGAAATTTACCTGAAAGGATTTGAGATTGCAGTAAAGGAATCTAAGCCATGGACAATCATGTCTTCTTACAACAGATTAAATGGTAAATTTACTCAGCAAGATAAAGACTTATTGACCACAATACTTCGTGATGAGTGGAACTTCGACGGAATTGTCATAACAGACTGGACACCAAAACGTGACACTCATGAGCAGATAAAGGCAGGAAATGATTTGATGGCTCCGGGCTATCCAACTCAGAGTTTTGAAGTGGTAGAAAAGGTAAAAAGTGGTGAACTTTCTGAAGCCGATTTGGATATTTGTGTAAAACGAATTTTGGAATATATTGTTAAGACACCACGTTTCAAGGGCTATAAGTTTTCAAATAAACCGGACATGAAGTCGCATGCTGCCATTACACGTCAGAGTGCCACTGAAGGAATGGTTTTGCTAAAGAATGAAAATAATGCACTGCCTCTAAAGGATGTGAAGACTGCTGCTTTATTTGGTGCTACTTCATATTCATTACTAGCAGGTGGCTTGGGTTCTGGTCATGTTTATAAACCTTACACTGTGGATTTGGTAGAAGGTTTGACTAATGCAGGATTATCCGTAACAGAAGATCTAAAGAATCTCTATGAAAAATATAGAGATTATCAGTTAGCTTCTGGCCCTATGACGGTACAGAATTATTCTTATCCACGAGGTCAGAAGATGGTTCCAGAGATGGCTCTTCCTCGTTTTACCATAGAAAATCAAGCAGCTAAAGCTGATGTAGCTATTTTAACCATTGCTCGTCAAGCAGGTGAGGGTTCAGATCGTGTGAAAGATGGAGATTTTAACCTGACAGACATGGAACGTGATTTATTGCAAAATATTTGTGATGCGTTCCATATATTAGGGAAGAAAGTCATCGTGGTTTTAAATACGGGAGTTGTCATTGAAACAGATTCCTGGAAAAATCTTCCAGATGCTATCTTGCTAGCATGGCAACCAGGTCAAGAAGGTGGTAATTCTATAGCAGATGTTTTGATGGGTAAGGAGAATCCTAGTGGAAAATTAACCATGACATGGCCTATCTCCTTAACAGATGTTCCATCATCACAGAACTTCCCGATTAATGGTGTTCCCCAGGGTGCTGGTGGCTATAACTTCGGTGGCAATGGTCAGATTAAAAATCGGGATTATACTTTACACGCTGAAGGTATAAATGTGGGTTATCGTTATTTCAATACGCATAAGGTTGATGTTAGTTATCCTTTTGGATATGGTTTGAGTTACACTAACTTCAGCTACAGTAAACCTACAGTCAAATCCACGAAAGATGGTTTTGAAGCAGCTATAACTGTAACAAATACAGGAAAAGTAGCAGGTAAGGAAAGTGTTCAGCTTTATGTCAGTGCTCCTGCTGGTGGTCTGGAAAAACCAGCTTGTGAATTAAAATCTTTTGCAAAAACTAAGAAATTGAATCCAGGAGAATCTGAAACTCTGCATTTTAAAGTTGATAATTATTCACTGTCAAGTTTTAGTATTGTAAACTCTCAATGGGAAGCTGCAGCAGGAAGGTATACCGTATTATTTGGAGCAAATGTAGAAGATGTCCGTGGTACGGGTATATATAATTTAGCTAAGGCTCAGGTTTGGCCGGTTCATAATGTTCTGGCTCCTGATATGGAACTTAAATAATAGGATAAGATGGAAGGTGTTTTAGTCCGAGATTATGGTCAGCCAGTAAAGCGCTATGTGCAGATTCTTGACTTAATAGATGATGATCAGCTCATTGAGGCTTATATAAAACAGCATAGTAAGCCTCATATGTGGCGTGAGATTATTGATGGCATAAAGGCAGTTGGTATTCTTGAAATGGAGCTTTATATTCAAGGGAATCGATTGGTTATGATTGTAGAGACTCCCCTTGATTTCGACTGGGATAAAGCTATGAGTAAGTTGGCAAAACTTCCACGTCAGCAAGAGTGGGAAGATTGGAACGCTCAATATCAGGATTGTAAAATAGGTGAAACAAGTGATGAAAAATGGAAATTGATGGATCGTATGTTCCATCTTTATGAATATGATTAAATAAAAAGTTTGAGTATGAAAATTTTAGTAACAGGTGGTGCCGGATATATAGGAACACATACCTTGATAGAATTGCATAAAGCAGGTCATGAGACGGTTGTTGTAGATAACTTGGCAAATTCTCAGAAAGAATCTCTAAAACGAGTTTCAGAACTCATAGGGGGTGTTGATATTCCATTTTATGAGGTAGATATTCGTGATCGTGAGGGATTAAATAGAGTGTTTCAGGAGCATAAATTCGATGCTTGCATTCACTTTGCAGGATTGAAGGCTGTAGGTGAATCTGTAGAGAAACCATTAGAGTATTATGAGAATAATATGAGTGGAACTTTTGTGCTGCTTGATGTCATGAGAAAGCATAATTGCAAGAACATCATATTTTCTTCTTCTGCAACTGTTTATGGTGATCCTGCCATCATCCCTATTACAGAAGAATGCCCTAAAGGACATTGTACAAATCCTTATGGTCAAACTAAAAGCATGTTGGAACAGGTTTTGACCGATGTCCAGAAAGCAGATCCTGAGTGGAATGTGGTGTTGCTTCGTTATTTTAATCCTATTGGTGCTCATAAGAGTGGTAGAATAGGTGAAAATCCAAACGGTATACCTAACAATTTGATGCCTTATATTACTCAGACAGCAGTTGGTAAGCGTAAGGAATTAGGTGTCTTTGGTAATGACTACGATACACCTGATGGTACTGGAGTTCGTGATTATATTCATGTAGTAGATTTGGCTACCGCTCATGTGGCAGCATTGAAAGCTATTGTAGCTAAAAAGGGCTTGGCTATTTATAATATAGGTACAGGTCATGGATATTCTGTTCTGGATGTAGTTCATGCTTTTGAGAAGGCTAACAACTTGAAAGTTCCTTATACCATTAAACCTCGTCGTGCTGGAGATATTGCAACCTGTTATTGTGATCCAACTAAGGCAAAAGTAGAGTTGGGATGGGAAGCAAAATATGGAATAGAGGATATGTGCCGAGATTCCTGGAATTGGCAGAAAAATAATCCTAATGGTTATGAAGAATAATATAAAAAGACCCGGGTTAATTTAACTCGGGTCTTTTTATGCTTAAATCATAGTTCCATTTTCTTTACATATGCCTCGTTTGAAAATGACACGCATGACACGACACACGTGACACGTTTTCTGGAGAAAATTTTCTCCCTAACTGGGGAAATATTTTTCTCCTTAAGGGGAGAAAATTTTGGCCTTCTATCGGGTTTCCTTAAGGTTCCAGAAGCTTCTCATGCTTCCCGGTAAAATGTTTTTACATTTCTTCGATTTCCCTGCTTCTTCAGTTAACGATGTACTCTCTGAGGATTTTAGCTTCAGCCTCATAACCTTTTGCATTGGGGTGAGTTCCGTCATGCCAGTACTCTTCCAGTAATACACCTTCAGAGTCTCCTAAGGAGTCGAAAGGTATATAGGTTATTTGAGGATATGACTTTAGGTATTCTTGAAGATATTTGTTGATTTCCAATACCCTTGGCCCCCATCCATGCCTTGGCATTATGCCACAGACGTAAATCTTCGCTTTAGGTTGTCTATCTTTAACAGCTTGAACTAATTCCAGTATACCACGGGCTATTTCATGATCCGTGTTCTTTACCACATTGTTCGTTCCAAAGAGCAGAAATACTTTCTTAGCTTCATAACCATCTAATTCTCCGTGATAAATACGCCATAAGCCATTTTCTATCCGATCCCATCCAAATCCTAGATTGTGGACGATTAAACCTTCCGACATTTTTTCCCAGGCTTCTTGTCCTCTGACAATATGTGCGGTAGGTTTTCCACCCCAATAATGTGTAATGCTATTCCCAATTAACACTACATCAGGCTTTTCCTCTTTATTTAGCTTTAGAATCTGTTCATGACGCTCCCTCCACATATAAGGGTCTCTGTTCTGAGTGCATGGCGCAAATTTGTCGGATGCATACTCTTTGAAGATTTCTTTTATCTTTTTTGTTATTGATTTGGCATTTATCATCATACCGTAATCATTAGGATGTATGCCCTCAACAAAACTTTCTGTATCTAACCCTATTTCTTCCTTCGTTAGATAGTAAATGTCATTTATACCCTTTCTTTGAAGTTCCTGATATACCTTTTTCAGCTCCGTATTGATTTCATCTACTGAATTAGCAGAAGTTTTGCTGATGTGACTATCAGGCCAACCACTATGTTCCACCAGAAGGATAGGGGTGTTAGGATGATTTTCACGAAGTAACTTGCAGCATTGGAGAGAGGTGTCGTAGACATTTTTTGCCAGCATGTTTTCCATGTTGTCAAAGATAAACAAACTGGCATCCACTTCATTCAGTAAATTTTGCATGGGTTCTTCCATTTTTGCACTGCCACTTAAACCTATGTTAAGAATGGGGTGCTGAAGAGTTCTTTCCACAATGTTCGTCCATGCCATGCCTGGTCTGCTTGCGCAAGCACCTTGTGCAATACTAGTTCCGTAGATAACAATAGGTTTTTCTAGCGAAGGTTTTTCCCAACGCCAGAAACTACCTTTATTCACACCTATTTCTAACCAATTCACCCCATTATATAAAGGTAGATAGAGATGAAACTCATAACCTTTTTCATTGGCAGAAGGAGGATAAGTAATTCCAGAAAATGTATATTTAATCGTATCTCCAAAGGAATATTTGAAATTGGTATTACAGAACGTCCATTCCCCATTTTCATCCACAGCATAAAGGTCTACACCACTTACTCCTGTAGATGGCATGTGACGCATATTATAGTTTTTACTTTCTGTTTGATATCTGATGGTTATAGTTTCTGAGTTCGTGCGAAAAACCAGTTTCTCTCCTGCACATTGTTTGCTTTGAGCCCATGCAGTAGGGTTGTTTTTCAACTGAGATTCCATGCGTTCTGGTAAGCGATGGAATGAACCTTCCAATTCATCTTGCCAGCCTTGTCCATGGAGGGTAGGGGCCTCTTCGTCCATGGGATTGTACCAACGTATTTCTTGCCCTAATAAGTTTATGGTTAGGCAAAATGTCAATAAAGTCAGTAGTAATCTATTCTTGTTCATTTTTCAATATTTTGAAGGTATAAAGCTCTTAGTGAATAATAATTTCATCCGTGAAAATGAATTGGTTTTTATGAACATTCTTGGCAAGGACTTTCATATAACGGCCTTTTGCTCCTTTAAGATTTGCAGTGAAATTTTTCATGACTAGCCCCTGCTTCTTTGGGTCAACATCATTTTTTATCACCTTAAAAGTCTTAAAATTCTCCCCATCGTTTGAGAAACTTATTTCTACACTTCCAGGCATGAAGACTTCTTCTGCTCCAATTTGCATAAATCTGATGGAAATATCCTTCAGATTACCTGTGTCTTCCATGTCTATTACTACTTCAAGGTCATTTGTGAAACCTTGCCAATTTACATCTTTATAATAATCAGCACCTTGCAAACCGTTTGTGAGCGATTGTTCATAAGCAGCAGGATATGCCTTGTTCCAAGGTTGCAGATATCTGACTTTCTTTCTCACAGCTTTGTGGTAATCTACAGGACGTTTAAAGATTGGGGTTAAAAGTTTCCCATCCTCAATAATGCCTACACTAAGAATAGATGGGCCTTTTACTAGAATATTATCAGTGAATGGTTTGCTCTTCAGTGTTGGCTCTGAGCCGTCAAGAGTATAGTACAGTTGTGGGTCTATCTTCTCATGTTCAAAATGGAATCTTATACCTTTGGATTTCGCATCAGGAGTTTGAACTACGGTAAGAAGGGGGGATTCTTTCGCTAAATCTATTCCTAGAGATTTAAGATACTCCCTTTGGTCGGGGATTCTACGTTTGAAATCGTCCCAATTTCTGCGTTCGTATGGAGTCCATGTTAACTCGGCTAAAGCCAGCAATCTAGGCCAAATCAGTATATTTGCCCAATCGCTATTTCCTATCTGTTCACCCCAAACGTTGGCTTGGGCTCCTTTTACCAGGTCTTTTCGTTTTAGGGTCAATTCCTGAAAACTTCGTAAATGATAAATGTCATAAAGTGCGCTATCTCTTCTGCTTAGATAGAGTGGAGTACCAGGGCAAAAGATAGTGGGGTGCTCTGATTCTATAGATTCATAAGGAATGTTTGCTTTCCAGTCACGCCAGTACATGACATTTAAATCGGAAGATATGGGGCCGTCCAACACGTCGTCCCAAACGATGACTTTTTTTCCTTTACTTTTCAGATAATTAGCAACTCTTTCTACAAACCAGCTCTGCAACTCATTTACATGCTTCATTCCATTTTCTTTCATAAGAGCTTGACAGGCTTCAGATTCCTGCCATGTGGTTTTATCCACTTCATCTGCTCCTATATGGATATATTCAGATGGAAAAAGGTGCATCACTTCGTCAAGGACGGTTTCCACAAAAGTGAATACTTCCTCCTTTGCAGGGCAAAGTGGCTGGCTGAATACTTGCCCCCATGAAGGTTTTCCTGTACTGCATAATTCAGGGTAGGCTAGAATGGCAGCCATCATGTGTCCTGGCATATCTATTTCTGGGATAAGCTCCACATGATGTTTCGCAGCATATTGAACTAAGTCGCGTATTTCATCTTGGGTATAAAAGCCTCCATACCGCATCCTACCATCCATTTCTTGCAGGAATCTGTTATCTAACTTAATTCTAGAATCAATATTGGTTCTTCTGATAACAGCAGAGTCGTGTCTGTTCATGTCTCTCCAAGCACTCTTCTGAGTAAGTTCTGGGAGTGATTTGATTTCCAATCTCCAGCCTTCATCATCACTTAAATGAATGTGCAGTTTATTCATTTTATAGTAGGAAAGCAGCCGGATTTGCTGTTTTAGATATTCCAGAGGATAAAAATGACGAGATACATCCAACATAAGTCCTCTCCAAGGATAAGCAGGATAATCAACAATCGTAGTAGCAGGAATCTTAGTACCTTTTTGCAAGAGTTGTCTAATAGATTGTATGCCATAGTTTACTCCTTCTGATGTCTCTGCTTCCAGGAGGATTTGATCAGGGGTGACAGTAAGCTTGTAAGCATTGTCAGGGATGTCTGTAAAATCATACTTTTTTATTAATATTGTATTTTTACTTTGTGTCCCTTGTCCAAGAAACCTTCCTATTTTAGAAAAAATAGCTTCTTGAAGTGCAAAAACCTCATTTGTGAAATAGCCATCGTCCTCTACTATTATTTTGGTGTTCACATCAAGGTTGAAATCTCCCCGACCATTAACAACAGAAACTGGTCTTGGTAGTATTTGAGCTATCATAATATTAGGTGATAGCAGGGTGAAAAATAAGACAAATTTTATTAAATGCTTTTTATCCATAATTATATTCTCCTTCTAGCAAAATATTTTTCCCCAGTTAGGGAGTTAATTTTTACTACCTAATATGACTGGTGTACAATAGGCTTTTCCTTATCGTTAAAAGGTGGAAAGGTTCCATGTGTATCTTTACATTCTTGTTACAAATATAAATAAATTTAGTATAATCGTTTCATTCCTCATCAAAACTTTCGCAAAAAAATAGGAGAAATTGCGAAATCCTATGGATGGTTGAATTTTTTTTCAAAAATACATGTTTTTGAGGCCTGTCTGTAATATTCATATAGTCAATAAAATATACGGTTTTATAACAAACTTGTTATAAAAGCTATAACAAAAATGTTAAAAAAATAATTTGGTAGATGGAAATCTCTGCCATAAATTTGCCAAAATTTTAACAGAGAAATATTATGAATGCACAAAATTATGCAACATTATTCGTTGCAAGACTCTCAAAAAGAGTCATAGCTGAGAACCTTGTAGAGGTGTTTAGCAACTTTGGGCATGTATTTAATGCCAGAATCATTCCTCAAAATAGTAATCAACTTTCCAACTATGGATTTGTGGAAATTGATGAGGCTGGTGCTGCCAAAGCTTTGCAATCTGTAATCACGTTGGATAATATCCGACTGATAGTTCTTCTTTCTAGTGGAGAACCTAGTGAGCATTCCAAATGCATTGAAATGAAGAAACAAAGACGGCGTTTTTATGAGATGAAGCGGAAGATGACCAGGAAGAAAAGGAAAGATGATTCAGATGATCCAGAAAAGCCATCATCACCGTTAGATGAATAAAATTAAAATAGGTGATAGATTATTTTCGATTATTCTGGATAGATGAAATCTTTTCTAATTCATTAGGGATTTCTGTCAAACTTTCTAAGATTATCAGTCTTTAGTTAGCTTATTCAATGTAGAAGGAACTTTACCTAATCTACTTTGCGAAGTATTTATATTTAAATCCTAATATAGATATTCGCAAGGTAGATTTTGATTATTTTATACGAAGAAGCTTTTGTTACTGGTTTACCTTTACCTTTTAATTATGTTCTCATAAAGATGAATAGCATCTTTCACAATTTTATCGTGATCAAAAGCTAAATCAGGGAGATTAGAAATCGGAAACCAATCAGCTTTTGCAGCATCGTCAGAACCTTGTACCTTTAGTGGTTTGTCTATAATTGCAAGGTAAGCTACAGTAACAGTTCTTGCTCTTGGATCTCGGTCTATTTCAGAATATGCTCCAATTTGAAATATATTTTCGGGGTTAATCTCAAGCCCTGTTTCTTCTTTTAATTCCCGTATTGCACAGTCTTGTGTAGTTTCATCCATGTTCATAAATCCTCCTGGAAATGCCCAGCAACCCTTAAATGGCTCATTCTTACGTTCAATGAGTAAAATTCTTGGTTCCTGTTCTTGAGTAATAACTATGCAGTCTGCCGTAAGTGCAGCTCTGGGATATTGATATGTGTATGCCATGTTTAAAGTCATTTACTTTTTATTTCAGATGTAAAGGTACTTAAAAATTTAACAAGTAGGTTTACTTTGTTATAAAATTAGAAGTTCTGTACTATTTAGCAGTTCGTTTAAAAGGGTTTTAGCCTTTATTTCATTTGAAAATAGGAAAGAAAATATTATATTTGCATAGAAAATTATTTCGTACATTTATTACAAATTTGTAGAATCACGATATGAAACTAGCAGAAGCATTAGCTATCCGTAAGGATACGCAAAAAAGAATTGAGCAATTGAAGAGCAGGATTTTGAATAATGTTCGTATCCAAGAAGGAGATGAACCTTCAGAAAGTCCATCTGAACTGATGAAAGAATTAGATTCCTGCTTGAATGAACTTCAGTCCTTAGTTTATTTGATTAATAAAACGAATATGCATATCGTCTCTGATGGTAAGACGCTTACCCAGTTAATGGCAGAGAAAGATATTTTGGGTATGCGTGTCAATGCACTTCGTGATGTATTTAATAAGGCTTCTGAGTCGCAAGACCGTTATAGTCGTTCTGAAATTAAGATGGTTACTACTATTGATATTAAACCACTTGGACGTCAGATAGATAAATTGTCTAAAGAGTTAAGGGAACTGGATATTAAGATTCAGGGATTAAATTTCATAACAGATTTAGAAGATTAAAATAAATAGTGTTTGTAATTTGATGTTGTAGGTGTGAGCTAAAAATCTTTGTTAGCAGTATGGGAGTGCTGTTTTTTTCTTGCATGGTGCATACTCCAGCATAACCGTACGGTGCACAGATCATTTATTATGTTTCACTACCATTAGCTGACTATGATATCAAATAAGGGTGGGATTTGGGGATTATATATTGCATTATTAGTGCCAAAAGAAAATTTTCATTTTGTTTGTTTTTGTAGGATTTAGACTACAATTATAAGGATGAAGTTTCTCTATAGGATTACCTAGATTTTGGCTTAGTTCTTTCCATTTTCCTTCATTAAACCTTTTTCCTGTTTAAATCTCCTTTATGCCTGTAAATATGGTGCGATAGCTATTTTTTATGTTGAAGTTTATTAGTTATTCGCAAGATTTTACTTCTGCTTTTATGCTTTCTTTTTGTTTCTAAATTTATAGCTATATAAATCCATAATTTTTATTGTTCGTAGTTTGGTTTATGCTTTTTAATCAATTTCCTAAATCCTGAAATCAATTAATAGGAGAAAATGATAGATTTTCTTTGATAAATACTCTAAAATTTGTAAATTTGCATGAAATATAGATAAAATCGCTCTATTATTTATATTTAATATGTATGATTTTTTTAAAGCTCATACTTAAATCATCTGATAATCTTCCTTTTGCGTTTTTTTAATTATGTTCTTAATTTAAGAGAATTCAGATTTATATATGATTGATCGAGAAAAAGTATTGAATTGGTTATTTTGTTTTGCCATAGTTGCATTTCTGGCTCTGCCATTTTTCATCTCTTTCTTTTACCAGTCGCCAGATGATAACTATTTCTGCTTAATAACATCAGGGGCCTATACAGGTACTCCATCTCCATTTACCACATTTCAGGGATATTTTTATAGCTCTATTATTGCTTGGCTTTATACCTTGACAGACAAAGTAGAATGGTATTTTGTGGTAAATCATATTCTTATTATCTGCTGTTATTGTGTGCTGATTATTAAGCTGTTGAATTCTAAAGCAGATCTTTCGGTAAAGACAACTTTATTTATATTCTCTACTGTTATTCAGCTTTTTGTACTGGTTCTACCACAATGGACTATTCTTGCAGCTGAACTTGGCTTGGCTTCATTTATTTTATTTATAGATAGTTCATCCATAAAATCCTTTGCCCTAGCATTTTTCCTGTTCTGGATAGGTTGTGAAATCCGTTTTTATGCATGCGTTCTTCCATGGCTTTTATTATCTCCTTTCTTTTTATTCCTTTGGGACAAAAATAAGTTACAATTTTGGGGAAAAGCATTTTTCGCATTAGTATTTTTGGCTGTAGGGTATTTTTGGAATGCATATACGAAGTCTGTCTATTCTCAAATGGATGAGTGGAAAGTCTTCAGCCAGTATAATAAAAATCGTGGTTATTTCCAGGACAATAAAGGACGGAGTGATATAGCCCCTATGATATCTGACGGTACGAAACGTACAGCTTATTATCTTACCATAACGGCCTTGCAATATGACGATAACATAACGAAAAAAGAAGATTTGGCTCAATATGGGAAATTGGTTAGAGGTAATGCATTAAATTCTATTAAATCTAATTTCCCTACTTATCTTTCCATGTATCATCGCTATGGAGGTATCTTATTGATTATATTGACATTAGTGCTCTTTGTCGATTTTTTCAAGAAAAAGAGATACTTCCCTCTTTTTATTTTGACATCTATTTTTCTATTGTTTGTCCTTGCGAACTTATATTTGATGAATTCCTCGGGGGCCAAACTTCGAACTGTGATAAGTGTTTATGTGTCCTTTAGTTTAGGCCTCTTATATCTGTATGTCAAGTATTTGAAGACTGTAAAGTCATATTCTATTCTTTTCATTTCTGCGTTTATTTTATTGTCTGGAGTTTTTTCTTATAGATTTTATGAGTATTACAGACTTCGGTTAAATAGGCAGGAATTACTTGCGGAAATGGAATCTTTACTTGATCAAGTGCCAGATCAAAAGGTTTTTGGAGGAATTGGCACTATAACAGCAGATTATATTCCGGCACAAAGATGCCATATCTCTCCAGCTGGAAAAAAGATTCTAAGAACAGGTTGGATGAATATGACTCCTCATACAAAGAAATACTATCGAGGGTACATTTCTTTTGCTGAAGGGTTAAAAGTTTTAGTTTCTAAGACTGATCCTGGTAAGTATTATTTGGATTCTAGCCAAAAAGTAATACGAGATTTCTATCATGTTAATACAGAGATAAAAACGCTTTATGAAACAGAGCACTATAAGATTGTTGAATTCCAGAAAACGGAATAGTGTTTCGTTTTAATCAGTGGCTTTTATAGAAAATGGCAAAAGTTCTAGTTGTTGCAACTTCCAGATATACACGTGGTGGTATTACATCCGTGGTTAAAGCTCATGAAAGTGGATATCAGTGGGGAAAATATCATTGTAAATGGATTCAAACTCATCGTGATGGGGGCAAAGTACGCAAATTGTGGTATTTGCTAACCTCCCTTGTAGAATTTCTTTGTTTATTACCATTTTATGATATTGTTCATATTCACGTGGGAGTGAGAAATTCCGTACGTAGGAAACTTATTTTCGCTAGGATTGCAAAACTTTTTCAGAAAAAGATAATTGTACATTTTCATCCAGCATCGGAACGTCACTTGGAGGATCCCAAATACATTAATCATTTTAAATCGTTATTTGATCTAAGTGATTTGATGATTGTCTTAGCTCCTTATTGGATGAGTGTTATAAAAAAGACTTTTCCTGATAGAAATTATAAGATGGATTATCTATACAATCCTTGTCCAATAGTTCAACGGGATTTTTCAAAGCGGGAAAATGTGATTTTGTTTGCTGGGACTTTAATAGAGCGGAAGGGGTATAATAGATTGATTCAAGCTTTTTCAAAAATTTCTGCCAAGTATCCCGATTGGAAATTAGTGTTTGCTGGTAATGGGGCCATAGATAAGGCAAAAGAATTATGTCGTGAGTATGGAGTTTCAGAGAATCAAGTCCAATTCTTAGGTTGGGTTAGTGGTCCCGATAAAATTAATGCATTTCAACGTGCCTCAATCTATTGTTTGCCAAGTAACGGAGAGGGTTTTCCTATGGGGGTACTCGATGCAATAGCATATGGAATACCGGTTGTAACTACTCCTGTGGGAGGAATCGTAGATGCGATGACAAACGAAAAGGATTGTCTAATTTATGATATTTACGATATAGACCAATTAGCTGATTGTCTTGACAGTTTAATGGGCTCCTCAGAAAAAAGGAACCATTTGCAAGAGAATGCAGACAAATTGGTTGATAGTGTATTTAATGTTAAGAATATATGTTCTAAGTTAGATGAAATTTATTCTCATCTAATGAATTGAAACAAGAGATTTTATGCCTAAAGTAAGATTTCGGGAAATTGATATAATAAAAGGCATTTGTATGCTTTTGGTATTTTGGAATCATAGTATCTTGTATTTTCCGGTCAATTTCCGTGAACTTTATCCCATTTGCAAATTAATGGTAGACATTGTAGGTTCATGGTATATGCCATGTTTCTTTATGGTGTCTGGTTTTTTGTTTGCGAATAGCAAGAAAAGTTGGTCAGTTGTCATGAATGACAAAATTAGGAGACTTGTGGTCCCTTATTTCTTTGTTTGTTTGGTTTCTTTAGGAATGAAACTGATGATGCCTTCCATGGCTGCTTTTACTCAAGGAGGATGGAGTGAAAGGTTGCATTATTATTTTCTGGAAGGAGGTGACCGATGGTTCCTTTATATTCTGTTCTGGATTTT
Source organism: Bacteroidales bacterium UBA4293 (assembly GCA_002395835.1). Taxonomy (GTDB): domain Bacteria; phylum Bacteroidota; class Bacteroidia; order Bacteroidales; family Bacteroidaceae; genus Minthousia. The sequence continues at coordinate 94,075 of DGVD01000018.1, read as the reverse complement.
TTTCCTTGTTACTCCGTTTAGAAAATATATTGTAAAATCCACGTTTACAGTTTGTTTGACTATATTGTTTATATACACATTGTCCGAGGAAAATTGGTTTCCATTTATATATCCATTGCAAAGAGTACTAATTTTTACCAGATATTTCCTTATTGGTTTTCTTTTAAGAAGGTTCTATCCAGAAATTCGCAAGTGTTTTGAAACCTATTGGGTCCTTTTCCTCTTATTGTTTGTGGTTTACAATATCCTGATAAACAATTATTGTGAAGGTAGATTTTGGGAGTTGATTCTCCCTATTATTGGTTCTTTTGCTTGTTTTTCTATTTCTATTAGATTGACTACCATAAAGTCTTTTCTTATCAATAAGGCTGTTGATTTTATAGAGTGGGTAGGAAAATACTCTTTGCAGTTTTATATTATGACAGGATTTGTTCTTATGCCAGCTCGTACTATCATCGTTATGAAACTGGGTATTGTTAATCCTTTCATAGTGATTCCTGTAGTCTTTATTCTTCAAGTCGCATTGGCTACATTGGCAGTTTATTTATGTAAAAAGTTCAAATTAATGAATTTCTTAATGGGCTATTAATTTACTAGCATATGAAAAAAGTAATTACATACGGTACTTACGATTTACTACATCAAGGGCATTTGAATCTTTTGCGTAGAGCAAAAGAATTAGGCGACTATCTTATTGTAGGTGTCACAAATGATAATTTCGATAGAGATAGGGGTAAATTAAATGTCCGCAATAATGTCCTGGAAAGAGTGGAGGCTGTTAAGGCAACGGGATATGCAGACAAGATCATTATTGAGGACTATGTGGGGCAGAAGATAGATGATATACAGAAATATGGAGTTGATATTTTTGCCATAGGGAGCGACTGGACAGGTAAATTTGATTATCTCAAAGAATACTGTCAAGTAGTGTATCTCCCTCGTACAGAAGGAATATCATCAACTATGCTTCGTGCTGAAACTCAGGAGACAGTTCGGACGGGTATCATAGGTGTAGGTAGAATTGCTCAGCGTTTCGTTCCAGAGTCTAGATTTGTGAATGGTATAGAGGCGGTCAGTGCTTATGACATCGACATACCTAAAGCTCAGCATTTTGTGAAAGAAAAAGAGATTGCAAACTGCTATACAGACATTAACGATTTTTTGGATAGTGTTGATGCTGTTTATATTGCCACCCCACATTTGAGCCATTATGAGTATATAAAACTTGCATTGGAACACAGGAAACATGTATTATGTGAAACTCCTTTGGTTTTAAATGGAGCTCAGGCAAGGGAGATGTACCGTTTCGCAGAACAGCAAGGATGCGTGTTAATGGAAGCAAATAAAACAGCACATTGCCCTGCATTTAATCACTTGATGGTGATCATAAAATCTGGACTGATAGGTGAAGTTGTCGACATTGAGGCATCATTAAGTAAATTGTGGGATGATGATAAAACACTTCGTGAATTTGATCCAGGACAGGCTGGTGGTTCCATGTATGAATTAGGTAGTTATCCTCTGCTTCCTATTATTAAGTTATTAGGATGCGATTTTAAAAGTTTGAATTTTTATAGCAGAATGGTTGAGGGTGTAGATACCTATACAAAAGGAATTATCCAGTATGATAAAGCTATAGCCTCATTTAAGGTGGGATTGGGAGTAAAAACAGAAGGCAATTTAATTATTTCAGGTACAAAAGGTTATGCTTATGTTCCAGCCCCTTGGTGGAAGACCGATTATTTTGAGCTTCGTTATGAAAATCAGAATGATAATAAGAAATTCTTTTATAAGTGGGATGGTGCAGGATTAAGATATGAGATACAGGAATTTGTAAGTTGCATATTGAATCATAGGTACTCTTCTGCCCGTCTTAGAAGAAGGGAAAGTATATGTATGTCTGACATTATGCAGAATTTTTCAGAAAAGAAAGGGCTTTTGGAAATATGAAAAGAGCATTAATTGTAGGTGGAGCAAATGGAATAGGGCTAGGAATAGCTACAGAACTTGCAAAGCGTACTGAAGTTGAGAAAGTTTATATCGTAGATAAATCGAGAGTTCTTGATGAGTTCTCAAATCCCAAATTTGAAAGTTTCCAATTTGATTTGACATCTGACGATTATAGTATTTTCGATGGATTTCAAGATGTGGATACGTTAATGATAACAGCTGGATTTGGTCGTCTGCAGTTATTTAGAGATATAGACGATTCCATGATTCAGACTTATTTTAATGTAAATACAATACCAGTATTAAGAATCATAAAAAAGTTTTATGAGAAATTGGAGAAGGCGGATACAGACTTTTATTGTGGGGTCATGGTGAGCATATCAGGTTTTATGACTTCTCCATTTTTCAGTATCTATTCGGCTACCAAGGCCGCATTGAAAGTTTTCATCGAAAGTGTGAATGTTGAGTTAATAAAGTCCGGAAGTTGTAATCAGATTTTGAATGTATCACCTGGATCACTTCGTGGAACGTCCTTCAATGCTGGAAAAACTGATTTAAGTGTCTTAGCTCCGATGGCAAATGAAATTATTGAGCATTTGCTGAAAAAGGATGATCTATTTATTCCACAATATGATGAAGTGTTCAAGAATGTTCTTGAACGTTATCATAAAGATTTTAGGGCAGAGGGAATACATAGTTATGAATATAAGATTGAAAGTGGCCGCGTAAAGTAAAAAGAATGATGACATTACATGATTTTTTAGATTTTGTCAGATTGTTTTTATTTATACCAATGCGAGTGCTTTATTGGCCTTTCATGTTATTTCCTATAAGAAAGAAGAAGATTGTTTTTGCTAATTTCAATGGAAAAGGATTTGGATGCAGCCCTAAAGCTATATGTAATGCTTTATTAGAGAAGGAAAAAGGGTTAGATTTGGTATGGTTGACGAAAGATAGGACTTCTCTTCCTGATCAAGTTAGGAATGTGAATATCAAATCTTTTCATGCATTATATGAGTTGGTTACAGCAAGTGCGTGGGTGACAAATAATAGATTGCCGTATTATGTGGCAAAAAGAAAAAGTCAGTATTATGTGCAGACATGGCATGGACCAATAGCTTTTAAGCAAATAGAGAGTCATATAAAAGACATGCCATTATATTATAAAATCCGGTCTAAACATGATTCTAGCATGATGGACATCCTCATGACAAATTCAAAATGGTCAACCAATTTCTTTAGAGATTGTTTTTGGTATGACGGAGAAATTTTGGAGGTTGGAACTGCTAGGAATGACATAATTGTAAATAAGAATACTGCTGTTTACAATCTGGTTCGTCAGTATTTTGGCTTATCAGAGGATACAAAGATATTTTTATATGCCCCTACATTTAGGCGAAATACGGACTTAAATATGTTTAAGATTCCGTTTAATAAGATTACAGATTCTTTGAAATCACGTTTTGGGGGTAAGTGGGTTTCTCTCGTTCGCTTGCATCCCATTCTAGCTTCAAAATCAGATTTCATTTCATACGATGAAACTGTGATAAATGCAACAGCATATCCCGATTTTCAGGAGCTTTTAGCTGCAACAGATTTTTTCATAACTGATTATTCTTCTGGGTTATTTGACTTTATCTTAAGTAGAAAGCCTGCTTTATTTTATGCTCAAGATTTAGAAGAATATCGTAGAGAGCGTGATTTGGCATTAGATCCTGAAATCTTACCATGTCCTTTAACCAGAGATGAAGATGGCTTATTGAGAGCTATTCTATCTTTTGACGAGGAAAGTTATCAGAAGTCATTAGATGAATTCTTTAAATATATGGGGATGAATGAAACTGGACATGCTTCACATGTAATTGCCGAACGGATTTTGGATGAAATAAATAGTAAACCATGAGACTGATGACAATAAAAGAGGTCCAAGCTATCAGTTTGGACATAGTGAAAGATCTTCATGATTTTTGTTTAAAGAATTCTATTCGCTATTCTTTGAGTGGAGGAACTTTAATAGGAGCTATTCGTCATCAGGGTTTTATTCCTTGGGATGATGATGTGGATGTGGTCATGCCAAGACCAGATTATGAGAGGTTTATAAGAAGCTATAAGTCATCAAGAGGTTATCAGTTGTTTTCTCATGAGATAGAAGGAGGCGATAAAGTAGAGTTGACGTATGCCCGTATATGTGAGATGAAGCAAACATTTGTAGACCAAGGTCAAAAACCCTGGACTACGAATGAAGTAGGAGTATGGATTGATATTTTTCCATTGGATGGTGCTCCTAGCGACCGTAAAGAGGCAGAAAAAAAGGTAAAGCATATGACTCGTGTTTGGTTGGATGGTATGCATATCCGTACAGCTAAATATCCCTTCCGCAAAACTAAAGGAATAATTAATAAAATAAAATTGTTAGGAAAAAGAATCTTGTATTTTCACAGAAGCAATATAGACTCGCATATTCAGCAATGCAAGGAATATGATTTTGATTCAAGTGATTATTATTGTAATTATACCATCATGCATTATGGAATGAAAGAATATCAACGCAAGTCTACGTTGGTTCCTATTATATTACATAAGTTTGAAGATACAGAGCTTTGTGTCATGAGCGGTTATGACGAATACTTACGCATCTTCTATGGAGATTATATGAAACTTCCTCCTGAAGAGCAAAGGAGAACCCACGACTACAATGGGTATTTTTGGAAAAATGATTAACGGTTGAAAAAAGAAGCAATGGATAAGGGTGCCAAATTATTAGTTTTTATCTTTATTTTGATTTCCACTCCTTTGTGGGCTTCATGTTCATCGTCATCCGATGATCCTTTTGAAGTAGAGGAGGTGGAGACATATTATGAAGAAATTTTACCGTCAGATGCTCCAATTACTACTAATGTGTTTTATGAAACATATACACTCAATGGTCCTGTAGGACAAAGTGGAGCTTGTTATGGGGACTATCTGTTTATTGCAACGGCTAATTTAAAGGATATAAAAATGTATAACCTAAGGACTAAATCGTTGGTTTATGCCTTAGATACAACTGGCTTTGCAGATTTTCTTAAGGATAGTCCTTCGGTATATCATTGCAATCAGGCTTGTTTTGGTCCAGATTTTTATCAGGAAGGTGATCCTTTCCCCTTGCTTTACATCTCACAACGAAATAATGTAGAAGGAAGATGTTTTTATCAAGTTTTCCGTATTGTATTACCTGACTTGGAAGGTGAAGAATATGAATCTTTCTCTTTGGAACTGGTTCAGACCATTTATTTACCAGTGATGACCATAAGAAATTCATTAGGGAATGCAAATCTTGTTATCGATGGTGAAAAAAGGTTGATGTATACTTATTCCAGGAATAATAAGTCGACTGATTTTAATTATGGTCAGTGTAAAATATCTGTTTTCACATTGCCTTCATTCTATGAATCTAAGGTCGTTTATGAGGCCATGGATATACTCGACTCATATTATTTAGGTTGCAGTGCTGTTAATATGCAAGGTGGAGTTATACATGACAATAAGTTGTATATTGGGCAAGGTTATAAGTCTTGTGGCTATATTAATTTGCGTATAGTTGATTTGGAAAATAAGAAACTGGAAAAAACTGTAGATTTATTGAATGCAGGTTTTACTCAGGAACCAGAAGGACTTTATGTTTATGATAATAGGCTTATGATGTCAGTTAATGGATCGAATATCTATGAATTCCTTTCAGTTGACAGCTTGGCTGTATGGTGATATATGTTGAAGGTCTTAATTAATTCTTATACGTGTTGTCCAGGCATGGGTAGTGAACAAGGCATGGGCTGGCATTGGATAACAAATCTTGCCCATTATTGTGAATTGTTTGTGATAACTGAAGGAGAATATAGGGCTCAAATAGAAGAATGGCTTTCAAGAGCGGAAAATGAAGATTTAGCAAAAAGGCTTCATTTTTATTGGAACCCTATAGGGGGTGACGACCAAAAACGCTGTGAAAGAATAAGGAAAATTTGTTGGAACCAAGGGAATTGGCATTTTTATATATACTATAAGAAATGGCAGAAGTCAACCGCTGATATAGCGGAAAAAATCTGCAGTAAACATAAAATAGATATTTTGCATCAATTGAATATGATTGGTTTTAGGGAACCTGGTTATTTATGGAAAGTTTCCCAAAAAACAGGCATTCCATTCATATGGGGACCTATCGATGCAAAAGAATCGTTTCCAATGGCCTATACTGAAGGTTCAAGCTTTAAAGTCAAGTTCTATTTTGCGTTAAAAAATGCCATTACCAAGTATCAGTTGAGGTTTGGAAGGAGAGTGCACATTGCAGCTAATCAAGCATCTTTTGTTATAGGAGCATCTGGTAATAGTGTGGTAAGTATAAAAAAATACTTTAATAAAGAAGCCCCCTTGATTAATGAAACTGGATGCCAGTTAAAGGATACTATTGAAAAAAGAAATCAATCAAAGGATACATTTGATATACTTTGGGTCGGGAAAACTGATTTCAGAAAATTATTGAGTTTGGCTTTGACTAGTTTTGCAAAAGTCAAGAAAGATAATCTAAGGCTTCATATCGTTGGTGGGGGAGATCTATCCCCATTTAAAAAGATGGCAATTCGTCTAGGAATCGCAGATAAATGTAAATGGCATGGAATAGTCAGTCATTCTGAGGTGCAAGATCTTATGAACTGTAGTGATCTGCTTCTTTTTACATCAGTAGCGGAGGGCACTCCTCATGTAGTCATGGAGGCTATAGGTAATGCACTTCCAGTAATTTGTTTTGATACATGTGGACAGGCAGATTGTGTAAATGAAAAAGTAGGTATAAAGATTCCTCTTTCCAATATGAAACAATCGGCAAATGATTTTTCTGAGGCGATAGAAAAATTGTATAATGATCCTGATTTGCTATCTTATTATTCAAATAATTGTCATGAAAGACAAGTGGAGTTGAGTTGGGATAGTAAAACAAAACAAATGCTCAATCTTTATAAAAGAACTCTTTCTTTAATTTGATATTTAGATAGATGAATCCAAAGGTTTCAGTAATTGTACCAGTATATAATGGTGAAGATACCATATCAACTATGGTTGATAGCTTATTGAACCAAACCTTGCGCGATATAGAGATACTGATTATCGATGATGGTAGCACAGATAAAACACCAGACATTTTGGATTCTTATTCTAAAAAAGATAAAAGAATTCGTGTTTTCCATAAGGTAAATGAAGGTGTAGCTATGGCTCGTCAACTTGGAGTCAACAAAGCTATAGCAGATTATTCAATCCATGCAGATGCTGATGATTGGGTGGAAAATAATATGTTGGAAGAAATGTACAATCTTGCTATAAAGGAAGATGCTGATATATTGATTGCAGATTATTATAATGACTTTAAATCGGGTAAAACTTATTACAAGAAACAGAATATAAAATCATTGAAAAGTTCTGATATCTTAAAGGGCATTCTTCAAGGACGTTTATTTGGAGGATTGTGCCACAAGCTGGTACGGCATAGTTTATATAAAGATTACAATGTGAGCTTTTTTAAAGATATAAATTATTGTGAGGATGTTTTAGTTTGTGCTCAGATTTTGAAAAACGATTGGGTGAAAGTTTCTTATCTGCCCAAAGCCTTTTACCATTACATCCAGAATGATGCTTCTATAACTCATCATATTTCCAGAAAATCATTTGAAGGATTATTAAAGTATAAGGCTAAATTAAATGAGGTTCTTGATAATCAAAACTATTCCTCCAGTTTAAAAAGTGTAGAATTGATGATTTTTCACGAAGGATTTTGTAGTCCAGGTGTGATGTCATCTAGAGAAATTAAGGAGTACTTTAAGGCGATTGAAAATGAGGCTTTTAAGACTCCAAGTTTACGTTGGAAAGTGGGTTATTATTGCGTAAAATTGGGATTGTTTCGAATGGCTCGCTTATTGTTGAATTATTAAAATTATGGTTGAACAAACGTTAGGCAGTGGCTCTACATCAAAAAAACGTATAGAGTATATTGATGCAATGAGAGGTTTTACAATGCTTCTTGTTGTTTTTGGCCATGTGCTGACCCATGGACTGAATAATTATAGTGAAGGTTCAGTAGTTTATAGTTTCTTTCACACCTTCAGAATGCCAATGTTCTTTTTTATAAGCGGTTATATTGCTTATAAAGCTACAGAATATTGGAATTTTGATTTTTATAAAAAGAATCTAAGGAAAAAAGCAATCATACAACTTGTGCCTACTGCTTTCTTCTTTATTCTATATGGAATTGTATTTAGAATCAATTTTGTGTCAGCTTTTTTGAGAGAGGGTGTAGGTATTTATTGGTTTTGCCAGACACTATTTGAGATGTTTCTGATTTACTATACAATCCAATTGTTCTGTAAATACACTTCTGAAAAATTATTTACATGGCTGATTCTGTTAGCTATGATAGGCACTAAGATTGTAGGATTATTATATAGAGAGCATGGTATTATCTATGATACATTATTATTGTATCGCTTATTACCATATTTTATGTATTTTGCATTAGGGCTTTTATGTAGAAAATATAATGATTCTTTTTTGCGATTGATGAGGAATGATGGATTTAAAACATTTTTGTTATTGTTATTCCTATTTCTTTTTGTCTTTAAATACCATCATGCTATTCCATATGCAAAATATATACTTTATTTGAGTGATCATTTAATCATTCGACTAGCAGGCTTGTTTTGCGTTTTCAGTTTCTTTTTGTGCAACTCTGATTTCTTTGCAAGGAATGGAAAACTAAGCCAGTTGATGCAATTTGTAGGTAGAAGGACCTTGGACATTTATTTATTGCACTATTTTTTTATTCCAGATCTGTCTTGTTGCAATGAATTTTTGTCTACTGATACACGTGCAGTATTGGAATTGGTGTTTGGTTTCGGCATGGCAGCTATAATAATTGCAGTGAGTCTTTTGTGTAGTGCAATTATTAGAAATAGCGAATTTTTAGGACATTATTTGTTCGGTGTTAAGTCTGACAAGTATAGTTATTGAAAATGAATTACAAATTATTATGATATATGAAAAACGTAGCATTACTTATTGCCGGTGGTTCAGGTAATCGAATGGGGCAGGACATTCCTAAGCAATTTATGCATGTTGATGGATGTCCTATTATCATTCATACAATGAAATGTTTTCAGTTGCATCCTGATATTGATGCAATAGCTGTTGTTTGCTTGAAAGGGTGGGAAACGGTTCTTCAAGCATATGCAAATCAGTTCTCAATTACGAAATTGAAATGGATTTTTCCTGGTGGCTCTACAGGTATGGAATCTATCCACAATGGTATATATGGATTGAAGAATGAAGGTTGTGAAGATGAAGATTTAGTTTTGATTCACGATTCTGTTCGTCCTCTTTTAAGTCAAGATATAATCAGCAGTAATATTGCTATTTGCAAAGCATATGGTTATGCTATTACTGGAATACAGTGCCGTGAAGCAATTCTTGAAAGTGAAGATGGATTTGTATCAAGTACTAGTATCCCTAGAGATAGGCTGATTAGAACCCAGACTCCTCAGACTTTTAGATTAAAAAACATCATAGATGTTCATGAAGAAGCTAAACTGAAAGGGATTGTAAACAGTGTTGCATCTTGTACTTTGATAGCAGAGGTGGGTGGACGTGAAATGCATATAGTTCCTGGCTCAGAAAAAAACATTAAGATAACAACCGTTGAGGATCTTGAGATCTTGAAAGCACTGATGCATACAAACAAAGACGAATGGCTTAAATAATGGCATATAAAGATGATTTAAAAAAGATTGCATCCCTAGATTTACCTTGGGAAAAACTAGATGGGTGCAATATATTAGTTACAGGAGCTACTGGTCTGATTGGCTCTTGTTTAGTTGAAGCTTTATTGTCCCATAAAGGAGGAAGTTATCAGGTATATGCATCTGGAAGAAATGAGGAAAGGGCATTTCGTCGGTTCTTAGATTTTAAGGATTGCTCAAATTTCCATTTTTTTAGATACGATGTTACAGAACCTTTACAAAGTGATATAGAGTTCCATTATATTATTGATGCAGCAAGTAATGCCTCTCCTAATTTTTTTGCAACTAAACCTGTAGAGGTGATAAAATCCAATATTGAAGGAGTCAGTCATTTGCTGGATTATGGAATGGAACACAATCTAAGGCGTTTTCTATATATTTCTACTGGTGAAGTCTATGGTGAAGGAGATGGGAGAGAGTTTACCGAAGATTATAGTGGATATGTAGATTGTACAAAACCACGTTCATGTTATCCCTCTTCCAAAAGAGCATCAGAAACGTTGTGCGCTTCCTATTCTATGGAATATGGAGTAGATGTGGTAATCGCTCGTCCCTCTCATACATATGGGCCTTATTTTACTGAAAGTGACAATCGGGTATATGCTCAGTTCATTAGAAATGTGTTGAGTGGTGATAATATTATCATGAAAAGTACAGGCTCTCAGTTCCGTTCTTGGTGTTATGTAGTTGATTGTGTCTCAGCTTTACTTTATATATTGTTAAATGGCAAGAATGGTGAAGCATATAATATAGCGGACAGGTCATCAAACATCTCAATTAAAGAACTAGCAGAAATGATTGCGCATATAGGCAATAAGGAAGTGGTTATCCAAATGCCTGATAGTGCGGAGAAAGCAGGATATAATGTGGTAAAGAAATCTGTTTTTTCTACATTGAAACTTGAATCTTTGGGATGGACTCTTTTAGAGGGTGATATGAGTCAAAAGATGAGAGCTACAATTGATGAGCATAAAGGTGTGAAATTGCATTAATAGGGATTTTAAAATGAAATTAGTTTATTGTCTTACCTCTACACCTGAAGATCTTTATTATGAGCAGGCTTTAGTTTCTATTCATACAGCTCGTTTTCACAATCCTGAATCAGAAATTATTTTGATAGTGGATAGTGATACGAATGCTTCTTTAATCGGAAACAGAAGTGGCTTGGACTCCTATATCAGCGAGAAAATTGTTATAGCTGTTCCTGAGAAATATGCTTCAAATGTGGCAAAATCTAGATACCTTAAACTACATGTAAGGTCTTTTGTAAGTGGCACTTTGCTCTTTGTTGATACTGATACGATTATCGTTTCACCGATAAATGAACCTGTAGATTTTGAAAGTGAGATGGGTATGGTATTAGATAGGCATCAGAAAAAGAGAAAATTGGCAGATAAAACTTTTACGGTCTTTAAGCTTCTGGGTTATTCATCTCCCTCATGGACAGATTATCACAATAGCGGTGTAATCTATATGAAAGATACACCTCAGACTCATGAATTCTATGAACAATGGTTTCTTACATGGGAAAGATGTTTCGAGAAGGGATATTTCGTCGATCAGCCATCTTTAGCTGATACGGGAAAGAAATTAGGTCTGATAAAGACATTGCCTGGAGAATGGAATTGTCAGACTTTTGTACCTGAGAGCTTGCCTTACTTCTCAAATGCAAAAATCTGTCATTTTTATGGAGGAACTGGAGAAAATAATGTGGATGAATGGTACACCTTATTACTCAAGAGAGTGAAAGATAGTGGCAAAATCGTGAAAACAGATGTAGACTTTGTTCAAAATTTGGACAGTTATCTTCTCCAAAATGAATTATACAGGATTGGCCATACTGCTATTTATTATGCTATTAAGTCTGTAAGGAAAAAAAATATAAGACTTTTTAGATCCATCAATTCCTTTTTGAATTTATTTAGAAAATAGTTATAAATCAATTATATAAAATTATGGAATTAGAAGATTTTATTGTGAATTTCGCAAATCAGTTTGATGATACTGATCAAGAAGAATTTAAACCCGAAACAGAGTTTAAGGAATTAGAGGAATGGACCTCATTAATTGCTTTTTCTGAAATAGTAATGATAAAAAATGAATACGGAATAACTCTCAAAGGAGATGATATTAAGAATGCAAAGACAATAGAGGATTTATTCAAGATTGTATCCTCTAGAAGCAATTAATAAAATAGGATAAATTATAGAAGAAGGTGCGAATATACGTATATTTGCACCTTCTTCTATTTCTATGAGATAGTTCGGTTTATTGCCCTTTAAATGTTCCAATCTTACGGCTTCTATTATATCGAATGTCATTCAATATAGGTTCAATAGTATTGTGTAAGTCAGGAAAGACAATATATGGGACTCCATTAATAGTAAAATGATTGGCAACGCCTGTCTCTATGAACTCTTTTTCTATGGGGTCATAGCATTTTTCTACATCCTTATCTAAGTCCCTTACAAACATTGAAAATGTTTTTGTACTTGATTCAAGATTCTCATCTATATATTCTCCAGTAAAGTTCTTGATATAACGGTATTCTATTTCAGGAAGTATCATCTCTTCCACATAGTGTACGAATGTAAAGCAATGAGTTAAATGCACATCTATAATCACTTGTTTAGCATGCTTGTGGTCAAGATAGGCAAAAATTGAGTCAGGTCCAAATGAATCTGAAAAATCCATGTCGCAAAGCAGATCTTTATCTTTTCCTACTACAGCAAATGAATATAATGCATGTTTAGTTCTTTTAAAATCTTTTCTTTTTAAACAAGCATTGCCTAATGAGCCAGTTTTCCCTTTGGTCTTTTTCCAATTAAAAGGAACACCCTTACAAAAATCCCAATTATATGTAGGGAATAATAATGTTCCTTCTGGACCGACTTTCTCAATGAATGAATCGATGAATTTATTTACATCAGGAAGATTCCCAGTCATTTCAAATTCCTTGGAAAAGAGATTAAGAAGGTCTGATGAAATCAGAATTGTATCTCCTTTTTCTATTCCTAGATAATCTACCACCTTCAAGTAGTTGATTTCTGGATTGTTATATACTTTTTCCATAAATTATATTTTGTAATTTTATGCATCTTTTAAATCTCGTGCAAAAGTAATAACAATTTTTTATATGGCAAACTAATAAATAATCTTAAAAAAACACATTGGAAAAGTTTTTCTTTTCTTTGAAAAGTCTATGAAAAGGTTTATCTTTGCATAGTCTAAAAAAAGCATAGTTCTTATATTTTTTATTTATGTGTTATAATTTCAATGCTAATACATAAATCTATTCAATTTCAATTTAATATAATTATTTAATACTTATAAGGACTTAGCATGTAATTCGTTTTTATAGCTTTAAGATTAATCAATAAAATAATATAATCATGTTAAATGGCAAAGTGGTACTAATTACCGGAGGCTCAGGATCTTTCGGAAAAAAATTTGTGGAGGTAATTCTTCGTGATTATCCTAAAGTAAAGAAAATCATCATTTATTCTCGTGGTGAGTTGAAACAGTTTAATATGAAACAGATTTGGCCTACTGAGAAGTATCCACAAATTCGATATTTTATTGGAGATGTACGTGATCGTAACAGATTGATACGGGCTTGCGAGGGTGTTGATGTTATTATTCATGCAGCAGCTATTAAGCAGGTTGATACAGCTGAATATAATCCAGAAGAATGTATCAAAACCAATGTACATGGAGCGATGAATGTCATAGATGCAGCCATGATTACAGGTGTGAAGGATGTAGTAGCTCTTTCTACGGACAAGGCTTGCGCTCCTATAAACCTATATGGTGCTACAAAATTGGTTTCAGATAAATTGTTTACTGCTGCAAATAATATAAAAGGGTCTAAAGACTTGCGTTTTTCTGTTGTACGCTATGGAAATGTAATGGGTTCAAGGGGGTCTGTTATCCCTTTCTTTATTGACAAGCGTGATAGTGGAGCAAAGGAACTGCCTATTACAGATATGCGTATGACACGTTTTAATATCTCTCTAGAGGATGGTGTTGCCCTTGTCATGTTTGCATTAGGACATCATTTGGGTGGAGAGATTTTTATTCCTAAGATACCATCGTATCATATTAAAGATGTAGCTACTGCTATTGCACCTCATTTACCTCAGGTAGAGGTTGGTATTCGTCCTGGTGAAAAGCTACATGAGGAAATGATAACTGTTACCGATGCACTTGATACTATTGATTTAGGTAAGTATTATGCGATACTTCCTTCAGTGTCATTCTGTTGGAAAAAAGAGGACTACATAAAGCACCATAATGCAAAACCGGTTCCATTTGGATTCCATTATAGTTCAGACATAAATGATCAATGGGAAACAGTTGAGTCAATGAGGGAGAACATCAAAAAATATGTAGACCCTAATTTTGAGGTAAAATAATCTATAGCTGATGATGCATTTGGATAAACTGGCATTAGGAACAGTTCAATTTGGTTGCCAATATGGACTGAATTCAGTTCTACCAACTAAATTGGAAGAGGTAGATTCTTTGTTGAAATTTGCCAGTAAGTCTGGTATTCATTTGCTCGATACCTCACCAGCCTATGGAAATGCAGAGGAAGTATTAGGACAAGTTTCAGCTAATGATAATTTTCAATTTGTTTCCAAATATTCAGATTTAGGTATTTCTGTAAAAGATAGCTTTAATAAGACGCTATCACAATTAAGAGTAAATAAGTTATTCGGTTATTTAGTCCATTATTTTGATATGTATCAAAAATGTCCAAGTATTTGGACTGAATTTCAAAGATTGAAATCAGATGGCAGAGTTTCTCATATCGGTTTTTCTTTATATGAGCCATCGGAACTGGAACTCTTAATAAAACAGAATGTGGATTTTGACATCTTGCAAATACCAATGAATGTATTTGATAGGCAATTTGAACCTTATTTGGAGGAACTACATAACAGAGGGGTGATTATACATGTCCGGAGTGTGTTTCTTCAGGGTCTATTCTTTAAAAATAGGGCCGAATTGCCCGAGAAACTTGTTCCTCTTAGAAAATACCTTTATTGCCTGGATGATTATGCTAATGCAAATCATTTATCTGTAGGTGAAGTTGCCCTTAATTATATTTTTCAGAATCCCTATGTGGACAATGTCATTATAGGTGTTCATACAAAAGAACAACTGATCAGAAATATTGACTGTATTAATCCTGAGCCAATAGGTTTTAGCATTAATGTGTCAGAAGAGGATGTGCATCTTTTGAAACCAAAGAATTGGAATTAGACTATGAAAAAAATTGCAATTATTCCAGCCCGTGGTGGAAGCAAGAGAATTCCACGGAAAAATGTGAAGGATTTTTTAGGTAAGCCTATTATTGCTTATTCTATTGAAGCAGCCTTACAATCAGGACTTTTTGATGAAGTCATGGTTTCTACCGATGATGAAGAAATTGCTTCCATTTCAAGAAAATATGGAGCAAAAGTCCCCTTTTTACGTAGTGAGAAGACAGCAAATGATTATGCTGTAACTGCAGATGTTTTACTTGAGGTTCTTGATTGTTATCAAGAGATGGGTGAATCATTTGATATAGTTTGCTGCATATATGCAACTGCTCCTTTCATTACCATAGATAGATTGAGAGAGGCAGATTCCAAGATGGTGGAAGGTATTGATTCCATATTTCCTATGGTCCCATTTTCATATCCTATTCAGCGTAGCGTGAGGGTTATAGACGGTTTCGCTAGATTGGCTTATCCTGAGTATCAGGATGCTAGATCTCAAGATTTGGAAACTTACTACCATGATGCAGGGCAGTTCTATTTTATGACAGTTGAGAGTTTAAGGAAAAACAAGTTTATTTGGGGTAAAAACTCCGCTCCATTAGTCTTGTCTGAACTTGAGGTCCAAGATTTGGACAATCAGACCGATTGGGAGTTGGCTGAAATGAAGTATAAATTAATACACAACTTATAATATGGGATTTTTTAATAAAGAAATTAAAATTGGTAATAAGTGGATAGGTCAAAATCATCCTACTTATTTCATCGCCGAAATTGGTGCCAATTTTGATGGCTCCATTGAAAAGGCAAAGAAATTAATTGATGCCGCTAAGGCAGCAGGAGCAGATTGTGCAAAATTTCAGACTTTCGACACTCCAAGAATCGTTTCAGAGGGTGGATTCTCAAAGATGGTCCTTAAAGGCGTACATGGGTCCTGGGGTAGAACTGTTAGTGAAGTCTTTAAAGATGCTGAATTCCCAGTATCATGGCACAAGGAAATTTCTGACTATTGTGCTCAGGTGGGCATAGATTTTTCTACATCTCCTTACTTCAAAGAAGCTGTGGATCTTTGTGTGGATTTAAATGTTCCTTTCATAAAGATCGGTTCAGGTGAAATTACTTGGCTGGAGCAGCTAGATTATATCGCCAGGAAAGGTATTCCTGTTATGCTTGCTACAGGTGATGCTACCATGTCTGAAATAGATGAGGCTGTCAGAACCATTCAAAAGACTGGAAATAAAGACCTGGTTCTTATGCAGTGTATCACTAATTATCCATCAAAACTTGATAGCGCAAACGTAAATGTACTAAAGACTTATCAGTCTGCATTTGACGTGTTAACAGGCTATTCAGATCATTCTCCTGGTCATGTTGTAGCTTTGGCATCTGTCGTTCTAGGTGGTCGTGTTATAGAAAAGCATTTTACCCTGAATAAGAAAGATAAGGGACCAGATCATCCTCATTCTATGGAACCTGATGAGTTCAAGTTCATGGTAGACTCTATACGTGAAGTGGAACGTGCTATGGGAAGTACCGTAAAGGAAGTTGTTGCAGAAGAAGGTGAGACTGTATTTGTTCAGCGCAGATGCCTTTATGCCAAGAATCCTTTGAAAGCTGGTCAAGTGCTGACAGAGGATGATATCACAGTTCTCCGTCCGGCTTTAGGTATACAACCAAAGTTCAAGCAGACCATTATAGGAAAGAAGGTTAATAAAGATATTCCTGCTGGTGACCCATTGTTCTGGGAGGACCTTTAATTTATGACTGAAAAAGAACTTTTTATAGCTTTAGTTGATAATGATTCAATCCATCCTTCAGATGCCATCATACTTCTTGAAGGTGATGGACTGAATCGTTATGCTGAGGCTGTGAGACTTTATAAAGAGGGATTTGCACCTAAAATAGTGTTTTCTGGTGGAATTAATCAGCCTGATTATGGAAGCTATCCGGTAGAACAAGTATTACCGCTAATCTTAGCAGAGGGTGTCCCACAGGATGATGTAATTTTAGAGTTGAAGTCCTTACAAACTAAACAGCAATCAGAGGAAGTCTTAAACTTATGTGAGCAAAATGGTTGGAAAAAAATTATATTAGTTGGTTCCCATTATCATCAATATAGAGCTTTTCTTACTTTTTTGAAAACAGCTAAGGACAGAAATTCAGATCTTGTTATTTATAATTCTCCTGCTCGGAACTTGAAATGGTTTACAGATAATCCTTGGGGGAGCAGGGTGAAATGTTTAGAGGCTGAGTTCGTAAGAATAGAAAATTATACAGCAAAAGGTGATTTGGCTACTTTTGCAGAAGCGATTGAATATCAGAAATGGAAAGAGTTGCAATAAAAGAATTATTCGGAAAAAATTTTTTAGGAAAGGAAGAGCTAAAACCTTTCTTGGAAAAATTAGGATTTGATTCATCGTTGATTAGTGAACCACAGGTTCAATACGACGATGATGTATTATATAAAGCCGCAGCGGATAATTATATCCTTATTTGGGGTATAGATCATTTAGAGGGTAAAAGTATTAATTTGCTCTTCTTGAGAGAGATTTTTGGCATAGATCCAGAAGTTTCAGAACCCTGTTTTTATAATCAGGACTGGTATCTAAAGGAAGATTTCATGAACATAACCCTACAGAATAAGTGGTATTTAGTAAAGAAGGACGTTTTTGAGGACTCTAGAGCTGTTATGCCAAACGACTTGGAAAATAAAGGTTTGAATTTTCCTCCTGCAGTATTATGTGTTTATACTTTCTTTGCATATTATTTAGCCTACAAAGAATATTTATGGTATCATGATTTTGTTTGGTGTAATGATAGAGACCATAATGGGGATAGAGTCTACGTAGGAAAATACCATGACATAGATGGGGTGAACAAGAATGGATTTAGCATCCATCGTCATCTTGCTTTAAGAGATTGTTATGCAAGTTCCAATTATATAGGCTGATTTTATTAAGTTTTAATTAAATAGTATAAGTATGGCTTTCAAAATACCTTTTAATAAACCCTATTTAACGGGAAAAGAGGCACATTATATGTATCAGGCAGTTTACACTGGTAAATTGTCAGGAAATGGTGTATTCACACAAAAGTGTCAGAAGTTCTTTGAGCAAAAGTATGGATTTAAAAAGACATTGTTAACCACTTCATGTACCGATGCATTGGAGATGTGTGCTATTTTGTGTGATGTTGGCCCTGGTGATGAGGTGATAGTTCCATCTTATACTTTTGTTTCTTCTGCATTGGCTTTTGTTAGACAAGGCTGCAAGATTATATTTGCTGATTCCATGGACCGTAATCCAAATATAGATGCAGAGAAACTGGAATCACTCATAACTCCTAAGACAAAAGTAATAGTGCCAGTACATTATGCCGGTGTAGCTTGTGACATGGACAAAATAATGGAAATAGCCAACAAGCATAACTTAATCGTTGTAGAAGATGCGGCGCAGGCTATTGACAGCTATTATAAAGGTAGACCATTGGGTACGATAGGGCATCTTTCAGCCTTCTCATTCCATGAAACTAAGAACATTATTTCGGGTGAGGGTGGCCTTTTAGGAATCAATGATGAACGTTTCATACGTCGTTCTGAAATTATTTGGGAAAAAGGAACTAACAGAAGTGAGTTCTTCCGTGGAGAGGTAAACAAATACGGTTGGTGCGATACTGGATCTTCCTTCCTTCCTTCAGAGGTAATCAGTGCTTTTTTATGGGCTCAGTTAGAGAGTTTGGACGATATTCAGAATAAGCGTAAAAATCTGTGGAGACAGTATTATGCAGGGTTAGAATCTTTAGCTGCCAAAGGATATTTCAGATTACCTGATATTCCTTCATATGCCACAAATAATGCTCACATGTTTTATTTGGTTTGCAAGAATCTGGAGGAACGTAGTGGTCTAATTAAATACTTAAAAGAGCATGATGTCTTGAGTGTCTTCCATTACCTCAGTCTACATCAAAGTGAGTATTATACCACTCATTATTCAGAGATTCCTAGTCTTCCAAATTGTGACAGATATGCTGATTGCCTGGTGAGACTGCCCATGTTTTATGAATTGAAGGCCGAACAGGTTGACTATATTGTCAATCTTATAAGTAATTATTATATAAAATAGGATATTATGCTACTTTCGGTAGTTTCTCCCATTTATAAGGGTGAGAAAATGATGGAAGAGCTAGTCTCTCGAATAGAGGCAGCTGTAAACTCATTTACTGATGATTATGAAATTATTCTAGTCAATGACTGCTCCCCTGATGATTCTTGGAGAAAGATGCAGGAGATATGTGCTGTTGATAAAAAAGTGAAGGGGTTGAACCTTTCTCGAAATTTTGGTCAGCATTATGCCATTACGGCTGGTCTCTCTAAAACGAGAGGAGAATGGGTCGTTGTCATGGACTGCGATTTGCAAGATGTTCCCGAAGAGATTCCCAATCTTTATTTTAAGGCTCAAGAGGGATATGATACTGTATTTGCTCAGCGTACGGTTCGCCAGGATACCTTCTTTAAGAAATTGTCATCAGCTTCATTCCATTATATGTTGGGTGTGTTAACGGGAACTAAGACCGACAAATCCGTGGCAAACTTCGGTATATATAACCGGAAAGTTATACAGGCTGTTCTATCTATGGGTGATGCTATTCGTAATTTCCCGTCCATGGTGCGTTGGGTAGGTTTCAAACAAGGTTATCTTCCTGTCAAACATGCTCAAAGGGCTGAAGGAACATCTGGATATAATTTCTTTAAACTTATCAGGTTGGCAGAGAATACTATCATCAATTTCTCTAATAAGCCATTGCTTTTGGTATTGCGTTTGGGATTTATGGTTGTTATATTGTCCATGATTATAGCTCTATTCTATTTAGTTAGTTATTTGTTGGGCTATATTCAGGTCAGTGGTTTTACTACTCTTATCATTTCCGTTTGGTTGATTGGTGGTCTTCTGATGTCCGTCATCGGTGTGGTAGGACTTTACATCAGTAAAATCTTCGACCGTGTGAAAGGTCGTCCTATATTCATTATTGGAGAAGAACTTAATTTTGAAGGTGAAAATGGAACTGAGTGAATATCAGACTCTCTCCAAGTATGGGGTAACCTTGCATCTGCTTACCCATGACAAGATAGAGTTGCTTAGAACGTGGAGGAATCATCCTAAGATTCAGAAACGGATGGAGTACAGGGAAGAAATAACTCCAGAAATGCAAGAAAAATGGTTCCAAAAAATAAGCACCAGTGGTAAGGACTTTTATTATATCATAGAGTATCAAGGTAAAGAAATCGGTTGTATAAATATCCGTGATGTGGATTTTGAAAAGGGGGAGGGGGAACCTGGGATATTTATATGGGATGATGATTATCTAGGGACTGATGTGCCTACAAGGGCTTCATTCTGTATGGGCGATTTTGTATGGGACGTCTTGAAGCTAAAGAGAGAGGTTATTCATGTACTCAAAGATAATAAACAAGCCATCTTGTACAATAAGCAGAAGGGTTTCAAATTATCTCCCAATCAGGAAAATGTTTATAATCAAGAATATACCTTGACAGCCGAGGATGCAACTAAGAAGTCCAGGCGAATCAAGGCTTTTTTATCAAAAGAAAGTTATTTATAAATATATAGTTATGGAAATTAATGAATTTATTGAGAATTTTGCAGATCAGTTTGATGACATCGAAGTGGCATCTTTAACTCCTACAACAGTTTTTAAGGAGTTGGAAGAATGGACTTCATTGATTGCTCTCTCGGTAATTGCTATGATTGATGAGGAATATGATGTCCTTTTAAAAGGTGAGGATATTAGAAACGCATCTACCATAGAAGATTTATTCAACACAGTAAAATCAAAGCAAGAAAAATAAATCTTTAATGAGCGCAAATTACAATCCATTTTCCTTAGTCGGCAAGAGAATTCTTGTCACTGGTGCATCTTCTGGAATTGGGCAAAGAACAGCCATAGAGTGTTCCAGACTTGGAGCTCAAGTTATTATTACGGGCAGGAATGAAGAACGTTTGCAGGAAACTTTTTCTCAGTTAGAAGGAGAGGGGCATGAAGCCTTGATTGCAGACCTGACAAAAAATGCCCAGTTAGAGAATTTGATCTCCCTAGTTAGAGAAATAAATGGTGCCGTTTTTTGCGCAGGCAAATCAATGACTGCTCCTTTCCCTTTTTGTACTGAAGAAAAATTTGAAGAGGTATTCCGTGTCAATTTCTTCTCTCAGATGGAATTGCTAAGGTTGTTGGTAAAAAAGAAGCTTTTAGTTAAACAATCTTCTGTCGTTTTTGTCTCTTCTATTGGGGGAATAGAACGCTTCAGTCTAGGAAATGGTGTTTATGGAGCATCTAAAGCTGCTATTCATTCCATGATGAAGACTTGTGCCAAGGAACTGGCTCCAAAGAAAATTCGTGTGAATAGTGTTAATCCGGGTATGGTTAAGACACATTTGATAGAAGATCTTGCAATTTCCCCAGAGCAGCTGGATGCTGATATGCAGAATTATCCATTGAAGAGATTTGGCGAACCTGAAGATATCGCTTATGGTATTATTTATCTTCTGTCTGAAGCTTCTTCATGGGTAACAGGCCATGCATTGGTAATCGATGGAGGTGTAACAGTTTAAGATATGAATTTACTGAAAGACAAGATAGCAATAGTCACCGGTGCAGGTGCCGGGATAGGCCGTTCTACAGCTGATTTGTATGCAAAGGAAGGTGCTATAGTTTATGCCTTGGATATTAAGGGCTTGGAGTGGATTTCCCTTGCAGAGTATGAAACTGGTAAAATATATCCAATAGAGATGGATATCTGTGACTTCGCAGCTGTAAAGCAGCAGATTGTTGCAATTAAAAAGGAGCATGGTCACATTGACATATTAGCTAATATCGCTGGTCTTATATCTTATGAGTTAATGCATATGATAGACTTTGACCGTTTTCGTAAAATGTTCGAGGTCAATGTCATTGCACTGACATACATGACTCAGTTGGTCTCTCGCATCATGATGCGTCAGCAGTATGGGTCCATCATCAATATGGCCAGCATGGTAGGTCTCAAGGGAGCGAAAGGACAGCTTTCATATTCGGCAACTAAGGGTGCTGTTATTTCAGTAACCAAATCAGCAGCTAAGGAACTGGCAGAATATAAGATTCGTGTCAATGCCATAGCTCCAGGTATGGTGGGCTCTGAGCGTTTCAAGGCAGTGCTGGAAGAAAAGTTCGCCCAAAAGATCAATGATATTCCGTTCGGTCGTTTAGCTGAACCGGAAGAAGTGGCTCAATTGTGTCTGTTCTTGGCTTCCGACTCATCTTCCTATATTACGGGGCAGGTCATTGGAATAGATGGTGCCGCAATTATATAATAGCAGATTATGTTTCTTCAACTTGACGAAAAGGATCCTTCAAGGATTGCGGTAATAGATGACAGTGGTGAATCACTGACCTATGGAAGTCTTTGTTCCTATGCAGAGGAACTAAGGAAGGTGCTGCCTTACAGAACCCTAGTCTTTCTGTTGGCAGAGAACTGTATAGGTTCATTAATTGGATATACCTCGTTTCTGAATAACCATGTGGTGCCTTTGATTCTTAGTAACAAGACAGAGAAGACGTTGTTTGATAATCTGTATACCACTTATCAGCCAGAATATCTGTGGTTGCCTACATCTAGGACTGCAGAATTTGGTCAAGAGCCATTATATTCTGCATTCGGATATTCTTTAATTAAGACAGGTAATCCTACTCCTGAACTTTTTGAGGATTTGTCTTTGCTGCTTCCTACGTCAGGTTCCACAGGCAGTCCAAAATTGGTTCGTCATAGTTATCGGAATATAGAAGCTAATGCTGAGAATGTGAAGAATCTTTTCCAAATAACTCCTTCAGAAAGAGCTATGGGGGTTCTTCCTATGCATTATACCATGGGGTTGTCCGTTATTGCTAGTCATCTGTATGCAGGAGCTACAGTTTTGCTTTGTGGTAAGTCATTGCTCGATCGTGGCTTCTGGAGCATGTTGAAGGAACAACATGCCACCAGTTTCACTGGAGTGCCATATAGTTTTGAATTACTTTCCAAACTGCGTTTCTTCCGCATGGATCTTCCTGATTTGAAGATTGTGACTCAGGGAGGAGGTAAGCTTACTGAAGAAATGTGGCAATCATTAGTAGACTATGCAAAAGACAAGGGCAAGAAGTTCATAGCTACTTATGGCCAGTCTGAGTGTACAGCCAGAATGGCTTATCTTCCGGCAGAACTTGCAGCTACCAAAATATGTAGTATAGGAATAGCAGAGCCAGGTGGCCAGTTGTCCATCATAAACCATGAGGGTGTCGAGACTTTTGAAGGTGAAGACTCCGGAGAGATGGTCTATCGTGGAGAGAATGTGACTTTAGGTTATGCTTATTCTAAGGAGGATCTTCTGAAAGGAGATGAAAACCATGGGATCATGCATACTGGAGATTTGGCTCGTCGGGATGCTGATGGATGCTATTACATCATAGGGCGTTTAAAGCGCTTCTTGAAGATTTTCGGTTTGCGAATTGGATTGGATGAAGTGGAGAATCTGATTCGCTCCAATTATGATACAGATTGCTATTGCAGTGGTGATGATGAAAAGTTGCTGGTTAAACTCACCAATCCTGCAGTTGCAGAAGAAATTCCTCATTTCATAGAAGAAAAGACACATCTTTTCTACCAACGGGTAAATGTGGAGATTGTGGACAAGATTCTTAGAAATGAAACGGGTAAAGTAATTAATCAATAAACAAGATATAAACATGACAAATCTGGAGAAACTTGATAAGATTTTTGTAGAGGTGTTTTCCTGTAAGAAAGAGGAACTGGGTCCTGATTTCAACAAAGATAATGTTGGGACTTGGGATTCTGTTCATCAGTTAAGCCTGACTTCTTCCATAGAAGATGATTTTGATATCATGTTAGATGTTGAGGATATTATCGGTTGCACATCCTATGAGGCTGTAAAAGAAATACTTGCAAAATACGAAATTGAACTCTAATGGCAAACTGGACTATTAAAAATGTATCTTTCCGTGGTGTGACAGGAACGGTACCTAATCATCCTGTAAAAACCTCTGATATACCTTTGTTTACTCAGGAAGAGGCTGATACCTTCGACCAAACGGTTGGCATTCGCAATCGGTATTGGGCATCCGAAGATATTTGTACCTCCGATTTGTGTGCCGATGCTGCAGAGCGGTTGATTGCAGCTCTTGACTGGGAGAAGCAGAGCATTGATGTGTTGCTTTTTGTCTCTGTAACACCAGACTACAAGACACCTCCTACCTCGGCTATTCTTCAGGATAGGCTGGGACTGCCAAACTCTACCTTTGTGCTGGATATCCCTATGGGCTGCTGTGGTTTTATGTATGGCATTAACGTGGCAGGAAATCTACTGAGTGCCGGAACAGCCAAGCGGGCTTTGGTCTTGATAGGCGACACGGCTGCCAGAATGGGTTCTAAAAATGATAAGAGCAGGTTGCCTCTTTTCGGTGATAGCGGTCTGGCTATCGCTTTGGAATATGATGAGACTGCATCTGATATTTTCATCGACATGAATACCAGCGGTGATGGCTATTCTGCCCTGATGACTCCTCATGGAGGCTATCGGCATCCTGTTACTGCAGAATCTTTTATTGAAGAAGATTTCGGTCATGGCATCATCCGTGCTCCGAAAGATGCCTTGATTAATGGTATGGATGTATTTGCGTTTGCCATTTCCAAACCCGTGAAAAGTATGAAGGCCCTTTTGGAAGAGAAGAGTGTGGACACAGAGAAGGATGTAGACTATTTCCTGATTCATCAGGCTAACAAACTGATTGTGGACCGGATAGTCAAGAAACTGAAACTGAATCCAGAAAAGGTACCCTATAATTTGCAGAAATTTGGAAACTTGGGTGGCGCTTCCATCCCAATGATTATGTGCAGTGAAATAGCAGAGGATTTACAGAAACGACCATTGAGTATAGTTGGTTCTGCCTTTGGTCTGGGGCTAACTTGGGCTACTATCATGTTCAAGACCACTCCAATGAAGGTATTACCTCTTAATTTGCTTTAAATTTTATCATGAAAAACGTTTTCTATATCAACTGTCAGTCTAACCCTTGGATAAAGGTTGCTCAACATTTGCAGAAAACAGAGCAGTTAAAACCTGTCTATTGGAATGGATATCCTTTCATGGATAAATCCGACATACTTGTACCAGAGGCATTTCCTGATATCATTTATAGTGAAGATTCAAAATCTTGGAGAGGCATTTTCCCCGATAAGATTGCAGAAAAGGCAGCTACAACTTGCATCGATGTAGACTTTCTCCGTAAATATGCTTCCGAAGAATTACAGGCTATTAAAATGATGGATCGTATAGACTATGATCAGTATAGCCTTAATTTTCAGGAGCGTGAACGTATCTATAGAAATATGGTTCGTGGTTGGATGGCGGCTATTGAGCTCCTTTCACCAGATATGGTGATTTCTGCCACAATACCTCATCATGTTTCCGACTTTGTCTTGTACCTGCTTTGTAAGCATTATGGTATACCTTATATTATGCCTGAACGTACTTCTTTCCTTGGCAGATTTATCATCAATGATGATCCTTATACCATTGGAGATAAACTGGATGCCGTCTTTAAGGAGAAGTTGCAGGAAGAGGACGAAGTGCTGTTGAAGAGTCTACCGAAAGATATATCAGACCGATATTTGAAGTTGCAGGAAGACTATTCTAAGGGGGCTCCTTACTTCATGCAGTTAGAAAACAAGACTTCTAAAAGACTGGCTCATTTTTGGGGATTGGCAGATCAGTTCTTCAGGTATTTTAAGGACAATGATGCTCACCAGCCATTGTTTGGTGAGAAAGGTTTGCTTACCCATGGAGTTATTGTCTATTATAAAAACAATAAGGAATGGATAGAAAATGCCCATTTCTCCTTGGTTAAGTATTGTTACATGCATATTGTTTCTGGCCGGTTCAAGAAGAAGATGCTCAATTATTATAAGAGTCTGACTGTAAAACCGGATTATTCTGAACCATACGTGTTGTTTGGTCTTCACTACCAGCCAGAAGCCACATCTAATCCAGCTGGAGATATTTTTGTCGATCAGCGGTTGGCTATAGATTTGTTGTTGAAGAACCTTCCAGATGATTATAAGATTTATGTAAAGGAACATCCGCACCAGTATTTGAAACAGAGGGAAGGCCATACTTGTCGTATCAAAGAGTTTTATGATGATTTGAAAAAGAATCCAAGAATCAGACTTTTGGATATAAATGAAAGTACGTTCAAACTAATTCAGCATGCTAAGGCTGTGGCTACAATCAAGGGTACAATTGGTTTCGAATCTGCTGTCTATAAAAAGCCTGTCATTCAGTTTGGCTGTTCTTGGTATGAGAAATATCCAGGTGTTTTGAAAGTAACTGATGAGGGGTCAGCTCAAAGGATTTATTCATTTATTAGAGACTATAAATTCGACCAACATGCATTGTTGGCCTATTTGGCTGCTACGGCGGAGAAGTCATATTTGGCTTATTTCTTTTTGAATTATATGAAAGGTAGCCTGACTATGACTGAGGATGAATGTGCTGCTATCTGGACTGAGGCTATTTCCACTTATTTGCATAGGAATGAAAAACGTTGATTTGAAAGGGTTGCAGAATTTGGTAGATTTGTCGAAAGGTTATTTCCTTACGACAATCATCAATCAGGCATTACCGTTTCTTCTTCTTCCTATTCTTACTCGTTATTTATCCACTGGAGAATATGGAATGTTGTCTTTGTTTACATTCTATATGTCTATCAGTACTGCTATAATTGGTGCATCCATTCCTGTGGTCATTTCGAAATACTTTTATGAAAAAGAGAAAGAGGATGTTGCCAGATTAGTGGGTAATTGTGTTTATACCGCGTTATTCTTGGCAGTCTTGGTAGAAGTCTTGTTGGTTGTCTTTTATCCTCTGATAAATAATTATGTTTCTGCTCCCTTAATCTTTCTCTTGCTCATTCCAGTGGGTTCGTTTTCTCAGGTTGTCTTTTCATGTGGATTGACAGTTTGCCGGTGCATGCGTAAAGTGTTTCATTTTAGCTGTCATCAGATTGGTAACACCACAATGAATGTAACGCTTTCATTGATTACAGTTTGCATTTTTCTCTGGGGCTGGATGGGTAGGTTCTCTTCCATCTGTCTGGCATTTGTGTTTTCAGCTTTAATCATGATGGCCTATTTAAAGAAATTGGGATACCTCCACTTCACTTTTTCCCGAAAACTGCAAAAGGAAATCCGGGAAGTGATTATTCCATTGATTCCGAATTCCGTTCAGCTGAATATGATTTCACAGGCCGGCTTGTTTTTCATGGGATTATATTTCGGTGATGATATTTTGGGTAAATATGCCATGGGATTTCAGATTTCCCTCTGTGTTAAGCTGCTTTCCGATACCATCAACATGTCTTGGTCTCCTTTCTTTTTCCAACAACTCTCTAAGGGTGAAAAGATGAACAAGACTTATATAACTCGTTCTTTGTTGGTACTTATAGCAGTCTTAATTTTAGGAACGGTGGCTATTAATCTATTGGCTTATCCTGTTTTATGGATCATGACTACCCCTGATTATTATTCTGCAAGTGAATTTATTCCATGGTTTACCTTAGGATGGTTGTTATACGGTATCTATGGCTTTATAAGACCTATTTTGATTAAATATAACCAGCAGAAATTCATCGGTATGAATTCTTTGTTTACTATGGTCGTAATGATTGTTGCCAATATCGCAGCTGCTCATTATTTGGGTTACAAAGGTATTTCGTATGCATTCTGTATTGTCTATTTGTTGTTGACTATTCCATTGATTCTACAGGCACAAAAGGTGCATCCTTTGCCATGGGTCAAGGCTATGAAAATTTGGTAATTGTAACGGAGGTAAGATTATGTTGGTATTTAAATTGTTTAAGTACTTTATTTCTTTGATCTACTGGAACATGCAGCCGGTAGAAAAGGTCAAAGAAATGCAATTGCGTAAATTTAAGGAGGTTTTTGAATACGCTCGTGCCAATAATCCTTTTTATCGTGACTTGTATACTAAGGCAGGGGTAATGGATTTGGATATCCGGACATGGGATGATGTAGAAAAAGTGCCCATTGTCGATAAGGATGAATATAGGCGTATTCCTTTGGAACAAAGAATCTCTGAACCATATAATCCTAAGAAGCACTATAAACATTCTACTAGTGGCTCATCTGGAAATCCGCTGATGATCGTATATAGTAAATTCGTAGAATATACAGGTCATGTCCGGGTATTTTATATGTTGGTCAGAGCTGCTCATTATAATCCGTTCCAAAAGATTTTTATGATTGCACGTTATGAGGAGGATGATAAGTTCGCTATTGAGAAAGACCTTTCATTTATAGGGAAATTGCAAAAATGGTGTCATTTCTTCCAGCGTGAAATTGTTTCTATCTATCGAGATCCTGATTATATAATAAATCGTATATTGGAGGAAAAGCCCAAAATTATCTGGGCTACACCTTCTGTTATGGAAATCGTCACAAATCGTTTGATTGTCAGAGATATAAAACTGAATATTCCTTATTTGGTCTTTACATCTGAAAATGTTTCCGATGTTCAATTTAAGAAATTCCAGCAATATGTTTCTCCGGTTGTGATTGATTTGTTTGGAGCCAATGAGTCTCCTTCTATATCTTTTGATGTCAACAAGTCGGGTAGGAGCAGGGTGTTCACCAATGCTTGTCTCCCGGAATTCATTAATAAGACAGACCGTAATGGAAAAGAAACTGGAACCCTTGTGATTACCAGTTTGTTAAATAAGGTGACTCCATTTATCCGATATAACCTTAAAGATTATGGTGAGATTCTGTCTACCCCTGATTTTCCGAACAAGTACATTGGCCCTATAATCGGACGGATGGATGACATTCTTTCTTTCTCCGATGGAAGGCAGTTCTTCCATCATCAGGCTCATGAAATGTTTATGGACTTTGATAAATGTCTTCATTTTAAATTCATTCAGATTGATGATGGGCCAATTACACTTCAACTTATCTGTAATCCAAAGTATTCAGAAGCTGAGGTCTATAAGGAAGCTATGGAAAGATGGAACCACAGATTCCCTCAGTATGAGTTGAAGGTTGAATTTGTGGAGAAATTCGAAATAAACAAGCGTACAGGTAAATATAAGAATATAGAGCATATCAAGACTAAAAAATAAGACTATGGAGGATCACGGTCGTACAATGTATGAATTGGCTGGCAGCATGTTCCCTATTTGTAGAAGCATTACAGGGAATGGGTTTCGCAAGTCGCTTCAGATGTTGAAAAATATAGTACCTGACATTCAGATGCATGAGGTTCCTAGTGGAACTCAGGTCTTTGATTGGACAGTCCCAAAAGAATGGAATATCAGAGATGCTTATGTGGAGACAAAAGATGGAGAAAAGGTTATCGACTTCAAAAAAACAAATCTCCATGTCTTAGGTTATTCCGTTCCTGTAGATAAATGGGTCTCTAGGGATGAACTGTTTGAACATCTTTATACTCAGCCTGATCAGCCCGACTGGATTCCATATGTGACGTCTTATTATAAAGAAAGATGGGGCTTCTGTGTAAGTGAAAATCATAAGAAGACCTTGAATGAGGCTGAATACCATGTGGTGATAGACAGCACTCTGGATGAGGGTAGTCTTACGTATGGCGATTTGGTGATTAAAGGCGAGAGTGACGATGAGGTATTGCTGTCTACTTACCTTTGCCATCCATCCATGGCCAACAATGAATTGTCTGGCCCTGTTGTACAGTTGGAATTGATTAAGTATATCCAGTCTCTACCTAAAAGGAGATATACCTACCGGTTTGTATTTATTCCTGAGACCATAGGCTCCATTACTTACTGTTCCCAGCATTTGGAGGAATTGAAGGCACATGTGAAAGCTTGTTTTGTGCTGACTTGTGTAGGGGACAACCGGGATTATTCTATCATAGAGTCCCGTTATGCAGATACCTTAACCGATCGTGTACTGAGAAACGTCCTTCGTTTCCATTATCCGGCATATAAGACTTATTCATTCTTGGAAAGAGGTTCCGACGAGCGTCAGTATGGTTCTCCTGGCGTGAATCTGCCAGTTTGTGGAGTTTGCCGAACTAAATATCATGTCTATCCGGAATACCATACTTCAGCCGATGATATGAGTCTTATTTCTCCTGAAGGTCTGAATGGAACCTATGAAATGATGGTAAAGGTCATCAATGCTCTGGAGTATAATTATCATTATGTCCTTACTTGCTGTGGGGAACCTCAGCTGGGCAAAAGGGGACTTTATCCTACTATCAGCCAAAAGGGTTCATATAATGCAGTGAAGGCTACAGTAGACCTGCTGGCTTATGCGGATGGCAAGAACGACTTGATAGGCATCAGTGATCTTATCCATCAGCCTGTGGATGTCTTGATACCTATTATAGATAAGATGCGGGCGAATGATTTGCTGCGTATAAAGGAATTGGAATAAATCTGTTCATGAAGAACATACTTTGGATCTATAATCGGCCCTTAAATCCAGAGGCAGGAGGCACAGAAAGGATAACTTCTTTAATCATGAAGGGTTTATCAGATCCTGGGCATCATTGTCTGGGTATGCTGGTTATCGATTCCAAAACCTCAGAAATGTCTTTTCAGGATAATCCTGTTCATGACCTTTCTACATTCTTAAAGGAAAAGATGGTCGATGTTGTCATCAACCAGGATGCCCTTTCAAAGAAATTGTTGAACGTCTTTCTGGCTAAGGGAGGAAAAGAGTGGCATAGTCAAGGAGGCAGATTAATCACCTGTCTTCATTTTGACCCCAAATCTCCAGGACTTCTTCATTTATTCCAGTCCAAGAGGAATAAGAGTACCCAGGATTGGATCACCATCTTAAAACTGTCCTTGTTCGGTAGCTACTACAGGAAAAAGGAAGATCAGAAGGCTGGTGCTCTCTATAAGTGGCTCTATGAGAAGAGTGATTATTTCGTCATCCTTTCCCAGACTCACATGCCTTATCTGGAAAAGGTAATGCAATTACCTTCTTACGAAAAAATAAAGGTTATAAATAATCCGCTTACTTTTCCAGACATCTCTGATGAGTCTATTCTTGCTGCCAAAAAAAATGTATTGTTGGTAGTAGCTCGTATGGATGAGTATTATAAGAGAATCTCTTTGGTCTTGAAAACATGGAAAAGGCTTGTAAAATCTAGTCTGGCAGATACTTGGACCTTGAAACTGGTTGGCGATGGTCCTTCACTGAATCAATATAAGAAGTATGTCCAGCAATATGAGCTCCAGAGGGTGGAGTTTTGCGGTCAGCAGAATCCTGAACCTTATTATAGAGAAGCTAAGATCTATCTGATGACATCTTCTGCAGAAGGTTGGGGGCTCACATTGACTGAGTCACTGCAAAGAGGAGTTGTTCCGGTTGCAATGGATTCATCCCCTGTTTTCCATGAGATTATCCAGGATGGGGTAGATGGATATTTAGCCCCTGACAAGGATATCAGAACTTTTGAAAACAAGATTTTGAGCCTTATGGCCGATGATGCATTGTGGCATAGCTTGGCTCAAAATGCACTACGAAATGCTTCTAGGTTCAGCATGAGAAATACCATTAATAAATGGGAGGAACTTTTATGAAAAATATTGCAGTCATATTCGCAGGTGGTTCTGGAAGCCGCATGAATACGGTGAGTCGTCCCAAGCAGTTTTTGGAACTGAATGGGAAACCGGTTATCATTTATACGTTAGAATTGTTCGACAACCACCCGGATATCGATGCGATTTGTGTGGCTTGCATTGAGTCTTGGATTCCGTTCTTGAAGAAGATGCTTCGTAAATTTGAGATCAACAAGGTGGTTGATATCGTACCTGGAGGTGAGACGGGACAGGATTCTATTTACCATGGATTATGTGCTGCCGATCGTTGGGCTAGGATGCAAGGTGATGAGGCCGCAGTACTGATTCATGACGGTGTTCGTCCTTTGATAACAGAACAGACTATTTCTGATAATATTGAAACTGTGATGGAGAAGGGAAATTGTATCACCTGCGTACCAGCTACGGAAACTTTTGTAGTAACGCAAGAAGATGGAACTTTACAAATTCCTTCCCGCAAGGATTCTCTAATAGCCCGTGCACCACAGTCTTTCTTGCTTAAGGATGTATTGGATGCTCATGAGAAGGCACGTTCTGAGAATAGGCATGATTTTATCGATTCCTGTACCATGATGAGTCATTATGGCTACCGTTTGAATACGATTATCGGGCCGATGGAGAATATCAAGATTACAACTCCATCCGACTTCTTTATCTTCCGTGCTATGGTTCAGGTGCATGAAAACCAACAGATTTTTGGATTTTGATGAATATCATTCAGCAACAAGATATTGAGACGTTTGTACAGTCTTTTACTCTGAAAGATGAGTTAAAGGATTGTAAGTTCCTGATTACAGGAGCTACGGGTTTGATAGGTTCTTCCCTTGTTCATTGCTTATTGGCTATTGATAGGAATGTGCATATTGTAGCACCTGTTCGAAATAAGGAGAAGGCAGAACAGTTGTTCAAGGATAATCTGGGTCAGCTAGAACTGATTGAATGCCCTTTGACGACATACAATGAGAATATAATCGGAAAGGTTGATTATATTGTTCATTGTGCGGCTCCCACAGCTAGTCGGTTTTTTGTAGAGAAGCCGGTGGAAACCTTTGATTTTATCCTGAATAGCTCACAGGCTTTGTTGGAGTACGCTAGGAAAAATCCTGTAAAAAGTTTTGTCTACCTGTCTTCTCTTGAGGTCTATGGGGAAATCCTGGACGATTCTGAAATGATAAATGAGCAGGTTCAAGGATATTTGGACCCCATGAGTGTGCGCAGTTCATATCCCATGGCAAAACGTGCAGTAGAAAATCTTTGTTGCCTGTATGCTGCTGAGTATGGAGTACCGGCTAAAGTGGCCCGGCTTACCCAAACCACCGGTGCAGGCATATCCAGGGATGACAACCGGGTTATTGCTCAGTTTGCCCGATTGGTAGCGCAAGGACAGGATATAGTTTTACACACCACAGGGGAGTCTGCGCGTCCTTATTGTTATCTCATGGATTGTATATCGGCCATTTTATTTATTCTGTTGAAGGGAAATCCTGGAGAGAGTTACAATGTGGCCAATGAAGAAACTTATATTTCAGCCAGGGGAATGGCGGAATACTTGAAACAGCATTTTAATCCAGCCATCCAGATAAGAGTGGAACTGAATGGTAGTATGGGTTATGCTCCAGCCACCAAGCAGAGACTATCCGCTCAGAAACTGAGGAACTTGGGCTGGGAGCCGGAATATCCATTGCATCGGATATTCGAGCGGCTCATTGCTTATTTGAAATCTTGATTATGAAAAGAAATATTACTTTTGATGAATTACGTCAAATACAGCTCGGACTGGCAGATAAGATAGATTCTTTTTGCAGAGCGAGGGGGTTACGTTATTCGCTCAGCGGAGGAACACTCTTGGGGGCTGTCCGTCACAAAGGGTTTATCCCTTGGGACGATGATGTGGATATCATGATGCCTCGTCCAGATTATGAGGTCTTTCTTAGAGAGTTTAAGGATGAACATGCCAAAGTCCAGACACTTTACAATGACCCGGACATGGTTATTCCTTTTGCCAAGGTCTATGACGACCGTACGGTCTTGGAGGAATTTTATGCCAAGAATGGGGTGTTTGTCGACTTGTTCCCGGTGGATGGTCTTCCTGCTGCTGAAGAAATGGATGATTATTGTGCAAAACAGAACTATTATCGGAAATCTTTGCAGAAAATCTATGAATATAGACATGGTAAATATCTTCTTTACAACAAGGGAAACAAGACTTTCCTGCACGTTAAATATTGGCTGAAGCATCTATTCTATCCTTCTCGCCAGAAATGTGTGGAGGAGCTCCAAAAGTTGCACATGAGTCACAACTTTGAAACTTCCAGATATGCTGGAGCTATCATGGGTGCATATGGTAAAAAGGAACACATGTTGCAAGATATATTTGCCTCTTATATAGATTTACCTTTCGAGGATAGAACCTATATGTGCATTAAGGAGTATGATACTTATCTGAGTAATCTTTATGGGAATTACATGGAACTGCCTCCAAAGGACAAGCAGAAGCCTCCACATTCATTTGTTGCATATTGGAAATAATGGAAGAGAGCAATAAGCGAATTCTTAAGAACACGGTATATCTATATATCCGCCATATCGTTATTATGGCCTTGGCGTTTATCTCCACGCGTATCGTGCTGGAGAAGCTGGGTGTCGACGATTATGGTATCTACAATGTGGTAGGAGGTTTTGTGGCCCTGTTCACAGTGTTGAACAATGTGTTACAGAGTGCTACCCGTCGCTTCCTAGCGTTGGCTATTGGCAAGGGAGACCCGTCTCTTATCAAGAAGACATTCGATACGTCATTGGTCATGCATATCGTCATTGCCGCAGTCGTCGTGTTCTTCTTGGAGACGCTGGGTCTATGGCTATTAAACACCACCTTGAATATCGCTCCGGAAAGAATGTGGGCTGCCAACTGGGTGTTCCAGTTTTCTGTGCTGAATGTCATTATTTCTATCACGCAGACGCCTTATACGGCAGTGGTTACCGCTCATGAGCATTTCAATGTCTATGCTTTCATGAGTATATTCGATGTGGTGGGAAAAATTTTGATTCTGTTTCTGTTGGTCTATCTACCGTTCGATAAGCTGGTCGTTTATGCAGCATTGAAACTTGGCATCTCTTTGTTGGGCCGCATGATCTACAGAATCTATTGTGTCCGTTCATTCGATGAGTGTAAATCGTTTAGATTCAGTTTGGATAAACCTCTTTTTAAAGAGATGGTTAATTTCTCGGGATGGGATAGTCTGGGTAATGTAACTACCATTGTGAATTCCCAGGGTATTACACTCATGCTGAATATGTTTTTTTCTACTGCGGTCAATGCTTCTCGTGGAATTGCCACTACGGTTACTAGTACGGTGTCGCAGTTTGTCTTGGGGTTTGTCGTGGCTGCTGAACCGCAGTTGGCCAAGTTTTATGCAGCCGGAGATAAGGATCATTTTGAGCGGCTTATTTTCAATGTCACTCAAATGACTCTCTTCCTGCTTGCCATCGTGGCGGTACCTATTTGGATGGAGTTGGATTTTGTCTTGAGGCTTTGGCTTGGAACTATACCGGAATATACTCCGGAATTCGTGAAGATTTCTATCTTGGTGTGTTTCATCACGTATAGTAACTCCATGGTTCTGAAAGGAAATGTGGCTATTGGCCGGGTCAAGCAGATAACCATGTACATGGCACCCATTATGTTGACCGACTTGCCACTGGTATTTCTAGTACTTGCCTTGGGATGGTCTCCGGTGGCAGTGTATTGGGTGGGTATGGTTCCTTGTCTACTAAGGCTGTTTGTCGATTTGTATATCCTGACGAAATATGCGGATTTTCCTTGGCATAAATATGTGTCTACCGTCTTCTTGAAGAATCTGATATTGGTGGGTGTTTCTTGCATTATTCCATATTTTGTTCGTGAGCAGCTGCCCGAAGGTTGGATGAGATTTATCGTGGTAGGTTGTGTATCTGTCTTCTGTACAGTCGTGATTATGTATTTCTTCGCCTTGAATAAAGAATCTCGTAAGTTGGTCCAGCAAAAGGTGTTAGGTCGTTTTATAAAGAAGTTTAGAGGGTAGCCAGATGATTCCTAAGACAATTCATTACTGTTGGTTCGGAGGAAAGCCTATTCCAGAAGAGTATAAGACCTATATGGATAGTTGGAGGAAATATCTTCCGGATTATCAGATTGTGGAATGGAATGAGAGCAACTTTGATGTGAACTGCATTCCTTTTGTTAAAGAGGCCTATGAAGTAGGAAAGTTTGCTTATGTGAGTGATTATGCTCGGCTGAAGGTTCTTTATGAACATGGGGGAGTCTACTTTGACACCGATGTGGAGGTCATCCGTCCCATGGATGATTTAATGGAGAAAGGACCTTGGATGGGTATCGAGAAACATCAGAATAATCCTTCAGCAGCGGATATGGTTGCCTTAGGCTTAGGATTTGCGGTGGAGCCAAAGAATGTCCTGCTCCGGGAAATTATGGCCTTCTATGAGAATACTCACTATGTATTCCCGGATGGGCATGTGGAGCAGATTCCCATAGTGCCTATCACCAGCAGAGTGTTGAAGAAATATGGTTTGAGGCATACCTCGGATGAACCGTATAAGGTGGCCGATGTCACTATCTATCCTTGGGATTATTTCTGTCCCATTGAATTCTTGAGTAGTAAACTTGAAATAACAGATCATACCTATACCATTCATCATTATTCTTCATCTTGGATGTCCTGGACCGATAAGCTTAAAATGAAGAAGGGGTATTGGAGTCGTAAACTTAAAAGATATTTAGGATTAAAGAGATAAGTTATGAAACAAAATAGAAAAATACTGTTATTTGTCTTGAACTGGCTCATTTATATAGGATTTGTCCAAAACTATATATTTGACCATGAGTTGATGACTTTAATCCCCGATTTGCTGATTTTCTATGTGGCATTTAGGGTTAGCCAGAAAAAGTCGGGTGCCAAGACGTCTTTGAATAAGTACTTGGGTGGGGTGTTGTCTTTCGCTATCTCTTTCTTGTTTTTGTTCACAGTCTTGGGTGCCATTATCAATCTCATGCCTGCCTTGAGCTACTTGTGGGGATTGAGAATGATTCTCAGGTACGTCCTCTTGGTGTGGGTTATCTATCGCTGCTTCGAAATGAAGGATGTGAAGAAATACAAGAGATACATGTATCTGGCCTTCGACATTAACGTAGTGGTCTGCATCTTGGAGTTCGTGGCTGGTATCCGTGGCGACTGGATGAGTGGTACTTTCTCCGGAAATGGTGTACTCATGCTGCATGCTTTATTGGTCATGATGATGTCTACTGCCGATTTCTTCCAAGGTAAGATGAGGCCTACCCGTTATGGAATCTATATCGCTTGTATGTTCATGATAGCCATTTTAGCCGAGATCAAGATGATGTACTTCTTGTTCCCATTAACCTTCTATGGTGGATATGTCATGAACAAGAAGTTTTCTCTCATGCACATCGTGGTATTGGTGCTGGCTTTCTTCTTCCTCATTCCAGCCATGCAGTTTGTCATGAGGCTATATTATGGAGAGAAATATGTAACGCAGACTTTCGACACGGAATATCTTCGTGAGGAAACTACGCACTCTTATAATTTCACGGAAGAGGGATTCAATAGAGGTACGGCTATCGAGTTGACCGATCAGGTCATTCTTACAGATCCTATCCGTAAGGTGTTTGGATACGGATTGGGTAGTGGAAGTAAATCCACTCGTTTTGGTACGAAGGTCTTTAGGATGTATGGAACTACCATGTTCTGGAATTTCTCTACCTCTTATTGTCTCGTGGAGCTAGGTTGGGTCGGTTTTTACCTGTTTGCCATCTGTTTCCTCTTGCTCATGTGGAGGTATTATAAGGTTTATTCCAAATATAAGGATCCGTTTATCAGGTATTGGGCAGGAGTGGGCGTCGTTTCGGTAGGCGCTACTTTCTTGTTGTGCTGGTATAATGATAACCCGTACTTCAAGTTCCTTCCTATGTATTTCTTCTGGGGTGTTTGTTTTGCTGCCATTGAGGCTAGAAGAAAAGAACTCGATAATAATTTAACTTCTGGAGTGTATATCATAAAAAATGCCTAAGGTATCAGTTGTCATTCCGGTCTATAATGTTGAGCAGTACTTGAATAAGTGCGTTCAATCCATTGTGAACCAGACTCTTGAGGATATTGAGATTATTCTGGTTGATGATGAGAGTCCTGATGCTTGTCCTCATATGTGTGAGGAGTGGGCCAAAAAGGATCATCGAATCAAAGTGATTCACAAGAAGAATGGGGGATTGGGCTTTGCTCGTAATTCGGGTCTTGAGGTGGCCACAGGTGAGTATGTGACTTTCTGTGATTCCGACGACTGGATTGAATTGGAGGCTTATCAGACTACCTACAATAAGTGTAAGGAGAAAGATTTGGATATTTGCTGGTTTCAACCTCGTAGGGTTACTACCGATGGTACGTTTCTTCCGTTGTCGCCTAAAAAGGAATGTTATTTTCTGGATGAAGCACAAATGAGGAATTTCCGTAAGGATATCATTGGCCGTAATCCAGAAGATACTCAAAGTCGCACTAGAGGAATGAGTTCGTGTATGGCTTTGTTCCGCAGATCTATCTTCCTAACTAGCGGGGTCCGATTCCCCAGTGAGAGAGATGTGGCCAGTGAGGATCTCATGTTCTTGGTACTTTTCTTGC
This sequence comes from Bacteroidales bacterium UBA4293, assembly GCA_002395835.1. Classification (GTDB taxonomy): domain Bacteria; phylum Bacteroidota; class Bacteroidia; order Bacteroidales; family Bacteroidaceae; genus Minthousia. The sequence continues at coordinate 55,657 of DGVD01000018.1, read as the reverse complement.
CTCATGTGAAGAGGGTAGGGATTTTGCCGGATGTTTTCTATAATTATCTCATTAATCCGAAGTCCATCTCTACAAATTATTCGGAGGCTAAACATACCAGGCTCTTGAATCTGCTGGCTAAATTGAAGGCTTTTTGTGATGAAAATTATGAGTGGTCTGAAATCAAGAACCATTATTATAGCCAGCAGCTCAGGATTTTTAAGGTCATCCTGAAATATATTTCTTATAGCGATGAGGCTTTCTTCCGGAAAGTCAGTCATTTGGCTGAAGAGACCCGGAATCCCATGCTGACCTCTTTTTATCAGGATCCGGTAAGGAATAAGTACAAAAAGGAGGATCGTTTGTATATATGGATGATGAAGCATCATGTGGGGCTATTTTTCGCCCTGCTCTATAAACTGAAGCGATGAGGCAACTCCCTAATATAAGTTATACAGTTAAGAACGACCTTTGTACGGGGTGTGGGGTCTGTGAGGGGGCTTGTCCTTCTCATGCCATTACCATCCAGGTCGATAAAGGTTGTTTCCGGCCTGTTGTGGATGAGGCTGCCTGTAAGAATAATTCAGGTTGTCACCGTTGTTACGACAGTTGTCCTGGTGTAGGGGTGGATCTGAAGGGGATGGCCCAGCAGGTTTTCCAGGATGAAGGCACTCAGTCGGATAAATTTGTGGGTTCTTTCTTGAAGTGCTTTACGGGTCATAGCAACGACTATGAAATCCGTTTCCATAGTGCTTCTGGGGGCATGGTGAGCCAGATGTTGGTATGGCTGCTTGATAAGCATTATATCGATGGGGCTTTTGTCACTTCTTTTGATAAGAATGCTCCTTTGTTGGTGCGTTCTTATCTGGCTACTACTCCTGAAGATATTTTGAAGGCACGAAGTTCCAAATATGCTCCGGTGACCTTGAACATGGCTATTGCAGAAATAAAGCAAGCTCCGGGTTCTCGCTACGTGATTGTGGGATTGCCTTGTCACATTGAAGGTTTCCGGAAATATGAGAAACTCGACCGGAGGTTCAGGGAGAAGATCGCTGCTTATTTCGCTATTTATTGCTCATCTGGACGTTCTTTCTACCTCACGGAATATGTTTTCCGTGAAAGGAAAATTGACTCCGGTAAACTGACCTATTTTGCCTATCGGGATAAAGGTTGCCTGGGAAAGATGGTTGCCAAAGGTGAGGGGATAGACCATGAGGAGCGTTTCCAGGATTTTTACCAACCCTTGCGTTCTTTCTTTGTTCCTCATCGTTGCTGTCTGTGCATCGATCATTATGGGGAATTGGGTGATGTCAGTTTCGGTGATATCCATATTGATCCTTATATAGCCGATACCATCGGGGTAAACTCACTGGTGGTCCGAACTAAACAATGTCTGGACTGGTTGACTCAGGCCAAGGCTGAGGGGGTAATCACTTTGGATGAAATCCCTGTTTCCCTTGTCAATAAAGGGCAGATCATGGCTCGTGTCAAGAAAGGAAGAAATGCAGCTTTTGTCCGTTTCGATAGAAAACGGGGTAAGAAAGTGCCCGTCTACGACGATCTGCCTCATAAAGGTAAGACTGGCAAGTGGCTTGTCTCTTATCTGCATACGGGAGCTCAAAGGTTTATTGGCTCTCACAAATGGATGTGGTGGGCCATCAAGCTCTTCAAGGGGAAAGCTGCAAAACGTTGATTCAAAATTGACTGAAATGAAGAAAAAAATAGGAGGTGTCATCGTATCCGATTTGGGCCATACCAACTATGGTTCGTGTCTTCAGGCTTATGCTACCATTAAGACGGTACAAGACCTTGGATATGATTTGACACTTATCAAATATAGAAAACAACGGAGCTGGTGGGATTGGATAAAAATCGGTCCCGGTCTTCTGCTCAGTGGGGGATTGGAAATTCTCCAAAACCGTAGGAAGCGTAAGGCAAACCGGAAGAAATATCCGGATTATTGGCCCAATCAGCTCATCCGGAAAGAGGCTACGAATGCGTTCAAGAAAAAGGAGTTTGTCCCTCTCTTTAAGGTTTATACGGGGTATAAGGCGCTTTGTGCAGGCAGCCGGGAATATGATGCATGCTTCGTTGGAAGTGACCAGGTGTGGCGTCCTTATGGGTTCTACAGCAATTATTGGAACTTGAATTTTGTGGACGATTCAGTGCCTAAGTTCTCTTACGCAGCTAGCTATGGCGTTTCTAGCATTCCAGCCATTCAGAAAAGGGGAACAAAGCGTTATCTGGAGCGTTTGGACAGGATTAGTGTCCGAGAACAAAAAGCAAAGGAAATTGTGGAATCTCTTTCTTCCAGAAAGGCTGAGGTTGTGGCAGATCCTACCATGTTGCTTACTAGGGAGCAGTGGTTGGAGTTTGCATCCAGGTCTGAAAAACAGGCTCCGGCTGAGCCATATATTTTCTGTTATTTCTTGGGCACGCGCGAGGATATTCGTCAGGAGGCTAAAAAATTGGCTGAAAAAACGGGCTTGAAAATCGTTATCATGAGGCATATGGATGAATATGTCCCAGCCGATGAAACTTTGGGTGATTATGCTCCATACGATGTCAATGCTTGTGATTTTGTAAACCTGATCCGTGGTGCTGCTTATGTTTGTACGGATTCTTTCCATGGTACCGTGTTTTCTATCTTGATGCATCGTCGGTTCATTACGTTTTATCGTACGAAACCTACTGCGGGTAATTCTACCCATTCTAGGATTGATAGTCTGCTGAATACCTTTGGGTTAAGCAGTCGTATTTATCGTAATGATATAAATCCAGTTCATGCAGAAATTGATTACGATAAAGTGGATCAGAAACTTACCGAATATCGGCAAAAATCCCTGGCTTTCTTCCGTGATGCCTTGGCTTTGGCCGATAAATAAGATATGGCGAAGAAGATACTCTATATTGGAACTCCGGAGACCCATGACCAGTATGTGCAGGGTCTGGTCCCGTCTCATTGGCTCTATGGAGCAGTAGAGATGGAGAAGGAAGGCCATCGGGTTATTTGGGAAAAGGAGAGAAAGTCTTTCTGGCACGATGTGTCTCTTCTCAGGAGGTATAAACCCGATTTAGTCTTCATACCCAACCTGAATCTTCATAGTCACAAAGGGCTGCTGCTGTTGTCTGCTCTTCATTTATGCAGCACTCCGGTTTATGCCTACCTTCATCATGAACCGAAGGTGAAAAAGGGTATAAAATCTTATTTATACCGTTTCCTACTTTCCGGATGTAGGCATCTATTCTTCTTGTCTGAACTAACGCTGGAACAGACGGTAAGAAACGGGTTAGCCTCTTCTGGCAGATGCTCCGTTCCGGGATGGGGGCCTGATAGGACTTTCTTCAAGCAGGTAAAGACGGACGATCAAGGCTACTTCGTGAGCACGGGTAAGGAGAACCGTGATTTTAAGTTGCTCATAGAGGTGTTCCAGAAAACGGGCTTGCCTCTAAAAATCCTGACTAGTAGGAAACATGCCGGTGCCAATTATGAGAACTTGCCTGAAAAGTGTCGGGATATTCCGAATATAGAGGTGGTCATCACGGAAAATTCGGGTGAGGTCTATCCCCAGATGCTGGAGGCTATGGCTCATGCCCGTGCCCTTGTATGTCCTTTGCGGAAAGAGAAAATTCACTACTGTGTAGGACTCTCCACTATTGCCGATGCTGAGGGACTAGGAAAGCCGTTAGTGATTACCCGAAATCCTTATCATGATATGGAGCGTGTGGCAGGCTTTAATGTAGTGGACTCTGTTGAAGATTGGTGTCAGGCTTTAAAAGAACTGAAAGCCCCGAGATTTTCAGCCTATTCCATGGAAAAAGCATACGGGCAAATGAAATCGAAAATGAATTTGTAACATTATTGTATAGTTCGGAAAAATTAGCTACTTTTGCAACCAAATTTAAAAATATAATTAATGGAAGAAAACAAGTTTAATCCTAACAATGTTGTGATTATGCAACAAGCGCCTCAGAACCAACAGGAAGAAGAGGATGAAGGCTTGGATATCATCAACATTCTCATGCGTTGCCTCTCAAATTGGTATTGGTTCGTCATTTGTGCGGCTATCGCTTTTGCTTTGGCCTTTTTTAATGTGAAAAGCCAGGAGAATGTCTATTCTCGTTCTGCCACTATCATGATCAAGGAAGAGTCATCTTCTTCTAATTCATTGTCAAATAACAACCTGGGTCTTTTCAAAAGTACTAGCACGGTTTCCAATGAAATCATTGCCATGAAGACCCCTCAGGTGGTTAATGACGTGGTAAAGCGCCTGAAGCTGAATATGAACTACAGTAAGGATGGTCGTTTCCACCGTCAGACTTTGTATGGATGGAACCTTCCTATCGAGGTGATTATGGAGGATGTGGCCGATGAGGCTGTAGCTAGCCTGACCGTCAGCTTGAAGAAGGATGGCTCTCTTACCTTGAAGGATTTTAGTAAAGGTGGCAATAAAACGGTTAAGGGTAAGCTGAATGAGCATCTGGAAACTCCTATTGGAAAGGTTTTGGTAATCCTGACCGATAATCATAAGGCTTCTGATGTGGAAATTCAGGTAGTGCATAGTATGCTCTCTAGTACAGCAGCTCTCTATAGTAAGAAACTGGCTATTGCACAGCGTGAGGAGAGTGCTTCTGTCATCGACCTTTCTTGCTCTGATGTGTCTATCGAGCGTGCCGAGGATTTCTTGAACATGGTCATCACCGTGTACAGTGAGTACTGGGTGAACGATAAGAACCAGATTGCTACCAGTACCAATGAGTTCATCTCTGAGCGTCTGGCAGTCATCGAGAAGGAGCTGGGTAGCGTGGATAGCGATATCTCCAGCTACAAGAGCCAGAACTTGATTCCTAACCTTTCTGGTAGCATCGGTCAGAATATGTCTTTGGCTGCTGCGGCTAACCAGAAGTCTATTGAGCTGAACAATCAGTTGTCCATGGTCCGTTTCCTGAAGGATTACCTCCAGACCAACGATGATCCGAACCGTCTGATTCCTGCTGTTTCCGATATTGGTAGCTCTAGCATTGAGAACCAGATTCGTAGCTATAACGATATGGTGCTGGAGCGTAAGACTTTGGTGTCCAACTCATCCGAGGAGAACCCTCTGGTAAAGGAACGTGATGCTCAGTTGGCTGAAATGAGAGCTGTGCTGATGTCTTCCATCGACAACCAGATAATTGCTTTCAATACGCAGTTGAGGACTACTCAGTCCACAGAGTCTAAGGCTACTTCTAAGATGGCTACTAACCCTGAACAGGAAAAGTATCTGCTCTCTGTAGAGCGTCAGCAGGCTGTAAAGCAGGCTCTTTATACTTACCTGCTCCAGAAACGTGAGGAGAATGAGCTGAGCCGTGCATTTACAGCATACAACACTCGTTTGTTGAATCCTCCTACTGGTAGTAATACTGCCATTGCTCCAAATAGCAAGCAGATTTATACCATTTACTTGGTTGTCGGTCTTCTCATTCCGTTGGTTGTCATCATCCTGTTGGAACTGTTGAATACCACTGTGCGTGGTCGTAAGGACTTGGAGCACATGCAGACTCCATTTTTGGGTGAGATTCCATTCGTACAGCAGGAGAAGAGAGGCTTCTTAAGAAGATTGATTTCTTCTGGTGGTCTGGGCAATTTCTTCAAGAATGACCCTGTGATGTCTAAATTTCTCATGCGACTGGGTTTCTGGAAGAAGAGCGACCGTCAGAGCGACAAGAACCTGAAACTTTATGTGAAAGAGGGTAGCCGTAACCAGATTAACGAGGCATTCCGTGTGGTTCGTAGTAACATGGAGTTCATGCAGGGTGAAAATGAACATCAGATTGTCATGATTACCAGTGCCAATGCAGGTAGTGGTAAGACTTTCGTTACTTTGAACCTGGCTGCCAGCTTTGCCATTAAGGATCGTAAGGTGCTGGCTGTCGACCTCGACTTCCGTAAGCGTAGCTTGAGTAAGTATGTGAACAAGCCACATCGCGGTCTGGCTGATTATTTGGCAAAGCGGGTAGACTCATACGATAATCTCATTGTAAAGAGTTCACTGGTTAATGGCTTGGATGTCCTTCCAGTAGGTTCTATTCCTCCTAATCCTACAGAGTTGCTCTATAGTGAGCGGCTTGGTGTCATGCTGGAAGAACTGAAGAAGGAATACGACTTAATCTTCCTAGACTGTCCACCAGTTGAAATCGTGGCCGATGCAAGCATCGTGGCTAAGTATGCCGATAAGACTATCTTCATGGTTCGTGCCGGTCTGCTGCAACGTAATATGCTTCCAGAAATCGATAAGTTCTACGACAATAAGAAGTTTGGTAATATGGCCTTGCTGCTCAATGGAACGGACGATTCTTATGGTAAGTATGGGTATAGCAAGTATGGTTACCGCTATGGATATCATTATGGCTATGGTTCACATTATACCAGCGAGAGTTGATGCTTTATAATAAGATTTAAACATAAGAATGATGAGAAAATTATTCCTGACTTCATTATTGGGTGTGGTGCTGGCTTTCTTGGCTGGATGTACTACTCCTACCGACTTGGTCTATTTCCAGGATATTGATTCCTTGAAAACGATAAAGATGGCTCCTGAACAGAAAATCGTCTTCCGGCCTGAAGATAAACTGACTATCTTTGTCAAGACTCGTGATTCAGAAATCAGCCAGCTCTTTACCCTCACCAGTGGAAACAATGCATTGACCAATTCTACTACGGGTCGTGCATATACAGTGGATAGTAAGGGTGAGATTGACTTCCCTGAATTGGGGCGTATCCGGGTTGCTGGTAAGACTCGTGAGGAAGTAGCTGAGTATATTGAAAAGGAGCTGGAAAACCGCAGGTTGGTCAATAATTCAGTGGTCTTGGTCGATTACCGGAATATGGGTTATAATGTGCTTGGTGAAGTAAAGAAACCGGGCCGTTATGAAATTACAAAAGACCATGTAACCCTTGTGGAGGCTATCACTGAAGCTGGCGACTTGACCATCAATGGTCTTCGTACCAATGTACTGGTCATGCGTAAGGAAGGTGATGAGATGAAGAGCTACCGTGTCAACTTGCTGGATAGCTATAGTCTGTATAATAGCCCTGTCTATAGGTTGCAGCAGGACGACTTGGTCTATGTGGAGCCTAACCCAAAGCGTTTGCGTGAAAGTACGGTTAATGGTAACAACATGCAGACCATCGGTTTCTGGGCTTCTGCATTGTCTTTCGTGCTAACTGTGATCAACTTGTTCAAGTAAACTTATGCGGATTCGGGATCTCAAGTTGTTGAAACAGAGGAGAGATCTTGAGACTCTTCCAGAAGGTAAGTTGCTCATAAACACGGTCAATGCTTATAGCTTTACCAAAGCACAGGTGGATCCGTTGTTTGCTGAGTCCCTCACGAAGTGTGATGTGCTTATACCCGATGGGTGGAGCATCGTGGGAGCTTGCAGGTTCTTGAACATGAAGGATCGGCCAGTGGAACGTACGGCAGGATGGGACTTGTTTGAATATGAAATGGACCGGCTGAACCGGAAAGGTGGTGTGGTCATGTTCATGGGTTCTTCAGAGAAGGTCCTGTCCCTCATCCGGGAAAAAGCGGCAGAGGTTTATCCTAACCTGAAAGTGGAAACGTATTCTCCTCCGTATAAGCCAGAGTTTAGTGAGGAGGACAATCGGAACATCATCCAGGCCATCAATCAGGCTAATCCGGATTTGTTGTGGATTGGGATGACAGCGCCTAAACAAGAAAAATGGGTTTACTCTCAGTGGAACCTGCTGGATATCCATTGCCATTGTGGGTCCATTGGGGCTGTGTTCGATTTCTTTGCAGGAACAGCTAAACGGGCTCCTAAAATCTGGCAGGACCTCTACATGGAATGGCTCTACCGACTTTTGCTGGAACCTTCCCGAATGTGGCGACGCTATATCATCGGTAATGCCAAGTTCATCGGGCTGGTCCTAAAAGAAAGGTTTGCTTAACGGAAAGACAAAAAAAGAAGAGAAATTAGGGGAATAAAAATTTAAATGGTATATTTGCATTTAAATTGAATCCCCTTCAGCATGAACTGGTATTTATTACAGAAATTAGATAGAAATGGCGAGGCAGGGAAAGATTCTCTTCCTCGCCATTCTTGTTTTGAAATAAGGGCTTGTACGGAGCTTTGGCATACGAACAAATTCATTATTGATGAACTGACTGCTCGTGGCTATATGGACTGTGTCTTGGTTCATTGCACCGAAGAAGAAATGCTGGAAATGACAGCCGAGGGTATGCCTTTCAAAAGGCGTAGGCTCTCCGGGAGTGGGCCATACGACTGTATTTCTCTGCCTGAAGGTGGCTTGGATCAGTTGCTTATTCTCTTGCATGTCACGGACCGTTATCCTGTATTCCGTAATGTCCGGCCTTTGAGTAGTCCTGCTGAAAAAGTGGTAGAGACCAAGTCGCAGGAGGTGCTTCGGGGTCTTTTGCGTGGGTTGAAGGGTAGTGTGGTCTCTGATCGTGCTAACCTTCGTAAGTTTACCCCTCAAACTTCTTTGCCCAACCTGAATTTGCTTCTCTTGTTGCCCCCTGCCGACCTGAAACCTTACACTCGGGTGGAATATGAGAGCTTGAAGCTGAAAATGGACACTAACGCTTCTTGGTACCTCATTCTGGCCAAGAATATCCGGCATTTGCAGCATGCGTTCCGACTTTCAGTTCGTGCCAAAGTGAAGGAGGGTATCATCACGGAGGAACTGGGGCTTACTCCTTTTGAAAGTGGTATGGCTTTCCCCCAGGGTATTTCTCAGGTGCGTTATTACTATCAGCCGGGCAGCCCGTTGCCTAAGCATTATTTCTTTGTATACACCACGTTGGCCGATGTGCAGTGTGCACGGGTCCGTAGTCCTTATGCCCGTGTATCCATCGTCTGGAGCCGTCGCTATGAACCGGTAAGCCTGTCCAACAAGGAGTTGGAGCAACTTATATGTTCTGTAGAGGGGAAACAGCAGGAACTCTCTGGTTATATGAGAAACTTTGTGGAAAGTCTCCAGACTGGCGATAAGGTGGGATTCTTCTTGTCCAATCTGCAGGATTTGCCATTCATGGGTACGGTAACCGGTCGTAAAGGCCGGAAGGTTAAAGTGGTCGATACCAGTGGACGAAAATACACTATTCCTCAGGAAAGTGTGGTTCCTCCTAAAAAAACTGAATAAAACAGGCTAAGATAAAATGAACATGGAGCAAACAGCCCAGTTGCCGGAAAAGAAAAAGAGAATAGAATACATCGATGCCATGCGTGGTTTCACCATGATTCTTGTAGTCTATTCTCATATTATATTCTTTGGATATGGTGATGATTCCATAACCTCGTTTAATTCTTTCTTTGTGAATTTCCGTATGCCGCTGTTCTTTTTCATCAGTGGTTGGGTACTCTATAAGGTTGGAAGATCTTGGGACTGGAACTTCATCAAGGATTTCCTCCCGAAGAAATTCATGGTGCAGATTATTCCTACGGTGTTCTTTTTCCTGATTTTTATCTATTTCTTCAGGGATATGCACATCACAAAGGAAGCTTTAGGACCTTCCAAGTCGGGCTACTGGTTTACCCTGACTCTTTTTGAGTTTTTCCTTATCTATGCAGCTACCATGTTCCTGAACCCTTTTAAGAATCAGGGCATCAAGGAGGATCTGGTTGTCATTGTGGTGGCGTCTGTCGTGTATTTCTTCAGTTCATTCCGGGAGCATAGTAACCCTGTGGTGGCCGATGTCTATCACTATCTGGGAATCAATTACCTGCGGTATTATGTGTTCTTCTGCCTGGGAACTTTCATCAAAAAATACTACGAGGGGTTCTGTCGGCTGATGGACAATAAATATGTTATGGCTCTGGTCTTAATGTCTCTCTTGGGCATGATTATGTTTTCTGGTCCTCTGTTGTATCATCTGCATGCCATTACTTTTGTGTTTGTAGTCTATGGAACGTTGGGGATTATGGTGGTGCTGACTTTCTTCCGTAAGCATGAAAATCGGGTATCCAGCCAGACGGTCCTTGGCCGCTATCTGCAGTTCATTGGGCGTCGTACCTTGGATGTGTACCTGCTACATTATTTGTTCTTACCTCGGCACTTGGAAATGGTGGGAGCCTTCTTTAAAGAGAATCCTAACCCCGTTCTGGAATTCTTTGTTTCCGTGTTCCTGGCTTGTCTGGTCATCATCGTTTGTCTCACGGTCAGTGAGGTTTTGCGAATGAGTCCGTTCCTAGAGCATCGGTTGTTTGGTGTAAAGTCTCAGAAAACGAAATAAGAAGATGGAACCTGTTGTTCAATTGCCGGAAAAGAAAAAGAGGATCGAGTACATCGATGCCATGCGTGGCTTCACCATGATACTCGTGGTCTATTCTCATATCTGTGCCTATGGTTATGGACAGAACGCAGTAGAGAATATGGTAAGTTTCAATTCGGTCTTTGTGAATTTCCGTATGCCGCTGTTCTTCTTCATCAGTGGTTGGGTGCTGTATAAAGCAGGAAGAGTTTGGGACTGGAACTTTATCAAGGATTTTCTTCCCAAGAAATTCATGGTGCAGATTATCCCCACTTTGTTTTTCTTTCTCCTTTTCATCTGGTTCTTCAAGGATGGACACCTGGCTAAGGAGTCATTGAATGTAGCCAAGGAAGGCTATTGGTTCACCTTAGCTCTGTTTGAGTTCTTCCTCATCTATACGTTGACCATGGTCCTTTATCCTTTCCAGGACAAGGGTATCAAGGAGGATCTGCTTGTGTTACTCATTGCCTTCGTTGTCTATGGCTTGTCCTCTCCTAGGAAATATGATAGTCAGTTGGTAAACGATTGGTACGATTATCTGGGTATCTTTAATTTGCGGTATTATATCTTCTTCTGCTTCGGGACACTGGTCAAGAAGTATTACGACAAGTTCAACCGGGCAATGGACAACAAATATATCATGGCTTTGGTTCTACTGGCCTTCCTGGCCATGATCATGTTCAAGGAACAGCTGCTGGGGCTACCACATACCAATACAGTTGTCTTTCTACTCTATGGCGCATTGGGTATCATGGTAGTCCTGACTTTTTTCCGAAAGCATGAGAACCTCTTCACGAAAGATACTTTTGTAGGAAAGAACTTGCAATTCATCGGGCGTAGAACGCTTGATGTCTATCTCTTACATTATTTCTTCTTGCCTAGGAATATCTCCTTCATAGGTGATTTTTTTGTGGAGCATTCCAATCCTACACTGGAGTTCTTCGTTTCCGTGTTCCTGGCCTGTCTGGTCATCATCATCTGCCTCACTGTCAGTGAGGTCTTACGTATGAGCCCGTTCCTGGAACACCGACTTTTCGGGGTGAAGGAAAAGAAATAAGAAAACAGCGGAGAATGAAAATTCCCCGCTGTTTCTTTTTATGCTTAAAAATCAGTGCTTGTCGCTCAAGGTGAACTTGATGCCTCCGGCTTTAATCAGGTCTTGGTGGGATACGCGGTAACCTGATTTCTTTCCACCTAGGCTGATGGACCGGATATAGTCTCCTGTACCTTCGGTCTCAATCACCAGTTTATCCTTGTCGTAGTACTTGGTATCCAGATGAATGATCACCTTCTTGAAGGTCGGGGTAGTCAGGGTGTAGTAAGGTACACCGGGGCAGTCGGGGTAGAAGCCCATCATGCTGAAGAGCATCCAGCAAGACATGGTACCGGTGTCGTCATTCCCTGGGATACCCCATGCCTCGTTCACGAAGTGCTTGGCCAGCAGCTCTTTTACCAGCTTCTGGGTGCGCCATTCCTCTCCCTTGAATTTGCTGAACAGGTAAGGGTAGGCAATGTCGGGCTCATTAGCCGGGTCATAGTTGTTGGAATCGAACACGTTCTGCAGGTTAGCCACAAACTTCTTGGAACCGCCCATCAACTTAGCCAGTCCTTGTATATCATGGGGTACGTAGTAGGTATAGTTCCAAGCGTTGCCTTCATGGAAACCGGGTGATGGCTCAAAGTTCTCACCCTCTTTCGGGTTGAAAGGCTCGTAGAACTTGCCTTCCTGGGTGATTGGGCGTAAGGTGCCATATTCTTTGGAATAGTAGTTCTTGTAACCCATAGACTGTTTATAGAACCGCTCTGCATCTGCCTGGTGTCCCAGTGCCTTGGCAAAGGTGCTTAGTGCATAGTCGGCTACATAGTACTCCAGGGCATGAGAAACAGAGTTGTCGTACTGGCTCTCCATCGGACAGTAGCCGCGCTTGATGTACTCATCAATGTCCGGGCGCACCGGATTGTCCTTTCCAGGGGTGGTAGCGCTCTTGATCATGCCTTGATAGGCAGCCTCCACGTCAAAGTCGCGGAATCCCTTCATCCAGGTGTCCACAATGACGGGTATGGCAGGGTCGCCTTCCATTTCCATGGTCTCTCTTCCGTAGAGTTCCCATTTGGGTAGCCAGCCCCATTCCTTGTACATATCCACCATGGTATTTACCATGTCTAACTGGCGTTCTGGGAAGAGTAGGGTCATCATCTGATGTACGTTGCGGTAGGTGTCCCACAAGCTGAATACGGTGTAGCGATTTCGGTCGGTGTGGCCGGTCTTCTCACTCTCCATGATAGGATACTGCCCGTTTACATCCTGCAGGATTCCTGGGTGAATCATCATGTGGTAGAAACCGGTGTAGAACACGGTTTTTTGTGTTTCAGTACCGCCTTCCACTTCTATGGTCTTCAGGGTGGTGTTCCAAGCCTCTCTTGCCTGCTGGCGGCAGGTCTCAAAGTTCAGGCCAGCCACTTCTTTCTCCAGGTTCTCACGGGCATTCTCAATGCTCACGAAGCTCACTCCCATGCGTACTTCTATCTGTTCCCCTTCTTCGCAGTCGAAGTCGAACCAGGCACCGATGTCGTCTCCACTGATGTCCTTGCGGTATTGGGTGTAGATTTTGTACTTGCCTGCCGTGTCATCCCACACAGCCTCTGCGGTCATCGGGCGCATCTTCTTCCAGTAGCCGCTTTGCTTGGGGGCCTTGTTCACCCGCATCACAAAGTAGATGGGGAACACGCTCTGTGGAAAATAGCAGAAGGTGCCTTGGAGTTTGGTTCCTTCCACTTCGCACTCGTTCACAAACCGCATGGTAGCGCCGGTCTCATTGGTCAATCCTTCGCCCAGGTTCAGCAGAATGTGGCCTTCTCCCTTGTGGAAGGTGAACCGTTCTATGCTGGCCCGCTTGGTGGCTGTCACCTCGGTCTTGATGTCATACTTGGTCAGGGTGTTGGTGTAGTAGCCGGGCTTGGAAACTTCATTCTTATACGGTGAACCATAGTTGTGGTAGTCCACGTCGCGTTCGCCGCTGGTAGGCATGACTAGTAGGGAACTTACTTCGGGACAGCCCACACCGCTCAGGCTCACATGGGCATAGCCGGTGAAGAAGCTGTTGGTCAGGTCGTAAGGGGTGGACCACCAACGGGCGTCTTTGTCGTACTTGTTCAGTTCAGACCCCATCACGTTGAAGGGTGTCACGGTCATCAGGCCTTGCGGTACTATTGCCCCTGGATTACAGGTGCCGAAGTTGGTGGTCCCAATGAATGGATTCACATAGTCCACTGGCTCTTTCACTTGTCCTAGGGACTGGAGCGAAACGGATGCCAGTAGGGCTGTAAGCAGAAAATGTTTCATATCTTGTTTCGATTAACGCACTATAATCTCATCGGTAAACTGGAAGCCGCCTATCTCACTGCAGTTGGCCTTGTAGTGGATGTAGCGGGTTCTCACGCTTCCCTTGCGGGCTCTCCACCCGAAGTCTTTAAAGTTGTATGGTTCCACCACGGTAGCCGGGTAGTCCAGGTGGTACAACTCGGTCCAGTGTTCGTTGTCATCGGATATCTGGATGTCGATGGTGGCTGGGTGGTAGATGTTCGGACCAGGCATCTGCATGAAGGTGGCATACACCTCTCGGATGTCGGTAGGCTCTCCTAGGTCGATGGTCACATCCACACGTCCTCGGTCGATGAAGCCCTGCCACCTGCTGTCGTTGTAGCTCCAGCCGCCTCGTAGTCCGTCGGTGAGTGTCGCCTCTTTGTTGGCTACATACCGTGCACTGTAAGGCGCATGGTAGGTTACCTTCTTGCCTAGGGCCAGGTGCTTTATCGGCTCCCGGTATTCCCTGCGGTTGCCAAATTCATAATGGATAGGGAACGGATGGAACCCTTTTCCTTTCAGGAAGGCCACTTCTTGGGTAGCTCGGTCCAGGAAGTCCTCATAGTCGGTGCGTAGCTCCTGAGGGGTCCAGGCTATCTCTGCCAGGGCCAACAAGCGTGGCCAGGCCATAAACTCGCAGTGTTCCGGTGTCTTTATGTATTCAGTCCAAAGGTTAGCCTGCACACCATCTATCAGGCTGGCTTCTTTCTCAGTTAAATCCGATGGGATAGGTTTGTAGGAGTAGACGTGCTCCAGCGGCAGGTAGCCGCCTATAGCCTCTGGTTGGTACTGTGGGGCATCCTGATAGTAGTCCAGGTAAAGATAGGTGCTAGGGGTCATCACGGCATGGTGTCCGCTCTTCACGGTCTTGATACCGCCTTCTTCACCACGCCAGCTCATCACGGTGGCATTCTCGGCCAGGCCTCCCTCCAGGATTTCATCCCAGCCTATCATCTTGCGGCCCAACTTCTCCACAATTTTCTCCACTCGTTGGATGAAGTAGCTCTGCAGCTGGTCTTCTACCGATGCCTCTTTGGTGGCTTTCAGTCCCAGCTTTTTGGCCAGAGCCTGACATTTCGGACAGCTCTTCCAGGCCCACTTGCCGGCTTCGTCGCCTCCTATATGGAGATAATTGGATGGGAAGAGTTCTGCCACTTCCCGGAGTACATCTTCTATAAATTCAAAACATTTCTCGTTGCCTATGCAGAAATCGCTATGCCGGTTGGGCTTGCCGACAGGGTGGGTCGGGTCGCAACTCAACTCCGGATATACCGTCATCACTTCCTCGCTGTGTCCTGGCATCTCTATCTCCGGAAGCACCTCTATGAAGTTGTCCGCAGCCACTGCCAGAATCTCCCTTACATCTTCCTTGGTCAGGTAGCCGCCATAGGCTCCTTCCGTCCCTTCCTTCACATATTCCCGGGTACCTTGGCGCCACCACTTGTTCCAGTCGCTTTCTGTACGGAAACCGGCCAGTTGGGTAAGCTCAGGGTATTTGTCTATCTGGAGTCGCCAGCCTGCCGCATCGGTCAGGTGCAGATGCAGTCGGTTCAGCTTATAGCGAGCCATTTCCCTCATCTGCTTCAGAATAAAGTCCTTCCCAAAGAAATGTCTGCTGCAGTCCAGCATAAAGCCTCTGTAGCCGAATTTAGGCTCATCGGTGATGGAGACAGCTGGAATTTTCCCCTCCTTAGCCAGTTGCCCCAGCGTCTGAACTCCATAGAATAATCCTGCTGCAGAACCACCTCGGATAATCACTTTCTTAGGTGTCACCTCCAGGGTGTAGCCTTCATAAGGTCCGTAGCCGGCACCCTCGGTGCGTTCCCGTCCTTTGCCCATCTTTTTGTCTAGTCGCAGTTCCAGGACAGCGCCCTTTTGGGTCTTCACGCCCAGGGCAGTCTCCACGGCATGGAGCAAGCGGGTCTTGTCGTTCCCTTTCAGGTTTGTCTTCACGCCCACATGCTCAGGCAGGATAAACTCCCCGTCTCTTTGGGTCAGGGAGATAGGTTTCGGCAGAAGCTGGCCCCAGGCATTCGTTCCCAGGCACAGTCCACCCACCATAAATAAAAGGAAAAGAAGCTTTTTCATAGTCGTTCAGATTTATTATTGCAAATATAGCGAAAAATCTGCGACATTCAAAGCCCTTTTCCCATCTTATTTTTTCAGCAGCTCATAAAGTGCATTCAGTGCTGCCAGTGGCTCCTTTTTCTCCTCCAACAGGGTCACAAACTTGGAACCGATAATCGCTCCGGCTGCATTCTGCTGGGCAGCTTCCAGCGTCTGCTTGTTGGAAATGCCGAACCCTATCATCCTCGGGTGCTGCAGGTTTAGGGCGTCAATGCGGCGGAAATAGGCTTGCTTGGCCTCGTCAAATTCTTTCTGCGCTCCTGTCACAGCTGCGGAAGAAACCATGTAGATGAATCCGTCGGTGTGCTCATCAATGAATCGGATGCGTTCCTCGCTGGTCTCCGGAGTAATGAGCATGATGATCTTAATGCCGTATTGGTCTGCCACCGGCTTGATGGTTTCCATATAGTCCCGGAAGGGTAGGTCGGGAATGATGGCTCCGTCTATACCACATGCCTGGCAGCTTTGGCAAAAGGCCTCTATGCCGTAGCTTACGATGGGGTTCAGGTAGCCCATCAGAATCAGGGGGATGTCCACACCCTGCTGGCGGATGTCTTTCAGTTGACTGAACAGCAGTCGTAGGCTCATACCGTTCTTCAGGGCCTTGGTGGCCGCATCCTGAATCACGGGTCCGTCGGCCATGGGGTCACTGAACGGAATGCCCACTTCTATCATGTCTATGCCGTTTTCGGCCAGGGTCTTTATCACCTCCACCGTACCTTCCAGGGTAGGGTGGCCGGCGCAGAAATAGAGGGATAAAATCCCTTTTTTCTTCTGCTCGAAAAGTTGATTAATTCTATTCATAACTCGTTTAGTCTCATTTAGATGGATGAAAGTTGGCTCAGGAACTCTTTCAGCAGTTCCACATCCTTGTAGGCTTTGTCGCTCTCAAACCTACTGTTCAGGTCGATGCCCGCCCATAGAGGGTGATGGAATTCCTTCAAGGCTGGGATGCTATCGGGCCCGATGCCTCCGCTCAGAAGGAAAGGGGTCTTCCCTTGATAGGCCTCCAACAGACTCCAGTCGAACTGCTCCCCGGAACCGCCCACCGAGTCACATTTCGTGTCGAAGAGGAAGTAGTCGCATACCCCTTCATAGGCCTCTGTGGCCAGCAGGTCCTCCCGGGTGCTGATGCTGAACGCCTTGATGGTCTTCAGCCCGGGTACCAGGTCGCGTACATCGCGGATGAACTCCGGACTTTCCTTCCCGTGGAACTGCACCAGGTCCAGTCGGTAGGCAGCTATGAAAATCAGCAGCCCATCCTTGTTCATATCCACAAACACGCCCACCCGCTTGGTCTTCTTGGGCAGATAACTGGGCACTGTCGGTACAAACCGGGGCGATTTCGGCCATAGGATAAATCCCATCCAGTCCACACCCAGTTCTTCCACCTCGCGGATATTCTTGGGGTCCCGCATCCCGCAAACTTTCACTATCATCTTTCTAGTGCGTTGATAAAATTCTTTAGGGCCAGCCCGGGGTCTTCTTCTTTCATGAAACATTCGCCGATGAGGAAGCCCCGGAAGCCTACCTCTCGTAGTCTTTTCACGGTCTCAGGATTACTGATGCCGCTCTCGCTCACCAGCACAGGCAGGTCTTCTTCCTTCCTGCCGGCTTGGCGCAAGAGGTCTATCTTTTCCTGCATCAGTGCAGCTATGCGGAACGACACCTCCACATCGGTATGGAAGGTTCCCAGGTGGCGGTTGTTCACGCCCAGCATGTCGGGTATCCCCACCTTCAGGTAGTCCAGTTCCTTCGGGTCATGCACCTCCAACAGCACCTCCAGCCCCAGGTTGTGCGCCAGGTTCAGCAGCACCTCGTACTCCGCCGTGGCCAGGTCGGCCGCTATCAGCAGAATGGCATCAGCACCTATCACCTTGGCCTCATACACCTGGTAGGGGTGTACGATGAAGTCTTTCCGCAGGATGGGGGTGCTCACTTCTTTCCTCACGTCCAGAATATATTCCGGGTTCCCTCCGAAGTAGGGTTCATCCGTGAGGATGGAGAGGGCTGAGGCTCCCTCCTCTGCATAGCGAGGAATGACCTGCAGCGGCTCGGCTCCTTCGTGTATCCAGCCTTTGGAGGGTGATTTCCGCTTGAATTCGGCTATGATGCCACTCCGGCTCTGGCGCAAGGCTTCTTTCATGCTCCGCTTCTTGGTCAGGGTGGCTCGCACTTCCTTCCGTTTGTTTTCTACAATTTCTTCTAGTATATCTTTCATGATCAACTCATAAAGGCTATGTATCTCTTCAGTACGTTCAGGGCGGCACCACTCTCCAGCGATTCACGGGCCAGCGACAGGCACTCCTGGAAGGTCATCTCCTGTTCTATCACGTGAATGGCGAAGGCCGCATTGATCAGCACCACGTTCTTTTGTGCCCGGGTAGCGCGGTTCTCCAGCACGGCATCGAACACCAGTTTGGCATCTTGTATGGTGTCACCGCCGTAAAGTTCTGAAGGATGAATCACGTGCATCCCGAACTCCTCCGGCTGGTACACATGCTCTTCCTCGTTGTACATCACCTTGAAGCTACCGGTCAGCGAAATTTCATCGTACCCGTCCACACTAGTCACGATGCCGAAGGGGATGCCTATCTGCTGGTACACCTGGCGGTACAGACGCTGCTGGTCCAGGTTGGCCGTGCCCAGGAACTGGTAGTCGGGCTTGCAAGGGTTCACCAGGGGACCTAGCAGGTTGAAACAGGTAGGAGACCCCAGTACGCCCATAGCCTTACGGGCAGGTGCCACCCACTTCATACCTTTGGCAAAGAGGGGTGCATGCTGGTGTACAAAATTACACTTTTCCAGGCATTCCAGCAACTTTTCATTGTCTGAAGTGAACTTGATGCCGTGTGCTTCTTGTACGTTGCTGGTACCGCTTACCGATGAGGCAGCGTAGTTGCCGTGCTTGGCCACCTTGTAACCTGCACCAGCCACCACCAGAGCTGCACAGGTGGAGATGTTGAACGTGTTCTTACCGTCACCACCTGTACCCACAATGTCTATTACTTTGTGGGGCTTGAAGCTCACAGGCACACCGGTTTCCAGCAAGCCTTCCCGTAGGCCCAGGATTTCATCCACGGTCACTCCGCGCATCTGGATGCCCATCAGGATGGCGGCTATCTGCATATCCGTATATTTCTGGTCGCAGATTTCCAACATAATATTTTTTGCTTCTTCCTTGGTGAAGCGCTCCTGCGCCACCAGTTTCTTTAAAATTGCATTCATGGTTTTCTCGTTTAGTTGTTAAGCCAGTTTTGTATCATGGTTTTCCCCTCTGGGGTCAGCACACTTTCCGGATGGAACTGTATGCCTCTTATGTCGTATTCCTTGTGTCTCAAGGCCATCACCTGAATCTCGTCGCTCACCGCCAGGATTTCCAGTTGGGTGGGCAGGGTTTCACCGTCCACTACCCAGGAGTGGTAGCGCCCCACCAGGATATCTTGGGGCAGACCTTGGAAGATGTAGTCTTCCCGGGCGATGTGTACCGGTGTCTGCACTCCGTGGAAGACTCGGCTCAGGTTCACCAGTTTCCCGCCGAACACTTGGCCTATGGCCTGTTCTCCCAGGCAGATGCCCAGAATCGGTTTCCGTCCGGCATAGGTGCGTACCACTTCCAGGAGCAGTCCTGCTTCCTCAGGAATGCCGGGGCCCGGACTCAGCATAATCTTGTCAAACGCTTCCAGTTCTTCCAGCTGGAACTGGTCGTTTCGGAACACCTTTACTTCTGCGCCCAGTTCCTTCACCAGGTGCACCAGGTTGTACGTAAAGCTGTCGTAGTTGTCTATCATGGCTATTTTCATATCACATGTCCTCCGCCATTAAGATAGCCCGGCGCAGTGCCCCCAGCTTGTTGTTTACTTCCTGAAGTTCATAGTCTTCATTGCTCTGGGCCACGATGCCTCCACCGGCCTGGAACCACAGTTCATTGTTGCGGCTCACGAAGGTGCGGATGGTGATAGCCTGGTTCAGGGTCTTGTCGAACCCGATGTACCCGATGCAGCCGCCATAGGCTCCGCGATTGTGTGGTTCATATTCACTGATCAGCTGCATGGCTCTTACCTTGGGCGCACCGCTCAGTGTCCCGGCTGGGAAGGTGTCGATAAATGTCTTGATAGGGTCTGCCCCTTTGTCCAGTTCTCCGCTTACTCGGCTCACCAGGTGAATCACGTAGCTATAGTATTGCAGCTCTTTGTAGAAGTCCACCTTCACGTTGTGGCAGTTGCGCGATAAATCGTTTCGGGCCAAATCTACCAGCATCACGTGCTCGGCATTCTCTTTCGGGTCTACCTGTAGGAACTGTGCATTCTTCTTATCCTGCTCATCGTTGCCGGTGCGTCGGGTGGTACCGGCTATCGGGTCTATGTAAGCCAGATACTTTCCATTTCGTTTCTCTATCCTGCAATGGGTCTCCGGACTGGAGCCGAAGATACGGAATCCGCCGAAGTCGAAATAAAAGAGGTAGGGTGAGGGGTTGATGCTTCGGAGGGCCCTGTACAGTTTGAAGTCGTCTCCTTCGTACTTCTGGATGAAGCGTCGGCTCAGCACAATCTGGAACACATCTCCGCGCTTGCAGTGCGCTATTCCCTTGCTGATGTTCGCCTTGTGCTCCTTGTCGGTCAGCGTGCTGCTTACCTCGCCCACAGGGTGGAAAGGGTAGAGGGTCAGGTTCTGCCGGTTCATGGCCTGTTCTATCCGTTCCATGTCGGGTTCTTCGCCTTCGCCCACTAGCTGGTTGATGCTCAGGGTATTTCTAAAGTGGTCAAATACCACCACATATTTATATAAGATGTAAATCATATCCGGCGCATCGTTTTTCGCCAGGGTGGTATCTTTCACGTCGATGTTCTCAAAGTAGCGCACGGCATTGAACGAGGTGAATCCGAAGAGTCCCATGTTCCTTACGGCCTCCGGTTTTCCCTCCAGTTGGAAGGCATCTAAAAAGTGATTGATGAGGGCATCGCTGCGGTATTCTTTATTGATCAAGTGTTCAAACACTGAACCGTCGGGGAACACACACTTGCCCTGTCCGTGGCTGATGCTCACTTGTGCTAGGGGGCAGACCCCGATGAAAGAGCGACCGTTCTCACCGCTGTGGTAGTCGGAGCTCTCCATCAGGGCGCTCTGGGTGTAGAGGTCTCTCAGCCTCAGGTAGGCCGATACCGGTGTGTACAGGTCACCCAGCATGTTCTTCTGTACCACGGTAAAGTTAAATCTCGTCATAGTTGATTTCATTTTTATGTTTGAGGTAAGTATCCAGGTCTTTGTCTCCACGACCGCTCACGGTCAGCACCACCACATCTTCCGGTTGGAACTTCATTTTAGGCAGCATACCCAGGGCATGGGCGCTCTCCAGGGCTGGAATGATGCCCTCCAGCCGGGTCAGCTCAAATCCCGCCTGCAGCGCTTCTTGGTCGGTCACGGGTATCACGGAAGCACGGCCTGTATCGGCAAGGTTGCAGTGCAGCGGTCCCGTACCGGGGTAGTCCAGTCCGGCAGAGATGGAGTAGGGTTCTATAATCTGTCCATCCTCCGTCTGCATCACCTTAATCTTACTACCGTGCAGAATTCCCACCGTACCTATCGTAATGCTGGCTGCAGTTTCCGGAGTCTCTACTCCCATACCGCCGGCCTCGCCCAGGACTATTTTCACCCTGTCGTCGTTCAGGTAGTGGTAGATGGTGCCAGCCGCGTTGGAACCTCCGCCCACACAGGCCATCAGGTAGTCGGGATAGTCACGTCCCACTTGTTCCTTTAATTGCCATTTAATTTCTTCGGAGATGACGCTCTGCAGCCTAGCCACCATGTCGGGGTAGGGATGAGGCCCCACGGTAGAGCCTATGATGTAGAACGTGTCGGCAGGATGGCAGCACCAGTCTCTTATGGCTTCGTTGGTGGCATCCTTCAGGGTCTTGTTGCCGCTCTGTACGGGAAAGACTTCAGCGCCCAGCATCCGCATGCGTTCCACGTTCACATGCTGGCGTTCCACATCCAGGGCACCCATATACACTCGGCAAGGCAGGTTCATCAGGGCACAGGCAGTGGCGGTGGCCACTCCGTGCTGACCGGCACCGGTCTCGGCTATGATGCGGGTCTTGCCCATCTTTTTAGCCAGCAGGATCTGCCCCAGCGCATTGTTGATCTTGTGCGCCCCGGTGTGGTTCAGGTCTTCCCGTTTCAGGTAGAGCTGGCAGCCATACTTCTGGCTCATCCTTCGGGCGTAGTACAGGGGAGAAGGGCGGCCCACATAGTCTTTCTGCAGGGCGTGGTACTCTTGCTTGAATTCCGGGCTCTCCAAGATGGGCAGGTAGGCCTGCTTCAGGTCTTCCACCGTCTTGTAGAGAATCTCGGGAATGTAGGCTCCGCCATAGGTTCCGTAGAATCCTTCTTCGTTTACGTTGTAGTTTGTCATATACTTATCGATTTAGTAATTTGCCATAAAAAAAGGAACCTGCCGTAAGTCTGGCAGGTTCCTTCGCGTTTAATTTTTATTATACTTAGGACGCACAGGGGGGGTGACTTACAGCTTTTGGAGTTGTAAGCGGCGCCACCAAGATGTATTCATGTATTGTGTCATATTTTATCGTTTCTGCGACAAATATAGAGCATTTTGTAAAATGCACCAAATAAAAACAGAAAAAATTGTAAATTGCTTAATATTTATGTTCTGCTCTCCAGGCAGCGTTCAGGTCTTCGTAAGGCTCGTACTTTATCCAGTCCACTTCCATGGTGTAAGGATATTTTGGAGCCTCTATGGAGTTAGGATTCGTGTCTACTCCCCAGTTGTTCGTGTGCCAGAAATTCAGCATATAGGTGGTAGGGCTCTGTGGAATACCGGAGTAGTAGGGTGTCTTTCCGGTGTAGTCCCACAGGATGATTTTCTCTCCCGTATCCGGATGTTCTATCCACCAGGTCAGGCGGTCAGGGTACCAGTCGAAGCCATATACGTAGAAGCGTTTGGAGGCATCAAAGTCCTTGATGGGCGTGATAGTACGAGGAGTCAGGGCTGCATCATCATTTTCGTCAAAGAAATGATTGGTGTTGTACATGTCTTTCCCGTCGCGATAAGATCGGTAGTGGGTATAGAGTATCTCTCCCGTAGCCATATTGATGGTGCGTCCCACGCGCTGCAGTTTCATCAGGTCATCGGGTTCGCTGGTCCAGGTACCTATGTAGATAAGTCTGGGGTCTGCCATCAGAATTTCAAAATCTATCTCGCTCAGGCCATAACCTTCGGTAAACTGGTAGGTAAAATAGCCGGTCACCATACCCACATTGGGCTGCACCTCTTTTAAATCGCCCACGCGTAGACGGGCAGAATAGGTGCCGAAGTGGGTCATCTTCTTAGAGGTTATCTGCGGACCGTTGGCTGGTCCCCATTTGTCGGTGGTCTTAATGGTCATCAGCATCACGTCGGTGCTGTCCTCGGTGAAGGAATGCACGCCGCTGTAGTAGCGCTGGTGCGATCCGTCCATGTTGAAGTACTGCGGTTTAGCTTGGTCAAAGTTCTCGGTGAAACCTTCCATAAAGCGGCTGTCGGTTTTTGAGTCGCAGGAGGCTAGGGAAAGGAGTGCCAAGGTTCCAAATAGAATGTTGAATCTTTTCATTTTGTATAAAGATAATTTTTTGTAAAAATACGGATAATTATCCTTAAAAAAAACTTTATCGAATTTATTTTATTCTTTTCTATTCAGAATTCACTATCTTTGCAGTTAATAAATAAAAATTATGCATACTAGAGAAGAACAACTGAAGGCTTTTGAGCGTCTGCTGGATGTCATGGATGAACTGCGGGAGAAGTGCCCGTGGGACCGGAAGCAGACGAATCAAACCCTTCGTCCCAATACCATCGAGGAGACGTATGAACTCTGCGATGCCCTGCTGAAGGAGGACCGAAAGAACATCTGCAAGGAACTGGGCGATGTGCTCCTCCATGTGGTGTTCTATGCCAAGATAGGCAGCGAGACCCAGGATTTCGATATTAAGGATGTGTGCGACCAGCTGTGCGATAAGCTTATCTTCCGTCACCCGCATGTGTTTGGCGACCAGAAAGTGAATTCTGCCGATGAGGTGCTGGTGAAGTGGGAGCAGATTAAGCAGAAGGAGAAGGATGGCAACAAGACCGTGCTGTCTGGCGTGCCTACCGCCCTGCCTTCCCTCATCAAGGCTTTCCGGGTGCAGGAGAAGGCAGCAAACGTAGGTTTCGACTGGGAACGTCCGGAGGAGGTCTGGGATAAGGTGCATGAGGAATACCGGGAACTGCAGGCTGAACTGACTAGTCTGAAGGAGCAGCGGGAAGCCTTGGAGAAGGCGGGAGTGGACAAGAAAGATGTGCGCTACCACGAGAACAGGCTTCGGGCGGAACAGGAGTTTGGCGACTTACTCTTCAGCCTGGTCAATGCCGGTCGTCTTTATAAGATTAATCCCGATAATGCCTTGGAGCGGACCAACCAGAAGTTTATCCGCCGCTTTGGGTATGTGGAGCAGAAGGCCAAGGAGATGGGAAAGGAACTGAAGGACCTCACCCTGGGTGAGATGGATGCCTTCTGGAATGAAGCTAAAGAACTGGAAAAGGAATGATAAAGAAACTAAAAGCATGGTGGGATGCGCTCATGCAGAATGAGGCGCTGAAAAAGAAGATGTACACCATTATCTTCGAGAGCGATACCCCGTTGGGCAAGCTCTTCGATGTGGCACTGATTATCTTCATCATCTTCAGTGTCCTGCTGGTGTTCATAGAGAGCATGGAAGTGCCTCTCTCTGTCAAGCCTTGGCTCATGCGGGCCGAGTATCTCTTCACCATCGTGTTCACGGCCGAGTACCTGCTCCGTCTGTACTGTAGCCCTAAACCACGCGATTATGCGCTGAGTTTCTTCGGAATCATCGACTTGGTAGCCACGCTGCCGTTCTACATGACCTGGATTTTCACCTCCGCCCGTTACCTGCTCATCCTCCGCGTGTTCCGCCTTATCCGCGTGTTCCGCGTGTTCAAGTTGTTCAACTTCCTGCGCGAGGGCAACCTCTTGCTGCGTTCCATCATCTTGAGCAGTCGTAAGATTTTCGTCTTCTTCCTCTTCGTGGTCATCATGGTCATCTCCCTGGGCACCATCATGTATATGATAGAGGGTGGCATCCCCGGCACGCAGTTTACCAACATCCCCAAGAGCATCTACTGGGCCATCGTCACCATGACCACTGTGGGCTACGGCGACGTGACACCTGTAACCGGTCTGGGTCGTTTCCTCTCCTCCATCGTCATGCTGCTGGGTTACACCATCATGGCTGTACCCACCGGCATTGTATCCGTGAGCATGATGAACGTGAGAGATGCAGAGAAGAACGAAGTCACCCAGGAAGAAATTGATCAGGAAGAAGCAGAGAACGAACGCCTCCTAGACCGCATGAAGGGAGAGGACCAGGAGATCCTCTCCGAAGGTGAACCATCCTACTGCCCTTACTGTGGAGGCAGCATATTATACACAGAAGCCCGCTTCTGCCCACATTGTGGACGAAGCCTAATAACTGAATAAGGAGAATAATTATGAACGAAGGATTATATATTTTGATTCTAGTGCTGGTCTTTGCCGCACTGTACCTCAACCGCATGTTTGGTTTCCTAGGAGTAGAGTGGGAGGGTTATCTGTTCCATGCAGAACTGGTCCTCTTCCTCATCTATGTGTTCTGGAAAATGCGGAAGAGCTGAAGAGCTGAAAAGGGGTTAAAGGCTCTTTAAATTCTTATTTGTACGTTTTGCAAGATTTCTCTCACTAAACGTATCAACTCATGAGTATATTCACATAAGTACTCTGGACATTCATCCATATTCCCAGTCTCAGCCAAGCAGGATGCAGAGCACGAAGGACATAGTTCAATATACGGACATTCATCACATTTCTTGCAGCGTTTTATTTGCTTTGTCCTTTCAGTAATGTAACTCCATCCCTCTTTGAAAGAATGGTCCAGTAAATTTATCATAGGTTCTGAAAACATTCCGCAAGGTAGCAATTCACCTTTCCAGTTTATCCAGAACCCGCATCTTCCTGCCTTGCAGTTGGGCCCTTCTAGTGCAGCCATTTTTTCAGGATTTGCTTTCCCAACCTTTTTTAGCAGATGAAGGGCTAGGAGCCTGATGTCCATGCCGGGGTTTAGTTCTTTCAGTTCCTGTATTCTTACGGCAGCCGCTTCTTTGGCTGAGAGTCTGGAGAATTTTTCTGCATTCATTCCTTTTTTCCTTACAGGTGGAAACATGTAGCCTACAGAGTCCATTCTAAGCCCATACTTTTCTGCTAACTGATAAGCATCATGAAGTTGATGTACATTTTGTGGAGTAATACTGAAGTTTAATCCGTGGTGTATTTTTCTTTCTTTGAGGAGTTTTAATGCATTCTCTATCTGTGAAAAGCCATGGGGATTTCCACATAGCTTGGCATAGGTCTCATTATCCGTTCCGTATAGTGTTATGTTTAATCTGCGGATAGGTTTGGCAGCAAACAAATCTGCTATTTTTTCATCAATCAAAGTTCCATTTGTATTCATGGTCAGCAGGAATCCCATACGGGTGAGTCCATCGTACAATTTCTCAAATTCCGGATATAGTAAGGGCTCGCCTCCAGTTAACAAGAAGGATAACACTCCTGCTTCTTTCGCACTTTCTGCTATTTTTAACCATTCGTCGCAAGAGAGCATTCGTCCCTGTGTTTTCATCTGCTGTTTTGTCAGACGAATATAACACATGCTGCAATTCATATTACAGAGAGGTAGCAGCTCCATAGAACCACCTATGGGAAGTCGCTTATCCAATGCTTTCTGGATGAGCGAGGCTTCAATTCCACTTTCTGAATTAAACAGTTCCATTACTTCCTTTATATAAATATTGATGAAGTGTTCTCGCAGCGTCATCCTTCATATTGCAATGGAGCATGATGACTGGCACTTTTTGGATAAGATCCACTAGTAGGTCTAAAGTATAGGAAATGCGTTTTTGATTCCATTTATTTACCGTACATTCACTATAGATTAGGCTTAGTTTCTGTGATATCGATAGTTCTTCTATGTAGTTGTCTGGACTTTGGCGGATAATCACGATGGCTTTGATTGGAAAACTCTTATTAAAACACTCATCGGCACTACCGCTTAATGGAAACCCACAGGCATCCCAGCCATCTTTCCGCTGTTGAAGTAGACCTTGGTCCCCGTTGACAATCTCAGAACCAAACACCCGCTGCCAAATTTCGGCATGGGTAGTCTTACCAGTTCCACTTGGAGCCGTAAACAATAGAGCCTTTCCTTCAAATTGTGTATAGCAACAATGGAGCACCAAGCTATTAGTTAGAAGTAATTGTGCTTCTAAGTGCAAGAGTGGCCAAATCACAAAATAAGGACTATCCCAGAAACCTGTAGAATACTTGAAATGAATAGTTATCTGGTCGCCTTCCCAGCAGCTCGTGGCATAGAGAACTCTTTCTTGAGTAGAAATGTCATAGAAGGCTCGGATGTCCAATGTTTTATCTGCCCATACTTTTATATTTCCTCTATCCATTAAAAGAGGAATTTGAGGTTCTTCCAGTTCTTCTTCAAAAAGAATCTGTACCAGAACCTCTCTTTGGTGTTCACCGTCCTCTTTAACTAAAAAAGGAATATCTTTTTTCTTCCATGGGAAAGGGCAAGGCACATTAATCCTAAACAGAACCTCGCCAACTTGAATGCATTCTGTCACGTTAAAATAAGGTATCCCCAAACGAGGATACCTATTTTTATTAATTTTTTAGTTCGTGAAATTAATTGTTTCCGCTCCAGCCCATGATGTACTCTATGATGGCTGTACTATCTTCAAGGCGAGCTCCGTGCCAACCCTGAGCTTGTCCATGTGAAGCTGAACCGCCAACGCTATCATGTTGTGCAAAATAAACCACTTCGTCCACCTGATAAGTCAAGCTGGTACTTGGAGCCCCTCCACTCCCATGGATAGAGTTGTCATACCACACAAACCAATAACCGGCTTTAGCGGTTTGGTCACCTGGAAATTGGACAAAATATCCGGAAGCAACATTAGTGCAATTACCCGTTACACAATGGGTACATTCTACGCCACCCTTCGTATGCGCAGCATCAGCAAAGATGTTATCAGCACCGTCAATGATGCAATCTACGGGTTCATTCAATGGCCAAATAGTAATTCTATCAATTTCTGTGGTGCTACATGCAGCTACATAATTTCTACATGCAACAAACTCCTCTACAGTAAGTTTCGGACTTTCGTAAAATTTTTTCTCCATAATTATAAATATAAATATACGTAAATTTCATAAACATGCGAGCCCCGCTGGACTCTTCCCTTTTTTCTCTTCGCAAATTTAAATAGATTTTCTTATTTGTGCATATTGTTAACAGAATGGTTCCCTATTTTTAACAAATAATAACAATTACAGAATAAAGAACAAACTTTCACTTTTGCTGACACTTAGTTGGAACCTGTCAGTTTTTTCCGTAATTTTGCACGAGTATTTTTTAAAGGAGAAAAAATGAAAAAAGCATCAAGATATTTGTTGGGAGCAGCGCTCTTGCTGCTCGTAGGCTTGTTCATCTGGGCCTACTTTATGGTTCCTCTTAGTGTAGAGGGAAGTATGTATCTGGCTTGCGCCAAACTGTGGGCACAAGGGTACCAGCCGTTTGCCGATTTTCAATGGACGGACTGCCCGTTGGGATTGGGGCTGCTCAGCGTGGTCTATTGGCTGGGCGGGTTGAATACTTCGGGGTATGTCATCCTGGGGCTGATGTGCGGACTACATCTGCTGAACCTCTTCTTGCTCTATCAGGCCATGGGGCAGTGTAAAATCAGTCTTACCGGTAAACTGTTAGGATTGATTTTCTACCTTTTGGTGATTTTCTCACTGAACGGCCTGGAAGTGAACCTGCAGCCTTTTGCAGTGTGCTTCGGCTTGCTTTCGCTCCTGGCTCTGCAGAAGGGGCATATGGTCTGCTCTGCTGTCTGGCTGGGTGTGGCCTTGCTCACCATGGAACATGCCATTCTGTTGCTCCCAGCCATGCTCTTGCTGGCGTACTGGAAAACCGATGCTTCTTTTATAAAATATGTGGGCGTGTTGGTAGCTGTCTTCTTGGTGGGTTATATAGCCGTAGCTGTCCTCACAGGTCAGCCGGGATGGATTCTCCAGTTGGATTTGTTCACCATCGACCGCTCTTCTACGTTGTTCATAAGGGAGTTCAACCTGGTCATTCAGGTGGCACGACTTAGTTTCTTCTTCCTCTTCCTGGTTTTTGTGTACTGGGATGAGGTGGCACTCTCTGTACGTCAGTACTGCATTGTGGCTTGGGTAGTTCTGGGCTGTATGGCAGTATTCATGTTGCTGCGTACCGATATGGCCATCGGCATGGTAGTCCTGCCTTGGATGGCATTGGCTTTGGGCTTGCTGGTTACGGAATTAAGCGGTAAGAAATGGGTGGCTGTAGCTTGGGTGGCAGTCTTCCTGCTTCCTGCTTTCCTCATGCTGCGTGAGGTGAAGAAACTGCAGTTCGGACAAATTCGTTCCGAGCAGCGGGCTAATCTGGCAGAACTGGAGGGACTCTTCCAAAAGCCTACACTTACCGTGCCGGTCTTCCTCCGTTCCAGTGAATATGCCTTCGGACCGCAAGTCTATTCCGAGGTACCGAATCTGATACCAGTAGATTTGCTTCATCCTCAGAAAGAGGGTGAGGATAGGGCCGAATCCTTGTGGCGTCAGATAAAAGAGGCCGATGTAGTGCTAATGGAGCTGAACGCCTTCCTGCACCTGAACAACGGCTACAACGATGAACTCTGGGAAGCCCTGGGCGACAGAACCGAGCGTAGTGTTGGGAACTTCATGCTCATGGAGCGCTGATAGTGTTAAATGGGGAAGGTTACAAGGGGACAGGTCCCATGTAACGTAAGCAGCTTAAGTTCCTATTGTTTAGGCTTTTACTTTACGTTACATGGGACCTGTCCCCTTGTAACCTTTTACGCTTTCGGTTTAGGATTAATCTTTCCGCGAATAAAAAGCAGCAGATTACTTTTCTGCCCGGACAGATGCACCGTAATGGACTTATTGAACTTTCCGGAGCGGTTGTGTGGATTAAACACCACATGCACCTTCGTTTCCTTACCTGGGCGCAGTGGAGCCTTGTCCCATTCCGGTACCGTACAACCACAGGAAGAATTGATTCGGCTGATAGCTATCGGCTTGTCACCCGTATTCTTAATGATAAAATCGTGCGACACCTTCCCATCCACCTCATTGATGGTTCCAAAATCATGCATCGGTTTTTCACAAACCACAGAGGCCTTCTGCGCCATGGCACAGTGGGTTATCAGCAGGAACAGGAAACAGATTCCCATTCGCATCCATATCGTTACATTCTTCATATTCCGCTTTCTTTTTACGCTGCAAAGCTATATAAAAACCACGAAAATCGGAAAAACTAAAAGATTATTTAACCTTACACTTACTTCTTTAAGAACCCGGTATCCTGCATGAAGCGAACCATAGCCTCCATCCATAAATCAGAGGATTTACCTGTAGGTACTGCGCCGAATCCGTGCTGGCAGTCGCTGTAGCAATGCAGTTCCACCGGCAGCTTGGCACTCTGCCACATCTGATAAGCATTGATGCACTCTTCCGGGTGGAAGATGTCCTGCACCGGTGAACACAGGAAGAGTGGGGCAGCATCAGACGGTGCTTCCCATCCTTTTACCCAGCCGCCATAGACCACACCAGAGAAGTTGGGACGGCCTGACTCCGTATGTTTCAGAGCCTGATGCATAGCCACCACTGCTCCAGCAGAGAAGCCCACGATACCTATTTTCTCCGGGTTGATGTTCCACTTGGCAGCGTTCTCACGCACCAGACTGATGGCCCGGTCGGCATCCTCGAAAGAGAGGTGGCTGTTCTCCATGTTCAGACAGTTTTGGGTGGCTGTGAGGTTCGGATCTGTCATAGACTTGCTCATCAGTGCCATCACAAATTTCTGCATCTCTTCAGGATCGTTGGTCACTTCACCCTTTTCGTTCAGGATAGGGGTGGTGCGGTATTTCAGCACAATGGCTGCTATGCCCCTCTTGCACAGTTCATTGGCCACCATCGTACCCTCTGTAGTATAAGAAAGCAGGCAGAATGCTCCACCTGGGCATACTACCATCGCTGCTCCCGTAGCTACGCTAGGGTCGGGCAGGTAGACCGTCATCTCTGGGGTAGAGACATTGAAATAGACAATGTTCCCGTTGGTTTCCGACTTCCCCTCAGGATGTGTCCAAGTCTCAGAACCAGGAGCCACACCCTCGTAAAGTCTCATCACCTCAGTAGGTTCCACTATAGGCGCATCGCCCACATTGCCGGCACCTATCACCATCTGGTACTGCTCGTTATCACTGTTCTTTACACTCTGATTGCACGATGCCAGTGCCACCATCAGCACTGCACCCATCATGAAGACTGATTTTTTCATATTGATTATTTTTTTCCCTTTCGTATGAACAGGTACAAAACTACTGTTTTTCCTTTATTTAGCCAAATCTCTCCCCATCTTTCAAACACTCAGTCTGAAAAAATCCACCCGCCACTCGTCATTTTCTCATATTTTTTCCTATTTTTGCAATCTAGTACAACCTTATAAAATAATGACTATGAAGCAAAGTATGTGGGCCGGCTGTGTGCTGGCATTGGCTCTGGCCGGATGTGCTAGTGGCCCTAAATATGAGCAGCCTGAACTAGGCGCCAGGAAAGTGCAGATTCTCACTGTAGATGGCTATCAGTTCAAGGACTTGAACAAGAACGGCCAACTGGATGCCTATGAAGACTGGCGCTTACCGATGCAGGATCGTATAGACAACCTGGTAAGCCAGATGACGCTGGAAGAGAAAGTGGGACTGATGTTCCATCCGAATATCGCTGTTCCAGCCGATGGACATGTGGTATATGACACGCAGGCTGAACTGAGCCAAGAGGCCTACGCAGGGCCCATCGGTCCTGGTGGCAACAATCAGGGTGCCATGGGGCAGGGCCAGATGCGTACAGGTGCCGATGTGAAGACTTACATCGAGGAGCGCAACTTCCGAAACATCTTGAACAATGGTATTGCAGAGCCCACCCTCTTCGCTACCTGGAGCAACACCATGCAGGAGTATGCCGAGGCTTCCCGTCTGGGTATTCCTATCATGTTCTCTACCGACCCTCGTCATGGGGCTACTTTAGGTGCGCACGTCAGTGGCAAGCAGTACTTCAGCCAGTGGCCTAGTAAGGAAGGCCAGATAGGTATCACCGCTGCCCGTAATCCAGAACTGGTAAAGAAGTTTGGCGAGGCAGTGGCCGAGGAATACCGTGCGGTGGGCCTGCACATGATTCTGGGTCCGCAGATTGATGTGATTACCGAGCCGCGCTGGAGCCGTAACATGGGCTGTTTTAGTGAGGATGCCGACCTAACCATCCAGATGATGGAGGCCTTCATGGAAGGAGCACAGGGTGAGAATGTGGGACCTCACAAGGTGCTGGTACACCTGAAACACTGGCCGGGAGCCAACCCTCACGAAGGAGGAAAGGGCAACTTCACCGTCTATCCTGGCAACAATGTGGATTATCACCTCAAGCCATTTAAAGCGGGTATCGAAAAAGGTGCCTTAGCCATCATGGGTTACTATAGCGGCACGTACGTAGACACCTTGAACGTGAACTATTCTCCATACTGGAGCACCAAGGTACTGTACGATCAGCTGGGCTTCAAGGGTGCCATCTGTACCGACTGGGGTGTAGTGGGCCGTACGGGTCCACTGAACCCTCGCTTGGCTGGTAAGACCACTTTGAAGGACAACATGGAGATGGTCATCAATGCCGGTGTGGACCAGATGGGTAGCGAGACAGAGACCCAACTGGTGGTGGAACTGGTAAAGGAAGGCCGTGTTACAGAAGAACGGGTGAACCAGGCTGCTAAGCGAATCCTCCAGTGGCACTTCATCCTAGGTTTGTTTGAGAACCCATACGTAGACCCGGAAAATGCTGCCAAGGTTTGCCAGCGTGAAGACCTGCAAGCCAACGCTTACCAGGCACAGCTGGAGTCAAATATCCTGCTGGTGAACCAGGATAACATTCTGCCAGCTAAACAAGGAATCAAGTTTTATGTAGAAGGCATAGATGCAGAGATTGCCAAGAACTACGGAACCTTGGTAGAGAAGCCCGCAGAGGCCGACCTCATCATCGTCCGCACGGGTGTAACGGAGCCTCGTCCACGCTTCGGCTTCGGTGCCAATATGACCGAGGCACAGCGCAAGGCTCTAGAGCGTCAGCGTGCCATCGAGGCTGCCAAGCCCGTAAACATCGAGATCCCTGCTTCCATCTGGAACAAGGTAAAGAAACTCTCCACCACCGGAAAGCCAGTAGTTGTGGCCTTCAATCCTAGCGGTACCAGCATCGTGCTTCCACAAGACCTGAAACAAGTGGTAAAAGGCTGCTTCCTCACCTTCGACTGTCTGGACAATGCCTTCCTGGATGTAGTGTTTGGCAAGTTCAAACCAGTGGGCAAGCTCCCGTTCGAGATTCCAGCCACTATGAAGGATGTAGAGGCTCAGAAGGAAGACGTTCCTTTCGATGCGCCAAACAAAGCCTTTGAATTTGGCTTCGGCCTTACCTATAATTGATTTTTCGTAACACACATAAATCTAGGGCACATGGGGTCAGTCTCCATGTGCCCTAGTTTTATTAAAAAAGGCAGCATTTGAAATGGATGCTGCTGGGGAGAATTTTACCAACTATGAATTTGAGGAAATGCGGCGAAAAGTTCTAATGCCTGAGATGTTTCTTCTATCAACTTAGTTTTTACGAAATTCTTTGTTCGTGCATCATCTATAACCTCTCCCAGTCCCTGCATTAAGAGTTTGGAGCTTGATTCACGAACACGCTGAGAGCACCATAATGCATAGTCGGAAACAGACTTTCCAGTTCTTTCCATTACAATCTTCTCATTAATATCGGCATGCATCTGCTGTAAGAAATACCAGACATCGAAAATATCACGTGGTGATAACCTTTCTCCCATAGCACATAGTTTGTGGGCAAACATATCTGGAACGGTAAGAAGACGGATGTCTGTGCCTGCCAAAGTTCTAGTTTCATAATGGTTGTCATATTGCCTGTTGGATATTTCCACTTTCAGCATCCGTTCACCTTTACCATAGTCTAGCACTAGGATAGGACCATGGAGTTTTTGTGCTTCATCATCTATTGTGCCAAATTTAAGTAAGATTTTTCTGACTTTGCTATATACTATATCTTGTTTGTTCACATCTAGAAGATTAAAGTCTAGATCGGTAGAAAATCTTTGAAGGTTGTGAAAAAACATGAGTGCAGTACCGCCCTTAAATCCTAAAGTCTGGCATAAATCTTTATCTTTATAAATGAGACTTAGAATTTGAGCCATATATAGTTTGTGTTTTTGCTTATCCATTTTACTTAAGTTTTATATTTAGTAGTTGAGCTACTCGTTCATTGAGCTTGTCAGAACGATATAAAGGGAGTAACTCCCGTACTCGCTTCACAGAAATGGGATGCAAGTTGTCAAAATAACAATTTCCCGCACTCAGGTACATCATATCCAGAAAAGCCCGCTCTGGTACCGCCATCGCTATGTTATCGATTTGCTCTATGCCTTCCATTCCTATCCATAGTTCCGGATTTATTTTGCGATACTGATATATTTTCTCGTCCACCTCTATGGTTCTGCTTAGATAGCTGATGCAAGTGATTGTATCATCCCATTGGAAAACTACCCCTGCCCGTTGTAAGACGTATTCCATGGAAATATACGATGGACGGAATAGGCTGCATGCCATCTCTTTCACATCGTAGGTCAGCTTTGTGTAAATTCCTCTTCGTGGATTCAATACCTTACCCTCATGAGCATAATAGTTCAATGATTTAGTCATCCTTTTACTATCAGATGCTCCCGTTATCATCAGGAGCGATTGCACAGTAAATACAGTTCTTGAGCTATTTAAAACTGTATTTAGAAGGTTAAGTTGTGAACTCATAATCCAAATAATTAGTATTTTCAGTTCACAAATATAACTATGTCTTTTGGAATTACCAAAATGTTTTGCTAAAAATCTTCATAAATAGTAATTGTTTTGAAATAGATAGAAAAAAGGCAGCACCCATTTCAGGTGCTGCCGGGAGAAAAATTACTAGTTGAGTGGCGTCATCACGACGCGGAGTTTTGGTTTTCTTCTATTATGAGGTAGCCTTCCTGGCAAAGTTTGTCCAGTTCCAGGCTTAAATTCTTGCTAAGTTCTTGTGGTTTTTTTGTTTTAGAGAGCATAGTCATGAAACTTACAATGCCTTGCAGGGAAACACCTTTGTTGAGCATCGGGATGGCCAGCGCCACACCTTTCGGTATCCTGCGTATGGGCAGCTTCTCTTCCCAAAGTTTCCGTGTAGCCACCAGTAGCGGAGCCCCACAAACTTGGGTCAGTACCATGCCTTCTCTGAGTCTATACATCTTTTTTCTGTTTTTCCAAATTCCTCAAGGTATCCAGCAGTAGGGTAGATGATTCCAAGTCACCCTTGTTGGTAAGCAACCAGAGGGGGGTGTTCTTCAATAGAGCAGTGGCTAGTTTTGCCGCCTTCTTCACTACCTCTTCAGTTTCGTAAGAGTGAAACACGGAACTTAGTGCTCCCTCAGCTGCTTCCTTGGCGGTTAGTGTCCGGATGGTGTTTTCTTTCCCTTGTTTTAGGAAGATGATTCCCGCCAAAGGGGCTGCGTCGGCACCGTGCCAGTTCTCTTTCCCGTTCCAAGGTGAAGGGTGGACCATGACGCCTCCTTCCTCCAGAATCTGAATCACCGGCCGGTCCCCGTTGATGATGGAGATATCCTCTGGATACAGTTCCTTCAGATTTTTGTATTGCGTGCTCTTTCCCACACCCGGTGCTGCAGTC
The DNA here is from genome assembly GCA_002395835.1 of Bacteroidales bacterium UBA4293. Classification (GTDB taxonomy): domain Bacteria; phylum Bacteroidota; class Bacteroidia; order Bacteroidales; family Bacteroidaceae; genus Minthousia. Next base: position 19,958 of record DGVD01000018.1, on the reverse strand, counting down.
AGCAGCCATGCCTTGTCTCTCCAGCGGAAAGCCACGGAATGGAAGATAAACCGCTGATGCTGGAACAGGGCTTCGGAAGTCTGCAAGGAGAGTAGGCTATACTCCCCGTGCGGATCCACTTCATTCCCCAGGTTCTTCCAATCCTCAAACTCATAATCCTTTACGCTGAGGACTTGGGACTCATCGCTTGAAGTCTCCCGGATATAGGAACCAAAGAACTGAACGGTTTTAGGAAAGCGTAAACTTATCCTACATTCAATCCCAGCTAGTAGGATTGTATGATATTCGTTGCCCATTTCTTTTTATCGGTTGGATAAAAAAGAGTGGTAGATTATGAATGGTTAGGATTACATACCAGCTGTACCTTGGTGAGAATTAATGATGGTAGTAGCACCTATTCCGCATTCAACGCCTTCTTCCATACCTATCGTTTCGAAGATCATAGCTAAATCTCCATATTCACCACCTAAAAGGTCCCATGATGTATCTTCAAGTTCAGGCCAATAATAAACATCGTATTCTGATGAATAGACAAAACGGCCCATGATACTTTTGATTTCATCTATTGAAAATCCACTGTCATCCGCAATCATCTGATACCATTCATTCTCAGGGTCATTTAGAATGTTCATGATTGCGTTGTAACATTCTGGTTCATATGAGGTGTATACATCACCTTCACCTACTGACATTCCTTGTAGTAGTGCCATAATTAGTTTGATAAATTTTAATTAGTAAGGTATAAATTTTTTCTCCGTGTCCCAGCACACTCGCTAAAACCGTTGCAAAAGTAGTACTTTTTTTGCCTCGTTAGTCTTCTTTTATGAATAAATTTACCCTTTTTAACCATTGGCAAAGTTTTTTATATTCTGTTTGTCATGTCTATTGGATTTTTTTCGAAATTTTGCAGCGTATATTTGAATCGCACACAGCTATTGTTCTTTTTTATGTGAAGGGATGTGGTGAAAAACCACCGTGGTGATTCATTTTGCTTTTAGAGCAAGCTTTAGAAATTTGGAGAAAAAATTTATACAGATGAAAAAGAAAAGAAATTATGTAAGCCCATTGTGGCTGCAATCAACTGATGGTGATGACCCAATGAATCCATCAAATCTAACTATTTTAATAGGTGGCTCTATGGATACAGGTGGAGCAGCTGATTGTTTTACAGAGGAAGATATGTTGACAGGTGAGCCAGGTGCAAAAGTATATTATAATCAAAATGGTATGAAAGTGTTTGTTGGCTATCATCAAGTCAGAGAAGGTGCAGAAGACTATGATCAGTATTATGATACAGAAAGGAAACCTATTGATTTATGTGAATGGATGTGTGATGATTTTAGCATGTATGTAGGAGATGTATATTGTTTATGGTGCGAATGACCCGGAAGGATTTTAAACGTGCTCTACCTAAATCTTGCTGAAATACCACTAACTTGCAAATTACAATTTCCAGAAACTGCTGTGTATTTTAAGGCTTTTTTCACCGAAAGTCCTTCTCAAAATACACCTATCTCTATTCCAGACAAATTAGCAGAAAAGTATTTGCATGAATGTTCATCGACTGCATTAACTGCGGCCGATGAATATCATTTATTGCACCTAGTCATTTCTAACGCTTTACTCCCTTACCACCGTTGCATCTTCCAAGGCACGGCATTCCTTTGGCAGGGAAAAGAGAACACCATTACTCGTTTAACTCCGCAGGAGGCGGTCATCCCCATTTATAAGCAGTTTCTATATCTTCCTGAAAAGGAGGAACATATCCGGGCAGTCTGCCGTTTAGAAGATGCCTTGCTCCGGCACATTCCGGTGTGGAAATTGGTAAACTTGGGCGATTTAGATTCGGCTCAGCTCACGCACGATGTGCTCTTGAAATACTTGGAGGATATAGCATGAAATATCAAATCAGAAAAGGGGTGGTCATGGAGCAGGTATGCGGTGAGTATCTGCTCATCAGTTCCGAGGAGGCATGTCCGCCTTGTCCATACTTCCGTCCTGCCAATGAAACCATGGCGTTCTACTGGGAACTACTGGAAAAGGGATATACAGAAAAACAGCTGTTGCAAGCCGCCATCGAAGAGTTCGATGCACCGGAAGAGGTGCTGCGGGCCGACTTGCATCAGCTGTTGGAAAGTTTCGTCCGTCTGGGCTATCTCATTAGAAAAATGGATTGAACAGCAGGGTGTAACCCGTAGTGTTCGTGCCAGGCACCTTGTACTGTATCATGTTGAACAGACTCATCTCACCGTCTTTGCGGTAGGTGTCCATGGTCTCGCTGGTGTCGGTCTTTATGTAACCCAGCTCTTCCATCTCTTTAATCAGTTCATCGCGGTTGGCAGTGGTAAATACATCCACGGAAATAGCGCCGTCGTCAGAAGAGTAGTTCACGGTACTACCGGTGTTCACGTTGTTCACAGCAGTCACCAGGTTGGATCCGTTCAGCACGCAATCCTTTACAAAACACTTAGCTATCAAGGATTTACCGCCACGGCTCTTGTATCCCTTTGCCTCTGTAGCCTTCTTCACATTGTCAAAATTGTCTTCCTTGGCCAGTTCCATCAGTTCCTTTACGGTCATAATGCTGTTCTCAGCCAGCTGTGCCTTTGCCACCAGGCAGCACACTAGTAAGGAAAATACCAGTAAAATCTTTTTCATTTCTTCTCCTATTTAAAATTTTTCCTGCGTAAAATTAGTCACTTTTTCGTATTTCCCCTAATTATTTAGATTTTTTCAACTCATAATAACCACTTTTTTACTTATTGAGCATTGATTTTGAGATTATTTGTGTAAATTTGTAGTATAGTATTAATTCCTTTAAATGATGGCATGAGTAAAAAGTCTATTCGTTTTTCAACCCGTGAGTGTCACTCACGACTTCAAATTAATAAACTATGAGACTGAGGGGGAATTTTGAGATTCAGGAGCTGGGTGGTATGCCTTACCTGATGAAGAGAAAGGATGATGGGAAACTGAAGCCGATGGGCCGGGTAGGCGAGTCTATGGCGTGGCTTTTCGTGCAGCTGAAGGGACGGGAATTCGATGTGGAAGATATCTCACAGCTGCTTCAGAAGCAGTATAACATGCCCTCGCAGCAGGCTGATGCCGAAGCTATTATGCTTACCATCAACTGGCGCAGAATGCGGATGCTGGAGGGCAATTTAGGCTCTGCAGAAAAGGTGAAGAACGCCATGCTCTTCCTCCTGAAAGGGGCGCTCTGGGGTAAGGCTAAACTGCCTGAAAATGTGTTCCCGCTCACCACGCAGGAGTGGGTCAGTGTCTATATCATGGCGGGTATGCAGGCGGTTCTGGGCACGGCTTTCCAGGGGCTTTCTATCTTGCCTAAGGAGTTCCTGCCACCAGCAGTGCTAGGGGCTTACTGGCGCAAGGGAGTGGCACAGTCGGAGCGCGCTAACGTGCTGGCCGATGCAGCTATCTATAATCTCCAGAAACTTTTCCAGGAGGGGAACATCCCTATCATGGTGCTCAAGGGGCAAGGAGTAGGCTCTTTCTACCGTCAGCCGTTCTTCCGGCAGTGTGGCGACATCGACTTGTTCTTCGGGAGCATGGAGGCAGCCGACCGGGCAGCGGACTTTGTGGAGTCTAAGGGTTACAAGGTAAGCCGGGGTATGGATAGTGATTCCAACTTTGGTTTTCAGGGTATCTTCATCGAGATTCACAGCCGTATCGTGGAGCAGCACAACTACTTCACACGAAAGTACTTGCGTAAGCTGGAGGAGGAGGCGTTCCAGAAGGGAATGACGGTGACGCGCGACAAGGTGAGTTTCCAGATTCCACCGGCAGTGATGAACCATTTGCTGCAGTCCACTCATATCTTGAAACATCTTCTGAATGAGGGTATTGGCCTTCGCCAGCTGTGCGATGCAGCCATGTCCCTGCATACCTTGAAGGACCAGACCGATGCACAGGAGATGGTGCGGATTTTTAAGAAGTGCGATGTGTACCGCTGGTCTAAACTGCTCTATGCCTTGCTAGTGAAATATCTGGATTTACCAGTAGAGGACCTGCCTATGGAAACCCATGAGAACCCGGACAAACTTATGGAGGAAATCTGGACCACGGGCAACTTTGGTATTATGGATGAGCGATGGGGAACCCGGCCCGAAGGGGAATGGAAGGGGCGTATGCACACGGCACGGCGCATCCTCACCAAGATGAGGCGGTTTGGAAAGTATGCTAAACTGGAAGTTATCAGTTGGGCTTGGGAACTTTCTGTGGGGCCTTTTATTCGGCCTCGGAAGTAACTTCGGAAGTAGCCACCTCTTTCATTAGGCGCAGGTATTCCTCGGCCATCTCGCACAGGTAGGTGGGCTTGGTGTGCATGTTACCCGTCTCACAGAAATTGGCAGCGGCACATCGGCTGCAAAAGATTCGTAGCTTGCAGGCATTACACTCCGCGCAGACCTGGATTTCCCGGGTCTTTTCTACTATTTCTTCCCAGCCTTTCTTGAACCCGATTTCAAACACAGGCACCCAAGGGTCTCTCAGTATGATGCACGGCTGCAGGTGTCCCATCCAGTTCACGATGAAAGCACATTGGCCGGCATTGCAGGTCACGCCACCGGGCTCCAGGGGTCCTTCCGGGGTCTGCTCCACCCGGTCCAGGACGGACTGGGCATATAGCTTAAACTCTTCTGGAGTCTTTCCGTGAGCTGCTACTATCATCTGGGCATGGGCCGCTTCTTTAGGTGTTACCCGGCTTTGGTACTGGTAATCCCGGCTCCGCTCTCGGGTAGCAGGAAACATATAAGAGGCTGGTTCCAGCGGCACATTCAGCTCATCGGCTATCTGGAAGAGGGCTTTCAGGTCATGGAAATTCTCCTTTGCCAGACTGCCGTTCAGTTTCACATCCACATTCCGTTCACGCAGGAGCTTGATGCCTCGTATGGCCTTGTCGAAGCCATGGGGCAGATGGCACAGGCGCTCATAGGTCTCGTTGTCTTTCCCATACAGGGTGATGTTCAAGCGCCGTGGAGGGTACTTGGCGAAGAAATCGGCCCACTCCTCATCGATTAGGGTACCGTTCGTGTTGCTGGTGACGATGATACCCTGGCTGCGGATGAAGGAGTAGAGTTCCTTGAAATCTGGATATAGCAACGGCTCCCCACCGGTGAGCTGAAGAAAGAGTACCCCTTCCTGGGCTATTTCCTTCACCACACTTTTCCATTCCTCCAGGGTGCGTAAACGTCCCTGCCGCTTCATCTCCTCCGGGCTTAATCGCACGAAGCACATGTCGCAGTTCATGTTGCACAGGGGCAGCAGCTCCAGGTTCCCATAGATGGGCCGGTGCGCACTTGCTGCCTTTCGGAAAAGGGCCAGCTCAAAGCTGGAAGCATCTGCTGTAATATCCATATTTCAAAAGCATTAAAAATCCATCGCCATTTTGCTGGACTCTTCCTCGCTCAATTCAGTAACATGGGTTTGCATAACCCGGTATACACGTTGACAAAGGTTCAGCACGGTAGGGCGGTGAGTGGTGACGATACAGGTCTTGTTAGGCCGCTGCTGTACGATGTTCTTCAGCACCTTACGCTCCGTGGTGATGTCCAGGGCACTGGTAGCTTCATCCAGCAGCATTACAGGGGCATCTCGCAGCACCGCACGGGCAATGGCGATACGCTGTACCTGACCCTCGGAGAATCCACGGCCACGTTCACCCATCTTGGAGTTGATTTGATCCGGCAATTTCTCCACAAAATCCCAGGCGCAAGCTATCTGCAGGGCCTCTATAATTTCTTGGTCGGTAGCATCTTCCTTCGCCATGCGCAGGTTCTCGGCTATGGTGCCGGAAAGGATGGTATTTCCCTGAGGCACATAAGAGAACAGGTGACGGGTATCGGCGTTCATCTCCACCTCGGTGCCATCGCTGGCCACCAGGGAAGCCACACCGGTCTCCGGATGTATCAGGCCCAGAATCAGACGAATCATGGTGGTCTTACCTTCGCCTGAAGGACCCACCAGGGCTACGATCTCGCCCGGATGCGCCTCAAAGTCGGAGTTGGTAATCACGCGGTTGTTCTCCACATAGGCAAAGTCCACGCCGTTCATCTTCACGGTGAATCCGTCGTCTATATAGCGGTCCAGTTCATGGCTGGCCGGGATGTGCTTTTCCTTAGGCAGCTCCACCAGCTCGCGTACACGATGTGCTGCGATAGAGCTGTTCAGGAAGCCCGGAATAATGCCTATCAGTCCGCTGAAGGCTCCGGCCAGGCGGGAACGCTGCTGCAGGAACAGGGTCATGGTTCCGTAGGTTATCTGGTGGGTCCAGAGCAGCCACAAGCAGTAGCCAAATACGGTGAACCCGATGAGCATACCCACAATGGAGAAATACACGTTGGTCTTGATGGTGAACCAGTTGTATTCCAACTGCATATCTTTGAATTTCTGCTGCCACCAGCGGAGTTTCTTGCTGTACTGGTCGGCTACACCGAACGACTTAATCGTATCGAAATTATAGAAGGTTTCCACCTCGAACGACATTACCTCGGAACTCATGGCACGTACCTTCTTACCGTACTCCCGTTGTTTCTTGATGATGAACTTGCTGGCTATCAAGGTAAAAGGAGCACTCATGAAGGCAAAGAGCGCCATCACCGGGTTGTAGTACCAGATGACACAGAAAGTGGCGATGAACTGGTACACCGTGATGACGATGGAGGGCAGCCAACTGATGGCATTGCCGCTCACGGAGCCGATATCGCCCGTGAAACGGTTCAATACGTCACCGTTGCTGAACTTGCTGATTTCCTTCCAGTCTGCATCAATAATCTTGTCGAAGATGTCCCCCTGAATATCGTTGTTGATGTAGATACCCAGCTTCAGCGTCAGACGCCCCAGGTAGTTGCCTATCACCAGGCTGAACAGGGAACTTCCCACTGCCACCGCTATCAGAATCCAGAGCTTGTCGGTCTGATAACCGGTCACAATATCTATCAGGTACTTACCTGCCACGCTGCTTACCAGTCCCAGGGAGGTAGAGATGATACCAAGCACCAGGTAAAAGGCTATGGCCTTCTTGTACCGCACGCTGTAGGTGAAGATCCATTTCCAGTCGTCCATGATCTCCCCGAACGTACCATCTTTCCATCGGCGCCACAGTTCACTAAGCGACTGAAACGCGGTATCTCTTTCTTTGGTTGCAAATTCTTCTGCCATGCTTCTATACTGTTAATTGTGGCCGTTGAACGGCTCCATGGTAGCCATTCCCTCGTGGCTGATGCCTTCCCGCACAAACACCTTCTTGATGGTGAGGAGGATAATTTTCACATCCAGTCCGAAAGAGAGGTGGTCCACATACCACACATCGTATTCAAATTTCTGTTTCCAGGAGATGGAGTTGCGTCCGTTCACCTGGGCCCACCCCGTGATGCCCGGCCTTACCTCGTGGCGGCGAGCCTGCTCCGGGGAGTAGAGGGGGAGATACTGTACCAACAGTGGGCGGGGGCCTATCAGGGACATGTCGCCCTTAATCACGTTCCAGAGCTGGGGCAGTTCATCGATGGATGTGGAGCGCACGAACCTTCCCACTTTCGTGAGGCGCACCTCATCGGGAAGCAGGTTTCCCTCGGCATCCCTCTCGTCGGTCATGGTCTTGAACTTGATGACCTTGAAAATCTTCCCGTTCCGGCCCGGTCTGGGCTGCAGGAAGAACACCCCGGCGCCTTTGTTGGCAAAGTGCAGGAACAGGGCCACCGGTATCAGGATTATCAGGCTCACACTGAAGGCGCAGAGCGCTATCAGGAAGTCCAAGACCCGTTTCAGGCAGTTGGCGTATATCTTCATCTCTTTATTCTAAACTGGCATACAGTGCCTTCATTTCTTTCCAAAAAGCCTTCCGCTCATACCGGGAGGCTATGCTTTCCCTGGACTGCAGGGCCATGTTTCTCCAGCGTTCTGGGTGGTCCACGGTATCCTTCAGCATGGTGTAGAGGGCTTCCTCATCTTTACTGGGGATGAGCACCCCGTTTATCCCCGGCTGGATAATCTCGGTGCAGCCGTTGATGCGGGTAGCTATGCTGGGCACTCCCATGGCTCCGGCCTGCATCACCACGTTGGGGAATCCTTCCCGGTAGCTAGGGAACACAAAGATGTCGCTGGCTGCCAGGAATGGCCGTACGTCGCTCTGCCAGCCCACCGCCTCTATGGCGGGGTGGTTCTCTATCATCTTCCGGGTCTCTGGGGTTACGGGGTCCAGTTCTTCCTCGAAAGGTCCCACCAGCAAGAGCCGTATTTTCGGGTTCTCCCGGTACAGGCGGTCGAAGGCAGACACCAGTTCGTTCATACCTTTGTCGCCCACGATGCGGCCCACAAAACAGTAGGTGGTTACACCGGGTTTCTGGTATTTCTGGGCCTCCTGCATCACCTCGTCCGTGCGCTGGAAGTAGTCCAGGTCTATGCCGTTCACGTTGCCGTTTCCAATGATGGTCATGGGCTTTCGGCAGATGCCGTATTGCTCCAGGTCATGCTTCACACCTTCCCCTTCGGGGTTCACTAGGGTGGCACAACTGCAGGTCAGCCTATCGGTGAACATCAGGAGTTTTCGTTTCAGGCCCGTGGAGGTAGGGAAGACCAGTCCGGTGAAGGTATGGATGCGTACCGGCACTCCGCACAGGCGGGCTGCCAGCATGCTCACCAGTCCGGCTTTCGGGGTAAGGGAGTGTACCATCCAAGGTTTCTCCTTCCAGATGAGCCGGATCATGGCCACCAGCGATTTCAAGTCTTTCCACAGGGAGATGCGGCGTTCCATGGGCAGTTCCACGGTGCGCACCCCTTCACGCCGAGCCACCTCTTCCAGGTCTTCTCCCGGAGAGGATACCGCCACCACCTCGTAGTTCTCGTTCATGGTGCGGAGTTGTCCCACCAGCAGAACGTTCAGGGAGAGGGGAATGGTGCTTACCCGTAAGATTTTCTTTTTTGTCATAGCATGTGGAAGCGTTCTAGTACCTGCTCTATCACAGGTGCCATGTCAAAGTATTTATATTGTCCCAGCCTTCCGCCGAAGATCACGTCTTTCTCCTGTTCAGCCAGGGAGCGATAGGCTTCGGCCAGGGCATTGTTTTTCTCGTCGTTCACGGGGTAGTAGGGCTCCATGCCTTCGCGGTATTCCACGGAGTATTCCTCGCTCACCACCGTCTTGGGGCACTGGTACACTTCCGGGCCGAACATCTCAAAGTGCTTGTGCTCTATCACACGGGTATAGGGTACCTCGTGTGAGGTGTAGTTCACCACGGCATTTCCCTGGTAGTTAGGCACATTCTCCACACGGGTCTTGAATGATACCGTGCGCCAGTCCAGTCGGCCCAGTTTATAGTCGAAGTACTCGTCTAGGGCACCGGTATAGACTAGCGTCTCAGCTGTGTCCCGCCAGTTCTCTTTATATTCCTGGAAGAAGTCCACCCCGGTGCGGGTATCCACACCTTCCAGCAGGGCGTCTATCAGGCGGTTGTACCCCCCGATGGGGATTCCCTGGTACCGGTCGTTGAAGTAGTTGTTGTCGAAAACCAGTCGCACCGGCAGCCTTCGGATGATGAAGGCAGGTAGTTCCTTACAGCTGCGTCCCCACTGCTTTTCCGTATATTCCTTAATCAGTTTCTGGAATACATCCTTTCCCACTAAGGTCAGCGCTTGTTCCTCCAGGTTGGCCGGTTCCCTTCCGTTCAGGGCAGCCACCGCCTCGGCCTTCTGTTCCTCCAGTTTCGCCTGAGCCTCCTCTGGCGTGCGCACACCCCAAAGCTTGTTGAACGTGTTCATGTTGAAGGGCAGGTTGTAGAGCTCCCCCTTGTAGTTGGCCACGGGGCAGTTGGTGTACCGGTTGAATTCCACCAGGGAGTTTACAAAGTCCCATACCTTTTTATTATTTGTATGGAAGATATGCGCCCCATACTGATGCACCTGAATGCCCTCCACCTCCTGGCAGTAGACATTCCCGCCCAGTTGCGGCCGCTTGTCGATGACCAGGCACCGCTTTCCTTGGCGTTGTGCACAATAGGCAAATGTAGCTCCATAGAGACCAGAGCCCACTATCAGATAATCGTATTTAGCCATAGTCTTATTATTCCTTTTTTCTCACCTTACACGGGTTCCCGTAGGCGGTGCAATTATCGGGGATATCCCTTACCACCACGCTTCCGGCGCCTATCATCACATTCCGGCCGATGCGCACCCCTTGAATCACCGTAGAGCCTACACCTATCCAGGAACCGTCGCCCACCTGCACGTCGCCGCTCAGGGTCACCCCAGGAGCAATGTGCACATAGTCGCCTATCACACACTCATGGTCTATCTTGGCCCCCGTATTCACAATGCAGTGCCTACCTATCTGCGCGCACGTCTGGATGATGGCCCCCTGCATCACCACCGTACCCACCCCGACATGGGCCGATTCAGAGATGATGGCTGATGGGTGGATGGCCGTTCCGAACACCGCCGCATCGAAAGGTGTGGCGTTCAGCGTCTGGGCGATTTTCTCCACCACTTTCCGCCGGATGTCACAGTTGCCGATGGACACGATGACCGGGTGAAGGTCCAGCCGATTATGAAACACAGGGAATCCCATCAGTTCGTTCACCGACGGGTTATCATCTATCAGCCCCTCCATCTTGATGTCGCAGGCCTTCAGGATATCCAGAATAACTTTAGCGTGACCGCTCGCTCCGTATAGATACATAAGCATAATGTGTTTGGACGCAAAGATACGGAATTTATAGGGAATAAAGGCAGAAAAATAAAAAATCGCACTCATTTCAGTGCGATTTTTTAGAAAACCGCACTGAGTTCAGTGCGATTTCCTTTCATGCAGCTGGTAAAGAATATCAGCCTTGGAATGCGCCATTTGGCAGAGGTAGTCCAGGGAGCCGCAATGTTTTTTCTCGTTGGTGGCATTGGCGTAGCACACATCGCAGAAAGGTTTCAGTTTGCAGTCCTTGCACTCCGTGTGGAGGGGCAGGTGCGTCACCGCCTCCTTCAGCTGCTCCCAAGCTTCTTTTACAGATGTTTTGGTTAAATCGAACGAAGGTTCTTCCAGGTCCACACACGCCTTCAGTTCCCCCTTCCAGTTCACCCAGCAGGAACTCTTGCCAGCCCGGCAGGTCAGGGTAGTGCCTTCCATCTGTGGATAAACGGGCTGGGTCAGGTATTGGTATCTCTCCTCCACATACTGAGCAAAGTTCTTTCCGTCATTCCGGGCTTTCATTCTCACTTCATTCAAAGCCGCTTGATACGGGGTGTTTCTTATCTTCAGTATCTCCTCACTCCCTTTTTCTGGGGTGGAGAACACCGAAATATAATTGGCTGCCATGGCAAAGATACCCTTTTCATAGCACAGGTTCAGCATGGGGAGATAATCCTCCTGATTCAGTGTGGTTTGGGTCAGGTTGATGCGCGTATTGATGCGCCGTTCCTGTAGCAGTTGGATGGCCTGCATGCACTGGGTGAACCCATTCTTCACCCCGCAGAGCCGTTCATAGGTTTCATTGCTAGCCCCATAGAGTGTAAGCCGCACAAACCGAGGTGGATATTTCTGGAACATATCCGCCGTTTCCTCATCCAGGAGCAGGGCATTCGTGTTTACAGAAAGGACGATACCCATTTCGTGCAGCTTTACATACAGCTCCCGGAAATGAGGGTAGAGTAGGGGCTCACCCCCTGTAAGGAGGATGAACAAGTTTCCTGCTTCTAGAAATTGTTTCGCTAAATCCAGCCAGAAATCCATACTCCGTATACCTCCTAGTGCCTCTGCCTGCTTCTTTCCCAGTCGCACATAACACATCCGGCAGTTCAGGTTGCACACTGGAGTCAGTTCAAAGGCTGTAGTAAGGGGAATACGTAAACGGTTGGCTTTTTCCACCAACCGTTTTTCTACAGGATTTGCATCGGAGAGCAGATCCATATCTGTTATGGAGAATGTTTAAGATTTAGTTTGTTGCCATTCACGTGGGTCGGTTTGTATCGTGGCATGCAAATTTGTATGATGTTCAGTCCAAATGGCAACAGGAATTTTTTCAAGTGTATAAGGTGTGTCACGTCTATCCAAATATAAACCAAATATGATATCATCTACTTCTTCTATAGGTTTATTTTTAGGGAGAGTTACTTCATGATATGAAGAACAACGATGATAGTAATAATAATCATCATGTGCACCATCCACTGGTCCATAATAATGTCCGTCAATGGTTTGATAATTGCCGTTACCATCATGAACATAATAACGGACATTAGATCCTCCTAAGCCATAACCACAAGAGAAAATATAAGTTACCATAGTATGACTCTCATCACTACAATCTGCGCAGTAAGTATTAGCTACGAACGCTTCTGCCTGCATGGCAGGCTTTTCATAAATCTTTTTCATAAGTATAAAATTTTTTCTCCGTTAAAATATCTTTCTAATTCGCAAAAATATGATAAATTAGTTAAAATGCCACCCGTCATGGGAATAAAATCGGAGTTTCGTGGATAAAATAGACGAATTCGTCGGTGTTTTGTTAAAAACCGTTCCATTTTTCCCGTTGTCTTGGTTTATCCAATTAGAAAGGTTACCTTTGCAGGTGATTCCAAACTATGTCAGTAAGAGAAAACTTTTCTTCGTCCAAGAAACAGTATTTTGATTTCGTTTTGGACATCTACAAAGCCATGGTTTGCCAGGCAATCACGAATTACCAGGCAGAAAAGTTTGGTACTCCTACTCCCATAGTGATGAAGAAAGAGCTTCTGCGCAAGTTCCGTGTATCGGCCGATCTGGCCAGGAAGATTGTGGATGGACCCATTACGGATACCTCCACCATGATGGCCTCGCTGGATATTATGGAGAATATCCTGAACTTGTACGACCCCGGGTGGGAGTTGCCCGACCGAGAGGCGCAGTTCAAGCGGAAACTGTATTTCTACCGGAAGTACGTGGTGGATTTGGATATGGAGAAACCCATTGTTCAGAACGGCACGCCTAAGGAGAAACCTTAGACCTTTTTTTTATAAATATACATAAATTTCTCCCCTATTAAGGAAGACCTAGGTAATAAGGCAGGACGATGTGAATCGGCCTGCTTTAGTTTTTTTACGCGCGCGTACACGCGCATATATTAAAAAGGATAAAGTTTCAGAATGATTTTGCGCACAGGAACCAGTCGGAGCCAAACAGTGCGGAAGAACCACCACCAGAAATCGCCGGGACCTATCCACTTGCCCTTGCGCTGGGCCCGGGTCACCACGGCAAAAACCTGACTGGGGTTCACCGGCCCTTCAATCTCCGTCTGCGCATCGCCCACAATGTACAGCCCCTCTGGCTTTACATGCAGAATGCGGTGCATCACAAACTGGCCCGTCTCCCGCTGGTAGAACACCATATCGCCCCGCTGCAGTTCCCGCTGGGGCTTGGAAAAGATGATGCTGTCCCGCTCATGCACCAGGAACGGCGCCATACTACTGCCCGAAATGAGCAGCCGGCACTCCTTGCCCTCATTCACCAGGTCGCGCAGGGCAGAGACATACGCATCAGTATCCAGCCTTCTCATGCAGATAGTGCTTTAAGGTTTCCACCGCATCCTGCTCCATGTTGCATTTCAGGTGTACCATAGGAACACTTTGGGTGATTTTTTCTATCAGGTCGAAGCTCTTCAGGACCGACGGCGTGTGCCAGTTGTTCACGCTCATCTCCCCGTACAGTTTGCTGGCTGCATCGCCCGGTTTCATGGGCTCTGCTATATTCTCCGGCCACTGCTCTATGAACACGATGGCTCCCAGAGGCATCTGTCGGTTCAGGTGAATATTAGAAGATCCGCAGAAGGGGAGACCCTCGTTCATGAATCGCTCCCCGTTCCAGTGGATGATGGAGCGGTCGCCGTTGATAATCTCCACCCCCTCATATTTCTGCCAAAGGCCCGCCTGGGTAGACTTGCCCGTGCCGCTAGGTGCAGAGAAAAGGATGGATTTTCCCTCATACTGAATGAACGAAGAGTGCAGCACCAGGGCGTTCTGCCTGAGCAGATGCCTCTCCAGCGCCAGCAGTTCCAGAAAGAACGTGCTGATGACGATTTCCTGTTGCCCCTCATCGTGAATCTCCACCTCCACGGTGCGCTCATCCAGCTCCTTGTAGAGACCCACAGGCATCCCCTCGAACAGGTTCACCCGTTGTTCCAGATCGCCATTCTGGAAGATAGCCCTGCTAGGCGTCTGGCGCACCAGCTTTCCCTCCAGTTGGGTAGGCTTTTGAGCCAGCCGGATGGTACAGTCCACCACATACGGCTGCAGTCCCTCCGGATCCGTGTGGGAGAAGTTGCTGCACGTTTCATGAAAGCGGATAGGCAGTTCGGCCCTCAACCGGTAGCTCACCGGGCCGATGGTGAGATAAGCCTCTTCCATTATTTAGTAGGATCTGAAAGGATTTCCACATCCTTGAATTCAGGCACATCCAGGATCATCTCCCGGCGGTAGAGCTCCAGGCAGAAGCCGTACACATCCTGACGGGCGGTCTCTGGGTCCACCTCATATTCCTCCTGAATTTTCTCCACAATCTCGTCTAGGTTCTTCGCCTTATCTATCTGGTTCCAGATGAACGCTGCCGTATCGTCCAGATGAATCATGCCATTCAGCTTTTGCGTAGCCTCGCCCACAGGAACCAACAGGCTGTCGCCTGCTATATCCCTGAAAATATACAATTCACTTGTTTTCATAATGCCAAATAATTTTAGTCCCAGCTGCAAAGTTACGATTAATTTTGAGTTTCACCAAGTTCTTCCCTTTTTTATTGGCAGTCCGGACAATTTCCGTAAAAGTGTTTAGTGAATCCGTAAAAAGTGTTATTCCATTCCCACGAAAACCCTTAATTTTGCACATTGGAATAAAATACAGCTACTTATGAACACTTCAAAGAAAATTTTCATCGCCCTCCTGGGGCTAAGCCTGACTGCCACCCTGTGTGCACAAGAGGTGAACGACAGCGTGCAGACCACCTCCCGTGAGGGAAGCAACCGAGACATGCTGATGAATGCGGCCTCCGCTTCACAGCCCCGACAGATCTCCCTGGGACTGCCCACCGACAAGTGGTCCACCATCTTTGAAGACGGACTGCCCGTGTCGCACTACATGCTCCAGATTTATCCCTATAAATCCTGGCACAGCGGCGTGAGCCACGAGTCCACCGGCACCATGACCCCACAGGATATGGTCCTGAGGTACGGCACCATAGCCTACGGCGTGGACAGCCGGTCGAAACTGGCTGGCGACACCTTTGAAGGGAAGGTGAACTATACCCTGAACCACTTTGGCCGTCAGGCGCTGGATGCCAACCTGTCCACACCCCTGGGAAACGGGTGGGGCCTGAGTGTGGGAACCTATCAGAACTTCGACCCCGGAAGCAACCACCTGGACATGACCTCCCTGCAGGACCGTGTGCAGTTCTATAAAGGCAGCCTCTCCAAGAGTTGGAACGAAGGTAGGGGAAAGGTCGGCCTCATTTACCAGTATTCCCAGTATAAAGGCATCATAGAGAACTTCGGACCCTTCATCTTCGTGGGCGACGGCAGCGTGAAGGAATACGAAGGGTTCAAGCTGGGTACCGACCAGTATCTGCCGGCGAACAACATGGTGACCTACCTGGACATGGAGACTGGAAAGATGGAAGACCAGCCCATCGACAAGGCCAACACCGACAAGATACACAACGTGAACTTCGTGCTGGATTACCAGTGGGACAACGGCACCAAACTGTCCGTCCACAGCAAGTATAAAAGAGGCCATTCCTACCGGTCGAACAGCACAGTGATGGGCGTGAGTCAGGCCGTGCTGGGAAGCGGTTACACCTACGAAGACGGACGGGAATACCAAGGGAACGTACAGGCCCGAAGGATGCTTCACTTCGATGCCTTCGACCATTTCTGGATGACCAACGCCGAACTGACCGGCACCTCCAGAGACCGCCGGCACAAGTGGCGCGCCGAGGTGGACTACTGGATGAACCACGGAGGAACCAAGACCTCCATGTATATGTTTGCCCACGAAGCAAAGAAAGACCCGAAACTGCTCCTGCTCAACGGCAGCAAAGGGTACAACTACAATACCTACATAGAGTATTACAACGGCCACGAGCACAAACTCTTCGGCTTCATCTCCGATGAGTGGAACGTGAGCAACCGCCTCTGGCTTTATGCCGGGGTGCGACTGGAATACATCAAGGAACACGGACTGGGCGCCCATGCCGACCAGGAACCAGGCAACCAGCGACATGCCGGTTTCTACCTGAACAACGGAGAGGCTAAGCTCACCCCGTTTGACGACGGACACGTGAACCCCGCCTACATCGTGAGCGGACGACTGGCACTGCTCCCTGGCTTCGGCCTGCAGGCTGAGTACACCACCGCCACCAACCACTCCCAACTGTTCCACTACGGCACCGCCTACTATCCCACCCAGGACCCCTCTACTGTGCACTACCTGCGCGGAGGAATCTACTGGAAAAACAGTTGGATAGACCTCACTTCCCAACTGGCCCACATCACCATGAGCAATACCCAGGAACGGCCCAACTTTGAGCACGTGCTGGTGCGCGATGCAGGCGACTTGAAGGCCGGAATGAGGGAGACTGTGACTACCCAGATAGCCTACGACCTGGCCACCCTGGGCTGGGTGACCGATGCCGTGATTACCCCGGCCAAAGGGTTCAACGTGCACGTGATGGCTACCTTCCGGAACCCCAAGTACAAGAACTTCCACCTGGCCCATACCTTCAGCGACGGTGTGACCGAAGAATACGATTTCTCCGACAAGAACATCACCGCCCTGTCTAAGGTGGAGCTGGAGATAGAACCCTCCTATACCTTTGGCGACTGGCGCATCTGGGCCAGTGCCCGCTATTTCAGCAAGCAGTACATCAACAAGACCAACTCCCTCTACTTCAACGGCCGATGGGAGACCTTCGGTGGGGTGGACTACAAGCTGAACTCCCATGTGAGCTTCTCTGCCAGCGTGGTGAATATCCTGAACCAGAAGGGAGCCAGCGGATCCATTGCCGCAGCCGACCTGGTGACCGACCCCACACCGTATAAAAACTACGTGATGGCGGGAACCTTTATCCGTCCTTTCACCGTGGAACTGACCACAAAACTTAGTTTCTGATACCAGAATTGATTATTTTCGCTTCAAAATGAATAATTTATGCCAAATTATTTTATGATTTGGCATAAATTCCGTATATTTGCAACCAGAATCTTCGGGCAAGCGGTCCGAAGTCGGGTGTTGGTACACCGAAATTGAATCGCATTTAAATAAAAAGGCATAAAAAAGACAACACTTGGGTATCCTTTCGGGTGCTAAAAATGGCAACGAAAGGGTACCTGGGTGTATTTTTTTTGCCCAGGTGCCGATTGCGATTCAAGCCTGGGTGTGTATGCTCCTCTTTGGGAAAAGGGGAGTACTTCCGCAAAAAGAAGAAGCCCAGGCTGCCCGATCGTTGCTTCTACATAAACAAAATAATTCCAAATTTTCTAACTAGACAGACCTTGTAAGAGACGTATGCCTTAGGAGTGAAACTAGGGTGTGCCCGGCTACAGTCATGTCTAGTTGGAAAAGATGGAAAATAAAAATTAACTTAGAAAAAAATTAGCAATGATGCAACCAATCACCTTCTCCCACTATCCCCACGGATATGAAGGGAAAGACGGCAGACCCGTGCCAAACAACCAGACCGACGGCCACTGGACCCTGCCGCAAACCTATGCCTATGTAACCAGCGAGAAGGCCAAAGCCATCACCCTGGAACTACGCCGCATGGTGGACTTCCGACTCTCGCACCCTGAAGAACAGGACATAGAGAACCGGGAGAAGAACTATAAAATGCTCCGCTTTGAGCACGTAACCTTCGGCGGATGCTTCTACTACCGGCGGGCACAAGACCTGACCCAGGCTAGCGGCCTCATGACCATCGACATCGACGGACTGTCGTCCATGGAAGAGGCCCGGCAGGTGCAGCAGACCCTGATTCGGGACCGCCGACTGGAAACCGCCCTCTGCTTCATCTCTCCCCGGGGCAGAGGCGTGAAATGGGTGGTGGTCCTCCCATCTTCAGAGGAACGGCAGACCTTCCGCGAGGCCTTCGACCACATCTACAACTACCTGCTCTTCGAGTACGGCATCGTGGCCGACGCATCGGGCTCCGACATCTGCCGGAGCTGCTTCCTGCCCTGGGACGAACAATGTTACATCAACCCTAAATACCTTTCAGAATGACCCGAAGAGAGAGCCAAGAACTGCGCCACCTGGAACTGGTGGTAAGCCGAATAGAAGAACAGAAGATAGACCTCACTGCCGATTATAAAGACTGGATGACCATCTGCTTTGCGTGTGCCACCCTGGAAGGGGAGAAGGGGCGAGAAATGCTGCACCGCATCTGTCGGTTCTACCCCAAATACTCCCAGCAGGAGTGCGACCAGAAGTACGATTACTGCAAGAAAGGGGGCAGGGGAGAGATTCACCTGGCTTCCATCTTCGAGCTGGCCAAGAAGCACGGTGTGGACATTAGCATGCCGAAAGGGCGGCGGAAGAAGGAGGGGGAAGACGAGGAGGCGATGACCCGCTCCGAACTGGTGGTGGAGTTCCTGAAGGGTAAGCCCATCCGTTACGATGTGGTGTCCCGGAAGAACCAAATCCAGCGCGACGGCCAGTGGGTGGAACTGAAGGAGCGCGACCGGAACACACTGCTCTATGAGTGCTGCAAGTGGGCCAAGAAAGACATCTCCAGCAACCTCTTTCAGGATATGCTCCATTCCGATGTCATCCCTCTGGCTCATCCCCTGCGCGAGTACGTCACCAGCCAACCCGCCTGGGACCCCTCGCAGCCCGACTACCTAGCCCAGGTAGCCGCCATGGTGCATGTGCAGCCTAGCAAGGGCAGGAACGTACAAGCCCTTTGGGAAGAATGCTTCAAGAAATGGTTCGTGGCCATGGTAGCCTCGTGGATGGTGGACGAGATCGTGAACCATCAGGTGCTGGTGCTCATCGGTGAGCAAGGCATCTTCAAGACCTCCTGGCTGGACTTCCTCATCCCCGAGGCACTGAAAGAGTACCGCTGCAAGCAGAGCGGATCCGACCGCCTGGACAAGGACGAGCAGCTCCGCGCCACCGAGTTCGCCCTCATCAACCTAGACGAGATAGACAAGCTGACCGAACGCGAGCTGAACGCCACCAAGTCCCTCATCACCGCCACCGACGTGAACGTGCGCGTGGCCTACGGCACCAACAAGGAACGCTACGTGCGCCTGGCCAGCTACGTGGCCTCCGGCAACAAAGACAAGTTCCTGACCGACAACACCGGTAACCGCCGTTGGCTGCCCTTCCGCGTGGAGCGCATAGACTCCCCGTACGCCACCCACTTCCCCTACGCAGGCATGTACGCCCAGGCCCTCTACCTCTTCCAGCACCAGTTCTCCTACTGGTTCGATCAGGACAAGATCAAGGACATGTCCGACCACGTGAACGAGTTCATGGTAGAGTCCATGGAGGAGCAGTTGATTCAGGTGTACTTTGCCCCTGCCAAACCCGGCGATGCGAATGCGAAGTTTCTAACTACTGCTGAAATTAGTAGTAGGCTTATTTCTTATGGGAATATACGACATCCGATGGATATTCGGGCCTTAAGTGCTATTTTAAGAAAGCTGGGATTTATTGGTAAACGAGATAAGACACATAGCCACCGAGGCTTTCTCGTTATAGAAAAGAACGCTGCCGAGATAGAGTTGTCTCGCAAACAGTTGGCTATGGATGAAGAGGTACCCCCAGTTCCAGATTTAGATTCTGAGGAACCTTCTATGCCAGATTCAGACCAAACATTCCAGCAAATCCCAGATCAGGATGAACTTCCTTTTTAGTTTGAGGGGGGGACGATAGGACAATAGGACAATAGGACTGGGGTTTTTCAAAACTTCTGTAGTAGACTGATTTTAGTTGAC
>DGVD01000007.1 GCA_002395835.1 Bacteroidales bacterium UBA4293 | reverse complement strand
GCCCACATATGAGCATCGGAATGCATACACCCAGCCAGGCCGCGCTTCTGACGGGTGAACGTCAGAAGCACTGGATTAGCTATAGGGAGAGGTATATAAAAAGCAGTCTCGGGTTAGTATGAAAAGATATTTGAATAAAAATATGAGGATGTCTTGGACTAACACTGGTATTTATTTACCTTTGCATGCAAAGACTGATAAAACTTTGCCTTTGACTGCAAAAACCGATCTGGCTTTACTCTGGACTTGAAGTCAACTAATCTTAGTACTAAAAGGTTTAAGTAAATTATTTACAGTTTTATTATTGAACCGAGTCAATAACTTTTAGGTTTTAAGACTAAAAGTAGTCAACTAAAATCAGTCTACTACACAGCTAAGTACCTAGAGCCTAGCCTATACCATTTTCTCAAATTGTACCTGTCCCCATTTGAGAAAAGGTAAGAAGTTTATTGCACAATTCAGTATTTTTCACTACTTTTACAAACCAGTGATATTGTTATGCAAAACAAGAAGTCGATACGTTTTTATAAGGACCACGAAGTCAGGGCCATCTGGGACGATGCTCAAAATAAGTGGTGGTTCTCTGTGCTTGATGTCGTTGGAGCCATCAACGAACAGGACGACTACCAGAAAACCCGTAACTACTGGAAGTACCTCAAAGCGAAGCTGAGGAAGGAAAATAGTGAGTTGGTTAGTGCCACTACCCAACTGAAATTCCGTGCTGCCGATGGGAAGTTATACAACACGAATTCACTTGAGAACTATATAAACCAAACAATATGAATAAGAACCTTTTCATGTATATGTTCCTTACCTTCTCCCTTCTTTCTTGTGGAGGGCAGAATAAAGAGGAAAACCAGCCAGGATCACACCTGGGAAGTGTGGTCATAGAAGAGAGTCCAGAAGTGGCGCCTGGGCTGAAGGAGCGTATAGATGCTGCCAAAATGAGAACGTATAGAGATGGTGAAAACGGGGTGGAAGTGAGCTATCCGGATTTCTTCGTGGTGGGCACGGCAGAACCGGGAACGGCTCGTTTCCATTATCCTGACCAGCAGGAACATCAAATATCTATGGTGATGTTTGTGGAACCGAATGTGGAGGAATGGAGCATTTCTGATGCGGTGAAACAACTTTCGGATGCTAACAACGTATGTGAAGAGGAAGGGAAGGACTATTACATCATTTCGGGCCGAATGGCCGAAGAGCCTAACATTCGTTTCTGTGAGAAATGCTATCTGATGAACGGGAAGTGGGTGGATTATTCGGTCTACTATCTGGCAGAGGATAAGGAAGCTGTGGGCCGTCTGATAGAACTGGTAAAGGACTGGAATCCTAAACGTTAATTTAGGGGAAGGATAATGGGAGGTAAATGAATTCGAGATATGAAGAGAGTTATATATTTGACAGTCTTGGCAGCATTGGTTTCATGTAATCAGATGAAATCCGATAAGGTCCCGGTTGACCATGTCAATGAGGACACTGTTAGGGCAGAATCTGATGTGAGCCAGAACGTGGTGGATAGTGTGCAGCTGAAGCCAGATTCTAGTGCTTTGACAGAAAATGAGGAGGTGAAGGAGGAGGTGAAAGCCCCATCCAGACCGCTCACTAGGCGGGAAGCCCTTGAACTTTTTACGGGTACATTTAATATAGTTCACCCTGGGTTGATGAAGGATGGAATCACTTTTGTCTATGAACTGGAATTGGATCCTGTGAACTCGCAGTGTGAATGGGTTATAGAGGATTGTGTGAATATAAGGAACAGCAAGGGTTTTTGTGGCTCATTCATCAAAATGGAGGAGGCTTGGAACATTTATACTTTTAGCCTGCATAACAGCCTGAAATATGCCATAGCGAAGATGAGAAGGGTGGATAAATTTTATGATGGGGAAACTCAATATTGTACTGTAAAACTGGCTCTGGATGATTTTAATAATATCCAGATGTCTTTTGTAGAGGGGAATGCTGCTCCCTATCCGCTCTATAATTTTGAAATGGATAAGTGTACTGAAGTTGCTACTTTCTATAGGGATAAACCTTAACCCCCTTATTTCTTTGCCGTATAACTCATGTGCACTTTCTCCCAGGAGAGGGTGCCGTCTTTCTTTACGTGTACGCGTACCAGTTTTTTTATTTGATGATGTCTAGTTCCAGCTCCCGGTGGTCTATGACTCTACGGATGTCTTCCATGGTGCCTCCGAAGGGTCCGAAGCCTTCCAGTTTCAGGGTGGACATGGCTGCTGCGAAACAGCCTGACTCCCGGATGGAAGCACCCTGAGCACGCATGTAGAGGTAACCGGTCATGTAGGTGTCTCCACAGCCTGTGGCATCTACAATCTTCTTAGGAGGGTAGGCCTTAATCTTGATGAGCTTATGGTCTGAGTAGATGAAGGAGCCCAGACTGCCCTCGGTGATGATGACCTCACGTACACCCCATTCTGCCAGTCGCATAGCCGCTTTATCTACCTCGTGTTCTCCTGTGAGCACATACATTTCATGCTCGTTTACCTTGAGGATATCTACATACTTCAGGGTTTCGCGTTTCCAAGCCCAGTCTACCGCCTCTACTTGCTCTCCGTTTACATGACGCAGGTAGCCCTGCACGTCCAGGCTCACCATGCCCTTGGTAGAGAGGTAGCGCACTAGTTCGAAAGGAAAATCCTCGGCCAAGAGACTGCCCAGGTGGTAGTAGTCGGCCTTGATAGGGATGAACTGGTCCACCTTGAAAGGATCTGCCTGAGCCAGCACACGCTGGGTGCGGTTGTCCTGGTTGGCTCCATACTTGTTCTCGAAATATACGGTGTTCTGACTAGGGAAGACAATGACATCGATGCCCTTGGCACGGATTTCTTCCACCGCGTTCATGTCCTGTTCTGCCAGGGAAGTGACCAACTGGAAATTAGGGTTCTTCAGGTGGCTGATGCCGTGTGCAAAGTAGTAGGAGGTTCCACCGTTCAGGTAAGTGGTGGCATCGGGAGTGATAATCTTATCTCGGGTGATATGCCCGATACAGCAGATTCTCTTATTCATGTTGTGCTTTATTAATTTCGTCTATATAGTTTAGGATTTCGTCTCTTCCGGTACGGTCCTCACTGCTGGAGATGAAATGAGGGGGAAGGGTTTCCCACTGCTCTTCCAGCTTCTGGAGGTAGTTCCGCACGTTTACCTTTACTCGACCAGAGCCCAGCTTGTCGGCCTTGGTAAAGATGATGGCAAAGGGGATGCCGTTCTCGCCCAGCCACTCCAGGAACTCCAGGTCTATTTTCTGAGGCTCCAGCCGGCTGTCGATGAGCAGGAAGAGGCATGCCATCTGAGGGCGGTTCAGAATATACGACTGGATAATCTGTTGGATTTGGTCCTGCATCTTCTTGGAACGCTGTGCATAGCCATAGCCCGGCAGGTCCACCAGGTACCAGGACTGGTTGATGAGGAAGTGATTGATGAGCAGCGTCTTTCCCGGAGTAGCGGAAGTGAGGGCCAGCTTCTTACGCCCCGTGAGCATGTTGATAAGACTGGACTTTCCCACATTGGACCGCCCGATGAAGGCATACTCGTTCAGGTTCCCTTCAGGACACTTCCGGTAATCTGTATTGCTGATAACAAATTCTGCGCTTTTGATCTCCATCTTTTGTATTTTTACGATGCAAAGTTAGTCAAATATCAAGAAACTAAGCTATCTTTGCGGAAAAATAATACAATATGGAACAACAATATCCGTCACAGTTGCTGGAAAATGCGGTGGAGGAATTCGCCAAACTGCCCGGTATAGGAAGGAAAACAGCCCTCAGGCTGGTGCTTCACTTGCTGCGTCAGGAGCCGCAGACCACCCAGAATTTTGCCAGTGCTCTGCTCACCCTTTCCCGGGACGTGAAACGCTGCAAGGTGTGCCACAACATCTCCGATACGGAGGTGTGCCCCATCTGCGTGAATCCGAAACGGGATGCCTCTACGGTGTGTGTGGTGGAGAACATTCAGGATGTGATGGCTGTGGAGAACACGCAGCAGTTCTGGGGCCTGTATCATGTGCTGGGAGGCGTGATTTCTCCCATGGAAGGCATCGGGCCCAGTGATTTGGAGATAGAGAGCCTGGTGGAGCGGGTGAAGGCTGGAGGCATCAAGGAGGTGATTCTGGCCCTGAGCAGCACCATGGAAGGGGATACCACCAACTTCTACCTGTACCGGAAACTTTCTGGCTTACCGGTGAAGGTAACCATCATAGCCCGGGGTATTTCCGTGGGCGATGAGCTGCAGTATGCCGATGAGGTGACCCTGGGACGGAGCATCCTAAACCGAACGGAGTTTAATGGTAAATATTAAAATAGGAAAATGAAACTACTGAAAATACAGTTTTGTGGAATCAGTCTGGTGAATGTGCTCATAGTGGTGCTGTTCCTGACGGGGGTGCTACCCCAGGGGCAACTAGCTACTGACCCGAATATGATTTATGTACTGAGTACAGCGTGTGTGCTAGTTATGCTGACGAATATTTATCTGGCCTGGAGGATGCTGGGCACGGCCAAGGCAAAGCAGCAGGTTAGGGAACAGGGTTTCAATATGTACCGTATAAAGTGCCAGATTCGTATCAGCCTGATGCTGGCAGCTACGGTGATGACGCTAGTGAGCTATTACTTCACTCTGCAGACTTCCATAGCGTTCTGCTGGCTCATCTGCATGCTGGCCCTCTGGCTGGTTTATCCTTCAGAGAAGGAGTATAATAAATTACTGCAAGACGATGAGACTGCTGAGTGACGATACGCTGTACCTGCGTCCTGTGGAGCCGGAGGACTTGGAGCTGCTGTACCGGGAGGAGAACGATTCTTCCATCTGGTGGCTGGGGGAGCAGACGGGGCCTTACAGTAGGTTCATGCTGCGCCAGTATCTGGCTGATGTGACCGGGGACATCTATACCGACCGACAACTGAGGCTGGTAGCTGTGCGAAAGGATGACGAGACTCCAGTGGGGCTGGTGGATTTGTCCAACTTCTCACCGCAGCATCTCAGAGCCGAGGTAGGGGTGCTGGTCTTTGCTCCGTATAGAGGGCAAGGTTTAGCCATGCACATGCTGGGTCTGCTAGAGGACTATGCCCGGGAGCACCTCAGGCTGCATCAGCTTTATGCATACACCCCTAGTGGGAATGAAGGAGCCGTATCCTTGTTCCGGCATTCAGGATACCATGTGGAGCATCAGCTCAAGGACTGGCTTCTGCTAGCCGATGGTCCAGCCGATGCCTTGTTGCTTCAAAAAATCTTATAGGCCGAAAAAAAGGGTCCAAAAGTTTGCGGGTTTGAAAATTTGTACTACCTTTGCATCCGCAAACTTGAAAAACTGGTGCGTTAGTTCAGTTGGTTAGAATATCTGCCTGTCACGCAGGGGGTCACGAGTTCGAGCCTCGTACGCACCGCTTTCAGGGTTTGTGCATTGATAGAAAAAATTGGTGCGTTAGTTCAGTTGGTTAGAATATCTGCCTGTCACGCAGGGGGTCACGAGTTCGAGCCTCGTACGCACCGCATCCTGAGACGCATGTTCTCAGGATTTTTTTTGCCGTATTGGCTCAGTTGGTAGAGCAACGCATTCGTAATGCGTGGGTCGGGGGTTCGAGTCCCCCATACGGCTCTTCCTTATGATTTATTTTTTTAGCTTATGACACTGATTAAATCTATTTCAGGCATTCGTGGTACCATAGGTGGTCCTGTGGGCGATGGTCTGAACCCCCTAGACATTGTTAAGTTTACTTCGGCTTATGCTGTCTTCATCCGTAAGAACACTTCCGTAAAGACGAACACCATCGTGGTGGGTCGTGACGCGCGCATCTCCGGTGAGATGGTGAAGAATGTGGTGTGCGGTACCCTGATGGGGATGGGCTTCGATGTAATTAATATAGGTTTAGCTACCACACCTACTACCGAGCTGGCTGTGACCATGACCGGTTCTTGTGGGGGTATTATCCTGACTGCCAGTCATAACCCCCGTCAGTGGAATGCCCTGAAGCTGCTGAACGAGAAGGGTGAGTTCCTGAACGCTGCTGAAGGCAACGAGGTGCTGAAGATGGCCGAGGCAGAGGACTTCTGCTATGCCGATGTGGACCATGTGGGTCACTACAAAGAGGATTTCACCTTCGATGAGAAGCATATAGACCAGGTGCTGAGCCTGAAGCTGGTGGATGTGGAGGCTATCCGCAAAGCGAACTTCCGGGTGGCACTGGATACCATCAATTCCGTGGGTGGTATTATCCTGCCTAAGCTGCTGGACAAGCTGGGTGTGAAGACCGTGAAGTTGCTCTATGGAGAACCAACCGGTGATTTCCAGCATAATCCGGAACCCCTGGAGAAGAACCTGGGCGACATTATGAACCTGATGAAGGGGGGCGACTATGATGTAGCCTTCGTGGTAGACCCGGATGTGGACCGTCTGGCCTTCATCTGTGAGGATGGACGCATGTATGGTGAGGAATACACCCTGGTGACCGTGGCAGATTATGTACTGAAGCACACTCCAGGCAATACGGTTTCTAACCTGAGCTCTACCCGTGCCCTGCGGGATGTAACCAACAAGTATGGTGGTACTTACTATGCATCTGCAGTGGGTGAGGTGAACGTAACTACCAAGATGAAAGAGGTGGGAGCCGTGATAGGTGGTGAAGGCAATGGTGGAGTCATCTACCCAGAAAGCCACTACGGTAGAGACGCCCTGGTAGGCATCGCTCTGTTCCTGAGCCATCTGGCACACGAGGGCAAGAAGGTGAGTGAGCTGCGTGCCACTTATCCGGAGTACTGCATTGCCAAGAACCGCATAGACCTGACTCCTAGCACCGACGTGGATGCTATTCTGCTGAAGGTGAAGGAACTCTATAAGAACGAGCAGATCAACGATGTGGACGGGGTGAAGATAGACTTTGCCGACTGCTGGGTTCACTTGCGCAAGAGTAACACTGAGCCTATCATCCGTGTGTACAGTGAGGCTGCTACCATGGAGAAGGCCGATGAGATAGGAAAGAAGATCATGGACATTGTGTATGCCATGACCAAGTAATTTTGAATGAATGTAATCAAGAACTACACCTCCACGATTCTTTTGCTGCTGGGCATTGTGACCGGTGGCATCTGTGGAATGATATTTGGTGAGGATGCCGCTGTGGTGAAACCCATTGGCGACATCTTCATGAATTTCATGTATGTGCTGGTGGTGCCCATCGTGTGCTTGAGCGTGGCTTCGGCCATGTGCACCATGAAGCGCTCTGAAATGGCTGGACGGGTGCTGGTGAATACCTTACTGGTGTTCCTGGGCATATCTCTGGTGCTGGCTATCCTGAGTTACCTTTGTATCCTGGTGTATAACCCTATGACGGGGGTGGACCGGAGTACCATCGTGCTGACGGGTGCTGCTGAACTACCTCAGAATGAGATGAGTCTGGGCGACATGCTGGTTGGTACAGTTACCGTTCCAGAGTTCCTCCAAATGTTTGAGAAAGCCCATCTACTTCCTCTGATAATCTTCTCTGTGGTCTTCGGACTGGCTACTGCTGCTTGTGGAGAGAAAGGGGAGGCTGTGGCAGCTTTCCTGGAGTCGGGCTCCAGTGTGGTGCTGAAAATGATGGATTATCTGATGTACTTGGCTCCGGTGTGTCTGGGATGCTACTTTGCTGCAACCATCGGAATGCTAGGGGGTCAGATAGTGGAGGGATATCTAGGGGCTTGTGTGCTGTTCTTGATTATCACCGTGGTGGTTTACTTTGGACTATACTCGGTCTTTATCTATCTGGCTGGAGGGAAAGAACTGCTCAGGGCCTACTGGAGGAATATCCTGCCTCCTTCCCTGACTGCCATCGGTACTTCATCCAGTGCTGCCTGTATTCCTTTTAATATAGAAGCTGCCGTGAATATGGGTGTGCCTTCCAGCATTGCCTCTACGGTGGTGCCTTTTGGGACCAACATACACAAGGATGGTTCAGTGGCCATAGCAGTGGTGAAAATCGTGTTCTTGATGACGATATTCGGAGGTCTTCATGGGTTGGAACTGAATGGGTTCGTCATCGTATCTGTAGCCCTGATTTCCAGTCTGGTAGTGGGTGCCATCCCCAGTGGAGGAATGACCGGGGAGCTGCTTATCTGCTCCATTTTAGGGTATTCTCCTGAACTGGCTGCAGCCCTGATGGTGATAGCTACCCTGATGGATGCTCCAGCTACGTTGCTGAACGCAACGGGCAATGTGGTGGCCTCAGTGCTGGTGGCTAAAGTTTCTCATAAAAACGAATGACCATGACAAACCTGGATCTATATCAGACTTTATGCGCAGCTGTGGTGGCACTTTGGGTGGGTTCCTACCTGAAGGACCGTATCAGTCTGTTGCAGCGTTTCTGCATCCCTTCGCCTGTGGTGGGTGGACTGCTGTTTGCCTTCATCACCTTGCTGGGTTATATGCTGGGTCTGTTTGAGGTGGGTTTCGACAGTACACTGAAGAACCTCTTTATGGTGTTCTTCTTTACCTCTGTGGGTTATCAGGCTAATTTCAAGACCATTAAGATGGGGGGAAAACCCTTGCTGATGATGGTGCTACTGGTGGCTGTGCTGGTGGTGATACAGAACGGTGTAGCTGTGGGTATAGCCATGGGTCTGGGTCTGGATGGCTTGGTGGGCATGACCGCTGGCTCCATTCCAATGGTGGGAGGACATGGCACTTCAGGAGCCTTCGGTCCTATCTTGGAGCAGATGGGGGTTACTGGAGCTACCTCGCTGACTACCGCTGCTGCTACCTTCGGACTGGTGGCTGGTTCCCTGGTGGGTGGTCCTTTGGCACAACGCCTCATAGAGAAGCATCACCTGCTGAAATCCAAAAGTCCTGCGCAGAAGCATAGTCGATCAGGAGAAGCAGAACTGGCAGAGAGTCTGGTGAAATCTCAGGCCGACAAACTGAAGAGCAAAGGAAATTACACCAAGGCCCTCTACCTGCTTATCATAGCTGTGGGTGCGGGTACCCTGGTGAGCTACTTGCTGGACCTTACGGGAGTGACTTTCCCAATCTATATGGGTGGTCTGCTAGCCGGGTGCATTATCCGAAATATGGATGAATTCGGACACAACTGGATAGGAACTCCTATGCGAGAGATAGATGAGCTAGGAGGTATTTGTCTGTCGCTCTTTCTAGGTATAGCCATGATTTCCCTCAAACTCTGGGAGCTAGCCAGTTTGGCACTACCTCTATGCCTCATGCTAGGCACACAAGTGATTATTATGGTGCTGTTTGCCTATTTCGTATGCTTTAGGGTGATGGGACGTGATTACGATGCAGCAGTCCTATCTGCAGGATTCTGCGGTTTCGGAATGGGTGCCACTCCGAATGCCATGGCCAATATTCAGGCGGTGTGCGACAAGTACGTACCTTCTGTGAAGGCGTTTCTGATTATTCCTATTGTGGGGAGTATGTTCACCGACTTTGTGAACAGTCTTCTGATCACGTTCTTTATCAACGTGCTTTAGGGGCTGCAGCCAATATGTGCAGAATCTGATCCTGCATTTTCCTAATGTTGTTTCCCTCACCATAAGGTACTCCATCGTTCAGGATGGCGAAGATGAGCAAGTGTCTGTCTTTTCTGTATAAGTAACCAGCCAAGGTATATGTTCCTGTGATGGAACCTGTTTTGGCATAGACCCTATTCTCAGCGTTAGTGCCCTTCATGCGTTTTTCCAATGTGCCATCCTTTCCAGCAATAGGCAAAGCCTCCTGGAAAAAGTCGAATAAGTCGGTCTTGGAGTAGATGTACTTCAGTAGTTCCACTTCCACCTGGGCTGTTACGGCATTATAGAAAGACAGTCCACTCCCGTCCACGAAACGGAAATCTTGCTTGTTGAACCCCAATTCCTCTACAAACTGGTTCACGTATTTCAAAGATTCAGAAGTAGGGTCGTAGTCCACCGTGTTCAGGTTCCCCAGTTGGTAGAGGATAGCCTCCGCATACCGGTTGTTGCTATTCTTCAGGCACTCTGGTATCAAGTCGCCCAGGGAGGTGCATTTCTCAGCAAGTAAAGTAGCTTCAGAAGGAACGATGCTATCGCTCACCACCCCTTGGAAACCCACACCCAGACTGTCCAGCTTACACAGGAACTTACTTACGAAACACGTATCCTTATCGATGAGCAACGGAGAAAGGAGTGGGAAATCGTCCCCCTCATCATCCCAGCACCATCCGGCACCTCCCAGGGTACGGTTTTTCATCGTTACATCGGTATAGATATTTCCAGCAATGCTGTCTATTTCCTCCTTGACGAAAGTCTTCTGCAGCATGGAATCTAAGTCGGCACTAGTGAACGTAGGGTCGAAATTCCCTTCAATGAAAAGATCCCCCTCCAGCACTTTTTTCCACTTCTCATTGACCCAGACATAATCTGTATCAGCCGTAGTGTAGAGACGCGTGTGGATGCCGTAGTCGGCCCCCAGGAAACGTAAAGCTGTGGCACAAGTGAACAACTTGGTCGTAGAGGCAGGACGATGCAGTTTTTTCTCCTCATGCCTGTATATGGTGCTGTCTAGCGTAGCATCATAGACCATGATGCCACACGTGGCCTGCTTCATGAGTGGGTGTGAGGCCATGATGCTGTCTATCTGGAATTTCAAGATATTCAGGTCTTGAGCTTGTAGCGTCAGGCTACCCAGAACTGCCATCAGTGTAAATAGAACTGCCTTCATCTTCTTTTGTTTTCTGCAAATATAAACAGGAAAATTCTTTTTTGCAAGCCTTGAGGAAGAAGACTTAAAATGAAGAAAAAAATTTGGAAGTTTGCATATTATTTGCGAAATTTGCGGAAAGAGCAAGAAATAAACTAAAAATCTAAATATTATGGCAACACCTCATATTAATGCTAAAGACGGCGCATTTGCCAAGACCGTGCTGATGCCAGGAGACCCCTTACGTGCCAAGTTCGTGGCTGAGACCTTCCTGACGGATGCGAAGCTGGTAACCTCTGTGCGCAACTGTCTGGGCTACACGGGTACTTATAAGGATGTGCCTGTATCTGTTATGGCTAGTGGCATGGGCATGCCCAGTATAGGTATTTATTCCTATGAGCTTTATAAGTTCTACAATGTGGAGAACATCATAAGAATAGGATCGGCCGGAAGCTATACGGAACGACTGAATGTGATGGATGTGGTACTCTCCAGTTCTGCCTATAGTGACTCCACTTTTGCCCGGATTCTCAGTGGTCAGGAAAGCAAGGTTATCCTGCCTAGTGCTGAACTGAATGAGATTATCCTAAAAAAGGCAAAGGAACTGAATATAGACTGTAAGCTGGCCGTGGTACACTCCAGCGATGTATTCTATTCTGCTACGGAGACCTGGCAGGAAATCAAGGAACGTACCCAATCGGACTGTGTGGAGATGGAAAGTTTTGCTCTTTTCAGTACAGCCGAGCTGCTAGGTAAGAGAGCCACCTGTCTGCTTACCATTTCAGACTCCTTCGTTACCCATGTAGAACTCTCCAGTGAGGAACGTCAGAATTCCTTTACCACCATGATGAAGCTGGCACTGGAAAGTGCGATTGTATTTTGATGCTAAAGGCTAGAAAAGAATGAGGGTGGGAGAAATCTCACCCTTTTTTATGACAGCAGATCATTCAAGATTTTAATGAAGAAAATGGAGAGTACCAGCAGGATGGCAGGACGAACAATCTGCGTTCCCTTGCTGGTGAAATACCTGGCTCCCAGATAGTTGCCCGCAATGCTGAAAAGGGCAGCCACGAACCCCAGTTGCAACCAAACCACTCCATTCACCAGAAATACCGTGAATGCGGTGATGTTAGAGGTAAGGTTGATGGTCTTCGTGATACCTGCAGCATCGTTCAGCGAAACATGAGCCAGCCCCGTGAGCGTAATCATGAGGAATGTGCCCGTTCCTGGTCCATAGAAACCATCGTACACCCCAATGAAAAAGGCCAGTACGGTGATGATGAGGGCAGTCTTCAAGGGAGGGTAGGGAGTTTCACTTCCCGTGAGCGATTTTTTCCGAAGCAGGATATATGCTGCAGTAAGGGGCAGGATAAAGAGCATGAGAATAAGGAAGGTACGTTCAGGAACTACGAGTGCCAGACGGGAGCCGATGTAAGCCCCAATGAGCGTAGCTGGAACGGCTACAATGACCTGTTTCCAGTGGATAAACCCGTTTCGGGCATATTGAAGAGTAGCCACTGTGGTCCCCATGGTAGAACTGAATTTGTTGGTCCCCAATGCCGCATGAGGAGGAAGTCCTGCGATGAGATAGGCTGGAAGAGAAATGAGCCCACCCCCTCCGGCAATGGCATCGATAAAACCAGCCAGGAACACCAGAGGACAGACGATGAGATAAGGCAACAGTTCTTCCATGCTGCAAAGATAAACACTCCATCTGGAATATCCCAATGAAAGTGAAAATTAAAGGTTTTTATCTTTCGTTAGTGTGATTATTCTTCTTTTTTTAGTAGCTTTGCATTCTAAAATAGATGACCATGGAAATAAAAATTAAGGATGAGACACTGGCCAAGGCTGCCGAAGAAGGAATGGATGCCTTTTTGGACGTATTCATTCAAGCCTATCTGGAACCTACAGGAGGCGAGATAACCGCAGAGACACTCCAGAACCTCACGGGGGAACAGATTACCCTGCTGGCTTATCATGTGCTGCACGATGAAGTGATGGACGGTGGCTTTATTCAACTGATTCAGAATGGCTACGGTCCGTTTATCTTCGATAATCCGTTTGCCAAAGCCATGCGTCTGTGGGGACTGAAAGACTTCTCGAATGTTATCTACAAGGCCAAAAGACTGTACGATGCGAATAAGGAGGATTTAACCCGTGCACGCACCGATGAAGAGTTCATGGCTATGTATGAGAACTATGAAGCTTTTGATGAACTGGACGACTACTTTGTGACCGAAGAAGAGGGAATTACGGCACAGATAGCCTACTATGTGGATGAGCACATGGACCAGTTTGCAGTAATAGAATAAAAATTTATTCAATATCGTATGAAATTTGTAAAGTATTTGGCTTTTGCCATGATGGCACTGTGCTTTAGCTCTTGCCTCGGCGATGATGATGAAAAGGATACTTACACCGTATCTTTCTCTGATTTCCTGGCTGTGGGTGATAATGGAACCTCTGTAAGAACCGATGAAGATTCACTTCTGCAGGTAAGTAACCCTAGTGCACTGAGATTACCCGATAATACTTATCCTGATCGTGTGATAGCATCTTTCAACGTGGAGTATGACAAGTCCGGTAAACCTAGAAGTAAGTATATCGAGGTTTTGGCTGCACAACGCTGCTACACTGTTCCTTGTGCTAATAAGGAAGAAATAGATGTAGCTACGGAATTTAAGTTGTCTAGACCAAACGCCCTGAGCATGACTAAGAAATACCTGAACGTGTATGTGGAAGGCTATTTCGGCTCTAGCACCAGTGAGAAAGACTTTCATCTGTATGTGGACCGTGTGGAAGGTGCCAATGTGTTCCTCAATCACACCTGCAAGCAAAGTGGACAGGACTATGGAACCAAGGCTTTATCCTACCTGATTCATGAGGAATTGGAAAAGTATCGTTCACAGATTGTTCCAGCTGGTGGAAAAATAGCTCTAATCATTAACAATGACCAGACGGCTCAGATAAACTATGAGTGGAAATAAGGAAGGGAAGAAAATGGCTCCCGTGAACATAAAGAACAAGCGGGCTTCCTTCGATTATGAATTTATAGATCTCTATACCTGTGGCATCGTGCTCACAGGTACGGAGATTAAGTCCATCCGACAGAACAAGGCTAGTCTGGTGGACACTTACTGCATCTTCATCGGTGGCGAGCTCTGGGTGAAGAACATGCATATAGCCGAGTATTTTTACGGCTCGTACAACAACCATCAGGCTCGCCGTGACCGTAAGTTGCTGCTTACAAAGAAAGAACTTCGCAAACTGCAGCAAAGCGATAAAGTAGCTGGTTTGACCATCGTTCCAGTGCGGATGTTCATTAATGAGAAAGGACTTTGCAAGGTGGTGATAGCCTTGGCAAAGGGTAAGAAAGAATACGACAAACGGGAAAGTCTGAAAGAGAAGGACGACCGGAGAGAGATGGATCGTATCATGAAGAAATTCTGATACTTATATATTTTTGTGGCATGAAAGGTTTAAGAGAGTTGGTTAAGGACCATATCCTGGTTCTGGATGGTGCTACAGGCACAATGATACAGCGTTACAACTTACAGGAAGACGATTTCCGAGGGGAACGTTTTGCTGCCTTACCGGGCATCATGAAAGGGAATAATGATATGCTAAATATCACACGCCCTGATGTGGTGAAGGAGATTCATCGCTTGTACCTGGAAGCAGGAGCCGACATCATCACTACAAATACATTCAGCAGTCAGCGTATTTCCATGCAAGACTATGGCATGGAGGAATATTGTGTGGAGATGAATGTGCAGGGTGCCCAGCTAGCTCGTATGATGGCAGATGAATATACGTCTAGGAACCCTGAGAAACCCCGGTTTGTGGCCGGTTCCGTGGGTCCTACCAACAAAACCTGTTCTATGTCGCCTGATGTGGAAAACCCCGCATTCCGTGCCTTGACCTTCGATACCCTGGTTGAGGCTTACACTGAACAGATGACAGCCTTGATTCAAGGGGGTGTGGATGTGCTTCTGCTGGAGACGGTGTTCGACACACTGAATGCCAAGGCTGGCCTCTTTGCTGCAGACGAAGCCATGAAGAAAGCGGGCAGGGAAGTGCCTGTGATGCTCTCAGTAACGGTTTCCGACATAGCTGGAAGGACTCTGAGTGGACAAACGATGGAAGCATTCATCGCTTCGGTATCCCATTACAACTTGTTTTCTATCGGACTGAATTGTTCTTTCGGCCCTGCTTTGTTGAGACCACACTTAGAGGTGCTGGCTAGTAAGGCTCCCTTCTTTATATCTTGTCATCCGAATGCTGGTCTTCCAAACAGTCTGGGACAGTATGAGCTGACTCCAGAGATGATGGTTCATGAGATGGGTATTTTTGTGGACGAAGGTCTGGTCAATATCATCGGTGGTTGTTGTGGAACTACCGATAAACATATTGCAGCCTATCAGCCTCTGGTAGAGCGAGGTAAGCCCCACATTCCAGCCAAAAAGGCAGAAACTCTGCAACTTTCCGGTTTAGAAGCCTTTGAGCAGACGCCCGACATTCGCTTTATCAATGTGGGTGAACGATGCAATGTGGCTGGTTCACGCAAGTTCCTCCGTCTAATCAGTGAAAAGAAGTATGAGGAGGCACTGTCTATAGCCCGGAAACAGGTAGAAGACGGAGCCCTCATCCTAGACATCAATATGGACGATGCCCTGCTGGATGCCAAAGAGGAGATGGTAACTTTCCTGAATCTGCTTTCCAGTGAACCGGAAATAGCCCGTGTACCCGTGATGATAGACTCCAGCAAGTGGGAAGTGATAGAAGCCGGACTGAAATGCCTCCAGGGGAAATCGGTGGTTAATTCTATCTCCCTAAAGGAAGGAGAGGAGAAGTTCATCGAGAGAGCCACATTCATAAAGAGAATGGGTGCAGCAACGATAGTCATGGCTTTCGATGAAGAAGGACAGGCCACTACCTATGAGCGCAGAATAGAAGTTTGTTCCCGAGCCTACAAAATCTTGGTGGAAAAAGTAGGCTTTCATCCGAATGATATCATTTTTGACCCGAATATATTGGCTGTAGCAACCGGAGTAGAGGATCACAACCAATATGCCCTTGACTTTATAAGAGCTACCGAATGGATACGTAAGAACTTGCCAGGAGCCCATGTGAGCGGTGGGGTTAGCAATCTCTCTTTCTCCTTCCGAGGAAATAACTACATCCGTGAAGCCATGCATGCTGTTTTCCTTTATCATGCTATAGAGAAAGGCATGGATATGGGTATAGTAAATCCTTCATCTTCCGTTCTTTATACGGATATTCCTAAAGAAATACTAGAACAGATAGAAGCGGTTCTTTTCCAGTGTACAACTGCTGCTACAGACCGGTTGATAGAGACTGCACAGAAGATTAGAGAGGAGCAGGAGGCTGCCAAAGCACAGGGACTTAAAGGTGTGACCGATTCCGCCTTATTGGGCAAGAAAGACAGTTGGAGAGAAGGTACGGTAGAAGAACGGTTAGAACATGCTTTAGTGAAAGGAGTAAGTGATTACTTGGAACCAGACTTGATGGAAGGTTTGGAGAAATATCAAACCCCAGTAGCAGTTATTGAGGGTCCGCTCATGCATGCCATGAATCGGGTAGGTGAGCTCTTTGGTGAAGGAAAGATGTTCCTTCCTCAGGTGGTAAAGAGTGCTCGTACCATGAAAAAGGCAGTAGAAATACTTCAACCTTACATTCAGAAAGACAGTGACAATGTCTCCGGTCATAAAGGAAAGGTGCTTTTGGCTACCGTGAAAGGAGATGTTCATGATATAGGCAAAAATATAGCAGGTTTAGTGATGGCTTGCAATGGCTTTGAGATCATTGACCTAGGCGTCATGGTACCCGCAGAACAGATTGTAGAAACAGCTTTGAAAGAGGAAGTGGATGCTGTGATTCTGAGTGGATTAATTACCCCATCCCTGGAAGAAATGGTTCATGTAGCTGCAGAACTGGAAAAGGCTGGGTTCAAAAATCCATTGATGGTAAGTGGTGCAACGACCAGCAAACTTCATACTGCCTTGAAGATTGCCCCAGTGTATGGTGGTCCAGTAGTTCATCTGAAAGATGCCAGTCAGAATTCCTTGGCGCTGTCTAAGCTGATGAATCCATCCTTGCACGATGCCTATACAAAAGAGCTCAACGAACTCTATCAAAAGCTACGCGAGAAGCATGAAGGTGAATCTAAAGAACTAATTTCTCTGGAAGAGGCTAATAAGCAGAAATTGAACCTTTTCTAATCAGTTCTTTATATAACGGATTCTTTTCAAGCAGATGTGCATTACCTACGATGAACATCTGTTTCTTGGCTCGTGTAAGGGCCACATTCAGTTTGCGGTCTATTAGTTCTCCGTCAATCTCTACGAGGGTAGAAAGTATATTCAACTGGTACAATTGACTGATGGTAGTAGAGAAAATCATGATATCGCGCTGACTGCCTTGGAAACGTTCCACGGTGTCTATAACGATATCATCGGTTTGTGGAATCTTCAGTAAAGCCAGTTCTTTACGAATCATGGCAATTTGTCCCCGGAATGGAACAATGATACCAATTCGTTTAGCAGGGTTAAAATCCAGTTTGTTGAGTAAACACAATTGGTAGATACTACCCACTAGAGCTGCCACAATCCTGGCTTCACCCTGATTACTCTTGTTGTTCTCCTCAATCTTAGGGTAATCGCAGTGAATAAATCCGAAGCGGGTGGTAGCCACATATTCCTGAAAATCCTTTCCGTATTTTTTGAATTCAAGGTTTTCAGTCTGGTGTGCAACAGGTACAGGTAAGAGTTTTCCACCATAGAAGTGCGCATTGGCAAAGTCGCCCACCTCAGGATGCATACGTCCTTGCCTTAATAATGTAGCAGCGATATTAGGGATATTCTTCTCTTTAACCCATGCGTATAATCGTTCAAAGAGAGAATTTCTACGATCTTTCAAGCCGATATCCAGTAAGATTTTTTCTTGGACCACAGAATGTTTGGGGGACTGCACCACCACTGCTGGTAGTTGCTTATGGTCGCCTATCATGATAAATTTATCGATGGCACATTTACCATTCCCATCCGTAGCAGAGAGGATACCCAGTAAATGAGGTTCCAGAATCTGGGAAGCTTCATCGATAATAGCTACATTGAAGTGTTTCAATTTAAACAGTGTGTGTAGCTGTGAGGCTAGGCTGGATACAGTGCTCACTATGATACGATGCCTTATGAAAAGACCCCGGATTTGGTCACGGTTGGCACAGTCGGCTGCCAGATTCTTCATCAGGTGTGGACGGAACTGAGGACTACAGTTCAATTCGTTTCCAATTCTCATGTATGGAACCTTCGGATCTATAGTTTCCAGCATTTCACAAATCTCATCAACAGCCCTGTTGGTGTATGAAAGCAGTAGAATGTTGTAGTCGGGTTCAGCGTAGAATTCCTGCACCATCGACTTCAATGCGATACTAGTTTTCCCGGTTCCAGGTGGGCCCACCAGCAAGAAATAATCCTTAGCTTGTTTAGCCTGGCATACTATATGGTTAATCACTCCATTGGTATATCTTCCGTTCAATTGCCGTGACGAATCAGTCTCAGGTTCTCTTTGGCAAAGGATGAGGTCTTTCCGGTTTTGAGGGGCTTTAAGGAAGGTGTAAAGTCCCCTATAGATAGCGTTTGTGGAAGAATCCATGTGGTCATGTTCCAGCGCATATAAACTATCCTTTGGGAAGACAATAGGGTTTCTTTGCTGATGATTCAGTTTCAATTCAATTCTATCGTTCCTGATGCTGGCAATAGAACAACGGTGCACGATATGGTTTGTAGCCAAATCCGAGTCGTGGTTGCGTTGGTAAAGAATAACCATATCACCCTCTCGGAAGTTGGGTAGGAAACTTTCGTCATAATCAGGTATATTCAATAAAATCTTATCAATTCCCCTGTCCTTATGAAACTCCAGGATTGTAAGGTCTGTTAGAATATTCCCATTCGCTTTTTTTGTCAGCACATCCGATCTCCAGGTTTCAGCGAATCCCCTTCCAGAATCCGGTTGTTCATCTCCAATTTTTGCCAGAAACTGTTCCCGTTCCACGAATCCGGTGAATGCATTGAAATAGGCAGCCTCCAATGGGGAAACCAGCGTGAATATCTTTAGAAAATCTGCTAGTTGAGGACGGATATACTTCTCCCAGAGCTTACTTTGTGCTTCAGAAGTTTTGAAACTATCAGGGGTAAGAGTGGAGATGATTTCCCATGCTTTACCATTACGAAGTTTCTGCTCCTGAAAGACAATAGCATTACGCAAGGCAATGGCCTGCTGGATTTGCGAAACCATGCTTCTTTGCTCAAACAAGTGAGGATATTTGCTATAGAGTAGGAACGTCCTAACCTTATCCCTAGGCTTATCCATGCTATAATACAGAATCTCCTGGTACAAAGCCATTTGAAGAGCATGTTTAGCTTGAGCTCTAATGCCACCGCATTCTTGCGCTTTTCCACTCTTCAACTCGATGATACGTGAGTAGTCGCTTAGCATAAGGTCCAGACGACCTTGCAGGCCAAGCGGTTCGCAGAAGAAAGAAGGCTCCAGTAAAGCTTCGGATTTGTCTATATCCACACTGGCATCTCCAAATTTATGGCTCACCACCTCTTTCAGATTATGGAATTGCGCTTTGGTCTGTTGGAAAAAAGAGTTGTCAATCCCCTCACAAACACTGTATTCCAGAAGATAGTCCCTAAAATTCCTTTGTAAAGATTCTCTCCATTCCGTAGGGTGGTTTGTGTCTTCATTGACCAAGTCATCCAGAAACTGGTTGGCAGCATCTCCCAGCAAAGTATATTCTTTGCTCTCATTCGGAGCGAATTTTCGGTAAAGGTAGTTTAGTTCAGAAGATCCCCATGACTCTACACAAGCGGAAAGAGAACTGATATCGATAAGGAAATCGGGTTCCAGGACTATGAGTTTGGGAAGATAGGTCAGTGTATCATCCTCATCATTTACATTGATGAGGTTGACATCTAGTAGGTTTAGTTGTGTCCCTGTATGTATTTGGTCAATGATACTGGAGAAATAGTGGTTTTGGCCATGATAATCCACTAAAACTGAATGATCATCAGGCATTTCCTCATCATATCCATAGATAAAATGCTCATCCCATTTTTGCACTACCAGTCGTATCCTCTTCGCTGCATAGAGTGCATGAGTATTTTGTGGAAACTCACGCCATTGTCCAGGGAGCAGTTTGAGGATTTCAGCAGGGATGGGGGTATTATAGAAATAGGAAATGTATTCACAGAGCGCCTTTAGATCGAATAGATAGTCGTGCGTGTCAGGAACATAGGTTTCCCGCATGACTCTCCTGGCGTTGATACGGAAGATTTCCAAAGGCTTTCTGTATTTGAACTTGGACGAAGCGCACAAGGCATACAGACGAGCAAACAGTGAAGTATATTCAGCTGCAAAGTCTGCTGTAAGTTGTTTAGCAGTTCTATCCAGCAGTCCATACATGCGGTTGTACCTTTGCCTCATGCTCCAGTCTGCATGATGGTATTGCAACAGTTCGTCGAACAAGTCAAATCCAGTTTCCATTTCCATAGTAAAAGCAAAGTTACGATAATTTTTCAGAATTAAAGGCTGTTTTGATTCAACTAATAGGAAAATAAATGTTAAGTTTGCATGAAAGAATAAAAAAGTGACTGATATGAGAAGATTTCTATTTTTAGTATGTTTTTCATTGGTAGGGATTTTTACTTATGCCCAGTTGCCCACTTTAAAAAAAGTAGATGGCATGACACAACTGATGGTTGATGGTCAGCCTTTCTATGCACTGGCTGGAGAATTGCACAATTCATCCACTGGCAGTGTGCAGAATATGGAAAATATTTGGCCAAGAATGGCTGAACAGAATTTAAATACTGTGATAGCTGCCATGTCCTGGGAACTGCTTGAGCCAGTGGAAGGACAGTTTGATTATTCCATTTTAGACGCTATGTTGCAAGGGGCTGAGAAAAATCATTTGAAACTAGTGATACTCTGGTTTGGCAGTTGGAAGAATGGTGAGTCCACCTATGTTCCAGTTTGGGTGAAGACTGATAGGAAACGTTTCCCTTTAGTTAAGAACAAAAATGGCGACGAACTTAATATCCTCTCCACATTCAGCGTAAATGCCCGTAAGGCAGATGCCAATGCCTTTGCACATCTTATGGCCCACCTTCGTGAAACTGATAGAAATCATACGGTTATAGCTGTTCAGATAGAGAATGAGATGGGAACAATGGATATAGCCTCAACCTATATGAGAAGGCCTAATGGTATCATGCGTGATTTCTCATCTCCTGCAAATAAGGCATTTGCAAGTGATGTCCCATCCGATTTTATTTCCTACTTGAAGAAGAATCAAAAGAGTCTTAATCCCGTGATTTCTAAAGCGTGGATTTCTAATGGAAAGAAGGAGAAAGGAACCTGGGAAGAAGTTTTCGGAGTAAGCAAGGAAGACACGACTTCCAATTTCAATACTCATTTCAGTTATCTGACGGATGAGATATTCAACACATGGAATTATGCCACTTATGTTCATCAGGTAGCTTCAGCAGGTAAGAAAGAGTATAATCTGCCGATGTATGTTAATGCCTGGATGAAACAGCCATCGCAGCGTGATCCTGGGTTGTATCCCTCTGGAGGACCACAGGCTCATTTGATTGACATTTGGCGTGCCGGTGCTCCTTCCATTGATTTTCTGGCACCAGATATCTATGAGATTTCAATCTTTGATAAAATCTGTGAAGATTATAAGCAATCTGGTAATCCTCTGTTTATACCAGAGACCCGTGTAGATGCTGCAGCTGCTGCCAGGGCTCTTTATACATTTGGTAAATATGGTGCCTTGTGCTATGCGCCTTTCGGTATAGATGGAGGGGGATTCACGAATACTGCCGATCCAACCCAACCTTACTTCAAGAAGGTTTACGGAGCTTTAAAGAAATTGATGCCTTATTTACAACAATATGCAGGAACGGAAAAATGCACTGGGTTGTTCCTGGATGACAAGAAGACGACGGACACACAGAAGTTGGGCGAATATAATATTGTAGCCCGTCGCATCATGTTAGGTTCTGCCCAGGCTCTATTTGGAACCAGTGCGGGTGAACAGAAACAAGAGAATTTGGCTAGTGGTGCCATTATATTCCAAGTTGCAGAAAATGAGTTTATTGTGGCAGCAGGTGTGGGATCCATCAGTATATCTATTTCCAAACCTGGAACCATTGGTTATATTTCAGTGGATGAAATTCGCTATGACCAGGATGACAAACCCTACTACCATCGTTTAAATGGAGATGAAACAGCCTTTGGAGGAGCCACCGTGCCTGATGGAGATGTAAGAATATTCCGGATTAAACTCTAAAGGATAGACATCTACTATTCAATATGAATCCACATGCATGAAATCACCGATGATTCGGTTTAGGCATTAAAGGCGAATTCATCTGGGGCATAGGTTTAATGTCATGTGGATTCATATTTTCGCTTACATTGATGAAGAGGTTATAGAGAAGTCCTCCGAAATCTACTCCTAATTTCTGTCCTTGGAATTTGTAATAGGGCATTGCGATAGGGACTGTGGTCCAGGTACGTGTTACTGGATTAAAATACCGTTGTGCTCCAAGATCAATGCCCCACTTGTTATTATTGGTGTTAAAACTGAAATAGCCTCCATACTGGTAGGTCATGACAGAATAAGGGCTGAAAAATCCCATGTTTTGAACACCTCCGAATACAGTGGCCGATATGTTTCTGTTGAATTGGTAAGTGCCTTCTACTTGTCCACCTATACCATTTCCTATATTTCTATAAAAATTGAACTTCTCCACTGTAATCCCTCCGGTTATGCGGAGTTTTCCCAGTTGCTGATAAGCTATGGCCGATGCTGTTCTATAAGCTCCCAACCCATGTATAATTTCTTCATTATTTGCTCCATAGAATGCACCACCTTGCCAATGAGCCAAATCTTTGGGATAGTTCAAATTCAGTTGCATGTGTGATTCTGGCAAATTATTTAGTGTCTGAATGTTTGGTGCGTTGAAGGGATGAACTGATTTGCTGACAGACTCAATGGTTTCAGGTCTAATGAAACCAGTATTTGTTCTTTCTATGAGAGAATCCTGCTTGTTGACTCCATTGTTATTCAAGGAGTCAATCTTTACCTCTATCTGTGCATTCAAAGGAAGAATACACAGGAAGAACAATATAAGTAAGTATCCCTTTTGTTTCATTATTTTAATTTCCTATACCTATTGTAAATATCATGGATGGATTTCACATAGTTATATGTTTCTGAACCTCTACAATATCCGTTTTTAACTACAGGGTCTCTATTGTATTCTGTTTCCTGTAGTAACAAAATGTATTGGTCTACATTATCCATCCATATATTGGGGTTCTTTCCATATTTTTGAGCCAATGCTTGTGCATCTCTTACATGTGCAGTACCACAATTGTATGCTGCCAAAACAAAATTTATTTTTTCAGTTGGGCTAGTAATATCCTTAAATTGGTTATGTAGGTATTTTAGATATTTCACACCCCCTCGGATATTCTCTTCTGGGTTATAGATATTGTTAATGGAAACACCTACCTGTTGGGCTGTAGAAGTCATAAGCTGCATCAGTCCTCTAGCTCCGGCCCACGAAGTGGCATTAGGATCAAATGCAGATTCCTGATAAGATTGTGCAGCCAACAGTTTCCAATCCCAGCCTAGCTGTCTACTGTACTTCTTATATAAATGATCATAATCCGAAATAATACCTTTTGAAGGATTCTTGAAAATAATCCTTCGTTGTATATGTGCCGTAGTTCGTAGAACTTTAAGTTGGTTTTCTCGGTTATAAATCTCATTTATGACCTTTCCTTGTGTTTCAAACCAGTTTTGGACAGCTTTAGCAAGTTCAGGAGAATTATTTCTTACTACCCATGATGCTTTTCTGAGTTCAAGGGAATCACCACACCAAATCAATTCATTTTTCAAAGAATCCTTTACGGGT
Organism: Bacteroidales bacterium UBA4293; assembly: GCA_002395835.1. Taxonomy (GTDB): domain Bacteria; phylum Bacteroidota; class Bacteroidia; order Bacteroidales; family Bacteroidaceae; genus Minthousia. Next base: position 83,590 of record DGVD01000007.1, on the reverse strand, counting down.
ATGTTATTTGCTATCAAATCAGCCTCTCCAGAATTTAATCGTTTTATAAGTTCATTTTCATCGTTGGCTACTTCAATTCTGATTCTTGCTCCAATATATTTAGCAAATTCTTGGACGAGATGAAATTGAAGACCACCTTGTTGCCCATGATTCTCATAGTAAGTTTTGGGGCCATAAGTAGAAAGGACAATAATCTGACCGCTTCGTTGAATTTCTTCTAAGTCAAAAAAATCGAAAGAAGTTACGTTTTTTGCAACTTCTTTCGGTTGATTATTATCACATGAGGTGAAAATAAAAAGAACCAAGCAGATTGCAAGAAAAAGTTTATTCATTCTTGGCAACTTTTCCCCGAAGTTCTTTCATTATTTTTTGTTCATTTAAAAACGAACGGACATACATCTGCAGCATATTGATAGCCTTTTGATTATCACCACCATTAGGAATGATAATATCTGCAAATTGCTTAGTAGGTTCAATGAACTGATTATGCATTGGTTTTAGAACATTTCTATACTTGTCAATAAGCATTTCCAGAGGGTGACCCCGTTCAGCCATATCCCGTTGAATAACACGTAACAGTCTTTCATCAGGTTCGGCTTCGACGAATATTTTAAGGTCCATCTGGTCGCGCAGTTTTTTGTCGTATAAGGCCATTATACCCTCTACGATAATCACATCATGAGGTTCCACATGAATAGTTTCCTTCAACCTAGTGCAGATGAGATAAGAGTAAGTAGGTTGCTCTATAGATTTACCCTGTCTTAAATCCTCTATCTGCCGGGCAAGGAGAGGCCATTCAAACGCATCTGGATGGTCGAAGTTGGTTTTTTTTCGAACCTCTAGAGGTAAATGACTTTGGTCATTGTAATATGAATCTTGAGGAATGACAGCAACAGATCCTTCAGGAAGATTTTCCACAATCTTACGGACAACGGTAGTTTTACCGGAACCTGTGCCACCTGCAATACCGATTATAATCATAAATTATTCTTTATTATTAATTATTGCAAAGATAATTCTTTCTTCTAAAAATATGAGGAAATAATCAAAAAAAGTGTATCTTTGCAAATCATAAAAAAGTGTATTATGGATGTTAGACATGACGTAGCTCTTGAAATGGCTAGATTATATCATACTTTGTCACCTGAGGGTATCAAGCAATTGACATCGATTCTGGTCCCGATGCGTTTTAATAAGGGTGATATAATTCTAAAGGAGGGTGAAGTAGCTCATTATATCTACTGGATTCATAAAGGGTTTTTACGTCAATTTTATTTTAAGAATAAGAAGGATCTTACTGAGCACCTTTCTTTTGAAGGTGGTATGGTTCAATGTATAGAGAGTTTTTATAAACAAGAACCAACTATTCTTCAGATAGAGGCTATGGAAAATTCAATAGTCTATGGAATCCCATACGATAAAATAGAAAAGCTTTCAGAAGAAAGTTCTGAATTAGGTATTTTCTATAGAAAGATACTTGAGCATTCGCTTATTGTTTCTCAGATAAAAGCTAATATGCTCCGTTTTGAGAGTGCTCAGAATAGATATAGGATTATGAAGAAACTTCAACCTGAAGCTATGCGACGTGCACCTTTGAATATGATAGCATCTTTTTTACAGATGACTCCAGAGACGTTGAGTAGAGTAAGAGCGAAAGAATTAGAATCAAACGATTAAATTATACGACTATGTTTGGATTAGGAATGCAAGAAGTTTTAGTTATTGCTTTAATTATTCTCCTGCTTTTTGGTGGAAAGAAAATTCCAGAGCTAATGAAAGGATTAGGGCAAGGTGTAAAGAGTTTCAAAGATGGCATGAAAGAGATTGAAAAGCCACTTGAAGATGCAACTAAAATAGATGATAATACCACTAAGAAGGTAGATCAAGAGATAAAAGATTAATGGCAGAACAGGAACTGACCTTCTGGGATCATTTAGATGTTCTTAGGGGGAGTCTAATCAAGATTGTTTTAGTTACTGTGTTTTTCATGATATTTGCATTTATCATGAAAGATACTCTATTTGATGTTATTTTAGCTCCCAAAGAGAGAGATTTCATTACTTATAGAGTTTTGGAAAAAGCAACCCAGTTGATTTCTCCTAATTCCACTTTGGATTACTTTCATGTGCAGCTGATTAACACGGGACTAGCCAATCAGTTTTTGGTACACATGAAAATGGCACTCTTTGCAGGATTTTTGTGTGCATCTCCCTATATTATTTACCTTTTATTCAATTTCATTTCTCCAGCACTTTATGAAAATGAAAAGCAATATGCGGTAAGATTAGTAGGAGGGGGTTATGTGATGTTTATCATGGGAGTACTACTGAGCTATTTCGTCATCTTTCCCTTTACCTTCCGCTTTCTTGGAACCTATCAAGTTAGTGAAGAGGTGGTAAATATGATAGCTTTAGATTCCTATACTGATACATTCTGGACACTCAGTTTCTTGATGGGTGTGGTTTTTGAGATTCCCGTAATTTGTTGGCTTTTAGCTAAATTCGGATTATTAAAACCGGAATTTATGATTACTTATCGCAGGCATGCCATAGTCGTTATATTGGTAGCTGCTGCGATTATCACTCCTACTACCGATGTATTTACTTTAATGCTTGTGGCCTTTCCTATCTGGTTGCTGTACGAGTTTAGTATATTTATTGTCAAACACACCAATATACCCGTGAAATCATGATTATACATCCAAATGCCAAAATAAACCTAGGATTGAATGTTGTCCGAAAAAGGCCTGATGGATACCATGATTTGGAAACTGTATTTTATCCGATTCCATTGGTGGATGATTTGGAATTAAATCCAATTTATTCTTTAGATAATCCCTACAAGCTTATCATGAATGGTAATGCCATAGATGGTGAAGATGAAGATAATCTGGTGGTTAAAGCTTTACGCCTTTTACTAAATAAGGGATTCAATATCCCCCCTGTAGAAATTAAGCTAAATAAGCGAATACCATCTGGTGCTGGAATGGGAGGTGGTTCTGCTGACGCAGCTTTTATGCTAAGAGCATTGAATGAATGTTTCTGTTTAAATATCCCTACACATATTCTGGAATTATATGCAGCTGAACTGGGTGCAGACTGTGCCATCTTTATTCAGAATAAACCAGTTTATGCGGAAGGAATAGGTAATATTTTTACCGATATAAGCCTTTCACTTTCTGGATATTATCTTGTTGTGGTTAAACCCGATGTATTCATATCTACCAAGGCCGCTTTTTCACAGATTAAGCCAGCTGCTCCGGAACAGAATCTCAAGGACATCATAAAAATGCCTATTGAAGATTGGAAGGACTATATGTTTAATGATTTTGAATATAGTGTATTTCCCCAATTCCCAGAAATAGCTACTATCAAACAAAAACTTTATGATTCAGGAGCCGTTTATGCGGCTATGTCAGGAAGTGGTAGCAGTGTATTTGGCATTTATACAGAATCTCAATCTCTACAGGATAGTTTCTCTGGATGTTTCTACACCTGTTTGAAACTATAGGTTTCAACAAAACCTGTTGAAAAGTCGTTGGAAAAATCCTATTGAGATATTTTTATTTGCGATAGGATACGATTATCTTTGCAAGCAAAAAATATAGTCATGCCCGATATCATTAAACGAAACACACGTAGGAAGAAGTCAGATTCTCCAGTACAGGATGAACTAGGCCGTCTACAGCCGCAAGCTGTAGATTTTGAAGCTGCAGTGCTTGGAGCTATTTTGATAGAACAAGATGCCTATTCTCTTGTAAGTGAACTGCTTAAGCCAGAATCTTTTTATGATGAGCGACATCAGTTGATTTATGCAGCTGTTATGTCCTTGAGTCTTCAGCAACGCCCTGTAGATATTCTTACGGTTACAGAAGAATTACGTTCTACAGGCACCCTTGAGGAAGCAGGTGGCCCATATTATTTGGCTACTTTAAGTGAGAATATGGCCAGTTCTGCACATATAGAGTATCATGCCAAGATTATTGCTCAAAAGTTTTTTGCTCGTCAATTGATATCTTTTGCAGCTCAAGTCCAAAGGAAAGCATTTGATGAAACGGTAGATGTGGATGACTTGATGCAAGAAACAGAGGGTAAGCTTTTTGAAATTTCTCAAAGGAATTTGAAGAAGGATTATCAGCAGATGAATTCGGTTCTAGGAGAAGCTTACGAAATGCTAAAGAAGGCTGCGGCCCGTTCAGATGGTATGAGCGGACTACCTTCTGGTTATCATGATCTTGATTCTATTACTGCAGGTTGGCAAAATTCAGATTTGGTTATTATTGCAGCTCGTCCGGCAATGGGTAAAACAGCCTTTGTTCTTTCCATGGCCAAGAATATGGCTATAGATATGCGTGTACCGGTAGCTGTGTTCTCGCTAGAGATGAGTAATGTTCAGCTGATGAACCGATTAATTTCCAATGTTTGTGAGATAGACTCAAAGAAAATCAAGAGTGGTCAGTTGGAACCCTATGAGTGGCAGCAGCTAGATACTCGTATGAACCGGATGATGGACGCTCCTCTTTATCTGGATGATACACCTTCTCTCTCTGTGTTTGAGCTAAGGACTAAAGCCAGACGACTGGTGCGTGAGCATGATGTGAAAATCATCATCATAGACTATTTGCAGTTGATGAATGCTAGTGGAATGGGATTTGGAAACCGTCAGGAGGAGGTATCTACCATTTCACGTTCTTTGAAAGGTTTGGCTAAAGAATTGAATATTCCAATCATAGCGTTGAGTCAGTTGAACCGTGATACAGAGAAACGTGAAGGCTTAGAAGGAAAAAAGCCTCAGTTGAGTGATTTGCGTGAGTCTGGAGCCATTGAGCAAGATGCAGATATGGTTTGTTTTATTCATCGTCCAGAGTATTATAAAATTTACCAGGATGAGCGTGGAAACGACTTGCATGGTATGGCTCAGATTATCATTGCTAAGCATCGTAATGGAGCCATAGGTGACGTACTTCTTCGTTTTAAGGCAGAGTATACTCGTTTTATGAATCCAGAGGAAGACAATGGTGCTCCTGTAGGTCATGAGCCTCGTCCGTCAAGAATGAACAGAGCAGTGCATGGAGGAGGTAGCACACCTATACCTCCGCAAGACATACCACCAATGGATAACCCTTTTGGTGGTGGAGATCCCTTAGATGTCCCATTTTAATGAAAAATAGCTTTCTATATACCTATTATATAGAAAAAAATATGTACTTTTGCGGGTATTTTGAATGAAAGTAAATTTCGACCCTTATGAATATATCTTATAAATGGCTTAAAGAGTACGTAGATTTCAATATGACGGCTGATGAAGTAGCCGCAGCATTGACATCAATAGGACTAGAAGTGGATGGAGTAAAAGAAGTTCAATCTATAAAAGGCGGCCTTGAAGGTATCGTGATAGGAGAGGTTCTTACCTGTGAAGCTCATCCAAATTCTGATCATATGCATGTGACTACTGTGAACTTGGGTTCAGGTGAACCTGTTCAGATAGTATGTGGTGCACCCAATGTGGCTGCTGGACAGAAAGTAGTAGTTGCTACCTTGGGTACTAAACTCTATGATGGCGATGAGTGCTTTACCATTAAGAAATCCAAACTGCGTGGTATAGAATCTTGTGGAATGATTTGTGCGGAAGATGAAATAGGTATAGGAACCGATCATTCAGGCATTATCGTTCTTCCTGAAGATGCTGTACCAGGTACTCCTGCTTCTGAGTATTATCATCTGGAAAGCGACTATGTCATTGAGATTGACATAACTCCTAATCGTTCTGATGCATGTAGTCACTATGGAGTAGCTCGTGATTTGTACGCCTATTTAGTGCAGCATGGAGAAAAAACTTCACTTCATCGTCCTTCTGATGAAGCTTTCAAGGTAGATAATCACGACTTAGATATCGATGTCGTTGTAGAAAATGTAGAAGCTTGTCCACGTTACTGTGCCGTAACTATTAAAGGCGTTCAGGTTAAGGAAAGTCCAGAATGGCTACAGACCAAACTTCGGACTATAGGTCTTCGTCCCATCAATAATATAGTAGATATTACAAATTATATTATGATGGCTTATGGCCAACCACTTCATTGCTTTGATGCAGATATGATAAAAGGTGGTAAGGTGGTAGTAAAGAGTATGCCTGAAGGAACTCCATTCGTTACCCTGGATGGCGTAGAGCATAAGTTGAGCGACAGAGATTTGGCTATCTGTAATGTAGAAGAACCTATGTGCATTGCCGGCGTATTCGGTGGTAAGGGTAGTGGAACTTATGAGACAACAAAAGATGTTCTTTTTGAGTCTGCCTATTTTAATCCTACTTGGATTAGAAAAAGTTCTCGCCGCCATGGTTTAAGTACAGATGCAAGTTTCCGTTTTGAGCGCGGAATAGATCCTCATGGACAGATTTATGCCTTAAAGCAAGCAGCCTTGTTGGCTAAAGAATTAGGTGGTGGAACAATTTCTATGGAAATAAAGGATGTGAATCCTGCACCTATTTCAGATTTTAAAGTTGAACTGGACTATAATTATGTAGACCGTTTGATAGGTAAGCATATACCTGCAGATACGATTAAGAGTATTGTAACTTCACTAGAGATGCAAATCCTTTCAGAATCACCAAGTGGTTTAGTTCTTCAGGTTCCAGCCTATCGCGTAGATGTACAGCGTCCATGTGATGTGGTAGAAGATATTCTTCGCATTTATGGCTATAATAATGTAGAAATACCTAATGCTCTGAAGGCAAGTCTTACAGTTAAATCAGATGTAGACAAAAGTAATAAACTACAGAATCTGGTAGCAGAGCAACTGGTTGGTTCCGGTTTCAATGAAATATTAAATAATTCATTGACTAAGGCAGCTTATTATGATAATTTGACTTCATATCCATCTGCTAATTTGGTTCGTCTGATGAATCCTTTATCAGCCGACTTAAATGTAATGCGTCAGACCTTACTATTCGGAGGATTGGAATCTATAGCTCATAATGCCAACCGTAAGAATGCAGACCTTCGATTCTTTGAATATGGAAACTGCTACCATTTTGATGCAGCTCGTAAGTGTCCAGATATTATACCTGGAGTTTCAAAGAGTACAGAACCAGAGGTAATCAAACATGTCCTTGATGCATACTCTGAAGAGGCTCATTTAGGCTTATGGGTTACAGGAAAGCGAGTAAAGGGAAGTTGGGCTCATGCAGATGAAGATTCTAGTGTCTTTGAACTTAAATCCTATTTACTAAACATTTTTGCACGTTTAGGTTTGAATTTGAGTGCAACGCTAATCGTTGATTCAACCAATGACCTGTTTGCAAAGGCTGTGGAAATTCAGACACGCGGTGGAAAGATTCTGGCTGTCTATGGTGTGATTAGCAAGAAAATCACTAAAAAGTTTGACATTGATAATGACGTTTATTTTGCTGATATTAATTGGAAGAACGTCATGAAGGCCGTAAAGAACAATAAGGTTACTTATACGGAAATAGCCAAGTATCCAGCTGTAAGTCGTGATTTAGCTTTGTTGATTGATAGAAATGTAGAATTTGAATCAATCAGGAAGATTGCATATAGTTGTGAAAAGAAGCTTTTGAAAGAAGTTAATTTGTTTGACGTTTATGAAGGTAAGAATCTGGAAGCAGGCAAGAAGAGCTATGCTGTCAATTTCATTCTTCAGGATGAGAGCAAGACTATGAACGACAAACAGGTTGATTCTATTATGAATAAGATTGTCCTAAGTCTTGAAAAACAGTTAGGTGCAAAATTAAGATAATGAGCAGATAATAATATAAAAGTTTTAACCAATGGGAAGAGCATTTGAATATCGTAAAGCGACAAAATTAAAAAGATGGGGACATATGGCTAAGACCTTTACCCGTTTAGGTAAACAGATTGCTATTGCAGTTCAGTCTGGTGGTCCAGAGCCTGAGAACAATCCAGCATTACGTTCTATTATAGCTACCTGTAAGCGTGAGAACATGCCAAAGGATAATATAGAGCGTGCAATTAAGAATGCTATGGGTAAGGACAAGAGCTCATATAAGTCAATGACTTATGAAGGATATGGCCCTCACGGAATAGCAATATTCGTTGACACTTTGACTGACAACACCACTCGTACTGTGGCTGATGTACGTTCTGTATTCAACAAGTTTAGTGGCACATTAGGAACTACAGGTTCATTGGCTTTCTTGTTTGATCATAAGTGTGTCTTTACTTTCAAGAAGAAGGCTGATACAGATATGGATGAACTTATTCTGGAACTTATCGACTTCAATGTAGACGATGAATTTGATGAGGATGAGGAAGAAGGTACAATTACTATATATGGTGATCCTAAGAGTTATGCTCAGATACAGAAATATCTAGAGGAGCAGGGTTTTGAGGATATTGGTGGTGACTTCACTTATATTCCAAATGACTTGAAGGATGTAACTAACGAACAGCGTGAAACCATTGACAAGATGGTAGAGCGCTTGGAAGATTTTGATGATGTGCAGACTGTTTACACCAATATGAAGCCTGCAGCTAATACAGAAGAATAATGCAGTATATATATAATACTACTGGAACGTGCTCTAAGCAAATTCTGCTTGATGTAGAGGATGGCGTTATTAACGATGTTAAATTCCTAGGAGGATGTAATGGAAATCTCCAAGGAATAAGCAAGTTGGTAAAAGGTCAAAAAGTGGAGGACATTATTGATAAACTTCAAGGCATTAAATGTGGCATGAAGGATACCAGTTGCCCAGACCAATTGTCCAAAGCTTTACAAACAATAGTAGATAAGTAATCTATATAAAATAAATCCGGTAAATTTACCGGATTTATTTTTTTTATTTTTCCCTTATCCCATATACTCCATTATCCATAGGTTCAAATGTACAGTCTAATAAAGTTTTTCCAGAAGAACCAGAAATATAAATTAGCCTTATATTTGCCTTATGCTCAATCATCGTTTTAGATTCCACAGAATTTCTTACCTCAGATAATAGAGCCTCTTTCAGTTCGTTCTGTTTTGCCAGAAACTCTTCTTCATTATCTATTTCGCCAGTAACTCTATTATATCTTATCAGTGTCTTTGATTCAACATTAAAAACCACACTATCTAGCCAAATATCTTCTCCTATGCTGCGAGGACACGTCATAGTGAGTTCTTTAGCTTCTTCTACATATTTTTGTTCCCATGTCTTTTGGCATGAAACAAAAATTAAAGACATGAAAATAGGAATCCAGATTTTTTTCATTACCAACGAATATAAGTTTCTACCCAAAGTTGGTTATACTTAGTGTCAATAGCTGTTTTGTCATTGACATAATTATATTGCAATTGAAACATTAAGTTTTTGTGCGGGCGAATGTTGCATGAAATGGAATAAATAGCAGTTTTATTCTCATCTAGTTTACCATCTCTATATTGATCATATTTTAAATAAACTTTGATTAGTTTAGAGACTGGTACACCCACAGTTGCGTAGAATGCATCGGCCTTATCGTAACCTACACCTCCTACAGTTTTGCCATCGTACTTCCTTCCTTGTGAATGGGCCCATTCAGAACGTACGGTCCAATCCTTTTCATATTTTAAGCCAAAAGCATAACGATTACGATCTACTTGATAGCCCTGAGCCCCGTATGTTCCAGTCCATCCAAATGCACCAATATAAAGATCTTTGATGGGTTGAACTTGAATTGTACCCATAAAATCTTTTTGCTTATTATTGTCCGCATGATTGATGCCACTACCATTATACATACCTAATTGATAGTGAATGTAACGATGTCCATCATTTTTGTCTGGGATTAAATCTCCTTGGAACCACATACCTTGATCGCGTCCACCTGTGCTAGGTTCACCACAACGGTCTCCCGGGCCCATACTGGTTAATTTCTTTACTAATAGTGAATAATCACCTACACCCACATCCCATGGATTATAAGGATCCTCAAAAGAAAAGGCACGTTTGAATTGTCCCACACGGATGGTGAATTCTTTGTATTTAGCCCATTCTATATAGAAATCTTTGATGTGTGGTCCTTTAGATTCGCCAGGGTCCCCATTAACTTCAACCTGTAAACGGTACTTGAAATCTTTTAAGACAGAGCCATCAACATATACACGAATTAGACGTGCATTAAAACCATCGCCATTAGTGGTAGTATTATCATTGTCTTGATAGGAGTATTTCCCAATGATATAGCCACCAAATTTGGGGGTAGAGATAATGTCGCTATTTACTTTCTCTTGAGCAGATGAATATAAAATGCTTACAGAGGCTAATGCGCCAGCAAGAAGTGACTTGAAGAATAAATTCATAGGATAGTATTAATTTATGGGTTTCTTTACTCGTAGCATATTAAACAAAGCAAAGATACAATTTTAAAGCTAATAATCCAAATTATAGTAGATAAACCTCCTAAAATGAGTGATTACAAATAATTATAAAGTAAAGGTCGTAAGTTTATATAAACTTCATGGCTTAACTATAAAGTTAGGCTTACAACCTTATAGTGCATAGAGTTTAAAAGACTCTTTTTATTAAGATAAATATGGATTATAATGCTTCTCGATTTCTATTTTAGTAGCAGGTCCATGTCCTGGGTAGACAATGGTATTATCAGGTAATGAAAGAATCTTATTCTTTAGATTCTCTATTAAGTCTCTTTGATTACCACCAGGCAAGTCGGTTCTGCCTATGCTACAATAAAAAAGAGAATCTCCACTGAATAACACATTTTCTTCTTGGCAATAAAAACAAATGCCACCTGGAGTGTGACCTGGTGTAGCAATTACTTTTAGTTGGTGAGTACCAAACTTAACTACATCATCCTCAATCAAAGCTTTGCCCATAGGAGCAAAAAAAGGATATTTCCATTGATGCCCGATAATCTGCTCTATTTGACCAGGAACGTCATTGTAAATATCTTTGTCTCTGTCACTAGCTTCAGTCATTAATCCATAGGTGGAATAGATGAAATCATTGCCCCAAACATGATCGAAATGGAGGTGAGTATTAAGAAGATGAATGGGGTTTAATTCATTAGACTCAATATATTTTTTTACAGCCTCCTTTTCATTTTCATAAAGAGCGCCACAATCTATGATGACACATTCTTTACTTTCGTCACTAACAATGTAACAGTTTTCCTGAATGGGATTAACCTCTATAGCGTGTATATTCAGCATAGTAAGAAATTATACGATAGGAACGTATACAACCTTTTTAGTAGTGAAATATTCTTCCGTGAAATAATCACTTAGTTCAGTAACTTCAATCACTCCTTTTACTGCACTCATTTCACGTTCCAGTTCACCACCTTTCAAGCATATAAGGCCATTGGGTAATGCATTTTTCTGTTCTTTGGCAATGTTTTTACGGCAAATTTTAAGAAGATCAGCTAGTGGCATGACAGCCCGACTTACAACAAAGTCGAATTTAGCCTTTTCTTCCTCAGCCCTGCAATGGCGGAAGGTTACATTCTTAAGTCCGATGGCATTTGCTATTTCTTGAGCCACACGGATTTTTTTCCCAATGCTGTCAATCAAGTGGAATTGAGAATCAGGAAATAAGATAGCTAGAGGAATACCAGGAAATCCTCCACCTGTACCTAAATCCATAATTTTAGAGCCTGGTTTGAAGTTGAGGACTTCGGTTATACCCAATGAATGAAGTACATGATGCTCATATAGATTCTGGATGTCCTTCCGGGAAATGACATTTATTTTGCTATTCCAGTCTAAATATAAATCATAGAGAGCAGCAAATTGGTTTTGTTGCTCTTCAGTAAGATGTGGAAAATATTTCAGAATTTCATCCATGTTAATAGGTTCTGCTATAGAAATCAATGTTTTCTGCTGTCAGCAATTCGATTGGAACATAATTCTCGCGCTTGATATCTTTTTTCAGTATCAAGTAGTCGATAAGCATTTTTGTGCAGTCAAATCCTTGCTTCCATGGATGCTGAGCAATCAGGAATTCCACAGAACCATTTCTTAAGCATTCTTTATTCCTATCTAAATGCTCATAACCCAAAAGATGGAACTTTTTTATACCACGTTTTTCTAAGTATTCACCTATACCAAATACTTTTGAATTAAAGCAAATACCCACATGCATATTTGGATGTGAATTGAAAAAGTCATCCATTAAATCGAATTGACGGCCAAACTTCTTGTTCGGCAATTCTAGTTTATGAATGACAGTCTTGGGGTGGTGTTTATGCAAATAACGGATGAAGCCAGCCTCACGGTCACGCTGCTGGTTAGATCCCACCAAACCAGCTACAGCCTGACGGAATATTCCAATCTCACTGGTAGGGTCGGCCATATGAAGAATTCTAGCAGCGAAGTAACCACTTTGAGTAGGATGCTGCGCACAAAAAGCTAAAGGATGTAGTTCAGGGATAGTAGAATCAATAAAAATGAATGGTATTTCCTTTTCTTGAAGTTCTTCTGTAAATAACGATGTTACTTCTTTGGAACAAGGGTTTATGATTACGCCATCTGGAGAATTCTTCATCATTTCTTGAGATGAAAAAGTGAATGTGGTTAAATCAAACGGATCGTAATAATAAATCTCAATTTTAATGTTGAAGTCATTATAAGTAGATTGAGCTTTCATGATGCCTTGCTCTACTTCACTCCAATACTCGCCTGGTTTGTGCTGAGGCAATAGACATAAGAATCTATATCGCTTGTTCGAAGCCAAAGCACTAGCATACATATTAGGTTTGTAGTCGATTTGCTTTAAAACTTCTTCTACTTTTTTTCTGGATTTCTCAGAAACATTAGGCCTTCCGTGAAGTACACGATCAACCGTACCGACTGAAACTCCAGCCTGTTCTGCTATATCCTTTATTCTGACTCTCCCTTGTATATCTTCCATATCATTTTATTTTTTCGATACAAATATAATGTAACTTTTTGAAATTGTGTATGTTTCTATAGAATAAATTTTCAAAAATACGATTTTTCGTTTTATTTCTTTGTTTAATTTAGGTTTTATCTGTATCTTTGTTAGCGAGCACGTTTGTGTAAATAAGTAGAAGTTAAGACAATGTCCATATTCCGGTGGGTTAATATCTGTTTATTGCTATTACTTTTATCTTCATGTAGCTCTACAACAGATGAACAGCTTCAAACATGTGAGCTGTACAATCTTCGTGCTTTTAACTATAGGTATACTAGCTTGGATAGTCTTGAAACGAATGCGGCCAAGGCATTATCTTTTTCTAAAGGGTCATCTAGAAATATAGCTGAATCGTATAACAACTTAGGTCTTGCTGCTTATATGCGTCAAGATTTTATTGAAGCTAACCGTTGTTATGAAGAAGCGAAAAAAGCTACCCACAATCAGATAGAACTCTTGATTTCAGATATAGGCTTACTGAAAGTTTGTGCACGAGCTTCCGAGAATAAGAAGTTTTATGATTATGAAACTAGAATTCAGAAACGGTTGAAACGTCTTAAGGAAGAGTCTTCTGATTTAGATGAGCATGATTTGTTCCGACTTATGTTGGCCGAGAGTGACTACCATATTACTGCATCTATATATTATTATTACATGCAGCAAGATCAGAAGGCTAGGAATGAATTGAGCCAGATAAAAGAAGAAGATTTGGCTGTGGCTGACACGGCACAGTGGACTTATTATGAATACATGTTGGCATCAGTCAATATGCTTGGTGGAACAACATACGAAGAAGATGTCAAGATGGAATTTGATACCTTGCTTCGTTTGTTGTTTATGTCCAGGGAAAAGAATCTGATTTACATGGAAGGTAATGTACTGGAAGCCTTCACTGAAAAATTCTTAGACCCAAAATGGAATGAAATTGCCACCCAAAATCGTTCTGCTGATTTCGTATATTTAAATCCAGAAGGAGTCCCAGATTCTTTGTTCATAGAGACATTGGCCTTAAAAGCACTTGAATGCTTCAAGAATTATGGAGATTATTATCAGTTGGCTGGTGCCCGTCGCCAATTAGCCGATGTGTATTTTTACAAAGGTGAATATGAACAAGCATTAGGAGCACTTTTAAGTGCCTTAAATGACATGAATATTCATCATCAGAAGTATAATAAATTAAGTGGAGAGAGTAGGCTTTTACAGCCTTATTCAGAGGCAGATTCATTGGCCGTAGATCTTATTTGGATGGAAAACGACTCGGTATCTACTGTGCCTCAATGGCTTGCAAACATACGTCAGTCACTTTCCATGGCTTATAGTGCCTTGGGGAACAAACAGGCTTCGGATTACAATCGGAATATCTATCTGGACTTACTTGATAAAACAAGGCAGGATAAAGAACAGGAAAATAGATTTGAGCAATTAGATAGAGAAACCCGAAACCTGAACATCTTATTCTGGGTAATTGTAGCTCTGACATTAATAGGTGGATGCTTGCTTGTTTTGTTAAATAGAAAATGGCGAAGAAAGAATGCTAATCGCATTGAAAAGCTAAGTATTACAGCAGAATTATGCAGTTATATATCTTCATCCATTCCTACCAATGTAGATGATAAGGATGAACTCTTGGAAAGAATGGCAAGTGACTTGAAGCCCAAGTTGTTGGAACTATTTGAAATGCCTATTGCCATTCAATATGATGAAGCTAAGGATAAGCTTCTACTAGTTCCAGAATCAGAGTTGAATAAAGATGACCGTAGCTTGCTCTCCCTTATAGAGCCTTATTTGAATTGGGCCTATCAATATGGTTTTACCTACTTGAATATGGACGACGAATTTAGGCAACTGGAGAAAGAGCGTTACCTTCACGAACAGCATATCGTAGAGAATAAACGGCAAAATCTGGACAAGAGAACTTGCATGAGTATTGTAACCGGAATCACTCCTTTCTTAGATCGTGCACTGAATGAAATTAATCGTTTAAACGATAAAATTCAAACAGAGGAACAAAAGAATGAACGTTATATTTATATTCAGGAATTAATAGACCGAATCAATGAATATAATGATATAATGTCTCTTTGGATTAAAATGAAGCAAGGGACAGTTAGCCTTCGGATAGAAACTTTCCAACTGGCCGATATTTTTTCCCTAGTTGGAAAGAGCAAACATGCTTATGAAGTAAAGAACCAAAAGTTTGTAGTGGATGATACAAATTTATCCGTTAAAGCTGACAAAGCCTTAACGTTGTTTATGGTTAATACACTTTGTGACAATGCCAGGAAGTATACACCAGAAGGTGGGTTAATTCATATTTTTGCAACAGAAGCAGATAATTATGTAGAGATATCGGTGAAGGACACGGGCCGTGGCTTATCTGATGAAGATAGAAGGAGAATCATTGAGGAGAAAATATATGATTCAGGTAAAATAGGAATTTCTGGAGATGATTCTTCCGATAAAGAGCTAGCCGACAAAAAAGGTTTCGGCTTTGGACTAATGAATTGTAAAGGCATCATAGACAAATATAAGAAGACAAATTCAATCTTTAATGTATGTTTGTTTGATATAGAAACTGAACTAGGGAAGGGCAGTCGGTTCTTTTTCCGTTTACCAAAGGGTATCTTGAGATTATTTGTCGGTTTCCTATGCCTTTTCTCCAGTCTTAATGCTTATTCAAGTCCTGAATCGGATGCCATGCTTAGACAGGCTGCTGCGTATGCAGATTCTACTTATTATAGTAATATAGACGGGTTTTACAGACGTTCATTGGAGTATGCTGATTCCGCTTGTTATTTTATGAATCAGTATTATTTGTATCAGTATCCCCAGAGTTCACTGTTAATGAGCATTCAGGCAAACGGCTCTTTAGCGGAACTAGAATGGTGGGACAAAGGCGTAAATACAGATTATCATATAATTCTAGATATCAGAAATGAAGTTGCCGTTGCTGCTTTAGCTTTATGTGAATGGGATATCTATAAAACGAATAACACAGGTTACACTAGATTGTACAAACTGCTAGGTGAGGACAATACATTGGATCGTTTTTGTGAGCAAATGCAAAAGACAGCAGGTAACAAAAGAGTTTCAAATTTTATCCTGATACTTGTCATTTTGGCATTTGTGGTAGTTTTCTATGCCCTTTATTTCCGTCAGTCTTTAATGTATAGATTGAATGTGCAGCAGGTTCTTGAAATTAATAGAGATGTTCTGCAGACTTTTGATGTGAATGTGGGTTCAGAGAATATCATCAAATTACCGGAAAAAATGTTGCACAAGATTTATCCGGATTTGAATTCCATTCATTTAGTGGAGGATATAGCCATACAAATTAAGGATGCAAATGGAAACCTACTTCCAATTTGTTGTACAAACGATAGGGCAAAGACAGAAAATCTGGAGGTTCTATTGAGAGATGTTATGGAATCTAAATCACCTCAAAAAGATCTGTCTTCCCATATGGAAATATATCCTCTTTTGGTTCATCAGGAAGGTAAAACCACTTGTATCGGTTCTTTTGCCTTTATCAATAAGCAGACTACATCCAATAAAAATGAATCTGTATTAATAGACTTAGTATTAAATTACGTTTCTATTATTATATACCAGACCGTTATCCGGTTAAGCTATAAGCAATCGGAATTGGATGCTGCAGAAGATGATAAGAGGCGTGCAATTCATGAAGAGAATCTCATTCATGTGCAAAATATGATGTTGGACAACTGTTTGTCTACTTTAAAGCATGAAACAATGTATTATCCCAATAGGATTAGACAAATAGTAGATAGACTTCAAGATGAGAAAGACCCTCAAAAGGTAGAAGAACAAACTCAGGTTATGAGGGAACTTATCTATTATTATAAGGATATTTTTACCACATTAAGTGATTTGGCCAATAGGCAGTTGGAAAATACAAAGTTTAGCAGGGCTAGAATTCCGTTAGAAGTTTTGAAGAAACATCTTGAGAAGTACTTTGCAAAAGTTGTAAAGAAAAACAGCTTAGACTGGAATCTGTCTGTAGATGTTCAAGAGGACAATGTAATAGGGGATCAACATCTTCTTTGTTATTTTATGGAGACCTTGGTCAATGCAGCTCTGGAGAAGGTAGGTTATGGCTCTTCTGGCGATTTTACCTTTAAGAGCGGTTATTACGATGGTTTCTCAAGATTAGAATTCACAGATTCAAGAGGAAAATATACACAACAGGAATTAAATTTGCTTTTTTATCCCAGCTTGGAAAGAATGAGTCCCGATGCTTCTGGTATATTGCATGGTACACAGTATTTGAATATGAAACAAATCATTCGTGATCATGATGAATTGTGTGGACATCGAGGCTGTAGGATAAATGCAGAGCCTCTTGATTCGGGAGGATATAAAATTTGGTTTACATTACCACTGGCAAAATAGAAAAATAAATATAAAAATGGAAAAATTCAAGGTTATAATTGTAGAAGACGTTAAACTGGAATTAAAGGGAACAGAAGAGATTTTCCGTAATGATATTCCAGAAGCTGAAATCATAGGTACAGCAATGACGGAAGCTGAGTTTTGGACTTTAATAGAAAAACAAGTACCAGACTTATTGCTGTTGGATTTGGGCTTGGGTGGATCTACAACTATTGGAGTTGAGATTTGTAGAAAAGTTCGTAAAGAATATAAAGATCTTCATATTTTAATCTTTACAGGTGAAGTGCTAAATGAGCGTCTTTGGGTAGATGTATTAGACGCAGGTGCAGATGGGATTATCTTGAAGAGTGGGGAGTTGCTCACACGTATAGATGTCCAAAGTGTAATGGATGGAAAACGTTTAGTCTTTAATGAACCGATATTAGAGAAAATACTGGAAAGATTCAAGAAAAGTGTTCTCTTAGAACAACGTAAGCAAGAGGCCTTAATTAATTTCGACATTGATGAATATGATGAAAGATTTCTTCGTCATTTAGCTTTGGGCTACACCAAAGAAATGATTACGGGGTTGAAAGGTATGCCTCTTGGTGTAAAGTCTTTGGAGAAAAAGCAAATTGATTTGATTCAACGTCTTTTCAAGCCCAATGAACGTAGTGGTGTGAATGCTACTAGGTTAGTTACTCGTGCTTTCGAATTACGTATCTTAGACGTTGATAATCTAGAACCAGATGATGAATAAATGAAAGGGAAAAAATTATTTCACATTTATGCCCGGGTAATATTGGCATTTTTCATAGCAGGAATAATATTGATATTATTTTCCTGGTTTGCCAATATTTACGGGATGGATGTTAGAAATTTACTTTCTGCAGATGGTTTGCGATGGCTTTTACGTAATTCATTCAAACAAGTCAGACTAGATTTTCCATTTTTATCTTTTTTGACTTTATGTATGAGTTGTGGAGTTATCTATAAATCAGGATGGTTTAGCGCTATCCTTATGACATTTATGAATAAAAGGCAATCCCTATCCTATAAACAAAGATGGGGATTGCAGCTATCTTCTTTTGTCTTAATCTTTTATCTTTTAGTTTTAATAGTAGGTCTTTTTTCTCCCAATGGTGAATTACTTGGTTTAACAGGAAATCTAGAGAATAGTCCTATTCTGGAAGGTTTTGCTATTTGGTTTAGTTTTGGAATTTGTTCTGTCTGTTTTATATATAGTTGGATCTCAGGTATTATGAAGCATCCTTATGAGGTAGTGCATTGGATGATTTATGGGGTAAAAAAAGCAGCACCGTTGTTGGTACTGCTCATTATAGCTCTTTTCTTTATAGAGTTATGTAAATATGTGTTCTAAATTTTATTCATAAATTTAACTGAATCGACGATGAAGCGTTCGTGTGTCCCTTCACCTAACAGATTACCTTCTTCGTCAGATGCTTCTACTTTGAATACTAGTTTCCTTCCATCTTCCTCCATCAGGGTAGCTTTAGCTATGTAACGCTGTCCAACCTTACATGCTTTTAAATGCCTTATATTTATTAATGTGCCAACCGTAGTGAATCCATCCTGAAGTTTAGGCTTCGCACAATTCATGGCTGCATTTTCCATGGAGGCAATTAGGCTGGGAGTAGATAATACGTTTAAATCTCCTGATCCTAGATGTAATGCAGTATCCTCTTCTTTTATTAAAAAGGACTTCGAATAGGTGAGGTCTTTCATATCTTTATTCAGCTTGTATTTGACCGGCATCTGGAAGCTCCTTCCATCCTTCACCAAAGGTGTCATAAGCATCGGTAACAATTACAAATGCAGTGGGATCAACATCCTTTATCTGTTGCTTCACTTTATTTACTTCCTTGTATTTTACAACAAGAAATATCATTTCTTTATCCTGCCTTGTATATAACCCTTGTGCTTTGATGATTGTAGCAGTTCTGTTCAAATCATTAAGAATATAATGGTGAAGATTGGTCAACTCATTTTTACTGATAATAAAGATCATCTTGTCATCTTTGTTACCATTTATGACATAAGCAAGGACTCTTGACGAGATAAATATAGCTAATAATGAATAAAACGACAATAGCCATGACCCAGAAGCTTTTCCTTCTTCTTGGCCTATTCCTAATCCAATGACTAACAAACCAAAAAGAACGACACATCCATCGACCAATAGGATAGCATTAGAGAATTTTATATGAGCATACTTTTGTAGAATCATGGCCACAATATCGCTACCACCTGTTGTAGCTTCATTTCTAACAACGATACCACAACCTATTCCAATTAATGCCGCACCGATGATTGTTGTAAGCATCAAATCATTAGACATGTTTATATGCCCATTTAGTAAAAGTG
This sequence comes from Bacteroidales bacterium UBA4293, assembly GCA_002395835.1. GTDB lineage: Bacteria > Bacteroidota > Bacteroidia > Bacteroidales > Bacteroidaceae > Minthousia. The sequence goes on along the minus strand of DGVD01000007.1, from coordinate 63,922 downwards.
CTGGGTCCAAACTCTCAATAGCTGCTTGGTTGGGATATGACATTATTGTCATTAAATTCATGAATGCCGGTGTTATCATTGCTGAATAAAACGTCCTAGCACCTAGATTGGCTCCTAATAATAATAGGGCTATGAAGAACAAAGGGATATCAAACATGTATCCAAAAGTTCCCACCTGTATGGAAGGGAAGATGTTATGAAGGACAATACTGCTACCATATACTCCTCCTGGAACGATATTGTAAGGATTAATAAAATAGACAAACCCCGCAGCTACTATAGCGCTTCCGATGGTTATTCCAGCCCAACTTTCCCACCATTTAAGGGTTTTCATGTCATTGAATAGCTTTTCTAATTTTTCTCTTTTCATTCTCATAATAGTTTATCTTGGTGCTTTTTTATATAAATAAAATGCTATAAAAGCAAAAAGGATATTAGGTATCCAAACTGCAATTAAAGGTGGCATATTCGCATTAATAGCGAATGTTGACGAGATTGTTTGAAAAAGGATGTAAGTCACGCTTAGGGCTAATCCAATGCCTAGATACATACCCATACCGCCCTTTCTCTTTTGGAAAGAAAGAGAAAGACCAATAATAGTCAAAATGTATGCGGCAAAACTAGATGCGATTCGTTTATAATATTCTACTTCAAATTGTTGTATGTTAGCAAAACCACGGGCTTTTTGCCTGTCGATATATTCTTTTAACTTAGGGCTTGTCATGGTAGATTCTTGCCCTTCATATATCAGAAAGTCCGCAGGTTCCATTTTAATGATAGAGTCTGTTCGGTTACCATGAGTTATGAACTCCTTCATTCCTTTTAATTCGCGCACGGTATAGTCTCGTATGGTCCAGTGGTAGCGAACATCAGAAAGGGTGTCATAAGTAATAGTGCTGGCAGTAAGTCTACTAACAAGCTCTTTATCCTCAAATTTGTCCAAACTGAAATGGTAACCAGTTTTATTGCTGCTTTCAAATCTCTCTATATAAGCTATCACTCCTGAATCTACTTCCATTTGGATATCTTGAGCATACGTCACCATTTTCTTCTTTTTATATGTATTCTCGAAATTTAATCGGGTAATAGTACCTTCTGGAATGATATATGCTCCTAGCAAGTAAGTGAAAATAGCTATGACTGTAGCCGATATGAGGTATGGTCTCATAATACGGTTAAAACTCATACCTGTACTCATCATGGCTATAATTTCTGAATTATCTGCTAGTTTCGACGTGAAGTAAATAACAGAAATAAATACAAATAGAGCACTGAACAGATTGGAATAATAGGGGATAAAATTCAGATAGTATTCAAAAATGATTTTATCCATCGGAGCATTATGCTCCATGAAATTATCCAAATGTTCATTGAAATCGAAAACTACAGCAATGGAGATAATCAATACAATGGAAAAGACAAATGTTCCCAAGAACTTGCCGATAATATATCGGTCTATTCTTGAAATACAACGAGCAGAGAATAGCCAATCCCATATAGGCCTCATAGGCTTAAAGAGAGTGGTTAAAAATTCTCTTATGACTTCCAATGCTTTCTTCATATATGTTTTAAAGTCTCTCTGAGAGCTGTTTAACCATTTTAGTTTTCCAAGTAGAGAAATCTCCTTCAATGATATGCTTTCTAGCTTCTCCTACTAACCAGAGATAGAAAGCTAAATTATGTATAGATGCTATTTGCATACCTAACATTTCTCCTGCATGGAAAAGGTGACGAACATACGCTCTAGAATACATATGGTCCACATATGAGGTGCCATCTGGATCTAGTGGAGAAAAATCATTTTCCCATTTCTTGTTTCGCATATTTAGTATACCATTCCTGGTGAAAACCATGGCATTGCGCCCGTTTCTTGTTGGCATGACACAGTCGAACATATCCACTCCTCGTTCAATACCTTCCAGAATATTTATAGGTGTTCCAACTCCCATAAGGTATCTAGGCTTATCTTGAGGAAGAATTTCGTTTACCACTTCTATCATCTCATACATCTTTTCCACGGGTTCACCCACGGCTAAACCTCCAATGGCATTTCCATCAGCATTCTTACTGGCTACATATTCAGCAGATTTCTGACGAAGGTCTTTATATACACATCCTTGTACTATAGGAAATAAAGACTGATTATATCCATATTTCGGTTCCGTTTCATGGAATCTTTTTAAACATCTGTCTAACCAATGATGAGTTAACTCCAATGATTTTTTTGCATATTCATAAACAGATGTTCCTGGGGGACACTCATCAAAAGCCATCATAATATCTGCGCCGATGCTTCTTTCTATATCTATAACCTTTTCAGGAGTGAAAAAATGCTTTGAACCATCAATGTGAGAACGAAACTCCGCACCCTCATTCGTTAGCTTACGGATTCCAGCAAGAGAGAAAACTTGAAATCCTCCACTATCTGTCAGCATCGGCTTGTTGAAACCATTAAATTTATGGAGACCGCCAGCTTGTTCCAGAATCTCTACTCCTGGCCTTAAATATAAATGATAAGTATTACCAAGAATGATTTGAGCCTTAATGTCATCTACCAACTCTCTCAGGTGCACTCCTTTCACAGTACCAAGTGTTCCCACTGGCATGAAGATAGGAGTTTCTATTACGCCATGGTCGGTCGTAATTTTGCCCGCACGGGCATTTGTTTTTGGGTCTTTATATTGAAGCTCAAATGTCATGATTTGTCGTTATTCTTTTCTGTAAAGTTGAATTGAAGTGGATGGTTTACTTTCTCTTCAAGCAATGCAATAGAAATCACTTCATGAATGTCATTTACATAGTGGAACTGAAGTCCTTCCAGATAAACAGAAGGTATTTCTTCAATGTTTCTTCTATTCTCTTCGCAAAGAATGATTTCTTTTATGCCTGCTCTTTTAGCTGCTAGAATTTTTTCACGGATTCCTCCTACAGGAGTGACCTTTCCTCTTAGGGTTATTTCGCCGGTCATGGCTAAATTTTTCTTTACCTTGCGCTGGGTAAGTGCAGAGATAATAGCTGTAGCCAATGTTATACCAGCTGAAGGTCCATCCTTTGGAGTAGCTCCATCAGGCACATGGATGTGGATGCTCCATTCATCGAAAATCCTGTAGTCGATGTTGTAAAGTTCAGCATGCGCCTTTACATATTCTAGTGCCAATACTGCTGATTCTTTCATCACATCGCCCAGACTGCCAGTAAGTGAAAGCTTTGGAGATTTACTTTTACTTAATCCTGCTTCTACAAATAGGATTTCTCCTCCTACAGAAGTCCAGGCAAGTCCAGTAACTACACCCGCATAATCGTTACCTTGATATTTCTCACGGCTGTATGGTTCAGTTCCCAACAGCTTTTTCAGGTCGGTAGGCTTAACAGTAGTAGGGCTGAACTCTCCATGTTGAGCATAATATAAAGCTTCCTTGCGGATTAACTTGTTAATCATTTTTTCTAATTGACGTACACCGCTTTCACGCGTGTAATCTTCAATTATTTTTTCAACAGTAGGTTTCCCTATCTTTATATCTTCATATTTTGTTTTTATTCCAATTTCTTTTTTAGCTTTTGGAATTAAATGCCTTTTTGCTATTTCTATCTTTTCCTCTGTTATATATCCTGGGACTTCGATAAGTTCCATACGGTCACGCAGAGCACTAGGAATGGTGCTTACATCATTTGCTGTAGCTATGAACATTACCTTAGATAGGTCATAATCCATATCTAGGTAATTATCGTGGAATGTGCTGTTTTGTTCTGGGTCTAACACTTCCAGTAATGCTGATGCAGGGTCACCATTCATGGTCTGTTGGGTGATTTTGTCTATCTCATCCAAGACGAAAACAGGATTAGAAGTTCCAGCCTTTTGTATATTTTTTAATATACGTCCAGGCATAGCTCCAATATATGTTCTGCGATGACCTCTGATCTCAGCTTCGTCGTGTAAACCACCTAGGGAAACTCTCACGTATTCACGATTTAGTGCAGCTGAAATACTGCGTCCTAATGAGGTTTTTCCTACACCAGGAGGGCCATATAGACAGATGATTGGGCTTTTGAAGTCTTCTCGCATACGTACTACTGCCAGATGCTCCAGAATGCGCTCTTTGACCTTCTCCATTCCATAATGGTCACGGTTTAGCACTTTTTCTGCGTTATTAATATCCAAATTATCCACAGAATAGTGGTTCCATGGTAGTGAAAGTACTGTTTTCAGATAATTGAACTGAATGTTGTAGTCTGGACTTTGTGGCGCAATACGTTCCAGCTTGTCAAGCTCTTTTTTGAACTGGTTGTATGTTTCAAAACTCCATTCCTTTTCTTTTGCAGCTTTCCGCATTTCTTCAATCTCCTGGTCATTAGAGTTGCCAAGTTCTTCTTGAATATTGCGGATCTCTTGCTGTAAGAAGTATTCGCGCTGCTGTTCATTCAGTTCTCCTTGAGCTTTGTGCTGAATATGTTTTCTTAAATGAACAAATTCTAAGGTTGTATTGATCAACTTAAGAAGTTCATAAGCACGGTCTATTAAAAAATCTTTTTCCATTAACTTCATCTTGTCTTCCGTATTAAAAGGAAGATTAGCACAACAGAAATTAATGAAAAATAGATTGTTATTTATGTTTCGTAATGCAAATGCCACCTCAGTTCTTCCTTCAGAGATTTCTTGCATGAGCTGGCCAGCCATATCTCTGCATGTTTCTACTAAAGTGGAGAATTCTTTATTCTGAATCTTAAAACCTTCATCCTTACGCTCACGAACTCGTGCAGTCCACCAGTCGTCCTTTGATGGTCTAGGGAGGAATGCTTCTACAGTAAATCTGCTTTGACCTTGAAGTATAGCTGTAGTTTTCCCATCAGGCATCTCAAGAATTCGCAGAATGCGAGCTACAATACCAGTTTCGTACAAATCCTTAGGTTGTGGATCTTCCACTTTTGCATCACGCTGAGTGAGTGTACCTAATTGGCAATTATTCTGATAGCAATATTTTACTACTTTGAGTGATGCAGTACGACCGATTTGAACTGGAAGAATAACCCCTGGAAATATGACAACATCCCGTAAAGGAAGAATGGGAAGCTCTTCATCTACTTTCTGATTAAAGAGATTAGCTTCATCACCTTCGAAGTCTGCAATCATAGAAATTTCAGGTTCTTCAGAATATCTATTTTTATAATCGTTCATCTTTTTTATAATTTTCTCTTTAGTGTATATGCCTTTGGATTAAAATCCATTGCAAAGATACTATTTTTAAATGAGATATGAGGGTTTGTAGAATATCATTATTTCTTTATTCACTTATTTTTGATTATCTTTGTAACATGAGTAATGAATACTTTCAATTTAAGCGATTTTTAGTGAAACAGTCTTCATCGGGTATGAAGGTGGGAACAGATAGCTGTCTTTTGGGTTCATGGGTTGATGTAAAGAACTGCAGGAGAGTGTTAGATATCGGCACTGGAACTGGAATTCTGGCTTTAATGTGTGCTCAAAGGTTAGAAAGTATGACTCTTGACTTTGAGATAGATGCTGTAGATATTGAACCAAGGGCAGTACTACAGGCTAGGGAAAATGTATTATCTTCACCTTGGGCTGAACACATCCATGTTATTTGCATGGATATCTTAAATTATCAGTCCTTAGATAAGTATGATTTAATAGTTTGCAACCCTCCTTATTTTGAGGACTCACTAAAGAGTGTAGGGGAGCAGCGAACTTTGGCACGACATAATATTTCGTTAAATTTCTCCGATTTAATCAATAAAGTTTCCAATTTGATTTCTCAGGAGGGTAATTTTTCTGTTGTCCTTCCCATTCTTGGGGCTGCTCATTTTATACAGCTGGCTCTAGAACAAGGTTTCTATTTAAATTCAAGGACTGATGTACAAACTGTGGAAAGAAAATCCCCCGAAAGGGTATTGCTATCTTTTTCTAAAAAGGAAAATCCGAATCCTAAATTTGATAAACTAGTTATTCAAAGAGAGGGTCAATATACGCAGGATTTTCAAAATTTGACTAGGGATTTTTACCTGAATTTCTAATAAAAAAAAAGAGATTGAAACCAATCTCTTTTTTTGTCGGGGTAGCGGGATTCGAACCCACGACCCCCTGCTCCCAAAGCAGGTGCTCTAACCGGACTGAGCCACACCCCGAATGCCTTTTTTCAAATGCGGTGCAAAGGTAATGAACTTTTGAATAACCTCCAAATTATTCGCGAAAAAAAACGCAGAACTTCCCAGTTTCTGCGTTTTTTATTCTTTTGTTAGATTTATTTTAGGATACCTAATTGCTTAAAGCATTTAGACAGAACGTCCACAGCCTGATCTACCTGTGCTTTTGTGTGAGTAGCCATCAGAGCAACTCTTACCAAAGTGTCTTCTGGTGCGCAAGCTGGAGGGATTACTGGGTTAATAAATACACCATTGTCGAATGCCAAACGGGTTACTTCGAAAGTCTTTCTAGTATCACGTACGTAAAGAGGGATAATAGGACTTTCAGTACTACCTATTTCAAATCCTGCATTACGGAAACTTTCTAAAGCATAATTTGTTATCTTCCACAAATTTTCTTGGCGTTCAGGTTCAGTCTTCAGGATATGAAGCGCTTCTTTTGCAGCTGCAGCGGCAGCAGGAGTGATACTTGCACTGAAAATATAGGTGCGGGAATTATGACGAACCCAATTGATGATTTCTTTGTCTGCAGCGATAAAACCACCAATGCTAGCCAAAGATTTACTGAAAGTACCCATGATGAGGTCTACATCATCAGTTAGGCCAAAGTGATCACAAACGCCTCGTCCGTTTTTTCCAAATACACCTAAACCATGAGCCTCGTCAATCATGATGTTACCGTTGTATTTCTTCTTAAGTTCCACCATCTTTGGAAGTGGAGCTAAGTCTCCTTCCATGGAGAAGACACCATCAGCAATCATCAGTTTGACAGCTTCTGGATTACATTTCTGGAGATTTGCCTCCAAGTCTTCCATGTCATTGTGCTTATATTTTAAAGCTTTAGAGAATGAAAGACGACGGCCATCAACGATAGAAGCATGGTCACGCTCATCGCAAAGAAGGTAATCATTACGGTCTGTAACACAACTTATTACTCCAGCATTTACATTAAAACCTGCAGAATATACTAAGGCTTCATCTTTCCCTATGAATTCTGCCAATTCATGTTCAAGTTCTACGTGAAGGTCTAAAGTACCGTTCAAAAAACGAGAACCAGCACAACCGGTTCCATATTTTTTTGTTGCCTCTATAGCTGCATTTATAATGCGCTGGTCATATGTAAGACCCATGTATGAGTTGGATCCAAACATAAGCACCTTCTTGCCGTCCATTTCTACCTCTGTATCCTGATGGCTGTCTATGGTACGGAAATATGGATAGATTCCCATAGCCATATATTGCTGAGGCAAGGTATACTTTGCCAATTTTTCTTGTAACAATCCCATATATATAAATATGTTATATGTCGCTGTCCACAGCGATTAGTTTAATTATTTTCGCTAATTCATAAAAAACGGTGCAAATTTAGCAATTATTTTCAGTATAGTAACCAAAATTTTCAAAAAATATTATTCTTTGAGGATTAAGATATAGAAAAGGGTAACAATTGGGCAAAATATGTTATATTTGCACCCGCAAATTATGAGTCGTAAGGTTTTATTCGTCGTTAATCCTATTTCTGGAACTTCTGATAAAAATCAGATTTTGGAATATATTGAGCAAACTCTTGACAGGGAATTAATTGATTGGGAGATTGCAAAGACTCAGTATGCAGGTCATGCAATGGAATTGGCCAAGCAGGCTGCCGATGAGGGCTATGATACAGTTGTTGCTATAGGTGGTGATGGAACTGTAAATGAGGTAGCTCGTTCTTTAATTCATACTAATACAACATTGGGCATTATTCCATGTGGTTCTGGAAATGGCTTAGCTCGTCATTTGGAAATTTCTCAGGATTATAAAAAAGCTGTTGACATCATCCAAAATGGTATAGTACATACTATAGACTATGGTTTGGTGAATAATTTGCCATTCTTTTGTACCTGTGGAGTAGGTTTTGATGCCTTTGTGAGTTTAAAATTTGCTTCAGCTGGGAAAAGAGGCCTTTTGACTTATCTGGAGAATACCTTGGTAGAAGGCTTGCGTTATAAGCCTGAAACGTATGAAATAGAAGATGAAGAGGGCTCGGTAAAAATGAAGGCTTTCCTAATAGCCTGTGCCAATGCATCTCAGTATGGAAATAATGCATACATTGCACCCGATGCATCCATGGAAGATGGCTTGTTGGATGTAACTGTCATGGAACCTTTTACAGTTCTAGATGCACCTCAAATAGCTTTTCAACTTTTCAACAAGACAATAAATAAGAATAGTCACATAAAAACTTTTCGGACTCGCAAACTTCATATACATCGTTCAGGGAATGGTGTAATCCATTATGATGGTGATCCTATTCTTACAGGGAAAGATATAGATGTGGAGATTGTTCAGGCAGGATTAAAGGTCTTGACTCATAGCGATGCTAAATTTAACTTTAGAGAGAATATCCTTTCTGTCTTTTCCGAGTATTTTAACGACTTAAGCAACGTGGCTAATGCGGAACTTAAAACTCAGCCTAAAAGATTTCTTGTAGTTAATAGAGCTTTGCTTCGTAAATTAGGTAAAAATTCTTCCGGTGGAAATAAACACATTGAAAACTCTTAATAGAGATTATTCTGTTCTCAGTTATTGAGCTTTACTTTCTTCCTCCACATTCTTTTCTCTTGGTAGTAGCAATATAATCCTAGATTTTTAGGATTACTAATCTTATGGCCTATGGATTACTAATCTTATGGCACGAAGATTACTAATCTTACGGGCTGAAGATTATTAATCTTCCGGATAGGGGATAAAAAAGATGCATCAGAATTAAATCGGATGCATCTTTCTTTATTATTTAGCTTCTATTATTTTCCAGTAGTCTCAGCGTTAACTTCCTTTAATTCCTTGCTAGGAACATAACGCTTGTTCAAACCAGCTACTACATCGTTGGTAATATCCAGTGAAGGATCTGCAAGAAGCATATTATCACCAGCTTTGCTCAGCACAAGGCTATAGCCCTTATCCTGGTTGTAAATCTTCAGGAATGAGGTTATAGAGTCACGCATAGCATTGTTGTACTTAGCTGTTTCAGCATCAAATTCATTGCTCAAACGCTCCTGAAGAGCCTGAAGATCTTGCTGCATTTTTACAAGACGTGCATTCTCTTGTTCAGCACGCTCTTGTGTGTAAGCATTGTTTTGAAGTTTACGTTGGAATTCCTGTGCATCAGAATCTAAAGTTTTAGCTTTCTGATTTAGAGTGGCACGGATATTCTCACCCTTTTTGGTTAGAAGTAAAGTATAGTCCTTACAGAACTGATATTGAGACATCAGACTGTCAATCTCTACATAAGCAATCTTCAAATCGCCACTTTTTACATTTGCAGGCGCTGTCTCTGTTCCTGCTTGTTTGTTGTTACATGCTGCAAAAACTAACACACATGCAGCAGCCAATACAGTTTTCAAGTTTTTCATTATAAATATGTGCTTATTTTATTAATTTTAATTTTTCATTATTTACTACGCTCAGGAATAGCATGTGGATTATCTAATTGTGCTGCATAGTCCTGAGATTGTACACAACCTATGCCTCGGTCACGCATTGCCTTACTGCCACTAATGTGGGTGTTTGGAAAGCGCCCGTTCTTCTTAATCAGAATTTTTATGGCTAATAATGCTACACTTATAGCAATTATTAACACACATACAAGCATTGTTTTGAGCATTCTTTTGTAAATTTGCATGCAAAGATATACTTTCTAAATTTGCTTTTAGGAAAGAAGGACACAATTTAATATAAATTAGCACTTGAACTGAAATAACAAACTATTTTAATATGAATAATGTGGAATTAAAACCAAAGATTATTTTTGACATTTTTGCTGAAATTAATCAAGTTCCTCGTCCATCTGGTCATGAGGAAAAGATGGGAGCATATTTGAAAGATTTTGCCGAGAAGCATGGATTAGGTTTCAAAATGGATGCGGCAGGTAATGTCCTAATCAGTGCACCTGCTACTCCTGGTTATGAAAATAAAAAACCTGTGATTATTCAAGCTCACCAAGACATGGTGCCAGAAAAGAATCCCGATGTTGAAATGAACTTTTTGACAGACCCTATTAAGACAAAAATAAAGGGTGAGTGGATGATGGCTAAAGGTACTACCTTAGGTGCCGATGATGGTGTGGGAATTGCTATGGGATTGGCCGCTATGATAGATCCAGAAGTGGAACATGGACCTATGGAATGCTTGTTCACTACCGATGAAGAACGTGGCTTAACTGGTGCTGAGGCTATAGAGCGTGATTTCATGCATGGTGACATTTTGATAAATCTAGACTCTGAAGATGAAGGTGAATTGTTTGTAGGCTGTGCAGGAGGTATTAGAACAAATGCAGAGTTTACTTATACCCCAATTGAGGTTCCCGAGAATTACATTTTCTTAGAGTTGGCTTTGAAGAATGGAAAGGGCGGACATTCTGGTGATGATATCAACAAAGGTCTCGCTAATGCGAATAAGGTGCTGTTCCGTTTCTTATATAAAGCAAATCGTAAATATGGCATGTATTTATGCAGTTTTAATGGCGGAGGTCTACATAATGCTATACCTCGTGATGCTTCCGCTGTTATAGCAGTGCCAATGATGAATAAAGAAGAAATACGTGTCGATTTCAATAATTGGGCCGCTGGTGTAAAAGAAGAATTTAAGCGTACTGAGCCAGCCATGGAATTGGTTATGCAAAGTACAGACCCACGTCCTGCTATTGACTCGAAGACGGCAGATAACCTCATAAATTGTATTATGGCTGTTTGCAATGGCGTATTTGAAATGAGCCGTGATATAGAAGGATTAGTAGAAACTTCTTCAAATCTGGCTTCTGTTAAGATGGGTGAGGGTAATACTATTAAGGTAACTGCTAGTCAGCGTAGTAGTGCTGACAATGGAAAAGAAGTAATGGCCGACACCATACGTGCTGCGTTAGAACTGGGTGGTGCAAAGGTGGAGAATCTAGCTTCTTATCCAGGATGGGCACCTAATATGGATAGTGAGATCCTTAAGATTGCTGTTGATACTTATCGTAATTTGTTTGATAAGGAGCCTAAAGTTAAGGCTATCCATGCAGGTTTGGAATGTGGCTTGTTTAAAGAAAAATATCCAGAATTGGATATGATTTCATTCGGGCCTACACTTCGTGGCGTTCATTCACCAGAAGAACGTTTGCATATACCAGCAGTGGATCTTTGCTGGCGTCATTTAAAAGCTATTTTAAAGGCTATTCCTGAAGTTTAATCATAAACCTAAAAAGAGTGCATCAAGTTGATGCACTCTTTCTTGATTTTGCACAGATTTTTTACATTCTTAGTTTTTACCACATTCTCTTTATTAGTTTTCTCTCAATCTCGTTTTAGATTGATGGAGTATAACGTAGAGAATCTTTTTGATGTTTTCCATGATTCTTTGAAAGCCGACCAGGAATTCCTACCTGGTACTGTCCGGAATTGGACTAAGCCTCGTTTCTGGAAAAAGCTTATTCATATATCACAGGTCATATCATCTGCAGCAGATGATCAGCTTCCAGATGTGATAATGCTTTGTGAAGTAGAAAATGATAGTGTTCTACTTTATTTAACCCGTCGGTCACCGCTGCGTGTTGCCGGTTATGATTATTATATGACCCATAGTCCTGATGAACGTGGCATAGATATCGCCTTCCTTTACCAAAAAGCTACTTTTAAGCCTCTTAAATTTGATGAAATAGAAATAGATAGAAGTACTATCGGGAACAGACCGACTCGCAATATCCTTCATGTGGAAGGAATTACTCAGACGCGAGATACTTTAGATCTGTTTCTTTGCCATTTCCCTAGTCGTAGTCGTGGGCAGAGCATCTCTGATCCCTATAGGAGACATGTGGCTCAAGTGCTAAAGCAGCATGTTGATTCTGTAATGGTTCACAAATCTAAACCTAGAATTATTATTACGGGCGATTTTAATGATTTTCCAGATAACGCTTCTTTGAAAACTGTATTAAAAGCATCAAAAGTGGAAGATGAAATTCACCCCTTATCATTGTATAATTTATTGATAGGGAAGAAACCTGGAACTTATAAATACCAAGGTAAGTGGAATACCCTGGACCATTTCATTGTTAATGGGAACTTACTTTACAAGAAAAGTGGTCATTTCTATACCGCTCCAGAGTGGGTGAAAATCCATCAGCCATCCTTTATTTTGGAGGAAGATTTGAAATATGGAGGGCTAAAGCCTTTTCGCACCTACAATGGGTTGAGGTATCAAGGGGGATATAGTGATCATTTACCTGTAGTGGCAGATTTTCATTGGTAATTACTCGTGGTGATATGGTCCACCATGGAGGATATTCATCACCCGGTAAAGTTGTTCCACAAAAATGAGGCGAATCATTTGGTGGGAAAAGGTCATTTTAGAAAGCGAAATCTTCTCTTGTGCGATGTCATAAATTCTCTGAGAGAAGCCATATGGACCCCCAATAATGAAAACGAGTCGTTTACTGACTGTATTCATTTTCTGTTTAGTCCATTCTGCGAACTCAATGCTTCTGAATTCTTTACCGTGCTCATCTAGCAAGACCACTACGTCACCTGGTTGGAGTGACTTCAGAATTAAGTCGGCCTCTTTCTCCTTCTGTTGTTGTTCGGAAAGGCTTTTGGTGTTTTTTAATTCTGGAATAACCTCAAGATTAAAACTTATATAATGTTTTAGCCGTGAAACGTAGTCATCAATTCCGGCAATATAATGTTTTTCTATGGTTTTACCTATAACGAGTAGTGTAATTTTCATACTGCAAAAATAGTGAATTATAAATTAATAATCTACAAATAGAATTATTTATTAAATGTGAGTTGGAAATTGCAAGTGCTTTCTATAAAAAGTCATTTTTTATTTAGGCAAAATCAGATTAAATATCTATATTTGTAATCTAAATATAACATCTGAAATCTAAATACTATTAAAAATATTCAATTATGGAAAATGAAGAATTGATAAAAAAATGTACTGAAACTGCCAAGAAATGGCTTTCTCCTTCTTTTGATGCTGAGACACGTGCAGAAGTTCAGGCTATGCTTGATGCCGAGGACAAGACTCCATTGATTGACGCATTTTATCGTAACCTTGAGTTTGGAACTGGCGGCTTGCGTGGTATCATGGGAGCTGGAACTAATCGAATGAATAAATACATTGTGGGAATGGCAACTCAAGGTTTTGCGAATTATGTTCTGAAAGCATTCCCTAATCGTAAGGATTTAGCAGCTGTGGTAGGTCATGACTGCCGTAATCATGGCCGTGAATTTGCTGAAACTGTAGCTGCCATTTTCTCTGCAAATGGTATTAAGTGCTATTTGTTTGAGAGTTTGCGTCCTACACCAGAAATCTCATTTGCTATTCGTGAACTTCATGCACAGTGTGGTGTAAATGTTACTGCTTCTCACAATCCAAAAGAATATAATGGTTATAAAGCGTATTGGGAAGATGGTGCTCAGGTACTTTCTCCACATGATACAGGCATTATAGAGGAAGTAAATAAGGTAACAATAGACGATGTTAAATTTGAAGCCAACTGGGACTTGATTGAAATCATTGGCGGTGAAATGGATTATAATTATATGACAGCTGTTCATGAGGCACTTATCGATCAGGATGTCATCAATCGCCAGAAAGATTTGAATATAGTCTATTCCGCAATGCATGGAACTGGTAGGGTTATCGTTCCTTTATGTCTTCGTTCTTGGGGTTTCCAAAATATACATGTAGTTCCAGAACAAATGGTTATAGATGGCAACTTCCCTACAGTTGTATCTCCTAATCCCGAGAATGCTGAGGCTATGACATTAGGAATGAAGTTGGGAACGAAGTTAAACGCAGATTTAGTTGTTGCTACAGATCCTGATGCAGACCGTTTGGCTATTGTTTGTCGTGATAATAAGGGTGAGTGGATTATCATTAATGGAAATCAGACCTGTATGATGTTCTGCTATTATATCATAAAGAACAAGAAAGCTTTAGGCCAGCTTAAGTCTTCTGATTTCTTGGTAAAGACTATCGTTACTACCGAGGTCATTGCTGAAATAGCTAAGAAAAATAATGTGGAGCTTCGCGATTGCTACACTGGTTTTAAGTGGATTGCTCGCGAAATTGCCATATCAGAAGGTAAGCAGAAATACATCGGTGGTGGTGAAGAAAGTTTTGGCTTCCTACCATATGATAAAGTTCGTGATAAAGATGCTCCAGCTTCAATTTGTTTGATTTGTGAAATTGCAGCTTGGGCTAAAGATCAAGGTAAGACTCTATATGACTTGTTGATGCAGATTTATCTGGAGTATGGTTTCTCTAAGGAGTTTACCATTAATGTGGTTAAGCCAGGTAAGAGCGGAGCAGATGAAATTAAGCAGATGATGGTTGATTTCCGTGCTAATCCTCCAAAGGAATTAGGTGGATCTAAGGTAGTAACTATCAAGGATTATCAAAGCCTTCAGCTCACAGATGTAAATACAGGTGCTGTTAAGCATTTGGATATGCCTGCTACAAGTAATGTATTGCAGTATTTCTGTGAGGATGGAACAAAGGTTAGCGTTCGTCCTTCTGGTACAGAACCAAAGATTAAATTCTATTGTGAAGTAAAGGATAAGATGACCAGTGCTGATGATTATCCTATTTTGTCTGAAAAGGCAATGGAGAAGATAGAAGCTATCAAAGTAAGCTTAAAGTTGTAATTCTTTTATTCGCCTTAAAATAGAAAATGGATGCACAAGAGTGCATCCATTTTTTTATTTCCTTTTTAATTGAAAAGTTCTTTCAAGTTCTTCTTACCAGCTGGAATTGTCCATGATTCTGGAATGAATTTCCAGTTGTTCATGTGAGGTGGGGTAACTACCTTTTGTTCTTCAATGTGTTTGATGAGGTAATAACGTAAATCCTTATCGGTACTTTTTACTATTCTTTTAAGGATTTCCTCTTTGGTTAAACCTGCACCTTTCGTGAGCAAATCACCGCCTCCATTTCCTCTATAGGAATTGATTGCCACATTATATCGTTTGGTTAAATCAAATGGGGTTCCATCAGACAAGGAAATTATGTTTACTTTTTCTCCATTTGGTTTTGTTACATCTACGGTATAATTGATTCCTGCAGCTGTATCAAAGTTAAAGTAGAAATTTTTAAATCCTAAGTGCTGATCGTCTGAAGCATCCTTATTTAGCAGTAGCAGATCGTCATTTGCACTTTTCATGATATTTGTCCAGCTGGCATAGCTCATTTCTAATTCATCCTTAATCTCTTGGCCGGTGAGGCTCATAGTGTAGAGATAATTTTCGAATCGATAAAGATTAAACATGTCGCCCACTGTAAGGTCTCCTTGTGGAATGACAGCATTGAGGGAGAGGGGAGCAGTAATGGAAATAGGAGCACCTGTGATGTCCATTTGCAACTGATGAATTAGGCTTAGGAAATCACATGGACCTATAAATGCTTCTTTAGCATAAAGTGTTTTTGTCAACTTTCCAATCTTTCTATTAATATAGTCGATGGCTTCTTGTTTTTGAGGAGCGAACTCTTTTTCAAAATCACTATCTACTGGATAATCTTTCATGTCTTTTAGTTCCGGCTTTATCTCTTTTGAAACCACTTTGCCGTTTCTTAGTTGGAAAGTAACATGTGCTAAACTTAGAAATTCAGCTTCATTGTCAGGATTAATGCAATAGACGGTTTTTCCTTCAGGATCTACTATTTCTTCTAAACGGTTTTTATGGTCGTGACCATAGAAAATTATGTCGAAACCTGGAACCTTTTCTGGTACAACGAAAGAAGCATCTTCTAGTACTTCACCTTCAGCTGTTTCTTCACGGCTGTCTGAACCAGAGTGGAATAAGCCAACGATTAAATCTGGCTTTTCTTTTTTCACTTCTGGGATCCATTGTTTAGCACACTCTACCATGTCTTGGAACTCTAATCCTTCCCATAAGATTTCAGGAAGCCATTTAGGAATAGCTGGAGTCAACATACCTATAATGGCTATTTTAATTCCACTGCGTTCCAAAATCTTATAAGGTTGGAAGTAAGGCTTCCCGGTTTTCTTATCTATTACATTGGCTCCTAATACAGGAAAGTTACATTGACCATAAAATTTGTCATACACTGCATGTCCAGTCTCTATATCATGATTTCCTACAGCAGTAGCATCACATTTTAAGTAGTTCAACATCCTTGCTACTTGATGCACTTTGGCTGTATCCATATAATTAAAGAAATAAACCTCTGGTTGACCTTGGAGAATATCTCCATTATCCATATATATTAGATTGTCTCCAAGTTCTTTACGGGTTTCTTTCAGATATTGTGAAATACGCGAAAGGCTGGAATGCTGAATTTTTCCATTGCGGAAATCATAGTCATAAAATGCTCCATGCACATCACTAGTTTCAGCCAGTTGAATCTGAACTGTTTTTTCTTCCACTGAGCATGAAATTAAATTCAGTGACGTGAGGGCTAAGAATAATAAGTAAAAATATTTATTCATAGTATATTATTTTGTTTTTCTAACCAGTGGTTAATTAATTTCCTTGCTATGGAGAGTGGCTGTGGAAGTTCTGGGAGATTGTCTTTTGTAAACCAACCGCCTCCTCCAAGTTCACTTCGCTGGAGATGTATTTCTCCACTTTCGTATTCCGCCGTAAAGCCTACCATAAGACCACATGGATATGGCCAAGGTTGACTATCGAAATACTTTAGGTTTTTGATGGTAAGACTGGTTTCTTCAAGAACTTCCCGTTTCACACAATCTTCTAAAGTTTCACCAGTTTCTACAAAACCTGCTACCAGACCAAAAAATTTACCTCTGAAATTGTTTGCATGAACCATTAGAATCTCATCACCTTTTTGGATGAGAACGATGCATGCGACAGCCACATTTGGCCATATTTCTTTACCACACATGGTACATTTCTTGCTGATGGGGGAGTTGAATTTCATAGGGCCTCCGCAACAGCCGCAGAATTTATTATTAGCATCCCAGTATAGTAGTTCTCTACACTTACCTGCTTTCAGATAATGCTCACGCGATAAAATGTCATAAGAAGGTCTGAGTGAGACCATCTTTTGTTTTTCATCTTCAATGATGGGAGATGGGATGGAAATAGCTGAATATCCCTCTTCTGGAGTGATTATAGTTGTCCACGGTGCTACTTTTACTGGTGGTTCTTCAGCAAAAGGTATAACTAATTTACCACCTTCTTTCCATAGAAGTAGCTCATCTTGGCAGAATACATACCAGTATTGTTTCATAGTTAATGCTGTTTATTTTCTTTTTCTTTAATGAAACCATTCCTGTAGGCGTATAACAACTTCTTAAGGTCATCTATTTGTCTCGCAAGTTCTCTACCAAGATCGGTGTCTTTTACCATTACACGATGTGTGCTGAGTTCAACCAATTGTGTGGTGGAAACAATATCGGTTCCTTTTTCAATGGCATCTTTTGTAGATGTAAATGGTTCATGCTGAACAAGCTGTAACCCTCTGGAATGATATACTAATGTGTAGCCTGCAATGCCTGTCTTTTCATGGTATGCTTTAGCAAAGCCACCATCGATAACTATAAGTTTACCATTAGCTTTTATTGGACTTTCCCCTTTAGTTGCTGCTTTAACAGGAACATGTCCATTCACTATATGGCGATGTTCTCCTATTACACCAAATTCATCGAGTATAGCGTCACAGATTTTTTCATTATCTCTGTATGTGTAGTAGTATCCCTTCTCTTCTTTAGACATCGATTTGTCTTTAAGAAAATAGCCTTCAAATGTAGCCATCTTGTCTTTATCAAAGAGTGGAGAATTTTTGCCACACCATAAATACCATATGTAATCACGTGCAAATTTACGATCTTCCTTACTTATTTCAGCATTGAATGCGCATCGAGTTTGCCGTTCAACTTCATTCATTAAAGCCATTCCATGAAAATATTGGTCATGTATCTTGACATCCTTGAAAGACCCATCTTCATTTAAAGGTATGGAGGCATGAAAGAGGAGATTTCCATTGCAAACATTATACATGCTGCCATGAGAAAACAGACATTTTATATGTTTCTGGAGCTTGTCACTCGTGCAGAATGAATGTTTAAGCCTTTCCATAATATCCTTTTCTTGCTCAGTCAAGTCATATGGATGCTCTTTACAGATCGTTGGGAAATTTGTATCCCACATTTCGTAATCTTTATCATTGTAATGGAATACACCTCTATCCAAATCAATGAATTCTAGAAGTTTCCGAGATGCCATTTCGAAATCGGGACGACGGTCTATGATGGCAGCTTCTAGTTTGAATTGAATAATTGTTATAGCCTTGTGCATTTGTGCTAGTAGGCGAGTAGATTTGGTGTCGGAATGAGCAGGGTCAGCTAGAATTGGTTGGAATCTTTCACAAGGGTCATCTTTATAAGTTTCCATTGCAAAAGTAGCTAGAGGCAAAAGATTAATTCCATAACCATCTTCTAAAGTAGCCATATTCCCATATCGGAAACTGATACGTAATACATTTGCGATGCAGGCTAGGTTACCTGCTGCTGCACCAATCCAACTCATATCATGATTGCCCCATTGAACATCAAAATGATGGTAGTGACGGAGTGTCTCCATAATGATGTGTGCACCAGGGCCCCTGTCCCAAATATCTCCTACAATGTGTAGTTGGTCAATAGAGAGATGCTGAATGACATTACATAAAGCTACTATGAAATCATCTGCACGTCCTATCTCTATGATGGTTTTTATGATCTGATTGAAGTATTCTTGTTTATTAGATTCAGCAGATGATTCATGAAGAAGTTCCTGTATGATATAGGAATAATCATCGGGAAGAGATTTGCGAACCTTTGAACGAGTATATTTAGAAGATACATTCTGGCAAATAGTAACTAATTGGTGTAAGGTAATCATATACCAATCATCCAAATATTCTTCTTTTTGTTTGATGATATTTAGCTTTTCTTCTGGATAATAGATTAGTGTACAAAGTTCATGCTTCTCATTTTCCCGCATGGTAAGTCCAAAAATCTCATTAACCTTACGTTTAATGTTTCCAGACGCATTCTTAAGAACATGGATAAAAGCCTCGTATTCTCCGTGGAGATCAGATATAAAATGTTCAGTTCCTTTTGGTAGGTTACTTATTGCTTCCAAATTGATGATTTCTGTACTAGCGGAAGCAATAGTTGGAAAAGAATCGCTAAGTAGTTGCAAATAGCGCATATCTTTTTCTATCATTTGAGAAGTTATTGGCTGACTAATTTTATCCATATTGTTTTTTCTAGTTGTAGTTACAAAAATACAACCTTTTTTCGATAATGCCATTTATTTTCCTTTGGAAAATTTTTTGGTAATTATTTTTTATCTCTATATTTGCCATATGGTAAGTAAGAAAGAACTTAGAAAACATATTTCGGTTTTAAAGGCACAGTTTTCAGAAGAGAAGCGTCTAAGTGAGTCGAATAATATTATTGACCAGATTTTACTTTTACCTCAATTCCAACAGGCAAAAGTTGTGATGGGCTATCATCCTCTTCCTGATGAAGTTGATATTTTGCCTTTGTTTCAAAAGTTTTTAGGAAAGAAAACGCTGTTGCTTCCTGTTTTGGTTGGTGATGATATTGAATTACGTGAATATAAAGGAGAAGAATTCTTAAAAGCAGGAAAATTCAGCATTTTGGAGCCTACATCTTTATCATTTTACAATGATTATGATAGTATAGATTTAGTAATTGTGCCTGGTGTGGCTTTTTCTAAAGATGGTAACAGATTAGGAAGAGGGCGTGGGTACTATGACAGATTTCTTCCCAAGTTGAATCGTGCTTATAAGTTGGGTGTAGGTTTTTCTTTTCAGATTGTAGATTATGTCCCTACTGATATTTATGACCAACCTCTAGATTGTGTTTTAACTTCAGTTTCCGATAAACAATAATCATAGCTGGGATTAGAAAACAGTCGGCTGACATCCATGCTATAGGATCTCCCCAACATACGCCTAAAAATCCTGTTGCAGGTACTAGCCAGATGCTGACGCATACACGTGCTATCATCTCAAAGACACCTGAATTTAATGCAAGTTTAGTATATCCTATTCCTTGTAAAGAATATCTAAGGGTAGTAAGTGTCCCGAGGAAGATATAATTAAAACAAGATATATGTAAGAAGAGGGCACTGTATTCTATAATTTTCTGTTCCTTTAGTCCTACAAAAAGTGAGGAAATCCAATCTGCTGTAAACCAAAGTAGGATAGCACAGAATAGCCAATAAATGACAGTTAATGAAAGTGAGGTTCGTATTCCGTACCATATCCTTTTGATTTGTCTGGCTCCTAGATTTTGGCCCACATAAGTGGCCATAGCAATACCAAGATTTTCCAGGGGACTCATGAAGAACATTTTTATTCTCATGGCTGTGGTAAAGGCGGTTATGCAGGTTGCCCCTAAAGCATTGTTTGAGCTTTGAAGCATGATACTTCCGATAGCCGTTATAGAAAATTGGAGTCCCATTGGTACTCCCATGAGCAGTAGATTATTTATACTCTTACTATTTATTCGAGACTCCTCAGCATTCATTCTCAGAAGTGGGAAGATCTTTTTCATATAATTATAGCAGCAAATGGCACTCACTCCTTGAGCAATAAGTGTAGCAATTGCTGCACCAGCAGCTCCCCATTTAAAGACTAATATACAAATTAAGTCCAAAATTACATTTAAGATGGAAGCAAAGAGTAAAAAATAGAATGGTGTTTTGCTATCTCCTAAAGCTCTTATGATGCTTGCAATTAGATTGTAAAAAAGTGCACAGGGTATTCCTATAAATGTGACAAGTAAGTATGAGTATGCATCGGAGAAGATTTCTTCTGGCGTATGCATGATATGGAGAATTGTGTCACAAAGTAGGCAACAAATGATAACAAAGAAAATAGAAATTCCTGTTGCAAGCCAATAGCTGTTTGCAACATAAGAACGCATTCTACTAAAGTCTTTTGCTCCAAATGCTTGTGCCACAGGAATTCCGAAGCCTCCAGCGCACCCATTACAGAAACCTAAAATGAGAAAGATGACAGAAGAACTGGCTCCCACACCGGCAAGTGCGTTAATACCAAGATAGCGGCCCACAATTGCTGCATCTATCAAGCTATATGTTTGCTGTAAAAGAGAACCTAATAATAAAGGTATAGAAAAATTAAGTATGTGTCGGAATGGACTTCCGACGGTCATATCTTTTACCATCTTTCAATCAAGAACAAAGTAAGCATACATTCGTATGCTTACTTTGTGTTATTTACCTATTATAAAGGAATAGAATCTATTCGAACTTTATGTCTTCCACCTTCAAAATCGGTGTTTAAAAACTCATCCATTATTTGACGGGCCGTGTCATTGTCTATAAATCTGCCTGGCATGACAAGCACGTTTGCATCGTTATGTTGACGGATTAGGTGAGCAATCTCTGGAATCCAACAAAGGCCAGCACGGATCCCTTGATGCTTATTTAGAGTCATACTAATTCCTTCACCACTTCCACACATAGCAATACCTATCTTTACGTCTCCATTTTCAATGGCGAAACCTAGTTTGTGACCGAATTCAGCATAATTACAACTTTCTTCAGTGTAGGTCCCATAATCTTTATATGGAATACCCTTACTTTCTAGGTATTGCTTTACAAACTGCTTGAGTTTAAATCCAGCATGGTCGCTAGCTAAACCAATCAATTCTTTTTCCATCAGAATAATTTATTTACTTGATTGTATACGTTTTCAGCAGTATAGCCCAATTTCTCATCTAGAACTTTGTAAGGAGCAGAGAAACCAAAACTTTCCAATCCCCATATAGTTCCTTCAGCTTCTGGTACTAAGCCTAAAAGGTTTACAGGCAAACCTGCAGTAAGACCAAATTTCTTTACCTCTCTTGGCAATACACTCAATTGATATTCTTTAGATTGGTTACGGAATAAACCTTCAGATGGTACACTCACGATTCGAACCTTTTTGCCTTCCTTACGAAGCAGTTCTGCTCCAGCAACTAATGTTGATACCTCAGAACCTGTAGCTACCAATATAACATCTGGATTATTGTCTGAGCCTGCTACAATATATCCACCTTTTGTGGCTAGACTATAGTCATTGCCTTCTGGTAAATTATTGATATTCTGACGGCTTAAAATAAGAGCAGTAGGAGTGCTTGTGTTTTCCATGGCTAATTTCCATGCTATCGTTGTTTCTTTTGCGTCTGCAGGACGGAGAACTAGCATGGAGTTCTTACCATGATGGTTCTTTAGTTTTTCCATCAAGCGAATTTGTGCTTCTTGCTCTACTGGCTCATGAGTAGGGCCATCTTCTCCTACACGGAAAGCATCATGAGTCCATATGAATTTTACAGGAAGTTCCATGAGGGCAGCCATACGGATGGCTGGTTTCATGTAGTCAGAGAATACAAAGAACGTACCACAAGCAGGAATAACACCTCCGTGTAATGCCATACCAATACAGCAGCAAGCCATAGTTAATTCTGCAACTCCAGCCTGGAAGAATGCTCCAGAGAAATCTCCGGCTTTAAATGCATGAGTTTTTTTCAAAAAGCCATCAGTCTTATCCGAATTAGACAAGTCTGCAGAAGCACAAACCATATTAGGAACTTGTTCTGCCAATACCCCTAGACATGCTGCAGATGCATTTCGGGTGGCATCATTATCTTTTTGAATTACTTTACTCCAATCAATTTTTGGTGCTTTATTACTGAACCATTCAGTCTGTTGAGCAGCTTTTTCTGGATTTTCATCTGCCCAAGCTTTTTCCTCAGCATGTCTCTCTGCAGTTATTTTCTCCAGTTCTTCAGCACGTTTTGCATATAATTCTTTAACCTCATCAAATATAACGAACGGCTTTTCAGGATCACCTCCTAGATTCTTGATGGTATTTACGTAAGCATCTCCGCCTAATGGGGCACCATGAGTCTTACAATTACGTTCATATGAAGTACCATCGGCCTTTAAAGCTCCCTTACCCATTACACATTTTCCGATGATAAGAGTAGGTTTGCCTACCACTTTCTTTGCAGCATCCAGGGCTTCTCTAATCATGGTAACATCATTACCATTTATTTCAATAACTTCCCATTGTAATGCGCGATATTTAGCAGCTGTATCTTCATTCATGACATCAGCAGTCTCTGTTGATAGCTGAATGTCATTAGAATCATAGAACATGATAAGGTTGTCTAATCCTAATGAACCTGCTATACGTGCAGAACCTTGAGAAATTTCCTCTTGAATACCTCCATCAGATATGTATGCATAAATAGTCTCTTTTTCAAATGTAGGGTTACCCGTATGTGCAGCAAGGAATTTCGCCGCAATAGCAGCACCCACTGCATAGCAATGCCCCTGTCCTAATGGACCTGAGGTGTTTTCTATACCTCTTTTAATATCAAATTCAGGATGACCAGTTGTTGCTGATCCCCATTGACGTAAATTAGCAAGTTCATCCAAAGTAAATTTACCTGTGAGAGCTAATTGTGCATAGAGCATTGGAGCCATATGACCTGGATCAAGATAAAATCTATCTCTACCAGCCCACGTTGGATCTTTAGGATCATGAATGAGATACTCAGAATAAAGAACATTAATAAAATCAGCTCCACCCATAGCACCACCTGGATGGCCAGATTTAGCTTTTTCTACGGCGCTTGCAGCTAAAATTCTTATATTATTGGCTGCTCGATTTAAAAGTTTGATATCGTTCATATTTTTTATTTTAGAGTTTCTGCAAAAATAGTTATTAAATTCGAGGTGTCCAAATTATAACGAAAGAAAGTGAAACCGATTTGGTTTCACTTTCTTAATAACCAGCTATATAAGTTTGTTGTTAACAAAGTTTTCTAGCGCCATCACCAATAACCACATCGATGACTTTTGGCTCTTTGCCATATTTTTCCTTATATTTAGCTTTTGCTGTTTCGATGAAAGGTTTGTATAGAACTTCTTCCACTAGGTTTATAGTGCATCCGCCAAATCCACCACCCATAACTCGTGAACCGGTAACACCACATTCCTTAGCGATTTCATTCAAGAAATCAAGTTCTTCACAAGATACCTTATAATCTTTGCTTAAACCTTCATGTGTTTCGTACATCTTTTGGCCTACTGTTTCGTAATCACCAGCCTTAAGAGCATCACAAACTGCCAATACACGATCTTTTTCACCTAACACGTATTTTGCACAGTTGTAATCTTCTTCAGGAACTTCGTTCTTTACTTCTTCCAGCTTTGCCCAGTCTACATCACGTAAAGTTTCAATACCTTCGTGTTTTGCTGCAATATGAGCAACAACATTTTCGCAGCTTTTTCTGCGGTCATTATATGCTGAAGATGCTAACTCATGTTTAACCAATGAGTTCAGTAAGACAAGTTTGTAACCTTTAGGGTTAAATGGGAAGTATTCGTACTCTAATGAACGGCAATCTAAACGAATTAGATGGTCTTTTTTTCCAAAGATAGATGCGAATTGATCCATTATACCACAGTTTACACCAATATATTTGTGTTCTGTAGCTTGGCCTGCCAATGCAAGTTCGAATTTAGGTACTTTATTCTCGCCAAACATGTCGTTTAAAGCAAATGCATATGTGCTTTCCAATGCAGCTGATGAAGACATACCAGAACCTAAAGGTACATCGCCGGCAAATGCTGTGTTGAAGCCTTTAACATCTACACCACGAGCCATCATTTCCTTACAAATACCGAAAATAAAGCGTGCCCATGTAGCGCGAGGACCTTTATCATCCTTTAAAGAGAATTCTACATAGTCCTTCATGTCTATGGAATATGCTCGTACAAGATTTTCTGTACCATTAGGCTTTAACTCTGCAATAATGCCGCAATCTACAGCACCTGGGAATACGAAACCACCATTGTAATCGGTGTGCTCACCAATAAGATTGATTCGTCCAGGAGATGCATAAACGGAACCAGTAGTGCCATCAAAATGCTTGATGAAACGACTACGAACATCTTCGATTGTTAGTTTCATGTCTATTTATTAAAAGGTTTTTTATTTGGTTTAATCCTCTACAGGGATATCCTTATTTACATTCTTACAGCCTACCAAACCATAGAACAAGATATATGCTAAACCTGCCAATGGTACAATGTAGCTGATTGCAAAGCCTGCAGCGTCTGCAACACCATTCTGGATTAGTGGAAGTACACCACCACCGAATACTAACATCATGAATATACCAGAAGCAGCAGCTGTATATTTACCAAGTCCCTCAACTGCCAGGTTGAAAATGCCACCCCACATAACAGAAGTGCAAAGACCACAAAGAACCAAAAGGAATGCACTTACTGGAACAACTTCCATACTGAAAGCTCCGTTAGCATAAGCAGGGCAAGAAGCTTGAACTGAAGTTGGCAAGAACATAGCTAACAGTACAAAGCAAATAGCTACACTAGCACAAACTGTCAACTGAGTCTTACTTGAAACCTTGCCAGAAATGGCAGAACTAATCAGACGGCCAACGAGCATGAGAAGCCAATAGAATGCAGCAACACCACCTGCTACAGCAGCAGCACCTTCACGACCTAAACCCTTAACAGGGTCAGACAGCCACAAGTTCAAAGTTCCAGGTATACCTGTTTCAACACCTACATAAAGAGCAATGGCAATAGCACCAAGAACGAAGTGACGGAAGCTCCATGCGCTATATTTATCTTTTACCTTAGCAACAACAGCTTCTTTTTTCTTCAAGTGTGGTTCTGGTATTTCAACGAATAAAATGATAACGAATGCTACAGCCAAAACGCCCATTGCAATGAACAACAGAGGAGCAACATCACCCATTGCGGTCTTGTCTGTTACAGTACCAATTAATACACCTACGAACAGTGGGGTTAAAGTACCAGCCAAAGAGTTGAATGCACCACCAGTCTGGATAAGCTGATTACCCTTATTACCACCTCCACCAAGAAGGTTCAACATTGGGTTTACTACTGTATTCAGCATACATACACAGAAACCACAAATGAATGCACCCAAAAGGTAAACATAGAAGCCACCACCTTGACCACTCAGGTACTGAACTAAAAGTCCTACGATACCAACAACCATGGCGATGAGAGCGGTTTTCTTGTAACCAATTTTCTCTAACATTTTACCAGCAGGAATACCCATGAATAAATAGGCAAAGAAGTTCATGAAGTTTCCTAACATAGCTTCCATGTTACTCAAACCCTGAGCCTTCCAAATGTTACCAATTGGTGCAGCCAAGTTAGTAACGAAAGAAATCATTGCAAAGAGGAAGAACATTGCAATGATGGCGATAATGCTACCGCTCTTTTTTTCTGCTTGTGTCATAATTTTTAAGTATTTATTGTTTTTGGTAATTATTCATCTATGATTCCGAACTTGTAAATGGTCCGTTGGCGATATGTCTCACCTGGATTCAATACTACAGTAGGGAAGTAAGGACGGTTTGGTGAGTCTGGGAAATGTTGAGCCTCAAAGCAGACTGCACTTCTGGCAGGGAAGGTTGCACCATGCCAACCTGAGAAACCATTTAACCAATTACCTGTGTAAAGCTGTACGCCAGGTTCTGTTGTATAGACTTCCATGGTTCTACCAGAATCAGGGTCTATTATTTTAGCTGCAAATGACAATTCACCTCGTTCGTGTTTATTTAAAACAAAACAGTGGTCATATCCAGAACCATTAATAATCTGCTGATTAGTTTTGTCATCTATACGCTCACCAAAAGTATGAGGCTGACGGAAATCGAAAGGAGTTCCTGCAACAGGGTCTACAGAGCCCAAAGGAATGCTATTCTCGTCTATTGGAATATAATGATCAGCATTGATGGTGCAGATCACATTGTCAATTGTTGCAGTAGGATTCTTAATTCCATTTAAAGAAAAGAATCCATGGTGAGTCATATTAACAATAGTGCGACGGTTGGTAAAGCCTCTATATTCAATGATAAAAGCATCTTCATCAGATAGTGTGTATCGAACTGTCATGTTCAGTTCACCTGGAAAACCTTCTTCTCCGTAACTGGAAGTGTAATGCAGTTCCAAACATTGAGGATCAATCATCATGGCATCCCAAACGCGGGTGTGGAAACCAGTAGGACCTCCATGTAAGGAATTAGGTCCGTTATTTATGGCTAGTTGATATACTTTTCCATCTAAAGTGAATTGACCTTCTTTTATGCGATTACCATATCGGCCTATAAGAGTACTTAAAAATGGTTCTGGACTATTAATGACGTTTTGCAGAGTGTCATGACCTTGTATGACATTTGCAAATTTGCCATTTTTGTCTGGAACCATAATAGAAAGGATTGCACCACCATAATTTGTGACTGCTATTTCACTGCCTTTCTCGTTTTTAAGAATGAAAAGATCTGTTTTTTTGCCTTTAATCTCAGATTGGAAGTCTTCTCTCTTCAAACCTGAGATATTATGGGGGTCGATTTCGTTATTCATAGTATTCTTTTTTGGTTAAATCTAAGTGCAAACTTAACCAAAAGAATTGATTTGGGCAAATGAATTTAGAAAAAGTAATGCCCATAATCTCTAATTTAAATAAAAAAATTCAGATTAGAGATTATTTTCTGAAATATGGAGAAGGAAATCTGCTACTATAAAATTACTGCCACCTACAAATACTACTTCGTCTTCCTTAGCTTTCTTATAGGCAGCATCATATGCTTCAGCTACATTAGGATAAGATTCTCCAATCAAATGATGAAATTCACCCATTTGTTTTAGCTGCTCAGAAGGGAGAGCTCGTTTCACACTGGCTTGGGTAAAATAGTAAATTGCATTATGGGGAAGCAAATCCAAAACTCCATTAATGTCTTTGTCATTGACCATTCCTATGACAATGTGGAGAGGTTTGTTGAGGCTTTGTAGTTGTTTGCTCACGTACTTAATACCACCTGTGTTATGACCTGTATCGCACAATACTAAAGGTTTGTCATTGATTTTTTGCCACCTGCCTAATAGTCCAGTTAATGAGGTTACTTGAGCGAATCCCTGCCGAATATGTTCGTCATTCAATCTGGTGCCTTTATAGATTAATTGACGTATAGCATGTAGTAAAGTGTTTGTATTTTTTGTTTGATATTCCCCACCTAGTTCACCATATAAACTTGTAGTATTAAGGAAACCTTGGCGAAGTGTGTATGTAAGGCCAAAATTCCCTGTTGTGTTAGGAACAGCATTTAAAACAATAGGGTAGTCTTCAGCAAAAGTAATAGGACATCCTATTTCTTTACTGTGTTGCTCAAAAACTTCACGTGTTTCTGGAGTTGTCTCTCCGATGATCACTGGCACGCCTTTTTTCATTATGCCGGCTTTCTCATGAGCTATTTCCGCAAGTGTTTTGCCTAGAAATTGTGTGTGGTCAAAACTGATATTAGTAATAATGCTCAATTCTGGCTGAATGATGTTAGTGCAATCCAATCTTCCTCCTAAGCCAACTTCAATAATAGCGATATCAACGTTTTCATCAGCAAAATACTTAAAAGCCATGCTGGTGGCTAATTCAAAAAAGGATGGATGTAGTGGCTCAAAAAAAGAACGCTCCTTTTCTACGAATTCTGTAACATAAAGTTCAGGAATCATCTCTCCATTTACACGTATTCTTTCCCTAAAATCCATTAGGTGAGGAGAAGTGTAAAGGCCTACTCTATATCCAGCAGACTGAAAGATTGCAGCAAGCGTGTGACTACAACTACCTTTACCGTTTGTACCGGCTACATGAATAGTCTTATACAAACGATGAGGATGACCAAAATGTTCATCCAATTTATGGGTTGTTTCCAAACCTTCTTTGTATGCCCCAGCTCCAATGTGCTGGAATAGTGGGGTACTATCGTACAAGTATTTTATAGTTTCTTGATAGGTCATGCTTGTTTAGTCAAAAAACTTACGGAATTTCTTGAAAATACTTTCTTTTAAACTTTGATTTGGGACAAAATTACTGCTATTCTGCAGTTTTTCCATCATGTTCTTTTCATCTTTATTTAAAGCTTCTGGAACATAAATACTAATCTGTACCAATTCATCTCCATTCCCGTGAGTTCTTCCGTAACTGTCCAAAATTGGCAGTCCCTTACCACGAAGTCTCATAACTTTACCGGGTTGGGTTCCTGGGTCAATTTTTATTCTTACTTTACCGTCAACTGTAGGCACTTCTACAGCTCCTCCCAAAGCTGCGGTAGGGAATGGTAGAAGTAAGTTGTAAACTAAATCATTACCATCTCGTATCAGTTCTTTATTTGGCTCTTCAGCAATAATAACCTGAACATCACCTGCAATGCCATTATGACGTCCTGCATTACCCTTGCCAGGCACTGTTACGATCATGCCCTCTGCAACACCTGCTGGGATGTTAACCTCAACAAGTTCTTCTCCTTTGATTACACCTTCTCCGTGACAATATGAGCACTTATTCTTGATAATCTTTCCTTCGCCATTACAAGTAGGACAGACACTTTGAGTCTGCATCATTCCAAAAATACTTTTTTGGGTCCTTGTAACCATTCCGCTACCATGACAAGTGGTACAGGTTTCAGTTGCCTCTTTGCCACCTTCTGCTCCAGTTCCATTACAATGTGGGCAAGATACATCTTTTTTCAGCATGAACTTCTTGGTACATCCTGAGGCTATTTCTTTTAAGCTCAAACGAACTCGCATACGAAGGTCTGAGCCCCTAAATTGTTGTGGTCTGCGAGATGAAGAACCTCCGAATCCGCTAAAACCTGAGAAATTTCCATGCCCACCAAAGATGTCTCCAAACATGGAGAATATATCGTCCATATTCATGCTTGAACCACCAAATCCGCCAAATCCTCCGGCGCCATTTACACCTTCAGGTCCAAACTGGTCATAACGAGCACGCTTATTTTCGTCACGTAGTACATCATAGGCTTCAGCTGCTTCCTTGAATTTCTCTTCAGCTTCCTTATCACCAGGATTTCGGTCTGGGTGATATTTGATAGCCATCTTCTTGTAAGCAGCTTTTATTTCTTGGGCTGTGGCATTTTTATCCACCCCTAGTATCTCATAATAATCTCTTTTCGTTGCCATAATACCTATTATAATTTTACTGACCTACAGCTACCTTTGCATGACGAATAACTTTCTCATTAAGTGTATAGCCAGTCTGCACGCAATCTAATACTTTACCCTTTAATTCAGGTGTTGGCGCTGGCACAAGTGCGATGGCCTCGTGGAAGTCTACATTAAAATCAGCATCTTCTGTGTTTATTGGATGTAGTCCTTCTTTTTGGAGTGTAGTTAAGAATTTTTGATATATTAGTTCAACTCCCGTAAGTATAGATTTAACGTCTTCAGCTTTTTCCATGTTTTTTAAAGCTCTTTCGAAATCGTCCAAAACGGGAAGGATATTTGTAATGACTTTGGCTCCTGCACTTTTAATCAGGTCTGCTTTTTCTACATTTGTACGTTTACGAAAATTATCAAATTCAGCCATTAACCGAAGATACTTATCTTGCATTGCAGCAGTTTGCCTGGTTTGTTCATCCAGTTTTTGCTGAAGTTTTTCCTCTTCCGTTGGCTCTGGTTCTGGTTCACCCTCGGGTTGTGCTTCTGCTTCCTTTTCAGTATCTTGATTTGCTTCTGGTTCCTGTTGCTCTTGCTGAACTTTTTCTTCTGTTGAATTTTCGAAATTATTTTCAGCAGCGTTTTCTACACTGTTTTTATTTTCTTCTTTAATGTTTTCTTTATTTTCCATGATTTCTAAATTTTTTCTTTTTAATAACAAAATCTTTGCCACTTTGTTTGAAGGAAGGTTATATATGACAAACTCTCCTTATTTGTGACATTTTTGTCATTATAATCCAATTAAAATATTAATTTTGCACACTAAAATATATTGATTAATTATGATAACAGTTTCAAATTTAGCTATTCAGTTTGGTAAAAGGGTTTTATATAGGGATGTCAATCTTAAGTTTACTAGTGGAAATATATATGGCATAATAGGTGCTAATGGTGCAGGAAAATCCACTTTATTAAAAGCACTTTCTGGAGAATTGGAGCCCACAAAAGGTACTGTAACTCTTGGCCCTGGGGAAAGATTGTCTGTTTTAAGCCAAGATCACTTTAAATTCGATAATTGTACGGTCTTGAATACCGTGCTGATGGGGCATAAACCATTATGGGATATAATGCAGGAGCGTGAGTATTTATATGCTAAAGAAGATTTTGACGACAAAGATGGCATTAGAGCAAGCGAATTAGAGGAAAAGTTTGCAGAAATGGATGGCTGGAATGCTGAAAGTGATGCTGCAGCTTTGCTTAGTGGTCTAGGCATTAAAGAATCCCTGCATAATGAGTCAATGGCAGCTTTAAGTGGAAAAGAAAAAGTTCGGGTTATGTTGGCTCAAGCTCTTTTTGGAAATCCTGACAATTTGTTGCTGGATGAACCAACCAATGATTTAGATATGGAAACAGTTTCTTGGTTAGAAGAGTATCTTAGTAATTTTGAACATACGGTTTTGGTGGTAAGTCATGACCGTCACTTCTTGGATTCTGTCTGTACTCATACTGTAGATATCGACTTTGGTAAGGTTAATCTGTTTGCAGGAAATTATAGTTTTTGGTATGAAAGTTCTCAGCTTGCTCTTAGACAGGCTCAGAATCAACGGGCTAAGGCTGAGGAAAAAAGAAAGGAATTGGAAGAGTTTATCCGAAGATTTTCTGCTAATGTGGCAAAGAGTAAACAGACTACTAGCCGAAAGAAAATGTTAGAGAAACTAACAGTGGATGAGATTCAGCCTTCAAGTCGTAAATATCCGGGTATAATTTTTAATATCGATCGTGAGCCTGGTAATCAGATTTTAGAGGTAGAAGGCTTAAAAGCTTATAACGATGATGGTTCTGTCTTGTTTCAGAATGTTAGCTTTAACGTAGAAAAAGGAGATAAGATTGTCTTTTTAAGTCGTAACCCTAAGGCTATGACCACGTTATTTGAAATTATAAATGGAAATATTATTCCTGCAGAAGGAACCTATAAATGGGGAATAACTATCACCACTGCATATCTACCTTTGGATAACACGGAATATTTCCAAAGTGATAAAAATCTAATAGAATGGTTGAGTCAGTTTGGAGAAGGCAATGAAGTATATTTCAAAAGTTTTCTTGGCAGGATGTTATTTTCAGGTGAAGAAGTTTTGAAAAAAGTGAATGTCTTGTCCGGTGGAGAGAAAATGAGATGTATGATTGCTCGTATGCAGTTGAAAAATGCAAATTGCATTATTCTGGATACCCCAACGAATCATTTGGACTTGGAAAGTATTCAGGCATTCAATAATAATCTCAAATTATATAAAGGTAACGTCCTGTTTGCTAGTCATGATCATGAATTTATCGAAACTGTTGCCAATAGGATTATTGAATTAACTCCTAATGGTATTATTGATAAGATAATGGATTATGATGATTATATTTCAGACCCTAGGATTAAAGAATTGCGATTAAGTTTGTATGGAGAATAAAATACAGTCTTTTATCACACAAAACAACCTGTTAGAACCTCATGGTAAAGTTCTAGTAGGTTTAAGTGGGGGTGCCGATTCGGTAGCTCTAATTTTAGTGTTAAAATCACTGGGTTATAATGTTGTAGCTGCACATTGTAATTTCCATTTGAGAGGTGAAGAGTCTAACCGTGATGAATCGTTTGTTCGTAAATTGTGCGACAGGGAAAAGATTGAACTGCAGGTGGTGGATTTTCAGACTGAGAATTATGCTCAAGAACATAAAATCAGCATTGAAATGGCTGCTCGAGAACTTCGATATACTTACTTTAGAAAAATCATGGATTCTCTAAGTATTCCTACTTTAGCTGTAGCCCATCATCAGGACGATCAAGCAGAAACTATGTTTATTAATTTGGTTCGAGGGACAGGTATTCATGGAATAAGGGGAATGCTTCCTAAAAATGGAGATGTTATTCGTCCTTTTTTATGTGTTACTAAAAATGAAATATTGAACTATTTAAAGTCTAGAGGTCAAGATTTTGTTTTAGACAGTACTAATTTATTAAATGAATATAAACGAAATAAAATTCGTTCTGAGGTTATTCCCGTTTTAAAAGAATTAAACCCTTCTATCATTCAAACCTTAAGTCAGACGATGTCTCGTTTTAGAGAGGTTGAATTGCTTTATGAAGAAAGGGTGAGAGAAATTTGTAAAGACCTGATTTTAGATGAAAATTATGAGTTAGGTTCTAGTCCTCTTTTATTGAAAAGAACAGAATCTACTACCAATTTCCCAGGTGCGAAATCTGTATGGTTTGAAATTCTAAGTTTATATGGTTTTAATGAGGCTCAAGTTTCTGATTATTTAAATTTACCTTTGTATGCTTCTGGCAAAGTATTCTATTCAGATAAGTGGAGTCTTTTAGTTGATAGAGAAACCGTTCGAATAACTCCAGTTATTTCTGATGATTCAAAATGTGTATATATCAATCAATCAGATAAATATATATCGTTTGATGAAGCCATGATTGAAATAAATTCTATTCATAAAGAAGAATATCGGATATTGGAGAAAGAACCTAATATCGCACTATTTGATCTTGAAAAACTTCATTTTCCTTTATTATTACGTAGAGTTCAACAAGGGGATAAATTTGTTCCATTCGGTATGGAAAGGAAAAAGTTAGTTAGTGATTTCTTGACAGATCTGAAGGTTCCTTTGTGGGATAAAAAAAGGCAATTGGTTCTTTGTTCTGCTGATGGTGATATTATCTGGGTCGTAGGTCGTAGAATTAGTGGTTTACATGCCTTAGATTCATCTACTTCTAAGATTTTCCGTTTAAAATTTCTTCAACAATAAAAATCTATTTACCTTTGAATCGTGACCTTAAATTTTTAATAAAACTTTAATATGAAAAGAAACTTTTTAACCATTAAAGCTGTAGCATTATCATTTCTTGCTTTGGCTTTTCTGACCGGCTGTGGTCAGAAAAAAGGATCGGACATGGATTCTTTTGTATCAGATTTGATGTCTAAGATGACATTAGAAGAAAAAATCGGTCAATTGAATCTTCCAGTTGCAGGAGGATTTGTTGCTGGTGAGGGAAAGGATGGAGAAGAATCTCCTTTGGCAACTCGTATCACCAATGGAGAGATTGGTGGTCTCTTCGGAATGAGAGATGTTAAGGCCATTAAGGAAGTGCAGAAAATCGCTGTAGAAAAATCTCGTTTGGGTATTCCTTTGATTTTTGGTTTTGACGTAATCCATGGTTATGACATTACGTTCCCTATTCCTTTGGGTATGTCTACTTCATGGGATATGGATCTTATCGAGAAAGTAGCTCGTACTTCTGCTATTGAAGCTTCTGCAAGTGGAGTAGATTGGGTATTTTCTCCTATGGTTGACATCTGTCACGATGCTCGTTGGGGACGAATTGCTGAAGGTGCAGGTGAAGACCCATATTTAGGTGCGGAAGTGGCAAAGGCATTGGTTAAAGGTTATCAGAGTGATGGTGATTTGACTCGTAACGACAATGTTATGGCTTGCGTTAAGCATTACGCTTTGTATGGTGGAGCAGAAGCTGGACGTGATTATAACACAGTAGATATGAGCCGTCAACGCGCTTTAAATGAATACATGCTTCCTTATAAGGCTGCTTGTGAAGCTGGTGCTGGTTCTTATATGGCTTCCTTTAATGAATTTGAAGGAATACCTGCTACTGCCAATGATTATCTAATGAATGAGTTGCTTCGTGGCACTTGGGGATTTGACGGATTTATTGTTACTGATTATACAGGTATCATGGAAATGACCTATCATGGTATAGGTGATGAGCCAACTGTTGCTGCTCGTGCATTGAAGGCTGGTATTGACATGGATATGGTAAGTGAATATCTCTTCAAGTATTGTAAAGAAAACTTGGAGAAGGGCCTGATTTCAGAAAAAGATATTGATACCGCATGTCGCAGAGTTTTGGAGGCAAAATATAAGTTGGGTCTTTTTGATGATCCATATAAGTATTGTGATGAAAAGCGTGCTGAAGAGATTTTAGGTGCTCAGGCACATGTAGACCAAGCTCGTAAAGTGGCTCAGGATTGTCAGGTGTTATTGAAAAACGATGGAAACCTTTTGCCTTTGACCAAGAATAAGAGAATTGCTTTGATCGGTCCTATGGCAGATCGTGCAGCTGATATGGTTGGTTCTTGGAGTGGTTATTCTAAGACTCGTAAACCTGTGTCTTTGAAGCAAGGTTTGGAAGAAGCTGTCGCAGGTCAAGGTGGTACCGTAACCTATGCTGAAGGCAGTTGGTTGCTTTCTGATGAAACTACTGAAAAGACTGTTGCTGGTCGTGCTATGGGTTTGGCTAGAGGTGGTGATGCATCTAAAGTTCATGCTCGTTCTGAGGCTGATTTGTTGGCTGAGGCTCTGCGTGTAGCACGTTCTTCTGATGTTATTGTTGCAGCACTTGGTGAAAATGCCAATATGAATGGTGAAGGTACATCACGTGCTAACCCTATTATTCCTGAACCACAGGAGGCATTGTTAAAGGCACTTGTAGCAACAGGTAAACCTGTAGTTCTGGTTGTCTTCACTGGTCGTCCATTGATTCTGACTTGGGAAGATGCAAATGTACCAGCTATTTTAAATGCTTGGTTCCCAGGAATTGAAGCAGGACATGCTATTGCAGATGTATTGTTTGGTGATGCTAACCCAAGTGCGAAACTAACTACTAGTTTCCCAAGAGCTTTAGGACAGTTGCCATATTCTTACAATCATAAGAACACTGGTAGACCACAGAGCAGTGATGATGCTCCTTATGTTCGTTTCAGATCTAATTATTTAGATGTTGTTAATGCCCCTCTATATCCATTTGGTTATGGTTTAAGTTACACTACTTATGAGTATTCAGATGTAAAATTGTCTGCTGCTAAAATGGCTCAGAATGGAGAGGTTAAGGCATCTGTAACTGTGAAGAATACGGGTAATCGTGAGGGTAAAGAAACTGTTCAACTTTATATCCGTGATTTGATTGCTACAAGTACACGTCCTGTTCAAGAACTGAAGAAATTCCAGAAGATTTCTCTTAAACCAGGTGAAACCAAGACGGTTGAATTTACTATTACTGCTGAGGATTTGAAGTATTATAACCATGATCTAAAGTATGTTTGTGAACCTGGTGATTTCGAAATTCAGATAGGTCCAAACTGTCGTGACGTGAAAAAACAATTATTAACTGTTACTGATTAGTAGATATTAAATATCTTGGAAAAAGGAGGAAGACTAGTTCTTCCTCTTTTTTTTAACTCATTTATTATTAGCGTTTAATTTGTCTTTGATGTTTTAACGCTTTAATTGTTCTAGGTGCTTATTTGAATATTCATCGCTGCTTTTTTACTTGTTATATTTAGCTGAATAATTGTTCTTTTTTCCTTTAGGAAAAGAGTTTTTAGTTTTCCTCTTCTTAAATTGCTCTATTTTTTGTAAATTTGTACCCTAATTTTGAAATCTAAAAATAATAAATTAATTTTAAGATAAAATTAAGTATGAAATATGCACTCGTAACTGGCGGGTCTAGAGGTATTGGTCGTGCTATTTGCATTGTCCTTTCAAAGATAGGTTTTCCTGTCATCATAAATTATCAGTCAAATACAGAGGCTGCTGAAACCACTAAAAGGCTGATAGAAGAAGATGGTGGTAAAGCTGAACTTCTTCGGTTTGATGTATCCGATAAAGTTCAATTGGAATCTGCCTTGGATGACTGGGAAAGTACTCATCCTGATGATTACATTTCAGTTTTGGTAAATAATGCAGGTATTCGTCGAGATAATGTGCTTTTTATGATGTCGGATGATGAATGGCATAATGTTCTTGATACAACTTTGGATGGATTTTTTTACATTACACGCCGTCTGCTTAAACACATGATGCCTCGGAAACGAGGTGGGCGTATCGTAAATATCGCTTCTCTGTCAGGGTTGAAGGGACTTCCTGGTCAAGCTAATTACAGTGCAGCTAAGGCAGCTCTAATAGGAGCTACAAAAGCTTTAGCACAGGAAGTAGCTCCTAGAGGGGTAACGGTGAATGCAGTAGCACCAGGTTTTATTGAAACGGATATGACTAAGGATCTGCCTGAAGATGATTTGAAAAAAATGATTCCTGTGGGCCGTTTCGGGAAGCCGGAGGAAGTTGCTGCTGTTGTTAAGTTCCTTGTTTCTCCTGAGGCAGCTTACATTACAGGAGAAGTTATTAACATAAATGGTGGTTTATATACATAAAGATAAGATTCATGTCAAATAGAGTTGTCATAACAGGTATGGGCATTTGGTCCTGTTTAGGAACATCTGTAGAAGCTGTAAAAGAATCACTATATACAGGGAAATCTGGAATTGGTATTGATAATGATCGATTAGTTTATGGCTATCGTTCTGGACTTACTGGTTTAGTTGAAGATCCTGTAATTACAAAAGCAATGATTGACAGACATACTAGAGCTGGAATGTCTGAAGAAGCTAGATATGCCTATATGGCTAGCCGTCAAGCATTTGAGCAGTCTGGAATCGATAATGACTATCTTCTCAATAATGAAGTTGGCTGTATTTTCGGTAATGACTCTTCTGCAAAACCGGTTATTGAGACTTCCAAGATTATGGACGAGAAGCATGACACGGCCATGATAGGTTATGGTCTGATCTTCCAGTCTATGAATTCTACTGTCAATATGAATCTTAGCACTATTTTTCATTTGAGAGGAGTTAATTTTACCATCAGCGCAGCTTGTGCCAGTGGCAGTCATTCTATAGGATTGGGTTATATGTTGATTAAGCAGGGTTTGCAGGATGTGATCCTTTGTGGTGGTGCTCAAGAATGTAATTATTATGCCATGGCTTCATTTGATGCTCTTTCTGCATTCTCCGTACGTATGGATGAACCTACCAAGGCCAGTCGTCCTTTTGACCGGGACCGTGATGGTTTAATCCCTAGTGGAGGTGCTGCAGCATTGGTCCTTGAAAGTTATGATCATGCAGTTGCTCGTGGTGCTACAATTTTGGGAGAGGTAGTGGGATATGGTTTCTCTTCTAATGGAGGTGGAATATCTCAACCTAGTGATGAGGGTTGTGTCATTGCTATGAGTCGTGCAATGAATGATGCTGGTATTACACCAGATAATGTTGATTATATTAATGCTCATGCCACATCAACTCTTCAGGGTGATATGTACGAGGCCATTGCTTTGGACAGACTTTTCCATGGCAGACATGCTCTTATTAGCAGTACGAAGTCGATGACAGGACATGAATGCTGGATGGCTGGTGCTAGCGAAATTGTATATTCATTAATCATGATGCATCATAATTTTGTGGCCCCAAATATAAACTTTGAAAACCCTGATGAACACTCTGAAAAGCTAAACCTTGCCGTTAAAACGATAGATACAGACATCAATACTGTGTTAAGCAACTCATTTGGTTTTGGTGGTACAAATAGCGCATTGGTTATACAGAAGTTCAAACCTTGATTGATGTATTTCTTCAATA
The DNA here is from genome assembly GCA_002395835.1 of Bacteroidales bacterium UBA4293. Classification (GTDB taxonomy): domain Bacteria; phylum Bacteroidota; class Bacteroidia; order Bacteroidales; family Bacteroidaceae; genus Minthousia. The sequence continues at coordinate 25,236 of DGVD01000007.1, read as the reverse complement.
AAGAAATTTATGTATTTGTCTGATTCATTAAAGAAAAAATATACACAGGATAATCTATCTGCTCGTGATGCTCAACGTGCAGCAGAATTCATAGCATGGGGACCGGCTGTTTTTCAGGCCTCCCGACTGATGGTCAAGTGGGGTATTTTGGATTTGTTGCGGGATAGTGATAATGGTCTCACTGAAGATGAGGTAGTTTGTAAAACTGGCCTTTCCCGGTATGCTGTGAAATGCTTGTTGGAGGCTTCGCTTTGCATAGGTACTGTGCTCATTAATCCGGATACAGATAAGTACTTCTTATCTAAAACGGGATGGTTCTTAATAAATGATCCGGCTACTCGTGTTAACTTGGATTTTAATCATGATGTTAACTATGTGGGTTGGTTTAATCTGGAGGAATCATTGAAAGAAGGAAAACCTGTGGGGTTGAAACATTTTGGAGATTGGCCTACGGTTTATGAAGGTTTGTCCAGCCTTCCTGAGCAGGTGCAGAAAAGTTGGTTTGGATTTGACCATTTTTATAGTGACTCTTCTTTTCCACAAGCATTAGAGATAGTGTTCGGTAAATATAATGTTCGTACGCTATTTGATGTGGGTGGAAATACCGGTAAATGGGCGTTGAAGTGTGTAAACTATAATCCGGAAGTTGAAGTTACAGTTCTAGATCTTCCTCAGCAAATAGAATTGATGAAGAATCAGATTGCAGGTAAGGAAAATTCGGAGAGGATAGTTGGTTATGGTATCAACCTCTTGGATAAGAATGCATCTTTTCCTAAACGTAAGGATGGTTTAGATGCCATTTGGATGAGTCAGTTCCTCGATTGTTTCTCAGAAAATGAGATTGTAAGCATTCTGACTCGTGCAAAGGAGGCCATGACTGGTAACACTCGTATTTTCATTATGGAGACTCTTTGGGATAGACAGCGTTTTGAGCCAGCTTCATTTTGTTTGACGATGACTAGCTTATATTTTGCAGCTATAGCCAATGGAAATAGCAAAATGTATCATTCAGAAGATATGATCCGTTTGATAGAAACCGCTGGATTACAAGTTGAGGAGATTTATGATGGATTAGGACAAGGACATAGTATAATAGTTTGTAAACAAAAATAATTAGCATATGGATAGAAAAGAAATTGAAGAAAAGGTAAATGCATTTCTAATAGATGATTTGGAAATCGATGAGGAGAAAATTGCAGATGATGCATTACTGAAAGAGGACTTAGGTATCGACAGCTTGGATTTTGTCGATATAGTGGTAATTGTGGAGAAAAATTTTGGTTTCAAGATTAAACCAGAGGAAATGGGAGGAGTTAAAACACTTTCCCAGTTCTATGATTATATTCAGTCTAAGGTAGGTTAATATGGCCCAAGAGCAGAAATGGACAGGTAAAACGTATGGTGGATCTAAGCTTTTAAATAGCTTGATTTTTGCTTTGCGTTTCATGGATGTCAGATTACTTTATCTGGCAGCTGCTATCTTTGTGGTACCTGTCTGTCTCTGTCTGAATGCCAGTAGAGGCATTGCTTATCGATATTTCCGTGAGCGATTTCATTATTCGCCATGGAAAGCTGCATGGAAGACATATGTGAATCATTGCCTGTTTGGTCAAGTTGTCATTGATCGTTTTGCAATGTATGCAGGTAAAAAGTTTAAGATTGAGATCGAAGGCTACGACCACTTTCTTCATCTTGCAGCACAAAAAGATGGGTTTGTCCAGTTGAGTTCTCATATAGGGAATTATGAATTGGCAGGATATAATCTGGTAGCTGAATCAAAAGTCTTTAATGCTTTGGTTTTTGCGGAGGAGAAGGAGACTGTCATGGAGAACAGAAACAAGATGTTCTCTAATACAAATATCCGTATGATTGGAATCAAGGCTGATATGAGTCACTTATTTGAAATAGATAATGCGTTAGTGAACGGTGAAATCGTCAGTATACCTGCTGATCGTATTTTCGGGTCTCAGAAATGTGTTCGAAAGATGTTTTTAGGCGCACCTGCCAATTTTCCTTTGGGTCCTTTTAGTGTTGCCACGATGAGGTCATTGGATGTCTTGGCTGTAAATGTGATGAAAACCTCTTTGAAATGCTATAAAATTTATGTGACTCCTTTGAAATATGATAAGCTGGCAAAGCGTAGTGAGCAGATTAATCAACTCTCCAATGCTTATGTCACAGAACTGGAGCGTATGTTAAATCTTTACCCTACACAGTGGTACAACTATTTTGAATTTTGGTCATGATGGATGAGTTGGATTATACAAAGCCTACAGAGGAATTCTTGAGGAGTATTGATGTTCATGAATTACTTCCCCAGCAAGAACCTTTTGTGATGATTAGTTGTCTTACACAGTTCGACATGCTTTGTACTGTGACAGAGACCACCATCACAGAAAATAATATCTTTGTAGACAATGGCTGTTTTACCGCTTCGGGACTTATAGAGAATATAGCTCAGACTTGTGCCGCTCGTATCGGGTATGTCAATAAATATATCCTGAAGAAAGGAATTCAGATTGGTTTTATCGGTGCAATAAGAAATTTGCAAATTCATGACTTACCTAAGGTGAATGATACCATAACAACCACTGTGGATGTCCAGGAAGAAATCTTCGGGATGACACTGGCAAATTCTACTGTCCAGTTAGGGAAAAATATTTTGCTAACTGGCGAGTTAAAAATAGCACTCAAAAAGGATGGAACTGAAGGTTAGTAAAGAATTCAATATTCGCTTCTCTGAGGTGGATTCCATGAACGTGGTTTGGCATGGATCCTATGCCTTGTATTTTGAAGATGCTAGAGAGGCTTTTGGGGAAAAATTTGGCTTGACCTATTTAGGGTATATAGAAAAGGGCTACTATGCACCGCTTGTAGATTTGAAGTTTCAGTATAAGCATCCCCTAAAATATGGTTCAAAGCCTAGGATAGATATAGTTTACCGTCCCACTCAGGCTGCAAAGGTAGTTTTCGATTACGAAATCCGTGATACTGTGGATGATACCTTAATAGCTACAGGTACCTCTATTCAGGTGTTTATGGATTTGAATTATGAATTAGTTTGGGAAAGTCCTCAGTTCTATAAAGAATGGCAGGAGCGGTGGGATGTTTTTAATAAATAGTTTATGGTTTATAAGATAGCAGATGATATTATTTCTCCATTAGGGGAAGGTACAGAGCAGAATTACCAGGCACTTAGCCATGGAAATTCCGCCTTAAGTACTTATACGCATCTGTGGAATCTGCCTGAACCTTTTGCAGCTTCTTTGTTTACGGATGACCAGAGGAAGAAGTACCAAGTAAGCGGACTGACTTTATTTGAATCTTTGCTGTATCATTCTATCTCTAGGGCATTGAAGGATACGAGTATAGATGTTCATCAGGATCGTGTGGTGCTCATAGTCAGTACCACTAAAGGTAATATAGGTCTTTTGGAATCTTCAGACTTTACCGAAGAGCGTATTTATCCTGGAATAGCTGCTAAAACTGTTTCTGACAGATTGGGATTGGATTCAGTTCCTATTACCGTTTGTAATGCCTGCATATCGGGGACAGCTGCCCTGATACTTGCTGAAAGGCTTTTGGATGCAGGTTTCTATGATTATGCAATTGTTTCAGGAACAGATATACAAAATAAATTCATAGTTTCTGGATTTCAGTCTTTTAAGGCATTATCTGCTGAACCTTGTCTTCCATTTGATATGGAACGCACAGGTTTGAATTTAGGTGAGGCTGTGGCTACTGTGATTCTGTCAAGGAAGCAGGTTGAACCACATTCTTGGATAATTAAGCAGGGTAAAATCTGTAACGATGCCTACCATATCAGTAGCCCTTCAAAACAGGGAGAAGGTAGCTACAAGGCTCTTCTTGGTGCTTTACAAGGTGAATCTATGAACCACTTGGCTCTGGTCAATGTCCATGGAACTGCTACCATGTATAATGATCAAATGGAATCTGTTGCCGTGCAACATGCCAGTTTGTCGGATTTGCCTGCCAATGGCTTGAAAGGATATTATGGTCATACGATGGGGGCAGCTGGACTATTGGAAACCATTATTACCATGAAATCTTTAGATTATCATCGGATATTGGGAACCAAGGGTTTTACCGAATTAGGTGTTTCAGGAAAGATCAATATATCTGCTTCTTCCAGGGATACGGATAAAACATCCTTTGTGAAGTTGATTTCTGGATTTGGTGGATGCAATGCAGCCTTATTTGCTACAAAAGATGAACATGGGGTAAATGAGGTTTCTATTCCTCAGAATCTATTTAAGGCTCATCATGTTACTATTTCAACGCAGAGAATAGTAGTTGATGGAAAAGAATTAGTTACTGAAAGCATAGGAAAGGACATGTTGTCAGAGGTTTATAAAACTAAAATTGGAGGTTATCCCAAATTTTACAAGATGGACTTACTTTCCAGATTAGGTTTTATAGCATCAGAGTTATTGCTCCAAGTTTCTGGGGATGACAGAGATAAAGAGACTGACGACCGTGCTGTGGTGCTTTTTAATCGTACTTCTTCTATACATTCAGATAGGATTCACCAGAAAGATATTTCTGATGAGGAAAACTATTATCCCAGTCCTTCAGTTTTCGTCTATACTTTGCCCAATATCGTAACGGGTGAAATAGCTATTCGAAATCATTACCATGGTGAAACGTCATTTTATGTTTTGCCTGAGAAGGATGAAAATATAATGAAACAAGTTTTTCTATCTACGTTTCAGGATAGTGGAATCAAATCTATCTTGGGCGGTTGGATAGATGCAGAAGATGAATCTCATTTAGATGCAGATTTTTATTTACTGACTACAAATAAAATGAATTAAAATATGGATGAATTAATTAAGCAATTGAAAGAACAAATCATAGATGTCTTAAATTTGGAGGAAATGACTCCAGATGATATTGATGATCAAGCTTCATTGTTTGGTGAGGATGGAATTGGATTGGATTCCATCGATGCACTGGAACTTATTGTTCTTTTGGAGAAGGAATATGGCATTCGTCTAGCCAATCCTTCCGAAGGAAAAGCCATTTTCAAGAATGTGGCAACAATAGCTGATTTTGTAAGTAAAAACCGGAAAAAATAAATTCTACTCATGAATTCAAGTATTGTCATAACTGGTGAAGGAATTGTTTCAGCTATTGGCTTGGACAAATTATCTGTTTTACGCTCTTTACAGGAGGGAAAAACAGGTATTGGAGCTATGCAATACTTGGATTCTGTCCATAAAGAATTGCCTGTAGGTGAAGTACCTCTCTCTAATGAGGAGATGAAGGAACAGTTGGGTATTAGTGGTCTGGCTAGTAGAACTGCGTTGATGGGAATACTTGCCATTAAGCAGGCTATTGAGGAGGCAAAAATCCAGAAAGGGGATAAACGTATCGTCTTGATTTCCGGTACCACAGTTGGGGGCATGGATTTGACCGAACGCTATTATGAAGAACTGGTTCATGGCGATTTTAAACATCTGGATTGTTTAGAATATCATGATTGTGGTGGTTGTACTCAGTTTATGGCAAACTATTTTGACATTTTCTCTGATTATACCACGATTTCCACTGCATGTTCTTCGGCAGCCAATGCTCTTATTCTTGGAGCCAACTTATTAAAAAGCGGGCAGGCCGATCTGGTTATAGCTGGTGGAACAGAAGCTCTATCCAAATTCCATTTAAATGGATTCAATTCTTTGATGATTTTGGATAAGGAGGTTTGCCGTCCTTTTGATGCTACCAGAGCAGGATTGAACTTGGGGGAAGGTGCAGCCTTCCTTGTCCTTGAAACGGAGGAATCTGCCAGACAACGAGATGTCCCTATCCATGCCTATTTAAATGGATATGGTAATGCGTGTGATGCATTCCATCAGACTGCTACATCAGAGAATGGGGAAGGAGCCTATCTGGCGATGAATGAAGCCTTGCGTATGGCAGGAATTCTTCCTTCTGATGTTCAATACGTTAATGCTCATGGTACTGGAACCCCGAATAATGATGCTAGTGAAAGTGTAGCTCTAAATCGTGTTTTTGGTATAAAGATGCCATTGGTCTCTAGCACAAAATCATATACGGGTCATACTACCAGTGCTTCAGGAAGCATTGAGTCAGTTATAAGTATATTGGCATTACAGCACCAGTTTGTTCCAGGTAATTTATGTTGGAAAAATCCATTTAATGATGGTATTATACCTACTTTGGGAGAATCTCATTATGAATTGCATCATGTCCTATGTAATTCTTTTGGATTTGGTGGGAATGATTCATCTTTACTCTTTTCAGATAGACCTACATCTGTTATTGATTCCATTTGGAGTGATAGGGAGATAAAGGTCTTGAGTAAAGTGGAAATTAATTCTGAAGAAGAACTGGCTGAAATCAAGCAGTTTGTAAAACCTTTGGAGGCACGTCGTATGGGTAAACTGATGAAAAGTTCCCTCTTGTCTTCATTGAAAGCGTTGCAACAAGCTGGAATTCAGTGTCCCGATGCCATCATAACAGGTACTTCCATGGGATGTCTTGAAAATAGCGAACTCTTGTTGAATGAGATTCATGAGCAGGGAGAGCAGATGATAAAACCTACTCTCTTCATGCAAAGTACTCATAATACGATTAGTAGTAATATTGCCATTCGATTGAAATGTCATGGATATAATATAACCTACACGCAGGGAGATAATTCTCTGGATTGGGCTTTGCGTGATGCAAAACTGCTTCTAAGAAGTGGTAAAGCTAAAACTGTTTTAGTCGGTATTCATGATGAAACAACTCCTGCTTTTCGGGACATTATGTCTAGGCTAGGGAAAAAATATGATTATTCTATTCACTCATTAGTAATGGTGCTGTCATGTGGAAATTGATCATTCTTGCTTTGATTCAGAGTATATTGCTTTCTAGCGGTCAGGTATTTCTGAAATTTGCCCTTATGCGTATGGCTCCATTTGGGTGGAATCGTGAATTCTGGGGTGGTTTGCTGGTTAATTGGCAATTTGCTTGTTGTGGTATTTGTTATGCTTTGGGATCGCTTTTGTGGTTTTACATCCTCAAGAATTTCCCATTCAGTATGGCTTATCCCATGATTAGTCTGAGTTATGTGATGGGGATGATAGCAGCTATCGTTTTCTTTCATGAGGAGGTTTCCATGGAAAAATGGCTTGGTGTGTTATTAATTATGGGTGGATGTGTATTAATTGCTAGATAAGGATGAAAAAGTTTTTTGTACTATTAACTGTCTTACTGAGTTTTTCTATGCTGATTTCAGCACAGACTTTGTCTGAAGCTCAAATCAGGCAGAAGATTAATGAGGTGGCTTCACAGATGAAGTCCATGCAGTGTGATTTTACTCAGACAAAAAACTTGAAGATGCTGAATGACAAATTAGTGTCTAAAGGAAAGATGTATTATCAGCAGAATAATAAGCTCCGTTGGGAATATGTTTCCCCTTATGCTTATGTTTTTCTACTGAACAATTCCAAAGTTTACCTGAAAAGTAATCAGCACAATGATGTGATTGATGTTCAGCAAAATAAAATTTTCAAGGAAATTGCTCGCATCATGATGAATAGTGTAGTAGGTAATTGCTTGAATGACGATAAGGATTTTAGTGTGAAGATATCGGATATTGCCAATGAATATGTAGCCAACTTATCCCCATTGAGAAAGGATATGAAACAAATGTTTCAGAAAATCATCCTTCACTTCAATAAGAAGAATTCTACGGTTTCTATGGTTGAATTGGTGGAAAAGAATGGAGATAAGACCGTCATTGAATTGAGTAACGTTCAGATTAATTCTAAAATAGATGCGAAAGTATTTACTGTTGATTAGTCTTTTTTGTGCCACTATATTTGCGCATGCACAAGTTCACTTTCCTCAAACAGAAGGAGAGCGTGCTCGGTATACTGCTTCTATAGAAATGCAAAAAGCCCATATAAGTGGGATATGCATTATGGCTTATCAAGAAGGACGGATTAATGGTAGTCTATTCAATGAATTTGGCATATCTGCTATGGATTTTTCTTACGTTCCTGAAAAAGATAAGGTAAAGTTGTATCATGTAATCAGCATGTTGAACAAATGGTACATTAAAATGACCTTGAAGAAAGATTTGAAAAGGCTGATTCATACTTTACAGGATGGAAAAAATGAATATGTGAATGAAAAAAGGCATATAAAGTATATATTCACCCCTTTAATAGCTAGTGAAGATGGTATTGCAGAATAGTCTTTATGAGATAGAAAGGAAAGAGTGTACAGAGAAGGGGGCTAAATATCAACTTTCTCTGAATGGTACACATTTCATCTATAAAGCTCATTTTCCTGGGCTACCTATAACTCCTGGTGTTTGTCTCGTGCAGATTGGGTTAGAGGTTGCCTCCGATTATTTGGAGAGGACGATGGAAATAGATAGGGTGAATAATGTTAAGTTTCTTTCTGTTCTGTCACCTCTTGATGTTCATGGGAATGTAGTATATGAATTGATGAAGGTTACGGAAGAGGAATCTAATCGTCAGAAAGTGCAAATGTGTGTCTATGACGAGCAGGTTACTTATGCAAAAATATCAATGACTTTGAAACCAGTATGAAGGATATCGTAGAACCACCTATTAAAGAAACCTTAAAAGCACGTGGAATTTGTGTGATTATTCCTACCTATAATAATGTGGGAACAGTTGCTCAGGTAGTTCATGAATCGCTGTCATATTGTGATGATGTCATTGTGGTCAATGATGGTTCTACTGATGGGACTTCAAAACTTCTTGAATGTATACCTTCCATAACAGTTGTCTCTTATCCTAAAAATAAGGGTAAAGGATATGCTTTGAAGACTGGTTTTAGGAAAGCCTTAGAGTTAGGCTTTTCCTATGCCATCACTCTAGATTCTGATGGTCAGCATTATCCATCCGACATTCCTTTGTTTCTGAAGGCGAATCAAGAACATCCAGGAGCCTTGATTGTAGGTGCTAGGGACTTAACAGGTGTAGTTCGCTCTAAAGGAAGCGACTTTGCAAATAAGTTTTCTAATTTCTGGTTCTACATCCAGACGGGTAGAAAATTGGATGACACTCAAACGGGTTATAGGCTTTATCCCATAAAAAAACTTTATGGTTTGTCTTTACTGACAAATAAATATGAAGCCGAACTGGAACTTCTGGTCTTTTCTTCCTGGCATGGTGTAGAATTGGTTCAGATACCTGTTCATGTTTATTATCCTCCTCGGGAGGAACGAGTATCGCATTTCCGTCCTGGGTGGGATTTCTTCCGTATTACAGTGCTGAATACTGTATTGTGCTTCTTAGCTGTAGTTTATGGCTTGCCTTTAAGAATCCTCCGTTGGCTTCTTAAATACATCCGTACTATTTATACGTTATTGTTCTTTCTAATTGCTATATGGGTAGTTATTACTCCTTTTGTCTATCTGTATGTGAAGATTGGAAAGATGACAGAAAAGAAAAGGAAAAACCTGCATAACATCATTTGTACCTGTTCTCGTTTGATTATGCTGGTTCATGGTATTCCTGGAACGAAATTCAGGTATAAGGTTCAGGATGAGTCTGTATTCGACAAACCATCGGTAATTATCTGCAACCATCAGTCCCATTTGGATTTGGTTTGTCAGATGTTTTTCACCCCTAATATGATTTTCCTGACGAATGATTGGGTTTGGAATAATCCTACCTATGGTTTTTTGATACGTAATGCTGAGTTTTATCCGGTAAGGGAAGGAATGGCTGAATTGTTGCCTAAACTCAAGTCCTTGAAAGAACGTGGTTATAGTATTGCCATTTACCCTGAAGGTACTCGTTCTAAAGACTGTAAGATAGGTCGTTTTCATCAGGGTGCTTTCTATGTGGCAAGAGAACTGAATATGGATGTGCTGCCTATGTGCCTTTATGGTCCTGGAAAGGTCTTAAAGAAAGGGACATACCACTTGAATAAAGGGCAAATGTATGTTGAAGTAGGGAAGCGTATTACTCCGGAAGAGCTAAGCCAGTATGGAGGTTTAAGAGAACAAGCTTCTGCCATGAGGAAAAGATATATTCGTAAGTATACCGACTTATGTAATGAGTTAGAACAAGATGCATGATGAATGAAGGGTAAGGTAGTTATAATAGGAAGTGGTTTGGGAGGATTATCCTGTGGGGTCATTCTTGCCAAGAACGGTTATCAGGTTACAGTATTAGAAAAGAATATACAACCTGGTGGCTGTCTTCAATGCTTTACTCGGAGAGGTGTTCAGTTTGAAACAGGCATGCATTTCATTGGAAGTGCTGGGCCAGGACAGACCTTGGACAAATTTATGAATTACCTTGAAATATCTAATGATGTTCAATTATCGGAACTGGATCCATCTGGATATGACGTTGTTTTACTCGAGGGTAAGCGTTATAAATTTGCTAAAGGTCGTAGGTCTTTTATCGATCAAATGTCTTCTTATTTCCCTGCTCAGCGTGAAAATCTGGAAAGATACTTTGATTTAGTTGAAAAGGTTGCCAGTGCATCTTCCTTGCATTCTTTGAAATATGCCGATTCTAATTCGGCTGTTAATACAGAATATCAGCTTCGTTCTATCAATAATGTGATAGACGAGGTTATTACAGACCCTATCTTGGCCAAAGTGCTTGTAGGAAATCTTCCTCTCTATGCTGCAGAGAAAGATAGAACACCATTTTCCACTCATGCCTTCATCATGGATTTTTATAATCAAAGTGCATATCGTATTGTGGGAGGAAGTGGTAATGTGGCTACCTCTATGATTCATACAATTGAAAAATATGGGGGAGAGGTTCTTACTCATCATGCAGTTACTAAGATAGTTTGTGATGAGAGTCATGCAGTGGGGGTTGAGGTCAATCATGAAAAGTTTATCCCAGCAGATTATGTTATTTCCGATGCTCACCCTATGCGTACTTTGGAATTGCTGGGTACCAAGTTGATTCGTCCGGCTTTCAGGAATCGTATTAATTCCATTAGACAGACGATTGGAAGTTTTACAGTTTATCTACATTTCAAGGAAAAGAAATTGCCTTATATGAATTATAATCTTTATGGTTATAATGGGGATACTCCTTGGGGGTGTGAAGACTACAATGATTCTTCTTGGCCAAAAGGTTATCTATATATGCACTTCTGTCAGGAAAAGAATCCTGAATTTGCTACTACAGGGGCTATTTTGTCCTACATGCATATAGATGATTTAGAGAAATGGAAGGACACCACTGTAGGAAAACGAGGAAGCGACTATGAAGCTTTCAAGAAGCAAAAAGCTGAAATATTATTGGATTCTTTGGAAAAGCAAATTCCTGGTTTCAAGGAGTCCATTCAGTATTATTATACGTCCACACCTTTGACATATAGAGATTATACGGGTACCGAAGCTGGTAGTATGTATGGAGTTGCAAAGGATGTCAATTCTAGTGCAGCTTACCGTGTTCCTCATCGTACCCGTGTGCCCAATGTCTATCAAACGGGTCAAAATATTAATTCTCATGGAATGCTGGGTGTACTGGTAGGAACCATCGTAACATGCAGTGAACTTCTTTCTGCTGAAACCTTGTTTAGACAAATAACCGACGCTTATGGAAAGAGGTAAGAGTGTAGTTATCATAGGTGGAGGCTTAGGTGGTCTTTTTACTGGTGCCATTCTTTCTCATGAAGGTATGAAAGTTACCATACTGGAGAAGAATGCTACCATAGGTGGTGGTCTGCAGTCTTTTAAGCGTTTCGGAATGGTTTTCGATACTGGAATGCACGTTATTGCTGGTTTAGGGCCCAATGGAAACATCCGTAAGATCTGTCAGTATTTGGGAGTTATGGATAAAATGCAGATTATGGATGTGGACGATGATTGTACAGACCTTCTTTATTTTGCAGAGGATAAGGCTTACTATAGAATAGCTAAGGGGAGGGGGCCCTTTGTGGAATCTTTGTCATCTTATTTCCCTGAGGAACGTGTAAATCTCCAGAATTATGTAGAGGCTATTTATCGGCTCACCAGTGAAGTCAGCCTCTTTAACATCCAGCGAACTAGTGAAAGTCTTTTTGCTCATTCTGAGGAATTTATGATGGCTGCAGATGCATTTATTGCCAAATATATAAAGGATAGTAAACTGCGTAGTATCATTGCTTATATGAACCCTCTTTATGGTGGTAGGGGCAATCAGACTCCTGCTTATGTTCATGCCATCATCAATGTCTTGTATATTAATGGTGCAAGTCGATTTAAAGGAGGTAGTTACTTATTTGCAGAAACACTGGCCGACTGTATCAGAGAACATGGAGGTACTGTTCTGACGAATAATCCTGTTACTAAAATTGAGGTGGAAAACAGGGAAGTAAAAGCGGTAGTAGCTTCTAAGGGGGACTATCATGCCGATTATTATATTTGTGATATCCATCCATGTAGCATGTTTAAATTAATGGATGAAAAGGCTCTCCCTAAATCATACCGTGATAGATTGAATTCCATACCAAATTCTTATTCAGCCTTTTCATTGTATTTAAAAATGAAGGAAAACAGTTTCCCATATATTAACCATTCAGTCTATTACATGACTACCTATTGTGATATATGGAACTTTGGACAAATGAATAAGCCTTGGCCATTGGGGTTCTTGTTGATGACTTCACCTGAATTGAATCAAGGTAAGTATTCCAGGAAAGTACTGTTGACAGCCCCTATGCCAATGGAAATGTGCCAAATGTGGGAAAATACGGTCACGGGTCATCGAGGTGAATCATATCGGTTGTGGAAGAAAGAATGTACAGATAAACTGTTGGATAGGGTCGAGGAAGTTTATCCTGGATTTAGAGATAAGATAGAAGCTGTAAATTCTTCATCTCCACTGACCATTCGGGATTATTATAATGTAAAAGATGGTTCATTATGTGGTTTTAGCAAGGATTATAACAACTTAGCTTTGTCTCAAGTTCCGGTTGTAACGAAGATTAGAAATTTATTGCTTACTGGTCAGAACAATAATTTACATGGTTTTTGTGGTGTCCCACTTACTGCCATTAATACCTGTGAAGCTATTTTCGGCCTTAATTACATAGTGGATAAGATAAACCAGGCTATAGAATGAAACAGATTCTCATCATATTGTCTTTTATGTGCCTGATGGTGAAGTCCCATTCACAAGAGGTAAACATCTGGAGTGGAACTGATGTCCACAAGAAGGTGCTTATGACGGCTTATCCAGTAGAAGGAAAAGGGAATAAGGCTGTAGTAATATGTCCTGGGGGAAGTTATTTTTGGCACGACACTGAAACAGAAGGTCATATGGTGGCTCGTTGGCTTCAACAGAATCATATAGCTGCTTTTGTCTTGATATACAGGACGGCCTATGTACCGGCTTTTGCTTTTCATACGCGTTTGTTTTATCGTGGAAATCAATATCCAGATCCTCAGAACGACTTGCAACAAGCTATTTTATATATTCGTGAACATGCTGAGGAATATGGGGTGGATAAAGAAAAGATTGGAGCTATGGGCTTTTCAGCAGGTGGGCATTTGGTTATGTCTGTAGCTGAAAATTATAACTCACCAGAAAGTAGACCGAAGTTTGTGGCACCTATTTATCCGGTAGTATCCATGTCTCATCCTTGCACTCATAAGCGCTCCCGTAGGGGGTTGCTGGGAGAATATAGAAAGTTCAACAAGGTCATGCGCGATTCTCTTTCTTTAGAGAAGCATGTTCCTAAAGATTGTCCTCCTGTTTTTCTTGTGAATTGTGTGGATGACCCAGTTGTGAAGTATTATAATTCGGTTTTGCTTGATTCTGCTTTAACAGCCAACAAGGTGCCACATAAGTACATACAATATAAGACCGGTGGGCATGGGTTTGGTGCTTCTACTGTTAAAGGTACAGCAGAGTGTAGACAATGGAAGGATGAATTTCTTCATTGGCTCGGTAATCTGAAGTTGAATAATTAATAGTGAAAATTATGATAATCAAAAATCCTAAGTTTGACGATATTCGTCCATATTATGAAGATGAAATTCCTGCTGCAATGAAAAGAATTGCTGCTAGCTCAAGTTTTCCGTTGTTGTCATCCTATGTATACCCAGATGAGGCTGTCAAGGATGTTAGAGAACGTGTAGCTGGTTTTAAGACTGTTCGTGAATTTCAGCAAGAGACCATGAGTCTGATGAATAAAAGAGTCATTGATCTTACGATTTCTGATTTTTCATGTACGGGATTAGAGAGGCTTAGTAAGGATAAGTCTTATCTTTATGTCTCTAATCATCGCGATATTGTTTTGGATTCCAGTCTTTTGCAGTATTTCCTGAATGCCAATGGATACGATACCACAGAGATTACCTTCGGTGCAAATCTGATGATGAATCAGCTGGTGGTGGATATAGGTAAATCGAATAAGATGTTTAAAGTGGAGCGTCCTGGGGGTAATATTAAGGAATTTTATAAGGGCTCAAAACATTTGTCGGAATACATTCGTTATGTCATTAAAGAAAAGAAGCAGTCAGTTTGGATTGCACAACGAAATGGGAGAACGAAGGATGGTAATGATTCTACCGACCAAGGTATTATCAAAATGTTTTGTTTAAGTGAGCCTGAAGATAAAATCAAGGCCTTGGCTGATTTACATATCGTACCGGTATCTATTAGTTATGAATGGGAATCCTGTGATATTCTGAAAGCATTGGAACTTTATGAGTCTCAATATACAAAGTACACAAAGAAACCTGGTGAGGACTTGAATAGTATTCTTACAGGTATTATTCAGTATAAAGGGCAGGTGCATATAGAAATCTGTCAACCCATATCTAAGGCGGAACTGAGTTCTTTGGATTTATTGACTAAAAATGAATATCATAAAGCTGTGGCTTCTTTGATTGATAGTAGAATCCATACAGCCTATCGCTTGTATCCTAACAATTATATAGCTCACGATATCCGATATGGTAATACTCGTTATCAAGATATGTACACTGTAGAACAGCGGTTGGCGTTTGAGCATCATTTAAGTAAACTGGACAAATATGATACTTGCGATATGGAACAGCTGCGTGATATTTTCTTGGGTATTTATTCTAATCCTGTAGATAATAAGTAAATGTTATGACCAAAGTAATTCTGAAGATATATGACTTTTTAAAGGTGCACCGCTTATGGGGCATCACGTCTTTCTTGTTGTTTACTTTGTGTTTGTTTATTTTAATTCTGCGCTTTAACTATAAAGAAGATATTTCTGCTTTTTTGCCGTTAGGCGAGAAACATCAGCAGTCGTTGCAGGTCTATCAGGATATTTCAGGTGCTAGTAGACTTTTTGCTATCTTTCAATTTGAGTATAGTTCTAAAAACGATCCTGATGTATTGGTAGAATCTATTGATTATTTCACATCGGACTTGCAGCAAAGGGATTCTTTGAACATGGTAAAGAATCTGGTGGCTCAAATTGATTGGAGCCAGATGTCAGAGGTTACCGATTTTATTTATGAGAATATTCCTTATTTCCTTACTAAAGATGATTATATACGGATAGATTCTGTATTAAACAGTGAAAACTTTATTTCCAGCCAGTTGCATCAAGATAAGCAGATGTTGATGTTCCCAACTGGTGGCTTGCTTTCTTCCAACATTCAGCGTGATCCTTTAAATCTATTCACTCCAGTACTAAGTACCTTACCCAATGGTGGTTCTGGACTTTCTTATGAACTTTATGATGGTTACATCTTTTCATCGGACATGAAAAGGGCTATTGTCATGATGGAGTCCCCGTTTGGTAATAGTGAAACGGAGAATAATGGAAGGTTGTTAAGTCTTGTGAAGGAATCGTTAAAGTTGACTGAATCAGAGTTTAAAGGGGTTAGCGCTCATGTTCTTGGTGGCCCTGCTATAGCAGTAGGAAACGCATCACAGATAAAGAAAGATTGTATCGTGTCTGTATCCATTTCTGTTATTTTGATTCTACTGCTATTGTACTTGTCTTTTAGGAGTACCTGGAACATGCTTCTTATCGTGGTTTCCATTGGTTGGGGATGGCTGTTTGCTATGGGAGCCTTAGCTCTGGTGCATGATAATATGTCGGTAATTGTCATTGGCATATCTTCCGTCATTTTAGGTATAGCCGTGAATTATCCACTTCATCTTATCGCGCATCTTTCACATACCACGGATGTTCGTTCGGCTCTTAAAGAGATATTAATGCCTTTAGTGGTGGGAAATATAACCACCGTAGGTGCATTCCTAAGTTTGGTGCCTTTACGTTCTGTAGCTCTTCGTGATTTAGGATTATTCAGTTCCTTCCTTTTAGTTGGAACCATTCTTTTCGTTGTCTTTTATTTGCCACATGTAGTAAGGGTGAATAAGAAAGATGGAGAGCGTTTGTTGTTTCGTCGTTTGGGTGAATTGAATCTCGAAAACAAGAATTGGCTTGTAGTGGCAGTTGTTGTCCTAACCATTTTCTTCGGTTATTTTAGTTCCCAGACAAAGTTTGATTCGAATATAAGCAACATCAATTATATGGATGAAGGGCAGAAAGCAGACATGGCTTATTTTCAGGAGACCATGATGCCTTCATCCGAAGTGGGACAGGATGTTTATATTGTGTCCACTGATAATTCTTTGGAAAAGGCATTAGAACAAAATCTTTTGGTAGAGAAAGTTCTTGGAAAATATGAATCTAATGGTTTGCTTGCTGTTTCTTCTTGTTCCAGGTTCTTGCCTACAGAAGAATTGCAGAAGTCTAGATTGCAAGATTGGAATGAATTCATCAAGAATAGGAGGGATAAATTAAAAGATGATTTACGTGCTGAGGCTACCAATGAGGGTTTTGTGGATGGCACGTTTGATCAGTTCTTTGCTGTATTGGACAACGAATATCAACAGAAACCCATTGAAGATTTCGATGTTCTATTCTCTGTTTTTTCTTCTAATCTTAGTTTGGATAGCATAAATGGGAAATATAGTGTGGTTGATGTGGCTAAGGTGGACCCTGATTATTTGAATCATTTTGAGTCATACATGGAAACGGAAGCATCTGAGGCTAATGTATTTGATTTACCTACTTTAAATAGTACTATTGCCAACAATCTTTCGGACAACTTCAATTACATTGGTTGGGCTTGTGGATTAATCGTCTTCTTCTTCCTTTGGTTCTCCTTGGGTAGTTTGGAATTAGCTATCTTGTCTTTTTTACCTATGGCTATTAGCTGGGTATGGATTTTAGGTATTATGGCTTTACTGGATATTCAGTTTAATATCGTAAATGTTATCTTGGCTACCTTCATCTTTGGACAGGGCGATGATTATACCATCTTCATGACCGAAGGTTCCTGCTATGAATATGCCTATCGGAAGAAAATGTTGCTGTCTTATAAGAATTCCATCATTCTTTCTGCACTAATCATGTTTATTGGTATAGGTAGCCTAATCCTTGCTAAACATCCTGCTTTGCATTCGTTGGCCGAAGTTACCATCGTGGGGATGTTCTCCGTAGTCCTTATGGCCTATCTATTTCCTCCTTTAGTTTTCAAATGGCTTGTTATGGATAAGTCTGGGTATAGGAGGCAACCTTTGACATTGCGTTATCTATATCGTAAGTATATCAAAAAGTCTATTGGGCATAATTCTTTCATGGATTCATTATCATTACTGAAAGACCGTTATATGTATAAGGGCGTTGAGATATATACCTCCGTTATTGCTAATTTGAAAAAGAGCGATAATTATAAATCTTATCTTGAGGATTTGGAGGATAAGCCGATTGTGGCTGTATTGAATTGTCAAAAAGGTGAATTTCCTATTCTATTGGCCATGCTGAAACCATCTAGTTCCATTATAGCTGTGGATTCTGATGAGGACAACCGATTAATCACTACATTTGCTGCCGATGGAATTGCTCCTAATTTAACTGTGACTTCAGACTTAGATGAAACCGTTTTAGGCCAGAATGCAGCATTGCTAATGATACACCCTACAGCGGAAGAATTAAATAAGTACAAAAGATATAACCCTATTATTATAAATTAAAATGAAAGAAAGAATAAGGTTCTTGTTGGAGGATGCTCTCCCTTTAGTGGATTTCGATACCGACTTTCTTTTTAGTGAGTTGGATTCATTGGGAATTGCATCTATTTTAATGATTTTGTCAGAAGAATATCATATAACTTTAGATGGTAAAGATGCTACACCTAGAAATTTCAAGTCTTTGGACAGTTTAGTTTCTATGGTGCAAAAAAAAATGAGCGATAATAAATAAATCTTTCTGATTGTATGAGAACTAAACTTGTTGATTATATAGCTAGTCATGCCCTTTTCCAGCCTGATAAGTTGGCATTAATATGCCAGGGTCAGAAACTGACTTATAAGGAATTATACAATGAAATTAGTTCTTATGTCCTAAAACTTAAAGCCCAAGGGATAGCTGCAGGTCAAACTTACTTGTTTAAGTTTCATGCTGATGTATCTTGTGTAGTAACTTATTTTGCGTTGCACCAGATAGGAGCTATTGCAGTGCCATTAGAAAAGTCCCTTCCCGATGAAAAAATAGGGGAGTATGAATCACGTATTTCTAACCATGGTCCTTTTGATGAAACGGGTTTGGCTGATATTCTTTTTACTACAGGAACTACCGGACAGTCAAAAGGGGTAATGATTAGCCATGATACCATTTTGGCCGATGCTGAGAATTTAATGATAGCGCAGGGATTTACATCTGAAACTGTTTTTCTTATCTGTGGCCCATTAAATCACATAGGCAGCCTTTCTAAATTCTATCCCACTTTCATGGCTGGAGGGACTGTGATGATTATCGATGGTTTTAAAAATCAGGAAGATTTTTATCAAGCTTTAGATTATCCAAGTTGCAAGTTGGCCACATTCTTAGTTCCATCCAGCATTCGTTTGCTTTTATTATTCAGTAAAGATAGATTATCCCAATATAAAGATAAAATAGATTTTATTGAGACTGGTGCTGCAGCTATAAGTCATGCTGATATGATGGCACTAT
The DNA here is from genome assembly GCA_002395835.1 of Bacteroidales bacterium UBA4293. GTDB lineage: Bacteria > Bacteroidota > Bacteroidia > Bacteroidales > Bacteroidaceae > Minthousia. Next base: position 6,258 of record DGVD01000007.1, on the reverse strand, counting down.
GCTCTATCTTACCTCACACCAGGCTTTATAATACCTATGCGTCAACTGAAACGGGTATTATATCCACGTACAATTTCAATGATGGTCATTGTATTCCAGGCTGTTTAGGTAAGCCCATGAAGAATTCTAATATCATCATCACAGAAAAAGGAACCATAGCTTGCTCTGGTCGCACTTTAATGAGTGGGTATGTGGATTTGGATATGGAAGTAAGTCGGATAGGCGAAAATGTTTTGGTTACTTCAGATTTAGGCTATTTAGATGAAGATGGTATGCTTCATCTTACAGGTCGTGAAGATGATGTGATCAATGTGGGTGGTCTGAAAGTTGAACCATCCGAGGTAGAGGATGTAGCTATGGCTATTCCTGGAATAAAAGATTGTATTTGTATTGCAGTTCCTCATCCTATTGTAGGTAACACTTTAAAGTTGTTGGCTGTTTTAGAGGAAGGTGTCGAATTAGATAAAAGAAAATGGGCCCGATTCCTAGTTAAGAAATTAGAGTCTTACAAGGTACCTTTACTTTATGAACAAGTGGATGCTATTAAAAGGACTTTCAATGGAAAATTAGATCGAAAAGCTTATAGAATAAAAAAAGAGAGACTTTAAAGCCCCTCTTTTTATGTAATCTTTATATCAATCAAAACTATTCTTCTATAATCGGACGTATGGAATGCCCGTAGTACCGAGAGCTATGGAATCCTCCCACATAGTGGCTTTTGTGGGTAAACAAATATCATGCATAAGTGGGGTATTCTGTATCTGAGGAGGATGACCAGTAGTTGGAAGAATCTCCAACTTCTTTGATGACACCATTCTCGCGGAAGCCCGCCGCAGGGATGAATATACTGTTTCCATTTTTGGCTAAGACCTGAAAGCCTAAAACACCATTTACGTTAATATAATTCCAGGTGCACTGTTCGCCTAGGGCGTCCCATTCTGCACGGGTCGGTATACGCCATTTGCCCTTCAAGATGGCTCTTGCTGCATCATCGGCGTAGTCATAATCCCGGAATTCCGTTTTGTTGTCTGGACTTCCTTTTCCAGCCCAATCGTCTGTCTTATCTTGTGGACAATATCTAGTGAGTTTGTAATTGTCCATATTGCACCACTTGTATGAGTCCCAGTAATACCCGGTTTTCCCTTCTCTCCAGTCAGTGCAGGGATTGTCCTGGGAATGCCCCTTTACATAATACGGCTCTGTCTCGCCCCAAGCGAAATAATCTCCCAGGTCCTCCGGCTTTGGGCATAGACCGCTTTCACTAAAATTGGACTCAGCCCAGTACAGTTTGTAGGTACTTCCGTCCTCACGGGTCATTATAATCCCCATGTCTACAGCACCCTCGGGCACAACAGGGTCCAAGGGAACTATGTCATCATCCTAGCATGAAACAAAAAGTAAGATCGTCGCCAGTAGGATGCATTTTGATCCAAAAATGTTTGATAATAAAGCTTTCATCTTTTTAATCGTTTAGTTATATAAATTGGAATTTATAAGTCTAAAATAGACTGTATCATTTGTTCATAGTCAGTTTTTATTAAAAAGACCTTTTCTCCTGCAGTCTTAAAACCATCGATGTACCTCCTATTGTCATCCTTCAGACTCACTATGGTGCAATTGCCGTCATCTTGCCGAGCCTCGATATCAGAACGATGTTCTCTTATTTCATCGAAGTGAGTGTCAATGAATTCATCTGAGAAGGCGAGACAAATAAAGCGGATAGAACCCAAATAAAGTTCATCGAAGCTTTTCCTCCAATTGAAAGGGATATAGCCACCTTCTACTATGAGATTCTGACGATTCTCTATTGCAGTCTTTATCATTTCACGCACAATCGGCCAAAGCTCATCCGTAAGGGCATCATCGTCTTCTGGGGTAAGATTAGTCTTACCGCTTCGGATCATACCCATTTTCAAGTGATCTATAGACAGATATGGATACTTATATTTCTCAAGCATACGCTGTGCAAGAAGCGTTTTGCCTGTATGTGAAGCACCTGTTATCAGTATTACCATATGTAAAACTAATCTTTAATCTCTTTGATTAATGACAAATCACCACTTGTCAAGGCTTTGAAATTTGCCTCAATCTTCTCTATATCCCAATCCCACCATTTCAGTTGCAGCAGATAAGCGATGATTTCGTCATCAAAACGCATCTTGGCCACTCGGCAGGGATTTCCCACGGCAACAGCGTATGGAGGAATGTCTGAAGCCACGACAGAATTTGCTCCGATGATGGCTCCATCACCGATATTAATGCCTGGCATAATGGTTACATTCTGACCAATCCAGACGTCATTGCCCACAGTGGTATCACCCTTCAGAGGTAATTCGTCTTTCACTGGTGCAATGGCACTTCCCCAGTCACCACCGATGACATAAAACGGATAGGTTGTCACGCCATCCATCCTATGGTTGGCTCCATTCATGACAAATTCCACGCCCTTGGCAATGGCGCAGAATTTGCCTATAATCAGCCGGTCACCTATGAAGTCGTAGAAATGAGTGACATGCTTCTCGAACTGGTCAGCACCATCCACATCATCGTAGTAGGTATAGTCGCCGATGATGATACGCGGGTTCTTCACCACGTTCTTGATGAAGCAGAGGCTTGGAATCTTCGGATTCGGAAAAGCCTCATTGGGGTTGGGTCTATTATTGATTTCCATAAATTCCAATTTATCGAATCAGTTTTTTTAGAGAGAGAATGAGAATTCTGGTTTTATTTAGGCTCAAAAATAGCTTTTTTCAACCCAGAGTAATAGGGTAGAAAAAAGCTATTTTGTTTATACCGCAGAAGCGTTTTTTAGTAAAGGATATTATTCCTATTTCTTTTCTGCAGCTTTTCTGTCTAAGTAGAATTTCTCTAAGGTGCGATAAGCATTCTCTACTGCAGCATCAGCTTTTTCACCACTTTCTACGTCAATCTGCATTACTGGAGCAGCATCATACTTGTCATTGATTGGTGTCCATGTAGGCAGACCTTCTCCATTTGGATTACCAGTCTTGCAGAAATTAGCGTAATAGCTCAGGAACAATTCAGAAATCTTATAGTCGTCTTCGTTCCAATCGTAATATTCATTTGTGGCCAAATTACCCATTGCATATTCTATATCAGCAGAGTGAACAGCGCCTTGTGGAACCTTTGGACGAGCTTCTTCTGCTTTCTTCTCTTCTTCAGTCTGCTTTCTCACACCACCTGCTAGTGCTGCAGTGAAACCAGCCATCTTAGCAGATACCTGAGGTCTTGGGTGATTGTACTTGTAGCGGTAAACAGGCTGTTTAGCAGATTTTGCATGAAGGTCACAGAATTTCCAAGTTGGGAAACCAGTAAACAAGTCGGAAGCCAAGTTTACACTCTTCTGGCTTAGAACATCTGCATCAGTGGTAATGCCATAAGCTTCGAAAATAGCATCGGTACTTTCACCAAACTGAGCGCTCATAATCTTCTTGTAGTTTGCCAGAGTTGGAGCTAAATCTCTAAATGAACCTAATGGGTTGCCTTCCATAGAATTCCAACCAGCCAACAATGGAACTTTTGCCTGTCCTCCCTTTTCCATGATAGCAGTAGGATCTTCCAGCATGAAGTGATTATCTAAAACCACATTTGCCATTCCTCTAGGAGGAAGAAGAGCCTGAAGTGAATCGGCTGGAATAGCACGAGCCTCTGCTAAAGATTTGATTCCTTTGCTTTCAAACAAAGCTTTACCAGCTGCATCTGCATCAGCCTGAGCTACTGACCCATAAGGAAGAACTTCAGCACCTGATGAAAGCATACCACCAGCCAAGTTGTCCTTTGATAAAGGAGAGCACATTAAGAGTGATACAGAGAATGAACCAGCAGACTCACCCACGATGGTAATTCTGTTAGGGTCACCACCAAAAGCTAGAATATTGTCTTTTACCCACTGAATAGCTGCAACCTGATCCAAGAAACCATAATTTCCAGAACCCTTATATTCAGTTTCAGCTGTTAATTCAGGATGAGCTACGAAACCGAAGATACCTTCTCTGTAATTTGCTGTAATGCCAATTACACCCTTACGAGCGATAGCAGCGCCATCGTAACGTGGTTCAGAACCAGAACCAGCCATCAGACCACCACCATTAAAATAAATGAGAACAGGAAGTTTCTCATCTGCGTATTTTGCAGGAGTCCAAATGTTCAAGTACAAGCAATCCTCGGAACGCTTAGGACCACGGAAGGCCATATCACCAAAAATGTTAGGCTGCATAGGGTCATTTCCAAATTCCTTAGCTTCACGTACACCTTCCCAAGGCTGTACAGGCTGTGGAGCCTTCCAACGAAGGTCGCCTACTGGTGCTGCAGCAAAAGGCACGCCTAAGAAATACTTTACATTAGTGGAATCTTGTGTTCCTTCCAGAATACCAGCTTGAGTCTGCACCTGAGTGCCCATTTCAGGTCTAGGTGCTTGGCATGATTGAAGAGCTAAAACAGCTAATCCAATAAACGCCAAATTCTTAATAACAGTTTTCATTTTCATGGATTAATTAATTTGTAATATAAATAAGATTTTATTCGTTTATTTCATTGGTAAGAGTTATGGAGCGGGTAGAAGGTTCCATTTTCTCTATTTCGCTAAACAGGTTTACATAGTCTGGATTTTTGCCCCTATTTATAATAATGAAATTAATGATGGAAATGGATTCCTTATATTCATATTTAAAATATTCATTTTGAATATGTATTTGGTATTTGTTGAAAAGAACGCGAAAGGGTTCCAGATTTGTAATGACCCCATCTGCTTTCACACGAATAATCTTGTAATCTCCTCCACTTATGTATTTATGTTCATATGAATCCACCTGAATTAATATGAAGATAATCAGAATACAGGTAATAATAGCAATCAAATACATACCAGCACCAATGGCTAAGCCAATACATGCGGCAATCCAAATGCCGGCAGCCGTGGTTAATCCTCTTACCGAACCTTTCATGTGAAGGATAGCACCAGCACCTAAGAAACCTATACCACTGATGACTTGAGCAGCTATTCTTCCTGGATCTCCGTTCTTCAGTCCCATATATTCCTGTGGTATATAGATGGAAACTAACATGGCTAATGTGGAGCCCATGGAAATAAGTGCAAAGGTGCGAGTTCCAGCCACTTGGCCTTTTCTGCGGCGTTCAATGCCGATAACCGCTCCTAATATAAAGCTTAGAGCTAGTTTAAAACAAGCTCCAATAGCATTAACTTCAGATGAAGTAATTTGGTTAATAATATAATCTATAGTATTCATAATCGATTGCAAAGATACACAAATTCTTTTTATACAAATATAATTGCATTCTTTTCTTCTTTTTGCATATGCTTCTTACATATATTAAATAAAAAACGTTTGATATATGTTACGTATGCCCTTGACCTTAGTTAGTAATCAGCTTGATATAGCTCAGGATTCTTCGTGACCTAGGTCAAGAACCAAATATCTCTATAATCTTATGCATTTTTCTTTATATTCTTAATCCATTTAATTTATTGTTTTTAGTAGAAGTTTTTATACGAATTATCCCCGAACCTTTTAACAATAAGGTTCGGGGATAATTATCTATTTAGCTAAATGAATCTTAGAATCCGATTTTACTTAGCCATTCATCAATCTCCTTATGCTTTTTGTCCATACCTTTACCACCCATTTCTTTCGTGACAATGGTAAGTCCTCCTAGATGGTCGCTATTAGGAGTAGCCTTAACAATATCTGTCAAGGTTTCATACTCAGCTGTGAAGCATGTGCAGAACGATATTACTGTTTTCCCCTTCAGGTCATACTGTTCCAGGAATGTGAATACTGGCATTGGAGCAGTGTACCACCAAACTGGTACGCCAACGAATATTACATCATATTGTGCCATATTATCCACTTTCCCTTTAATTGCTGGTCGCTCGTTGGCTTCCTTTTCTGCTTTGGCATCTTCGGTACAAGGTGTATACTCTGTAGGATATGGTTTTTCTCGGATGATTTCAAATTCATCTGCACCTGTTTTTTGAGCAATGTATTGTGCTGCATCGCGTGTATTGCCACTCCATGAGAAATAGGCTACTAGAACTTTCTTGCCCTCCTTATTGGCTTGTTGCTCACTGTTTGGTTCGCTTTTAGCAGAGGAGCAAGCATTTACTCCAAGTACTGTAGTCATCATAGTTACTTTGTGGTCGAAGTTTGCCAAAGCCGGAGTTGATACATCCTCATTATTGTTAGGTTCATTATCCTCTCTCTCCGCAATATCACTTGA
>DGVD01000013.1:80458-80903 GCA_002395835.1 Bacteroidales bacterium UBA4293 | reverse complement strand
GTGGTTCGAATCCATCTGTGCCCACCTCTTTTAATAGGAGGTTGCCTGCTGTTTTAGCTCAGTGGTAGAGCACTTCCTTGGTAAGGAAGAGGTCCCGAGTTCAACTCTCGGAAACAGCTCAAAAAGAGAATAGATTATTCACTAATATATTAAATAGGAAAAGCTATGGCTAAAGAAAAATTCGAGCGTACCAAACCTCATGTAAACATTGGTACTATTGGTCACGTAGACCACGGAAAGACTACTCTTACCGCTGCTATCTCTAAGGTTCTTCACGAGCGTTTGGGTACTGGTGAGGAAGTTAAGTCTTTTGATCAGATTGATAATGCTCCAGAGGAGAAGGAGCGTGGTATTACCATTAATACTGCACACATTGAGTATGAGACTGCAAAGCGTCACTATGCACACGTTGACTGTCCGGGACACGCTGACTATGTAAAGAACA
>DGVD01000013.1:0-80386 GCA_002395835.1 Bacteroidales bacterium UBA4293 | reverse complement strand
TGCTGCTCAGATGGATGGTGCAATCATTGTAGTTGCTGCTACTGATGGCCCTATGCCACAGACTCGTGAGCACATTCTTTTGGCTCGTCAGGTAAATGTACCACGCTTGGTTGTATTCTTAAACAAGTGTGATATGGTTGACGACGAAGAAATGCTGGAGCTTGTAGAAATGGAAATGCGCGAATTGCTTGAGCAGTATGACTTCGAAGATGATACCCCAATCATTCGTGGATCTGCACTTGGTGCATTGAACGGTGTAAAGGAATGGGAAGACAAGGTTATGGAGCTGATGGATGCTTGTGATTCTTGGATTCAGGAACCTATTCGTGATACAGATAAGCCATTCTTGATGCCAGTTGAGGACGTATTCTCAATCACTGGTCGTGGTACAGTTGCTACTGGCCGTATTGAAACTGGTGTTATTAAGGTTAATGATCCTGTTCAGATCTTGGGTCTTGGTGAGGACAAGAAATCAGTTGTTACTGGTGTTGAAATGTTCCGTAAGATTCTTGACGAAGGCGAAGCTGGTGATAACGTAGGTCTGTTGCTTCGTGGTATTGATAAGAATGAGGTTAAGCGTGGTATGGTTATCACTCACCCAGGAGTTATCAAACCTCATAAGGGCTTCAAGGCTTCTATCTATGTATTGAAGAAAGAAGAAGGTGGACGTCATACTCCATTCAAGAATAAGTATCGTCCTCAGTTCTATCTGCGTACTATGGACTGTACAGGTGAAATCACTCTTCCAGAAGGTGTTGAGATGGTAATGCCAGGTGATAACGTTGAGATTACTGTTGAGCTGATTTATGCAGTTGCTCTTAATGTAGGTCTGCGTTTCGCTATCCGTGAAGGTGGTCGTACAGTAGGTTCTGGCCAGATTACTGAAATCTTCGATTAATCTTGTAGTCACTCTACTATAAATAAGGTGGGTCTCTTCAGTAATGGAGAGACCTTTCCTACGGGATTAGCTCAGTCGGTAGAGCACTGGTCTCCAAAACCAGGTGTCGGGCGTTCGAGTCGCTCATCCCGTGCTAATTTTAAAGAGAATATGTTAAAAAAAATTGTAGATTATTGTAAGGAATCTTACAATGAACTTGTACACAAAGTTACATGGCCATCTCGAACTGAATTGACCGGTAGTGCAGTAGTTGTTTTATACGCTTCCCTACTCATTGCACTTGTGGTATTCGGAATGGATACTGTATTTCAGGCTTTAATGGGTGCAATTTATCCTAACTAATTTTAGAAAATGGCAGAGACTGAAAAGAAGTGGTACGTTTTGCGTGCTATTAGTGGAAAAGAGGCTAAAGTTAAGGAGTATCTCGAAGCAGAGATTAACAATGGTCTCCTGGCTAATGTGTTTCAGGTCCTGATCCCTACTGAGAAAGTTATCCAGAACAATAATGGAAAGAAAATTGTGAAAGAGAGAAATACTCTCCCTGGATATGTATTAGTAGAGGCAAAATTAGTTGGTGAAACAGCTCATAGCTTGAGAAACACGCCTAATGTGATTGGTTTTCTTGGAGGTTTGGATAACCCATCTCCTTTGAGGCAATCTGAGGTGAACCGTATCTTAGGTAGGGTAGATGAAATGGCAATTCCTGTAGAGGAAGTGACAGTTCACTACACCATTGGTGAAACTATCAAAGTTACGGATGGTCCATTCAGCGGATTTAACGGCATTATCGAAGAGGTAAGTGACGAGAAGAAGAAGCTGAAAGTGATGGTTAGAATATTTGGGAGGAAGACTCCTCTTGAATTGAACTTTGCACAAGTAGAGAAGGAATAATGCATTTGTTACGGTATTTGACTTCTCTGAAATAGTTAATTTATAAAATTGGAATTAAAATGGCAAAAGAAGTTGCTGGATTAATCAAATTACAGATTAAAGGAGGCGCTGCAAATCCATCTCCCCCAGTTGGACCTGCTTTAGGTTCAAAGGGTATTAATATTATGGATTTCTGCAAGCAATTCAACGCCAGAACTCAGGACAAAGCAGGTAAAATTCTGCCAGTTGTAATTACATATTACGCTGACAAGTCTTTCGATTTCGTCGTTAAGACTCCACCTGCAGCAATTCAACTTCTGGAAGCAGCCAAGGTTAAAGGTGGTTCAGCAGAACCAAATCGTAAGAAGGTTGCAGAAGTTACTTGGGATCAGGTTAGAGCTATTGCAGAAGATAAGATGCCTGACTTGAACTGCTTTACTATCGAGTCTGCTATGAAGATGATCGCTGGTACTGCTAGAAGTATGGGTATTACTGTAAAAGGGGATTTTCCCGCATAACTTATAATCTTCAATTAAAATGAGTAAACTGACAAAAAATCAAAAGTTGACTGCAGGTTTGGTTGAAGCAGGTAAGGCGTATACTCTTTCAGAGGCTGCAGAATTGGTTAAGAAAATTACTTTTACCAAGTTTGATGCTTCTTTGGATATTGATGTACGTTTGGGTGTAGATCCTCGTAAAGCAAACCAAATGGTTCGTGGTGTTGTTTCACTGCCAAACGGAACAGGAAAGGTCGTAAGAGTATTGTGCCTCTGTACACCAGATGCCGAAGCTGCCGCTAAGGAAGCAGGTGCAGATTATGTTGGTCTGGACGAATATATCGAAAAGATTAAAGGTGGGTGGACTGATGTAGATGTTATCATCACAATGCCATCTATTATGGGTAAGATTGGTGCCTTAGGTCGTATCCTTGGTCCTCGTGGTTTGATGCCAAACCCAAAAAGCGGTACAGTAACTATGGATGTTGCTAAAGCTGTTAGAGAGGTAAAGCAGGGTAAGATTGATTTTAAGGTTGACAAGACTGGTATTGTTCATACTTCAATTGGTAAGGTCTCCTTCGAACCAAAGGCTATCCGTGAGAATGCTAAAGCTTTTATTGATGTAATCAATAAGCTGAAGCCATCAGCAGCTAAGGGTACATACATTAAGAGTATTTATCTTTCTAGTACTATGAGTAAGGGTATTAAAGTTGACCCTAAATCAATTGACGAGAACTAAATTAAAGGAGGAATCAATTAAATGAAAAAGGAAGATAAAGTAAGTGTAATAGCATCCCTTACTGAACTTGTAAAAGAATATGGTCATTTCTATCTTGTAGACGTAACAGGCATGGATTCTGCTGCAACAAGTAGCTTGCGCAGAAAATGCTTTGGTGCAGATGTGAAGATGGTTCTTGTTAAGAATGCATTACTTCATAAGGCTCTGCAGAATCTAGAAGGTGACTATGAACCTTTGTTTTCTTGCCTAAAGGGTACTACTGCTGTATTGTTCTCAAAGGTAGCAAATGCTCCAGCTAAGTTGCTGAAGGATGTACAGAACAAGGATGGTTTCCCAGGTTTGAAGGGTGCTTATGCTGAGGAAAGCGCTTATGTGGGTGCTGATCAGCTCAATGCTTTAGCTGCTATTAAGAGTAAGAACGAAGTTATTGCAGACATCGTTGCTCTGTTGCAGTCACCAGCAAAGAATGTTCTTTCTGCTTTGCAGTCTGGCGGCACCACTATTCATGGTGTGCTTAAGACTTTGGGTGAAAGACCAGAATAATCAAATTATCAAATTAAAGTAAAAAACAAATTAAAATTATACAATCATGGCAGATTTAAAAGCTATTGCTGAAACTCTTGTTAACTTGACAGTTAAGGAAGTTAATGAACTTGCAACCATCCTTAAGGATGAGTATGGAATTGAGCCTGCTGCTGCAGCTGTTGCTGTTGCTGCTGGTCCTGCAGCTGCTGCTGCAGTTGAGGAGGAAAAGACCTCATTTGATGTAGTATTGAAGAGCGCTGGTGCTGCTAAGCTTCAGGTTGTAAAGGCAGTTAAGGAAGCTTGCGGTCTTGGTTTGAAGGAAGCAAAGGACTTAGTTGATGGTGCACCTAGCACTTTGAAGGAAGGCATCGATAAGGCTGCAGCTGAGGCTTTGAAGAAGGCTTTGGAAGAAGCAGGTGCTGAGATTGAGGTTAAGTAATTAATACTTCTTTAATATATAGGTAAAGGATCCTCTGGATGAGGGTTCTTTACCTTTTTGTGTCTAATAAGTAGTACGTTAATAAAAATTATATGGCTTCTAACAAAGATAACCAGAGAATAAACTTTGCATCAGTTAAGGCGCCAATGGCATATCCGGATTTCTTGGATGTGCAGCTGAAATCTTTTAGAGATTTTCTTCAGTTGGACACACCGCCTGAGGAGCGTAAGAATGATGGCCTTTATAAGGTGTTTGCAGAAAATTTTCCAATTGCAGATACCCGTAATAACTTTGTACTGGAATTTTTGGACTATTATATAGATCCACCTCGTTACTCCATCCAGGAGTGTTTAGAGCGTGGCCTTACATATAGTGTACCTTTGAAGGCAAAGTTAAAGCTTTACTGTACTGACCCTGATCATGAGGATTTTGATATGGTGATTCAAGATGTATATCTGGGTCCAATTCCTTATATGACAGATAATGGTACCTTTGTTATCAATGGTGCTGAGCGTGTTGTAGTTTCTCAGTTGCATCGTTCTCCTGGTGTTTTCTTTGGATCAAGCGTTCATGCTAATGGTACTCAGTTGTATTCTGCACGTATTATTCCTTTTAAGGGCTCTTGGATTGAATTTGCAACAGACATTAACAATGTTATGTATGCTTACATCGATCGTAAGAAAAAGTTACCAGTGACAACGTTGTTGCGTGCTATTGGCTATGAAAACGATAAGGATATACTTGAAATCTTTAACCTTGCTGAAGAGGTAAAGGCTAATAAGACAAACCTGAAGAAATATATTGGTAGAAAGTTAGCTGCTCGTGTCCTGAAAAGTTGGACAGAAGATTTTGTAGACGAAGATACAGGTGAGGTTGTTTCTATTGAACGTAATGAAGTAATTATAGAGCGTGAAACAGAACTTGAAGAGCATCATATTGACGAGATTGTTGAGAGTGGCATTCAGAGCATTCTGATTCACAAAGAAGAAACAAATGCAAGTGATTATTCCATTATATTCAATACCTTGCAGAAAGACCCTTCTAACTCAGAAAAAGAGGCAGTACTGTATATTTATCGTCAGTTAAGAAGTGCTGATCCTGCAGATGATGCAAGTGCACGTGAGGTTATCAATAACCTTTTCTTCTCAGAGAAGCGATATGACTTGGGTGAGGTAGGACGTTATCGTATAAACAGGAAGTTAGGTTTATCTACTTCAAATGATGTACGTGTTCTTACTAAAGAAGATATTATTGAAATTATCAAATACTTGATTGAGTTAGTAAACTCAAAGGCTGTAGTTGATGATATTGACCATTTGAGTAATCGTCGTGTTCGTACGGTAGGAGAGCAGTTGGCTAATCAGTTCTCTATTGGTTTGGCTCGTATGAGCAGAACGATTCGTGAGCGTATGAATGTACGTGACAATGAGGTTTTCACTCCAACCGATTTGATTAATGCAAAGACTATATCCTCTGTTATTAATTCATTCTTTGGAACAAATGCGTTGTCTCAGTTCATGGATCAGACAAATCCTTTAGCTGAAGTTACCCATAAGCGTCGTTTGTCTGCATTAGGCCCTGGTGGTTTGTCACGTGAGCGTGCAGGATTTGAAGTCCGTGACGTGCACTATACTCACTACGGTCGTTTGTGTCCAATTGAATCTCCAGAAGGTCCAAATATCGGTTTGATATCTTCACTTTGTGTATATGCAAAGATTAATAGTCTTGGTTTCATAGAAACTCCTTATCGCAAAGTGGAGAATTCTAGGGTTGATCTGTCTGATAATGGTATTCAATATCTGACTGCAGAGGAAGAAGAAGGTTTGATTATTGGCCAAGGTAATGCTCCATTAAATGATGATGGAACATTTATTCGTACCAAGGTTAAATGTCGTCAAGATGCAGATTATCCTGTAGTGCCACCATCTGAAGTAAATCTGATGGATGTATCTCCACAGCAGATTGCCTCTATTGCTGCATCTTTGATTCCATTCTTGGAGCATGACGATGCTCACCGTGCATTGATGGGATCTAACATGATGCGTCAGGCCGTTCCATTGCTTCGCACAGAAGCTCCTATTGTAGGTACTGGTATAGAAAAGCAAGTATGTGAAGATTCACGTACAATGATTGTTGCTGAAGGTCCAGGCCTTGTAAAATATGTTGACTCTACTACAATTCGCATTCAGTATGACCGGACAGAGGAGGAAGAGTTTGTAAGTTTTGAACCTGCTTTGAAGGAATATGAAATACCTAAATTCCGTCGTACTAATCAAAATATGACTATAGACCTTCGTCCTATTTGTGAAGTTGGCCAGCGTGTTGAAAAAGGTGACATTCTTACTGAGGGTTACTCCACAGCTAATGGTGAGTTGGCATTAGGGAAGAATCTATTAGTAGCTTATATGCCTTGGAAAGGATACAACTATGAGGATGCTATTGTTCTAAGTGAACGTGTCGTTCGCGAGGATTTGCTAACATCAGTTCATGTTGATGAGTATTCTTTGGAAGTACGTGAGACTAAGCGTGGAATGGAGGAGTTTACATCTGACATCCCTAATGTAGGTGAAGATGCGACTAAAGACCTTGATGAGCAAGGTATAATTCGCATCGGAGCTCGCGTTCAGCCTGGCGATATCATGATCGGTAAGATTACTCCAAAGGGTGAAAGCGATCCTTCTCCAGAAGAGAAATTGCTCCGTGCCATTTTCGGTGAGAAGGCCGGTGATGTTAAAGATGCGTCTTTGAAGGCCTCTCCTTCTTTGAGTGGAGTGGTTATCAACAAGCGTTTATATTCAAAGGCTATTAAGACTCGAAGCGACAAGGCTGCTGATAAAGTTCAATTGCAGAAGCTGGATGAAGAGTATGAAAAAGCATGCAATGACTTGAAGAATATTCTAGTAGATAAGTTGCTTAAACTGACCGAAGGTAAACCTTCTATTGGTATCAAGGATTATTTAGGTGCAGACATTATTGCTAAAGGTGCAGAAATTACTCGTAAAGATTTGATGCCTTTGGATTTCACTTGTGTGCAACTTGGTAAGTGGACCGCTGATGCTCATACAAACGAATTAATTCGCACTTTGATTTTAAATTACATCAAGTGTTACAAGCAAAAAGATGCCGAGCTAAAGCGTAAGAAAAATGCTATCACAATTGGTGATGAACTTCCTGCAGGTATTATCAAGATGGCCAAAGTTTACATCGCTAAAAAACGTAAGATTGGTGTTGGTGATAAAATGGCAGGTCGCCATGGAAATAAGGGTATTGTTTCTCGTGTCGTAAGAGATGAGGATATGCCATTCTTAGCAGATGGAACTCCAGTAGATATTGTATTGAACCCACTGGGTGTGCCTTCTCGTATGAATATTGGCCAGATTTTTGAGGCCGTGCTTGGATATGCGGGAAAAGAATTAGGTGTTAAGTTTGCGACTCCAATTTTCGATGGTGCTTCACTTGATGATTTGTGTACATGGACTGATAAGGCAGGTTTGCCACGTTATTGCTCAATGTATCTTTATGATGGTGGTACAGGTGAAAGATTTGACCAACCAGCTACAGTAGGTGTGACTTATATGTTGAAATTAGGTCATATGGTAGAAGATAAGATGCATGCGCGTTCTATCGGTCCTTATTCATTGATTACTCAGCAACCACTTGGTGGTAAGGCCCAGTTCGGTGGTCAGAGATTTGGAGAGATGGAGGTTTGGGCACTAGAGGCATTTGGTGCAGCACATGTACTCCAAGAAATCCTGACCATTAAGTCTGATGATGTAGTAGGTCGTTCAAAGGCATATGAAGCTATTGTTAAGGGTGAACCTATGCCTACCCCTGGTATACCAGAGTCTTTGAATGTATTACTCCATGAGTTGAGAGGACTTGGTCTGAGTGTAGTTTTGGATTAGTATAAACTCTTTACAAAAATAAAGAATTATGGCTTTTAGAAAAGATAATAAGATAAAGAGTAATTTTACGAAGATTACCATTGGTTTGGCATCCCCGGAAGAAATTCAGGAAATGTCCAGTGGTGAGGTGTTGAAGCCAGAAACTATCAACTACCGTACATACAAGCCAGAACGTGATGGTTTGTTTTGTGAAAGAATTTTCGGTCCAACCAAGGATTATGAGTGTCATTGCGGTAAGTATAAGAGAATTCGTTATAAAGGAATTGTCTGCGATCGTTGTGGTGTAGAGGTTACAGAAAAGAAGGTTCGTCGTGAGCGTATGGGCCATATCGAATTGGTTGTTCCCGTGGCTCATATATGGTATTTCCGTAGTTTACCTAATAAGATAGGATATCTGTTGGGAATCCCTTCAAAGAAGCTTGATGCAATTATTTACTATGAGCGTTATGTTGTTATACAACCTGGTAATGCTAAAAATGCTGATGGGGAGCCTTACCAAATCTATGATCTCTTGACTGAAGAAGAGTATGTAGACATCCTGGATAAATTCCCAAATAATGATATGCTTGAGGATTCAGATCCTAACAAGTTCATCGCTAAGATGGGTGCAGAGGCAATAGAGATATTATTGTCTCGTTTGGATCTGGATGCTTTGTCATTCCAATTGCGTGATCAGGCAAACTCTGACTCTTCTCAGCAGCGTAAGACAGAGGCATTGAAGCGTCTTCAGGTTGTAGAGGCTTTCCGCTCTAGTCGTGGCATGAATAAACCTGAATGGATGATTATAAAGAATGTGCCTGTCACACCTCCTGATCTTCGTCCATTGGTACCTCTGGATGGTGGACGTTTTGCTACTTCTGATTTAAATGACTTATATCGTCGCGTGATCATTCGTAACAATCGTTTGAAGAGATTGATTGAGATTAAGGCTCCTGAGGTCATTCTACGCAATGAGAAGCGTATGCTTCAAGAAGCAGTAGATTCATTGTTTGACAATAGTCGTAAGAGCTCAGCAGTAAAGAGTGAGGCTAATCGTCCTCTGAAATCATTGTCAGACTCTTTGAAAGGTAAGCAAGGTCGTTTCCGTCAAAATCTTTTAGGTAAACGTGTTGACTATTCAGCTCGTTCTGTAATTGTAGTTGGACCAGAATTGAAGATGGGTGAGTGTGGCCTTCCAAAATTAATGGCCGCAGAACTTTATAAACCATTTATCATCAGAAAACTGATAGAGCGTGGTATAGTTAAGACAGTAAAAAGTGCCAAAAAGATTGTCGATCGTAAAGATCCAGTTATTTGGGATATTTTGGAACATGTCATGAAGGGCCACCCAGTACTTTTGAACCGTGCACCTACTTTGCACCGTTTGGGTATTCAGGCCTTCCAGCCGAAAATGATTGAAGGTAAGGCTATTCAGTTGCATCCTTTAGCATGTACAGCGTTCAATGCAGACTTTGATGGTGACCAGATGGCAGTTCATTTACCATTGAGTAATGAAGCAATTTTGGAAGCACAAATTTTGATGCTTCAATCACATAATATCCTTAATCCTGCAAATGGTGCTCCTATTACAGTTCCTTCTCAGGATATGGTGTTGGGCTTGTACTATATTACCAAGCTTCGTAAGGGCGCCAAGGGTGAAGGACATACATTCTATGGACCAGAAGAGGCTTTAATTGCATATAATGAAGGAAAGGTAGATATCCATGCAATCGTTAAGGTTGTGGTCAAGGATTTGGATGAAGATGGAGTTTTGAAGCCAGTCCTTAGAGAAACTTCAGTAGGCCGTGTAATTGCCAATGAAGTTATTCCAGAAGAAGTAGGTTTCTTCAATGAAGTAATTTCAAAAAAGACACTTCGTGATCTGATTGCCAATGTTATTAAGGTAGTAGGTGTAGCACGTGCTTGTTCTTTCTTGGATGGTATTAAAAATCTAGGCTATCGTTTGGCATTCGAAGGTGGTTTGTCATTTAACTTGGATGATATTATTATTCCTAAGGAGAAGGAAGAACTTATTCGTCGAGGAAATGAAGAAGTTGACCAGATTATGATGAACTATAACATGGGATTCATCACAGATAATGAGCGTTACAATCAGGTTATTGATGCTTGGACACATGTTAATAATGATCTGTCCAATATCTTGATGAAGACTATGAAAGAGGCTGATCAGGGATTCAATGCTGTATATATGATGCTTGACTCAGGTGCCCGTGGTTCTAAAGAGCAGATCCGTCAGCTTTCCGGAATGCGTGGTCTGATGGCTAAACCTCAGAAGGCTGGTGCAGAAGGTAATCAGATTATTGAGAACCCTATCCTTTCTAACTTTAAGGAAGGTATGTCTGTGCTCGAGTATTTTATTTCTACTCATGGTGCTCGAAAGGGTTTGGCCGATACTGCTTTGAAGACTGCCGATGCTGGTTATCTGACTCGTCGTCTTGTCGATGTATCTCATGATGTGATCATTAATGAAGAGGATTGTGGTACATTGCGAGGATTGGTTTGCACTGCTTTGAAAAATGGTGATGAAACAATAGCATCTTTAGGAGAGCGTATTTTGGGTCGTGTATCAGTACATGACGTGATACATCCTACTACTGGCGAACTTTTAGTAGCTGGTGGCGAAGAGATCACCGAGGAGATAGCAGATAAGATTGAAAAATCTCCAATTGAAAGTGTGGAGATACGTTCAGTATTGACCTGTGAGTCTAAGAAAGGTGTTTGCATGAAATGCTATGGCAGAAATTTGGCAACTCATAAGATGGTTCAGAAAGGTGAAGCTGTTGGTGTTATTGCTGCACAATCTATCGGTGAGCCAGGAACCCAGTTGACACTGCGTACATTCCATGCCGGTGGTACAGCAGCTAATGCAGCAGCCAATGCCACTATCGTAGCAAAGAATGCCAGTCGTTTGGAATTTGAAGAACTTCGAACTGTAGATATAACAGATGAAGAAGGAAATCCTGCTAAGATTGTTGTAGGTCGTTTAGCAGAGGTTCGTTTCGTTGATGTTCATACTGGTATAATACTTTCTACTCAGAGTGTGCCATATGGTTCAACATTGTATGCTGTTGATGGTGAAATTGTTGAATCTGGTAAACTCATCGCAAAATGGGATCCATTTAATGCTGTTATTGTGACAGAAAACGGCGGTAAGATTTCATTTGAAGGAATGAAAGAGGGTGAATCTTATCGTGTAGATAGTGATGAGGCTACAGGTTTGCGTGAAATTATCATTATTGAACCAAAGGGTAATAAAGCTATAGCTCCAGCTGCTCATATTCTTGATGAGAATGGTGAAGTGATTAGAACCTATAACTTCCCTGTGGGTGGTCACGTGACAGTGGAAGATGGCCAAATTGTTAAAACAGGTGACACTTTGGTTAAGATTCCACGTGCTGTAGGTAAGGCTGGTGATATTACTGGAGGTCTTCCACGTGTTACAGAGTTATTCGAGGCTCGTAATCCGTCAAACCCTGCTGTTGTTTCTGAAATTGATGGTGAAATTACAATGGGTAAAGTGAAACGTGGCAATCGTGAGATTACTGTGACATCAAAGACTGGTGAGGAGAAGAAATATCTTGTTCCATTGTCTAAGCAGATTCTTGTACAAGAGAATGACTATGTTCGTGCAGGTACTCCACTTTCAGATGGCGCGATCACTCCTGCAGATATTTTGGCTATTAAGGGCCCAACAGCTGTTCAGGAGTATATTGTGAATGAAGTTCAAGATGTTTATCGCCTTCAGGGTGTGAAGATCAATGACAAACATTTCGAGATTATAGTTCGTCAGATGATGCGTAAAGTTCAGATTGATGAAGCTGGTGATACAAGATTCCTGGAGCAGGAAGTTGTAGATAAGCAAGAATTCATGGAAGAGAATGATCGTATCTGGGGCAAGAAGGTTGTTACGGATGCTGGCGATTCTGAAAATTTGAAGAAGGGCCAGATAGTAACTGCTCGTAAACTCCGTGATGAGAATAGTCTTTTGAAGCGTCGTGACAAGAAATTGGTTCAGACTCGTGATGCAGTTCCTGCCACATCAACTCAGATTCTCCAGGGTATTACCCGTGCAGCTTTGCAGACTTCTAGCTTTATGTCTGCAGCTTCATTCCAGGAAACTACTAAGGTCTTGAACGAAGCAGCTATTCGCTATAAGACAGATTATTTGCAGGGAATGAAAGAGAATGTAATCTGCGGTCACTTGATACCAGCTGGTACCGGTCAACGTGAGTTTGATAAGATAGTCGTAGGTTCTAAAGAGGACTATGACAGGATGATGGCAAATCGTAAGACCGTTTTGGACTATAATAGTGTAGAATAATATACTATAATAGGTATACTAATTAAAGGGAGATCTCATCAGGGAACTCCCTTTATTTATTTGCTAAAGTTTGATGTTGAAGGTTAAAAGCTCTTTATATAGTTAAATAATCTTAATTTTGGAGCTCTAACATTTAAAAATGCATCCTGCTATTAAAAAATTGAACTTTAAACAAATGAATTTCCAAAAATGTTTCGTACCTTTGCAGCCCGAAATGGCCTTATTGTGTCCTTTCGTTTCGTAACTATAAGATAATAAATAAAATATATATAATAATTAAAAAAACAAAAACAATGCCTACAATTAATCAATTGGTAAGAAAAGGCCGTCAGGTATTGGAAGACAAGAGCAAGTCACCAGCTTTGGACTCATGTCCTCAGCGTCGTGGTGTTTGTGTGCGTGTCTATACCACTACCCCTAAGAAGCCTAATTCAGCGATGCGTAAAGTCGCTCGTGTTCGTTTGACAAATTCAAAGGAAGTAAACTCCTATATTCCAGGAGAAGGCCATAATCTGCAGGAGCACTCAATCGTGCTTGTCCGCGGTGGTCGTGTAAAGGACCTTCCAGGTGTTCGTTATCATATCGTTCGTGGTACTTTGGATACTGCAGGTGTGGCTAACCGTACACAACGTCGTTCTAAGTATGGTGCTAAGCGTCCAAAAGCTGGGCAGGCAGCTAAAAAATAGTAATTGTTGAAATTACTCAGTTTAAAAGAATTTTAATCGTTTGGTTTGAAGGAAAGCTATAAAGGTTGAGTAAATGGTTCAGTGGAACCGTTGAAGAACGCAGAGGCACAGCCCCAAACTAAAAATTATTTATCAAACAAAATGAGAAAAGCTAAACCAAAAAAACGTGTGATCCTCCCAGATCCAGTTTACAATGATCAGAAGGTTTCAAAGTTCGTAAACCATTTGATGTATGATGGTAAGAAGAACACTTCTTACGAAATTTTCTACACAGCACTTGAAATTGTAAAGAAGAAGCTTGCTAACGAAGAAAAATCCGCTTTGGAAATTTGGAAGGCAGCTTTGGATAAGATTACTCCTCAGGTTGAAGTTAAGAGCCGTCGTATCGGTGGTGCAACATTCCAGGTTCCTACAGAAATCCGTCCAGACCGTAAAGAGTCTATCTCTATGAAGAATATGATTCTTTATGCGCGTAAGCGTGGTGGAAAGTCAATGGCAGATAAGTTGGCTTCTGAAATCGTTGATGCTTACAATGAGCAGGGTGGTGCTTTCAAGCGTAAGGAAGATATGCATCGTATGGCAGAAGCAAACCGTGCATTTGCTCACTTCAGATTCTAATTCAATTTAAGGTATAAAGATATGGCGAAACGTGACTTACATTTGACCCGTAACATCGGTATTATGGCTCACATTGATGCTGGTAAGACTACCACTTCAGAGCGTATTCTGTTCTATACGGGTTTGACTCACAAAATAGGCGAGGTTCATGATGGTGCTGCCACAATGGACTGGATGGCTCAGGAGCAAGAGCGTGGTATTACTATTACTTCTGCAGCTACCACTACTTTTTGGAATTGGAACGGTGACAAATATAAGATCAATTTAATTGACACTCCGGGACACGTAGACTTTACAGCAGAGGTAGAGCGTTCACTTCGCGTGTTGGATGGTGCTGTTGCAGCATATTGTGCTGTAGGTGGAGTAGAACCACAGTCAGAAACAGTATGGCGTCAGGCAGATAAATACAATGTGCCACGTATAGGTTACGTAAATAAGATGGACCGCTCAGGTGCAGACTTCTTTGAGGTGGTTCGTCAGATGCACGATGTTCTTGGCGCTAATCCTTGTCCAATAGTTATTCCTATTGGTGCTGAGGAAAACTTCAAGGGTGTGGTCGACCTAATCAAGATGAAAGCCATCTTATGGCATGATGAGACCATGGGTGCTGACTACGAAGAAGAGGAAATTCCTGCTAACTTAGTAGATGAGGCAGAGGAGTGGAGAAACAAAATGCTTGAGACAGTAGCTGAGTTTGATGATGAGTTGATGGAGAAGTATTTTGATGATCCTTCTACTATTACTAATGAAGAAATCATTCGTGCATTACGTGCAGCTACCGTACAGATGGCAGTAACTCCAATGCTTTGTGGATCTTCATTCAAGAATAAAGGTGTTCAGACTTTGCTTGATTATGTATGTGCTTTCCTCCCATCTCCATTGGATACACCAAATGTAGTAGGTACTAATCCAACTACTGGTGCTGAGGAGGATAGAAAGCCAGATGAGGCTGAGAAAACATCTGCTCTTGCATTTAAAATTGCTACTGACCCATATGTAGGTCGTTTAACCTTCTTCAGAGTTTATTCTGGTAAGATAGAGGCAGGCTCTTATATTTTCAACACTCGTTCAGGAAAGAAAGAACGTGTATCTCGTTTGTTCCAGATGCACTCTAATCATCAGAATCCTGTTGATGTTATTTCTGCAGGTGATATTGGTGCAGGTGTAGGTTTTAAAGATATCCGTACTGGTGATACTCTTTGCGATGAGGATGCACCAATTGTATTGGAGTCTATGGATTTCCCAGAACCGGTTATAGGTATTGCTGTTGAGCCAAAGACTCAGAAGGATATGGACAAACTTGCTAATGGTTTGGCTAAACTTGCAGAAGAAGACCCAACATTTACTGTTAAGACTGATGAGCAGAGTGGTCAGACTGTAATTTCAGGTATGGGCGAGCTTCATTTGGATATTATTATCGATCGTCTGAAGCGTGAGTTCAAGGTTGAATGTAATCAGGGCCGTCCTCAGGTTAACTATAAGGAAGCTATTACAAAGACCGTAAATTTGCGTGAGGTTTACAAGAAACAGTCTGGTGGTCGTGGTAAGTTTGCTGATATCATTGTGAACATAGGTCCTGTTGATGACGACTTTACTCAGGGAGGTCTTCAGTTTATAGATGAAGTTAAGGGTGGTAATATTCCAAAGGAATTTATTCCATCTGTGCAGAAAGGCTTCCAGAGTGCTATGAAGAATGGTGTTTTGGCAGGTTTCCCAATGGATAGTATGAAAGTAACTTTGGTTGATGGTTCTTTCCATCCAGTAGATTCAGACCAGTTGTCATTTGAAATTTGTGCTTTGCAGGCTTATAAGAATGCATGTGCTAAAGCTGGCCCAGTCTTGATGGAGCCTATCATGAAATTGGAGGTTGTTACCCCAGAGGAGAATATGGGTGATGTTATTGGTGATTTGAACAAACGCCGTGGTCAGGTAGAAGGAATGGAGAATAGCCGTTCTGGTGCCCGCATCGTTAAGGCAATGGTTCCATTGGCTGAGATGTTTGGCTATGTTACGGCATTACGTACAATCACTTCAGGTCGCGCTACTTCATCAATGACTTATGACCATCATGCTCAGGTATCTAGCTCTATTGCTAAGCAGGTACTTGAAGAGTGCAAAGGTCGTGTAGATTTGGTGTAAATCATTAACAGAGGCGGTGGAGCTGGCAAGCGAATGACTCTTTGCCAGCCTACCATCTTCCTCTTATTTAAATAACAATTAAATTACAAAACAAAATGAGTCAGAAAATCCGTATTAAGTTGAAATCTTATGATCACAACTTGGTTGACAAGTCTGCAGAGAAGATTGTCAAGACAGTAAAGGCTACAGGTGCAATCGTAAGTGGTCCTATTCCACTTCCTACTCACAAGCGTATCTTTACAGTAAACCGCTCAACTTTCGTAAATAAGAAATCACGTGAGCAGTTTCAGCTTTCTTCTTATAAGAGACTGATAGACATTTACAGCTCAACTGCAAAGACTGTTGATGCTTTGATGAAGCTGGAGCTTCCTAGTGGTGTTGAAGTAGAGATCAAGGTGTAGTTTACTTCTCGAGAGAGAACAAATTAGAGATTTCAACAAAACATTTAAATTAAGACTGAAATGTCAGGATTATTAGGAAAGAAAATCGGAATGACATCCGTATTCAGTGCCGAGGGTAAAAATGTACCATGCACTGTTATTGAAGTTGGTCCTTGTGTTGTTACTCAGATTAAGAGTGTAGAAAAGGACGGTTATGAGGCTGTTCAGGTAGGTTTCCAGGATAAGAAGGAAAAAAATACCACAAAGCCTATGTTGGGTCACTTTAAAAAGGCTGGTGTAACTCCAAAGAGACATCTGGCAGAATTTAAGGGATTCGATAAAGAATTGAACTTGGGTGATACCTTGACTGTAGAGTTCTTTAATGATTCAGCATTTGTTGATGTTATTGGAACTTCTAAAGGTAAGGGTTTCCAGGGCGTAGTGAAGCGTCATCATTTTGGTGGTGTAGGCCAGATTACTCACGGTCAGCACAATCGTCAGCGTAAGCCAGGTTCTATTGGTGCTTGTTCATATCCAGCACGTGTGTTTAAGGGATTGCGCATGGGTGGCCAGCTCGGTGGTAACCGTGTAACTACTCACAATCTTCAGGTATTAAAGGTGATTCCAGAGCATAATATCCTTATGGTTAAGGGTTCCGTTCCTGGTTTCAAAGGTTCAATCGTTATAGTAGAAAAATAATTATGGAATTAAGCGTATATAAAATTACCGGTGAGGATACCGGTAGAAAGGTTGCGTTGAATGATGCTATCTTCGGTATTGAGCCTAATGATCACGCAATCTACTTGGATGTAAAGCAGTTCCTTGCTAATCAGCGTCAGGGTACTCACAAATCTAAGGAAAGAAGTGAAATAAGCGGTTCTACTCGCAAACTTGGACGCCAGAAAGGTGGAGGTGGTGCACGTCGTGGTGATATCAACTCACCAGTTTTGGTAGGTGGTGCTCGTGTTTTTGGTCCAAAACCACGTGACTATTGGTTCAAGTTAAATAAGAAAGTTAAGGCTTTGGCTCGTAAGTCTGCATTGACTTATAAAGCTCAGGAGAATGCATTAGTGGTAGTTGAAGACTTCACTTTTGATGCACCAAAAACAAAGTCTTTTGTTGAGTTGTTAAATAATCTTAAAGTTGCTGACAAGAAGACTTTGGTCGTTTTGCCAGAAGCTAATAAAGCAGTATTTTTGTCGTCCCGTAACTTGCAGCGCGCTGGTTTAGCTATTGCATCTGCACTCAATACCTATTCAGTATTGAATGCTGATTCTTTGGTTGTGACTGAGAGTGCACTGAAGTCAATCGAGGCAACTTTAAATAAATAAGGAGGCTGAAGTATGGCATTTATTATAAAACCGTTGGTTACCGAAAAGATGACAGCGATTACAGAGAAGCAGAACAAGTTCGGCTTCATTGTTCGTCCTCAGGCCAATAAGTTGCAAATTAAGAAAGAGGTAGAGGAACTGTATAATGTTACAGTTACTGATGTCAATACAATGAACTATGCTGGCAAGAATAAGACTCGTTATACTCGTGCTGGTTTAGTGAAGGGTCGTACAAACGCCGTTAAGAAAGCAATCGTAACCCTGAAGGAGGGCGATACTATTGATTTTTATAGCAATATTTAATATAAGAAATGGCAGTAAGAAAATTTAGTCCAGTAACTCCTGGACAGAGACACAAAATTATTGGTACCTTCGAGGAAATAACTGCTACGGTACCAGAAAAGTCTCTCGTTTATGGTAAAAAGTCTTCTGGCGGTCGAAACAATGTAGGTAAGATGACCGCGCGTTATATCGGTGGTGGACACAAGAAATTGTATCGTTTCATCGATTTCAAACGAGAGAAAGATGGTGTTCCAGCTGTAGTAAAGACAATTGAATACGATCCAAATCGTTCTGCTCGTATTGCTTTGCTATTTTATGCTGATGGTGAAAAACGTTATATCATTGCTCCAAACGGATTGCAGGTTGGTAGCACTTTGATGTCTGGTAAGGATGCAGTTCCTGAGGTTGGAAACTGTCTTCCTTTGTCAGCAATTCCTGTAGGTACTGTAATTCACAACATTGAATTACGTCCTGGTCAGGGTGCTCTGCTTGTTCGTTCTGCAGGTAATTTTGCTCAGTTAACTTCTCGTGAAGGTGATTATTGCGTAATCAAGTTACCTTCAGGTGAGACTCGTAAGATTCTCTCTGCTTGCAAAGCTACTATTGGTAGTGTAGGTAACTCAGATCACGCACTTGAAAGTTCTGGTAAGGCAGGTCGTTCACGTTGGTTGGGCCGTCGTCCTCACAACCGTGGTGTTGTAATGAACCCAGTTGATCACCCAATGGGTGGTGGTGAAGGTCGTCAGTCTGGTGGTCACCCACGTTCACGTAAGGGCTTGTATGCTAAGGGTCTTAAGACTCGTAGCCCTAAGAAGGCTTCTAATAAGTATATCATTGAAAGAAGTAACAAGTAATCAAGTTAATTGAGTAAATTATGAGTAGATCATTAAAAAAAGGTCCATACATTAACGTAAGCCTTGAGAAGAAGATTCTTGCAATGAATGAAAGCGGCAAGAAAGTCGTTGTTAAGACTTGGGCAAGAGCTTCTGTAATTTCTCCAGATTTCGTTGGCCATACTGTTGCTGTTCATAATGGTAACAAGTTTATTCCAGTTTATGTGACTGAGAATATGGTAGGACACAAGTTGGGTGAGTTTGCACCTACCCGTACTTTCCGTGGTCATGCAGGTAATAAGAAGAAATAAGCAGGACCTATTTGTAAGATTATTAAAAGAAAATAATAATGGGAGCAAGAAAAAGATTATCGGCTGAAAAACATAAAGAAGCCCAAAAGACTCAGTATTTCGCAAAGCTTCAGAATATCCCATCCTCTCCACGTAAGATGCGTTTGGTTGTTGATATGGTTCGTGGCATGGAGGTTAATCGTGCTCTGGGTGCACTGAAGTTCTCTGAGAAGTCTGCAGCAGCACCAATTGAGAAGTTGTTGCGCTCTGCAATTGCAAACTGGGAGCAGAAGAATGAACGTAAGGCTGAAGCTGGTGAATTGTTTATAACTAAGATTTATTGTGATGGTGGTGCTACTCTTAAGCGTATGAGACCAGCTCCACAGGGAAGAGGTTATAGAATTCGTAAGCGTTCAAATCATGTGACTTTGTTCGTCGATACTAAAACTAATGAAAAGTAATTAAACATGGGACAGAAAGTTAATCCGATTAGCAATAGACTTGGTATCGTTAGAGGTTGGGATTCCAACTGGTATGGCGGCAAGAATTTCGGTGACAACTTGCTGGAAGACAGCAAGCTCCGTAAGTATTTGAATGCTCGTTTGTCTAATGCTATGGTTTCAAAGATCGTCATTGAACGTACTTTGAAGTTGATCACCATCACTGTTTGTACTGCTCGTCCGGGTGTAATCATCGGTAAGGGTGGACAGGAAGTAGACAAATTGAAGGAAGAATTGAAGAAAATTACTGATAAAGAAATTCAAATCAATATCTTCGAGGTTAAGAAGCCAGAACTTGATGCAACTATAGTAGCAAATAACATTGCTCGTCAGGTAGAAGGTAAGATTGCTTATCGTCGTGCTATCAAGATGGCAATTCAGAACACCATGAGAATGGGTGCTGAGGGCATCAAAGTTCAGATCTGTGGCCGTTTGAATGGCGCAGAAATGGCTCGTTCTGAAATGTTGAAGGAGGGTAGAACTCCACTGCACACACTTCGTGCAGACATTGACTATTGTAATGCAGAAGCCCTGACTAAGGTTGGTTTGCTGGGTATTAAAGTTTGGATATGCCGTGGTGAGGTATATGGAAAGAAGGATTTGGCACCAAACTTCACTCAGACCAAGGAAAACGGTCGTGGTAATGGCGGAAACAAAGGCGGACGTAATTTCCGCGGAAAGAAAAACAACAATCGTTAATTAGAGCTTTAAATTAATTATGTTACAGCCTAAAAGAACAAAGTTCAGAAGACAGCAGAAAGGTGTTTCTAAAGGTGTAGCTCATCGTGGCACACAGTTGGCATTCGGATCTTTCGGCATTAAGTCTCTGCAGACAAAATGGATCACTGGTCGTCAGATTGAGGCAGCCCGTGTAGCAGTAACACGCTATATGCAGCGCCAGGGTCAGTTGTGGATCCGTATATTCCCTGATCAGGTAATCACTAAGAAACCTGCTGATGTACGTATGGGTAAAGGTAAAGGTGCTCCAGAAGCATATGTTTTCCCTATCACTCCAGGCCGTGTGATTATTGAGATCGATGGCGTTCCATTTGAGATTGCAAAGGAAGCTTTGCGCCTTGGTGCACAAAAGTTACCTGTTACTACTAAGTTTATTGTTAGACGTGATTACGATCAAAACGCTTAATTATGAAAACATCAGAAATTAAAGGATTATCTACAGCTGAATTGGCCGAGAAGATTGATACTGAGGTAGCTAACTACCAGCAGTTGCTGTTGAATCATGCTGTGTCTCCATTGGAGAACCCTTCTCAGATTAAGCAATTGAGACGTACAATTGCTCGTTTGAAGACCGAGTTGCGTCAAAGAGAACTTTCTAAATAATTGATTCAATGGAAAGAAATTTAAGAAAAGAGCGTCTGGGTGTCGTAGTTAGCAATAAGATGGATAAAACTATTACCGTTGCTGCTAAATTCAAGGAAAAGCACCCTATTTATGGTAAGTTCGTCAGCAAGACGAAGAAATATCATGCTCATGACGAAGAGAATACTTGTAATGTAGGTGATACAGTACGTATTATGGAAACTCGTCCACTGAGCAAGAGTAAGAGATGGAGATTAGTTGAAATCGTCGAAAGAGCTAAGTAATTATGATACAGGTAGAATCAAGACTTACAGTTTGTGATAACAGTGGCGCTAAAGAGTGTCTGTGTATCCGAGTTTTGGGTGGTACACGTCGTCGTTACGCTTCTGTTGGTGATGTGATTGTCGTTACTGTGAAGAGCGTCATTCCATCAAGTGATATGAAGAAAGGTACCGTGTCAAAGGCTCTTATTGTTCGTACAAAGAAAGAGATTCGTCGTGCAGATGGTTCTTATATTCGTTTCGACGATAATGCCTGTGTACTTTTAAACAATGCAGGTGAACTTAGAGGAAGTCGTATCTTCGGTCCAGTTGCTCGTGAGTTACGTGCTGCTAATATGAAGGTGGTTTCCTTAGCTCCTGAAGTACTTTAATCAAATTAAAGCATCGAGTAATGAGTAAATTACATATTAAAAAAGGCGATACAGTATACGTTAATGCTGGTAAGAGCAAAGGCCAGACCGGTAAGGTTCTGAAGGTTTTTGTTGAGGAGCAGCGTGCTATCGTTGAAGGATTGAACATGGTCTCTAAGAGCACTAAGCCAAGTGCAAAGAACCCTCAGGGTGGCATTGTAAAACAGGAGGCTCCAATCCATATTTCAAATTTGAATCCAGTTGATCCAAAAACTGGTAAGGGTACAAGAATTGGTAGAAAAAAGAATGCTGATGGCGTTCTAGTTCGTTACGCTAAAAAATCTGGGGAGGAAATCAAATAATGAGTAATACAGCAAGCCTTAAGAAAGAATATGCTGAGCGTATTGCTCCAGCATTGATGAAGCAATTCAATTACACTTCAACTATGCAGATTCCTGCATTGAAGAAGATTGTAGTTAACCAGGGCCTTGGTATGGCTACTGCAGATAAGAAAATTATCGATGTAGCTATTGAAGAGCTTACTACTATTACTGGCCAGAAGGCAGTTGCAACCTTCTCAAAGAAGGATATTGCAAACTTCAAGTTGCGTAAGAAAATGCCTATCGGCGTTATGGTTACTCTCCGCCGTGAGAGAATGTACGAATTCCTAGAGCGCTTGGTACGTGTGGCTTTGCCTCGTATCCGTGACTTCAAGGGTATTGAGAGCAAGTTGGATGGACGTGGTAACTATACATTGGGTATTCAGGAGCAGATTATTTTCCCTGAAATAAACATTGATAGCATTACCCGCATTTTAGGTATGAACATTACCTTCGTAACCACAGCTAAGACTGATGAAGAAGGATATGCTCTTTTGAAAGAATTCGGTTTACCTTTTAAGAACGCTAAATAATTAAGATATGGCAAAGGAATCAATGAAGGCTCGTGAAGTAAAAAGAGCCAAAATGGTAGCCAAATATGCAGAAAAGCGTGCAGCTTTGAAGAAGATTGTGAATACATCAGATGATCCTGTTGAAGCTTATGAGGCTGCTCGTAAGTTGCAGGCAATTCCAAAGAATGCTAATCCAATCCGTCTGCACAATCGTTGTAAACTGACTGGTCGTCCAAAGGGCTATATCCGTCAGTTCGGTCTTTCTCGTATTCAGTTCCGCGAGATGGCTTCCAGCGGTCTTATCCCAGGCGTTAAGAAAGCAAGTTGGTAATTCTTTTATTATTAAATATTGTCAGGGAAGTCCTGATTAATTTAAAATTTATTTTATGACTGATCCAATAGCAGATTATCTGACGAGACTGAGAAATGCAATTCAGGCAAAGCACAGAGTTGTTGAAATTCCAGCCTCAAATTTGAAAAAAGAGATCACTAAGATCCTTTTTGACAAAGGTTACATTTTGAACTATAAGTTCGTTGAAGATGGTCCTCAGGGAACCATTAAGGTAGCCTTGAAGTATGATACGGCTAACAAGACTAATGCAATCAAGAAATTGATTCGTGTGTCTACACCAGGTTTGCGTAAATACACTGGTTATAAGGATATGCCGAGAGTTATTAACGGACTGGGTATTGCAATTATATCCACTTCAAAAGGTGTAATGACAGACAAAGAGGCTTCTGACCTTAAAATAGGTGGTGAAGTACTTTGCTATGTATATTAATAGGAGGGTTTAACATGTCAAGAATAGGTAAATTGCCAATTTCTATTCCTTCTGGTGTTACAGTTACCTGTAAGGATAATGTGGTTACCGTAAAGGGACCAAAGGGTGAATTGACCCAGACTGTCGATCCTTCTATCGACATGAAGATTGAAGATGGTTCCATTTCTTTCAGCTTGGTTGAAAATACAGAAGTTGAACAGAAACAGCAGCAAGCATTCCATGGTTTGTACCGTGCTTTGGTGCATAATATGGTTGTTGGCGTATCTGAAGGTTATAAGAAAGAATTGGAATTGGTAGGTGTAGGTTATCGTGCATCTAACCAGGGAAATATTATTGAACTTTCTTTGGGTTATTCACATAATATTTTCATTCAGTTGCCTAAAGAGATAAAAGTAGAGACTAAATCAGAAAGAAACAAGAACCCACTAATCATCCTCGAGTCTGCTGATAAGCAGTTGCTTGGTCAGGTTTGTGCAAAAATTCGTTCTTTCCGTAAGCCAGAACCTTATAAAGGTAAGGGTATTAAGTTTGTTGGCGAAGAGATTCGCAGAAAGTCTGGCAAGTCAGCTAGTGCTAAGTAATTTTAAAACTTTTCGATTATGACAACTAAGAAAATAGAAAGACGAATTAAGATTAAATATAGAGTTCGTAATAAAGTTTCTGGAACTCCTGAATGCCCTCGTATGACCGTGTTCCGTAGTAACAAGCAGATCTACGTACAGGTTATAGATGACTTAGCTGGCAAGACTTTGGCTGCAGCTTCTTCTCTTGGTATGGAAGTTGAGAATAAAGCTGATCAGGCTAAGAAAGTAGGTGCTTTGATTGCACAGAAGGCTCAGGAAGCTGGTATTACAAGAGTCGTTTTCGATCGTAACGGCTATTTGTATCATGGTAGAGTTAAAGAGGTTGCTGATGCAGCTCGTAACGGTGGTCTTAAATTCTAATGATTATGGCAATTAATAAAGTTAAAGTAAGTAACGATATCGAATTAAAAGATAGATTGGTTGCTATCAATCGTGTTACTAAGGTTACTAAAGGTGGTCGAACTTTCACTTTCGCTGCAATTGTTGTAGTAGGTGATGGAAATGGTGTCATCGGTTACGGTCTTGGTAAGGCAGGTGAAGTAACTGCAGCCATTGCTAAAGGTGTTGAATCTGCAAAGAAGAACTTGGTAAAGATTCCTATAATTAATGGTACTGTACCTCATGAGCAGGAAGGCCGTTTCGATGGTTCCAGAGTTCTGATTATGCCTGCATCTGCTGGTACCGGTGTAGTAGCTGGTGGTGCAATGCGTGCAGTTTTTGAGAGTGTTGGTATCAAGGATGTTCTGGCTAAGTCTAAGGGTTCTTCTAATCCTCACAACTTGGTAAAGGCAACCATTAATGCATTGGCAGAAATGCGCGATGCTCGTACTGTTGCACAGAACAGAGGCGTAAATATTTCTAAAGTTTTTAAGGGATAAATTTATGGCAACAATTAAAGTAAAGCAGGTTAAGAGCCGTATTGGTGCTCCAATTGATCAGAAGAGAACTTTAGATGCTATGGGTTTGAAAAAGCTGAACCAGGTTGTAGAACTTGAAGATACAGCTTCTGCTCGTGGTATGGTCGCAAAGGTTAATCACCTTGTTAAGGTTATTGACTAATCTATTAACTGAAAAAATAGAATAGATATGAAATTACATAGTTTAAAACCAGCTTGTGGTTCAACTCATTCAAGAAAAAGAGTTGGTCGTGGTACCGGTTCTGGTTTAGGTGGTACTTCTACCCGTGGTCACAAGGGTGCTAAGCAACGTTCTGGTTATAAGACTAAGATTGGATTTGAAGGCGGTCAGATGCCATTACAGCGTCGTTTGCCTAAGTTCGGTTTCAAAAATATTAACCGTGTAGAGTACAAGGCTATTAACCTAAGTACTATTCAGGCTTTAGTTGAGTCTAAGGGATATACTAAGGTTGGTCTGGAAGAATTGATAGCAGCTGGTTTCGTTTCTAATGGCCAGTTGGTTAAGATTCTTGGAAATGGCCAGTTGACTTCTAAGGTTGATGTTGAGGCTAATGCATTCTCAAAGACAGCAGAGGCTGCAATTGCAGCTGTTGGTGGTAACGCAGTAAAACTCTAAATCAATGAGAAAGCTTGTAGAAACAGTAAAGAATATTTGGAAGATTGAGGATTTGAGACAAAGAATCCTCATCACCATTCTGTTTATCGCAATATATCGATTCGGTTCTTTCGTCGTACTTCCAGGTATCGATGCGAACCAACTTGAGGCTTTGCGTCAGCAGACAAGTGAGGGTTTGATGGCCTTGTTGAATGCCTTCTCTGGAGGTGCTTTCTCTAATGCATCAGTTTTTGCATTGGGAATCATGCCATACATTACAGCTTCCATCGTTCTTCAGCTTTTCACCATTGCTGTACCTCATTTCCAGAAAATGCAACGTGAAGGTGAAAGTGGACGTAGAAAGATTAACCAGTATACTCGTTATTTAACTGTGTTTATCTTATTGTTCCAGGCACCAGCTTATTTAATCAATTTGAAGATGCAGGCTGGCCCTGCTTTGAATGTATCAATTGACTGGACTTGGTTCATGCTGGCATCTACTATCATCCTTGCTGCAGGTAGTATGTTTATCCTTTGGTTAGGTGAACGTATTACAGATAAGGGCATTGGTAACGGTATATCTTTGATTATTATGATTGGTATCATAGCTCGTTTCCCTAATGCCTTTATTCAGGAATTGGTATCTCGCTTGTCATCTCCTGGCGCAGGTGGTTTAGTGGCATTCTTGTTTGAGATTGTTTTCTTGTTCTTGGTTATCTGTTTCGCTATCATGTTGGTACAAGGTGTCCGTAAGGTGCCTGTTCAGTATGCAAAGCGTATTGTAGGTAACAAGACCGCGGGAACTGGTGCTCGTCAGTATATTCCATTGAAGGTTAATGCAGCCAATGTAATGCCTATCATTTTTGCCCAGGCTATCATGTTTATTCCTATCACCATTATGCAGGTGGCAGGTAATGCATCTTGGTTACAGCCTTTCTTGGATCATACAAGTTTTGCTTATAACGCAGTTTTTGCAGCATTGATTATCATTTTTACGTATTTCTATACTGCAATTACTTTGAACTCAACCCAGATGGCTGAGGATATGAAGCGTAATAATGGTTTTATACCAGGTATTAAGCCGGGTAAGCCAACTGCAGATTTCTTGGATAAGATTATGGATAGAATTACTCTTCCTGGATCTTTGTTCTTGGCTTTGGTTGCTATCTTGCCAGCATTCGCTGGTGTATTTGGAGTACAGCAAGAATTTGCACAGTTCTTTGGTGGAACCTCATTGCTGATTCTTGTTGGTGTTGTTCTTGATACTTTGCAACAGATAGAAAGTCATTTGATGATGCGTCACTACGATGGTCTGTTGAATTCAGGACGAATTAAAGGCCGTTCTGGTTCATATTAAGATTTATCGAAATGATATTTCTGAAAACTGAAGATGAAATAGAGCTACTCAGACAAGCGAATCTTCTTATAGGAAGAACGCTTGCTGAGTTGGCAAAAATAATAAAGCCGGGTGTTACAACCTTGGAGTTGGATAAAGTAGCAGAAGAATTCATTCGTGATCATGGTGCTATTCCAACTTTCAAGGGATTCCCAAATCCATTTGGAGGACCATTTCCTGCATCAATCTGTACTTCAGTAAATGATGTTGTGGTACATGGAATTCCAAACATTGTTCCTTTAAAGGATGGTGACATTGTCTCTGTCGATTGTGGTACAAAGTTGAATGGTTTTTGCGGTGACTCTTGCTATACTTTTCTTGTTGGTGAGGTCTCAGAGGAAGTCAAACAACTTTGCAAAGTGACGAAAGAAGCTTTGTACTTGGGGATAGAGCAGGCTGTTGCAGGCCATCGCTTGGGAGACATTGGTTATGCAGTGGAGAATCATTGTACATCCCATTCCTATGGAGTCGTTCGTGAGTTTGTAGGACACGGGGTAGGAAGGGATATGCATGAGGACCCTCAGGTTCCTAATTATGGAAAACGTGGAACTGGAACAATGCTTAAGAATGGTCTTTGTATAGCCATTGAACCGATGATTACAATGGGATCAAGACAAGTTTTTATGGATCCAGATCGTTGGACTATAAGGACTAGGGATGGGAAACCTGCTGCACATTATGAGCATTCTTTAGCAGTAAGACAAGGAAGAGCTGAAGTATTATCTTCATTTGATGAAATAGAAAAAATTTTAGGTGATAAAGCAATTTAGTATGGCAAAACAATCTGCAATTGAAATTGATGGAACAGTAGTTGAAGCATTGTCAAATGCTATGTTCAAAATTGAACTTGAGAATGGGCATGAGATTACAGCTCATATCTCTGGCAAAATGAGAATGCATTATATTAAAATTCTACCAGGTGATAAAGTTCGTGTAGAAATGAGTCCTTACGATTTGACCAAAGGTAGAATATCATTCAGATATAAATAAAAAAGATACATATGAAGACAAGAGCATCATTAAAGAAGCGTACTCCTGATAGCGTAATTGTACGTCGAAAAGGAAGACTGTTTGTGATTAACAAGAAGAACCCTAAGTACAAGATGCGTCAGGGCTAATAAGTAATAGAAGAAAAAATTATTTCTAGTATATGGCAATAAGAATCGTTGGTGTTGATTTACCTCAGAACAAGAGAGGTGAAATCGCTTTGACTTATATTTTCGGTATAGGTCGTTCAAGTTCAGCTAAGATTTTGGAGAAAGCTGGTGTTGATAAGGATCTCAAAGTAAAGGATTGGACCGATGATCAGGCTGCAAAGATCCGTGAGGCAATTGCAGAAGGTTATAAGGTTGAAGGTGACCTTCGTTCAGAGATTCAGTTAAACATTAAGCGTCTCATGGACATCGGTTGTTATCGTGGTGTCCGTCATCGTCTTGGTCTTCCTGTTCGTGGTCAAAGTACTAAAAACAATGCTCGTACTCGTAAGGGTAAGAAGAAGACCGTTGCAAATAAGAAAAAAGCTACTAAGTAATTAAGTTTATAGTAAGATATGGCAAAAAAAACAGTCGCAGCTAAAAAAAGAAACGTAAAAGTTGATGCTATGGGACAGTTGCATGTTCATTCATCATTCAACAACATTATTGTTTCTTTGGCAAACAGTGAAGGTCAGATCATTTCATGGTCTTCTGCTGGTAAGATGGGATTTAGAGGTTCTAAGAAGAACACTCCATATGCAGCTCAGATGGCTGCCCAGGATTGTGCAAAAGTTGCATACGATCTTGGCCTGAGAAAGGTAAAAGCTTACGTTAAGGGTCCAGGTAATGGCCGTGAGTCAGCTATCCGTACTATCCATGGTGCCGGTATTGAGGTAACTGAAATCGTTGACGTAACTCCACTACCACATAATGGTTGTCGTCCTCCAAAGAGAAGAAGAGTTTAATAGATAACCAATAACGACCTGCCCTCACGGATGTTAATTTTTGGATTACATTCCTTTCTGTGATGCGC
Source organism: Bacteroidales bacterium UBA4293 (assembly GCA_002395835.1). Classification (GTDB taxonomy): domain Bacteria; phylum Bacteroidota; class Bacteroidia; order Bacteroidales; family Bacteroidaceae; genus Minthousia. The sequence goes on along the minus strand of DGVD01000013.1, from coordinate 52,009 downwards.
GGCTGCAACTAAATGAGAGCGGGTCATAACAACTTAAATTAGAATTAAAATGGCTAGATATACTGGACCTAAATCAAGAATTGCTCGTCGTTTTGGTGAGCCTATTTTTGGAGCTGATAAAGTTTTGGCTAAGAGAAATTTCCCTCCTGGCCAGCATGGTAATAACAAGAGACGTAAAACCTCTGAGTATGGCCAGATGCTTGCTGAAAAGCAGAAGGCTAAATATACTTATGGTGTTTTAGAGAAACAGTTCCGCAACTTGTTTGATAAAGCCGCTAGAAAAGATGGTGTTACTGGTGAGGTTTTATTGCAGTTGTTAGAGGGTCGTCTTGACAATATCGTTTACCGCTTGGGCATTGCTCCAACCCGTGCTGCTGCACGTCAGTTGGTAGGCCATCGTCATATTGTTGTTGACGGTAAGGTTGTAAACATCCCTTCATATGCTGTTAAGCCTGGTCAGGTCATTGGCGTTCGTGAGAAATCAAAGTCTCTCGAAGTAATTGCTAATGCATTGGCTGGTTTCAACCATGCTAAATATCCTTGGTTGGAGTGGGATGAGAACCTGAAGTCAGGTAAACTTCTCCATGTTCCAGCTCGCGAGGATATCCCTGAGAATATTAAGGAACAGATGATTGTCGAGTTGTACTCTAAGAACTAATAAAATTTATGGCGATATTAGCATTTCAAAAACCTGATAAAGTAATAATGTTGGATTCCGACAGCAAATTCGGCCGGTTCGAATTTCGTCCGTTGGAGCCTGGCTTCGGTACTACCGTTGGTAATGCCCTCCGCCGAATCCTTCTTTCCTCTTTGGAAGGTTACGCAATCAATACCATCTCTATAGAAGGTGTTGAGCATGAGTTCGCATCCATCCCTGGCGTAAAGGAAGATGTAACCAACATTATTTTGAATCTGAAACAAGTAAGATTCAGGAGATTAGTAGAAGAAATCGAGAATGAGAAGGTTACTATCACTGTAGAGAATTCAACTGAGTTCAAGGCAGGTGATATGAACAAGTTCTTGACTGGATTTGAAGTGTTGAATCCCGATTTAGTTATCTGTCATTTGGCTAAAGGTACATCTATAAGGATGGACATTACTGTTAACAAGGGCCGCGGATATGTTCCTTCCGAGGAAAATCGCCAGTTCTGTACAGATGTCAATACTATTCCAATTGACTCGATTTACACTCCAATCCGTAATGTAAAATATATGGTAGAAAATTTCCGTGTAGAGCAGAAAACTGACTACGAGAAATTAATTCTGGAAATTACTACCGATGGTTCCATCCAACCAAAAGATGCACTTAAGGAAGCTGCCAAGATTCTTATTTACCATTTCATGTTGTTCTCTGACGAAAAGATTACTCTAGAGAATTCAGATTTGGATGGTAATGAAGAATTTGATGAAGAGGTTCTGCATATGCGTCAGTTGTTGAAGACTAAGCTCACAGACATGAACCTTTCTGTTCGTGCTTTGAATTGCTTGAAGTCAGCAGATGTAGAAACTTTGGGTGACTTGGTACAGTACAACAAGACTGACCTGCTTAAGTTCCGTAATTTTGGTAAGAAATCGCTCACTGAGCTTGATGATTTGCTCGAGAGTCTGAATCTGTCGTTTGGAACTGATATTTCTAAGTATAAATTAGATAAAGAATAATTAAAATGAGACACAATAAGAAATTTAACCATCTCGGTCGTACTGCATCCCACAGAAATGCAATGTTGTCAAATATGGCAATATCTCTGATCATGCACAAAAGAATCACTACGACTGTCGCAAAGGCTAAGGCATTGAAGAAATATGTCGAGCCACTGATTACCAAGTGTAAGCAGGATACTACCAATTCCCGTCGTGTGGTATTCTCATATTTGCAGGACAAGTTTGCTGTAACTGAATTGTTCAAGGAAGTTTCAGTGAAGGTGGCTGATCGTCCAGGTGGTTATACTAGAATAATTAAGACTGGTCACCGTTTAGGTGATAATGCCGAAATGTGCTTCATTGAGTTGGTTGACTTCGATGAGAATATGGCTAAGCAGACAGTTAAGAAGACTCGTACCCGTCGTTCTAAGAAGAATGCAGAGGGTCCAGCAGCTGCAGCAGAAACAAAGGCTGAAGAAACTCCAAAAGCTGAATAAAAATTGCTATATCTGGAAAAACCGCTCCCATAAGGGGCGGTTTTTTTTGTTTTTTTATTGCAATATCAAAATTTTATGTAGTTTTGCATTGTTGAAACACTTAAAAGTAAAAGGAAATGAAACTAAAAGTATTGACTCTCTCTTCTTTGGTACTGCTTTTGAGCAGTTGTTATGGCTCTGCTACTGGAACTCAAGTAGCAGGGACCATTATAGGCGCTGACCTAGGTGGCCACATTGGGGGTATGATAGGGCGTAGGAATAGCGGATTTGGAGGTGATGTGTTTGGAACTATAATTGGCACTGTTGCTGGTGCTGCTATAGGTAATGCAGTCACGGCACCCCCGAGGGAAAGAACTTATGATTATGATGACGAACGTGATTATAGGGGCTATGACGCCACTACAGAACAGCGGCGTCCAAGCTACAATAAACGTAGTTCTAGAGACGTACGTCAAAGTTCTGAGGCTTTAAATGGCTTGAAAGTGCATAATCTTCGCTTTGTTGATGCCAATAAGAATCGCGTTATCAATTCAGATGAAACTTGTCAACTCCTTTTTGAAGTTCAGAATGAAGGTGATGTTACGGCCTATAATATAACTCCTTTGGTTTATGAGATAAATAGAAGAAAGCATATTTATATATCAAGCCCGGCAGTTATTGAAAGATTAAATCCTGGAGAGTTTGTTACTTATACTATTACGATTCGTGCTGACAGGAAATTGGCAGATGGCACAGCCACATTTGCTATTGAACTTTCCGATGAAAATGGTATAACCGTACCTTGCCGTGAATTTGACCTCTCTACAAGACGCTAGATAGCTAATATGTAAAAAATAAAGCAGCTGAACATCAGCTGCTTTATTTTTTTATTGGAGAATGACTCTGAATCTTGTTTACATTCTTGATCTTTTTTAATTTTACGGAATCTGAATGTGGTTTTCGCCAGCTTAAGATTTCGGATAGAGGTATATTAGGAATTTCAGTTAATTCCAGTATTGGGAGTTCGTGCTCTACTTCAGCCAGTTTATATGGAACAATGGTAGGAGTGTAGACTGAAACTTCTACTGGAGAGTAACCATATCGAATGATATCCAATTTTTTTGCTGCAGCATAAGAAAGGTCTATCATAAATTTCTTTGTATATGGCCCTCTATCTGTTACCTCAACTATAACTTCTTTCCCGTTTCGTATGTTTTTGACTTTAAGTAGCGTTCCAAAAGGATAGGTAAGGTGAGCACATGTCATGCTGTCCTTATTATAGGTCTTTCCACTTGCCGTTAATCTTCCGTGGAAACTATTGGCATAATAAGAAGCGTTACCTACGCTCTGTCCCAGAGAATAGGTAACGCACGCTACAATACAAAATACAAATACAACTAAACGAGATTTATTTTTCATTTTATGTTATACAATTCCTTGAGCCATCATGGCCTTGGCAACCTTCATAAAGCCTGCAATATTTGCACCCTTTACGTAGTTGATGTAACCATCAGGTTCAGTACCATACTGGAGACACTGATGATGGATGCCATGCATGATGTGATGCAGTTTCTGATCTACTTCTTCTGCAGACCAGCTGAGGTGCATTGCATTTTGGCTCATTTCCAAGCCAGAGGTTGCTACACCACCTGCATTTACTGCCTTTCCAGGAGCATAAAGCATCTTGTGCTCAACGAACAAGTCGATAGCTTCTGGAGTACATCCCATATTGGAAATCTCACCTACACAGAGGACTCCATTATTGATTAAGGTCTGAGCATCTTCACCATTCAACTCATTTTGAGTAGCACAAGTCAAGGCAATGTCTGCTTTCACTTCCCATGGGCGTTTGTTAGGAACAAACGTAGCATTTGGGAATTCTTCTGCATAAGGTGCACAAATATCATTTCCAGAAGAGCGAAGTTCAAGCATGTAGTCTATCTTTTCACCACTAATTCCATCTGGATCATAAATATATCCGTCAGGACCGGAAATAGTTATAACCTTTGCTCCCAGTTGAGTAGCCTTTGTTACTGCGCCCCAAGCTACATTACCGAAACCAGAAATAGCTACAGTCTTACCCTTGATGTCGATGCCTCTAGTCTGCAACATTTCGTTTACAAAATACAAACCACCAAATCCAGTAGCTTCTGGCCTGATTAAAGAACCGCCAAATTCCAGGTTCTTACCAGTCAAGACGCCAGAGAAATCACGGGTCAACTTCTTGTATTCACCAAACAGATAGCCAATTTCACGTCCACCTACACCGATGTCACCAGCAGGAATATCAATTTCAGGACCGATGTAACGATATAGCTCACTCATGAAGGCCTGGCAGAAACGCATGATTTCTGCATCGCTCTTACCTTTTGGTGAGAAATCAGATCCACCTTTTCCACCTCCCATAGGCAGAGTGGTAAGTGCATTCTTGAAGGTCTGCTCAAAGCCAAGGAACTTCAAGATGGACAGGTTTACTGATGCGTGGAAACGCAAACCACCTTTGTATGGGCCGATAGCGGAATTAAACTGGACTCTATATCCTAAATTAACTTGAACCTTTCCATTGTCATCTACCCAAGGTACACGGAATGTAATGATACGTTCAGGCTCAACTAAACGTTCAAGAAGAGCTGCTTTCTCAAATTCAGGGTGTTTGTCATAAACATCCTTGATGGAAAGTAATACTTCTTTTACAGCCTGAAGAAACTCTGGTTCTCCAGGGTGCTTAGCTTCCAAAGAAGCCATAAAAGCATTAATGTTCAACATATTGTAAGTGTTTAAGGTCGATTTCTTGTATTGGACAAAAGTTTTTCTTACATTTTGTCGCTGCAAATATAGTGAATATGCCGTTCATAACAAATTTATTTTTCAAAAAAAGTTCGATTTGGCTAAAATTATGACATTTTTTGTATCTTTGTCTCTAGTATGAAAAGCCATGGACCTTATTTAAAAGATATGTCCTTCGTCAATTTGATGAAGAGCCGTATTTATCAGGTGTTGCTAGTAGCAAACCCTTATGATGCCTTTATGTTGGAGGATGATGGACGCATTGATGAGAAGATTTTTTCTGAATATGCTGATCTTGGTTTGAGCACTCCTCCTCGTTTTACGTTGGTTTCTGATGCTGAGGCAGCAGAAAAAGAATTGGCAAAAAACCATTTCGAGTTGGTCATTGTCATGCCTGGTACAGATAACAGCAATGTTTTTGATATAGCCAGAAGCATAAAGGTAGCCTATCCTAAGACCCGATTAGTGGTGCTTACTCCTTTTTCTCACGGAATAAGTAAGCGCATGGAGCATGAAGATCTGTCTATCTTTGAATATGTATTCTGCTGGTTGGGTAATACGGAGTTGCTTATTTCTATCATCAAACTGATGGAGGATAAAATGAATCTGGAACATGATATTCGTGAGTCGGGTGTCCATATGATTCTCTTAGTGGAGGACTCTATCCGCTTTTATTCTGCTATATTACCTAACTTATATCGCTATGTTTTAGAGCAGATGCATGCCTTTGCTACAGAAGGTCTGAATGTGCATGAGGCGAATCTTCGTAAAAGGGGGCGTCCTAAGATTGTTTTGGCCCGAAACTATGAGGAGGCCATGGATTTGTATAACCGTTTTAAGGATAATACTCTGGGTGTCATTAGCGATGCCAGATACTTGCGTGATGGGGTAGTGGACCCAGAAGCGGGTGTTAAATTCCTTACTTCCATCAGGGAACAGGATGAATACATTCCTTTGGTTCTCCAAAGCAGTGAATCTGAAAATAAAAAGCTGGCAAAAAAGATAGGTGCCACTTTTGTGGATAAGAATTCCAAGACCATGGACTTGGATTTGCGTAAGATTGTAGAAAATGATTTTGGATTCGGTGATTTGGTCTTCCGTGATCCCAAGACGATGGAAGAAATTGTCCGTGTGCATAATCTTCGTGATTTGCAGGATAATATCATGACTATCCCTAGGGAATCTTTGGAGATGCATGTCTCTCATAATAACATTTCCCGATGGTTGTGTTCCCGAGCCATGTTTTCCATGTCTGAATTCCTCAAGCAAATAACCTGGCGTGAGAACCAGGACATTGATTCTCACCGACAAATTATTTTCGATGCTATCGTCCAGTATAGGAGGATGAAGAATCAGGGTGTGGTAGCTGTATTTTTGCGGGAGCGTTTCGACCGTTATTCTAATTTTGCTCGAATTGGTGAGGGGTCATTAGGCGGAAAGGGCCGTGGACTGGCTTTTATTGGGAATATATTGAAACATCATGAGGAATTCGATGCTTTCGATAATGTGGATGTTCTTATTCCAAAGACTGTAGTACTTTGTACGGATATCTTCGACAAGTTTATGGAAAGCAATGATTTGTATCACGTGGCGTTAAGTGATGCAGAGGATCAAACCATATTAGATGCGTTCCTGAAGGGCAAGCTGCCTTCCAGTCTGGAAGAAGATTTTCGCACTTTTATCTCAGTGGTGCATGCACCTATTGCCATCCGTTCTTCTAGTTTGTTGGAGGATTCACATTACCAGCCTTTTGCTGGAATCTATTCCACTTATATGATTCCATACCTGGATGATTCAGAAGTCATGCTTCGTCAACTTTCTGATGCAGTAAAGGCCGTGTATGCGTCTGTTTATTATAAGGATAGCAAGGCATATATGGAAGTTACGAACAATGTGATCGACCAAGAGAAAATGGCTGTTGTATTGCAGGAGGTGGTAGGCACGCAGTATGGTGAATACTATTATCCAGCTATCTCTGGTGTGGCTCGAAGCACGAATCACTATCCTTTGGGGGATGAAAAGCCGGAAGAGGGTGTTGTGAATCTGGCATTGGGCTTGGGTAAGTATATAGTAGATGGGGGTCAGACATTGCGTGTAAGCCCTTATCATCCTGATAAGTGTCTGCAGACTAGTGAGATGGAAATTTGCTTACGTGAAACGCAAACGAAGTTTTATGCCATTGATGTCAAACGTCAGCCTACTGACTTTAAAGTGGACGATGGTTTTAACTTGAAGACTTTAAGGCTGCGTGAAGCGGAGAAGTGTGGTGCTTTGAATGCCATCTGTAGCACATACGACTTTAATGATATGGTCATAAGGGATGGTTTCTACCCGGAAGGTCGGAAACTGCTCACTTTTGCTGGTGTCTTGAAATATAACATGTTCCCACTGCCTGAAATTCTTAAATTGGCTTTGAAATATGGGCAGAGTGAAATGCGTCGCCCTGTGGAAATCGAATTTGCAGTGAATTTGGATAATGATGGAAAGAACGGAGGAACCTTCTATCTGCTGCAGATTCGTCCTATCGTAGATAGTAACCAGTCCATCAACGAAGATTTATCAGCTCTGGATAAGGAGTCGGTAATTTTACGCAGTGAGAACTCTTTGGGAAATGGTATTGTGAACCAGGTTTATGATATTGTCTATGTCAAGACAGAGGACTATAAACAGCATACTAACCCTGAAATAGCTCTTGAGGTGGAGCGGATAAACCGCAAATTTGTGGCTGAAGGTAAGAATTATGTGCTTGTTGGCCCAGGCCGTTGGGGCAGCAGTGATCCGTATCTTGGTATACCTGTGAAATGGCCTCATATCAGTGCTGCCAAGGTCATCGTGGAAGCAGGTCTTACAAATTATAGGGTAGACCCAAGTCAGGGAACTCATTTCTTCCAGAATCTAACCTCTTTTGAGGTGGGTTATTTCACCATCAATGCCTATAGGAATGATGGAGTCTATGATCAAGAGTACCTAAACTCCTTACCGGCTGTGGAAGAGACCACCTATCTTCGTCATGTCCATTTTGAGAAACCTATCGTCATTAAAATGGATGGAAAGAAAAAGATTGGAGTGGTCATGAAACCAGGAAAATAAAAAAACCGAGGCATCGCCTCGGTTTTTTTCTCTCTTATACTCAATTAATAGGCTTTAAATGACACCTTGAGCCATCATGGCTTTGGCTACCTTCATGAAACCTGCAATGTTTGCACCCTTTACATAGTTTACATATCCATCAGGCTCAGTACCATATTTTACACAATTGCGGTGGATGTCCAGCATGATGTCGTGCAGCTTTGCATCAACCTCTTCTGCACTCCATGAAAGACGGATAGAGTTCTGGGTCATTTCCAGACCTGATACGGAAACACCTCCGGCATTGGAAGCCTTACCTGGAGCGTAGAGTATCTTGGCATTTTGGAATACCTTGATAGCTGCAGGAACTGTAGGCATATTAGCACCTTCGCACACTGCCATTACACCGTTTGCTACCAGTGCCTTTGCAGCTTCTTCGCTGATCTCATTCTGAGTGGCGCATGGAAGTGCGATGTCAGCCACCTCATTCCATGGCTTTTCACCTGGTACGTACTTCACACCTTCAAATTCTTCTGCATATTCACGAATACGACCACGGTACTGGTTCTTCAGTTCCATAATCCAATTCAGTTTCTCCTGGTCTATACCATTTGGATCGTAAACATAGCCATCGGAATCAGACATGGTAAGTACCTTACCTCCTAGCTGGAGAACCTTCTGTGCGGTGTACTGAGCCACATTTCCTGAACCAGAAATCAAGCAAGTCTTACCTTTCAGGTCAGTGCCTTTGGTCTTCAGCATTTCCATCAGGAAATAAACATTTCCATAACCGGTAGCCTCAGGACGAATCAGTGAACCTCCAAATTCACGTCCCTTACCAGTGAGCACACCACTAAACTCATGAGTGTATTTCTTATAAGCACCAAACATGTAACCTACTTCACGTCCACCTACACCGATGTCACCAGCAGGAACATCTGTATCTGGACCGATGTGACGCCACAGCTCCAGCATGAAAGCTTGACAGAAACGCATTACTTCGGCTGCACTCTTACCACGTGGAGAGAAGTCGGAGCCACCTTTAGCACCACCCATAGGCAGGGTTGTCAAAGAGTTTTTGAAGGTCTGCTCAAATGCCAGGAACTTCAAGATAGACAGGTTCACAGAGGCATGAAAGCGAATACCACCTTTGTATGGGCCTATGGCATTGTTGTGCTGAACACGGTATCCCATATTTGTACGGTAATTACCATTGTCATCAATCCAGTTTACACGGAAGGTATAGATTCTATCTGGAATGCACAGGCGCTCTATCAGATTGAACTTCTCGAACTCAGGATGTTTGTTGTATTCTTCCTCTATGGTTCCTAATACCTCTTCTACTGCCTGATGATACTCAGGTTCATTGGGAAAACGTTGCTTCAGGTTCTCTAAAACTTCTTTTGCATTCATAATTGTAAATGGTTGTTTAATTTATTTTCAATCTTTCTACGAATAACTTTTCACAGCCTTATTCATGATTATGGGTGCAAAGATAATAATAAAATTCATATACAGTGATAAATTGTCAAAAAAATCTTGTTTTTGATTATAATTTTATGCTTTTTCTTTAAAAATACTTGTAATATTCTATTTTTTATGTATTTCTATTCTGTTTTGTCTTTCTTTACACCATTCATGCTACCAGAAAATGCATAAAATATGGAATTAAAAGATAAATACCCCATTTTATGTTAATATTTAAACATTATATGTATTAAAAAGAATATAAATAATAAGGAAAGAGGAAAATTGTGTTAAATTTGCAAATCATTTTTTTGCGAAAACAAACTGCTATGAAAAAGAAAACTTATTATTTGATGACAGGACTGGTTCTGCTGGCTGCTTGTAGTCAGGCTCCGAAGGCTCCGGTGGCTAAACAGGTGCCTCATGTGATGGAGGAGTTCGGAGGGCAGCGTGTGGACCCTTACTTCTGGATGCGCTTGAGCGATGACCAGAAGAATGCAGAGACTCCAGACCAGCAGACCCAGGATGTGCTGGATTACCTGCAGGCAGAGAATGAGTATGCCGATGCTTATTTCAAGCCTCTGCAGTCCCTTCAGGAAACACTGTATAAGGAGATGACCAACCGGTTGGCTCCCGATGATGCCAGTGTGCCTTATAAGAAGGGTGGATACACCTACACCACTCGGTATGAGTCTGGTAAGGACTATCCTATCTATTCTCGTATTGCCGATGGGCAGGAGAAGGAAGAGGTGCTGTTGGATGTCAATGTCTTGGCTGAAGGGCAGAAGTATACGGGTGTTACTGCACCAAGGGTGAGCCCTGATAATCAGTATGTGGCTTATGGGCAGGACTTTGTGAGCCGCAGAATCTATACCATTGTGGTGAAGGACCTGAAGACGGGTAAGATGCTGCAGGATACACTCCGGGATACGGGTGGAAACCTGGCATGGGCTGCAGACAGCAAGCATCTGTATTACGTGGGTAAGGATGTGCCTACTTTGAGGAACAACCGCATCTATCGTCATACCCTGGGACAGCCTCAGAGTGAAGATGAGCTGTTGTGGGATGAGACCGATGAGACGTTTTCCGTACATCTGCAGCAGTCTATAGATGATAAGTATATCATGGCAGTGAGCAGTCATACCTTGACCACGGATGTCCGTTATATAGCTGCTAGTGATGTAACGGGCCCTCTGAAGGAGTTCACTCCCAGAACGGTGGGTCATAAATATACCGTAGACCACATCGGGCAGACATTCTATATCCTGACCGACCGTGATAATAGCTTGAACCGTAAGATCATGATGGTTTCCGACACTGAACTGAAGGCAGGGAAGCCTTGGAAGAATTTCCTGGCATACCGTCCGGAGGTGCTGATTGAGGATTTCACCTTGATGAGCGATTATGTCATTGTCAATGAGCGTATCAATGGTCTTTGCACCATCCGCATCATGAATCCGAAGAAGAACGTAGATAAGTACCTGGAGTTTGATGAACCTTGCTATGTGGCAGGTCTGGGTACCAACGTAGATCCTGCTTCTCATGTACTTCGTTATGTGTACCAGAGCATGCTTACCCCATCGAAGACTGTGGATTTGAACCTGGAGACAGGGGAGGAGACTGTCATGAAGGAGCAGCAGGTTCCTGGATATGATAAGAGCAAGTATCAGGAGGAACGTATCTGGGCTACAGCTAAGGATGGAACCAAGGTTCCGGTGGATGTCATTACTCCGAAGGGTTTCCAGAAGGATGGAAAGGCTCCTCTTTATCTCTATGCTTATGGTTCTTACGGTAGTTCCACCGACCCTACTTTCGATTCTAAGGTGTTCTCCCTGCTGGATCGTGGGTTTGCCTATGCCATTGCTCACATCCGGGGTGGTTCCGATATGGGTCGTCAGTGGTATGAGGATGGTAAGTTGTTCAAGAAGATGAATACCTTCACCGATTTCAATGACTGTGCACGGTATCTCATCCAGCAGAAGTACACGCAGAGCGACCGTCTGTTTGCTCGGGGTGCCAGTGCAGGTGGTTTGCTCATTGGTGCTTGCATCAATCTGGAGCCTTCCCTCTATAAGGGAGTCATTGCTGGTGTGCCTTTCGTCGATGTGGTCAGCACCATGCAGGATGAAACCATTCCTCTTACTACTTTTGAGTGGGATGAGTGGGGTGACCCTCGTCAGGAGGATTATTACCGGTATATGATGTCTTATTCTCCTTATGATAACGTGGTGGCACAGGACTATCCGAATATCTTGGTCACTACGGGTTACTGGGACAGTCAGGTGCAGTATTGGGAGCCTGCAAAGTGGGTGGCTAAGCTGCGTGCCAACAAGACCGACCAGAATGTGCTGCTCATGCGTTGTGATATGGCATCCGGTCATGGAGGTGCTTCCGGACGTTTCCGTAGGTTGGAGCAGAATGCCATGGAGTATGCCTTCTTCCTCTCCTTGTTGAAATAACTAAACTTTATACCAATATAATCATGAGAAAATTTCTAATTTTAGCTTTGGCACTGTTTACCATCGTGGGTACAGCAGATGCTCAGCGTAAGAAAGATCGTAAGGGAAAAAAAGGAGCACAGACCGCTGCTCAGGCTCCTGCTCCTAAGAAGGAGGCTTTCACCCAGCCTACAGAGGGCTTGTTTGGGGTAAGCCGTAAAGGAAAGGACTGGTACTTCATCGTGCCGGATAGTGTGCTGAATAAGCCTATTCTGGCTGTAACCCGTTACATTGCCACTCCTGTAGGTGCAGGTGTCTATGGTGGTGAAGAGGTGAATGAGCAGACTGTATATTGGGAGCAGGGTGTGGATAGCACACTCATTCTCCGCAGTTGGGTCATCGGTGCCATGAGCAAGGAGGGGGATAGAATCTCCCAGGCTGTTCAGAATGCACATGAGAACCCAGTAATTGCAAGTTGTAAGATTGAAGGTAGGGTAGGCCAGGGAAGCCGTGTCAAGGTTACTCAGATGTTTGAGGATGAGACTCCTGCTTTCAGCATGCCACAGCGTTCTAAGAGGCAGTATAACCTGGGCAATCCTGCCAGAGGTGCCAGCTTCATTAAGGAAATCAAGACATTCCCTATCAATACAGAGGTAAAGGTTACCCGTACCTATACTTATCAGCAGAGGGAGGGAACTCCTAGTGCTCAGGGACCTCGTACTACCACTCTCATGGCTGGTATGTACACCGGTATGGTCAGCGTTCAGCTGAATACATCCTTCGTACTGCTTCCTAAGGTGCCTATGGCTCGTCGTATGGCTGACCCTCGTGTGGGTTATTTTACCGATGGTTACGACTGGTTCAGTGATGACCAGCAGCAGGTAAAGACAGAGCAGTTCATCACCCGTTGGCGTCTGGAGGCTCGTCCAGAGGATGTAGAGAAGCAGAAACGTGGGGAACTGGTGGAACCTATCAAACCTATCGTTTACTACATTGACCCTGCTACTCCTAAACAGTGGGTGCCTTACCTCATTGCAGGTGTGAACGACTGGCAGAAGGCTTTCGAGCAGGCTGGTTGGAAGAATGCCATCCGTGCAGAGGAATGGCCTAACGATTCTACCATGAGTCTGGAGGATGCTCGTTACAGTGTAATCCGTTACTTGGCTTCAGATATTCCTAATGCTTATGGCCCTAATGTACACGACCCTCGTACTGGTGAAATCCTGGAAAGCCACATCGGATGGTACCACAACGTAATGCAGTTGGTACACGACTGGTATCTGGTACAGGCTGGTGCCATCGATTCTCGTGCACAGAAGATGAAGTTCTCCGATGAACTGATGGGCGACCTTATCCGTTTCGTCAGCAGTCATGAGGTGGGTCACACCCTGGGTCTGCGTCACAACATGGGTGCTTCTCATGCTACTCCGGTAGAGAAACTGCGTGATAAGGCATGGGTAGAGGCTAACGGACATACCGCTTCCATCATGGACTATGCTCGTTTCAACTATGTAGCTCAGCCAGAGGATAATATCAGCAAGGCAGGTATCTACCCTCGTATCAATGATTATGACAAGTGGGCTATCGAGTTCGGTTACCGTCCTCAGTACGATGCGAAGACTGAAAAGGAAGACCATGAAATCTGGAATAAGATTATCATTGATAAATTGGCTAAGAACCCACGTCTGTGGTTCGGTGGTGAGGGACGTAACCATGACCCTCGTGCACAAACCGAGGACTTGGGTGACAATAACATGACAGCTTCCACCTACGGTGTGAAGAACCTGAAGCGTATCATCAAGAAACTTCCAGAGTGGACTACCGAGGAGGCTAACATGTATACTAACCTGAAGCAGGTGTATGAGTCTCTCCTGGGTCAGTATCAGCGTTACTTGCGTCACGTAGCTACTAACATTGGTGGTTTGGAGCAGACCTATAAGAGTGTAGAGCAGCCAGGTGATGTCTATGCGTTCACTAAGAAGGCACAGCAGAAGGAGGCTTTGGCATGGCTGAACCAGAACGTATTCCAGGAGCCATCTTGGCTGGTAGCAGAGCCTTATATGAGCAAGCTTACCCTTCGTCCTCAGGAATACTTGTTCCAGCAGGCCGACTTCGTTGTCCGTCAGACTCCACTGGTGCGTTTGCAGACACTGACCGATATGCAGCTCTTCTCTGACCGTGATGCTACGAACTACAAGCCAGAGGATTACCTGAACGACTTGTACGGCATGATCTTCCAGGAACTGGAAAGCAGTGCCAAGGTGAATACGTACCGTCGTTACCTGCAGCGTGCATACATTAACACCTTGCTTTCCGAGATTAACAACTCTCGTAATGCCAATGTAGATTCTCGTTCTTTGGCTATTGCCCACTTGAACAAGATTCAGAGCAAGGCTAAGGTTGCTGGTCGTGATGCAGTGACTAAGGCTCACTGGAGCGATTTAGCTAAAGTAATCGAAAACGGATTAAATCCTAAGAAATAAAAAACGTAAGAGAGAGGCAGGTTTTTCACTTGCCTCTTTCTTTTACCAAAATATCTTGACAAAAAAGAGGCATTTATGAAAATGACCTTAATGACCATGACATTTGACCGCTTTCTGGAGAAAATTTTCTCTCCTTAAGGGGAAATATTTTTCTCTAACTGGAGAAAAATTTCTCACCTTCTAATACCTTCCCGTATCCTTCCTGAAAATCTTCATTTTTCTGGGATAAAATGTTTTTACATTTGTGCTATATATATAATAAAGGTAAAAAGAACTATCACGATGAAAGGGGAAAAGGCTCTATACTTTGAATTTTGGGGAGTTCATCTTTCAATTTGTTAGGAAAGGATGCAAAAAAATAGGGAAATTGATTTTTTTACGCATAAAATTTGCATTATTTAAAGGAATTTTTACTATCTTTGCCGGATGTAACAGAACATGGCTAGTATTTAGAAGAGAGAATTTTCCTTATTTCCCCCTTTTTATGGGCTTTTCAGGGCCCTTTTCTCGCTGTGCTCATGGGTATAAAATGAGAGAATAACTTTATATTAACTAACAAAAACATTTTTCTAATGAAGAAAAGAATTGTGCTGTTTATGACCTGTCTGTTCGTTATGATAGGTCTAGCAACTGCCCAGACCCGCGTTCAGGGTACCGTTACTTCAGCAGAAGACGGTGAGCCTATCGTGGGTGCTACTGTTTTAGTTAAGGGAACTACCGTAGGTACCGTGACCGATATCGATGGTAAGTTCGTCCTGACGGGCATTCCAAGTTCAGCCAAGACTCTTGTGATTTCTTACGTAGGTATGAAGACACAGGAAGTGGCTATCCGTTCTAGTGTAAAAGTCACTTTGGCTTCCGATGCAGAAGTGCTGGACGATGTCATTGTAGTAGCTTATGGTACTGCAAAGAAATCTTCTTTCACCGGTTCTGCTGCCAATGTGGACAATAAGAAACTGGAAATGCGTCCTATTACCAGTGTAACTAACGGTTTGGAAGGTCAGGCTACCGGTGTCTTGATGACTTCTTCATCAGGTCAGCCAGGTTCTTCTGCCAGCATCCGTATCCGTGGTTATGGTTCTATCAACGCATCTAGTACTCCACTTTACGTAGTGGATGGTATTCCTTTCGATGGTTCTCTGAACTCCATCAACCCTTCTGATATTGAGTCTATGACTATCTTGAAGGATGCATCTGCCGGTGCACTGTATGGTGCTCGTGGTGCAAACGGTGTTGTCATGATTACTACCAAGCAGGGTAAGGAAGGTAAGACTAACGTAACCTGGCGTTCTACAGTAGGTTGGTCTGAGCGTGCTCAGAAGCCTTATGACATGCTGGATCAGAAGGAGTTCGTACAGATTTCTTATGAGGCTCTCCGTAACGGATATATGGTAAACAACGGCTATTCATGGGCTGATGCTGAGGCTGCTGCTCGTGCTAGCTTGGGTGGTGCCAGCTACTTGGGTGGTGGTGCAGGTGAGCAGTACAATCCTTTCAAGAACTATGCTTGGAATGAGCTGATTGACCCAGCTACAGGTTTGGTTCGTGCCGATGCTAAGTCTGTTTACGATGAGCAGTGGATGGACAACTTGCTGCAGACTGGTTTCCGTCAGGAGCATCAGTTTAATCTGAACGGTGGTACCGACAAGACTAAGTATATGATGTCTCTGGGTTACCTGAATGAGGATGGTATCCTGAAGACTACAGGCTTCGAGCGTTACACAGGTCGTGCTAACGTAAACTCTCAGGTTACAGACTGGTTCCAGGCTAACTTGAACATCGGTCTTTCTCAGTCTAAGCAGAACTATAGCGACTATGATGGTTCTTCTACCTCTAACCCTTGGTACTCTTCTCAGTTCGTATCTCCATTGTTCCCTGTTTATCTGCGCGATGCTGCAGGTAACACCGTTTACGATGAGTTTGGAAACCCAGAACTGGACTATGGTGAGACGGGTCGTCCAGGTAGCTACAATGACTTTAACCCACTGGGTGGTCTGACCCTGGATAAGGCTAAGATTCAGAACGACGGTGCAAGTATCCGTACCGGTGTTACCTTCGGTGGTGACTCTGACAAGCTGGGTGCTTTCAAGGGCTTGAAGCTCCAGGTGAACTTTGGTGCTGACTACCGTAGCACTTCTTCCATGAGCTTCATGAACATGTATCATGGTAACCAGGCTAACGCTGGTGGTTTGCTGGATAAGTGGACTACCCGTACCGTTTCTTATACTTTGAACCAGTTGCTTACTTATGCACGTTCATTCGGTCGTCATAACCTGGATGTACTGGCTGGTCATGAGTATTATTCTTATAACTATCAGTATCTGGATGCAGCTAAGACCAACTTGGTAGATGGTATCTACGAACTTCGTCCTGCTACCACTACTTTCAATGCTGACTCTTATTCTAACAACTACCGCATTGAGTCTTGGATGGGTCGTATCAACTACAACTACGATGACAAGTACTACCTGTCTGCTTCTATCCGTACTGATGGTTCTTCTCGTTTCCACAAGGATAACCGCTGGGGTACCTTCTGGTCTGTAGGTGGTAACTGGCGTGTATCTAAGGAAGCTTTCATGGAGAACGTTACTTGGGTAAACAACCTGAATGTGAAGGCCAGCTACGGTGAGCAGGGTAACGATGACCTGGGTTCACTCTATGCATGGCAGTCTCTCTATAGCTTGAGCTATGCTAACGGTAATAACATCGGTGGTTTGATCAGCACCCTGGAAAATAAGGATATTTCTTGGGAAAAGAATGCCAACCTGAACGTAGGTATCGAGGCTTCTCTCTTCGACAACCGTGTAAGACTGAATGCGGAATACTACAACAAGAAGACCACTAATATGCTGCTGAACTACCCAATGGCTACTTCTACCGGTTTCAACGGTTATGATGCTAACGTGGGTGACATGCGTAACAGCGGTTTCGAGGTTGAACTGGGATTGACTCCAGTACAGACTCAGGACTTCACTTGGAACCTCACTTGGATGGGTTCTACCGTAAACAACAAGGTTCTTCACTTGACTAAGGAATCTCCTGAAATCATCAATGGTGTACGTATCATCAAGGAAGGTTATGAACTTAACACCTTCTATATGGCTAAATCTGCCGGTGTAGATCCTCAGACTGGTGCACAGCTCTACTGGGCTTATAAGGATGATGAGGGTAACACCGTGGATGAATATATTACTTCAGACTATGGTAAGGCTGCTAATAACAAGTACTTCTTGGGTAGCCGTATTCCAGACCTGTATGGTTCTATCGGTACTGACTTAACTTGGAAGGGTCTGACTCTGTCTGTTCTGACTACCTATTCTATCGGTGGTAAGATCTATGATAGCTTGTACGCAGGCTCTATGGACCAGCTGTACTATAACAACAACTGGAACAGACACATCCTTCGCCGTTGGACTAAGCCAGGCGACGTAACCGATGTTCCTCGCGTAGAGGTAGCAGGTAAGACTACCACTACAGACCGTTTCTTGGTAGACGCTTCTTATTTTGCCATCAAGAACGTGACTTTGAGCTATAGCCTGCCTAGAACATGGATGAGATCTGCTGGTCTGAATGCAGTTAGACTGTTCGGTTCTATCGACAACCTGGCTCTGTTCACTCACTTGCAGGGTATGGATCCACAGTATAGCTTCAGTGGTGGTACCGACTATACTTACACTCCAAACAGAACTTATTCTGTAGGTATTGAAGTTAATTTCTAATCCTTATTAAGAGAATATAAAATGAAAGCATTATATAAATTTTTGTTTATAGGTCTGGTAGCCGGAGTTACTTTAGCTTCTTGCAGTAAGGAGGATTTGGAAACTGCTCCTACTACCTCCATGTCTGGTGCCAGCCTGATGACTAATGCCAATGCAGCATTGGTTCCACTGAACGGTATTATCCGTTCCATGTATACTGCCGGATGGTCCACAGGAGGTAACACACACCAGTGTTTCGGTATCTCTGCTTATACGTTGTGTGCCGATGTCATGGGTGATGACATGATTATGGCTTCTCAGGGTAATGGATGGTTCTGGTATGATTGTATTTACAACGTGAAGGCTCGTTTCTCATCAACTGCTTGGCGTTCTTACGACTTGTGGAATGCCTTCTACACTTGGATTTCTAATGCCAACTATATTCTGGCTGCTGAAGAAACCATGGAAGGTGCTACTGCCGACAAGAACTACGTGCTGGGTCAGGCTTATGTAATCCGTGCATACAGCTACTTCATGATGGCACAGTACTTTGCACGTACCTATAAGGGACATGAGAATGAGCCTTGTGGTCCTATCTATACTGAGCCTACTACTCCTGAAACTCAGGGTCAGCCACGTGCTACCGTAGCTGAGGTATATGCTCAGATTACTTCCGATATTCAGAAGGGTGTTTCTCTTCTTTCTACTGCTCATGCAAGAACCGACAAAAGCCACATTGGTTACGATGTAGCTTTGGGTATCCAGGCACGTATCGCCCTGGTAATGGAAGACTGGCAGACTGCTCTTTCTGCTGCTAAGGCTGCCATGGATGCTACTACTGCTACTCCTGTTACTGTAGATGCGTTCGCTGGTTTGAACAGCACAGATGCTAAAAACGTGATGTGGGGTGCTGATATTATCACTGACCAGGTAGGTATGTTTGCGTCTCTCTTCACTCACATGGATGCAGATGCTGGTGAATATGGTGCTGCTGCCCTGAAGCAGATTAACAAGGAACTCTATGCTAAGATGAATCCTACCGATGCTCGTGCTTGTCATCTGGCTGCCGACGGTTCTTATGAGTCTGGCTGGTGGAATACAGCTTACACTGAAAATGGTAATGATGAGATTGGTGGTATTCAGCAGGAGAAGTTCAAATTCTTAGATCAGCAGACATGGACTGGTGACTACATCTGGATGCGTTATGAGGAAATGCTGCTGACTGCAGCTGAGGCTGCTTGCCGTATGGGCGATGAGGCTTCTGCTAAGAACTATCTGAATACCTTGATGAAATACCGTGACCCTGCATACGACTGCTCTAAGAAGACGGGTACTGAGCTGGGTGCCCTGACCGATGAATGGACAGGCTCTCTGCTGGAGGAAATCTTGATTCAGCGTCGTCTGGAGTTGTGGGGTGAGTTCGGACGTGTATATGATATCCGTCGTTTGAAACAGGGCTTCGTTCGTACATCAGCTATGGGTTGGCCAAGCGATGCACAGCTGACAGGCCGTCCTACTAACGACCCAGAGAACTACATGTGGGTATTGAGTATTCCACAGAGCGAGTTCGACGGAAATATCAACATGTCTGGTGATAAGGATCAGAACCCACTGGGAGATAAATAATTTTGTGTCGGACTAATAAAGAAAAAGAAGATGAAGAATTTAAAACATCTAGCACTTGCTTTCATAGCAATGATCGGTTTTGCTGCATGTAATACCGATAACGAGGGCACTATTTATGAGCCAAAGGCACAGAATATCTCTTTTGAGAAGAAACAAGCAGCTTATGGATTAACCCAGGACAATTCCTATACTTTGAATGTCAGAGTAACTCGTAACGTGGGTCAGGGCGCTTATACTGCAAATTATTCTGTTACTCCAGGTACGGAGTGTACTTACGTAGACAACAATGGTGGTAAGGTAGACTTTGCTGACGGACAGACTGTTTCTGAAATTACCCTGACTGTTAACAACATGGAAAAAGGTGTATTGTATACCTTTGACCTGGAGTTGAGCCAGGCAGATAAGGATCAGGCAGACCTGAATACCAATACAGCCATTACAGCTACTAAGGTAGGTGTGCTTTGTGACTATAACTGGCTTCCTGCAGGTAGCGGTACTTATACCGATGTGTACTGGTTTGAGGCTTCTGCCGATGATGTTCCAGTATTGCATGCAGAAGGTACAGACATCTATCGTCTGGCTAACCCTAACTTGTATGTTTGGACTGAATTGAATCCAGGTGCTGCTTACAAACCAGGTAATCACAACATCGATTTCCATTTGAGTGCAGACGGTACCCTTACATTGGACGATGATATTTATGATGTAGGTATCTATGCAAATGGTTCACCATATTACTATATGTACTACGATGCAACTAATTTTGGTAGTTATTGTGCAGTCTTCAATGATAAAGGAAACATCACAGTTTACGGTCTGTTGTTAGATGGTGAAGATATGAAGAGTTTGTATACTACAGGTGGTGTACCAATGTTTACCTTTAACTGGACAGAAGGTTATCCATATTAATGAAGAGATATTAACCTAAATAAAAGGAGTGCATCGGTTTTTCTGAATGCACTCCTTTTTTTATAGGTAGATATCCTGTGTTAACTGATGCTAAAGAAAAAATATACGTTAACATATTTTTTTCACAAGGGTTTAAATATATCGCTTAAAAGGAGGCTTTTTTGCTTTCAAAACGATAGAAAAGGGAAAAAACATTTTTTAAACTGAAAAAATTGTGCGTTAAAATTTGTTTTGTAAGTAAAAAATTGTTTTATTTGCATTTTAGAGATAAGGCATGAATAGCTTAAGAGGCATATAGCGTTTTATAAAAGAGACACATAAATATACTTTTTAGGGATTGTAGCCTTACGTTTGAATATTTAAATATGAGAGATTTAAACCTTTATATTATTAACTAAGTTTATTCTTATGAAGAAAAGAATTGTGTTGTTTATGACCTGCCTGTTTGCAGTGATAGGTCTTGCAATTGCCCAGACCCGTGTTCAGGGTGTTGTCCTTTCTCAAGAGGATAATGAACCTATCGTGGGTGCTTCTATTTTAGTTAAGGGAACTACCGTAGGTACTGTTACAGACCTGGATGGTAGATTTACCTTGACGGGCGTTCCTAGTTCTGCTAAGACCCTCGTGGTCTCTTACGTAGGTATGAAGACCGAAGAGGTGGCTATCAGAGCGAATATGAGAATCGTACTTCAGAGCGATTCAGAGGTGCTGGAAGATGTCATCGTAGTAGCTTATGGTACTGCTAAGAAGTCTTCCTTCACAGGTTCCGCATCTTCTGTAGGTACTCAGACATTGGAAAAGCGTGCTATTTCCAACGCTACCAATGCTCTGGAAGGTAATACTTCTGGTGTGCAGGTAACTGCTGCTACTGGTCAGCCAGGTGATGGTGCTAGCATCCGTATCCGTGGTTTCGGTTCCGTGAATGCTTCTAACGCTCCTCTGTATGTAGTGGATGGTGCTGTGTACAATGGAAGTATCAGTGATATTAACCCTGCCGATATTGAGAGCATGACCATCCTGAAGGATGCTGCTTCTACTTCTCTGTATGGTGCTTCTGCAGGTAACGGTGTAGTATTGATCACTACTAAGAGTGGTCAGGCTGGCACTAACGGTGCTGTGGGGGTAAACTTGACTATCAACCAGGGTTGGTCTAACCGTGCATATAAGGACTATGCTACCATGGGTGTAGACGACTACTATGTAACTACTTGGCACAAGATTAAGAATGCTCGTATCACAGCTGGTGCTGACGAGGCTGCTGCAGCTTCTTATGCTAGTGAGAACCTGGTAAAAAGTTTCTTGCAGTATAACATCTTCAAGGGATTGGCTGATAACGCTGTAGTGGACACCAACGGTAAACTGGGTAGCTACTCAGGTTACAAGTGGGGTGAGGACTTGGACTGGGAAGATGCTATGTTCAAGACTGGTCACCGTCAGGAGTATATCTTGAGCTATAACACCAAGACCGATAAGAGCGATACTTATGCATCTGTAGGTTACTTGAAGGATAATGGTTACATGATTAAGACCGACTTTGAGCGTTACACCGGTCGTATCAATTACAACGTATCTCCTACCAAGTGGCTGAAGACAGGTTTGAACCTGGGTTTCACTCGTACCAGCTCTAGCTATTCTAATGCAAACTCTGATAACTCTTCTAGTTATTCTAACTTGCAGATGTTTGCTCGTTCCATCGCTCCTTACATGCCTATCCATCGTCATGATCCTGAAACAGGTGCTTACCTGGATGAGGATGGCAATGTAACTACCGATGCTAGCAGATATGCATACGGCTACTACGACCGTCTGGTAGGTACCTATGTAGGTCGTGACGGTATGGTAGAGCAGTTGTGGAATGACCGTAACTACCATCGTATGAATGAGTCTGGTAAGGCTTATGTGACTATCACTCCTATCGAGGGTCTGTCTTTCACCGTAAACTACTCTCTGAACAACTTGGATTATCGTGCTAAGCGTTATGAGAACCCTTACGTAGGTGATGGTACTGCAGGACCTGCTCGTTTGACCATTACTTCTTATCGTGATCTCACTCAGACCTTCAACCAGATTGCTCAGTACAACAAGAGCTTTGATCGTCACACTGTAGATGTAACTCTGGGTCATGAGAACCATTCATGGAAGCGTGAGTACATGTATTCTATGAAGACAGGTGAGACTATTCATGGTATCTATGACTTTGAGAACTATGTAAACATCAGCGAGTTGACTTCTTATACCGATGAATATACCAAGGAAGGTTTCTTCGGTCGTGTAAACTATGACTATGACAACAAGTACTATGCTTCTGTTTCTTATCGTCATGATGGTAGTTCTCGTTTCGCTAAGGACCACCGCTGGGGTGACTTCTGGTCATTCGGTTTGAGCTGGCGTCTTACTCAGGAGAACTTCATGAAGGATATCGAATGGATTAACAACTTGAAGATCCGTGCATCTTACGGTCAGACTGGTAACGACCAGGGTATCGGTTACTATCCATATCAGACCCTTTATACACTGGGTAAGAACAACGGTACTGAAGCTGGTATGTACTTCACCGAGATTTCTAACCCTGACATCATGTGGGAAACTCAGGTTTCTACCGATGCTGCTGTTGAATTCGGTTTCTGGGACAACAAGTTGAGCGGTAGCATAGAGTATTTCCGTAAGGAATCTAAAGATCTGCTCTTCGATGTAGCTCAGGCTTATTCTACTGGTGTTTCTTCTATTACTAAGAACATTGGTAAGGTAGCTAACTACGGTGTGGAAATCAACTTGGATTACCGCATTATTCAGTCACGCGACTGGAACCTTTCTGTAGGTGCTAACGCTACATTCCTGAAGAACGAGTTGAAGACTCTTCCAGACGATATGAAGGAGAACGGTTATGTAAACGGTTCTAAGAAATGGATGGAAGGTAAGTCTATGTATGAGTTCTGGTTGTACCAGTGGCAGGGTGTAGATCCTCAGACCGGTACAGGTTATTACCTCATTGAGGATGGTGCAAATGTTCCAACTGCTGATAAGGTAACTGTAGATGGTAAGGAATATACTTCTTCTGTAACTTATGCTAAGAAAGACTGGTCAGGCAGATCTAATCCTACCGTTTATGGTGGTTTCAACTTCAACCTGGGTTATAAGGCTGTTTCTCTGTCTGCTACCTTCTCTTATCAGCTGGGTGGTAAGATCCTGGATTCTTCTTATGCTAGACTGATGACTCCAGGTGAGTATGCATCTGCTATGCACGTGGATATGGGCAAGGCTTGGATGAAGCCAGGTGACATTGCTGACGTTCCACGTCTGGATGGTAATGCTACTTATTCTAATAACATGGTCAGCACCAACAGCACACGTTGGTTGACTAGCTCTGATTACTTGAACCTGCGTTCTATAAACTTGAGCTACCAGCTTCCAAAGTCACTGTTGAGCAAGGTACAGATCAAGACTGCTCGTTTGAACCTGACTTGTGAGAATGTATTCATGCTCAAGGCTCGTCAGGGTTTGAACCCAATGGCAAACTTCTCTGGTCTGACTTATAATGAGTATATGCCAAGCCGTAACTTTACGATTGGTCTGAATGTTGGATTCTAATTCAGGAAAGGAAATGTATATGAAAGCAATCAAAAATATAACAAAAGGTTTAATTGTTCTGTCTGCAGTAGCTTTGGTGGGCTGTAGCGACGATTATCTGGAGACCGTTCCTACCGATCAGGTATCTGATGTGGTAATGGCAGAGACTGTCAACGGTGTTTACCTGGCTCTGAACGGTATCCACAGGGAAATGGTATCCCAGGAATCTAGTTACCAGTGTTTTGGTGGTCTTCCTGGTTTCATGTTCACTCGTGACTGGGCAGCCGATGATATTACTTGTCATGCTACTAGTAACTGGTGGTCTCGTCAGGCTACTTGGCAGTATCACATGGATAAGTCTAGTGGCTATCAGACTAGCTACTGGAGAGTTTACTACCAGTGGATTCTGAATGCCAATAAGATTCTTGAGGCTTTGGAAAAAATAGATAGGGAAGCACTTTCTGGTGCAGACCAGGATCTCTATGACCAGATTAAGGGTGAGGCTCTCTGTATCCGTGCATTTGCTCACTATGACATGGTTCAGCAGTATGCTAAGAGCTATGTGCCTGGCGCTAACAATACTCAGCCTGGTGTTCCTTATCGTCTAACTTCAGAGGTGGTAGAAATGGAGCGTACTCCGGTAGATGAGGTTTATAGACTGATTAATGCCGACTTGGACAATGCCGTTTCATTACTGGCAGGCAAGGTGGTTAACGATGTGAACCACTATAGCGAGAAGGTTGCTCTGGGTCTGAAGGCACGTGTGGCTCTGACCATGGGCGATTATACCAATGCAGCTAAGTATGCAGAGCAGGCTATCAGCGTGGCTGAGTCTGAAGGCTTCAAACTGATGTCTACTCCAGAGGAGTTCACTTGCGGTTTTGCTGATATTACCAGCGATGCCAAGGAGGCTCTTTACGCTGCTTTGACTCCAGATGACCAGACTGTATACTTCTATTCCTTCTATGCATACATGTCATGGAACTTCAACTCTTCAGCAGTACGTAGCTATGTGAACTGTATGAATAAGGAATTGTATGATAGCATGTCTGAGACTGACTATCGCCGTGCTTGGGCTGATCCTACTGGAACTGCTGATGTTCCTGCATCAAACTACAAAAAGGCTCCTTACCAGAACCGTAAGTTTAGAGCTCGTGCTACTTCCAATGCTGTAGGTAATGTAGCTTTCATGCGTCTGGCTGAGCTTTACCTGATTGCATCTGAGGCTTATGCTCGTGCTGGTCAGGAAAGTGCAGCTAAGGAAATCTTCACCAAGTTCCAGCAGACTCGTGACCCTGAATATACCACTAGCAACAATACCGGTGAGGCATTCATTACTGAAATTATGAACAGCCGTCGCGTAGAGCTCTGGGGTGAAGGTCAGCGTTACTTCGACTTGAAGCGTCTGCATCAGGATCTTCAGCGTGACTCTTTGTCTGATGCTGCTCTCTGTGGTTTCACATTCAAGGATGCTGATGCTGATGGTTGGGTATTCGAGATTCCTCAGCATGAAGTTGATTACAACCCACTATGCACATACAACTATTAAACTTTAGGATCTAGATCCTATCTAAATACAGGAAGGGGTTCGGCCTCTTCCTGTTTTTAGTTTAAATAACCCTTACACATGAAAAAGACAACATTAATTCTTCTGGCTGCGGCCTTCTCTGCATCATCTGCTCTAGCTCAGGAAGAGTCGGGCTATCGCTTACCTCCCCAGGTGCTGCAGGATATTGCCATGGCTCCATTAACTCCTGCAGTGGAGTTCAACGATGCTTGTACCTATATGGTGCAGCTGAACAAGCGTCCTTTCCTCTCTCTGGAGGAGCAGGCTCAGACGGAGTATCGTCTGGGTGGTGCACGTTTTAATCCGGATACGTACAGCATCTCCCGTACCCCTGCCTATGACAAGGCTACCATTGTGGATGCGAATACGCTAGCAGAAACCGAGGTGACGGGCCTTCCTGCCCATTGTGTGGTGTGGAATGCGGAATGGGCTCCTAGCAATGACCGCCTTATTGTGCTGGTGAAGGAGAAAGATGGTATCTATCTCTATGCCTGCGGTTTGGATGGTGTGGCTAAGCGTCTGTCAAACCGCAAGATGAACGGGACACAGGGCACTCGTCTGCACTGGATCAATGATACGGACTTCGTCTTCATGGCTGTTCCTCAGGGTAGAGGCGCTGCTCCTGCTCTGAACAATGTGCCTCAGACACCTATCATACAGGAGAACCTGGGTACTTCTTCTCCGGCTCGTACGTATCAGGATTTGCTCAAGAACAAGAACGATGAGGAGCAGTTTGAGTATTATTTCACTTCCCAACTGGTGAAGGTAACTCCACAGGGAGAAACGGAAATCGGTACACCGGGTGTCTATAGCCAGGTAAGTCTTTCTCCCGATGGCTCCATGGTGCTGCTCACTCAGGTGGAGAAACCTTATTCTTATACGGTAACTTATCGTGATTTCCCTACCACGGTAAAAATTATGGATATCCATGGTAAGGATGTGAAGACACTGGCTAAGAATCCGGTGATTGTCACTGCCATGGGCTATGACACCACATCTCCTTATCCTCGTTATTTCACTTGGAGAAACGATAAGCCTGCTACGGTCATTTGGGTGGAGGCTCTGGATGGAGGTAACCCTAGGGGCAAGAAACTGGATTATCTGGATGCTGTATATCAGTTGGAGGCTCCTTTCAGTGGGGAGAAGCAGCTGGTGGTAAAGACTCCGAAGCGTTTCCGTGGCATACAGTGGTGCGATGACCAGTTTGCCATCGTGAGCGATGCCAGTCGTCAGTCTCATAGCACCCGCATGAGTAGTTTCGTGCCTTGTGGTGATGGGAAGCTTACCACTATCTTTGAGTGGAAATCGGAGGATAACTATGCCAATCCGGGGCGTATCATGACGCACAAGGGACAGTATGGTAGTCCGGTCATCTATACCGACAAGAAACATAACATGCTGATGCTGAATAGTGAGGGTGCCTCCGATGATGGAGATATGCCTTATGTGAGCCGGTACGACATTGCCAAGAAGAAAAATACCATCTTGTGGCGCTGTCAGGCTCCTTACTATGAGCAGGTCATTGCCAATAAGGACATTGCGAAACTGCAGTTCATCACTTCTAGGGAATCAAACACCCGTCCTGCCAATATCTATCTGCGCGATTTGAAAAAGAAGAGCGAGAAGGCTCTCACTAGCTTTGAGAATCCTTACAAGGCCATGGAGGGTGTAACGCATGAGCAGATTAAGTATAAGCGTGCCGATGGGGTGGACCTTACGGCTACAGTCTACTTGCCTGCGGGATACGATAAGGATCGGGATGGTCGTCTGCCAGTTTATATGGTGGGTTATCCTCGTGAATACCGTAGCAAGGCAGATGCGGCCCAGGTACGTGGTTCCAAGTATACTTTCCCAGTCATGACCTACCGTTTCCCTGCCATGTTCGTGACTCGTGGATATTGTGTCATGGAAAGTGTGGAAATGCCTATCGTGGGTACGGAAACTACGGAACCTAACGACAACTACATTGAGCAGTTGGTCATGGATGCGGAGGCTGCCGTAAAGGCTATCTATGACCTGGGTGTGGGCGATACAGCCCGTATCGGAGTGGGAGGTCATTCCTACGGTGGTTTCATGACCGGAAACCTCATGACCCATACCAAGTTGTTCAAGGCAGGTATAGCCCGTAGTGGAGCCTACAACCGTACCTTGACACCTTTTGGATTCCAGAGTGAGACTCGTACTTACTGGGAGGCACCTGAGGTTTATAATGCGATGTCTCCGTTCATGTATGCTGATAAGCTGAGCGGTGCCCTGCTGCTGATTCATGGGGAATTGGACAACAATACCGGTACTTTCCCTATTCAGAGTGAGCGTTTCTATCAGGCTCTGAAGGGGCATAAAGCTACCGTGCGGTATGTGGTGCTTCCTCTGGAAAGTCATCACTATACGGCCAAGGAGAATGTGCTCCACTTGCTTTATGAGCAAGATGCTTGGTTGGAGAAATATGTAAAGAATGCAAAATAAATCAGTAAACCGGACGGGATTTGAACCTTGTCCGGTTTCTTTTTAGTTTTCTTCACAGAGCAGGGAAATTTAATGAATAAAACATAAATTCGTCGATAAATGCGTTCTTATGGTCGAATTTTTTGCATCTGAAATTAATCCTTCTTCCTTTTTGGGAGTCATACTATCAGTAACACCAATAAAAATAGTATTAATTAACTCTTAAAAGGTAAAAGGAAATGAAAGGAAACTTATTTTTAGCAATGGCATTTGCTGTTTTAGGTATGACAGCCAATGCACAGGAGAAGAAGAACGACAATGCTCAGATGTCACAGCGCCCTTCCAAGGAGCAGATGGTGGAGATGCGTGTAAATCGTATGGCTAACCAGCTGATGCTGGATGAGGCTACCACGGCTAAATTTGCTCCCGTGTATAAAAAGTATCTGGAAGAAATGCAGGCATTGCGTCCTGAACATAAAGGTGGAAAGGATGGAAAGAAACCTCAAGGCTGGAAAGATGGAAAGGGAGGCCCAGGTCAGGGAATGAATCCTCAAGGTGCTCCAGAAATGAAGCAGAAGACCGATGCGGAAGTGGAAAAGGCCCTGAAGGATCGTTGGGCAAAGATGCGTAAGACTGCCGATATTCAGGAAAAGTATTACAATGAATTTAGTAAGTTCCTTACCGCTAAACAGATTCAGAAAGTCATGGAGGCTGGTCATGGCATGGGCCATCGTCATGGTGGAATGAAAGGGGGACATCACAAGGGACAAGGTCATGGTTGGCATGGGCAAAGAAAAGGACAAAAACCTCAGAAGTCCCAGAATCCAGCTTCTCAAGGAACCGTTTAGTTTATAGATATTGATTTTGGTTGAATGTCGTAGCCTGCTGCTCACCTGAGCAGCAGGCTTTTTTCGTCGAAAGAAAACGGCTTTTGGTCGACTCCTGCAAGGAGGATTGGAGCAATGTATCGTACTTTTGCAGTAGTGAATGTGAATAATTGCAAATATTGGCATAAATCTTAGAAAACTTTTTTGCTAGAAAAAGTTTTCATAGTAATTT
The DNA here is from genome assembly GCA_002395835.1 of Bacteroidales bacterium UBA4293. GTDB lineage: Bacteria > Bacteroidota > Bacteroidia > Bacteroidales > Bacteroidaceae > Minthousia. The sequence goes on along the minus strand of DGVD01000013.1, from coordinate 22,777 downwards.
TGCGCGTAATTCAATAGGTTATTATGTCTGAATCCTTAGAACAATCATCAAGAGCTGCCGTACACCAGCGCATTATCGATGTGGCTGGGGAGGAATTTCGTAAGCAGGGCATCCGTAGTGTCCGTATGGATGACTTGGCTGGTCTGTTAGGTATTTCCAAGCGGACATTGTATGAAGAATTTGAAGATAAGGAAGCGGTGCTGACTGCTGTATTTAATCAGCAAATCCAAAGGATGGAAGCACTCTATGCCAAGAACAAGGAGGAATCTGCCAATGTGCTGGAACTGGTGCTGAGAATGTTCCGCCTATCGTTGAATGAATATGCCCAGACAAATCCGAAATATTTTGAGGATATGCACCGGTATCCTAAATTCAAGGAGTGCTTTGAGGAAGGAAAGATTAAGCACATGCAGAATATCAAGGTATTCTTGGTTCAGGGAATGGAGCAGGGTATCTTCCGTCCGGACTTGAATGTAGAGCTTTTTGTCAAGGTACAGCAGCTTATCGAAGAGAAGGGCTTGAAGGAATTACAGGAACAGTATGGAATGTATGAAACCTTCAAGGCTACGGTATTGGTCTCTTTAAGGGGTATCAGTACGGAAAAGGGAATTCAGATGATTGACGACTTTATGGAAGAGATGAGACATAAAAGTGAATAATAAGTAGAAAAACAATACAAACAATGATTGGAAAATTATTTTTTAGAAGAAAATGGCTGATGTTACTTGCTTTGCTTCCTTTTGCAGCAGCAGGTGCACAGGAGGCTGAGCAACCGGTGGAAGGTACACTGGAGCTGGACCTGAACAAGGCTATTGAGATTGCTTTGGCTGAGAATCCTACCATGAGGATTGCCGAAGATGACATTGAATTAAAGAGGGTGGCCGACAAGGCTGCATGGCAGAACTTGTTGCCTCAGGCCGACCTCTCGGCTTCTTATAGCCATAATTTCAAGATTCAGACCATCGTCATGGGTGGACAGTCTTTCAAGATGGGTACGGAAAATACGTCCAATGCGGGTCTTTCCATCAGTCTTCCTGTCTTCGCTCCAGCGGTTTACCGCACCATGAAGATGACTAAGGATGACATTAAGTTGGCCGAGGAACAGGCTCGTTCTTCTAAGCTGGACTTGGTGAATCAGGTGACCAAGGCTTACTATCAGCTCATTCTGGCTCAGGATAGCTATAAGGTGCTTCAGAAGAGCTACAAGCAGGCTGAGGACAACTATAAAATTACTTCTGCCAAGTTTGATCAGGGCTCAGTGAGTGAGTACGACAAGATTACCGCTGAAGTGCAGATGCGTAATATACTGCCGAATGTGGTCAGTGCTGAGAATGCTGTCCGTATGGCAAAATTGCAGTTGAAGGTGCTTATGGGCGTGACTGCCAACGTAGACCTGTTGGTAACAGATAAGTTGGAAAACTATCAGGATGAGGTTTTTGCCAACCTTTCTACCAATGAGGAGAACGACCTTTCAAACAATACCTCGTTGAAGCAGTTGGACTTGAACCAAAAGCTTCTGCAGCACCAGCTCCGCATCCAGAAGGCTAGTTTCTTGCCTACACTGGCTTTCACATTCAACTGGAGCTATACTTCCATGGCCAATGACTATAGAATTTTCCACTATCGCTGGAATCCTTATGTATATGGAGCATTTAGCCTCTCTATACCTCTTTATCATGCCAGCAATTTCACCAACCTGAAGACCACTCGTCTGAATATGCAGAAACTTGCTGAGAACCGTCTGAATACAGAGCGTCAGCTGAACATGCAGGCTACAACCTATCGCCAGAATATGCATGCCAGCACAGAACAGGTGGTTTCAAACCGTGAGGCGATGGCTCAGGCTCAGAAGGCACGCGATATTTCCGATAAGCGCTATCAGGTGGGTTCTGGTACCATGCTGGAGCTGAACAGCTCAGAGGTGGCTCTTACACAGGCAGAGCTTACCTATTGTCAGAGTATCTATGAATTCATGACAGCTAAGGCTGACCTGGATAAGGTACTGGGTAAGAGCGAAAACTTTTAACTATTAGAAAACAAGATAACAATTATATGGCAATGAAGAAATTTCAATGTATGGCACTGGCAGCTGTGGCTGTTATGATGAGTGCCTGTGGTGGTAGCGAAAAGAAAGAAGTTGCTACTGCTGAAACAGAGGCTCCTAAGGTAAAGGTGGCTAAGGTGGAGACTCGTGAGGTAGATCAACAGGAGATTTATACAGCCACCGTGGAGAGTGACGTGAAGAACAATATATCTCCGCAGTCTTACCTTCGTATCGAGAGAATCTATGCAGAGGTAGGCGACCGTGTTTCCAGAGGTCAGGTATTGGTACAGCTGGACAACAATAATCTGCAGCAGCTGAAGCTTCAGATTGACAATAATCAGATTGCTTTCAATCGTGTAGATGAGCTTTATAAGATAGGGGGTGCCAGCAAGGCTGAATGGGATAACGCTAAAATGCAGCTCGATGTACAGCAGACCCAGTATAGAAACCTGTTGCAGAACAGCCAGCTTCGTAGCCCTATCAGTGGTGTGGTTACCGCTCGTAATTATGATAATGGAGATATGACTGGTACTCAGCCTATCCTGGTCATTGAGCAGGATTCTCCAGTGAAGATGATTATCAATGTATCTGAAAAATACTATCCTCAGGTGAAGAAGGGTATGCCTGTAAGCATCACTTTGGATACTTACGGCGATGAGGTGTTTACAGGTAATGTACACATTATCAATCCTACCATCAATACACAGACTCATACATTCCCAGTGGAAATCCGTCTGGCTAATGCAGACAGACGTGTACGTCCAGGTATGTTCGGTCGTGTAACTATGGTATTCAGCAAGGCTGAGCGCGTGGTTGCACCTGATATGGCTGTAGTGAAGCAGGTTGGTGCAGGCGACCACTATATCTTTGTGTTGAACAAGGATAATACCGTTTCTTACAATAAGGTTACACTGGGTCGTAGAATGGACACTGTCTATGAAATCGTGGATGGTGTGGAGCCAGGAGCAACCGTAGTAGTAGACGGTCAGTCTAAGTTGATCAATGGTATGAAAGTACAGGTGGTAAAGTAAATCCTTCATTAATTTTAAAAACAGTATAATTATGAGTCTATATGAAGGTGCGGTGAAGAAACCTATCATGACTAGCCTTATTTTCTTGGCTATCACAATTATAGGTTTATTCTCCCTCTCAAAATTGGCAATCGATTTGTATCCGGATATCGATACAAATATGATTATGGTCATGACCACTTATCCAGGTGCCAGTGCCGAGGATATAGAGAACAATGTAACTCGTCCTATCGAGAATACGTTGAACTCTGTGGAACATCTGAAGCATATAACCACGAGTTCCAGTGAAAATATCTCAACTGTTACCTTGGAGTTTGAATATGGATATGACATCGACGCGCTGACGAATGACACGCGTGACAAACTGGATATGGTGAGTGCTGCTCTTCCTGATGCATGTAACACTCCTTATATTTTCAAGTTCAGTACCGATATGATTCCAATTCTGGTTCTCTCTGTGTCTGCAGAGGAGAGCCAGGCGGCCCTTTATAAGATACTGGACGATGAGGTGGCTAACCCATTGGCACGTATCGATGGTGTGGGTACGGTTACTATCTATGGTGCACCTCAACGTGAAATCAACGTCTATATGGATCCTCAGAAGATGGAGGCTTACAACCTTACCGTTGAGGCTGTAAGTAGTGCTATCTCTGCAGAGAACCTGAATGTTTCCGGTGGTAGCTTTGATATCGGTAACAACACTTATACACTGCGTATTGAGGGTGAGTTCGATTCTCCACAGCAGATGAACGACATTATTGTGGCTCATTCTCCATCAGGTGCGGCAGTTTACCTGCGCGATGTGGCTCGCGTGGTAGATGGGGTAGAGGAGCGTGCACAGGAGGCTTATACTAATGGTAAGCAGGGTGCTATGATTGTAGTTCAGAAACAGTCTGGTGCCAACTCTGTAAATATCGCCCGGAAGGTGAAGGAACGTATGCCTGAGTTGCAGAAAACCCTTCCTTCTGATGTAAAGTTGGGTGTCATTGTGGATACTTCCGACAATATCGTAACTACCATCGGTACTTTGGTAGAAACCATCGTCCTGGCATTGTTGTTTGTCGTTCTGGTGGTATTTGTGTTCCTGGGCCGTTGGCGTGCTACAGTCATCATTGCTATTACCATCCCACTCTCTTTGGTGGCATCTTTCATCTACCTGTATATCACAGGTGGTTCCTTGAACATGATTTCCATGTCGTGTCTGACCATCGCCATCGGTAATGTGGTGGATGATGCCATTGTAGTCTTGGAGAATGTGACTACGCATATTGAACGTGGTTCTGAACCAAAGCAGGCTGCTATTCATGGAACGAATGAGGTGGCTATCTCTGTAATCGCTTCTACGTTGACCATGATTGCGGTGTTCTTCCCATTGACCATGATTACGGGTATGACGGGTGTGCTCTTCAAGCAGCTGGGTTGGATGATGTGTGTCATCATGACCGTTTCTACTGTAAGTGCATTGAGTTTCACCCCTATGCTTTGCGGTCAGATGCTGAAGTTGCAGAAGAAGCCTAGCAAACTGTTCCTGGCATTGTATAAGCCTATTCAGAACTTCCTGGATAAGATGGATGCAGCCTATGCAAGGATGCTGAACCGTGCTGTTCGTCATCGTAAAGCTGTCATGACCATCGTAATAGGTCTGGCTGTGGTACTGGCAGCCATTTCATACCCATGGATTGAAAGTGAGTACTTCCCTGCTAATGATAACGGACGTATCGGTGCTACCATTGAGCTCCCTATGGGTACGCGTGTAGACAAGGCTAAGCTGGTGGCTCAGGCACTGGAGAAGAAATGGAGAGATCGTTATCCTAACTACTTCAAAGTAATCAACTATCGTGTGGGTCAGGCTGGTGAGAATGCTGGCGCTATGGCAGGTATGTCATCCAACGGATCACATATTATCAGCTTCAACATGAGCTTGGTGGATTCTAATGAGCGTGCTGTAGGTTTGGCTAAGATTTGTGATGAGATGCGTGCCGACTGTAAGGAAATGCCGGAAATTGCCAAATACCAGATCATGATGGGTGGTCAGCAAGGTGGTGGCATGGGTGGCCAGAACACCGCAGAGTTTGAAATCTATGGATATAGCTTTACCGAGACGGACCAGGTGTCTCATGCGTTGGCCGACAGCTTGCGGAATACACCAGGTGTAGTAGAGGTTGTAATTTCACGTAGTGACTATGAGCCTCGTTATGTAGTGGATTTTGATCGCGAGAAACTGGCTCTTCATGGTCTGAACTTCAGCACGGCTGCTACTTATGTGCGTGACCGTATTTACGGTTCTACGGCTACTCAGTATCGTGAGGATGGTGAGGAGTATGATGTTCGTGTGCGCTATGAACCTTTGGAGCGTGTCAGCATCGAGAGCATTGAGAACATGATGCTATATTCTTCTACCGGTGATGCTGTCCGCGTGAAGGATGTGGGCGAGGTAAAAGAAGGTTGGACCTTGCCAACTATCGAGCGTAAGGACCGTCAGCGTATGGTAAGCGTCAGTGCAGTATTGGCCGATGGCTATGTATTGAGTCAGGGTGTGGCTGCTGGTAATGCAATCCTCTCTAGGATGGATATTCCTCAGAATGTGTCTGTCCAGGTGGCTGGCTCTTATGAGGATCAGATGGATGCCAACAAAGATATGGGTACGTTGTTTGTTCTGATTGTCATTCTGGTGTTCATCGTGATGGCAGCTCAGTTTGAGTCTCTCACTTATCCGTTCATCATCATCTTGGCTATCCCATTCGCTATCGTGGGTATTCTGGTATTGCTAGCCCTGACGGGTACAAACCTGAATATCATGTCTATGATGGGTGGTATCATGTTGGCCGGTATCGTAGTGAAGAATGGTATCGTGCTCATCGACTATACCCAGTTGATGCGTGAGCGTGGTTATGGCTTGATTCAGTCTGCTGTTAAGGCTGGTCGTAGCCGTCTGCGCCCGGTATTGATGACTACCTTGACCACTATCTTAGGTATGGTTCCAATGGCAGTAGGTACAGGTGTAGGTGCTGAAATGTGGCGTCCACTGGGTGTCTCTGTCATCGGTGGTCTGACGGTAGGTACCATCATGACCTTGATTTATGTACCTACCATGTTCTGTATCTTCGGTGGAGTAGGTATCAAGCGTCAGCGTAGGGCATTGAAGAAGCAGCGTGAACTGAACGACTACTACGTGGCTCATAAAGATAAGATGGTACGTGACCGTACAGGTAAAAGGGTTGAAGATTAACATTTAAAACTAGGAAACAATGAAATCAATAATGATAATGTATGATCAGGCGTTTCAGGAGAAAATTGTCGATCTGCTGACCCGTCAGAACTGTCGTGGATTTAGTTGCTGGCCTCAGGTACAAGGGCGTGGCACCAAGACAGGTGAACCTCATATGGGTACGCATGCATGGCCTTCTATGTGCTCTGCCATCATGACTGTGGTTCCTGATGAAAAGGTTGACGGCTTGCTGGAAAAGCTGCATGCCTTGGACATGGAAACTGAGATGCTGGGTCTGCGCGCATTTGTGTGGACGATTGAAAAGACGATTTAAATACCAATAATCTTGATAAAAACGGGGTACTTCTTTAGGAGATACCTCGTTTTTTTTATGTACTTTTGCACCCGTTATGAAGAATAGGCTTCTCTATACCTTTTTATTGCCTTTTCTGGTTCTGATAGGACTTGCAGCCATGATGTTCCTACCCGAGCTGGAAATAGCGGGGTATACCCTGAAGCCGGTGAACCTGCTTTCCGATGTGGGGGTCTCTTCTTCTAAACTATACAGCCCTTTGATAGATGAGGAACCGTTGTTGCTGGACACCATCCCGGAGATAAAGCCTGCCTTTCAGGAGGAGCATCCGGAGGGGATGACCATCATAGAGGATTTCAGTAGGCAAGAGGGCGATTCTGTCTTTTTTGTGGGCAGGGGTATGGATCATTTCTATGAGATGCTGGGGAAAAGCCGTGAACTGTCCCGGCCTGTCCGTATTGCCTATTTCGGAGATTCGTTCATTGAGGGGGATATTCTGACCGACCAGCTTCGGGCCGACCTGCAGAGTGAGTTCGGCGGTGAGGGCGTGGGCTTTATCGATATGGCTTCTCCTACTGCCGGATTCAGGCAGTCTGTCAGAGCTTATTCTAAAGGATGGTATGCGCACAGCATTACGGATTCTGTCCGTTTCGACCGTTCCCGCCAAGGACTTGCCGAGCGTTTCTATGTGCCTATAGGAAGGGCTTATACCAATGTCAATGGTATTCCTAATCGTAAGAATAAGCATCAGGATACCTGCTCGGTTTCCAATGTCTATTTCCGTAGCCCGGAGGGTATGTCTGTTTCCGTCCGTATCAATGGTGGGGAAACGCAAACTTTTGAGTCTTTGGCTACTGAAGAGGTTCAGGCTTTGGGTGTCCGTGGAAAGATTGGACGGGTTACCTGGAGTGTCGTGGGGGATACCATCGACAGGGGAAATACGTTCTTTGGAGTCAGCATGGATGGTGCAAATGGGGTGGCGCTAGATAATTTCAGTCTGCGGGGTAGCAGTGGAGTAACTTTGAGAACTATACCTGACCATACATTGGAGGAATTTGCCAAGGTGAGGGCATACGACTTGATCGTTCTTCAGTTTGGCTTGAATGTGGCTAATTCCCGTAGGGGAAACTATGCGGAGTATGAACGTAAGATGCGTGAGGTGGTGATGAAACTGGCCAAGGCTTATCCGGAGGCTAGTATTCTGATAGTGAGTGTCAGCGACCGAGGGCAGAAGGTGGATGGCCAAGTGACTACGATGTATGGAATAGAGCAACTGGCAAAATATCAGCGTCAGTTGGCTTACCGCACGGGTTGTGCCTATTGGAATCTGTTTGAAGCCATGGGCGGAAAAGGGAGTATGGCTGTTTTTGCCGACAGCATTCCGGTCCGTGCGAATAAGGACTATACGCATTTGAATTTTGCAGGTGGACGGTATTTGGGCCATCTGCTCTTTGAGGCGTTGGTGGATGGAAAGAACAACTATGAGAAGCGGAAAGCCTATGAAGCGGAGCCTTAAGATATTGGTAAGTCTGAGCTTCTTCTTTCTTTTCCTACCTTCTGCCAGGGCGCAGGATGAGAAACTAAGGAAGTTGGAGGCAGAGGAACTCTGGAAGGAATTGCCGGATTTGGACCAGATGATATCCGACAGTGTGCCTCCTGATACCAATACGGTGATTCTGCTGGATTTGCAGATACCTCGTTCTTTCCAACGGACCAAGGAAAACCGGTTGCTGTATGCAGAGAACCTGAATTCGTTCTTTGGGTTGGTGGCCAACCGGAAGAATAGAAGTGTGCGGGTGGTGCAGATTGGAGATTCCCATGTGCGGGGGCATGTGTTCCCTGCAGCCCTTCGCCGGAAATTGGAGTCAGCGTGGGGCAGTGAGGCCATGGTGCCGGCTACCATTACCTACCATACTTCTGCATTGGCACAGGAAACGGGTAGAAACGGCTTCATCTTTCATGCCATGGGCAAGAATGGTGCTACACTTTCCTATTTTATGGATGAGGCTGTGATGCGGGATGTTGCCCGGTTGAAGCCCGACTTGCTCATTGTGAGTGTAGGCACCAACGAGAGCCACGGACTGTTTGATGCAGCCGCTTATAGGTTGCAGTTGGACCGTTTCACAGCGCGTATGCGGGAACTTTGTCCTGGAGTGACCTTCTTGCTGACTACTCCTCCGGGGAGCTATAAGCGGAGAAGACCGAACCGGGTGGGTGGACAGGTAGCTTCTTGCCAAAGTAGCTATGGGAAATCCCAATGCATAGCGGTTTGGAATCTTTATGAGATTGTAGGGGGCGATGCACGGGCCTGCATGAACTGGAGAAACGCTAGGATGATGGCTCGTGATGGAGTGCATTACGGGCATGAAGCATACAACCTGCAAGGAAACCTTTTGGGTGAGGCCATCCTGAAGGCTTATAATGAATATCTGAAGAAATGATAGAGAAACTGAATACCATAGTAGAAAACCTGGACTGGAACCTGGTGCTGGATCAGCTGACTTATAATCCGAAGTCGCCCATGATCTTCAGCTCCTGTCTGTTCCTGTTCTTGTTTGTGGCCTTTGCCTTGGTCTATAATTGCCTTCGGAACAAGCAGACCTTGCGTATTCTCTTTGTCACGGCCTTCTCTTACTATTTCTACTACAAAAGCAGTGGTTTCTATTTCTTCTTGCTGGCTGTGGTAACCTGCAGCGACTGGCTGATAGCTCAGGCCATCTATGACATGCAGATGGATGACGCTACTGGGGAACGTAAACTGAATAAGCATCGGGGCATGCAACGAGCTTATGTCTTCTTGAGCTTGTTGATAGACCTGGGTTTACTGGCTTATTTCAAATATACGAATTTCTTCTACGAGATGCTGGCACCTTTGTGGGGTGGGGAGTTCCATGCCTTGGATATCTTCCTTCCGGTGGGTATCTCTTTCTTCACGTTCCAGTCTTTGAGTTATACCATCGATATCTATAGAGGCGAGCTGAAGCCGTTGAAGAGCTTGCTCGAGTATGCCTTCTATGTTAGTTTCTTCCCGCAGCTGGTGGCTGGCCCTATTGTCCGGGCGCGCGACTTTGTCCCTCAGATTCGTCAGCCATTACTAGTGACGAATGAAATGTTCGGTCAAGGTGCTTTTCTCATCATGGCCGGTCTTTTCAAGAAGGCGGTCATCAGTGATTATATCAGTGTGAATTTCGTGGAGCGTATCTTCGACAATCCTGCCTTGTATTCCGGCTTGGAGAATCTGCTGGGTGTCTATGGATATACGTTGCAGATATATTGTGATTTCTCCGGCTATTCCGACATGGCCATCGGTCTGGCACTATGGCTGGGATTCCGGTTTCCACAGAACTTCAACTCGCCTTATAAGAGCGACAGCATCACGGATTTCTGGAGGCGTTGGCATATCAGTCTTTCTTCCTGGTTGCGTGATTATCTGTATATTTCCCTGGGTGGAAGCCGGAAAGGGGAACTGCGTACTTATGTGAACCTGATTATTACCATGCTACTGGGTGGATTGTGGCATGGGGCCAACTGGAATTTTATTCTTTGGGGTGCCCTTCATGGGGTGGGTCAGGCGTTCTATAAGTTCTATTGCAAGCTCCGTGGCTATCCTAAGAAATATCATCCCACTGGGCTGAAACGGTTCGTGGCCATTTTTATCACCTTCCATTTTGTAGCATTCTGCTGGATTTTCTTCCGCAATGCCACGTTGGAGAACTCGTTCGTCATGCTGGAGCAGATGTTTACCAATTTCAATGCAGGATTGCTGCCGCAGCTGCTTGCGGGCTACGGGCCAGTCTTTGCCTTGATGGCTTTGGGCTATATCATGCATTTCCTTCCCGACAGCTGGAGTCAGAAATGCGAAAGAGGGGTCATTCGTTTACCTCTTCTCCTGCAGGCTGTCCTGTTTATTCTGGTTATCTATATTGTGATTCAGGTGAAAAGCAGTGACATCCAGCCTTTCATCTACTTCCAGTTCTAATCTTCCAGATTGAGGTATTTCTTTACGAAAGCCAGGATAAGTTCAAAGGACTTGTCGTATCCCAACTTGGAGATATTGATGCAGAGGTCATAACTGGCAGCTGCACCCCAAGTCTTATTTGTGTAGTAGTTGTAGTAGCTGCTGCGGGTGCTTTCCTTTTTCTTAATCATCTTCTTGGCTGTCTCTTCATCCACACCTTCCCGCTCACAGACATTCCGTACGCGTTCTTCCTCATCTGCCGCAATGAAGATGCTCACGGCTCTGGGGTGGTCCCTGAGGATGTAGTCGGCGCATCGGCCCAGGAAAATGCACGATTCTTTTTCAGCACATTTCCGGATAGCGTCGCTCTGGAACTGGAAGAGGGACTCCTCACTCAGCACATTGTCGTAAATGGTTTCGCCCATGTTCCCAAAGATAAAACGCATGTGCATGAACGTGTCCATGAGGCTCTTGTTCTCGTCGTTCTGCTCAAAGAGTTCCTTGGCAAAACCGCTTTCCTTGGCTGCCATGTCCAGTAAGCGCTTGTCATAGCATTTGATTCCTAGTCTCTTGGCCAACTGCTCGGCTATCTGCTTGCCGCCACTGCCTAGCTGGCGACCGATGTTGATGACGTATTTCTCCATGATGGGTCAGTTTTTTGCTTTCTTTTGGGCAAAGGTAACAAAAAGAATGGGCATATAGAAAAAACTTTCGTATATTTGCGCATGGAATTTGACTAAAAATAGATAGAAATAGAAATGAAAAAGAGTATTTTATTCCTTTTGGGCATGTTTTTCTTGGGTATGCCTAGTGTCAGCGCACAGGAACAGCCAGAGAAAGTGGAAGCAAAACCTGTAGTCTACCGTTTCCGTCTGCAACTTACAGACAAGAAGGGAACGAAGGGCAAGTTGAATAAGCCTGAGGCTTATTTGTCACAGAAAGCTATCGAGCGCCGTAAGAAGCAGGGGCTGGGAATTGATTCTACCGACCTACCTATTTCTGAGAAATATCTTTCTAAGCTTCGCAAGGATGGCTTGAAGATTCATTGCGTAAGTAAATGGAATAACACGGTTGTAGTGGAAGTGGCAGACTCTCTCTATGGAGAGCAGTTGGCTGCCAACTATCCATTCGTGTCTTCATCCCGTTGTATCTATATCACTCCTAGACCAAAACCTGTTGCTGATCGTCCTCAGGGTCGTCGTCCACAGGCTCAGCCACAGAATCAGCAGCGTCCGGCTCAGCCTAGAGACCGTCGAGACTTGGTTACCAATGCTTTGGATACCGTGGCCGATTTCTATGGAACAGGTCAGAACCAGATTGAGCAGCTGAATGGTGTGAAAATGCACAATGCCGGCTTTAACGGTGCAGGCATCACCATCGGTATCTTGGATGGTGGATATACCAATGCGGATGTGGTTTCCGTACTGGATAATGTGGAGATTCTGGGTACTCGCAACTTTGTGAATCCTGAGGAGGATATCTATGGTGCAGGTTCTCATGGTCTGATGGTACTGTCTTGTATGGGTACCAACAAGCCTAACGTGCTGGTGGGTACTGCTCCTGGTGCTAAGTTCTGGCTGCTGGTCAGCGAGGATGGCGGTAGCGAGCAGTTGGCCGAAGAGGATTATTGGGCTGCAGGTATCGAATATGCCGATAGTGTAGGCTGTGACGTGGTGAACACTTCTTTGGGCTACAACGATTTCGACAATGATATAGATGATACGAAATATTATGAGATGGATGGTCATCAGCATCTCATCAGTAATTCTGCTTCTTTGTGTGCCAAGAAAGGTATGATTCTTTGTGTCAGTGCCGGTAACTCCGGTGATGACCGTTGGCACAAGCTGACTCCTCCTGCTGATGCAGAGGATGTCCTTACTGTAGGTGCTCTGACTGCAGAGGGTGTGAATACCACCTTCTCTTCACTGGGATATAGTGCCGACGGCCGTGTGAAACCTGATGTAACTGCACAGGGTCAGGCTTGCGCCGTGGTTACTCCTTCTGGAACAGTGGGTCGTGCCAGCGGAACCAGTTTTGCTTCTCCTATCCTTTGTGGTATGGTGGCATGTCTCTGGCAGGCACTTCCACATTATACTGCTTTGGAACTGATGCAGCTGATTCGTGAGCATGGGCACAACTTTGCTCATCCTGATGAAGTGTATGGATTCGGAACTCCAGATTTCTTCCAGGCTTATCTGGATGCTAAGAAATAATGCGGGAAGACGTACTGACTTTATACGAACTGAATAATATGGTCCGCAGCGTGCTTGAGGGTACGCTGCGGGATTCTTATTGGGTGCAGGCCGAGTTGTCCGAGGTAAACCCGAACAGGAACGGGCACTGCTATGTGGAATTTGTGCAGAAGGCTAAGCGGGGCAATCAGTTTGTGGCGAAAGCCCGTGGCAATATCTGGGCAAATGTCTATGCCTTCCTAGCTCCTTATTTTGAGCAGGCTACCGGGCAGCGCTTTGCTGCTGGATTGAAGGTGCTGGTGAATGTCCAGGTAACGTTTCATGAAGTTTACGGCTTGTCCTTGAATGTCTTGGACATTGACCCCACCTACACTTTGGGGGATATGGCCCGTAAGCGAAAGGAGATTCTGGACCAGTTGGAGGCAGAGGGTGTCTTGAACATGAACAAGGAGGTTCCTATGCCGGTGCTTCCACAGCGGGTGGCGGTCATCTCTGCTCCTACGGCAGCGGGGTATGGCGATTTCTGTAATCAGCTCAAGAATAACCCTCAGGGCTATGTCTTTTATCCGAAATTGTTCCCGGCTGTCATGCAGGGAGCACAGACGGAATCATCCATTATTCAGGCCCTGGATGCAGTAGCTGCAGAAATGGATCATTTCGATGTGGTGGTCATCATTCGAGGGGGTGGTGCAGTGGCCGACTTGGCTAGTTTCGACACTTATCCCCTGGCCGTGAATGTGGCTCAGTTCCCGTTGCCTATCATTACTGGAATAGGTCACGAGCGCGATGATACAGTCTTGGACTTGGTAGCAAATACGCGTGTGAAGACCCCTACGGCTGCGGCAGAATTCCTTATTGGCCGGTTGGATGAAACCAGTTCTGAACTGGAAGAGTTGGCACAGGTTCTGGTGAGCTGTGTACAGCAGCAGTTGTCCGATGAGAGGATGCGTTTGCAGCAGTTGGCCGCTGGCTTACCTGTGGCCTATGCCCGCAGGAGGGCCGATGAGGAACTCATGCTGGACAGGTTCGCTCATCGCATGGCAGTGGCAGCAGCAGGTGGCGTGGAGCGTAGGAAACATGAAATCCAGTTGCTGGAGCAGCGCATCGGCTTCCAGGTTCCCCTGCGTGTGAAGAAAGAGAAAAGTCGTCTGCAGCTGCTGTCTCAGCGCATTGAGGATAATTCGCCAGAGCGTCTTTTGGCTCGGGGCTATTCCATTACGTTGAAGAATGGAAAGGCAGTGACGAAGGCCTCTCAGGTAAAGAAAGGAGATTTGTTGGTTACCCGTCTCTCGGATGGAAATGTAGAATCTAAAGTATTGTAAGAAGAATGGAACAGAAGTTGACATATACCGAAGCGATGAAGCAACTGGAGGAAATCGTTGGACAGCTGGAGGATAATACGCTGGACATCGACCTTCTGGCTGAAAAGGTAAAGACAGCGCAGGAACTCATCAAGTTTTGTCGGGACAAACTGTACAAAACGGATGAGGAAATCCAAAAACTTCTAGCTTCAAAAGAATGATTTATTAGTTTTTCGGTGTATTTTATCACAAATTATAAGTAGATGTAAATTATTTGTGTTAATTTTGCAGCCGTTTACGTGAAATAGGATATAAAGTATAGATATGGAAGAATTAGATTGGAAAAACCTCTCTTTCGGTTACCGGAAGACTGATTATAATGTTCGTTGTTATTACCGTAATGGTAAGTGGGGTGAAATAGAACTTTGCTCAGAGGAAACCATTCCTTTGCATATGGCTGCTACCTGTCTGCACTATGGTCAGGAGGCATTCGAGGGACTGAAGGCTTACCGTTGTCCTGATGGTAAGGTGCGTGTGTTCCGTCCAGATGAGAATGCAGCTCGTTTGCAAGCTACTTGTCAGGGTATACTCATGCCAGAGATACCTACTGAGATGTTTATTAAGATGGTAGACCTGGTGGTTCGTCTGAATGAGCGTTTCATTCCTCCTTATGAGAGTGGTGCCACCCTCTATATTCGTCCATTGCTGATTGGTACTACGGCTCAGGTGGGCGTTCACCCTGCCGATGAGTATCTGTTTTTGATTTTTGTTACTCCTGTAGGACCTTATTTCAAGGGTGGATTTGCTACCAATCCTTATGTCATCATTCGGGAATACGACCGTTCTGCTCCGCTTGGTACAGGTATTTATAAGGTGGGAGGCAACTATGCTGCTAGCCTGAAGGCGAATAAGATTGCTCATGATTTGGGTTATTCTTGTGAATTCTATTTGGATGCTAAAGAAAAGAAATTTATCGATGAGTGCGGTGCTGCCAATTTCTTTGGTATCAAGAACAACACGTATGTCACTCCGAAGAGCACGTCTATCCTGCCAAGTATCACGAACAAGTCATTGATGCAGCTGGCTGAGGACTTGGGCATGAAGGTGGAATGCCGTCAGATTGCCGAGGAAGAGCTGTCTACCTTTGAGGAGGCTGGAGCTTGTGGAACGGCAGCTGTGATTTCTCCTATCGAACGTATCGACGATCTGGATACGAAAACTAGCTATGTCTTCAGCAAGGATGGTAAGCCAGGTCCGGTTAGTACGAAACTTTATCAGAAACTGATCAACATCCAGTATGGTATTGAAGAAGACATCCATGGCTGGACACATGTAGTAATAGAATAACTGTTCCGTAAGGGTACAGCCGCTCCTTTTCCCTGCATACTACTATTACGCTTTCCGGAACTTTTCGTTCCTGGGGCAGTAGGGGAGTATGCAGGGATTGTGGTTCTTTTCCTTCGCATGGGAACCACCGGGCCGGTACAGCACCGCATCCCTGAACGTAGTGTGTTTCTTTTTCCCTTTCGTTTAAAGAAAGTAAAGCATGCAGTCGCCTGTTGTCGGAGCGTGGAGGACAGCGCAGGACTTTACACACTAGCTGCACAGACCTGGGGCGTTTCAGCCCCGAAACCCTATTTTCAGTACTGAAGGCGTACTGGTAGCCAAGATACGTGTTGGGGAACTTGACGGACAAAGCTACTCTCCTTTTCTTGTCCGTTTTGTCCTGCAAAGTTAGAATGGCGAGAGCCCTGTATACAAAAACGGTTGAGAATCTATAGCTTAGGTCTGAAGTTAATAGGAAGAAACAGCTAAGATCAATAAAGAGATTATCGGGCACCTCGAATTGCCCGATTGGGTACCTTGTGGTGACCGATCGGTCGGCTCGAATTGCCCAGTCGGTTTGTTCCAGTTGTCTGATTTGTGGTATGGTCTGGGGGTATTTTCTTGTAGGTATCCCTAAATTGTGTTATTTTTGCTGCGTAAAGTAAAAAGATATGGAATACGACTTATTTATAGCGCCTAATACGCGAGAGTTGGAGGAAAAGGAATATTTCCCCAGTGTAGTACATGCGGATAGTGTGGATATGGAAACGCTCCTTATCGATACGGTGGGGCGTGGCTCCTTTCGTAAATCGGAAATAGAATTTGCAATAAATCAGTTTATCGATGTAGTGGCTAGCCATCTGAAGAAGGGTTCGAATGTCACGATTGAGGGATTAGGTCGCTTTAGAGTCACCTTAGGCAGCGAGGGTAAAATTACTTCATCTAAAACTCCTAGAAGTAATCGGATTAAAGTAAAGGGTGTTCAGTTCTGGCCGGAGAAGGATTTGATGGATTATCTAAACCGGAATCAGGAATTCAAGCGGACACAACGATCCACGCAGTCGGCCCGTATTTCTGCGGAGGATCTGAAAGTCAAGCTCCGTACCATCTGGTTCAAGAACCATAGGCTGATTACTAGGAAGGAGTTGGAAACCTTTGCACACCTCAGCACCAGCACGGCTAAAAACCGGATTAAGGAACTGATAGCGATGAATTTCCTGAAACGGACAGACTCCAGTCGTATGGTCTATGAATTGGTGAAAACTTCCGATAGATAAAGTGACGGTATGCGGAGTCTTGTAGCGTTTCTTTTCATCCTGTTCTCTTTTTCTGTGCAGGCGCAGATTCGGGAAACAAAGGACGGACAGATTGTGGCCTCGGTAGACGACCGCATGAACGGGTGTTATTTCTTTCAGGAGCAGAGCAACTGGTGCTGGGCTGCGGCCCTGCAGATGGTTCTGGCCTACCATGGTGTGAGCCTTTCGCAGCGGACCATTGTGAAACGGGCCTTCCTGAAGGCGGAAAACCGGGCTGCTTCCATCCCGGAAATGGTCAGTTCCATAGATGGCCTTCAGAAAAAGCATAAACAGATTTCCTGTACGGCATTGGCCATACAAAACATGCAGGACTTGATAGGGGAACTCAGCGAGGGTTACCCTGTGGTAATAGGCATGGAATATCAAGGCCGGCAACATGCCATGGTGCTGGTGCAGATACGGTTCCAAAAAGATGAGCAGCATGAAGGCAAGATTAATCCTACCGAAGTGGTGCTTCTAGACCCAAGTAGGAGATACCTGAAGACCCGACGATTCCCTTTCCCTGAATTCTGCAGGGAAATAAACATGGCTCTACAAATCAGGGTTATTCCATCTGAATAAAGTCTTTTGCCAAGCCTCCTTCGGCCGTTTCTTTGTAGAGCGAAGGCAGGTCGTGACCGGTCTGCTTCATGACATTGACCACCTTGTCGAATGAAACCCGGTGCATGCCATCGGAAAAGCTGGAGTAGACGTTGGAATCCAAAGCACGAGCGGCTGCAAAGGCATTGCGCTCGATACAGGGTATCTGTACTAAACCACAAACGGGGTCGCAAGTCATGCCCAAATGGTGCTCCAGACCCATTTCTGCCGCATATTCAATCTGCGATACACTTCCACCGAAGAGCTGGGTTGCTGCTGCGGCAGCCATGGCACATGCCACACCTACCTCACCTTGACAGCCTACTTCTGCTCCGGACAGGGAGGCATTCTGTTTCACCACATTGCCGAACAGACCGGCTGTAGCCAGTGCATGGAGGATGCGTTTTTCAGTGAAGGATTTGCTTTTTTTCAGGTGATAGAGTACAGCTGGAACCACTCCGCAGGAACCGCAGGTAGGTGCCGTTACAATTTTGCCTCCAGCGGCATTTTCCTCGCTTACTGCCAGGGCATAGGCAAAGACGAAACCACGGGACTGCATGGTATATTGGTAACCGCCGGCTTCAATGTAATATTTGTAGGCTTTACGCTGCAGGTTCAAAGGACCAGGAAGGGCTCCCTCGTTGTCTAATCCTCGTTCTACGGCTTCTTGCATTACTTTCCAGATCTTAGCCAGATAATCCCAAATGTCCGGGCCTTCGAATTTCTCCACGAACTCCCAGTAGCTGCGGCCATGCGCCTGGCACCACTTGAGGATTTCCGTCATGGTGTTCATCGGATAAATATCTGGAGTTTCGATATTGCTGACACCTTCTTCTGCCAAGGCACCACCGCCCACACTGTAGACCGTCCACTCATCGGTAACCGTATCGTTCTCATCCAATGACTTGAAGAGCATACCGTTGGGGTGGAAGGGGAGGAAAATCTGGGGTTTCCATAGAATTTTGGTGGGAGCCGAAGGGGTTAAGGTTTCTAGAATGGCCTTGTCGGTCATGTGCCCTTTTCCTGTAGCAGCCAAGCTGCCGTAAAGAGTGACTTCAAAAGAACGGGCTTCGGGGTGCTTTTGCAGGAATCTTTCTGCCGCAAATCTAGGCCCCATGGTATGGCTGCTAGATGGGCCAGTACCTATCTTATAGATTTCTTTTATGGATTTCATGACAATTTATTTGATGCAAAGTTAGGAATTTTTTTTGTTCTCCGCTTCGTTTAGGCTATCTTTGTGCACAAATTAAGAACCATGAGTAAAAATAAGCTGTCGAAATTTGCCGATATGGCAAGCTATCCCCATGTTTTTGAGTACCCGTTCAATGCCATGCAGGATGTTCCTTTTGAGATGAAAGGGCACTGGCGGGAGCAGTTTTTTCACAACGACAATCCCATTGTGCTGGAACTAGGTTGTGGGCGCGGTGAATATACCGTGGGGCTGGCTCGTGTCTTCCCGGACAAGAATTTCATCGGAGTGGATATTAAAGGTGCCCGCATGTGGAAGGGAGCTACCGATGCCTTGAATGAGGGCCTTAAGAATGTAGCTTTCCTGCGGACGAATATTGAAATCATCGACCGTTTCTTTGCACCGGGTGAGGTAAGTGAAATCTGGCTCACGTTCAGTGACCCGCAGATGAAGAAGGCCACCAAGCGGCTTACCTCCACTTATTTCATGAACCGCTACCGGAGGTTTCTGGTAAACGATGGCCTGATTCATTTGAAGACGGACTCGAATTTCCTGTTCACCTATACTCGCTATATGGTGGAGAAGAACCAACTGAAGGTGCATGTTTGTACCGACAATCTGTATGAGAGTCATCTGGCACAGCATCCCGATGCGGAAGATGCTTATATCCTCCGGATTCGGACCTATTATGAGCAACAGTGGCTGGACCGGGGACTGAGCATTAAATATCTGCAGTTTGAACTGAATCAGGACACGGTGCTGGAAGAACCGAATGTGGAAATAGAACTGGATGATTACCGGAGCTATAACCGTTCCAAACGGAGTGGTTCTGCGACCGGGAAATAAATGTAGTGTATAACTGAAAAACAAGAAAATATGACTTTGTATCCAAAACTTATAACTGACGCCTTGGCTACCGTGCGCTATCCGGGTACAGGCAAGGATATTGTGAGTGCCGAAATGGTAGCTGATAACATCCGTATTGATGGTATGCATGTGAGTTTCTCCCTGATTTTTGAGAAGCCTACCGATCCGTTTATGAAATCTGTAGTGAAGGCTGCTGAGGCTGCCATTCACACTTATATTTCACCAGAGGTGGAGGTTGAGATAGGGGTGGAAACCATTAAGGAACCGGCTCCTGAACCTGGGGAGATGCTTCCTGGTGTAAAGAATGTCATTGCTGTTTCCAGCGGTAAGGGTGGTGTAGGAAAGTCCACCATTGCAGCTAATCTGGCAGTGGCATTGGCTCAGCTGGGTTACAAGGTGGGTCTGCTGGATGCAGATATCTTCGGTCCTTCCATGCCTAAGATGTTCCAGGTGGAAGATGCTCGTCCTTATTTGGAAACAGTGAATGGGCGCGACTTGATAGAGCCTGTAGAAAAATACGGGGTGAAGTTGCTCTCCATAGGTTTCTTCGTGAACCCAGACCAGGCTACCCTTTGGCGTGGTGGTATGGCCAGCAATGCCTTAAAGCAGTTGGTGGGTGACTCCCACTGGGGAGAACTGGATTATTTCATCCTAGATACACCTCCTGGAACCAGTGACATCCACCTGACCTTGCTGCAGAATGTAGCCATTACCGGTGCTGTCATTGTCAGCACCCCACAACAAGTAGCATTGGCCGATGCACGGAAGGGTATCAATATGTATATGAACGACAAGGTGAATGTGCCTATCCTGGGTCTGGTGGAGAATATGGCCTGGTTTACACCGGCAGAATTACCGCAGAATAAGTATTACATTTTCGGAAAAGAAGGATGTAAGCAGCTCAGCCAGGAACTGAATGTGCCTCTGCTGGGACAGATTCCAGTGGTTCAGAGCATCTGTGAGAGCGGCGATAATGGTATGCCTGCTGTATTGGACAAGGACAGTATCACTGGCCAGGCCTTCCTGGATTTGGCTAAACGGGTGGTGGAAGAAACCGACCGCCGAAACAGGGAAAAAGATCCTACCCACATTGTGGAGATGAATAAGAAATAAATAAGAAATAAATTTAAGAACCTTTAAAATAGCATGAGGAAAAGCAAAACAGCGCGTTTGTGGGAATAAAAATGCTTATCTTTGGAAAATGATTCAAAGATATTTTAAAAGATTCTTGATTTTGCTGGTCATGCTTTCAACAGCGACATTCGGAATAGCTCAAACCTCGTTTGATTCAGGGGAGGGCTGTCTGAATGTCGTTGATGTTTCCTATGTGCAAGGCATTGGCGAATATGACGATGGGGGTGTTTCAGTAAATTACCTGCACGAAACGTTCATTAACGAGAACTTCAGTATAGGTCCAGGAATAGGATACAATCATCATGAAAAGTACAAGTTTTCAGCAATTCCCGTTTATCTCAGTACACATTATTTCTTCTTCGACCGTAAGTTCTCTCCGTTCGTTAATCTACGTGTTGGGGGATTCACCATGTTTAACAGGAAGAATGTAGGAACGAATAAGAAATACTCCATATCCAAAGAAAAGCAGGGATTCAGCCTGTTCGTATCGCCAAGCATCGGCATGAAGATGCACATCACTCCGAATATCGGTATTATGGCTTCGATAAGTGAGGAGGCATACCTCGTAAAAGCGTTTGACACGAACAATAGCAATTACAAAAACAAACTGATTCATGGCTGGGGAATCAATGTCGGAATGTGTTTCCAGATTAAAGGATGGTAGAAAATGAACACAATCAGTTGTATGAGATTTTTTATCTTAGCTCAAATTCTTTTCCTTACAAGATTAGTGGGGTTTGCCCAGCAAGTTATGTTGGCTGACAGCATAACCCGGAATCCTGTTAGCTATGCAACTGTCTACGATGCTAATGGAAATGTAATAGGGCGCTCAGACATAGGTGGGTATATTCATCTTCAGAAAGGCCTAGAATATCACATTTCTCATATAAGCTATGAGCCCAAGAATCTCATTTGTAATGAGGATACCATCGTTTTCTTGTCTCCTTCATTTTATAAGTTGCCACAACTCAATGTTACGGCAAAGAGAAAGAAGTATTATCATTGTAAAGTATACTTTAGGAGCATAGAGCATGTAGATTCATGTCTGAAGTATTATATGGACGGAATACGGGAATTCTATATCGACACCAAAAGTAAAAAGGTGCATCTAGGTAACATCCTAACAAATTACTTTATGTCGAAGAGACAGGAAATTGCACAGAAAAAAAGAAGTATGATGATTGGCGACAGGTACATAGCTCTTCCGTATCTTGATAAGAAAACTCTATATGAGGAAACCGTGCGTGACAAGAAGAGAAATATCCAGTCGGGTGTTGTCTACGCGGATTCAATATCAATAGGCAGCTGTGAAGTTTTTTCTGACAAAAACGAGATGCTTTTGTCTATAGATGCCTTATGGCCCAAAAACACACTTGTGACAAATCTATTTGGGTACACACAAGTATTATCAAAACACAATAAAACTGAATTATATCGGAATAATGATTTTGATGCTCCTTCCGTTTTCAATTTGAAATCTTCCAACAGCTATCGGCATCTGACATTAACCCATAAAAAAGAAAATATTGTAAGGGACATTGATGTTGAAGATGTTTTCTATGTTGTAGAATATGAATATACAGATACGAAGGAATCATCTTCGTCAGAATTGTTGCAAGAAGATTATAAGAAGTATTCTGGAATGTTTCCAATCGTCGAAAGAATAAGGGAACAGTTGGTTAGAGAAGAGTAGTGAACAATTCATGTGGAAGTGTTTTTAGGCTTTGTAAATGGCTGAAACACAGACAGAAATACGACACTCCCAAAATTAACGGTACAAAAAAGTGCAATAGCAAAAAATGGAAAATCTAAGAGTTGTGCAGAGCAAAACCAACCTTCAAAGATGTGCAAGTTTTAACAGATTATTAAGATTATTTAACCTTTAATTTTGAGGCAATTTTGCCGTTTGCTAAGTTTGGCTGACAGTAGAAGGTCATTTTGAGGCTTTGCCGATAGCTCGAAAATAGACTAAAACCAGGGTTCTTGTACCACCCGTTGTATCTCGGATGCTCTAAGTATCTGGGATTCAACGACAGTTAATAATTCAAAGTCAACTTTGGATAATCCAAACGGCTGTCAACTTTCTTTTTTGTTGACTGCTGTTTGTTTGCCGTGTCAATCGTACCAATGTTTATGTGTCGCCAGACAGGTAATCTTTGGTTCATATTAATTGAAAAAGGTAGGGAAAAGAAAGGATGAGGTAACACTTTGAGGCAAAAAGGGGATTTCTTAGGCAGCTTTTATTCTTTTTCTTCAAAAAAAATTGGCTATTCAAAATAAAAGCAGTACCTTTGCACCACGAGAACCCGCCAAGCCTCT
>DGVD01000012.1:170505-175825 GCA_002395835.1 Bacteroidales bacterium UBA4293 | reverse complement strand
TCTTCATTGTAAAATGTCTTTATATATAGGTCACTTACCCCGAAGGATAAGGACCATTGTAATCTGTCCTGAGGATGAAGTTCGAATTTACAGTATTTATCTTACTGACGGTTCGTATTTCTTTACCCAGATTACTCATCAAGTAATCTGCTCTTGTACTACTTCTGTCTGTTTATCTCAAGTCTTTCAAAGATCGCTTCTTTGATGCCTCCCGGCGTTTTTATTTCCGGAAAGCGGATGCAAAGGTACGACAATTTTCCGAACCGCAAAATATTTTCGAGGAAAAAAATCGCCTGAATATTCATTTTTCCGACTTTCCTGCCCCGAATCAAGTGCATCTCCTTATATATATTATAGGACACGGACTGGCCGGGGCATCTTCCCCACATCCTAAGCCCCTTATGCACGGGAGCCGAAGGAATGTAAGGACTTTTTACCGGAAGGAACGAAAAGTTTCCTGAACGCAAAAAGAAACCCGAAAGGAAGGCCGGAATTTTCTCCCCTTAAGGAGAAAAATTTTTCCCCAGTTAGGGAGAAAATTTTCCCTAGAAAGAGACTAGGCTCCATCATTATTAAAACCATATAGAAAAATGGCTCATTTTGTCAAAATAATGGAACGAAGAATATCTATAGTAAGAAGAAAATCTTCTTAAAAAATTCCAGTTTTTCCTATGAAGACCAGCATGGCATAACCAATGACAAAGCCTACAAGCCCCACTATCAACCCCACACGCATCATATCCTTCTGCTCTACCATACCTGTGGCATGCGCCAACGCATTAGGAGGTGTAGAGATAGGTAAAATCATGGCCAGTGAAGCTGACAGAGCTAAACCTATTAATAATGGAGCCACTCCTCCAAACGGAGCCAAATTCTCTACCGTAGCTGCACCAACTACAGCCAAGATAGGCACCAGCAAGGATGCGGTAGCTGTATTTGAAATAAAATTGGACAACGCATAACACAGCAATCCGGAACCTACCATCATGAGCAACGGTGACCAGCTATTAAATGGGATGCTCTCTATCATGTGAGCAGCTAAACCCGTTTCCTGCATGGCTACTCCCAGGGCAAAACCACCTGCCACCATCCAGAGAACCGCCCAGTTAATCTCCTCCAAATCTCTACGGTTTATAATTCCGCAAGCACAGAACACACCTACAGGCAACATGGCAACCACATTGGAATTCACACCCGTTACCCTATCGCAAACCCACAACAAGATAGTCAAGACAAAAGTGACATAAACCACGATAGACTGCCAGTCGGCTTTCGTAACACCCTCTATGTTCAGCTCTATAGACTTCTCCTTAAATGGGAATAATTTCAATAATAGAAGCCAGGACAAAAATAAGACAATTAGAACAAAAGGAAGCATGGCCATCATCCACTGACCGAATCCCAGATTCATATTAAATCCCTCAGGATCATTCAAGTATTTCAATGCAATGGCATTAGGAGGAGTTCCAATGGGAGTGGCAATTCCACCAATGTTAGCACCGATAGGAATGGCCAAAGCCAAACCAATCTTTCCCTTTCCATCAGCTGGAAGCGACTTCAAAACTGGGGTCAGGAAAGTAAGCATCATAGCTGCGGTAGCCGTATTGGAAAGGAACATGGAGAAAAATCCCGTAATCAGAATAAATCCCAAAAGGACAAACTTAGGGTTCGTGCCAAAAGGCTTCAGCATGACCTTAGCCAAGAGCACATCCAGTCCCGTCTTCGTAGCTGCTATAGCCAAGATGAAACCTCCCAGGAACAACATAATGATGGGATCGGCAAAAGTAGCCATAAGCTCCTCATAACTGATAAGGGAGCCTAAAGGAACCACTCCGTCATCGGCAGAAAAGAGCCAGAGACTGCTGTTACTACAGGTAAGCAAAAGGATTACAATGATGAGCACCGAAGTAGCCCATGAAGGAATAGCCTCTGTGAGCCACATCAATGTAGCAAAAGCAAACACGGCAATGACACGCTGCTCTACCACGGTTAAACCTCTCATACCGAACCATTCCGTAGGGATATTCCAAAGAATGAGGGAAATGATCACACTCACAGCTAAAGAGATAGCCAATGATTTCCGATTGGTTATTCTTTTCTCCAGATTGTCCCTGTGCGTATTTGATGCTAAATTAAAGCCGATAAAATTTTTAAACATGTCATCAAGTCTATTACATTACAAAAATAATCATTTTCTCATAAAACAAACAAATTTAGCACTCATCTTTTTCATTTTTCCTTTCCTGAGTTTTGCAATCTGGAGTTTACAAATAAAAAGACCGATGTTCTACCCCTTCCCCCATTTTTTAAAAGAGGAGCAAAATAGGGAAATAAAAATGCTTAAAATTAATGTCTAGTACGAAAAGTTTCACTAAATTTGCGGCACAAAATCTTAACTCAATTAAGTAATTATGGCAAATAACAAAGAAAAACTCTTCACCGACTTTAAGTCAACCACCACTCAAGAATGGTTGGATAAGATCCAAGTTGACCTTAAAGGTGCTGACTTTGAGAAGAAGCTAGTGTGGAGAACTAACGAGGGCTTCAAGGTTAAGCCCTTCTATCGAAAAGAAGACCTGGAAGGTCTGACTACAACCCAGGCATTACCTGGAGAGTTCCCTTTTGTTAGAGGTAACAAGAAGGACAACAACGAATGGTATGTTCGTCAAGACATTGAGGTAGAAGACCCTAAGGCAGCTAATGCTAAGGCCCTGGATATCTTGATGAAGGGAATTGACAGCTTAGGTTTCTTCATTCCTAAAGATTTGGTTTCTGCAGAGAACATCGAAACTTTGTTGGAAGGCATCGCAGCTGACGCTATCGAACTGAATTTTGCTACCTGCCAGTGCCACACCCTTGAGTTGGCAAACATCTTGGTAGCTTACTATCAGAAGAAAGGCTATGATTTGACTAAGCTGGTAGGTTCTATCAACTTTGACCCAATGGAGAAGATGCTCCTGAAGGGTAAGGACACTACCGAAAGACTGCAGGATGCATGCAAGCTGGCTAAGGTTCTGGAAATCCTTCCTAACTACCGCTGCTTTACTGTAAATGCCGTTACATTGAACAATGCAGGTGCATTCATCGCTCAAGAATTAGGCTATGCTCTTTCTTGGGGTAATGAGTGGATGAACATATTGACAGAGCAAGGTGTAGATCCTACCTTGGCTGCACAGAAGATTAAATTCAACTTAGGTATCAGCAGTAACTACTTCATGGAATTAGCTAAGTTCCGTGCTGGCCGTTTGCTGTGGGCTCAGATTGTTAAGCAGTATGAACCTAAGACCGACGAGGCTTGCAAGATGATTGTCAACGCTCGTACCAGTGAGTTTAACCTGACCATGTTCGATGCTTATGTAAACCTGCTTCGTTCACAGACTGAGACCATGAGTGCTGCACTGGGTGGTGTACACTCTATCGTAGTTACTCCTTATGACAAGGCATACGAGACTCCAGATGAATTTGCAGAGCGTATTGCACGTAATCAGCAGTTACTTTTGAAGGAAGAGAGCCATTTTGATAAGGTGGTAGACCCAGCAGCTGGTTCTTACTACATTGAGAACCTGACTTCATCTATCGCTAAATCTGCATGGGATTTGTTCCTGAAGGTAGAAGAAGAAGGTGGTTTCCAGGCAGCTTTGAAGGCTAACACCGTTCAGACCGCTATCAACGAAAGTGGCAAGGCACGTCATTTGAACATCGCACGCCGTAAGGAAGTTCTTTTAGGAACCAACCAGTATCCTAACTTCACCGAGCTTGCTGGCGAAAAGCGCCCAGTAGCTAAGAAGTGCGGTAGATGCTGTGAGACTGGCGAAGGCAACTTGAGCCCACTGAACATGGACCGTGCAGCTAGTGAGTTTGAAGAACTACGCTTACAAACCGAAGAAAGCGGAAAGCGTCCTAAGGCATTCATGCTGACCATCGGTAATCTGGCTATGCGTCAGGCTCGTGCACAGTTCTCTTGCAACTTCCTGGCATGTGCTGGTTATCAGGTAATAGACAACCTGGGCTTCCCAACAGTAGAAGAAGGTGTAGAAGCTGCTAAAAAGGCAGGTGCAGACATTATCGTTCTTTGCTCAAGCGATGACGAATATGCAGAATACGCTATCCCTGCTTACAAGCTGGTGGGCGACAGTGCATTGTTTATCGTAGCAGGTGCTCCTGCTTGCATGGAAGATTTGAAGGCCGCAGGCATTGAGAACTTCATTCATGTTAGAGTAAACGTACTGGATACTTTGAGAGATTTTAACAAGAAGTTGGGTATCTGCTAAAAGAAAAAGACAATGAGAAAAAGTTTTAATAACATTGACATATTTGCTGGAATGCCTACTGAAAACGGCGCAGACTGGCAGAAAGAAAATGGCATCACTCCCAACTGGAACACTCCAGAAAAGATTTCAGTGAAGCCAGTATATACAAAAGAAGACTTGGAAGGTATGGAACACCTGGACTTTGTGGCTGGTATTCCTCCATATCTCCGTGGCCCGTATTCCATGATGTACACCTTCCGTCCTTGGACTATCCGTCAGTATGCAGGATTCTCCACCGCAGAAGAGTCTAACGCATTCTACCGCAGAAACTTGGCATCAGGTCAGAAAGGTCTTTCTGTAGCATTCGACCTTCCAACCCACCGTGGTTACGACCCTGATAACGAGCGTGTAAAGGGTGATGTAGGTAAGGCAGGTGTATCTATCTGTTCATTGGAGAACATGAAGGTTCTTTTCGATGGTATTCCATTGAATAAGATGTCTGTTTCCATGACTATGAACGGTGCTGTACTTCCAATCATGGCATTCTACATCAACGCAGGTTTGGAGCAGGGTGCTAAGTTGGAAGAAATGGCAGGTACCATCCAGAATGATATCTTGAAGGAGTTCATGGTGCGTAACACATATATCTACCCACCTGCATTCTCCATGAAGATTATTTCCGACATCTTCGAATATACTTCTCAGAAGATGCCTAAGTTCAATAGCATTTCTATTTCTGGTTATCACATGCAGGAGGCAGGTGCTACTGCCGACATCGAGTTGGCTTACACACTGGCTGACGGTCTGGAATATCTGCGTGCTGGTATCAAGGCAGGTATCGATATCGATGCATTCGCACCACGTCTGTCCTTCTTCTGGGCTATCGGTACCAACCACTTCATGGAAATCGCTAAGATGCGTGCTGCACGTATGTTGTGGGCTAAGATTGTTAAGCAGTTCAATCCAAAGAATCCTAAATCTTTGGCTCTGCGTACTCACTCACAGACCTCTGGTTGGTCTTTGACAGAGCAAGACCCATTCAACAATGTAGGTCGTACCTGTATCGAGGC
>DGVD01000012.1:0-170461 GCA_002395835.1 Bacteroidales bacterium UBA4293 | reverse complement strand
ACCTGTATCGAGGCTATGGCAGCTGCATTAGGTCACACTCAGTCTTTGCACACCAATGCATTGGACGAGGCTATCGCATTGCCTACCGATTTCTCTGCTCGTATTGCTCGTAATACTCAGATCTACATCCAGGAAGAGACTTACATCTGTAAGAACGTTGACCCATGGGGTGGTTCATTCTATGTAGAGAGTCTTACTAACGAACTGGCTCACAAGGCATGGGAGCACATCCAGGAAATTGAGAAACTGGGTGGTATGGCTAAAGCTATTGAGACCGGTGTACCTAAGATGCGTATCGAAGAGGCAGCTGCTCGTACTCAGGCACGTATTGACTCAGGTCAGCAGACCATCATCGGTGTGAACAAGTATCGTCTGGAGCATGAAGATCCTATCGATATCTTGGAAATTGATAACACTGCTGTTCGTGAAGAGCAGGTTCAGCACTTGAAGAAACTTCGTGAGAACCGCGATAACGAGGCTGTTAAGAAGGCATTGGCTGCTATTACTGAATGCGTTCGCACCGGTAAGGGCAACTTGCTTGAGTTAGCTGTAGAAGCTGCACATCTTCGTGCTACTACAGGTGAGATTTCAGATGCCTGCGAAGAAGTTGTAGGCCGTTATAAAGCAGTAATTAGAACTATTTCAGGAGTGTTCTCAGCAGAAAGCAAGAAGGATGAGCAGTTCCAGGAAGCTTGCCGCCTTACAGAAGAATTTGCAAAGAAAGAAGGTCGTCGTCCTCGTATCATGGTTGCTAAGATGGGACAGGATGGTCACGACCGTGGTGCAAAAGTTGTAGCTACAGGATATGCAGACTGTGGTTTCGATGTGGATATGGGTCCTCTGTTCCAGACTCCAGAAGAAGCTGCTCGTGAGGCTGTAGAAAACGACGTACACATTGTAGGTGCTTCATCTTTGGCTGCCGGTCACAAGACTTTGATTCCTCAGTTGATTCAGGAATTAAAGAAACTGGGGCGTGAGGATATCATGGTAATCGCTGGTGGTGTTATCCCTGCACAGGATTACGACTTCCTCTACAAGGCAGGTGTAGCTGCCATCTTCGGCCCTGGTACTCCAGTGGCTTACTCAGCTATCACTATGATGAACCTATTGATGGGCAAAGAGGCTTAAACTAAGCTTTAAATAATGAAAAAGAGAACGCATTTTAATGGCGTTCTCTTTTTTTATGATTATACATATTTTTTGCATAACTCTCTCAAAACTAATTTTTAAGGCCTCATCCAATAAGCCTTTTTTACTATTTAGGGAGGAATCTTCGGACATCAAGAAGCAAAGCACTCTCTTTTTTAAATGCACTTCCAATTCTTTAGCTGAAAAATTTGAATATCTCGCTGATTTTGCTTAATTTTGTACGGAAAATTTGCATTTATCAGGTACAAATAAAAACATACATATATTTATGGAAAATCTGGGATTAGGATTGACGTTGATGCTCATAGGTATGATTACCGTATTTGCCATCCTTCTAATTGTCATCTATCTAAGTAAAGGTCTAATCAACATCGTAAACAAGGTTGCTCCAGAAGAAGCTCCAAAGAAAAAGGTTGAGACTCCGGCTACTGCTAAGATAGATAGTAATATCATGGCAATCATTGAGGCTGCCGTCAAGGAACTTACAGCAGGTAAGGGAACCGTCACAAGTGTAGAAAAATTATAATTGCTAACAAAAAGATAAAGATATATTATGGCTAGAGAAGTTAAATTCAGTTTGGTCTTCCGTGACATGTGGCAGAGTGCAGGTAAATACCAGCCCCGTGTAGACCAGTTAGTTAAGGTTGCACCAGCAATCATTAAAATGGGATGCTTTGACCGAGTAGAAACCAACGGTGGTGGTTTTGAGCAGGTCAACCTACTTTATGGCGAAAACCCTAACAAAGCTGTTCGTGCATGGACAAAGCCTTTCCACGAAGCTGGCATTCAGACACACATGCTGGACCGTGCCTTAAATGGCCTCCGCATGAGTCCATGTCCTAAGGATTTGCGAAAATTATTTTACAAAGTGAAGAAGGCACAAGGAACTGACATTACTCGTATCTTCTGTGGCTTGAATGACCCTAGAAATGTCATTCCTTCTATCCAATATGCTAAGGATGCAGGCATGATAGCTCAAGCAGCTCTTTGCATCACTCACTCTCCTATCCATACAGTAGAGTACTACGTAAACCTTGCAAAACAATTTATTAATGCCGGTGCTGATGAAATCTGTTTGAAGGATATGGCAGGTATCGGTCGTCCTGAAACCTTGGGAAAAATTGTTGCAGGTATCAAAGCATTTAAGAAAGATATTATCATACAATACCACTCTCATGCAGGCCCTGGTTTTAATACTGCTTCTATCTTGGAAGTATGTAAAAATGGATGCGACTATGTAGATACGGGTATGTCTCCACTTTCATGGGGTACAGGTCATGCAGATATCATTACCGTTCAGGAAATGCTTAAGGACGCAGGCTTCAAAGTGAAGGACATCAATATGGAAGCTTACATGGAAGTCCGCACCCAGATTCAGGAAATGATGGACGACTTCCTGGGTTACTATATTCCAGAATTGAACCATCTGAACAACTCCCTGCTTATCAAACCAGGACTACCAGGTGGTATGATGGGTTCTTTAATGACCGACTTGGAAGACAACCTGAAATCACTGAATAAATGGAAGGTTAAGAACAACAAGCCTGAACTGACCACAGACCAACTTCTGATTAAGCTCTTTGATGAAGTGGCATATGTATGGCCTAAGGTAGGTTATCCTTGTCTGGTTACTCCATTCAGCCAATATGTTAAGAATCTAGCTTTGATGAATGTCATCCAAATGGAGAAGGGAAAACCACGCTGGTCTATGATTGCAGATACCATTTGGGACATGATTCTAGGAAAGGCTGGTCAGCTGCCTGGCACAGTAGCCCCAGAACTCATTGAAATGGCAAAGGCAGAAGGCCGTGAGTTCCAGACCAACGATCCACAAGAGAATTATCCAGACGATTTGGACGATTTCCGCAAGAAGATGAAAGAAAAAGGCTGGGATCTGGGAGAAGACGAAGAAGAGCTCTTCGAGTACTCTATGCACACTCCTCAGTATGAAGCATACAAAAGCGGAAAGGCTAAAGCCGACTTCGAAGCTGATTTGGCAAAACGTAAGGCTGCTAAGAATTCTTCAAACGGGGACAATGAGCCAAAGACTATTACAGTTTCACTTCACGGACAATCTTATAAGGTAAATATAGCATACGGTGTTCAGGCTCCAAAACCAGACGCACCTGCTGTAACTCCTACTGTAGCTCCTTCACCAGCAGGTTCAGGACACGAATTGCTGGCTCCACTGGAGGGTAAATTCTTCCTGGTTAAGGGTGCAAGTGATACTCCTGTGAAGATTGGAGACACTGTAAACGAGGGAGATGTAGTTTGCTACATTGAAGCAATGAAGACTTATAATGCAATCAAGGCTGACACAACAGGTACCATAACTGCAATCTGCTTCAATGCAGGTGACAGCGTGTCAGAGGATGATGTTTTGATGATCATTAGTTAATGAAAAGAAAGGCTGAAAATGGATATTTTAAATAAACTATATGAAATGACAGCCTTCGCCCAAACAGGCGGAGACTGGACTTTCCTCATCATGATTCTTATAGCATTTGTGTTGCTATATCTGGGAATCGTGAAGAAGTATGAGCCATTGTTGCTGATTCCTATCGGTTTCGGTGTACTATTGGCCAACTTCCCTGGAGGTGGTATGGGTGTAGTCCAAGCTGCATCCGACGGAACAGTTGTTCTTCCCGATGGTAGTAAAGAAATCATTTGGGATATGCCTTTGCATAAGATTGCACATGAACTGGGTCTGATGAACTTCATCTATTACATGTGTATCAAAACCGGATTCATTCCACCTATCATCTTTATGGGTGTGGGTGCCCTGACCGATTTTGGTCCTATGCTTCGTAACTTGAGGCTCTCCATCTTTGGTGCAGGTGCGCAGTTTGGTATTTTTGCAGTATTATTGAGTGCTCTGGCATTAGGCTTTACACCTCAAGAAGCTGCTTCTCTAGGTATCATCGGAGGTGCTGATGGTCCTACAGCTATCTTTACCACTATCAAGTTGGCTCCACATCTTCTAGGCCCTATCGCAATCGCAGCATATTCATATATGGCTTTAGTTCCAGTAATTGTACCTTTAGTAGTTAAACTGCTTTGTACAAAGAAGGAACTGATGATTAACATGAAGCAGCAGGATAAACTGTACCCTAACAAAACAGAAATAAAGAACATGCGTGTGCTGAAGATTCTGTTCCCTATCTGCGTAACTACGATAGTTGCACTACTTGTTCCAACAGCTGTTAGTTTGGTGGGTATGTTAATGTTCGGTAACTTGCTGAAAGAGCTGGGTGCCATGACAAGCCGCTTGTTTGAAACAGCAAGCAACGCCATCATGAATACTGCTACTATCTTCTTAGGACTGTCAGTAGGTGCTACCATGACTTCAGATGCATTCTTAAACTTTACAACTATCGGTATTGTTGTAGGTGGTTTCCTGGCATTTGCATTATCCATAGGGGCTGGTATCTGCATGGCTAAGATCTTTAACCTATTTGTAAAGAAGAAAGTAAACCCATTGGTTGGTGCTACCGGCTTGAGTGCTGTGCCAATGGCAAGCCGAGTAGCAAACGATATTGCTACACAATATGACCCTAAGAACCACGTACTGAATTACTGTATGGCAAGTAACATCTCAGGTGTTATCGGTTCTGCAGTGGCTGCAGGTGTTCTTATCTCATTCCTTGGCTAATGAAAATAATATATATATAAATGTATGGGCGGGTTTTCAATCCGCCCATACCTATTAAAATAAATCTATATGGGTTTTTTCTCATCACTATTCGGAAGTAAAAAACAACCTACTCCGGAAGAACTAGAAAAGCAAAAAGAAAGAAAATTTGACATCCTTAAATTTGATGGTGTTAAAGCACAACGAATGGGACAAATTCCCTACTCCATCAAATGTTTTACGGAGGCCCTAGCATTAAAAGAGGACTTCAGCACTAGATTATATCTAGCCAATTCCTATAATGCCATCCAAGATTATCCTCTAGCTTATGAGCAACTGGAAAAGATGGCAGAACTAGAGCCTAACAATATAGAAACTTATCTCATGATGGCTAGAGTGTCAGACCATCTTCAAAATTGGCAAGCCATGAACGATGCCTGTCAAAGGGCATATTTAATCGATGAAAATAAGCCAGAGATATATTACTATTTTGGCAAGGCATGTTATGGCTTGGAAGATGAAGTTTCCGCTATTGCCATGCTGACAAAAGCCATCAGTCTGGATAAAGAATATAAAGATGCATACCTCTTGCGTAGTGAAATCTACTGCAGTATGGAGCAATTTAAAAACGCTGAAGAAGATATAGACAAACTTCTTTCCATAGATGCAAATGATGAAACTTACCTGGCAAAAAAGGCTGAATTGAGAACCATAGCAGGAGATAACGAAAGTGCTATTAAATTCTATAAAACCATCATTGATCAAAATCCATTCAATGAACCTGTGATTATAGCACTGACACAACTTCTTATCGGACTTAAAAAATATGATGCAGCCTCAAAACTGGTAGATGAAGCGATAGAAAACAAGCCTGACTTTGCTGAAGCTTATAAAGAAAGAAGTCAAATCAAAAAATTGCAAGGTGATATTGCAGGTTCAGAAGAAGATTTAAAGATGGCTGAAAAGCTATTCAATGAGAGTAATAAGGGTAATACCAGTTTCACCAACATAGAAGAGGAAGTAAATGCACGGTATAAAGCCATAAATCCGTTCTCTTAGTTGAAAACTGTAAAAAATCTAGACCGTTCTACAAAAAATTGATACTTTTTATTGTAAATTAATGTAAAAAGAGTATATTTGCAGCGTGTTTTAGAAATATGGCATATATGAGAAATTTGTTTATTTCTTTTTATTACTTCTTTTATTACTTTTACTTTAGCTATAAAGTGAAGCGGGAAGTTGTATATATACCTCTGAAATAAGATTTAGTTAATGAGATACAGAGTCCCGCCTAATAGCGGGACTTTTTTTTGAAGATACAACAAACAATGAAGAAAGTAGCGATACAAGGTATTATAGGCTCTTATCACGACATTGCCGTACACCACTTTTTCGAAAGTGAAGAAATAGAATTAATCTGTTGCGACACTTTTGAACAAGTTTTTGAGGCAATGAAGAACGACAATAATGTACTGGGAGCAATTGCAATAGAAAATACAATTGCCGGCAGCCTACTGCACAACTATGAACTTCTTAGGGACAGTCAAATGACAATTGTTGGTGAGCATAAACTTAGAATAAGTCACAGCATCATGTGTCTACCCGACGATGACTGGGATAGCATCACTGAAGTCAATTCCCACCCAGTAGCCCTAATGCAATGTAGAGATTTTTTGAATAAACATCCCCAGTTCAAAGCTGTGGAAACAGAAGATACAGCTGCAAGTGCAGAAAGAATACATAGATTACAACTTCATGGACATGCTGCTATCTGCTCTAAATTTGCAGCTCCTCTTTATGGCATGAAGATTTTAAAGGAAGGTATTGAAACCAACAAACATAATTTCACTAGATTCCTCTTTCTAAGTGATCCTTGGAGGGCTGATGACATTAGAAATAAGAGCAAGGCAAATAAAGCAAGCATTGTATTTACGTTGCCTCATGCAGAAGGAAGTCTTTCCCAGGTATTATCTATTTTTTCATTTTATAAAATTAATCTTACTAAGATTCAGTCACTCCCAATCATAGGACGTGAATGGGAATACCAATTCTATGTAGATGTTATTTTCAACGATTACCTGAGGTTTCACCAATCCGTTGACGCAATAACCCCTCTAACACGTGAGTTTAAAATTTTAGGAGAATATCAAGATGGAAGACAGACAATATAATATACATCCTGCTAACAGGTTAGAAACAGTACAAGAGTACTACTTCTCACGAAAGCTGAAAGAAGTTTCGCAGATGAATGCGGAAGGTAAGAATGTCATCAACCTAGGTATTGGAAGCCCAGACATGCCACCTTCTGCTGAAACACTTGAAGTTTTAAACAAAGAATCTATCAAATCGGATGTCCACGGCTATCAGCCATACGTAGGCATCCCTGAACTAAGGGAAGGTATGGCCTTCTTCTACAAAAGATGGTACAATGTTCATTTGGATCCAAAAACTGAAATTCTTCCCTTAATCGGTTCTAAGGAAGGTATTCTTCATGTCACTTTAGCTTTTGTCAACCCTGGAGATAAGGTTCTTATACCAAATCCAGGCTACCCTACCTACACTTCAATAAGTAAGCTTTTAGGTGCACAAATTATCAACTATGACTTAATGGAAGATAATAAATGGCAGCCCAATTTTGACAAATTAGAAGAAATGGATCTCACCGATGTAAAGTTGATGTGGACCAACTACCCCAATATGCCTACTGGAGCCAGTGCCTCTTTAGAACTTTTCCAAAAACTAGTAGATTTTGCACATAAGCATAACATCGTGGTGGTCAATGACAATCCATATAGTCTCATTTTAAATGAACATCCTATCAGCTTATTACAAATAGAAGGAGCAAAAGATTGCTGCATTGAATTCAACTCCATGAGTAAAAGTCAAAACATGCCAGGATGGCGTGTAGGGTGGATTTCTACCAATTCTCAATTCATACAATGGATTATAAAAGTGAAAAGTAATGTAGATAGTGGAATGTTCAAGCCTCTACAACTTGCAGCAGCACAAGCTCTACATAATAATGATGAATGGCATCAAGAACATAACATAAAAATTTATGCAAAAAGACGCAAAATAGCTGAAGAGATAATGAATGCATTAGGATGCACATTTGACCCCACACAAGTAGGAATGTTCCTTTGGGGACGAATTCCAGATTCTTATGACAATGTAGAAATCCTGACAGAGAAAGTCTTGCACGAAGCTAATGTGTTCATAACTCCAGGTTTCATATTTGGAAATAATGGGAACCGGTATCTAAGAATCTCTCTATGCGCTAAAGAAGCTCAATTGGATGAAGCTTTAAGGCGTATCAAAACCATTCTTTAAAGAAAAAAAGAAAAAAATATATGGAAATTGAAAAGTTAAACCTCCAGGGTATTGAGGCTAAACGCCCATTAGTTATTACCGGACCTTGCAGTGCCGAAACAGAAGAGCAAGTATTAAATACGGCCCATCAGTTGGCAAATAAAGGGCTGAAAATTTTCAGAGCTGGTATATGGAAACCAAGAACCAAACCAGGAGGCTTTGAAGGTGTAGGGAAAATCGGCCTTCCCTGGATGAAGCGTGTTAAAGAAGAAACAGGAATGCTAGTAAGTACAGAAGTGGCAACTCCTATGCATGTAGAACAAGCTTTAAGTGCAGGCATGGACATCCTTTGGATTGGGGCTCGTACTTCGGCTAACCCATTTGCCATGCAGGATCTGGCCGATGCCTTACGAGGTGTAGATATTCCTGTACTTGTAAAAAACCCCGTAAATCCGGACCTTGAATTATGGATCGGTGCAATGGAGCGTCTTAATAATGCAGGCATTAAACGTATAGGTGCCATTCACCGGGGATTCTCTTCTTACGACAAATCAATATACAGAAATCTGCCGCAATGGCATATACCTATTGAACTACGTAGACGATACCCAGAACTTCCCATCATTTGTGACCCTAGCCATATAGGAGGGAAACGAGAACTGGTAGCGCCACTATGCCAACAAGCCATGGATTTAGGCTTTGATGGGCTTATGATAGAATCCCACTGTAATCCTGATGCTGCTTGGAGCGATGCCAAGCAGCAGGTTACTCCAGACATCCTTGATTACATTCTTAGTCTCTTAGTAATTCGTAATGAGAAAATGACAACAGAAAGCCTGAATGAGCTCAGAAAGCAAATTGACGAATGTGACAATAAACTTATAGAGATTTTGTCAAAGCGTATGCGCATCTCTCGTGAAATCGGAATGTATAAAAAAGAGCACAACATGACTATTCTCCAAGCTGAACGCTACTCAGAAATTTTGGAAAAACGTGGAGCTCAAGGTGCTCTTTGTGGTATCGGGAGCAATTGCGTTAAAAACATATTTGAAACCATCCACGAAGAAAGTGTTCACCAGCAAATGGAAATAATAAATAAATAAGAAAATGAAAATACTCATTTTAGGCGCTGGAAAAATGGGTACATTCTTTTGTGATGTACTTAGTTTTGACCATGAAGTTGCAATCTTTGATATAGACCCTAAACGTTTGCGATTTACTTATAACGCACGCAGATTTACAAAAGTAGAAGAAATTAAAGACTTTGAGCCAGAGCTAGTGATCAATGCTGCTACGGTAAAATACACTATTTCCGCATTCAACATGGTTCTACCACACATACCAGATAGCTGTATTCTTAGTGATATAGCTTCTGTTAAAACAGGATTAAAGAATTTCTATGAAACGTGTGGTCACAAATACTACGTATCTACGCATCCAATGTTTGGCCCTACATTTGCGAGCCTTAGCAACCTAAGCCAAGAAAATGCCATTATCATAAGCGAAGGTGACCATCTCGGTAAAGTATTCTTTAAAGATCTGTATCAACATCTTCACTTAAATATTTATGAATACACTTTTCAAGAACACGATGAGATAGTTGCATACTCTTTAAGCATTCCATTTGTTTCTACATTCGTTTTCAGTGCCGTCATGAAACACATTGATGCACCAGGAACCACTTTCAAGCGCCATGAGGCTATAGCCAGAGGGGTTCTCAACGAAGATGACTATTTACTACAAGAGATTCTTTTCAATCCAAATACTTCTGGGCAGGTGGAAAATATCCGTAAAGAGTTAGATGATTTGCAGGATATTATCGATAAAAAAGATTCCAACCGCATGAAAGAGTACTTAACAAAGATCCGAAAAAATGCTCTAAATTAAGTAATAAGGAAGGGGGCTGCAAAAGCCCCCTTCCTTATTCTAGCAAACCAAAATGCTGTAAGGCATGTAATATCCCATCTTTATCAGCATCATCGGTAATATAATCAGCATGTTCTTTAACGTTATCTCCTGCATTTCCCATGGCTATACCTATGGCTACATGATCCAGCATTAGAATGTCGTTTCCACCATCGCCGAATGCCATTGTTTCTGATAAGTCTATTCCATAATGGTCTATCATTGCATCTATACCAGCACTTTTGCTTACGTTTCCAGCTACCACATCAGCAAAAAGTTCATGCCAACGCATAGGATTACAATCTTTCAAAACGTTCTTCTTGAGAAAAACTTCCTCATCCTCACGGAAAAAACCGATGAGCTGTAATATATCATCATTTAATGCCTCCTCTAAAGGTAGATAATTCAAATTGGGGACATTCAAAAAATTAACAATATCCAAGACATCCTCACGGTCCAAATTATTCGCATACATCTTATCTTTAGCTACGGCCATAAAAGGTGTAGGATTCATTTGAGGCTTTAAATATTCCAACAAGGATTCTACATTATTTCTAGGGATATACTTACAACTAATTATATGCCCCTCAGCATCTATACATAAAGCACCTGTGACAGTAACCATGCCATCATATTCAACGCCCTCCAAGTTATCAATAAACTGGATGGGACGACCTGTACAGATAAAAACTTTTACACCTTTTACCCTTATTTCATGTATAGCCCTTCGAGTGGATTCTGGTACACTGTGACTTTTAAAAGGAACCAAAGTTCCATCTATATCAAAAAAAACAGCTTTTATCATTTACGTTATATTATAAAGTTGTAACATGAAAATAGGATAATATAGCCATCGTCATATTCATGCTTAGTTCACATAATAAGACTGTAGCTCCACAACAGTCACCTGTATAACCCTGAAGGCGCTTTTTCATCATCCCATACAAGAATAATAGCACAATAACAGGAGTCAAAAACCACAAGACCAATCCATCTATACTAAAAGGGAAGAAATATAAAAAGACAAATAGAGTTAATACAGCTACTACAAACATATAAATAAAATCCCATTTTGTCCATGGAGCATAAATCATCTTTATCTTTGCACCTTCAGAAGTCCGAGCATATTTTAAAGTTGCTGGGACAAAAGAAGCTAAAAACCTAGACCAAATAGCCGTTACAGTATAAATTAAAAAGCAGGCAACTGATGAATGATATAGACCTGCAAAATTAGATGACCATTCCCCTATAGAGACAAAGGTTGTAAGGAAATAAGAGATTAAAGCTAAAACACCATAAGTCCCTATATGGGAATCTTTCATGATGTCCAAGATACGTTCTTTAGTCATTCCTCCTCCAAATCCATCTACAAAATCAGCCAATCCATCTTCATGAAATCCACCGGAAATAAAAAGAGAACCTACCATTAGAATTAAGACTGTAATAGATGCAGGAAACCAAGGATAAATTCCAAAGAATATAATACTAGACCACAAAGCTGCAATTAAGCCACCTGCAATCATCCAATGATGGACAGCATAAGGATAGCTTTCAACCGGGGCACTCCAGATTTTCCACAATGGTATACGTGTAAACATACAACAAGCGGCCCACAAATGAGATAGTTTTTCTTTCAGCATTAAAAATACTTCGTAATTTTAGCAGATTCAAAATTATTCATTTCATTAATCATATGTACAGCTGACTCTATGATAGGATAAGCACACAATGCACCCGTACCTTCACCTAAACGAAGGCCTAAAGCCAACAGAGGCTTAGCCCCCATCAAATCCAGCATTTTCTTATGACCATATTCATCACCTACATGACCAAAAATTGCGTAGTCCAATACTTCTGGATACAATTTACTAGCAGCAAGCATGCAGGCACTCATAATAAATCCATCAACCAAAACTAGCATATGACGCTCAGCTGCTCTACACATGGCACCAATAGCTGCAACCATTTCAAAACCGCCAAACCAACGAATAATCTCTTCCGTTGTTACCTGTGTATTTTGATGTTTCGCCTTAAAATTCTCTACAGAAGATTTAAGTACACTTAGTTTATGCTGAATACCAGGATTATCTAATCCTGCCCCTGCACCTACGCAAGTTTCTAGTTCCAAATTACCCAAAAGGCTCAGCCAAATGGAAGATGGTGAAGTGTTGGCAATTCCCATCTCACCATAGCATATGATATTACAACCTTCCTCAAAACAGCGATCAACCAATTCACAACCTGTATTTATGGCACGGTCCATTTCCTCTCCTGTCATGGCTGCCTCGTGTAGGAAGTTCTTGGTTCCATTTGCTATCTTACAATTCAATATAGAAGGATATGCCGACAAATCATAATCCACACCCATATCCACCTCTATGAATTTGAATCCATGCTGTCTGCAAAACATATTCACTCCTCCACCTCCCTTTGTGAAATTTATCATTTGTTGCCATGTAATTTCACGAGGAGATACACTTACATTTTCTCTCTCTATGCCGTGATCTGCACCAAAAAGGATATGACAAGGATGATTTAAAGATGGAGAAAGAGTTTGCTGTACCAGACCTATTTGAATAGCCAATTCCTCTAAACGGCCCAGAGAATGCTTAGGCTTATTTAAATTATCCACTTTTTGGATTAAAGCCTCTTTAATAGTTTGGTCAGGCTGATGTATAGAAAATTCTCTCATTGTTACTTAATCTTTACGGGGATACCTGAAATCATAAGAATTACCTCATCAGACAAAGACGCTACATACTGGTTCAGCCAACCTAGCAAATCTGTAAAGTGCCGCTGAGCAGCATTGGCTGATGTTCCTCCCAATCCAATTTCATTCGTCACTACAACAAACGTAGAATTCTGCTGAAGGAGTTTCTGAAATTCCTCCTTTAATTCTTTTAATGTGGGTTCAACCTCGTGTTCAACACCATCACGATAGAAAAAGTTAGTGGCCCAAAGAGTCAAACAGTCTACCAGTACAACCCTTCCTTCTAGTGAGTGCCTAGACAAATGGAGCTCTTCCTCTATATTAGTCCACTGAGGACCTCGCCTTGCTTTATGCTTATCCACACGCTCCTTAAACTCATTATCCCAAATATGAGCTGTAGCCATATAAACAGGAAAATCAGACAAGGATAAAACTAATTGTTCTGCATAGGAACTCTTACCAGAACGCTGCCCTCCAGTTATAAGAATCAGTTTACTCATTTCTTATGATTTCTATTGCAAAAATACAACAAAAAAAGGAATTTTCGACTATCTTTGCAAAATGAAACAGTTACTTATTCCCATATTTAGCCTATTTGTATTTCTAGCTTCATGCTGTAATGGAAATCTCCGAGAGCACATTGCAAATAATGGCATTGTCTGCAATATGGAATATGCAGAAAACCTAACATTGATAAAATATGACCATTATACTAAAGCTGTCCTCCGAAATCCATGGGATAAAACCAGCGTATTACAAACCTATATTTTAGTTTCTGAAGACATCAATCCAGATTCCCTTCCTGAAGGTGTCATTATAAAGACTCCAATAAAAAACGCTCTCGTTTATTCTTCTGTACATTGCACACTTATTTGCGAATTAGGTGGTGAAAAGCAAATTGGTGGAGTTTGCGACTCAGAATACATTTATGCAGAAGAACTTAAAAACCGCTTAGCCAATGGGACTCTTGCCGATTGCGGTAACAGCATGAGCCCAAACTTTGAGAAAATCATAAAATTACATCCTCAAGCTATCTTTCTCTCACCTTATGAGAACAATAATGGATATGGCAAATTAGACAAACTAAACATACCTATTATCTTGTGTGCAGATTATATGGAAACCTCTGCTTTAGGTAGAGCTGAATGGGTAAAATTCTATGGTTTACTTTTCGGGCAAGAAAAGAAGGCCAATGAGCTTTTCTCCCAAGTATCATCCAACTTTAACAATCTAAAGGAAAAAGCTAAGAATTCCTTGAAACGTCCCAAAGTTCTTTCAGACACTCGCTACGGACAAATTTGGTACATGCCTGGCGGACACAGCACAATGGGGCAGTTGTATGAAGATGCTGGAGCTTTAAACCCATTTGGATATTTAGAACAAAGTGGAAGTGCACCTCTTTCTGCTGAGCAAGTCTTCGACAAGGCACACGATGCAGATGTATGGATTATAAAGTATAACCAGCCTACAGACAAGACCCTAAAGGAGTTAAGCAAGGAAGATGCTATATATAAACAGTTCAAGCCATTTAAAGAAGGCAACGTCTACGGTAGCAACACTAGCACATCTCGCTTCTATGAGGAAACTCCCTATCATCCTGACCGGTTGCTGGCTGACTTCATCCAAATATTTCATCCAGAACTTGGCCTAGAACACAAACTGAAATACTTCAAGAAATTGGAAAAAGAATGAACTTTAGCTTCAAAAATAAAAGTAAAAACATATCGATACTTCTATCTCTTAGCATCTTTATATTGTTTCTTTCCAACATTTTCTTTGGATCTGTTTCCATTCCTATCCAAGAAACGTGGAATATACTTATAGGAAAAGCCGATGCTGATAGCCCGTGGAGATATATTATAATAGAATGCAGGCTACCTCAAGCCCTCACAGCTCTACTTGCGGGTGCAGGTCTGGCCATCTCTGGTCTAATGCTACAGACCGCTTTTGATAACCCTTTAGCAGGTCCATCCATTTTAGGTATCACTTCTGGAGCCAGTCTTGGAGTAGCTATCGTAATGATGTCCATGGGTGGTATGGTCACTGCTGGCACCTTGACCATAGGAGGCTATATGGCAACCATATTATCAGCTTTCATCGGGAGCATTTTCATTATGGGACTATTATTGCTGTTTTCCAACATATTGAAGAACAATCTACTTTTGTTGATTACAGGCATTATGCTTGGCTATATTACTACATCAGTCATTAGCCTCTTAAACTACACAACCACAGAACAAGGACTTCAAAGCTATACCCTCTGGGGGTTAGGCAATTTCAATGGGGTATCATGGGAGCAAATGCCATTTTTTTGCATAACTATGGTTCTTGGCATTGGAATAGCACTTTCACTCATCAAGCCTCTGAATGCATTGCTTTTAGGTAATCAATATGCGGAAAATCTAGGTGTCAACCTAAAAAGGGTGCGAAACCTATTGCTATTTTCCACGGGCTTACTCTGTGCTATCGTAACTGCGTTTTGTGGACCTATTTCTTTCATTGGTTTAGCTGTTCCCCATATAGCACGGCTGATGCTTCATTCTAACAATCATCGTTCTCTTATGCCTATCACATTGCTCTGTGGCTCAGCTATAGCTTTATTCTGCAATCTGCTCTGTACTCTACCCAAAGAATTGGTGATTCCATTAAATGCTGTAACCCCTATCATAGGAGCTCCGGTCATTATCTACGTTATTTGTTCTAAAAGATTCAGAGGATAAAAACGAAAGGAAGGAAGGATATTTGGTTATTTTACTTTATCTTTGCAATCCAAACTTTAATATATGATTGTCTGTATAGCAGAGAAACCTAGTGTCGCAAAAGACATCGCCAACGTTTTAGGTGCCAAATCATCACACGAAGGCTATATAGAAGGCAATGGTTACCAAGTAACCTGGACCTTCGGCCATCTTTGTGAACTTAAAGAACCTCATGAATATAGCCCCAACTGGAAAGCATGGAGCCTAGCCTCTCTCCCTATTATACCAGAACGCTTTGGTATAAAACTGAAAACAGATAAAGGCATAGAAAAACAGTTCAAGATCATTCAGGAACTAATGCAAAAAGCTGATATGATTATCAACTGTGGTGATGCTGGACAAGAAGGCGAACTTATCCAACGTTGGGTCATGCAAAAG
Organism: Bacteroidales bacterium UBA4293; assembly: GCA_002395835.1. Classification (GTDB taxonomy): domain Bacteria; phylum Bacteroidota; class Bacteroidia; order Bacteroidales; family Bacteroidaceae; genus Minthousia. The sequence continues at coordinate 154,620 of DGVD01000012.1, read as the reverse complement.
GCAGGTGCAAAATGTCCTGTAAAGCGCCTTTGGATTTCCTCACTAACAGAAGAATCAATACGAGAGGGATTCAAGTCATTAAAAGATCAAAGCGAATACCAGTCACTTTATGAAGCCGGATTAAGTCGTGCTATTGGCGACTGGACACTTGGCATGAATGCCACTCGTCTTTATACTTTAAAATATGCCCAGAACCATCAGGTCCTTTCAATAGGCCGAGTTCAAACCCCCACTCTAGCGTTGATAGTTAAGCGCCAGCAAGAAATAGAAACTTTTGTCCCTGAAGCTTATTGGGAACTAAAGACCGTTTATAGGAATACCACCTTCAACGCAACAAAAGGACGTTTTTCCAGTGAAGAAGAAGGAAGAGAATTCCTAGAAAAAATAATCGGAAAAGATTTCTTCGTCACAGAACTTAGTACGAAAAAGGGGAATGAAGCTCCACCACGATTATTCGATTTGACATCTTTACAAGTAGAGTGTAACAAAAAATATGGATTCTCTGCAGACCTGACCTTGCAAACCATCCAATCACTCTATGAAAAGAAATTCACCACATACCCACGTGTAGATACAACCTACTTGAGTGATGACATTTATCCTAAATGTGCTAACATCCTAAAAGGTTTACATGAGTATAAAGCTTATACTGCGCCACTGGAAGGGAAAAAACTTATTAAAAGTAAAAAAGTTTTCGACACAAGTAAGGTTACAGACCACCATGCTATTATTCCAACAGGCGTTCCAACTCAGAATCTATCAGATTTTGAGAAACGAGTCTATGATTTAATCGCTCGCCGATTTATCGGAGTATTCTATCCCGACTGCAAATTTTCTACCACAACCGTTTTAGGCAAAGTAGAAGATATTGATTTCAAGACTAGTGGCAAACAGATTTTGGAACCAGGGTGGAGAGTCCTATATACTAAACAGACACAAGATGAAGACGAAAAAGAAAACGATGAAGAACGCACTTTGCCAGCCTTCACTATAGGAGAATATGGCCCTCATATTCCAGATTTACAACAGAAGTGGACAACTCCACCAAAACCTTATACAGAAGCTACCCTTTTAAGAGCAATGGAAACCGCTGGAAAATTGGTAGATAATGATGAATTACGCGACGCCTTAAAGGAAAACGGTATTGGTAGACCTTCAACACGTGCTGCCATTATTGAAACATTATTCAAGCGTCATTACATACGGAAGGAAAAAAAGAACCTATTTGCTACTCCTACAGGAACTGAACTTATTAGCCTTATTCATGAAGAATTACTAAAAAGTGCAGAATTAACAGGTATATGGGAACGCAAGTTACGCCAAATAGAAAGTAAGAACTATAGCGCACAGACTTTTATTTTAGAATTGAAAGCTATGGTTGCAGATATTATCCAATCTGTGTTAGCCGACAATTCTAATCGAAGAGTTTCTGCAGCTGCTGAAGAAAAGAAGCCTACTATAAAGAAACGTTCTACAACTACCAATAAAAAAACAAAAGTTCAGAAGAACGACAATAAGGCAGATAATATCATCCCTACAGAAAAGGCACCTACTCCTGTAATTCCATCATCTACCGATGATAGCATTATTGGACGCAAATGCCCTATTTGCGGAAAAGGAATCATTATCAAAGGAAAAACGGCATACGGCTGTTCTAATTGGAAAGAAGGCTGCAACTACCGAATACCTTTTGACACTAAGGTGTAATCACTTGTTCTGGAGAGAAACCAGAACGGATTCTCCATTCTTGAGGATATAAATTATTGGCTCTATTCCCTACATTCTTTACAAAGCCCAGCGGCTGATGATTGTAGGTCAACAGCACAAAACCTTTTGGTGTCTCAGCACTCAATGATAAAGATTCTTTTCTTAGATAAGAGATAGCCTGATTATAGGAAACCTCCTCTCTTGGGAAACTATCAGAAGCTACTTGGCTCATAGCCAAACAATGATCTGGAATAACATCTTTTCCTTTGATGCTACCTATTGTAATACCTGCATGGAGAATATTCAAATTCTGACTAAGTATTCCCCATTGTTCTACATATGTCTTAGGGAAAGCTATAATCATATCCTTATACAACTGAAATTGGAAATTATCTCTATCCTTAATCCACTCTTTGCAAATATTTGGGATAGAAACTGCATTATTTTTAGTTGGCTTCTTCTGCTTTTCTTTCTTCCTCCCAGAAAATATAGGCTCTTCAGCAGACGTTTTACGTAATACTGCCATAAAAAGACCCTCTCCCTTAGTTTTGTGAGGTAAGAAACGATAAACGGGAATCTTTTCCCCTCCTAAAGCCGATGTGATTTTCCAATCTTCTAAAACAGGAACATCAAGTATATCAGCACCTAAATTTTCCTGAATCCATCTTATATTCTGCTCATTTTCCAATGTATTAAAAGTACATGTAGAATACACAAGAATGCCACCAGGCTTTAAACTAGGCCATACATTTTCCACTATCATACGTTGCCGTTTCCAGCACGCATCTACATTTTCTAAATTCCATTCCTCTATAGCCACCTCATCCTTACGGAACATACCTTCTCCAGAACAAGGTACATCAGTCAATATAAAATCAAAGAAATGAGTTAAATGGGAAAAAGCAGAAGAATCATTATGAGATACTATTGTAGAAGGATGCCCCCATTTAACAAGATTCTCTTTTAAAATTTGAGCACGATGTGGCATCACTTCATTAGCTATTAAAAGACTTCCATCTGGAAGATTATCTTGCAACAAAGTACTTTTTCCACCTGGAGCTGCACATAGGTCCAAGGCTACTGCAGGTTCCTTCACATAGGTTTGGACAACCTGAGACAAAAACATAGACGAAGCTTCTTGCACATAATAAGCTCCCACATGAAATAACGGGTCAAAAGTGAATGTTGGGCGCATTGGCAAATAATAACCCATAGAGCACCATGGCACTTGCTCCCATCCCTCTTTAGGGCGAATAAAAGGTTTTCCCTTATTTAGACGTATGCTTACAGGAGTGTCTACAGACAGAGCTTTTAAGAATTCTTTGAGTTCCTCAGAGCTAAGCAACTGACTCATACTATGAATAAATGATGAAGGCAAGTCCATAATTCCAATTTTTCTGCAAAGATAAAGGAAAAATCAGTTATCTTTGCACTACAAATAAAAAAACAAGTCAAATGAAACAGTACCTAGATTTACTTGACCGCATTATGAAAGAAGGTGTGGTAAAGACAGACCGAACAGGAACGGGGACTAAAAGCATTTTTGGACATCAAATGCACTTTAACCTTGAAAATGGTTTCCCCTTGGTAACCACTAAGAAAGTCTTCTTACGTGGAATTATAGAAGAACTTCTTTGGTTTATTAGCGGGGATACCAACAAACACACTTTGCAAGCAAAGAATGTACATATTTGGGATTCTTGGGGTGATGATGAAACAGGTGAACTAGGACCTATCTATGGCAAACAATGGAGAGCTTGGCAAGACTATGAGGGAGGAAGCATAGATCAATTATCCAATGCCATAGACTTGATAAAAAACAATCCTGATTCCCGCCGTATCATCGTTTGCTCATGGAATGTAGCCCAAATAGATCAAATGGGATTACCACCATGCCATTGCTTCTTTCAGTTTTATGTAGCTGATGGCAAGTTGAGCCTTCAGCTTTATCAACGCTCTGCTGATATGTTTCTAGGGGTACCGTTCAACATTGCATCCTATGCCTTGTTGCTTATGATGGTGGCACAGGTAACCGGTTTAAAGCCAGGAGAGTTTATTCATACTACTGGTGATTCCCATATTTATCTTAACCACATGGAACAAGTCAAACTACAATTAAGCCGTACACCTCGTCCCCTTCCAACGATGAAAATTAACCCTAATGTAAAAAGTATCTTTGATTTTAAATATGAAGATTTCAAATTAGAGGGCTATGATCCTTGGCCTGCTATTAAAGGAGAGGTGTCTGTCTAAGATTACTAATCTTGGGGCATGAAGATTAATAATCTTAAGACTTGAAGATTACTAATCTTATGTCCATAAGGATACTAATCCTTCTAAGCATACTTTATATCATAAGATTAAACCACCTATCAAGTATGAATAAAATATCTATTATAGCAGCTGTTGCTGAGAATGGGGCCATAGGTTACCAGAACAAATTAATTTACTGGCTTCCAAATGACTTGAAACGCTTTAGGATTTTGACAACAGGCAATACCATCATTATGGGTCGAAAAACTTTCGAGTCACTTCCTAAAGGTGCACTACCAAACAGAAGAAATATTGTATTAACTCGCCAAAAGGCCAATTTTGAGAACGCTGAATGCTATCCTTCTTTGGAAGAAGCACTGAATGCCTGTAAAGATGATAATCATATCTATATCATAGGAGGCAATAGTGTATACCAACAAGCCTTGAAATATGCAGATGAATTATGTCTAACCTTAATCAAGGATACCCCAGAAAAAGCTGATGCCTTCTTTCCTCCATATAAAGATGAATGGAAAGAAATTTCTAGAGAGGACCATGGAATAGATGAAAAACACCAATATGAATATAGTTTTGTAGATTATATAAAAAAAGAACAGGCAGAATAAAAATCTGCCTGTTTTTTCATTTTATATCTATCGGAATTTGTTTTCTAAAAGCTTCATTAAATGAAATAATGGTTTCAGATCTCTGCAAACCTAACGGTTGTAGTTTATCATGAATAATACTCAATAGATGGTGATTATTCTTGGCATAGATCTTTAAAAACATGTCATAACTTCCTGTTGTGAAATGACATTCTACAACTTCTGGAATATCATTAAGAGCTTTCAACACATCATCAAAGGATTCTGGGTCCTTCAAAAATAGCCCCACATACGCACAGGTTTCATAACCGATCTTTTCAGGATCTAGCACAAATACCGACCCTTTAATAACTCCTTCATTAATTAGTCTCTGAATACGTTGATGAATGGCAGCACCAGAAACATTACATAATCTTGCAACTTCCAAAAAAGGAATACGAGCATTACTTGCAATAATACTTAAGATCTGCTCATCTAATTCGTCCAATTGATACCTTCCCATATTATTTTTAATTATTTATGCAAAGGTAAACATTTTATCTAAAGTTCCACAGAAATGTGGCAAATTTAATTACACACTGATAAAATTTGACTAATTTTGCATTTATCTATTAACCAACTGTAATATGAATAAAAAAATATTTGCCATTGCTCTTTGCTTTGGATTGAATACCACGGCAAGAGCACAACAATTTGAAGATTATTTTGAAGATGCCACCTTGCGAATTGACTATATCTTTGCTGGCAACCATGAGCAGCAGGAAATATATCTGGATGAGTTAAACAAAACCCCTAAATGGGCAGGTAGAAGACATAATCTTTGCGACCTACCATTAGAAGGTAACGGACAAATTACCGTAAAAGACAAAGAAACAAATCAAATCATCTATAAGCACTCTTTCTCAACTCTATTTCAAGAATGGTTGGTAGAGGAAGAAGCTACACGACTAAAAAAATCTTTTGAGAATCCTTTCCAGATTCCATTCCCCAAAAATAATATAATAGTAGAAGTTAAGCTTTTAGACACACATCGTAATGTAAGCTGTTCATATATACATGAGGTAGACCCTAAAGACCCTTTAATTGCACAAAGAGGTTATGGTTTCCAACCCCAATCTAGAACACTCATAAAAAGCGGTGATTTGGATAAATGTATTGATATAGCAATAGTGGCTGAAGGATACACTAAAGAAGAAATAGAAACATTCTACTATGATGCTAGAATAGCCACAGAGTCTCTATTTGAACATGAGCCTTTCAAAAAAAATAAAAACAAATTTAATATCGTGGCTGTAGCCTGTGAATCTAAAGATTCAGGAGTAAGTATACCCCAAAACAATGTGTGGAAAAACACTGCTTTATCATCCCATTTTGACACATTCTATTCAGATCGTTACCTAACAACACTACATTTAAAGGAACTCCACAACACTCTAGCAGGCATTCCTTATGAACATATTATCATTTTAGCCAATACATCAGAATATGGTGGTGGAGGTATTTATAATAGCTACACTCTTACAGCTGCTCACCATAGAGATTTCCGTCCTGTAGTTGTTCATGAATTTGGACACAGTTTTGGAGGTCTTGCCGATGAGTATTACTACGACGACGAATTTGAACCTCAATACCCAAAAGATACTGAACCTTGGGAAAAAAATATTACCACTTTAAAAAACTTCGATTCAAAATGGAAGAATTTAATCGAAGAAGGCACCATCATACCAACACCTTTATCTTCTGACGAAGATGAAATATACAACAAAGTAGGAATATTTGAAGGAGGAGGATATAGTTCTAAAGGAGTATACAGAGGTACACAAGAGTGCCGCATGAAAATAAATGAAGCTCCAAAGTTCTGTCCTGTATGCCAAGATGCGTTAGAAGAACTTATAGAGTTTTATGTAAAATAAAAGAGGAGGGACTCAAATCCCTCCTCCTTTTATTTAAGATTAGATAGATTTACTCACCACCTACAGCAGAGTAGTTAATCTTCAAAGCATAAGCTTTTCTTAAAGCCTGCTTAACATCAGTGATAATACCCATCTGAGTATCCTGGTCGCACTTCAATGAAACCTTCATAAAAGGCTGATCAGCCTCACTCATGTTCATACGCTCCTGCTGGATGTAATCTTGTACTTCATCTACTTCAGCAAATTTATCATTTAACTGAATACGGCTATCAGTACCCATCTTTCCTGCTAATTGATCAGTAGGCTGACCAATATAGATGAAAGACACTAAAGACTTCTTCTCCAATTTTTCCAGAACTGAATTCTGGCCTTTTGGCAATTTCAGCTTCACCTGCAATGTTACTTCACGCATAGTGGTAACAATCATGAAGAAGAACAAGATGGTAAAAATCAAGTCAGGCAGAGATGAAGTATTCATCTCAGGCATTTCTCTTGATCCGTTTTTATTAAACTTTCCCATTATTTCTTTCCTCCATAGTTTTTAGGTTCTGCCTCAGAAATCTTCTGTGGATAATAATCACGTACAGCCTTTTGCTGGTCTTCATTCAGTTCTGCATATGGCTTACCAAACTGCTTTTGAGAAATCTCATCACGAAGTTCATTGTAAGCTGCAATCAATTCATGCTGAACATTGAAATAAACCTTATAAGGAGTACCACGGTCATTCTGTACAGAGATTACATGATTCTTAGTTATTTCAACATCACCAAAATAAGGCAAGCGCTCAGTATGGAACTCAGGCTTATTTTCCTCATGCTTAGGGTTTGCTATGAAATCCTTCACAATTGCTCGTAACTCTTCTAGTCTGATGAACTTTTGGCCATCCATGTCCTCAAGCATGAGATTACCTGCGGAGTTCATACGCACATTCAAGATGTTACGCTCCTTGACTATAATATCCTTCACTTCGGCGTTTTCCTCAGGAGGTGGTGGCAACTGACGTGCCAAACCTCTATCGGTATCCATTGAAGTTGTAACCAAGAAGAAGATGAGCAACATGAAAGAGATATCAGCGGTTGAACTGGTATTCAAACCCGGCATCTTTCTTTTCTTTTTTGCCATACTTTCTTTCTTTAGATATTATTTAATTTTTGTTTTTGATAACACCAGTCAAGTTTACTACGATTCCAACAGCTGCAATAGCCAAAAGAATATAGATAGAGATGATCATAATGTCAGAGATCCAAGACCAAGTACCCTCAGTTACTGTACCATCAGCAGCAGTTACAGGAGCTGAAGAACCAAATACAGCACCCAGTACTAAAGAAGCAATCAGAATAACAACTGCACAAATTGCAACCTTCTTTCCAGGAACACCTGTTTTCGCATCATCGACGCCACTTCCAGATGTAGCACTCTTTATTGCGCTCCATATCATCAAAACGATACAAACGGCTACCAAAGCGTACATCAAGAAAAGCAGTCCTTCTGTCATAGCGGGCTCATTATACTCGCCGACAGGATTATCATAACCTACCGTGTAGAACAATACAAATACCACTGCAATAATGGCAAAGCATGCATACAAGGCATAGTTAGAGATTTTCTGAATTTTCATTGTTGTCTACTTAAAAGAGTTAATTACTTTGCGATCTTAGCCTTTGTTACCATATCCAACAGCTGGATAGAAGCATCCTCCATGTTGCTAGTGATTGACTCAATCTTAGCAAGGATGAAGTTGTAGAAAACCTGAAGAATCAAAGCAACAACGATACCGAAGATAGTAGTAATCAACGCAACCTTCATACCACCTGCAACAACGGTTGGAGAGATATCACCTGCCTGCTGGATCTTATCGAATGCCATAACCATACCGATTACAGTACCCAAGAATCCGAGTGATGGAGCCATTGCAATAAACAAGGTAATCCAAGAGCAGTTCTGCTCCAGATAACCAGCCTGAACACCACCGTAAGCAGTAACGGTACGGTCTACAGTGTCAAGACCCTCATCAACATGCATCAAACCCTGATAGCAAATAGATGCTACTGGACCACGAGTGTTCTTAGCAACCTGCTTTGCACCTTCGATGTCCTTGTTAGCCAACTTAGCCTCAATGTCCTTCATGAGTTTCTTAGTGTTAACCTCAGCCAAAGACAGATAAATGATACGCTCAATACAGAAAGCCAAACCAAGTACCAAAGCGATAGCAACCAATGACATGAAGCCTGCATCACCTTCGATGAACTTAGTCTTCAATTCCTTATGAAGAGAACCGCTCTCTTCAACAACTGGAGCTGCTTCAGCTACTTCATCTACAGCTGGAGCTGCTGCTTCCTCTACCTGCTCTGTAGCTGCTGAATCAGCAGCTGCTGGCTCTTGAGCTACCATGTTCTGGGTGATACCGAAGGTCATCATACCCATAACTGCAACAATTGCAAAAAACTTTTTCATTGTGTGTCTAAAAATTTTAAAGATTAATTAATTAATTGTTTATAAATTGTTTTTCACATATTTCTTTTATGCGGAGAGAGGGGGATTCGAACCCCCGAAACGCTTTCGGCGTTTACACGCTTTCCAGGCGTGCCTCTTCAACCACTCGAGCATCTCTCCCTAAAGCAGTTGATGTTTAAACTTGACCTATCAACCACACAAACTCGATAAAGAGTTTTCAACGCACAAATATATCTAAAAATTCTCGTATGGCCCAACAATCTTAGACAAAAATTAAAGATGAAACCAAATTTAACGCAGATAGGCCTCTTTTTATCTAAAATAATGAATTAGAAAAAGAGATTTTCAGCATTTCTAGTTGTGGCTTCCGCTATAACATCACCAGGAAGTTGCTTTATCTCTGCCAACTTCATCACAACATCATATACGAAACTGCTCTCATTACGTTTTCCTCTATGAGGAACAGGAGCCAAATATGGAGAATCTGTTTCTACAACCAACCTATCAAGTGGAACATCTTTAATAATCTGCGGCAAACTGGATTTCTTGAAAGTTAATACACCACCTATTCCTAGGCAAAATCCTCTAAATTGCAACAATTCATCACATTCTTCTTGGGTTCCTCCAAAACAATGAAATATACCCCGTAGTGAATCTGACTTATATTTTAATAAGGTATCTACTAACTCCCTATGAGAAGACCGGTTGTGGATAATAAGTGGCAGATTAAATTCAAGAGCCCATTCTATCTGGGTCTCAAATGCTCTAATTTGCTCTTCCTTATAAGTTTGGTCCCAATAAAAATCCAAACCCACCTCACCTATTCCTATGAAAGTGGAACCATTTTCTTTCAATAAAGGTTTCATTTGTGCAAGGACTTTAGGATAGTCCTCTCTTACCTCTTCGGGATGAAGCCCTAGTGATGGATAACAATATCCTGGAAATTCATCACATGTTCTTAGAAGCCGATCCAATGTGACCAAATCTATAGCAGGAAGTATAATTTTAGTCACCCCTTTTTCCTTCGCACGATGAACCACTTCCTCCCTATCAGAATCAAACCCCTCTAAATATATATGTGAATGAGTATCAATAATATTCATAAATCTAAGCCTTCAATGGGAGCCTCGTGTCTTCTATAATAGTAAACCAATCCATAAGATAGACACTTTTGATATCTTTCCAAAAGGGGTAAATCTGCAAATGCAGCTTCCACTTCATTCCACAATTCCAGCAATGCTTTATCTACATCCTCACGTAAGGCAGCCATTTCATCACCACTATTAGAAGTAAGTTTTTGAAGCCTTTTCTGCTTTGAATATAATTCCTTGAAAATATCAAAATGTACTGCCACTTTCGCTATTGAAGGATTATATATGGGTACACCTCCCGATTTCAATCGTTCTTTTTCACCATTAATGATTTTTTCGCCCCAACTTAGAAGTTGTTCACTAGAGGTTAAATCTGGAACGGTATAATCACCTTCTGACAGTCCATACAAGGGTTTATACTTTTCTTTTATCTCGCCCCTCATCATGCTCAAGTTCAGAACCTGAATGAAATGAGAAATAAACATTCGAGCTTTTAACTTTGCATCATCTCCATCACCAGAATGCCTAACCTGATTCTTTTTACAACTTTTATGATATAGATAAGCCGTCATGAACCGATCATAGGCTCTTTGGACATCATTTAAAGTTTTCCAAGACACAACACGACTGCCGGAAGAAAAAGCATCTTCCTTATTAAGCAGCGTTTTCATAGCTTTAATCCTTGCTGCATCTGTCTTGGGTAATCTACGGTACGGCATCAGAAACTACGATCAATCATTGATGAAACATAATCCCAAAGGACTTTCTTTTTATCTTCAGGAATAGAGATACGGTCCAATAAGTCATGTGCTTCATTGTAATAGGTTCTTATCTCTTTCTTGCAAAGTTCCTGAATTCCTAATTCATTATAAATAGAAGTTACGGCTGAAATCTTCTCTTCAGGATCTGGATTTTCCATGGTTATCCAGTTCTGAAGTTGCGACTTGATTTCATCATTGGCCAGATTTAAAGCGGAAAGAAGCATATAAGTCTTCTTGTTACACAAGATATCCCCACCTATATTTTTCCCAAAAGTCTTTGAATCTCCATAGACATCCAAATAGTCATCTTGGAGTTGGAACGCCAAACCTATCTTTTCTCCGAAAGCATAAATTAAATCACAATCTGTCTTTGAAGCCCCGCCCTGCATGGCACCAATTTTAAGCGCACATGCCAGAAGTACAGAAGTCTTAAGACGTATCATCTCCAGATATTCAGAGACTGTAACATCTGAGCGAGTCTCAAATTCTATATCATACTGTTGTCCCTCACTAATCTCCACAGCGGTCTGAGTGAAAACTTTCAGCACTTCATCCCTAACTTCGGCCGGTGCTTGCATGACACCCTCGTAGGAGTGCAGCACCATAATCTCACTACAAAGCAACGCTGTAGTTTGATTCCATTTCACGTGAACAGTAGGCATTCCACGACGAAGGGTGGCCTCATCCATGATATCATCGTGTACCAAAGTATAATTATGATAGGTTTCCAGACCCACCGCAACTGGTAAAATAGACTCCACATCTTCACGGAGCATATGATAAGCCATCAGCATTAGAATGGGACGGATGCGTTTACCGCCTATCGCCAATTCATATTGAACTGGTTCATAAAGCTCCTTAGGTTCCCGGTTATAAGGTTTAGAGGCCAGGAATTCATTTACTAAATTTCTATACTTTGTTGGTGTATACATAAGAGTAAGGAACAAAAGAGGCTGCAAAAAGCAGCCTCTCTATTTTTAATTTCTATGAAATTACTGAAGTTTGAATGCAACAGGCAATGTATAGCGAACACGTACTGGTTTACCACGCTGCATACCTGGTTTCCACTTAGGCATGGAAGATACCACGCGGATAGCTTCCTTATCCAAATATGGGTCAACAGAACGAGCAACAACTGGGTCAACAATAGAACCATCCTTGTTAACAACGAACTGAACAATTACACGACCCTGAACACCATTCTCCTGAGCGATAGTAGGATACTTGATATTCTTGCTCAGATACTGCATCAATGCAGCAGTACCACCTGGGAACTCTGGCTGATTTTCTACAACCTGGAAGATAGTCTGCTCATCTTCAGCTTCCTCCTCTTCTACCTTAGGTTCTTCCTTCTTTACTACTGGTGGAACCTCTACGGCCTGATTGGTTTCCTCAGTAGACTGAATTGAGGACTCCTGTAATTCAGTGTCATTCTCAACGACCTTGATTTCCTCTACTACTGATGGTGCCTCTGGTGGTGGAGGTGGTAATTTCTCCTCCTGCTGTGTAATTGGCACAATTTCCTCCTCGACTACGATATCCTGAACGGCATCGCTCAAGTCGATCTTCTTGTCACGCTGAGTCCACTCAAAGCAGACAAACATTGCTGCAAGGACCAAGACATAGCCAATAAGAAGACTAGTACTCTTCTTTCCCTCCAAATCAGCTGATTTAGATTTCTTGACTTCCAACAAACCTCCCTGCTGTTCTGACTTGTTTTCTTCCATAATTATACTATTATTTTTATATGTTCTTCATTGGTACGGGCAAATTTAGTACTTTTTTTTATTTCATGTGTTGTTTTGAACTATTTTTTTTCGCCTAAGGCCAACTTTTTTATTTTTTTAATTGAAACCAGTACCTAAAGTGAAGGAAAAAGAGCAAATAAACGAAAATATGATGTAACTTTGAAGCGAGAATAGGAATTTGGGCAAAATGTGTCCTTAAACTAAATTTGAAAATATGAAAAAAATAACAATTGCGATTGATGGGTTTTCATCTTGCGGGAAAAGTACGATGGCTAAAAATTTGGCCAAAGAGATAGGTTATATATATGTGGATAGTGGTGCCATGTACCGAGCTGTAACCTTATTCGCATTACGTAACAACATTTTTACAGCTGACGGAATTGATGAAAATAGACTTCAGTCTTTATTACCTAATATTATTATTTCTTTCGGACTAGATCCAGAGACTGGCTTACCTTATACCTGCTTAAATGGAGAGAACGTAGAAAGTGAAATACGCAACATGGAAGTATCGTCACATGTAAGTCCTATAGCAGCCCTTGGCTTTGTCCGCAAAGAAATGGTTAAGCAGCAACAGGCTATAGGTAAACAGAAAGGAATTGTCATGGATGGTCGTGACATTGGCACTACTGTCTTTCCTGATGCTGAACTGAAAATTTATGTTACTGCTTCTGCAGAAGTGAGAGCCGAACGCAGATTTAAGGAATTAAAAGGAAAAGGGCAGGATCCTAATTACGATGAAATCTTGAAAAACGTTGTAGAAAGGGACTATATAGATATGCATCGTGAGGTCAGTCCATTAAGACAAGCAGAAGATGCCATTCTCTTAGACAATAGTCACATGACAATTCAAGAACAGCAAGACTGGCTTCTTGAGCAATATAAGAAAGTTGTGGGAGCATGATAGACATTGAAATTGACGAAGGTTCCGGTTTCTGTTTTGGCGTTACTACAGCCATAAAGAAAGCAGAAGAAGAACTGGCTAAAGGGAGTACTCTATATTGCTTGGGCGATATCGTTCACAATGGTCGTGAATGCGAGCGCCTCAAGCAATTAGGGCTTATTACCATTAACCATGAAGAATTCAAGAAGCTAAGAAATGTCAAGGTGCTTCTCAGGGCTCACGGAGAACCCCCTAGCACCTATGAGATTGCCCAACAAAACAACATAGAGATTATAGATGCCACTTGTCCTGTTGTACTCCGTTTACAACAAAGAATAAAACAAGAAGCTAGTAAAAATGACAACCCCCAAAAGCAGATTGTCATATTTGGTAAAAATGGACATGCAGAAGTGTTGGGACTAGTAGGACAAACACAGGGATCTGCAAAAGTTATTGAGTCCCCAGAAGAGGTCACAAATCTTGATTTCAACAATGATATTCGTCTCTATTCACAGACAACAAAATCACTAGAGGGATTTAGAAAAATTGTGGAATATATTAATGACCATATTAATAAAAATGCCACATTTGAATACCATGACACCATTTGTCGTCAAGTAGCAAACCGGATGCCTAACATTCAAAAGTTTGCGAAACAGCATGAACTAATTTTATTTGTTTGCGGGAAAAAAAGTTCAAACGGAAGAGTCCTTTTCAGCCAATGTCAATCTGTCAATCATAATTCATACATGATTGAAGATGCCAGTGAGATAGACTTGGCACTGGTGGAGGGAGCAAAGTCCATTGGAATATGTGGGGCTACCTCAACTCCTAAATGGCTGATGGAAGAATGCAGAGATGCTATTCTTAATCACCTGAAAGAAAAAAAGGAATAAATTCAGTGACAAAACTCTGTGCAAGAGAAGATTTTTGTTTATCTTTGCAAAAATAAAAATGTAAAAATAAAAGTTATGGCAGTTAAATGTATCGGTCTAATCACAGCAGGAAGTGATGCTCCAGGTATGAATTGTTTGATTCGTGCGGTCACTCGTGCAGCCATTTACCATGGTTTGAAAGTAAAAGCTGTTTACCGTGGATTTAAAGGATTATACTCAGGAGAAATTGTTGAATTCCACACTCAAAATGTCAGCAATATCATCCATATGGGTGGAACTATCTTAAGGACATCTCCATGTAAGGAGTTCCAAACTCCTGAGGGGCGTGAACAGGCATATAAGAACATGACAGAAGCTGGTATTGACGCCCTGGTTGTTATAGGTGGAGATGGAACCATGAATGGAATCAAGATCTTTGCCCAGGAATTCGATATCCCATGTATTGGTATACCTGCCACTATTGATAATGATATTTATGGAACAGACACTACCGTTGGATATGATACAGCTTTGAATACCATTATAGATGCTGTAGATAAAATTCGCGATACAGCAACCTCACATCAACGTTTATTCTTCGTTGAAGTTCGTGGAGGTAGTGCAGCTGGTTTCTTAGCACTGAATGGTGCCATTGCTTCTGGATGTGAAGAAGCTATTATTCCACAGATTGAGGCAAAAGAAGATCAGGTAGGTCTATATGTTCAAAATGGTTTCAAGAAATCCAAAAATAGTAGTATTGTACTGGTTGCCGAGACAGAAGAAACTGGAGGTGCATTGAAATATGCAGAAAGAGTAAAACGTGAATACCCTGGTATCGATGTTCGTGTTTCAATCCTTCGTCACTTACTTCGTGGAGGTTCTCCATCTGCACATGATAGAATCATTGCTTGTAGAATGGGAGCTGCTAGTATTCATGCACTGATGGAAGGTCAACGTAATGTCATGATTGGATTAAATAACGATGAGATTGTTTATGTTCCATTCTCAAAGGTAATTAAAAACGTAAAACCTATCAATCAGGATTTGCTAGACCTACTTCACAATTTGTCAATCTAGAATTTAACGCCTATATCCAAAAAAGGAGTGCCTTACAGCACTCCTTTTTTTATCTCTTTCCCACAACATCGGAAAAATAAATATCAAGTAATTGCTTTGCAGCTATGAAGGATGTTTGCTGACCTTCTTGAATCATCTTTTCCTTAACTTTTAACATTTTGGAAATTAATTCATTATTATAGAAACTGTTTCGCAACTGCTCATTTATTGTTTCATACATCCAATACTTGTTCTGCTCATTTCGTCTATATTCAAAATAGCCATTCTCCTTCACAAAATCCATATAGTTATAAATCATATCCCAGATTTCTTTTATGCCCAAACCATAAAAACCGGAATAAGTCAGGACCTTAGGAGTCCACCCACTGTCAGGAACTGGGAACAGATGCAAGGCACTACGGAAATGAGCTGCAGCCAAATTGGAACGCTCTATATTATCTCCATCACATTTATTAATAACGATGCCATCAGCCATTTCCATGATTCCACGCTTGATGCCCTGAAGTTCATCACCAGTACCAGCTACCTGCAAAAGCAAGAAAAAGTCAACCATAGAATGTACAGCAGTCTCACTTTGGCCTACTCCCACCGTCTCTACGAAAATCTTATCATAACCAGCAGCCTCACAAAGGACTATGGTTTCACGAGTCTTACGAGCCACACCACCTAAAGAACCTGCTGATGGACTAGGACGAATGAAGGATTTGGGATGAACCGATAATTTCTCCATACGAGTCTTATCACCCAAGATACTACCCTTAGTTCGTTCACTACTAGGGTCGATAGCTAAAACTGCTAGCTTTCCACCTTTCTCTTCCAATACATGGAGACCAAAAACATCAATTGAAGTACTCTTACCAGCACCAGGTACACCACTAATTCCTACTCGGATAGAATTTCCTGAATATGGAAGACATTTCTCAATAACTTCCTGAGCTAGTGCATGATGTTCAGGTAACACACTTTCCACTAATGTTACAGCACGGCTTAAAATTACGGTATCACCTTTTAATATACCCTCCACATAATCATTGGCAGTCAACTCCCGTTTTTTGAACTTTGAGGATGTCAAATATGGATTTACTGAAGAAGGTTGGGCTATCCCCGCATTGACAACCAAGCCTTTGTACGCTTTATCGTTTTCTGGATGTTCCATAATCAATTCGCTTTTATTTTTACAATCTGCCCAGCACTCTCCGGATCATTTGTTATCATCAAAATGCCAAGTCCTCGATTCTTTTTTACTCGGTCTTTAGTAACTTCCACTTTCATCTTTATAGTTTGACCTACCCCAACCTTTTTCTTGGGGAGACTTACACTAACAGCATCACTTAGAACTTGCAAACGGTCTATCTTCAACTCTTGTTGTCCTGTATTGGTAATCATCACCTCACCTTTGGCTTTTGGCTTACCATTATAATAAATCTGCAAATTCGTAGTAGACAGCTTCATCTTTGCGATACGTCCTCTGGAGACAGTGGAAAGGTTGGAGAAATCTGGCAATAAGACCACAGATACCGGTATTTCATTCTCAGGACTAACATTATCTCCAAACATACGATTAAAATAAACAGAAGTCTGGGTCAGTCCCATTTCCTGCAAGTTCTCCGTCAGAAGTTTAATACGTATTCTACCTGTTCTACCTGCAGGAATCCGCTCTGGATAGCAAGACACCTCCAGATAATTAGGAACATGCATCAAAATCGGTTCAAATGAAGCACGAGTCGTATTCAGCACCAGAATCTCATCTACAGGATTTGTTCCTTTATACACTTGGTCAAAAAAGATGGTGTCTTTATTCAGTCGGACATCACCCATCACGATGTCAAAACCCTCTGTATTTGTCACTTCATCAGCATTAGCTACCACACGACCTGACATCTGAAGATATTTCGGTTCGGTAGAAGTATTGCTATGAATTTCCACTTCTTTATAGAATGTACCTAAAGCCTTCGCATCAAAAACCGCCTTTATAGATGCTGATTCACCTGGACTTATGCCTTTTTCCGGCCATTCTATTGCCGTGCAGGCACAAGAAGCTTTCACATCAGTCAGGACCAAATAAGAATCACCTGTATTGGTGACCTTGAATTCTGCTGTGACAGGATTATCCAATAAAATAGTACCAAAATCCACAGACTCCCTGTCGAATTTCATTTGTGGTTGGGAAAACAACGACAATGAAACCGACAAAAAACTGAAGAATATAATTAATTTTCTCATTTATAATAGATTCCGTTTTATATCTTTTCCTTGATTTGCAAAGATAACTTTTTTTTCTTGTTAGCCGTAAAAAAACGCCAAGAATCCTCAATTCGTCTTCAACGGACCAATACCTTCTGGCTATCACCATGGACACTGAACTCAGGTGCATAAGTGCATTGAACGGTAGGAATACCTGAACTATATGCTCCCTGATAAACCACATAGAAATCTTCAGTCAATTCATAATTGCCCTTAGGAAGATGGTCCATGCAGAATACACTTTCCTTGTCTCTTATCATATAATAATAGCCCAGATTCTTTCCCCATCGGAACCCAGACAAGGTTGACACAGGCTCAAAGCAAGCAGCCCGAGGAACATTGACCTCCACAAAGTCCATGTCCCTATCTACCTTCACACGGATTACAGTATGTATCTTATCACCCACCTTTAAATTATCCAGATTCACGGATTCATATCTAACCTTTCCATTCTTAGAGACTTCTTTCTGGTACTCTACTTCCAGCTTGAAACCAGTTCGGGGCGTTTCTGCCACTACATCATCCATCTTTACCAAAGATTTCATCGTAACATTAGCCCATGCTACTGGAGAGTCACTTTCACTCTTTGCCAATTTCCACGTCTTAGGCATGTCCTTAAAATCCTGGAATGAATAGGTCTCCACTTTCGTTTGAGCATCCGTCATCTTTATCTGCAACTTCGTATCACTGGCATTAAGAATAGCATACAAGGCATCTAAAGTGTTGGCTGAGTTCTCCCAGAACTGGGTACGTTTCTGATTTAAGAGCCAACGGGTATACTCACTGATTAATCTATCCTTTGCCAAAGGAGATGAAGAAGATGTTACCTGCAATGTAGCTGGAGCCACCTTAGAAACCGACTCAATCACCATGGTTTGTGTTGGAATCTTATAATTTCTCCATGAATATCCAGCTTTTGCAGTATCATAGTAGCGTCCTAATTCATCCGTATATACGGAATAACTCACTGCAGAACGAACAAATTTCAATGCCTCATTTTGCTTTTTAAATTCCTGAAGTACAATTGAAGCCATAGCTTTTTGATAGATGCTCAAAGAACTCAGTTCCTTGGACAGTTCTCCTACAAAATACTCACAAGCTGCCTTATTTACCTTGGACATCAAATGAGGATTCAAGGCACACAAGTACAGATAATGAATGGTTTCATTGTTCAACCCAGAGAAGTTTTTCTGCTTCTTTACCCACTCATAATAGGAAAGCACTTCTTTATCCAAGTAATACATTCCCCTACGAACGATTCGATCAAATCTCTCTTGGTCAGGGACTCCAATCTGAAGAGAAGACAGCCGAACGAAAGATTCCACCAAAATTCTAGTAATATAAGGAGAAGAACCCATGCCAGTATACCATGAAAAACCACCATCCTCATTTTGGAGCTTCTCTATCTGAGTAAGGTAGCTTACAGCTAAAAGAGTATCTGCTGGAAGCATCTCAGATTCTTTCAAGGTAGGCTGACTACCCACGATACTTAGAGAGAGACATTGAGTATAGAAGTTCAATGCTAAATCTACAGCATTCCAGGTAGATGGATTTTCTTTCTTGGCAGTTTCCGTCAGTTCTCTGACGATTTCCCAAACTGGATTATTCACCACTTTTACAGTCATGGACGATTTGTCACCCCACAACTTTCCATGATTCATCATCTGCTCTAAGGATACAATTTCCTCGGAAGCATTTAAATAATAGGCTCTATTTTCCTCCAACCAGATTTCATCGGAAAGGATAGGTAGTTCATGCTGTTCCCCGTCGGAAAAACCATCGGAACTAGCATATACCTGACAAACCGCACCACCCACATAAGCCGGGACTTTAAATTCAAACGTAACAGTTGTCTCTCCTGAAGCCTTCACCTCATAAGGAAGCTGCAGGGTCAAAAGTGTCTTTGTCAAAGTACTATCCTTCAAGACAAGGGTGGTATTTCCCTTCAAGGCCTTTCCACTCTGATTCCGTATAGTTACAGGAAGCCCTACTATATCTCCATTACGAACGAATCTAGGCATATTGGGCTGAACCATCAAAGGCTGAACCACCTTGAGTGTCTTATCTATACCATCGGAATAATCCATTCCTTGCGTATGAGCCAAACCTAATAAATGCCACTCTGTAACACTCTGAGGCAACGTGAAATCCAGTTGGACTACCCCTTCCTTATTGGTTCTCAGCACAGGATAAAAGAAGGCAGTTTCCTGAAAGTCCGTACGCAGGTTCATTGGAGCTTCTGCCTCTTTTATGTCCTCTTCCACAGCATCTTTTTTTGCTTCTGCAACAGCCCCAGCAACTGTAACATTCGCACTTTCCTCCATCGCATATTCTACCATAGAATCTTCTACAGCATTCGCCTTATTCATGACCATTCTTGTAGCTGCCATCATACGGATGGGTTTTCCAAAGCCAAAGCCAAATCTATTTCCGAACACCAAAGAACTATCGAATTCATCGAACTCCTTTCTCTTCATCACATACTTAACCAGTGAAGGGAAGGTTAAGTTGGCATTGGAAAACGACTGCAAATAAGCTAGGTTGAATGAAGGAATATAACGACCAAAGAACATGGAGAACCCCCATCGATGCCCCAGAATCCTATCCAAGGATGCATCGTAAAGGACTGCCATCATATTGGCATCAGCAGGTTTTCCGTTAGGTAAAGTCAAACGCAGTTTCCAAGACTCTTTAGCCCCTGGTTGGGAGAAATCACGGAAAGAAATCCACTCTGCCTTCATGCGTTTCTCCGGTTTTGTGAGACTGAAGTTCCAAGAAGACTGATGAACATTCCCCTCATGAACCAAAAATGCCAGCACCTGAATACCATCTCCGTAAGCATCCTTATAAGGGATGTTCAAGCACGTCAACTCATCGGACAATTGCAGCACACTGGATTGAACCCGTTTATTTCCACTATAAATATAATAAACAAGGTAAGCATTTTCATACGAAGTACCGATTTGTAAAACACCATCGTGCCCCTTGTCGAACTCTATAGTCTCTGCATAAAGCCACAATGGAGTTTCCTCTACCGGTTTCTTATCCTCCATGGAGAACAGAAGAATATCTTCATCCACATGCAGGGAATCATAAGAAAGCTTCAATGAATACTTTCCAGATGGTAGTTCCTTCAGGAAATCAGGAGCAAAACTCTTTCCAGATTTCACACTCCCTTGCCAAACCACTTTTCCACCTTCTTTCTGCAGGATTTCTGCATGAACATCCTTCTGAAGATCCTCCTGATTAAGGTTGGTAAGATGAACGGTCCAGGGGTTCAGTTTTCCTTTATTATTCCTGGATTCTATGTCAGCCCAGAACTGGTATGGAGTCTCTGCAACTCTAAGGTGAGTGTATGCCACATGGCTCTCTCCCGACTGTGAGGTCACTGTAGCCTCAACCTGAAAATCATATAGAGGATTCCTATGAGATTCTGAAAAATCATCGGGTATTTCCAAATGAACTGGAATAGAAAAAGCCCCGTTTTCATCGGTCAATAAGGTCTCTTCTTTCAGTACAGCCTCATCCATAATTCGCCACCAAAGTCTTTGCCTGCGCACGACTTTTATGGCTACTTTAGCATGCTGAACCGGTAAATCGGAGAACAGAGAAGCCTGACCCGTGAGCACCACGGTGTCTCCTTTTCCATAATCTGCCTTGCAAGGCAACCATTCCACATCGAATGTAGGACGTTTATATTCCTCCACCTTAAAATGAACATATCCCGCATCTGTGGTTATAGAATAATCTCCAGGCAAACAGGCTTCTGGCAAATGGAATGTGCCATGAGCCACACCATACCCATCGGTGGTAAGAGAATCCTCACTTATTTGCGTCCATTTTCTTCCTCCAGCCAGAACCAACTGCAACTTCTCATTCGGAAGGACTTTGGTGGAGTCTCCCTGCTGATGCCACAAAATAACAGAGTACTGCACATCCTGTCCCGGACGATAAACGGAACGGTCTGTGTAAAGATTGGCTTTCTTTTCCGCCCTCGCACTCTGTTCACCCGGATAATAAACGGTTAAATTCGAAATTCTTCCCCTATCCTTTCCATCCTGTGCAGACAGATAGATAGGTTTACGATCCTTTTGGGGGTAAATGAGTATTCCATCCTTATCCGTACGTTGAGATGAACGCAAGACAAACTGATTCGATTTTCTTTCTAATTCATATTCATTCACTGTAGCCCCTGGAACGGGTTTACCACTCCAAGCATCAAACACCCGAACTTCCTTTTGATTCTCTTTTACCGGCACTACCACCAGTTTTAAATGAGAAACCAACTGAAGCAAATACGATGGAGCCACCTTTTCTGCTGGGTATTCCGTACATGCCAAAGGCTTAATCTCCAGCAAATAATACCCTGGAGCAGAAGGAACATCCAAGGTAAAGGAGGATGAAACCGTATCATAAGGCTTGTCCGAAATCGGAATCTTAACCGGTTCAGAAACGAAAGAAGACTGCTTTAAAATTTTCTTTTCTTGGTCGACCACCCAGTAACTCTCATGAAGAGGATGGTACAAATAGACAGACTCATCCACCTTTTTCCACCTTACCTGAATGGAAGATATATTGTAAAGATGATAATCCACCTTCAGCTTCTTACCTGGAAAGACATCAGAAGCGGCAGCAAAATGAGCATTCGGTTGAATCCTTCGGTCCAGATCCACCTTCAACTCATTAATTCTTTCATACTTGGGATAAGTAGCAATAGCCCTACGAAGCCTTGAAAGAGCATCCTCTAGCTTCTCTTCCTCTGCTAATCTGCGTTCCACCTCCGCACATAAAGGCACCCGACTAAAATCCCGGATTAAATCATTCAAAAATTCAGTCCGAGGCTTAGGTAACTCATATTCATTTCGATACAAATCCCAATCCAGAGCTACAGCTAAAGCAGCATCCGGACAATTCTGCGTCCTATAAAACTCCATGTCACGGGAGTATACCCTACTTACCCAAGATTTATCTGCATGATAGCTCCAGTGGTAATTTTGGAGAGTACGACGATACAAGGACAGTAAATCATGATGATAGAGTTCACTGGCTTCTCCTGAAACCACTACAGGTTTATACTTCAAGGCAGAAGTAGCAGCCAGTTTCTCATACAAAGAAGGATTATCCCATGCAAATGCCTTCTTTAAATACACAAAATCATCCGTTTCTTCAACTCCAGAAACAGTCAATCCATAAATAAAGTACAAGACCGACTGATCTACCGGGTCTTCCGTTTCATCAGCCCATTTCAGCAAACCAGCCCTATCTGTTTCCAGACTATCAGGACTCAGAGCCTGCCTCCAATTCATACGGGTGAGATATGCCCTGAGCATCTCAGGCACATTCCGCTGAGTTTTAGCCAATTCGTATAATTTACCAGATTGCAGGACCACCTCCTGAGGATTGTCATCTTTAACCGCACTCTCCACCTTTTGCCAGAGTGAGTTCAAAGACTGAGCATGAGCAGATAAAGCCAACAACAAACTTGTCATCACACAAATAAGTTTAAAAAGAAAGTTCTTCATGTTTCCTCTAAATAATCTATCGCAAATTAAGTAATTATTTGTGAGATGGTAAAATCTGATAATTAAAAAAATAAAAAACATCCCCCACTTCACAGTGAAGGATGCCCACCAATAAAAGGAAACTAACTCTCTCTTGAAACTTATTCTATGATTTGATATTCATGAACTTGTTCATAAATCATATCACGTGGCAAAGATATAATAAATTACTTTTCAATGCAAAAAAAATCAACAAAAATATACCCTTTTTAACATGGAGCACTGAAAATCCATTAACTAGGGAAAAATATTTCCCCAGTTGGGAAAAAATATTTCTCTAACTGGGGAAATAAAAATAGCCTTCTAAAAAGGTGCTTATTGCTTCTCTGGAATCTCCTCCAAAGTAGCCACCAAAAGTTTCCAATATTTTGACACGGAAGGAATGTAACAACGCTCCTGAGGAGTGTGAGGACTACGTAAGGTAGGACCGAATGAAACCATATCCAAACCTGGAGTTACTGCTCCAATGATTCCACATTCCAAACCTGCATGTACCACCACAATCTTACAATTTTCCTCAAACAGTCTATGGTAGCACTCTGCCATGGCTTTCACGATAGGAGAAGAGGTGTTAGGCTGCCAACCACTATAAGAACCACTGAACTCTACCTTCATACCTGCCATGCTGAAGCAGCTTTCCAGTGAGTTGGCCAGATATTCCTTCATGGTTTCACTAGAACTTCTAACCAAAAGCTGAATTTCAGCATTTCCACCATCGATATTCACGATAGACAAGTTGCTAGAAGTCTCCACGGTAGAAGGAATGGTAGGGATATATCTGCAAACACCATCCTGACAACCTAAAATGGCATTCACCAGATTATCAGTAATTTCTTCTGGCACCTGCAAAGCTGGAACCTTGCACTTCTCTACCATGAATGAGAAATCTGAAGTCTCTATTTCCTTAAATTCTTCCCAGAATATTTCCTTATAGCATGCTGCTAAATCCAGCAAATCTTCCTTGTTCTCTTCAGGGAGAGTCAGCACCACGGTACATTCACGAGGAATGGCATTTCGCATATTACCACCGTGCCAACTAGCCAGACGAACTGAATCATCCTTAATAGCATCTTTCACGAAACGAGCCATCAACTTATTAGCATTGGCTCTACCACAAGAGATTTCCAAACCAGAATGACCACCCAGCAAACCACGGATAGAAACCTTTACTGCCACATCTTTAGGGTCGGTCTCCACCTCCTTGTAACCTAAAGTAGCTGACACATCCACACCACCAGCACAACCAATGGTGAGTTCACCCTCATCTTCGGTATCCAGATTGAGCAGGATAGAACCCTTAAGTTCACCTTCCTTCAGCCCGAAAGCTCCGTACATACCCGTTTCCTCATCGGCAGTAATCAGGGCTTCCAGTGGACCATGCTTCAGGGTTTTAGACTCCATAATAGCCATAATAGAAGCTACACCTATACCATCATCGGCACCTAAAGTAGTTCCCTCTGCTTTCAGCCAGTCACCATCGATGAAAAGCTTCAAAGGATCCGTTTTGAAATTATGACCTCTGCCCTCCACCTGCTGAGGCACCATGTCCATGTGTGCCTGAAGGATGGCAGTCTGTCTATTCTCAAAACCAGGAGTAGCAGGTTTACGCATAAGGATGTTTCCAGCCTCATCTTTTTCTGCCTCTACACCATGCTCTTTGGCCCATTCCAAGAGGAAGGACTGAATCTTTTCCAAATGTCCGGATGGACGTGGAACCTGAGTCAAGAGTTCAAAATTCTTAAAAATAGCCTTTGGCTCTAAATTTTTAATCGTTGCCATAATATAATAAATTTCAGTTTTTCTTCTTGTCCAATGCTAAAGCTATCATTCCCCACACTCCCAAAACCACTATCAGCAAGGTTTGGATGGAATGTACCAAAAGGGCAAAGACACCAGCCTCTGCTTCATTCACCCCATACAGCACAAGCATGGTGATGACTGCAAAATGCCAAGGACCTGCACCATTTGGAGTAGGAACAATTACGGCTATACTTCCTACCACAAACATAACCAGACTTGCGATGAAACCAAGGTTTTCTGTAAATGGGAAGGCATAAAGAGTTAATGAAAAATGTAGAATATAACTTACCCAAATGCCTGCCGTATGGAAAGCAAAAAGCGGCTTGTTCTTCACATTTTTCAGTGACAGGATGCCATCACAAAGACTCTGAAACTTTTCTTTCACCTTGGTGAAAAAGGACAGTTTCCTAAGCAGCAGGAAAGCCAGAATCAGAATACCCAACAGACTTATACCTAATATTAAATAATGTATAGGTGCAAATCTGGCTGTGATGGAATTCAAATCCGTACCTGTTTCCCGGAAGAAAACAGTAAAGACTGCCATCTGGGACAAAAGCGTGATGCCTGTAATAAACAGGATGCAGAGAGAGTCGATTATTCGTTCTGTCACCACCGTCCCCAACGACTTGGTAAAAGACACCCCATCGTATTTTTTCAAGATTCCACATCGGGACAGTTCCCCCACACGAGGAATCAGCAGATTAGCAGCATAGGAAACGAAGATGGAGTTCACACAATGACGCATCAAAGGATGCTCTCCCAAGGGCTCTAACGTCTGTTTCCATCGCCATCCTCTGAACATCTGTGCCAAGACACCGAAAGGCAAAGAAAAGATCATCCAACCCCAGTTTACTTCATTCTTCAGCACATAGTCAAGGCTGGACAAATCAAAGTCACGATAGGTCCAATAAAGAATTACAGCCCCTAAAAAAACAGAAGCTGCCACTTTTATGATGTCGTTTAAAACCGTTTTCAATTTTTTTAGTACCTTTGCGAGAGCAAAGATAAAAAAAATAAGCATAAATGCAGTTAGTAAAGCCAAAAAAGTTTCTAGGGCAACACTTTTTGAAAGACCTGGAAATAGCGAAAGCCATAGCAGACACCGTAGATGCTGCCCCAGGCCTCCCTATCCTGGAAGTAGGCCCTGGAATGGGTGTACTCACTCAGTTCCTCATCCCTAAAGGAAGAAAGCTGAAAGTAGTGGAACTGGACTTTGAGTCTGTGGATTACCTCAGGAAGAATTATCCCCAGCTGGAAGATGACATTATAGAAGATGATTTCCTCAAGATGCATATAGAACGCCTCTTCGAGGGGCAGCCTTTCGTCCTGACAGGCAACTACCCCTATAACATCTCCAGTCAGATTTTCTTCAAGATGCTGGAGCACAAAGATCAGATTCCATGCTGTACGGGTATGATTCAGAAAGAAGTGGCAGAACGACTGGCTGCCAAGCCCGGCAATAAAACGAATGGAATACTGAGCATCTTGATTCAAGCATGGTACGATGTGGAATACCTGTTCACCGTACACGAGAACGTGTTCAATCCTCCCCCAAAGGTTAAAAGTGCCGTGATACGCATGACCCGCAATCAAACCACCAGTCTGGGATGCGATGAGGCACTGTTCAAAAAAGTGGTAAAGACCACTTTCAACCAGCGCAGGAAGACATTGAGGAACTCCATAAAAGCTATTGTAGGGAAGGAAAGTCCTATTCTGGCATGTGAAATCATGAATAAAAGACCGGAGCAGTTGTCCGTTCAGGAGTTTATCCAACTCACAAATCAAGTTGAAAAAACTTTAAATGAAGATTTTAATTCAAATAATTAGGAGTTTTACACAAAATCTCATATCTTTGTAAAATTAAACGCAATTTTTGCACCGTTAACTGAATTCTAATAATTACTATGATGGACTCTACAGAAAACAATGAGTTGACCCAGCAGGAACCTTCAAAAACGGTTTACACTACGAAGGCAGATGTAATTTCCCGTTTGAAGGAAATCGTCCAAGACGTTGAAAGCACTAACAAATCAGAGTTAGATGCTCTTAAGCAAACGTTCTACAAGCTTCATCTTGCAGAACAAGAAAAGGCATATCAGGAACACCTTGAAAATGGCGGTGATCCTAAAGAATTCACCCCAGCCGTAGATGAAGATGAAGTGACCTTCAAGGCAGAAATGAGCCTGATAAAGGAACGTAAGAATGCCTTACTCAAGGAGCAGGAACAGCAACGCGCCGAGAACCTAGAGAAGAAACAAGCCATCATAGAGCGCATCAAGACCCTCACCGAGAGCCCTGATGAAGCCAATAAAGCATACGATGAGGTGAAAGGTATACAGGCAGAATGGAAAACTATCGGTCCTGTTCCTCCAGAGAAATCTACAGAAATCTGGAAGAGCTACCAGCTCTACATCGAAAGATATTATGACATTCTGAAGATAAACAACGAATTCAGAGAGTACGACTTCAAGAAAAACCTGGAGATAAAGACCGCTCTCTGTGAAGCTGCAGAGAAACTGGCAGAAGCAGAGGATGTGGTAGACGCTTCCCGCAAGCTTCAGGAACTGCACAAAGAGTTCCGTGAGTGCGGACCTGTAGCTAAAGATATCAGAGAAGAAATCTGGAAACGCTTCAAAGAAGCTTCCACCATTGTAAACCGTCGCTATCAACAACATTTTGAGGAGATTAAGAATCAGGAAGCTCAAAATCTGGAAAAGAAGACTGCTATTTGCGAAGAAATAGAGAGCATTGATTTGGAGAAGCTGACAACGGCTCCACTCTGGAATGAAATGACTCAGAAGGTCATCGATTTACAGGCAAACTGGAAGAAAATAGGATTTGCCCCTCAAAAGATGAACGTGAAGATCTTCGAGCGTTTCCGTTCTGCTTGCGACAAGTTCTTCACAGCTAAAAGTGAATTCTTCAAGACACTCAAGGAGAACCTGGCTAATAATCTGGAGCAGAAGACTGCCCTTTGTGAGAAAGCAGAGCAGCTGAAAGACAGCAAAGAATGGAAAAAGACAGCCGATGCACTGATTCGTCTTCAGAAAGAATGGAAGGCCATCGGTCCTGTAGCAAAGAAAGAATCGGATGCCATTTGGAAACGCTTTGTTACTGCTTGTGATTACTTCTTCGAGCAGAAAGAAAAAGCTACTTCTTCCGTACACAATGAAGAACGTGACAACCTGAAAAAGAAGAAAGGTATCATTGAAAAGCTGAAGGAACTGGCATCAGAAGAAGCTGATGACATTCAGGAAACTTTGCATGATCTTACTAAAGAATGGAATGAAACCGGTCATGTGCCATTCAAGGAAAAAGACAAAATCTATGAAGAGTACAAAGGACTTATTAATGACCTTTATAAAAAACTGAATGGGAAAAACGGCAAAAAGCGTTTGAACAGATTTAAAGACTCTATCAAGGAACGTGCTCAGGAAGGTGGCAATAACCTGCTGAAAGAGCGTGAACGCCTGTTCAGAGCATACGAGAACATGAAATCTGAGATTAAGACTTACGAAAACAACCTTGGATTCTTAAACTCAACCTCAAAATCTGGTAGTGGTCTTTTGGCTGAAATCAAACGCAAAATTGAAAAGCTTAAAGACGAGCTGGAATTGCAGAAAGATAAAATTGCAGCTTTGGATGAAGAAATCAGAAACCAGCAAGAACAGTAATAATAAAAAAAGGAGAGGGTCAGACCTCTCCTTTTTTGCGGTTTCAATTTGGTAAAAAAAAAGAGTCTCGATGGAGACTCTCTGTTGGGATACCAGGATTCGAACCTGGAATGACAGGACCAGAATCTGTAGTGTTACCATTACACCATATCCCAATGTCCTTATGCTTTCTTTCTAAAAGCGATGCAAAGTTAAGGCTTTTTTGAAAACCGACAAAACTTTCTGGACTTTTTTTTCTTTCATCCTGCTATTTTCAAGATTTCGGCCGCTTTAAATCTAAAAAATAATGAAAAGCTAAGAAAATATGCCAGCATAATAAGAAAAACAAAGTATCTTTGCAAAAATATGTACCCAAAATAAAGAATGACTCAAACCAAAGATTTAGTAAACAAAATAATAGAAGGGATTCAAGAGAAAAAAGGCACGGAAATTGTAGTTGCCGATTTAACAGAAGTCGACGATGCGATCTGTGATTATCTTGTCATCTGCCAAGGAAACTCCCCTACACAGCTAGAGGCCATAGTCAGGTCCATAGCAGAAGTCACTGACAGAGATTTACATGAACGCCCTGTGGGACTGGACGGATATAGAAATGCATCCTGGGTAGCCATGGATTATGTAGATGTGGTGGCTCATGTTTTCCTACCAGAATACAGAGCTTTTTACCAGCTGGAGAATTTATGGGCAGATGCGAAACTAATTACTATCCCTAACTTGGATTAATATGGAAGAAAACAACAAAGACAAAGAAAAGAACGGCATGCCTCGTTTTAACTTAACTTGGCTATATGTTATTCTATTAATAGTTCTTGGTGTAGCATGGTTCTCATCTTCAGATGACAGTGCCAGCAAAAGTGCTACATATACTGAATTTAAGGAATATGTAGAGAAAGGCTATGCCAACAAGATTGTAGCAAACAAGGACGAAGGTTCACTGAAAATGTATGTCACCACGGAACACATTCGTGATGTTTTCAAGAGTGACGCAAAAACCACTGGCCTTCAGCCCTACATTACCGTTCAATACGGGTCAATGGATAAATTGGACGAGTTCCTGGAAAAACAGACCGAAGCTGGTAATTTCAAAGGTGAAGTTAGTTTTGAAAGGGCGAGTGGAATTCTTACATCCATTTTATTCAACATTGTACCTCTTCTGCTGTTCTTCTTCCTTATCTCTTTCATGTTTAGAAGAATGGGAGGAGGCGTAGGAGGTGGTTCTGGCATCTTCAATGTGGGCCGTTCCAAAGCCAGATTGGTAGAAAAGGATGAAAAGACTCGTGTAACTTTTAAAGATGTAGCTGGTCAGGAAGGAGCGAAGGAAGAGGTTCAAGAGATCGTAGACTTCCTTAAGAAACCCGACAAATATACTAAACTGGGTGGTAAGATTCCTAAAGGTGCACTTTTAGTGGGCCCTCCGGGAACGGGTAAGACACTCCTGGCAAAAGCTGTAGCCGGTGAAGCCGATGTTCCTTTCTTCTCCCTGTCAGGTTCTGATTTTGTGGAGATGTTCGTAGGTGTAGGTGCATCTAGAGTACGTGACCTTTTCAGACAAGCAAAAGAAAAGGCTCCATGTATCATTTTCATCGATGAAATCGATGCAATTGGTCGTGCACGTAGTAAGAACTCTGCTATGGGAGGCAATGACGAACGAGAGAGCACCCTGAACCAACTGCTAACCGAGATGGATGGTTTTGGAACCAACAGTGGAGTCATCATCATGGCTGCAACGAACCGTGTAGACATCCTTGACAAGGCCTTACTACGTGCTGGTCGTTTTGACCGTCAAATCCATGTAGACCTGCCAGATTTGAACGAGCGAAAAGAGATTTTCAATGTTCATCTTCGTCCTATACGTCTGGACAACACGGTAGATGTAGACTTATTAGCTCGTCAAACCCCAGGTTTTTCCGGAGCTGACATAGCCAACGTATGCAACGAAGCTGCCTTGATTGCTGCAAGACATAGCAAGTCTTATGTTGGAAGGCAAGATTTTCTGGATGCTGTGGACCGAATCATCGGTGGTCTTGAGAAAAAGACTAAGATTCTTACGGTAGAAGAAAAGAAATCCATTGCTATACATGAAGCTGGACATGCTACTATCTCCTGGTTCTGCGAGCATGCTAATCCATTGGTAAAAGTTACAATTGTACCTCGAGGAAGAGCATTAGGTGCAGCATGGTATATGCCAGAAGAGCGTCAGATAACCACAAAAGAACAAATGCTTGATGAGATGTGTGCCACTTTAGGTGGTCGTGCTGCAGAGGAACTATTCATTCAGCACATCTCCACTGGTGCCATGAATGACTTGGAGCGTGTAACCAAGCAAGCTTATGGAATGATAGCCTATGCAGGTATGAGTGAAAAACTCTATAACCTCTGCTATTATAACAATGAAGAGTATTCATTCAGCAAACCTTACAGTGAAGCAACAGCTCAGCTGATAGATGAAGAAGTGAAGAAAATGATTGCAGAGCAATATGAAAGAGCTAAAAGCATCCTGTCCGAGCATAAAGAAGGACATGCAGCTCTTGCACAGTTGCTGATTGAACGAGAAGTAATCTTCGCTGAAGACGTAGAAAGGATTTTCGGCAAACGCCCATGGGCATCACGTTCCGATGAAATCTTGGACAAGACTGAAAACCCACGATTAGAAGATAAGGAAGATACTACTGAAACAAAAGAACTATGCGACAAAAATGCCGTAGATTCTGAGGAAAAAGAAGAACCATCAAACGAATAAACCTATGAAGAATGTTGTCATCCGGGCAATTACTGGTGCGGTTTTTATTCTAGTAATACTAGCTGCCATCCTAATTAACCCCATTCTATTTGCTGTTATATTTGGTTTTATAACCGCTTTGGCTATTTGGGAATTTAGTTCATTAATCAACCAAAGAGACGATGTTCACATCAACAGGTTCATCTGTACATTAGGTGGTGCCTACTTGTTCTTTGCATTCTTCGGGTATAGTATCAACTATACAGGAGCAAGTATCTTCATTCCTTACCTAATAGTCTTAATCTACCTATTAGTAAGTGAGCTATACCTCAAACATGAGAACCCCATTAATAATTGGGCTCACTCCATGCTATCACAATTGTATATAGCTCTCCCTTTTGCATTATTGAACACTTTGGCTTTTCAGTACTCTCCTGAAACCAACGCTGTTACTTTCAGCAAGCTCTACCCTCTTTCACTATTCATCTTCCTTTGGGCTAGTGACACGGGGGCTTATTGTAGTGGAATGCTATTTGGCAAGCACAAACTTTTCTATAGAATCTCACCTAAAAAATCTTGGGAAGGCTCTATCGGAGGAGGAATCTTAGCCATCCTTATTAGTTTGTTAATAAGTTATCTAGTAAAAACCAACTATCTGGAATGGGCTGGATTTGCACTTGTTGTAGTAGTATTTGGAACATGGGGTGATTTGATAGAATCACTGTTCAAACGACAGTTAGGAATCAAGGACTCAGGCCATATTTTACCGGGTCATGGAGGCATCCTTGACAGAATGGATAGCTCACTTCTAGCCATCCCAGCTTCAGTGGTCTATCTATTTACTTTGTCTATTCTTTAAACACTCTATCATTTTTTCAGCAGCCCGTTCCGATGCCCCAGGGGCACCAAGAATCTGTATAATATGCTGATAATCATCTAACATAGTCTGGCGTCCATCTCCTCCAGGAAGAATGGATGCCAGTTCTTTTTTTATATTGGCAACTTTCATATCATTGGCAACCAATTCTTTTACCACCTCTTTGTCGGCTATTAGATTGACCAATGAGATATATTTAACCTTAAGGAAGAACCGTCTTAGAAAGGACATCAACCAACTTAAAGGCATATCATAACAAACCACCTGAGGCACCTTAAATAAAGCCGTTTCAAGAGTTGCAGTACCTGAGGTAACCAATGCTGCAATGGAATGCGACAACAACTCGTACGTTTGTCCATAAACTATATGTACACCTTCCTTAACATAATCAGCATAATATTCTGATTCAATAGACGGTGCACCTGCTATAACAAACTGACAATCTTTCATTGTGGA
This sequence comes from Bacteroidales bacterium UBA4293, assembly GCA_002395835.1. Taxonomy (GTDB): domain Bacteria; phylum Bacteroidota; class Bacteroidia; order Bacteroidales; family Bacteroidaceae; genus Minthousia. Next base: position 121,922 of record DGVD01000012.1, on the reverse strand, counting down.
AACAGCGTCGATCATTTTAGGCAAGTTATCATGTATTTCCTGCTTACGACTCCCTGCTAACAAAGCTATGATAGATTTATTTTCTAACTTATTTTTGGAAGTAAAGTCTACAAAAGATTCTACATAATCCTTCTTGAAAGCATCTACCGAATCTACTGAAGGATTACCAACATAATGAATAGGATAATGATGTCCCTTAAAAAAATTCACTTCAAAAGGCAAAATAGAAAAAAGTTCATCTACATCACGTTTGATATTCTTTATACGATACTCTTTCCATGCCCAGATTTTAGGAGAAATATAATAATAAACAGGAATTTTTGTCTGTTTTTTTATGTATTTAGCTATATCCAAATTAAAGCCGGGATAATCAACCAAGATCAGTACATCTGGATTCCAACTTATAATATCTTGCTGGCATAGTTTCATGTTTTTTAGGATAGTGCGTAAATGCATTAAGACAGGGATAAAGCCCATGTATGCCATCTCTTTATAGTGCTTTACACAAACACCTCCAACAGCCTTCATCAAGTCTCCACCAAAAAAGCGAAATTCGGCATCAGAATCGCTCTTTTTAAGTGATTTCATCAAATTTGAAGCATGTAAATCACCAGAAGCCTCACCAACAATCAAATAGTATTTCATTCCTTAAACCAATCTTTTAGAACATTCATCATATTATAAGCTGTCATATCTATAGTTGTGGGGGTAATTGCAACATACCCATTTTCTATAGCCCACCTATCAGTATCTGAAGAAGAAGGTTCATTGGATATATAATCTCCTGCAATCAAATAAGAATTAGAACCTTCGCCTTGTAAATACTTTTCCCATTCCTGGACCCAATTTCCTTTATCCTGACGACATATCCTCACTCCTTTATGAACAGAAGTCATTGGAAAATTCACATTCAAACAGACTCCTTCTGGTAAACCTTTGTCAAGAACTAAAGCAGTTAGTTTCTGAACTAAAGACGTATATGAAGAGTAATCAGCATCTTTTGCCTTATTAAGGGAAGAGAAAGCTATGGATGGAGCACCTTTTAGACAACCTTCTATTGTTACTCCCATTGTACCTGAATAATGCACATTCACAGCTGCATTATCACCATGATTAATTCCAGCCACCACCAAATCTGGTTTTTCATCTTGAAAAAAAACATGAAAAGCTAATTTCGTACAATCCACTGGAGTCCCAGAACAACTGAATACTACCAAGTCTTTTTCTTCACAGATTTTCCGAAATTTCACAGGCACGGAAGATGTCAAAGCCATGGAACTTCCTGAACGAGCTGAATCAGGAGCCATAACCAGGATTTGCCCTAATGGACGAAGCATTTCTATCAATTGTCTAATACCATTTGCTTGATAGCCATCATCGTTAGAAATAAAAATAAGAGGCTTTTTATTAATCATATCTTTTGCATCTGTTGTGCAAAAGTAAGTAAAATTATGAATTCAAGTCGGTTTTTCTAGTATAAAATGAGTATCTTTGCCGAGATTTAGGAATGCCGTTATCAACATTATCAATAATTTTTCAACAAAATTCGATGAATTATCGGAAAACATAAGGCTAATTTTTGATTTCGACGTTTCTTTGCAACCAAAAAGAATGAGATTATGGGAAGAATCATCGCATTAGCAAACCAAAAAGGAGGTGTTGGTAAGACTACCACTGCCATGAACTTGGCTGCGTCATTGGCTACATTTGAAAAGAAAGTACTTTTGGTCGACGCAGATCCACAAGCTAACGCTTCATCAGGCTTGGGAGTTAATGTACAAGAAGTAGAATGTTCAATCTATGAGTGTTTAATCAACCAAACAGATAAAACAGATATAAGAGAAGCTATTTATACCACAGACATCGATGGTTTGGATATCGTTCCATCACACATTGATCTAGTAGGTGCTGAAATTGAAATGCTGAATCTTGAGAACAGAGAAAAGGTCCTACAAAAAGTCCTTGCACCAATAGAAAAAGAATATGATTATATTTTAATAGACTGTTCTCCATCATTAGGTTTGATTACCGTAAATGCATTAACTGCTGCAAATTCTGTTATTATCCCCGTTCAATGTGAGTATTTTGCATTGGAAGGCATCAGTAAGTTATTGAACACCATCCGAATAATTAAGTCAAAATTAAACCCTTCTCTAGAAATTGAAGGTTTCTTACTGACCATGTATGACTCACGATTAAGACTGGCAAACCAAATCTACGATGAGGTTAAAAGGCATTTCCAAGAACTGGTATTCAAGACGGTTATCCAACGTAATGTTAAGCTCAGTGAGGCTCCTAGTCATGGTCTTCCTGCAATTCTCTACGATGCTGACTCTACAGGAGCTAAAAATTACATGGCTCTAGCTCAAGAAATCATAAAGAAAAACGCATAAAGTATGGCTGTACACAAAAAATATGCTGCATTAGGAAGAGGCTTAGATGCCCTAATCTCTACTGAAGAGGTTCATACAAGCGGATCTTCTTCTATCCACGAGATAGAATTAGAAAAAATTAGGGTTAACCCCAACCAACCCCGCCGTGAATTTGAACCTGAAGCCTTACAAGAATTGGCAGCTTCAATATCAGAAATAGGCATTATCCAGCCTATCACTCTCCGCAAATTAGATGACGAGAATTACCAGATTATTGCAGGTGAACGTCGTTATCGTGCATCTCAGTTGGCCGGTTTAAAAAAGATTCCAGCATACATCCGAACAGCTGATGATGAAAACATGATGGAAATGGCCTTGATAGAGAACATCCAAAGAGAGGATTTAAACTCTCTTGAGATTGCTTTGGCCTATCAAAATCTTCTAGAGCAGTATAGTATGACTCAGGAACAATTGAGTATACGAGTGGGGAAAAAACGTGCCACGATAGCCAATTATTTAAGACTTCTACATCTGCCAGCCCCCATCCAGATGGCATTACAAAATAAGGAAATTGACATGGGCCACGCTCGGGCTCTTTTATCTCTTTCCAACCCAAAGGATATGATGAGATTATTTCAAGAGATCATCAAGAATGGTTATCCAGTGCGCAAAGTAGAAGACTTAGTGAAGAACCTGAATTCTGGAGAGTCAGTCCTCAGTGGCAAAACACTTATTAAACCAAAGTCTGCAAAGTTACCAGAGGAATATAACGCACTAAGGAATCACCTATCTGAGATATTTAAAACTAAAGTTCAAATGACATATTCTCCAAAAGGAAAAGGAAAAATAATTCTTCCTTTTGACAATGAAGAACAATTAGAAAGAGTCATTGAACTTTTAGATCAAATAAAGCGAAATTAATTTGAGAAACAGGGATAAAACATACCGAGTACTATTAACTGTACTTGTCTGGCTATTTCAGGCAAGTACTATGTGCATTTCTGCCCAAGACAGACTAGATGCTGATACGACCCGCATAGTTCTATCTGATTCCATCCCGACACAATCTATACCAAACGAACCTTTTAAGAAATGGGTCCCCAATCCTAAAAGGGCTTTATGGCTAGCTTTAGTTATTCCAGGGGGAGGCCAAATCTATAATCGGAAGTACTGGAAACTTCCTTTGGTTTACGGAGGATTTGTAGGTTGTGCCTATGCTTTAACATGGAACAACATGATGTACAAAGATTATTCTCAGGCGTATTTGGACATCATGGATGCTGATGAAAACACAAAAAGCTACGAAGATTTTCTTCCTTATAATGTGACAATAACGGACTCAAATAGGAGCCGTTATCAAGAAATTTTGAGGAAAAGAAAAGATTATTATAGAAAATACAGGGATATGAGTATCTTTGCATTTGCAGCAGTCTATCTACTCTCTGTTGTTGATGCGTATGTAGATGCTGAACTTTCTTCTTTTGAAATAAATGAAGATTTAAGCCTACGTATTGAACCTACAGTAATTAATAGTTCTGTGGGACGCACTAATGACTATTTGTCAAATAAAGCTAATTCGGCCTACGGTCTACAATGTAGTTTAAAATTCTAAAATAAGATGAAATTAATAAGAAAATCATTCATCCTAACCTGTTTGATGCTATTTAGTATCAGCATGAAGGCGCAAAATACAATTACAGTTTATGACGAGAACCTTGGTCAAAACGAAGTCATCGACATCCCTGAAAATATGATGAGTGACGTTGATAGTTTAATGGCTGAATGGTTTTCAAAAACTTATTTAGACAAGGACGAAGAATGCCAATCAAAAGATGAAAATCCTGTATTTCCAACAGAAGTATATATTAATCGCCTGCAAAGATTGCCTAATGTAATAGAGATGCCTCATAATGAGGTTGTTCAAAAATTCATAGATATGTATAGTGGGCAACTTCGCCGTTCTGTTTCATACATGCTTGCGGCTTCCAATTTTTACACTCCTATTTTTGAAGAGGCATTAGAGGCTTGTGGGATTCCTCTGGAACTAAAATATCTCCCTATTATTGAATCTGCCTTAAATCCTAATGCTGTCTCAAGAGCTGGAGCTGTAGGCCTTTGGCAGTTTATGATAACGACAAGTAAAGGATATGACCTTCAAGTCAACAGCCTTGTAGACGACCGTAAAGACCCTATAAAATCTTCATATGCTGCTGCAAGATACCTTAAAGACCTTTATAACATATTTGGCGACTGGACTCTTGTAATTGCAGCATACAATTGTGGCCCCGGTAATGTTAATAAAGCCATTCACAGAGCTGGTGATGTAAAGGATTATTGGAAAATCTACAATTATCTTCCTCGAGAAACAAGAGGTTATGTTCCTTCCTTCATTGCTGCAAATTACATTATGAATTATTATTGTGACCATAATATTTGCCCTATGGAATCTAGACTTCCATCTCAAACAGATACTATCACAATAAATAAAGATTTGTATATGGAACAAGTTTCAGAGCTTTGCAATGTCAGCATTAGTGAGCTAGAAGCTTTGAACCCTCAGTATAGAACACACTTAATTCCTGGAAACAGTGGCCCCTGCACTTTAAGATTGCCTTCAACAAATATTGCATCCTTCATCAGCAAACAAGACACAATCTACAACCATAGACTCAATGAATTACAAAGTAAGCGCAGAACCATTGCTATGAGTGACACTAAAGTGTCCACTGAACAAACGAGGAATAGAAGAAATAGCAGGAAAAGTTCAGCTAGAAGTAGTTCAACACATAAGATAAGAAGAGGAGAATCTCTTTCAACGATTGCAAGAAGGCATGGTACAACGGTTAAGAAATTGCAACAATTAAACGGTATTTCAGGAACCAACATTAGAGCTGGCCAAACCATTAGAGTAAAATAATTTTCATATGGGGGACGAATCAGAAAAGGAGCTTAATGAGATTCAGGAAGTTGAACAAGCGTATCAACACCTGATTGACACTTATTTAAGCACAAACCACAGAAAAAAAGTTGATCTAATTAACAAAGCATTCAACTTTGCCAGACAAGCTCACAAAGGAGTTCGTCGTCATTCTGGTGAGCCTTACATTATGCATCCCATTGCTGTTGCCCAAATAGCCTGTGAAGAAATAGGACTTGGGTCTACATCTATTTGTTCTGCCTTACTCCATGACGTGGTTGAAGATACAGATTATACAGTAGAGGATATTCGAAATATCTTTGGTGACAAAATAGCTCTGATCGTTGATGGTTTAACTAAGATTTCTGGAGGAATTTTTGGGGCTCATGCTTCAGCACAAGCTGAGAACTTCAAGAAATTGCTTCTTACCATGAGTGAAGATATCCGTGTAATTCTTATAAAAATTGCAGATCGTCTTCATAACATGCGTACTTTAGGGTCTATGATTCCTAGCAAGCAATATAAAATTGCAGGAGAGACTCTTTATATATATGCTCCATTAGCACATCGACTTGGTTTAAACAAAATCAAGACAGAGCTTGAAGATCTCAGCTTTAAATATGAGCACCCTGAAGAATATAAAGAAATTCAGAACAAACTAGAGCATACACGCGAAGAACGTGATAATGTGTTTGACGAATTTACAGCTCCCATACGGGAAAGACTGGACAAATTAGGATTTAATTATGAAATAAAAGAACGTGTTAAGTCACCTTATTCCATTTGGAACAAGATGCAAACAAAACACGTAACTTTTGAAGAAATATATGACATCCTTGCTGTTAGAATAATCTTTACCCCAAAAGATCCATCTACCGAATTGACCGACTGCTTCAATATCTACGTTCAACTTTCACATATTTATAAAGCACATCCAGAACGGCTACGTGACTGGCTAAATCATCCGAAAGCTAATGGTTATCAAGCCCTACATGTAACCCTGATGAGCCATAAAGGAGAATGGATTGAAGTCCAAATTCGTAGTAATCGAATGCATGAAATAGCAGAACAAGGTTTTGCTGCCCATTGGAAATATAAAGAAAAAACAGGTATAGAGGACGACGGTGAACGCGAACTTGAAAAATGGATGCGAACAATTAAGGAAATTCTAGACGATCCTCAGCCTAACGCTTTAGACTTCCTAGAAACCATAAAGCTGAACCTTTATGCTCAAGAGATATTTGTATTTACCCCAAAAGGGGAACTGAAAACCATGCCTCAGAACTCTACTGTTCTAGACTTTGCTTTTTCCATTCATACTTTTTTAGGGAGTCATTGCATTGGTGCAAAAGTAAATCACAAATTGGTTCCTATCAGCCACAAGCTTCAAAGTGGTGACCAAATTGAAATTTTGACTTCAAATTCACAGCATGTACAACAAAATTGGATAGATTATGTAGCTACTGCTAAAGCTAAGGGTAAAATCCTTGCCATTCTCCGCAAAGAACAGCGAGAGCAACAGAAAGCTGGTGAAGAGGTTCTCACCCATTTTTTTGAAAAGCATGATCTAGTTTTTGATTTTAATGATGTAGATAAATTAGTAGAATACCACCAATTAAAAAGTAGGGAAGAACTCTTGCAAAGTATTGGCAAAGAAGAGATTGAAATAGGAGAAAATGATGCCAATATCATAAGGAAAAAGAGTAAGAACTCAAAAAACTGGTTAAGATTTTTGCCTTTCAGGAAGAAAAAGAAAAGCATAGAAACAAACTCTTCTGAAAAACCAATTGAAAAAATCGACCTAAAAAAGACAATTCAGCTAAATGAAGAGACATTAAAAAGCACTTATACCATAGCTGAATGTTGCCATCCTATCCCAGGAGATGACGTACTTGGCTTTATTGATGAAAACAACCACATAGTTATTCATAAACGCCAATGTACTGTGGCATCCAGGCTTAAAGCAAGTTTTGGTCCTCGCATATTGGCAGCCAAATGGGATACTCATAAACAATTATTCTTCCCTGTAAGCTTAAATATAAAGGGAACAGATAGAATAGGCTTATTAAATGAAGTTACAGAAATAGTTTCACGAAAATTAGATGTAAACATACGTAAACTAGCCATCGAGGTAAGTGAAGGCATTTTTGAAGGAGAGATTCAATTATATGTACACGATGTCGATGACGTTCAAACTATTATCAAAAATCTTAAAAATGTAAAGAATCTTCAATCAGTAAGCCGAATGAACTAATATAGAGTTATAAAACAGAATCAAGTTCTTTTTTTATAGAAACAAGATCTGCACGTATCAACTTAAGACGGTCTGAAACTTCAGAGACCTTAGAAGTTCCATCTTTGCTGTTTTTCAAGATTCGACGAGCACCTTCCAATGTCATGCCTTTCTCCTTAACAAGATGATATACAGCACGTACCTCCTCAATATCATCTTTAGTATACTGACGAATATTCCGGTTTGCTTTTTTAGGGTGAATGTTCTTAAACTCCTTTTCCCAATATCGTAATAAAGTTTCTGTCACATTGAACATCTGCGCCACTTCACTTATAGAGTAATACAACTTTAACTCTTTATCCGGATTATATGCCATATCTTTTATTATTTATCAAGAACTTGATTGCTATTTTCGTAATATTTTTATCTCTAGATGAGGCAAAAATAATGAAAACTGAGTATCTTTGCAAAACTTTTTGTTGAATATTAACTCATAACATAAAAAATCATGATGACTGCAAAAGAAATTAGAGACTCATACAAGAGTTTTTTTGCATCAAAAGGGCACTTGATTGTACCATCAGCTCCAATGGTAGTAAAAGACGATCCTACATTAATGTTTACAAATGCTGGTATGAATCAGTTTAAGGATATTATCCTTGGTAACCGGATTGCTGAGAGTAAACGAGTCGCCGATTCTCAGAAATGTCTTCGTGTCAGTGGTAAACACAATGATTTGGAAGAAGTTGGACATGACACGTATCATCATACTATGTTTGAAATGCTAGGCAACTGGTCTTTCGGTGATTATTTCAAGAAAGAAGCGATAAGTTGGGCATGGGAATATCTAGTAGATGTACTAAAACTTGACCCAAAAGATTTATACGCAACAGTGTTTGAAGGTGCTCCTGAAGAAGGACTTGAAAGAGACAACGAGGCTGCAGCTATTTGGGAACAATTCCTTCCTAAAGATCACATTATCAACGGAAACAAGCACGATAATTTTTGGGAAATGGGAGACACTGGACCATGTGGACCATGCTCTGAAATTCATGTAGATTCTCGGAGTGAAGACGAGAAGGCAAAGGTTGCAGGATCTCAGTTGGTCAACAAAGACCATCCTCAAGTAATTGAAATTTGGAACTTAGTTTTCATGCAATATAACCGTAAGGCAGATCACAGTTTGGAACCCCTACCCGCTAAAGTTATTGATACTGGTATGGGATTTGAACGATTAGTTCGTACTCTTCAAGGCAAGACTTCAAACTATGACACAGATATTTTCCAGCCATTACTAAGTGCCATTGGTCAAATGTCAAATACTCAATATGGGAAAAATGAGAAAACAGATATTGCCATGCGAGTAATTGCAGACCATGTTAGAACCATTGCATTTGCCATAACTGATGGTCAACTACCAAGTAATGCAAAAGCAGGGTATGTAATCCGTCGAATTCTTCGTCGTGCAGTCCGATATGGATACACATTTTTAGGTCAAAAAAATGCTTTTATGTTCAAATTGCTTCCCACTTTAATTGACACAATGGGTGATGCTTATCCTGAATTAGAAGCTCAAAAAGACCTAATTCAAAAAGTTATGAAAGAAGAAGAAGAATCATTCCTTCGGACTTTAGATACCGGTATTAGATTGCTAGATAAAATTATTACTGAAACTAAAGAATCTGGAAAAACTGAAATTTCTGGCGTTGATGCATTTACACTTTATGATACTTATGGATTCCCATTAGATTTAACCCAATTAATTTGCAGGGAAAATGGCATAACCGTAAATGAAAAGGACTTCGACGTAGAAATGCAAAAACAGAAAGCTCGTGCACGTAATGCTGCGACTGTAGTAACAGGTGACTGGGTTATTTTAAAAGAAGGTGAGACACAGTTCGTTGGTTATGATTTCACTGAGTATACTACACATATTTTACGCTACCGCCAAATTACTCAAAAAGGCAAAACATTATATCAAATTGTACTTGACTTTACACCTTTTTATGCAGAAAGTGGTGGCCAGGTTGGAGACTCAGGCGTCATCTGCAGTGAATTTGAAACCATTGACATCATTGATACCAAAAAAGAGAATAATCTTCCTATTCATATCACAAAAAAACTACCAGAGCATCCTGATGCTGAATTTATGGCATGTGTAGATGTAGAGCGCAGACGTGCCTGTGAGTGCAACCATTCATGTACTCATTTACTAGACCAGGCTTTACGTGCAGTTTTAGGAACACATGTAGAACAAAAAGGTTCTTTGGTTACTCCAGACGGTTTGCGATTCGATTTTTCTCATTTTCAAAAGGTAACTAATGAGGAACTTCGCCAAGTTGAACATTTTGTAAATGAAAAAATACGAGAAAACATCCCACTTACTGAATACAGAGACTATCCTATTGAAAAAGCAAAAGAACTTGGTGCTATTGCTCTTTTTGGAGAAAAATATGGTGACAGAGTACGTGTTATTCAATTTGGCGATTCGGTAGAATTCTGTGGTGGCTGCCATACTTCACGCACCGGTAACATAGGAATGGTCCGTATTCTTTCCGAAAGCTCCGTAGCAGCAGGTGTTCGACGCATTGAGGCTGTAACAGGTGAAAAACTAGAAGGCGTTATTGACGGGATGCAAGATACTCTTCGCGAAATTTCTGCTTTATTCAACAATGTCCCAGATTTGAAGATAGCCATCCATAGGGCTATTGAAGAAAATAGCGAGCTGAAAAAGAAGGTAGAAGAAGCTGCTAAGGAAACAACAGCACGTTTAAAGGACACACTAGCTAAATCAGCCACTGAAGTAAATGGAGTAAAAGTTATATCAGGGGTTTATAATGTATCTGCTTCAGTAATAAAAGACATTGCATTCCAACTTCGTGGAGAGATAAAGGACAATCTACTATTTGTTTGTGGAAGTGTTGAGAACAACAAGCCAACATTAACTGTTATAATAAGTGACAACTTAGTTAAAGATAATAGTTTAAATGCAGGTAAAATGATACGTGAAGCAGCCAAATTAATCCAAGGAGGAGGAGGAGGCCAACCTCATTTTGCAACTGCTGGAGGCAAAAATGTTGACGGTCTCGGTGAAGCTGTTAACAAGTTGATTGAATTAGCAAATATTTAATAGTTTCCTTAAGAAAAAGGCTTGCTTGCAAGCCTTTTTCTATTCCAATAGATTCTCAGGCCAGTTTACTAAATAAAGTTTTTCTGTAGCACGAGTAAAAGCTGTGTACAGCCAGTGAAAATAATCTGTAGCAAAAATCCTTTCTGATATATATCCTTGGTCCAAATATACATGCGCCCATTGTCCTCCTTGAGATTTGTGACAAGTAACAGCATATGCATATTTAATCTGAAGAGCATTAAAATAAGGATTCGTACGAAGTGACTTATATATTTCTTTTTTTGATTCATTTAGATAATCCTCTGATATTCTATTAAACAGCTCCTCCTGTTGACCTTTTGTTAATGAAGGAGCTTCACTTTGTAATGTGTCTAATAAAACAGTCACATCCAGTTCATAATCATCATAATCAGGGAATTCTAATGTTACATCTGCAAAGCGGAAACCATAGAGTTCTCGGCATTTTCTAACCCTTCTAACATAAGCAATATCACCATTTGCTATAAAACCAATTTCTTTAATGCCCTCAGTCCAATAATAATTATTCTTTACTATCATGATACGATCACCAGAAGTAAGTTCATCTTCAAATCCTAAAACCATACTTCTTATACCATTATTATAAATTTTAGCTTGTCTATTTGATCGGCAAATAACCATAGTTTCATCTATACCTACCTTGTCATAACTTGAAGTAATAGATTCAATAAATTCTTCACTTGACAGAAGGTTTACATCTCCAAAACCTCTCACTTTAACCTTTGGGAATTGGCCATTTTCATTATTTAACAAATCTCTGATTAACGTGGCATTACTCAAAATTCCAGAATCTTTAGATTGACGAACAACTTGTGTCAATTCTTCAGATATCACATCCAATCCTAAATTTATATAGGTTGCATCTACTAAAGCATGGCTAATTTTATCTCCAATAGGCGGAAGTTGTGCTAAATCGCCTAGAACAATTAATCGGTTTCCTTCTCCCGAATAAATAAAATCAATCATATCTTCTAACAACCGACCCGACCCAAATACATTGTCTGAAATTCCACCATTTGCAATCATAGAAGCCTCATCTACAATAAATATAGCATGTTTGTATTTATTATAGTTGAGCGTAAAGACACTTGAAATATCGTTAACTGTTTTCTCCCTATAAATACACCTATGTATAGTATATGCAGGATGTTCCGCATATTGCGAAAAGACCTTAGCAGCCCTCCCTGTAGGTGCTAAAAGGATTACTGGCTGTTTAAATTGGACAAGGGCTTTTACTAAAGCACCAATTAATGAAGTTTTGCCCGTGCCGGCATAGCCCTTAAGAAGAAAAACACATCTCTCCCAACTAGAAAAAAGATAACTTGATAAACTTTTTAAAGCTTTTTCTTGCTCTAAAGTTGGCTGCAAGCGAAAATTTTCTTTAATTTGTGACTCAAAATAGGCATTTATCATTGTTATAGAATAAAAAAATGAACAAAAAGTTCGGTTATTCCGTATAATTGTCTTATTTTTGCGGTACGAATATAAACAAATAAATTTAAAATACTATCATGAAAAAAGTAATTAACGCAATTTTAGTACTCTGCGCACTGGGATTGTTATGGGTTTGCTACAGCAGCATTATGGGGCCTATCAATTTTGACAAAGAGAAGGAACTGAGAGAGAAAGACGTTATTGCTAGTCTTATTAATATTCGTAAGGCTCAATCTGAGTATCGTACTCAGCATCAAGGTAAATACACTGACAATTTCGACTCTTTGATTGATTTTGTTAAGAATGCACGTATTCCTTATATTATAAAGGAAGGGGTTCTTTCAGATGAGCAATTGGAAAAGGGATTAACAGAGGCTAAAGCTATGGCAATCGTACGTAGTGGTGATGCAGCAGCGATTGCTGCTAACGGTTTGGCAGGTTTCCGCCGTGATACTATTTGGGTTAATGTTAAAGATACAATTTTTGGCCACAATTTCAATGCTGATTCCTTAAGATATATACCATATAGTGGTGGTAAGCAATTTGAAATGGCTGTTCGTAGTGACACCACAGATAAAGGCCAACCTTTAAATCTATTTGAAGCAAAAGCTCCATATGAAACTTATCTAGAAGGCCTTGATCAGCAGGAATTAATTAACTTAAAGGATGTTCAGACTAAGTTATACAAATATTGTGGTCTGAAGGTTGGTGACATCGAATCTCCAAATAACAATGCTGGTAACTGGGAGTAATTTTACACATAATACAAGTTTATCCATCCGTCTTAGTACGGATGGATTTTCTTTTTATGCATCCCCATCAAAATCTTCATTCACATATTTCCCTTATACTATCGATCCTACTATTTCTCTTTCGGCTAATTTTAAACATGCATTAGCTGAATTGCCAGAACTTCAAAACCCTTACAAGACTATACAAATACTAATTGACAGTTCAAGCACTATAGTCCCTTTTGAGCGTTTTGATGAAGAGAGAATAGAAGATATATACAACTTTAACTTTCCACACCTGAGAGGAAAAGTGGTGCTTTACAATATCCTTCCCCAAAGCAACACTGCTATACTATTTTCCATTGATAAAAGTGCATATCAACTACTAAATGAGACTTTTCCACAAGCAAGATTCTATTCCATAGAGACTCCAGTTATAGAGTATCTAGTAGAAAAGTCCAAAATTCGTGAAACACAGAAGTTATACATATATTTCCATGAGCACACTATTAACTTATACATATTTATTAATGGCAAATTGCATTATGGAAACAATTTTAACTATTCTGATTTAAACGATGCTCTCTATTTTATATTTCAAGTTTGGAAAACACAGGGATTAAATCAATTTACTGATGAACTTCATCTTTTAGGAAGTCTACCTACAGACGGAAATATACGTAAAGAACTACTTAAGTTCATTAAGCAAGTATATCAAATTAATCCAGTTTCTGAATTTGGCCTTAAAGAAGAAAAGGGAATTCAGCTTCCTTTTGATTTACAGATTTTAACCCACCGCCATATCTAATAATCGTCCAACTTAAAACATATATCATGAGAGTCATCAGCGGTATATACAAGCATCGACATTTTAATATTCCTAAAACTTTCAAAGCAAGGCCTACAACAGACTTTGCAAAAGAAAACCTATTTAATGTCCTTAATGGCTATTTAGACTTCAATGGATTATCTGCTTTAGATTTATTTGCAGGAACTGGTAGTATAAGCATTGAATTGATAAGTCGAGGATGCAAGCAGGTTGTTTCTATAGAGAAGGATCGTCAGCACTACTTATTTATAAAAAAAATTATGGCGGAAGTTAAAACTGATAAATGCATTCCTATCTGCTGCGATGTATTCAAATTTATTCCTCGTAACACAGATTCTTATGACTTCATTTTTGCTGATCCTCCATATGCCTTAAAAGAGCTAGGAGATATTCCTGACTTAGTCTTTAAAATGAATCTACTAAAAGAGAATGGCCTATTCGTACTAGAACATGGGAAAGAATACGATTTTAGCCAACATGTGAATTTTATAGAACATAGAGAATACGGAAGTGTAAACTTTTCCTTTTTCAGATAAGAAGTTTTTGGTACATTTTAAAAGACTAATGTTTACATAGAATTTTCTATATAAAAGATCATTCGACACAGCCTTTAACCAAATATCTTATATTTAATTATTAAAAAAATGTTTAAGTGGGAAGATGTAATCACACCATTCCCACTTAAACATTATATTATTAATCAGGTCTTCCGAAACCACCTCGGCCACCCCGACCGGAGCCAAATCCTCCCCCTGGAGGGAAACCTCCACCAAAGCCTCCTCTACCTCTCATTCTTTCTCGTGCATCTCTATTTCCCATAATATTCAATCGGTAAGTTACATGAAGCATCGCATAGCTATTAATAGCATTATACTCAGTATCAGAACTCATCATAGCCGAAATCATACGACTAACATTACTTTGCTTTTTCAAGATGTCAAAGAACTGAAGTTGAAGAGTTAGAGCATTTCCTTTCAGGAAATTTTGGGATATTTGGGCATTCCAAACAAGTTCATTTGTGTTATAGGAATCATCTGAATACCCCCTTCTACTACTATTAGTCAAGTCTGTAGAAAGAGACATATTCCAAGGCAAGTTCAAATTTCCGTTAATTCCATAAGAGAAGTTCCATGTGTTAGAATTTGAAGAAGGGAGCAACTTATTTTTCATATTGTTATACTCAACATTACCATTCACTGCCACATCAAATAAGTCTGAACGGAAAGCTAAAGAAAGACGTTCTCCCAAGACTAAATTCTTAGTTACATTCTTCTGGGCTTCTACTGATGAATAATAGTTATGAACTTCATCAAAGATCAAATCATTTCTAGTGAAATCATATTTATCTTCAACCTTTGTGTTCCGGTCAGTATAATATGACACATAGTTATTAAAAGACGCGCGAGTGAATGTATTTATAGTGAAACGTTTATCTTTAAATGCGGTATTAAAGTTTAAGATACCCATAGCATTCCAGTTTCCATCAATATTTTCAGGCATAGAAAGGTTTCCACCATTAGTAAAATAAGTAGTCTTACTACTCACACTGTTACTTGTAGTACGGATATTCATCATTGTCATAATGCCTGTTTGACTTTCAGGAAGGAAAGTATTGTAATTTATCTCAAACCTATTTGTTAAAGAAGGGCGAAGGCTTGGATTACCCATTGAAATGCTCAAAGGGTTTGAGTTGTCAATAACAGGAAGCAAATTTGAGACACTAGGTTGAGAAGTCTGTACACGATATCTAATACGCAAGCGACTCATTCTTGAAAAATTATATCGGTAATCTAATGTTGGAGAGAAATTATTGACATTTCGAGTAAAAGTACCCATTCTATCCATATATTCACCCTGCTGATAATTTGTTACTGAATGCTGCGGCTGATAAGTAGCACCTAAATTCAACTGCCACTTAGAACGGATAATACGTAATGTCAAACCCAAATTATGCAGGTCATATGTATTTTCAACATATTTGCTCAAGGTTTTGTCACGATAAGATTCCCAACCAACGGGTAAATAACCAATAGGATTATCACCCATAACTTCACTCAAATCATATGTATTCCTATCATTTTCACTATAATTTCGACTAAAGCGATAACTGAATTGCAAATAAGTAGCCCTAGCTATAGGTTCACTATAAGTCAACTGGCCTGAATAATTCCAACTGGTTGTTGGAGTTTTACTATATCTTCTTATTAAGTTATTTGAATCTTCAGCATTGGTGGAAGATATAAAATAGAACTGATCATTATAAGAGAAGTTCTCATTGTCACCATTAGTATACCCACCTGTTACTCGCAAAGTAATATTTCTTCCTTCCGAGCCAAATTTACGATTGAATTGTAATTCTCCAGAAGCATTTTCACTATCAGTATTATTATGCGACTGGCTTGACTGGGCATTCAATAAAGCCAAAGCTAATTTCTCATTATTACTTAATATATTTCTTAAATCAATACCCGATAAAGACGAACCAAAAAACTCATTTATAGTCTCCATATAAGGATTAGTATCCTCCGTGGCAGTAATAGACCTAGAGCCGCTATTGTTGCGACTTCTACTCATTGATGCACGTGGACGGAATATCAAATTCGTTAAACTATCCGGCTTCCATTCCAAACGTCCATCAAAATTTAGACTTAATCTGTGCCCTAAAGACTTGGATAAGCTATTACCATAATTTCCAGAGGCTGTTGTATAGGTAGAACTTTTAGATTGCGTATCCGTATCATCATGCTGGAAGCGAAGATTGCCACCCATTTCCACTTTTTTGTTTTCAAAAGCAAAATTGCCACCGAACATTCTCCTAGTAGTCAAGCCATTATTACCTCCCATACGAAATCCTCCGCCACCTCCAGGAAATCCTTGATCATTAACATTATTAAGATTTGCCATTAATGAAAACTGCTTTTTATCAGCAAAATGGTTTACCATTGCCTTCCCTACCCAACGGCTTTCAGTTCCACCTCCTAAATCTGCATTTCCAAAGATTCCTTGATCCATCCCTTTCTTAACAGTTAAATCAATGACAGCCTCTTCTTCTCCATCATCAATACCAGTAACGCGGGCCAAATCGCTTTTTTTATCATATGCTTTAATCTTGTCTACCATGTCAACTGTTAAGTTCTTCATAGCAACCTGAGTATCACCAGAAAAGAACTCTTTGCCATTTACTAAAATCTTTGTAATATCCTTACCATTTAAGGTAATTTTTCCATCTTCACTGACCTCTGCCCCTGGTATTTTTTTTACAAGTTCTTCTAATGCAGATCCTTCAGGAACACGATATGCTGACACATTATACTGAATTGTGTCTTCTTTGACCTCCACTTGAGCAGCTTGGGCTGTTACTACCGCTTCTTTAAGAAGAACTGCATTTTCCTCTAATTTAATAGTGCCTAGATTAACTTGCGTCCTTGTAGCGGCCAAATTAACAGCTTGAACTTTTGACTCGTAACCGACAAAAGAAAACTTAACGACATATGAACCAGCCTTAACTGATGGCAAAGTGAAATAACCTCTAGAATTAGAGACACAACCATTCACATAGGCACTATCTGGCAAAGATAGGATTTGTACAGTAGCCATGTCTATAGGTTCACCAACACCATCCAAAATTCGCCCTGATACTGTAATCCGCTGAGAAAATACCGATAAAGCGGAGCACATCATAATAAGCGAGAAGAGAATTCTTTTTACCATAAAATTAATTATCAATTTTTCTTTTTAAGTTGGATGCAAAAGAACTAAAAAGGTTTAACTAAAAAAACAACTTCTCGATAAAAACAGTCATATTATTGATAAAGTATTATATTTGCACCTAGAAAGCATTTATTATGATATGGACAAGCAAAGAATTATTCTTTCCACAAACTTGAAAGTATGTTTAAAAGAGGTTATTGATTCGTACCCGCACGACATAATTTTTATCTTAACAGATGAAACTACTTTTCAACTTTGCAAACCTACAATTGATTCATTTGATTATTTATCAAATGCATTTTATATTACCATAGGAGCTACTGATTTAAATAAATCTATAGAATCATTGACTCATGTTTGGTATGAGCTGAGCAATAAAGGAGGATCACGTAAATCATTACTCATTAATTTAGGGGGTGGAATGATAACAGATTTAGGAGGCTTTGCTGCCTCCACATTCAAAAGAGGAATTAAGTTCATCAATATACCTACAACCCTTCTCTCAATGATAGATGCATCAGTTGGAGGCAAAACTGGAATTAATTTTAATGGTTTGAAAAATGAAATAGGAGTCTTCAATGCAGCTTCTTGCGTTATTTTAGATTCACATTTTCTTCAGACCTTAGATTATACTAACATCCTTAGCGGTTATGCTGAAATGCTAAAACACAGTTTGATTAGTTCTGTAGACCATTGGAGTGACTTGCTTCATTTTGACTTGAATGATATTAATTATGAATACCTCCAAAAATTAGTTGCATTAAGTGTTAAAATCAAAGAAAAAATCGTCACAGAAGATCCATATGAACATGGAATAAGAAAAGCACTTAATTTTGGTCATACTGTAGGGCATGCCTTTGAAAGCTTTGCACTATCACAAAATAAGCCAATTCTTCATGGATATGCAGTAGCTTGGGGCTGCATTTGTGAATTGTATTTGTCTGCTATAAAAGTTGGATTTCCCCATGATAAATTATACCAAACAATTCAATTTATTAAAGAACACTATGGAACGTTCACACTTTCATGCAAGAATTACAATCACATTTATGAACTGATGAAACACGACAAAAAGAACAATTCTGGCATAATTAATTTTACATTATTAGGTGATATCGGTGACATCAGAATCAACCAAACAGCAACAAAAGAGGAAATATTTGAAATGCTAGACTTTTTTCGTGAAGGATTATAAGTTAAGGCTCCTAAATTTAGGAGCCTTAACTTATACTATTTTTAAGAATTTTCCTCAAGACTTTCTGCATATTCAAGTTCGCCAAGAACAACAAAAAGAACATCTTCAGGATCATATTCACCCATCTTTTCTTTCTTTGCTACCTTGACAACATGATTGGCAACCAGTTCTGTATCAATTTCGACTTCCTCATTTGTGTCACTGAATGTATTATAATAATACTCCCAAATAACATCTAAGAAGTATTGAATTAATTCATCATTAAAATTGCCTTTTTCATCAGAGAAACGTTCTTTAACTTCCGCAGGTAAATAATTGCGAATAAACTCTATAGTTTTCAAATCATCCTCTGCTTCCTGCTGAAAAAATTCATCTACCATAATTTATAAAAGAGCTATCAGTTTGTCTTCCAATACAGCCTTAGCTGCCGCACCTACATTTTTGTCTACTACCTCGCCATTTTTGAAATACAGCACAGTAGGAACATTTCGGATGCCAAATTTTTCTACCAAATCATCACATTCCTCGATGTCGACTTTGCCTACAAGAGCTTGGCCCTCATAAGTTTTTGCGATTTCATCAATGTATGGACCTATTTTTCTACAAGGACCACACCAAGACGCACCAAACTCAATTAACATCGGCTTGCCCTGGGCAACCAATTCTTCAAAATTCTGATCTGTAATTTGTAATGACATAATTCTATTCTTTTTAAATGATTTGCTGCAAAGATAATGATTTATTTTAATTAATCACATACTCACAATCTGGAATAGTTCTAATCTTTTCTAAAAAATCATGTTTCACATTAACACGAACATGAGTAGAAAGAAGCACTTGATTAGATTCAACATTATCCTTCAAACACAAAAATAATTCAACATTCCCTTTATTCTCTTGGATAATAGAAGACAAATTCTCAACAATGTCATCACTGACAACATCTACGGGCAACTTGATTGTCAATTTTTCTATTATTTTATCTTTTACATCGGAAAGGAACTCTACACTTAACACCTTAATGTCATATTCATTTTCTTTATAACGTCTTGGTTCACAACGTGCTGTAATAAATATAGAATTATGAATACGGAGCATGCCACTATATTTAGCCCAATCCTCGCCAAAAAGGACTAATTCACCTACTCCTTCATAATCTTCAATCCTAACTATCCCCATCAAATTCCCCCTTTTTGTACGAATCTCACGTACCTCAATTACAATTCCACCAAAAGTAAGGTCACGATTAGCTAATGATAGCTTATCCTCTATCTGAGGCATATGAGTATTGCAGACATCTTTCAAAATCACTTCATATTCATCAAGTGGGTGGGCTGAAAGATACATTCCGACTAGTTCTTTTTCTTTATTAAGACGTTCAAGATCACTCCAAGGTTCACATTCAACAGGTTTTGGATGAGCTATCTCTATTTCATCAAAGTCGCCAAAAAGAGACATCGAATTCTGTTGTTTATCCAACTGGTATTTATTACCATAACGAACTAATATATCCAAGAATGTTTCATCTTTTGAAAAAGGCGCAACATATTGCTCGCGCTTCAATCCAAAAGAATCGAATGCACCTGATAAGGCTAAACATTCCAGACTCTTTTTATTACAAGCAGAAAGATTAATCCTTTCTATAAAATCATAGATATCCTTAAATACCCCCCTATCTTTTCTTTCCTTCAAAATGCTTTCTACTGCCGATTCACCAACTCCTTTTATCGCACCTAATCCAAATCGGATTTCCCCTAAATGATTAACACCAAAATTTATATAAGATTCATTGACATCAGGTCCCAAAGTCGCAACACCCATAGCCTTACACTCATCCATAAGTTTTGTGATTTCTTTAATATCAGCTTTATTTCGGCTCATAGTTGCTGCCATATATTGGGCTGGATAATTAGCTTTCAAGTAAGCTGTTTGATAAGCGACCCAGGAATAGCAAGTTGCATGACTCTTGTTGAATGCATAAGAAGCGAATTTTTCCCAGTCACTCCAGATTTTCTCCAACTTTGCTGCATCATGACCATTCTTTTCACCCCCCTGTATAAATTTGGGCTTCATCTGGTCTACAATATCCTTCTTTTTCTTACCCATAGCCTTACGAAGAGCATCACTTTCTCCACGTGTGAAATTTGCCAGTAAACGAGAAAGAAGCATCACTTGCTCCTGATAGACTGTAATTCCATAGGTGTCCTTCAAATACTTCTCCATACAAGGGATATCATACTCAATAGGCTTTCGACCTAACTTACGGTTAATGAAGTCTGGAATGTAATCCATAGGACCTGGCCTATATAAAGCATTCATAGCTATCAAATCCTCAAATGCTCCAGGTTGAAGTTCCCTTAGGTATTTTTGCATACCAGGAGATTCAAACTGGAAAGTTCCAATAGTTTGTCCCTCACAATATAACCGGTATGTATTAGGGTCCATAATATCGAGTTTATCAATATCCAGTTCTATACCCAAACTTACCTTTACATTTTCAACAGCTTCTTTTAAAATAGATAGGGTCTTCAAACCTAAAAAGTCCATTTTAATCAAACCTGTAGATTCTATGACATGACCATCATATTGAGTTACGCAAACTTTTTCGTTGGTTTCCTTGTCAACTGCTGTTGAAACTGGGACCCAATCGGTAATATCATCTCGACAGATTATAGTACCACAGGCATGAACACCTGTATTACGGACATTTCCCTCTAGCATTTTAGCATAACGAATAGTATCCCGAATCTTTGGATCGGGTGAAGATTCTGCTTTCTGCAATTCAGGAACATAAGCAATAGCATTAGCTAGAGTTAATTTTTTATCCGGAATCTTGTCAGGAATCAATTTAGCAAGAGCATTACTAGTTTCCAAAGGCAACTTTTCCACACGTGCCACATCCTTAATTGCAAGTTTTGTGGCCATTGTGCCATATGTAATAATATGGGCAACCTTTTCTTGTCCATACTTTTCTGTAACCCACCGAAGTACTTTACCTCGTCCATCGTCATCAAAATCCACATCTATATCAGGTAAAGAAATTCGGTCCGGATTCAAAAAGCGCTCAAAAAGCAAGTCATATTTTATAGGATCTATCTGAGTTATTCCTAAACAATAAGCTACAGTACTTCCAGCTGCAGAACCTCGACCAGGACCTACACTCACTCCTAGTTCTTTTCGGGCAGCATTAATAAAATCCTGTACTATTAAGAAATAACCAGGGAAACCCATAGTTTTCATAATGTGGAGCTCAAACTTAATCTGCTCAGCGACTTCTTCTGGTAAAGGATCACCATAGCGTTCTTTTGCCCCATCTAAAGCCAACTTTTTCAAATAATCCGCTTCAAACTTAATCCTATATAGCTTTTCATAGCCACCAAGTTTCTTTATTTTATCTTCAGCGGCCTCACGGCTCATTACTACATTTCCATGCTCATCCTGTGTAAACTCATCAAATAATTCTTTTTCCGTCAAACGCTGGCGATATTCTTCTTCTGTACCAAAATCTTTGGGAATTTCAAAGTTGGGCATAATTGGAGCATGCTCTATATCGTAGGTTTCAACTTTATTTAACACCTCAATTGTATTACTTAGTGATTCAGGAACATCAGAAAATATTTCATTCATTTCTTCTTTTGTCTTGAACCATTCTTGCTTTGTGTAGAGCATACGATTTGGATCGTCCAAATCTTTTCCAGTACCCAAACAAATTAGTCTATCATGTGCTTCTGCATTTTCCTCATCTACGAAATGAACATCATTAGTACATACGACCTTTATATTATATTTTTTTGCATACTCTAATATCTTGGCATTTGCTATTTGCTGAAGTTTATAAGTTTCATGATTAGCCCTAGGGACATTTGCCTTATGACGTTGAATTTCTAAATAATAATCATCACCCCAAATTTTCTTAAACCATTGAATAGCTTCTTCTGCAGCTTGGAATTGACCTGTTAGAATTTTTTTAGGAATTTCGCCACCAATACATGCAGAACAAATAATCAGCCCCTCATGATATTTTTCTAGTTCAACTTTATCCGTTCGAGGACGAGCATAAAAGCCCTCAGTCCATGCCTTAGATACCAATTTAATCAAATTATGATACCCTTTTTCATTTTTAGCCAGAACAATTAAATGCCAGCCACTTGAATCCTCTTTATGGTCCTTATCCTTATCTTGCAGTCTACGACGTGCACAATACATTTCACAGCCAAAAATTGGGATAAAGATTTTTCTTTTCTGCTCCTCTAATTGCCTTTCCAAATCGGCTTTTTCCTCTTCGTCAGAAGTTGAGACTAATTTCTTTTTTAAATCTTTAATTACACTTTTAACTGGCTTATTGACCTTATTACAATAGTCAAAAAATTCCTTAATTCCCATCATATCCCCATGATCTGTCACAGCCATACCGCGCATGCCATTAGCTCGCGCCTTATCTACCAATTTATTAATAGCTGCTTGACCATCTAAAAGAGAATACTGTGTATGAACATGTAAATGTACGAAATCTTCCATTACTACATTTTTTTAATTTGTAGCCAAAGATACTCTTCTTCAATCAAAAGAGCAAAACATCAAGCAAAAAGTTATCAACAAGTTTATAGTTAACACCACAAATTGCAAAACACATTCTATTTGTTTGTTTATTTATCAAAATAAGCCTATCTTTGCAAGCAAATATATCATAACGAAATGAGCCGTTTAAAGAAAATAAAGAAACTTAGACTACATAGAGAGGGCACAACGACTTTAGTGTACACCTTTTTGGGAATGGTTGCTTTTTGTCTTCTCGTTCACTTTGGCTTGCATATAACTTTGCTCACCCAAGTCATAATAGCAATCTGCATTATTGTATATTGCATTTTATTGAATTTCTTTCAATGTCCCGTACGCTTATATGAAGGTGATACTGAAAAAACCATTATGGCTCCTTGTGATGGTAGAGTTGTTGTCATAGAGGAAGTAGAGGAAAATGAATTTTTCCATGACAAGCGTTTAATGATTTCTATTTTCATGAGTATACTTGATGTTCATGCAAATTGGTTCCCATGTGATGGAATTGTCAAAAAAGTAACGCATGACAATGGACGTTTTAAAGCTGCATGGCTACCTAAGGCTAGTACAGAAAATGAACGCTCTGCAGTTCTCATTGAGACTCCTGAAGGGGTAAACGTTTTAGCCCGTCAGATTGCAGGTGCCATGGCACGTAGAATTGTAACATATGCCAAAGAAGGCGAAGACTGTTTCATTGACGAGCATATGGGATTTATTAAATTCGGTTCTCGTGTAGATGTTTATTTGCCAATAGGTTCTGAAGTAAAAGTGACATTAGGGCAAAAGACTACAGGAAACCAAACTGTTATTGCCAAACTAAAATAATCAGAAAAATGATTAATCGCATCATAAAGCAAATCCCCAATACTATTACTTCGTGCAATCTTATTTGTGGTTGTATTGCCATAGTATGTGCTTTGCATGATCATTACACTACAGCTTTATTATTTATCATTCTAGGTGCTACATTCGATTTCTTTGATGGAATGTCTGCCCGTTTATTACATGTTTCGTCAAACATTGGTAAAGAATTAGATTCTTTAGCAGACGATGTGACTTTTGGCGTAGCACCTGCCTCCATGGTTTTTAGTATCTGCAAGAATTGTTCTTACCCATCTTTTTTAGGTGAATTGAGTCAATATCTACCATATTTAGCATTCATTATGGCAGCTTTTTCTGCTATCAGATTAGCTATATTTAATTTAGATACTAGACAAACTACATCTTTCATTGGGTTGCCGACTCCTGCCAATGCCTTATTTTGGGGAGCACTAATTGTGGCACATCAACGAACATTCATAGAGGGCTCAAATGAATGGTTTGGAATAGGTTTACTTCTAGGAACTTTTATCTTCTCATATCTTTTAGTTGCCGACATTCCAATGTTTGCATTAAAGTTCAAGAATCTAAGTTGGGCAGACAATAGTATTAAATATATATTTATTATAACATCCATCATTTTAATTTTAGTTCTTGGTATTAGTGGTATTTCAGCTGTAATACTTTGGTACATCATATTATCTGTTTTCACCCAAAATAAATAATGCATTTTTTTGGTTGTTTATTTTTTGTTATAATTGGTGTTTTCCTATTATTTATTATAGGAATAATGTCATTTATTCAAAAAATATTTCAAGTTTTTGGTTTTAATTTACCTTGGTTCAAGACTTACAAAACAGAGAACTTCAATTATTCAAAAGATAATACAGACAACGAAAAAGGACCTCAAAATAGCACTATTTATTCCACAGAGGAATTTATTAGAAAGAAAAAAATCTATACTGAAGAGGATGGAGAATATGTCGAATTTGAGGAAATAAAAGAAGGCAATTCGACACCTTGATAAATCTAATTTACCGTCTCTCTTGAAAGAAACTCTTCATTAAAGTTGCTGATTCTTCTGCCAAGATACCCCCTACTACAATTGTTTTAGGATGAAGGACATTTGGGGCCAAAAGATGATAACCTTTTTTGTCATCATACGCTCCAAACACCAGCTTACCTAACTGACTCCAAGCTATTGCCCCAGCACACATCACACAAGGTTCAACAGTTACGTATAAGGTACATTCATTTAAATACTTTCCGCCAAGAGTATTAGCAGCAGCCGTAATAGCTTGCATTTCAGCATGTGCCGTCACATCAGCTAAGGTTTCAGTAAGATTAAAGCAACGTGCTATGATACGATCATGACAAACGACTATCGCACCTATTGGAATTTCCCCTTTTTCATAAGCAACTTTTGCCTCTTCCAAAGCTTTCCTCATATAATATTCATCAGAATTTGCCATTACATCCGCATTTCATATTCATCAAACAATGTGGGATAATTTTCATTCATAGAACGATAAATAGACTCCAATAAAGTTTCACGCATCCAACGAGCCCTATTATTAACCTTAAATTGTTTTAAATATTTATCTATAATAAACTGTTCATGGTCATTCACGCAACAAACTAAACGCTTATTACGTGCTTTCTGATTATACTTTTCGCCTTTGGATTTACCTCGTTTTTTCATTTCCAGGGCAAAAATAGTCAAAGTTTATGCAATTACAAAAGATATTTATTGTAATTTTGCAAAAAAAGGAGCATGGCACAACACAATATCCAAGGTCAAACTGGGGAGAACAAAGCCTCTGAATTTCTCATCCAAAAAGGATATCAAATTCTTCACCGCAATTGGCGTTGTGGACATAAAGAATTGGATATTGTCGCAAAAAAAGAAAGTACAATAATATTCGTAGAAGTAAAGACAAGAAAAAACACTTTATTTGGTTCTCCTTTAGAATCTGTTAATAACAAAAAAATAAGAAGGATTGTATCTTCTGCTGATGCTTATATAAAATATTTCAAATTAGACAACCCTATTCGATTCGATATAATTTCAATTATTACCAATGAAGGTAATGAAAAAATTGAACACATAGAAGAAGCATTTTATGCTCCTATTTGGTAGTATCATGAAAGAAAATTCACCATTTGAGTTGGAATTAATACGACTTAAAGAAACCGACTCTACAAATAATTACATAAAACACCTCCCATTAACAAAGGAGATGGTAATCGTTTCAACTGAATTCCAAACAGCTGGAAGAGGACAGCAAGGCAATTCTTGGGAATCTGCTCAAGGAGCGAATCTTCTTTTAAGCATATTATTCTCTCCTCCAGAAAATGTTTTAGCTAATAATCAATTTATTCTATCTCAAGCTATATCACTAGCCATTCAAAAAACATTAGATGAATACACAAATAGCATCTGCATCAAATGGCCTAATGACATTTATTGGAATAATAAAAAAATTGGAGGAATTCTAATCGAGAATGAATTACATGGAAAGAAAATTGAGCGATGTATTATTGGTATAGGACTTAATATAAATCAAGAAGTATTTAAAAGTCCAGCACCTAATCCCGTCTCTCTTTTCCTAATTACAGGGAAAAAATACAATCGGGATGAGATACTGATGAAAATTATTCACCACTTTAAATCTTACATAGAATTGATTAAAGAAGGGTATACAAAAGCAATTGTACAGTCCTATCATAAGGTTCTCTACCGTAATAAAGGATTGCATGCTTATAAAGATGAAAATGGAATCTTTTATGCTAGTATTGACCATGTAGAACCTCATGGAGCTATTTGTATGAAAGATGAAAGTGGAAATATGAGGTATTATAATTTCAAGGAAGTAAAAGTTATAATAGATAATTTGGAACTGCCTAATTAAGTCTTTAAATATTAATTAATTTAATTATTAAATAAATAAATTATGCCTAAATATCATAGAATTCTCCTAAAATTAAGTGGAGAGAGTCTGCAAGGAGAACAAAAGTATGGAATTGATGTAAATCGTTTGAATGAGTACGCACAACAGATCAAGGAGATTCACGATATGGGTGTGCAAATTGGCATTGTCATTGGAGGCGGAAATATATTTCGTGGTCTTTCTGGAGCAGGCAAAGGGTTTGATCGTGTAAAAGGTGACCAAATGGGAATGTGTGCAACCGTTATAAATAGTCTAGCATTGAGCAGTGCCTTGGAAGCCAATGGATGCAAAAGCCGTGTATTAACCGCAATTCGCATGGAACCTATTGGCGAATTCTATACGAAGTGGAAAGCTATTGAGGCTATGGAAAATGGTGAAGTGGTAATTATGAGTGCTGGAACAGGAAACCCTTATTTTACTACAGACACAGGATCTTCCTTACGGGGCATTGAGATTGAAGCAGATATCATGTTGAAAGGAACTCGTGTTGATGGCATCTACACTGCCGATCCAGAAAAAGATCCAAACGCCAAAAAATATGACGAAATCACATATGATGAAATCTACAATAAAGGATTGAAGGTTATGGATTTGACAGCAACCACAATGTGCAAAGAAAACAATCTCCCAATTTATGTTTTCAACATGGACAATGTGGGGAATCTCAAAAAAGTCATAGAGGGAAAAGAAATTGGAACTTTAGTACATCTATAAAAAAAGAGGAGGTGACATTTTAGTGTCAACTCCTTATTTTCTATATTTACCTTCTTCGTGGTCTTCCAACATACTTAAATAACTTTGATACCTAGATTCGCTGATTAAATGTTCTTTTATTGCTTTTAATACCGCACAGCCTGGTTCATGAGTATGTGTACAATTGCCATATTTGCAATCTTTGGAAAAGAAGAAGAATTCTTTAAAATAATGACCGATTTCCCCTTCTTCCATATCAAATGTACCAAATCCTTTAATTCCTGGAGTATCTATTAAATATCCCCCATCTGGGATTTCATACATTTCACTGAATGTTGTAGTGTGCATACCAGTTTCATGTATATCTGATATTTCCGCAGTACGAAGTTTTAGATTTGGTAATATCGCATTAATAAAGGATGATTTTCCAACTCCTGAGTTACCTGAAACGAGTGTAACTTTATCTTTTAAAGCTGACATTATAGCACTAAGACCCTGTCCGAACTTAGCAGATACCCTATAGCATTGATAGCCTATAGTCTCATAAAGATTTATCAACTTATCTAAATAGAGCATTTCATCATCGTTCAAATCGTCAACCTTATTAAATAATAAGACGACTGGCACTCTATAGGCTTCAGCTCCAGCCAAAAAACGATCGATAAATACAGTTGAAGTCACTGGACGAGCTACTGTAATAATCAAAATAACTTGATCTACATTCGCTGCAAGAATATGGCTTTGCTTACTAAGATTGGTAGCTTTACGAATGATATAATTCTTTCGATCTTCAATTTCAGTAATAAATGCCGTGCCCTCAGAATTTAAGGTAATAAATACGTAGTCACCAACCGCAACTGGATTGGTGCTACGTATTCCTTTTAATCTGAAGTTGCCTCTAACTTTACATTCTATCAGGTTGCCTTCATCTGTTTTAACCTGATACCAACTTCCTGTATTTTTTATAACGAGTCCTCGCACGAAGTTTAGACTGTCATGATCTCCTTTTCCTTGGCTTCCATCAGTTCATCGACTTTCTTTATGAATTTGTCATGAACTTTCTGTAATTTAGTTTCGCCATCCTTCTCCTCATCCTCTGGAAGGCCATCCTTCTTTGCCTTTTTAAGAGCATCCAGACCATCACGACGAGCATTTCGGATACTAACCTTAGCTGTTTCCAGTTCTTTAGAGCACTGCTTAACCAATTGCTTACGGCGTTCCTCAGTCAAAGGAGGTATACCCAAACGAATAATTTCACCATTATTCTCTGGAGTAATACCGACGTTGCTGTCCATTATAGCCTTCTCAATAACCTTAAACATGTTCTTGTCCCAAGGCTTAATAGCGATAGTACGTGCGTCAGGAGTTGTTACAGAAGCCACATTATTAAGAGGCACTTTAGAACCATAAGAATCCACACGAATGCCATCTAGAATACGGATATTTGCTTTACCCGCACGGATGTGAGCAAATGCCTCCTCCAAATACATGAAAGCCATGTCCATGGCTTCTTCAGCTTCACTGATAATTTGTTTTACTTCTGCCATATAGCTTTTATTTTAAAGTTCTTTCTGCCAGAGACAGAAAGAACAAGGTTTAAAATCTCTTATAAGATGGTGCAACCAGTGCAAGGCTTCAACTGCTTAAAGAAATCGTTGCCTTTATCATCTACCAGAATAAATGCAGGGAAATCTTCTACAGTGATCTTCCAAATAGCTTCCATACCAAGTTCTGGATATTCCACACATTCGATGGACTTAATAGAGCTCTGTGAAAGAACGGCTGCTACACCTCCAATAGTTCCCAAATAGAAACCTCCATGTTTCTTACATGCATCTGTAACCTGCTGAGTACGGTTTCCCTTTGCAATCATTACCAGACTTGCACCATGACTTTGGAATTCATCTACATATGGATCCATTCTGTTCGCAGTAGTAGGTCCCATAGAACCACATGGATATCCTTCTGGTGTTTTTGCAGGTCCTGCATAAAGGATTGGATGATCCTTGAAATAAGCTGGCATTTCCTCACCGGCATCCAAACGAGCTTTTAATTTTGCATGAGCAATATCACGAGCTACGATAATAGTACCTTTCAAATTAACACGTGTACTTACAGGATATTTCGTCAATTCTGCACGTACTGCATCAATTCCTTTATCCAGATCTATTTCAATACCTTTAGTTCCTTCTCCTGGTTTACGTAATTCTTCTGGAATCAATTCTGTAGGATTATCATCCATTTTTTCTATCCAGATGCCATCCTCATTAATTTTGGCCTTGATATTACGATCGGCTGAGCAACTAACACCCATACCGATAGGGCAACTTGCACCATGACGTGGCAAACGTATTACTCGGATATCGTGAGCTAGATATTTACCACCAAACTGTGCACCTAAACCAATCTTATAAGCTTCCTTCAAAAGTTTTTGTTCTAGATCAATGTCACGGAAAGCACGACCAGTTTCATCACCGGTAGTAGGTAAACCATCATAATACTTAATAGATGCCAACTTAACAGTAAGCAAGTTCTTCTCTGCGCTGGTACCTCCGATAACAAATGCGATATGATAAGGAGGACAAGCTGCAGTACCCAAATGCTTCATTTCCTCTACCAAGAATGGGAGAAGAGTGCCTTCATTCTGGATAGTAGCTTTTGTCATTGGGTAGAAATAGGTCTTATTAGCAGAGCCACCACCTTTAGCCACCATAACAAAACGATATTCAGCACCTTCAGTTGCCTCTATGTCTATCTGAGCAGGTAAATTACATTTCGTATTCACCTCATCATACATATTCAGAGGAGCATTCTGAGAATAACGCAAATTATCTTGAGTATAAGTATTAAACACACCTAAGCTCAGAGCTTCCTCATCCTCAAAGCCAGTCCAAACCTGCTGACCCTTTTCTGCATGAATAATAGCAGTACCAGTATCTTGGCAGAATGGTAAAATTCCTTTAGCTGCACTTTCTGCATTACGCAGGAACTGCAAAGCCACATATTTATCATTCTCTGAAGCCTCAGGATCCTTAAGAATCTTAGCCACCTGCAAGTTATGCTCTCTACGAAGCATGAACTCCACATCGTGGAAGCACTGCTGAGCAACCAGTGTCAATGCCTCCTTGCTCACTTTCAGTATTTTCTTCCCTTCAAATTCACCTACACTTATGCCCTCTTTGGTCAGTAATC
This sequence comes from Bacteroidales bacterium UBA4293, assembly GCA_002395835.1. GTDB lineage: Bacteria > Bacteroidota > Bacteroidia > Bacteroidales > Bacteroidaceae > Minthousia. Next base: position 91,119 of record DGVD01000012.1, on the reverse strand, counting down.
TATACTCTGTATGGTCCTCACCTTTTTGGAACATTGGAGCATACTTAAACTCTACTTTTGCCATAATTTATTTAGTTAGTTAATTATTATCACTGCCTCACATCAATTCTCCCTGTTCATCATAACGCTGAAATAGGAAATCATTATATGGATATTTCTGAACATGAAGTTCCTTCACTTTCGCATAGACCCTCTCCTTCAGCTCATCCAGATTAGTCTTTTCTTTAGCAGAAATAAACATACAATTTTCATTCAACTTAGCCATCCATGTATTTATCAACTCTGGCAAAGTTATATTTTCTTTGGTCTTAGGAGTAAGATCGTCTGCTGCCTTTTCCACAAATGTGTATGCATCTATTTTATTGAAGATGATCATCGTAGGTTTTTCAGCACATTTCAAATCGGCTAACGTTTTTTCTACCACTTGAATCTGTTCCTCAAAATCAGGATGACTTATATCTACAACGTGAAGAAGCAAATCAGCCTCACGAACCTCATCCAAAGTGCTCTTGAAAGAATCCACCAAATCTGTAGGCAGCTTTCGAATAAATCCTACTGTATCTGAAAGCAGAAATGGTAGATTGTCAATAATAACCTTGCGTACGGTAGTGTCAAGAGTTGCAAACAACTTATTCTCAGCAAACACCTCACTTTTAGCTAACAGGTTCATCAACGTGGATTTACCCACATTGGTGTAACCCACCAAAGCCACACGGATTAAACGACCACGTCCTTTACGCTGGGTAGTTTTCTGCCTGTCAATCTCGGCCAAACGCTCTTTCAACAAAGACATTCGGTTTAAGATAATACGACGGTCCATTTCCAGCTGAGTTTCACCTGGTCCACGAAGACCTACACTTCCTCCCTTGCCAGAACCGGAGCCACCACCTTGACGTTCCAAGTGTGTCCATAACCTATGCAATCTAGGCAGCATATATCTATATTGAGCCAGTTCCACCTGAGTCTTTGCATTTGCGGTCTTAGCCCGCATGGCGAAGATGTCTAAAATTAAAGACGTTCTATCCAGAATCTTTACTTGCAGCACCTGCTCAATATTGCGAAGTTGTTTAGCTGAAAGTTCGTCATCGAATATAACCATTCCTACGGGAGAACCTTCATCCTCTTTTTGGACGATATATTCACGAATCTCCTCTAATTTACCTTTGCCTAAATAAGTCACGGAACTGGGACCGTCTAACTTTTGAGTAAAACGTTTGATGGTTTGAGCCCCGGCTGTATCAGCCAGGAACTCCAACTCATCTAAATATTCATTTGTCTTCCTCTCATCCTGTGTTTGAGTCACAAGTGCCACTAAAATGGCAGTTTCAGTCTGAGCCTCAGAAATAACAAATTCCTTCATTCCGTTTCTTTGATTTGTGCAAATATAACAAAAAAGTGTATTCTATGCAATTTTTACCCTTTCTGTTTATTTCTTCATTACTTTGACGATAGGCTTACCCAATGGCAAACGTACCAGATGTTTATCCACTTGGACATTCGTTGCACGAGTATTAGCAGATGTAGAACTCCAAGATGGTTTATCAAATGCTACGAAATCATCATAATTATAGTTGAAATTACCATCGTTGGCAATCATCATTGTACGCCTATAAATCAGTTCACGAGATGGTGCATTGAATTGGTCTGTATTATTTCTCATAATACTGTCATCTGTAGGTCGATATACTCCACCGTAGTAAGTGAACGCTCCTTCATAGCAACCCAGTTTTTCAGCACTATAATGAGAATCTGCTGCCAACTGAGCCCATGGTGATTTTGTTACATCACTTTCCAAAGAGACATTATTATAAAGTCCGTACTTCTGAGCTGCTTGCAACCATCGATATTCTGAAGATGTAGTTTCCAAAGTACCATTTTCCTCATAGCCATATTCATCACCAAGCTTACCTAATCCATGTCCTAGGGCTTCATGCCACAAGGTATGCTCAAAACCCGTCTCTGAACTTGTATCCAGTGGAACTAGAGCTATAGAATATCCTCTAGTCAAACCATCACTATAAGCTGTACCATCATTATAGATAACACAAGTACCAGCATAGCGATTATCATTGACGGTTACAATCATCTGCATATTACCGGCCTTAAAGTCATTCTTTGCTAGAGCATCCACCTTCATGGCATACTTAACCACAGCATCATCATCACAAGAAATTCCGGTAGAATGACCACCTTCAAACTGAACACCCAGAGCGGTTTCATAACCTTCACCATAAGCATCATTCTTTGACACTACATTGACATAATAAACATCGAAGTATTCTTTCAAAGACTTGAGTGGTTCTATTACAAACAAAGAAGCGAAGGCTCTATCTATTTTCTTCTTATAATTACCATTTGTAAAGTCTAAATCCACGAAACCATCACCCATTAAGACGATTGGCACACCAGAACCCTTGGTATGAGTCTGTAAAGTAAATGTCTTTCCGTCTTCTGAATAATCGGTAGAGGTGTTGGCACCAGCTCCAGGCTGCTTAATAGTAAGATATTCTGATGAATAAGTTTCATCTCCATTGTCATCCTTATAAATAGTGAAACAGAAACTGCCTTCACGATCACCCTTTTCTGGATTCTTAAAGATTTTGAATGTAGCAGTCCAGTTTGAACGAGTTATAGGCTCCAAACTTACTAATTCCATCTGCTTGGTGTTATTGGATGGCCGATCCCACATCTTACCAAAGTTTCCATCATAAGAGATGTAGATTTTAGGATCATCATCCGTTCCATTGTAAGTGAAAGGAACCTGAACTTGACCACCATCCTTATCTACAGTAAAGGTCTTGGTTGACAATGTGAACGCTGAAATCTGAGTGATTTTTACAGTAGACTGAACTCTATCTGTTCCTTCACCACCTATAATCTGGAAAGAATAGGATTTTGAAGCATTGGTTTCATTTCCGCTATTCGTCTTTATGTTAAGTTTCTGGGAACCACTGTTTCCGGAAGTAGGTGAAACGGTCAGTTCCTTTGGAACATTATTCAAGCTCCAGGAGGTAGCACTAGTGAAATTCACTGTAACACTACTATTCTTGGTATAATCTACCGAATACTCAGTATTTGTATCGGTAATCTTGATTTCAGGTGAAGGTGGATTATCCTTAGAGCATGAAACAAAGCCTAGGATAAGCACTTGCGCCAGTAAAAACTTTAAAGTATATCTCATAATAACTAAATTTTTCATCTTTTATTTTACCTGAATAACCAAATAACGACTTACACTCCAGAAGGTGTTTGGATTATTGATTTTCAAAACGTACTGACCTTTAGCATCCTTAGCCAAGGTGTAAGAACCTGAAGGATGAGAAGTAAGCAGTTTAGCACTCTTGGAATACAACTTAATTTCCTTCTGAGTACGAATATCTATCTCTGTGAAATAGTTCTTGTTGAAAGCACCGTCTTTCAGCACTTCTTTTTTATTCAAGATATTCTGCTCTTTCAGCTCACTCTTCGTTCCAAATACAAACCAAGCGGTATTCAGCTGCTTATCCTGCTCTGCTACCACCTTAGCCTTTTCCTCATTCTGAGTAGTCAGTTCGGTAACATTTGTATTCAGTTGCTCTATCTTCTGAGTCTGCTCTTCTATGGTAATATTCTTAGAAGCAAGTTCAGACTGCAATGCTTCAATTTGAGCTGATTTTTCTTCCAACTGAGCGGTCAGCTGATCAATAGTCTCTTTCAGTTTAGTTCCCTCGAATGTGCTATTCTTCAATCTAGTTTTTAATTTCTCCAACTGCTCACGATTCTGCTGCAGAGTCTGCTGGATGAATTGGATATTCTCCTGAATCTGAGTTTTCATATTTGCGCCTTCGCCATTAGCAGCCTCAGAAGTTACTCTACCCTGAGCTTCATTAATCTGACGGAAACCCTCGTTAATCTCATTAACAGTACCCATAATCTCATCGAGCTCTGCATCACGCTGGCTGATAACCTGCATTAAAGAATCACGGTCTCGTTGAGCTGCCTCATTGATAGCCTTGTCCCCTGTACAAGCAGTTAGCGCAGTCGCTACACAAATTGACAAAAATAATAACTTTTTCATACTACTTATTTTATTGATTAATTTTTTTTCTTCTTAATGCACATCGTTCCGCATTGGATAATTTCTTCCAATCCTTACTTCCGGAAGAAATCTCTGCAACGGGATTATTCTCATTCACTTCATTACCTGCCTCTAAGCTTTCAGAATCCGGCATTTCTGCTTTTCCACCCAGCACGATGACGATTTCACCTTTTGGCTCATTTTTCTGAAAGTGTGAAAGCACTTCTGTTAAACTTCCTCTAACACATTCTTCATGCACCTTAGAAATCTCCCGGCAAACTGCCACAGGGCGTTCTGCTCCGAAATAACCGATAAACTGTTCCAAAGTCTTCACAAGCCGATAGGGAGATTCATAGAAAATCATCGTCCTAGGCTCATTGGCCAAAGCTAGCAACCGGGTATTCCTGCCTTTCTTCTGAGGCAAAAAGCCTTCAAAACAAAAGCGCTCATCGGGCAAACCCGATGAAACCAACGCTGGAACAAATGCAGTGGCACCAGGCAGGCAAGTTACCTCTATTCCGTTCCGGGCACATTCTCTTACCAAAAGGAAACCTGGGTCGGATATGGCTGGAGTTCCGGCATCGGATATTAAGGCTATGGTTTCACCAGCCTGAATACGTTCCACGATTCGCTCCACATTCTGGTGCTCATTAAACTTGTGATGGGATAAAAGATGATTCTTGATGTCATAATGGTGAAGCAAGACACTAGACGTCCGAGTATCTTCGGCTAAAATTAAATCAGCCTCTTTCAGTACTCGGATAGCACGAAAAGTGATGTCCTCCATATTTCCTACTGGTGTAGGAACTACAAACAATTTTCCCATCTCCTAATTATATATAATAATGCAAAGTTAATGAGAAAAAAAAAGCTAAACACTATTCATTCTCTATTTTTAACAATGAAATAAAAAAAATAGTACATTTGCATATGTAATACCCAAAAGAATTAGATATGGCAGCATTTGAAAACATCTCTGGAGAACGAAGAAACCGTGGAAGAATAGAAGTGATTTGTGGTTCTATGTTCTCTGGAAAAACCGAAGAACTTATCCGACGTATGCGACGTGCTCAGTTTGCTCGTCAAAAAGTGGAAATATATAAACCTGCTATTGACACCCGATATTCCGAGGAAGATGTAGTAAGTCATGAAGGTAATTCCATCTCTTCTACCCCTGTATCCTCTTCTGGAAGCATCCTGCTCCTGGCCGACGATGTGGAAGTAGTAGGTATAGATGAAGCTCAATTCTTTGATGAAGGTTTACCTGAAGTTTGTCGTCAACTAGCCGATCAGGGCATCCGTGTCATTTGTGCGGGTTTGGACATGGATTACAGGTGTGTTCCTTTCGGTCCGATGCCTAATCTGTGTGCCATTGCAGATGAAGTAACCAAGGTACATGCCATTTGTGTGCGTTGTGGTTCTTTAGCTTACGTTTCCCACAGAATAGTAGATAGCGACAAACGTGTACTGTTGGGTGAAAAAATGGAGTATGAGCCTCTTTGCCGTGAATGTTATCTGGAAAGCTTAAAACAGACACTATGAAAGAAAAAATAACCTTCGACCGTTTTATCCGGGGGCTGATGTTTGTTCTGGGAGCAATCATCGTGGTTTATCTTATCAACAGGTTGAGTACTGCCCTTTTACCGTTTGTGATAGGATGGCTCATTGCTTACATGATTTACCCCATCGTCATCTTCTTTGAGAAGAAATGCCATCTTAAGAACCGAGTTCTAAGTATCATCGTAACGCTTATTGTACTCATCGTGGTAATTGGTGGAATTATACAAATGATTATTCCACCTATGATAGAACAAGCTGCTCGTTTAAAGACTATCGTAGTAGAATTTCTAGCTAGCAATCAGAACCTTCTACCTTCGAATATAGAAAAATACATTAAAGATTTCCTGGCATCGAAAGATTTCCAGAACATCCTGGAGGGGGTAGACTTTATGAGCATCTTCCAGAAAGTTTTCTCTAGTTTTGCCAATATCCTCACAGGTACCGTAGGAGTGATTGTCAGCATTATTTCTGGATTTATAGTGCTTTTGTATCTATTCTTTATCCTGCTGGATTATGAATCTTTTGCTGAAGGCTGGAAGCAATTTGTTCCTGTGAAGCATCGTGGAAGAGCCAGCAAACTATTCAGCGATGTTGCAAAACACATGAATGCATATTTCCGAGGGCAGTCTCTCATAGCACTTTGCGTAGGTATTCTTTTCGCTATTGGATTCACTATCATAGACTTACCCATGGCCATTGCCCTAGGTTTGTTCGTTGGTTTGCTGAACTTGGTTCCCTATTTACAAACCATCGGTTTCATCCCTGCTACGATTTTAGCTTTGCTGAAAGCTGCCGATACGGGGCAGAACTTTTGGATTGTCATGGCACTGGTTCTGCTGGTTTTTGCTGTGGTTCAAGCTATTCAGGATTTAATACTTACACCTAAAATCATGGGGTCTATGATGGGGTTAAATCCTGCTGCCATCTTGCTTTCTCTCTCCATCTGGGGAAGTTTACTGGGGTTCATCGGACTCATCATAGCTCTTCCTCTTTCTACTATTATCATCATGTATTATAAAGATTATATAGCCAGGGATGAGCTACAACAACAAAAAGAAAGTGAAGAAAAAATAGAAGAAGACTCCAGCAGTAAAAAGATAGAACAGAAAACGAAATAGTCCACTTCATGGGACAAAACAAAAAAAGAGCGGAAATAAACCGCTCTTTTTTATGGTGATCCGCTTGGGGCTCGAACCCAAGACCCCATCCTTAAAAGGGATGTGCTCTACCTGCTGAGCTAGCGGATCTACCTAAAAGGCAATCTCCTTTCGGAATTGCGGGTGCAAAGATACAATAATTTAGTCTTTCTCCAAAACTTTTTGGGGAATTTTCTCTCTAATTTCATTCAACAAGCAATTATAGTAGCTTTTTATATCGGTTTTATTTTAAAAATATCTTATTTTTGCAATAAATACCATACAACATTAAAATTATGAAGATTACTTTTATTGGAGCAGGAAACATGGGGGGAGCCATGGCTCATGGACTCTACCAAACAGACATGTTTCGTCCTGAAGATATTACGTGCACAGCTCGCTCCCAAGCTACACTGGATAAATGTCTGAAACTGATGCCAGGAATTCATGTAGCTACTAATAACAGGGAAGCTGTCAGGAATGCCGACATCGTAGTATTTGCAGTAAAACCTTGGTTAATTGAAGGAGTGATTCAGGAAGTAAAAAATGCTTTAGATTATAGTAAGCAAATCATCCTTTCAGTGGTAGCTGGTTATACCACGGAAAAATTGCAGACTTTACTAGAACGGGAAGGGCACCCCACCCCTGCTGTCTTCTACATGATTCCTAATACTGCCATTGACGTTAAAGCTAGTATGACTTTCTTTGTTCCATCCAATGCTAGTGATGAGCAGATTCAGCTCATTCAAGGCATGATGGAAAAAGTAGGAGGATGCATGCAGATAGAAGAAAAAAACATGCCAGCCTGTATGGCTCTAGCTTCATGTGGCATAGCTTATGCTTTCCGTTACATCCGTGCTGCCATGGAGGGAGGAGTGGAAATGGGTCTATATGCCAAGGATGCTAAAAAGATAGTCTCCCATACCATCCGGGGTGCTGCAGAAATGATTCTTCAGCACGACAGTCATCCGGAGGAAGAAATTGACCATGTAACCACTCCTGGAGGCTTGACCATCAAGGGGTTGAATGCCATGGAAGAAAATGGATTTACTAACGCTGTCATTAAAGGATTAAAAGCTGGAAGATGAAAAACGGTATCTTGATTTGCCTCCTTTCCCTGTTTTGCTTGAGTATAAATGCCCAAAATTCATGGGAGATTAAAGAGGTACGGAACAACAGTGTTTATGGGGAAGTAACCCTCATGACTATTCCAATGGGGGACATAAACGTAAACCCCATCGGTTTTCGTGGAGGTTTTACACATACTTTTGAAATCGGGAAACAAGGATTATTTGCTGATGTCAGTGCTGAACTGGGATTTCAGCAAGGAAGAGCTGATTTCAAAATGAAAGAGATACCACATCGTCTTTCTCAGAAAATCCTGGATGGAAAAATCCCCCTGAACCTGGGTTACAAATTCCCTATAGGAGAGGATTTTGCCTTGAGAATCTACGCAGGTGGAAACGTTCAATACTACCTGCTCACGAAAGAAACTTGGCACGATTACAAGCAAAACATCGAATACGACGTAGAGTATACCAACAAGAAATTCCATTTTGGATACCAGGTGGGAGTCAACTTTGATTTCACGGAAGAATGGTATGCTGGTTTTGAATTCACACACACTCTTTCTGCCATTAGTGACGATGAAAGAACGGGAGCAACCCGTGCCACTCCTGAAATAAGTAACATAGATTGTTACGATTCACATCCCTATGCTTTTCAGTTCCGATTAGGATACAGGTTCTGAAAATGCACAAAGGGTGTAAAGATATTTTACCCAGCAAAAAGAAAAGAAACAAAAAACTGCTGAAAAGAGATAACGAGCTAAAAATTTCTCCCCTACTGGAAAAAAATTTTTGCCTAGTAGGGGAGAAAATTTTTTCTAGAAATGCCCAAATGTCAATCTCGTTTGGGCTATTTTAGAAAGGACGAAATTTGTAAAATTTTAAGATAATCCGGGAGACTCTACTGATTCTTCTCACTCAAGATTTTTTGCAGCAAAACGGGTTTATTGGTGGTTATTAAATCTATGCGTGCATCATTTGCAAAACGGGTTAGATCTTCTTCTCCATCCACCGTCCAGACATCCACTTCCACTTCATTTTGATGAGCCTCATCCAGCCATTCATCATGATTTTTATACACATCGAGATGGTAATCTATACCTGTCAAACCCCTCTCCTTAATGGAAAGTGGAGATTCGTTACCACTTAAATAAGCTACCTTTGCCTCTGGAAGCAACTGATGAACACGTTCACATACACGCATGCTGAAGGAAATCCATTCTACCCTCTGCTCCAGCCCCATGGATTTAACCATTTCTACACTGGCATCCACGCAACGGTCTTCATTCTCAGGTAGTTTATGCCCTTTGACTTCAAATATCAACTGGATATTTGGTAGCTTTGAACCACATTCCAAGTACTGCTCCAGAGTGGGTAAAAATTCCCCATTCTTCAACTTCACATCTTTTATGGCAGAATATGGATTATCCTCTATTTCTATACCATTGATTGTACCATCATGATTCACCACAAGCACCCCATCACTGGTGATGTGCACGTCAAATTCAGAACCGTAGCAACCTATCTCTGCTGCCAACTCCAGTGCTCGGATGGAATTCTGGGCAGAACCTTCCACATCCCAATAACCTCGATGAGCTACAACCTTAACCTGTGCAAATGCCACTAAGGCACTGAACAATACGATAAATGTGAAAAATACTCTTTTCATAATTAATACTTGAAGCTACTTCCACCCACAAACTCACGCAAGAAACTGGTAGGAGGAATTTCCTTGTCGCTTATGGGAACAAAATAATGAATAAATTTAAGCAAACGATGAGATTCACTGTATTCTGGACAATTTTTCGGAACGCTGGAAAGAATCTGCTCTGCATGATTACGAAGTACTGCAAATTCGATGTTCAGGGCAGAGTTAAACATGGCATCAGCATTTTCCTGATAAGGGAAGATCCATTTCTCTTCACCCTCACAAACTGCAGGCCACTGACTGATGGTTTCCCGAGCAGTAAAGGCTCCCTTATTGTAGTCTCGGACAATGCGTCGGAGCAACCGGTTATCCCGGGTTGGAATCCAGTTATGATCGTCCAGTGAAACACTGGTCAGTGCTGAAATATAGACTTTGTATTTCAGCTCGTCGGGAATCTGAGAAGTCAAATACGGATTTAAGGCATGAATACCTTCTATAATCAAGATGGTATTATCATTTAGTTTAAGTTTCTTTCCCTTGTATTCCCGTAAACCCGTGGTGAAATTATAGACAGGAACTTCTACCTCCTCACCTGCCAAAAGGCTCTTCAAATCCTTCTCGAAAAGTTTCAAGTCTACTGCCTCTATGTTCTCAAAATCATAGGTTCCATCGGGAAATTTCGGGGTATCTACCCTATTCACGAAGTAATCATCGGTAGAGAAAGAGATGGGGCGTACTCCACAAGCTAGCAACTGGATACTAAGACGCTTGGTAAAGGTGGTTTTTCCACTGCAGGAAGGCCCTGTTATCAGCACTATCCTTACGGGATTGTCGGAATGCATTCGTCGGTCTATCTCTTCAGCTATATTCACTATTTTCTTCTCCTGAAGAGCCTCTGCCACTTGGATTAGCTCACTGGCATTGCCTTTCAGCAGAGCATGATTCACATCACCCACATTGGATAGGCCCATGATGACATTCCAATGAAGATTCTCTGCAAATATCTCAAAAGTCTTAGGCTGATTCACCATAGGAGCCAGTTCTTCCGGATGATGACTGTCTGGAACCCGAAGCAACATGCCATCATGGAACTTTTCCAATCCCCAAACCTTTAAATAACCTGCAGAGGGCAGAAGAGCTCCATAATAATAATCCACCGTATCACCCAACGTGTAATAATCCGTATAAACACTTTCACTGGTTTCCAGCAGTTTCACCTTATCCTCAAATCCCCTCTCCCTGAAAATTCGCACAGCTTCTTCGGTATGAATTTCATTCCTTCGGAAAGGCATATCCAAATCTATGATTTCCTGCATCCGGTCATGAATCTTCTGCACATCTTCCGTGGTAATCAGCGTTTTATCTGCCTTATGGAAATTACAGAAATACCCACGAGAGATGGAATGCTCTATGTAAAGACTGCAACCTGGAAAAACATCGGTAGCTGCCTTATAAAGCACAAAACACAGGGAACGGGTATACACACGCATACCACTGGAATCGGTTATGTCCAGAAACTCCACATCCCGGTTGTGATAAACACGGAACTTCAACCCTTGAGAACTGTTGTTCACTTTAGCTGAAACCACCGGATAAGGAAGATTCAGTCCAAAGCCCTGATAGATGTCCAGCAAGCTGCTTCCCTCTGGGAAACTCATCGACTTGTTGTTGTTTTTACAAAAAATCTGTAGCACGGCATTAAATTTAAGTTAACGCAAATATAAGAAAAAAAAGTGAGACTGTTCCATCCGTGAATGAAAAGCATGAGAAAGAGCAAAAAATAGCCTCCATTTATGTCTAAATAAAAAGTTTTTATGTAAATTTACACCCTAAAGTAAAAAAACAAAAACCTAAAATATTATGAAATTCAAAATTCTATTCTCTCTCCTATTCTCAGCAGCTACAGTTTCTGCCCTGGCACAAGGAGATGCTTGGAAAGATTCTAAAGTGAATGCGATTAACCGATTGCCGATGCACACCACCTTTGCTCCAAAAGAGCAGCAAAGGGTATCCCTACATGGTCAATGGAATTTCAATTACGTAACTTCTCCCGACCAGGCACCTGCTAATTTCTATTCCCTCACGTTTGACGACTCTTCTTGGGGAAAGATTCCTGTTCCTGGCATGTGGGAACTTAACGGTTACGGAGACCCTATGTACGTCAATATAGGTTACCCTTGGAGAGGGCATTATGAAAATAATCCTTGCCTTCCTCCTACGGAAGAAAATCATGTGGGTAGTTATAGAAAAGAGATTTTCATCCCTGCAGACTGGAAGAGTCAGCAGGTCATCGCTCATTTCGGTTCCGTAACTTCAAACATTGCCCTGTATGTCAACGGGAAATTCGCAGGTTACAGCGAAGACAGTAAGTTGGAATGTGAATTTGATATTACAAAGTTCGTCAAGACGGGTCAGAAGAACCTGATAGCTTTCCGAATCATGCGTTGGTGCGACGGTACCTACTTTGAGGATCAAGATTTCTTCCGTTATAGTGGTGTGGCACGAGACAGCTACCTTTACACCCGTGCACCTAAGCATATAGAAGATGTACGATTAATAGGTGGACTGACCGATGACCTGAAAGACGGTACTCTAGATGTAGAAATTAAAATGACCGATGCCCTCACCGCACGTGTGGAAGTGCTGGATGAAGCAGGAAAGGAATTGGCTTCTATGGCTTTAAAAGGTAAAGTGGCATCTGGCAGATTATTTGTAAAAAACGCGAAAAAATGGTCTGCAGAAACACCTAATCTTTATGATGTCATCGTTACCCTGTCCGATAAGAAGGGAGTGATAGAGACCATCCCATTCCGTACAGGTTTCCGCAAGGTGGAAATTAAAAACGCACAGTTGCTGGTCAACGGACAACCTATCTTAATTAAGGGTGCAGACCGTCATGAGCTAGACCCTTACGGAGGTTATGTCATTTCTCGTGAACGTATGGAACAAGACATCCAAATCATGAAAGAAATGAACATCAATGCCGTTAGAACCAGCCACTATCCTAATGACCCTTACTGGTACCAGCTTTGCGATGAATACGGTATTTATGTAACTGCAGAAGCCAATATAGAATCACACGGTATGGGCTATGGTGACAGGTCATTGGCCAAGTTCCCGGAATTGCAGAATGTTCATTTAGAGCGCAACCAGCGAAATGTACAGCGGAATTACAACCACCCATCCATCATCGTCTGGTCTATGGGTAATGAAGCAGGTGATGGAGTGAACTTCGAAGCTGTTTACAAGTGGATCAAGAATGAGGATACCAGTCGTCCTGTTCAATACGAGCGTGCAGGTCGTGAACCTCATACAGACATCTACTGCCCAATGTATGCTCGTCCTAAACACATGGAAGAATTTGCAAAAAGCAATGACCCACGTCCGATGATTCAATGCGAGTATGCTCATGCCATGGGTAATTCCGAAGGTGGTTTCAAAGAGTATTGGGATTTGATTCGCAAATATCCAAAACTTCAAGGTGGTTACATCTGGGATTTTGTAGACCAGAGCCCATACTTCATGAAAGATGGCAAGAAAGTGCGCATCTATGCTGGAGACTTGAACGATTATGACTCTCCTAACGATTATAATTTCTGTGATAATGGTTTGATAGCTCCAGACCGGACATGGCATCAGCATGCTTATGAGGTTCAGTACTACTATCAGAACATCTGGGTTTCACCTATCGACCTTCAAAAAGGTGAAATAGAAGTCTTCAATGAAAACTTCTTCGTAGACCTTTCAAACTACTACATGAAATGGTCTGTTCTAGCCGATGGTGATGTTATCCAGACAGGTTTCGTGCAGACACTGAATGTAGAGCCTCAGCAAAAAGCAAAAATCCTTCTACCATACAAACTGGATGGTATCTGCAACTGCAAAGAGCTTCACCTTAATGTGGAATTTTATGAGAAGACTCCTAGTGCACTCATCCCTGCCAACCATGCTGTGGCTCGTAACCAGTTAGTTATTAAAGATTTCCAGGCTCCTACACTGAAACTTGGCAATCCTAAATATGTATCCGTACCTACCCTTACCAAAGATAAAAAATGGATAGTAAAGGGAGATGATTTCCAAATGACATTCTGCCCTAACGGAGGATGGCTCATAGGTTATAATGTACGAGGCAAAGAAATGATGCCTAAAGGTGGCCACTTAAAAGCCAACTTCTGGAGAGCTCCTACGGATAATGATATGGGTGCCAACCTTCAAAACAAATTTGCTGCATGGAAAGATGTAAAGGCTAAATTAACCTCCATGACACATGAAAGCACTAGCGATGCCTTAATCATTAAAACAGAACATCAGCTGGAAAGTGTGGGTGCTAAACTTTTGATGACTTATACCATAGGTAAGAATGGTGACATGATTGTGAATGAGCAGCTGAAAGTAGAAAAGAAGGAAGGTCACCTGTTCCGCTTCGGTATGAAGATGGAGCTAAACAAAGATTTCCAGAAAGTGGAATATCTGGGTCGTGGTCCTATCGAAAACTATAGCGACAGAAAAAGCGCTGCTTTCGTAGGTCATTACAAACAAACGGTAGACGAACAAGCCAATCTGGATTACATCCGTCCTCAAGAAATGGGAAACAAGACCGATTTACGCTACTTCAAGGTTACCGACGGTTCAGCCAATGGCATTAATATCACCAGTGACCAGCTCTTCAGTGCAAGTGCACTCAACTATACTGTAGAATCCTTAGATGAAGGCACTAAAAAGCACAACACTCACATGGAACTAGTAGAGGAAGCTGATTACGTAACACTTCTGTTTGATCAGAAACAAATGGGTTTAGGGTGTGTTGACTCTTGGGGTGCATGGCCATTCGATGAATATCTGATCCCAGTGGACGACATGAACTTCACCTTTAAAATTTCACCTACTAAGTGATATGGCAGATCTAAAAAACATTCTAACTCATTTCCTACTGGCTGGTACCATCCTAGGTATCAAGCCTCTAGGTAATGGGCTAATAAACGACACATACAAAGTTGAGACTGAAGGAGAAACAACACCCGATTATGTTCTCCAAAGAATCAACCATAATGTATTCCAGAATGTAGATGCTTTACAAAGAAACATCGAATTAGTGACTCGTCACTTGAGGAAGAAGGTGGAAGCATCCGAAGAGAGTGAAACGGACAGGAGAGTGCTTCATTTCATTCCTACCTCCGATGGCAAAACCTACTGGTACGACGGTAACGATTATTGGAGAGTATCAGTCTTCATTTCTCATGCTAAAACCTATGAGGCAGTCACACCAGAACATGCATACGACGCAGGAAAGGCTTTCGGAAAATTTCAAGCAGATTTAGCAGATTTACCGGAGCAACTGGAAGAAACCATTCCTAATTTCCATAATATGGAGTTTAGATTGGAGCAGCTTCGTGAAGCGGTGGCAAAGGACCCTGTAGGGCGTGTCTCCTCAGTAGCCGACCTCTTGGAGCAACTAGAATCACGTGCCGAATACATGTGTCAAGCTGAAAGGCTCTATCGGGAAGGAAAACTGCCCAAACGAGTTTGCCACTGTGATACAAAGGTGAACAATTTGATGTTTGATGAAGACGGTTCCGTACTTTCCGTTATTGATTTAGATACGGTAATGCCATCCTTCATCTTTTCTGATTATGGTGACTTTCTACGTTCAGCAGCAAACACTGGCAATGAAGATGACGCAGACTTAGATAATGTTTCATTTAACATGGACATCTTCCGTCCTTTCACGAAAGGCTATTTAGAGTCTGCTCAAAGTTTCTTGACTCCTGTTGAAATAGAGCTCTTACCCTATGCAGTGGCACTGTTCCCATACATGCAAACCGTCCGCTTCCTCACCGACTATATTAACGGAGATACATACTACAAAATTCAATATCCAGAACATAATCTCGTTCGCTCCAAAGCACAGTTTAAACTGTTGTGTAGTGTGGAAGAAAAGACTCCTGATATGAAGGCATACATCGAAGCTTGTCTATCACCTAAAAAAGAGCTGAGCATAAAACGGATTCAACTTCCAGACATCTCCCTGGATAACATACCTGGTTATTTGGATTCTTTAGGCATTGAGTTTACAGAGATAAACATAGCAAATTGGGAAAGATTCCCTTATAAGCCAGAAGCTTATTTCCGAATGGTAACCACCCGAAAGGGATTACTCATTCACTATCATGTCACTGAAAACACAATAGCTGCATTAGCCGACATAGACAATGGCAATGTTTGGGAGGACAGTTGTGTGGAATTCTTTTCCGTCCCAGCAAATGATGGCATCTACTATAATATGGAATGTAATTGCATAGGTACTTTGCTAGTAGGTGCAGGGAAAAACCGGACAGGACGTCTATGTGCTCCACTCGATGTTCTGGAGAAGGTGGAACGCTGGTCCTCTTTAGGACGCAAATCTTTTAAAGAGAAGAACGGACCGGTCACTTGGGACTTAGTGCTTTCCATCCCCTACAGTACATTCTTCCTTCATGACATTAAGACATTAGAAGGACAAACTATCAGAGCCAACTTCTACAAGTGTGGAGATAAGCTTCAGTCCCCTCATTATCTTTCATGGAACCCTATCTCCTTACCAAAACCAAATTTCCATTGCCCGGATTTCTTTGGCATTCTTCATTTTGAAAAAGAAGAGGAATAGATTATAGGAAACAGAAGTGAGGCAGGAATGATTCCTGCCTCACTTTTAATTTATTTCTTTATTTTGCTTTCCTTTGCCCACTCTTTTGCTCCACGTTCTCTCAGTTTCTTTGTAAACTCCAATGCTTTTGCATAGGATTCTGCTTCTTCCTGAGGAGAGGCCCATGCATGCTTATAACCCTTTTCTTTATTCCAATTCCCACGAGTAAAATCTGGAACTTCCACTGACGCAAAATTATTTTCCATAGAAAGATAGCCCAACTCTGCCAAACAGCACCATTCAGCTAAATCATAAACATCCATGTCTAAAGGGAGCCCATTTTGCAAACAATAAATTAAACGACTATCCATGGTAAAGTCCATACCCCCATGTCCACCTACTTCATGAGCTTTCTCTACATACTTTTTCAAGACTGGACTCATGTACTTTTCTTCTAATGCCTTTCTGGCATCAGATGGCAAAAAGCGATGTGCACTCAAATTCTCATAATTAGGTTCCACACCAGAAAGTTTTAATTGTTCTCCCCCTAAAGAATAACCCTCTACAGGATATTTATTAGCAAATCCCTTTGTTCCAGTAACCTGATACATTCGGTTATATGGTTGAGGAGTCATTACATTATGCTGTATTTCTATCACTTTCCCTAGCTCCGTTCTTATTAAAGTAGTGGTGTGGTCTCCATTATTGAAGTCCTCACAAGGTTCTCCACTATACTGTTCAACCAAATCTTTACCAACAAATGAACGTGTGTCCATTGCAACCAATACCTTCATCCGATCACCCCGATGGATATTAAGAACTTGTGCAATAGGGCCCAATCCATGAGTAGGATAGACATCACCCCTGTAATTCTTATTATAACGTAAACGCCAACCCAATTTATCTTGAGAATTTTCTTTCCAATATTGAGGCCAAAATTCAGTCAAAGTGTGGATGTAAGCCCCTTGCACTCGAATTACTTCACCGAAAACTCCCTGTTGTGCCATGTTCAATGTGTTTAACTCAAACTCATCATAGCAACAATTCTCCAGAATCATACAATGTCTACGGTATTTCTCACTCAAATTCACCAGAGCCCAACATTCAGAAAGCGACATAGCAGAAGGCACCTCAATAGCTACATGTTTTCCATGTTCCAAAGCGGATTTAGCCACCAGAAAATGGTGATGCCAATCTGTGGCAATATACACCAAATCTATATCATCTCGCTTACACAATTCCTCATAACCAGTTTCTCCAGAATAAATAGCAGCTTTAGGAAAACTAGCTTTCTTCAAAATTTCTTGGCAAGCCTCTGCTCGGTCCCTTTCATAATCACACAATGCCACAACCTGAGTTCCTAGAATATGCGTAAAACGTTCGACGGCATCTGGCCCACGCATTCCCAAACCTACAAATCCCACTCGGACACATTCCATTTTTGGAAGAGCCAAACCCAATACACTTTTCTGGTCAATAGGACGCTCTGGTGTTTCAGTTACGATTGTACCTCCAGCCCAATGCCAAGGCCAGTTGTACTCCTGTGCTTTTAAAGGCAATGATATCAAGCACCACACTGCAGATATCAGCACTATCATTCTTCTCATGGTATTCTATATTTCAAATCAATAATTGCAAATGTACAAAGTTTTTTTTATCTTTGCCTAAATTTAAAGCATTAATAAACAAATATGATATTAACGAATTTACAAAGCACTGATAGAATAGAGAACTTACATCCACTATTTAAAAAGCTTTTCGATTATGTAAAAACACATGATTTGCTAAAAGCCCCATTAGGCAGAATAGTACTGGATGGAGACAATCTCTTTATTAACAACGATGAAGCAATTTGCCGTTCTGTAGATGAACAAGTAATGGAAATTCATCGGAAATACATTGATGTGCAGATTGTTTTAGAAGGGGAAGAATCTGTAGGCTGGAAGCCTTTAAATGAAATTCAGCATATCTCTAAAGCGTATGACGAAGTACTAGATTTTGAGCTCAGTGATGACAAACCTAGCACCTATTTTCACGTCACTCCAGGACAAATTTACATCCTCTTTCCTGAAGACCCACACGCTCCTATTATCGGAGAAGGTAAAATTCGGAAAGCCATTGGGAAAGTAAAAGTTCAACCCTAATCAACACATATAAAAAGTCTAAACTTATTTACCATATGCTAACTCAATTTATTCATGCACATATTCTAACCGCAAATGGTTGGTTGGAAGACGCTTCACTATTAGTAGATGAAAATAAAATTGCCTCCATTACCCCATGCAATCTAGGTATCATTGGTGCCGACATTATCGATGTTAAAGGATTACATCTGGTTCCTGGTGGCATAGAACTTCATGTTCATGGTGGTGGAGGACGTGATTTCATGGAAGGTACTCGAGAAGCTTTTGAAGTTGCAGTGAAAACTCATATGAGACATGGAACTACAGCAATCTTCCCTACTCTATCTTCCTCATCTTTCCCTATGATTGAAGCGGCAGCTGAAACTTGTACGGAAATGATGGCTGAACCTGATAGTCCTGTGATGGGTTTACATTTGGAGGGCCCATACTTCAGTCTAGAAATGGCTGGAGCCCAAATGCCTGAATACATCGTTCCTCCAAGACCCGAAGATTACATCCCTATCATTGAAAAATATCCTTGCATCCGTCGTTGGGATGCCGCTCCAGAAATAAAGGGTATCGTACCCTTCGGAGAATATATAACATCTAAAGGTGTTGTTGCATCCATAGCTCACACTGGAGCCGGTTTTAAAGAAGTGAAAGCTGCCTACAATGCAGGATTCAGCCATGCGACTCACTTCTACAATGCCATGCCAGGATTCCATAAATATCATGAATATAAACATGAAGGTACAGTAGAAAGTGTATATCTACTTGACGATATGACCGTAGAGGTTATTGCAGACGGAATACATGTTCCACCCATTATCCTTTCTCTAGTTCACAAATTCAAGGGAGTGGAACGGACTTGCTTGATTACGGATGCCTTGGCTGTGACAGACAGCGATAGCAAAGAGGCATTTGACCCTCGTGTCATCATAGAAGATGGTGTATGTAAACTAGCTGACCGTTCCGCTTTAGCAGGTAGCATTGCCACCATGGACCGACTGATCCGTACTTGTGTACATTTAGCCGACATACCATTGGAAGATGCTGTCAGAATGGCTTCAGAAACCCCTGCAAAAGTGATGGGAATATTTGACAGAAAAGGATCTTTGGAACTAGGAAAAGATGCCGACCTAATGATTCTGGACAAAGCCTTAAACTTACGGGGTGTATGGGCTATGGGTAAACTTATTGAAGGAACTTTTACTTTATAAGTTTAACAGAAAGTAGCAGGAGAAAAGCCATTCTGCCATTCTTTTTAATGAGAATTGGATTTTGTCAACTATTTTGCTTAATTTTGCACATTGTTTGAGACTTACGGATTAACACAAAATGACTATAAAAGAAATTATTACCCAAGAGCAGAAGACGGCTTTTTCTTTTGAAGTCCTCCCTCCGCTAAAGGGTAACGGTACAAAATCATTGTTTAATACAATTGACAGGCTGAAAGAGTTCAACCCCAAATACATCAATATTACCAATCACAGAAGTGAATATATTTTCCGTGAAAAGAGTAATGGTTTATTTGAGCGAGAATGTATTAGAAAACGACCTGGCACTGTAGCTGTAGCTGTAGCAATCAAAGATCGCTATGGTATTAAAGTTGTACCACATCTAGTCTGTAGTGGAGCTACCCGTGACGAAATCGAATATACACTTTTAGACTTGCAATTCTTAGGGATTACAGATTTATTAATACTTAGAGGAGACAAGGCAAAAGAAGACAAAGTGTTTACTCCAGAAAAGAATGGTCCATGCCATGCTACTGATCTAATCGACCAAGTTAATGATTTCAATGCAGGCCATTTTATAGATGGAACTAACATCAATGTACCAGGCAATTTCTCTTTTGGTGTAGCTTGCTATCCGGAGAAACATGAAGAAGCCCCCAATATAGAACAAGACCTTTATTGGCTTAAGAAAAAGGCCCTGGCAGGAGCAGAATATGCGGTTACTCAATTATTCTATGATAATAAAAAATACTTTCATTTTGTAGATCTAGCCCGTAAAGCAGGAATTAATATTCCTATTATACCTGGAATCAAACCTTTCTGCAAATTATCTCAACTAACGACCGTCCCAAAGACCTTCCATTGCGATTTTCCTCAAGAATTAGCCATTGAAGCTCTGAAATGCAAAACTGATGAGGATGCCAAGTCTCTTGGAATCGAATGGTGCGTAAACCAATGTCGAGAACTTATGAAATATGGTGCTCCAAGCATCCATTTCTATACTGTTTCTGCAGTTGATAGTATTTACGAAGTTGCAAAGCAAATTTACTGATATGCTATTCAAAGACATCATAGGACAAGCAGCTATAAAAAAAAGACTCATCCAAGAGGTTCAAGAGGGAAGAGTGCCTCATGCACAACTTTTCACTGGACCAGAAGGGGTGGGAAAACTTCCCATGGCTATTGCCTATGCTAGATATCTGTTGTGTAAAGACAGAGGAATAGATGATTCATGTGGAATTTGCCAATCATGCCGAATGTTTAACACACTTTCGCATCCAGATTTACACTTCGTTTTTCCTGTTATCAATAAAGCCAAAGCACCCAAGAAAACAGTTAGTGATGACCTCATTTCTATTTGGCGTTCATTTATACTAGAAAATCCATACTTTACCATAAATCACTGGCTAAAAGTAATGGATGCTGAAAATCAGCAAGCTACCATCTATACAGCCGAGAGTGAAGAGATAGGTAAAAAACTATCTTTAAAATCTAGCCAAGGCGGTTTCAAAGTGATGATTATCTGGTTACCAGAGAAGATGCAAGAAGAATGTAGCAACAAAATACTGAAGATACTGGAGGAGCCCCCATCACAAACTGTATTTTTGCTTATTAGTGAGCAACCAGAGTTTCTACTTCAAACCATAAAGAGTCGTACTCAGGAAATCGAGTTCAAACGATTAGATTCTGAAATTATCCAACATGAATTGGAAAGTAAGCTTGGAATAAATCAGAAAGATTCCAAGCGGATAGCTCATATGGCAAATGGTAGCTATGTAGAAGCGCTAGAAGCCATCCATATAAACGAAGACAAATCTCTCTTTTTTGACATGTTTGTCATGCTAATGCGCCTTTCATATCAAAGAAAAGTAAAAGAGTTGAAACAATGGAGCGAGCAAATTGCCGGATGGGGTCGAGAACGACAAAAGAATTTTCTTATATACTGCCAACGATTAATACGTGAAAACTTTATCTATAATTTCAAGATTGAGGACTTGAATTATATGACAGACGATGAAAGAAATTTCTCTACACGTTTTGCTCGTTTTATTAATGAAAAAAATGTGATGAAAATCACTGATGAATTAACCTTAGCACAAAGACACATAGAACAAAATGTCAATGCTCGGATGGTATTCTTTGACTTTGCTCTGAAAATGATTGTGCTATTGATACAATAATAATATGACTGATTTCAAATTAAATGCTGCTGGAAGGGGCCTTAGTTGTAAAGGCTGTGGAAGGTCAAATAATAAGCTGAACACCTTTGATTGGCTGGCTGACATTCCTCATAATGATGAGGAAACAGACTTAGTGGAAGTTCAATTTAAAAACACTCGTAAAGGTTACTACCACAACTCCAATGGATTAGAGCTGAAGAAAGGTGATATTGTAGCTGTAGAAGCAAGTCCTGGACATGATATCGGAACTGTTACTTTGACAGGTCGACTTGTTCTTCTTCAAATTAAAAAGGCTAACATCCGAAACGAAAGTGATATAAAGCGTATCTATCGCATCGCTAAACCCGTGGACTTGGAAAAATTTGAAGAAGCAAAAAGTAGAGAACATGAAACCATGATTCGTTCCCGACAAATTGCTAAAGACCTAGGCTTGGAAATGAAAATTGGTGACGTTGAATACCAAGGAGACGGCAACAAGGCCATATTCTACTATATTGCCGATGGACGTGTAGATTTTCGCCAATTAATTAAAGTCTTAGCTGATGCATTTAAAGTCCGAATTGAAATGAAGCAAATTGGGGCACGCCAAGAAGCTGGTCGTATAGGTGGTATTGGTCCTTGCGGCAGAGAGCTATGCTGTGCAACCTGGATGAAAAACTTTTCTTCTGTTTCAACCAGTGCTGCAAGATTTCAAGATATATCCTTAAATCCCCAGAAATTGGCTGGCCAATGCGCAAAATTGAAATGCTGCATGAACTATGAGGTTGATAGTTATGTAGAGGCTCACAAGCGACTCCCTTCCCGAGAAATAACACTAGAAACTAAAGATTGTGAATACTTTTTCTTTAAGGCTGACATCTTAAGTGGAATGGTCACATATTCCAGTGATAAAAATATTGCTGCAAATCTAGTAACAATTCCCGCACGTCGTGCTTTTGAAGTGCTTAGCATGAACCGAGCAGGCGAAAAGCCTGAGAAATTGGATAATTCAGCTACAGACATTACCATAAATAAGCCTTTAGACTTAGCAGAACAAGATGACTTAACTCGTTTTGATAAACGTAAAGGTAGCAAGAAGAAACGCAATAAGGGGAACAAGGAAAACGACGTTTCCAAGAAACTTGATGAGAACCAATCGGAAAATTCTCAAATAATAGATGGGAACAAGTCTTCCAAAAACAATAAGCAAGAGAAAAATGAGTCTCATGACAAAAAGATGAGTGGGAATAATAATCGAATTATTCCAGAAAATAATAATAGAACCCCTAAAAATAAAACTGATAGAATTGAAAAAAGAATAAAGCAAGAAAAAACAGAACAACAAAACAAGGTAGAGTTAGATCTTTCTCAAAGATCTGAACGTTTTAAATCTGAGCATCAAAATCAATCAAATTTACAAGGAAAAGACCGTCAAAATGAAAATATAAAGGGAGAAAGCACTCATCCCAAAGCCACAAATAGCAGGAACCATAAGAATAACCGACATCAGAAGGGCAATAGCAACAACCAGCCTATAATTAATAATGGTGAAAGTAGCAATTAGTCACATATTCAAAACGTTAGCAGTTGGAAGTGCGTTCCTTCTATTAGGTTGTATGGGGAAAATTACTTATCATTCTTGCCAACCTATAGCAAATCAAATATGGCGTAACAATGATACACTATATTTTCAAGTTGATAGCTTGGCATCTTATGATAATCTTTCACTCCAAGTAGAGTTACGCACTTTAGAAGAGTATCCCTATAAGAATATGACCTTAATAGTGGAACAATCATGGACCGACTGGCCTAAAAAAACGGATATTATAACCTTACAAATAGATGGGAATCATAAACAATATATAAATCCAATTTATATTAATGAATCGGTCTCCAAACCTATTTATATCAATAAAGCAAGCAAAAAAGGAATGATAAAGATTTATCATTACATGAAAAAACAGACTTTAAAAGGTGTGAATGATGTAGGTATTCGGATTGAATATTAACGCTTAAGATGTTCTCTTTCTGCATCAATACGAAGGAATATAAACAGAAGAATACTAAAACCCCATAGAGAAGAACCACCATAGCTAAAAAAAGGCAGAGGTATACCTATAACTGGTGTTAACCCAAGGACCATACCTATATTTATAAAGAGATGAAATAAAAAAATACTAAGTACAGAATAACCATATACCCTGCCAAAGGTAGTAGGTTGTCGCTCTGACATATAAATAAGCCTCAATATCAATGTCATAAAAAGCAACAATACTGCAGTGGCTCCTATAAAGCCCTCTTCTTCTCCTACTGTACAGAATATAAAATCTGTATCCTGTTCTGGTACATATTTCAACTTGGTTTGAGTGCCATTTAAGAATCCCTTCCCGGTCAATCCTCCTGAACCTATCGCTATCTTAGATTGGTTTACATTATAACCAGCTCCAGCAGGATCGTCTTCTATACCCAAGAGTACATTGATTCGAATTCGCTGATGAGATTCCAATACATTATTCATAACATAATCTGTTGAATAATGGAATCCTATAGAACAGAAAGCAAACAAAGCTATAAAAAAATAACTGCGTCCCCGTTCTGAAACTCCTAAATAGATCAAATAACCAATTAATGCTACAATAATGATTACCATAACATAAGTCACATCAAAAGGTATGACATAAAAAGAGAAAAGCAATGCTAAAGAGACAGTTCCTAAAGAACCTAGAATCATTCTCCAAAATGCTTTTGCATTCTCACAATACACTCCAACCATACCAATTGTAAAAAGAATAATCATCAGCAAGACACTAAAACGACCAATTGGCGTAGGAGTGTATCCCATAAAATCAGCTTGGAAACGAAGTCCTATAACAAAATAAAGAACTGCAGATATTCCTGAGAATAGGATAGAACCGGCCATTCCTTCACGATAGAAGACTAAAAAGAATGCAAAGTATACTAAAGCAGAGCCTGTTTCCTTCTGCATTACAATAATGGCCATTGGAAGCAAGACAATTCCTAGCGTCTTAATAAAATTTTTCAATTTATGAATTGAGTATCCCCATGTATTCATAAACTTCGCCAAATAGAGTGCTGTCGCAAACTTAGCGAACTCAGCCGGTTGAAGCCTCACTGGACCAAAATCCAACCATGAACGAGAACCTTTTACATCGTGAGAAAGAAAGATTGTAGCTATGAGCACACAAATAAGGAACCAATAGACTGGTGGAGCAAACATTTCATAGATACGTTCTTCCAACATAAGGAGGACAAAGCCTATGCCTAATGACAATCCCATCCAAACTAATTGCTTGCCAGCCCTACTTTCAAAGCTGAAAAAATCCATATTTGAAAAGTCATAGCTAGCTCCACAAACACTAACCCAACCGAAAACCATGAGTACAATGTAAATTGCAATTGTAAACCAGTCCAAAGATTTCCAAATACTATGATTACCTCGATTCGCTACCATATTGTATACGTCTATTTTGGAAATTAGTGGCTTCCTTCTCACTTCTTTCTGAAAGTTTACCGTTTAAGTACTGTTCTATCATCAGTTTTCCAATTGGCACACCATAAGTGGCACCCCACCCACCATTCTCCACATAAACAGCAATGGCAATCTGAGGATCATTCATAGGGGCAAATCCCATAAATACAGAATGGTCATGGCCACGATTCTGTGCTGTACCAGTCTTTCCACAGATTTCAAGGCCTGGAACATTGGCTGCTTTACATGTACCTCCTAACACAGAATTTCGCATTCCTTCTACTATAACTTCATAATTTGAACGGTCTACCATTGTGTAGTGTTTATTGATATAGGTAGTATCCATCGGAGTGTCTTCGACCTCTTTAACCACATGAGGAATAATATAGTAACCACGATTGGCGATTGTTGCACCTAGATTAGCTATCTGCAAAGGGGTTAAAGTAACCTCACCTTGACCAATAGAAATACTGATGACAGTTAGACCACTCCAATCACTCTTATAAGCCTTATCATAAAACTGGGCGTTAGGAATCATGCCTCGTTTCTCTCCTGGCAAGTCAACTCCCAACTTATAACCAAAGCCCATAGAAACCATATAATCCTTCCAACGGGTCATAGCATTTTGCACCGTCCCATATTTGGCGCGATCTCCTAACATATAATATAACCCCCAACAGAAAAAGCCATTGCAAGAGGTTGCAATTGCAGGAACCAAGGAAAGTGGAGATGGATGCCCATGACAACCAACCCGTAGCCCTCTATGAATAAATCCACGATAACAAGGGTAAGTCGTTCCTGGAGTAATAATTCCTTCTTGAAGGAATGTCAAACCTTGAGAAGTCTTAAACGTAGAACCAGGTGGATATTGTCCCATGATAGCCCGATTCAACAAAGGTTTCCATTCATCACGGCTCAGCAAAACATGATTTTTACTTCTTTTACGTCCAGACATTAAGCTTGGGTCATAATCAGGAGCACTTACCATGCAAAGGATTTCTCCAGTTTTAGGCTCGATGGCTACGATAGCACCAATCTTACCCTCCATCAGACGTTCTCCTAATGCTTGTAACTCCATATCCAGACTCAATTTCAAGTTTTTGCCAGGAACAGGTAATTTGTCTTCTGCACCATTCTTATAGTGCCCCTTTATTCTTCCCCTAGCATCTCGAAGCAAAACTTGTACACCTTTTTCACCTCGGAGAGCTTTTTCATAAGAACGTTCCACTCCCTGCTTTCCTATATAGTCACCACGTAAGTAATAACTATCCTCTTCCATGTCTCCTTTAGAGACTTCGGCAACATCGCCTAAAACGTGTGCTCCATGAGTTGTAGCATACTGACGAATAGACCTTTTCTGAACTGAGAAACCAGGATAAAGGAAAAGTTTCTCCTGAAAAGCTGAAGCTTCTTCTACTGAAAGCTGACTGATAAAAACCTGCTGAGTATAGCTAGAATAGCCAGGGTTACTGTTCCTATCCTTGATCTCTGCCATTCTTTTGATGAAATACTCCTTGTCTATACTCAGAGACTTGCAAAACTCTAATGTGTCCAGATTTTCCACTTCTCGCATCAAGACCATGACATCATAAGCCGGTTGATTATACACAAGAAGTTCTCCATTCCGATCATAAATGACTCCACGAGAAGGATATTGTATCTGATTTAAAAAAGCATTACTATCAGCACTTTGCTTATAATCATCACTGACAATCTGTAAAGTAAATAAACGTAAAATGTAAGCCAGTACAATGAAAACCACAGAACCGGCAACCACATATTTCCGCTTTTCCAGATTAAAATCTTTCATACAGACTCAAGACCGATGATATAAACTATTCAAACCCAACATTAAAACAAAACTAAATAAAGTGCCACCTATAATGTTTATTGCTAGTGATTCCAAATGGGCCAAAGAAAAAGCTAGCAACAGATAATAGACTACATAAAAGATAAATGTAGACAATAGCAAATAGCCACAAAACTTGGCCAAACCCTGTTCTTTAATGGAAGGCGACAAATCTTCCGCACAATCTCGGGGCAGAAACATCTCCAACAATAATGGTTGAATCATGCCCAATAAAGTACAGGATGCTGCACCTACACCTGGAGTATTGGTAAACAAGTCCATAGCCAATCCCAAAAAGAATCCCCATAACAAGAGTGAAAAGCGAGATGAACCTCGCTGGAAAACTAGCAGGAAGAAAATGAAAACCATAGGGGTGGCATACCCCATAACATTTACCTGATTCAAAAAGAATCCTTGAACTAAAATCAGAAGAAGAAAAGCAAATAGACGTTTTACAAATGAAAATATCATGATTCTTCCTCCTTCACATTAGCGTTATCCACTTCTTCTTGTAATATCTCCAACTCTTCACTAGGCCGATGCTGAAGGATCAGTACATCACGAAGGTGCCCAAAGTTAACAGCCAACCTTACCTTTAGCTGATAAGACAAGCCATCAGGAGAATCGTAGATTTCATCTATTCTTCCTACGAAGACTCCTTGAGGAAACATCTCAGAGAATCCACTGGTTTCAACTAAATCTCCTTTTTTGAATGTGGCATGGCGTGGAACATCTTCTAACATAGCATATCGGCTATCTTCAGCATTCCAACGCAAATAACCAAAATAACCTCTGTTCCTTATTCTGCAACTTATATTAGAACTAGTATTGATAAGTGGCATTACCAAAGAATAGTGCGCTGTGGTCTTATACACCACCCCTACTAAACCATTACCTCCAAGGACACCCATCTCTGGTTTCACACCATCTGCCTCACCCTTATTAATGGTCAGAAAATTATTTTTCCGATTCAACGTTACATTGACTACGACAGCTGGCAAGGGAGGGTATTCTGTCAAAGTACTCTTTACACTTGGAGCATAATGAGTAGAATCCTCAGGCATTATCATTCGTTCACGCAAATCGGACAACTCCATAGCAAGCCGTACATTCTGCTGAGTTAAATCCTCATTCACCTGCTGAAGAGAAAAATAAGACGCTATGCGTGACTGCACTTCATGGATGTAGCCACTCATCACATTGGCCGAGGTGAAATACACACTACCCTGATAATTATTATACTGGAAAAGTAAGCCTAAACTTACTATTTCCAGTATCAGGAACACAAACCAATAATAATACTTCTGTAAAAAAAGAAGTAGGTTATTCATTTATCGCATTAAGAATGAGAACTTTTCCACATTCTTTAGAGCCACACCTGTGCCTCTTCCCACACTCAACAATGGGTCTTCTGCCACGTGGAATGGAATATTAATTTTAGCTTCCAGACGTCTGTCCAAACCTCTAAGCAACGCACCACCACCAGTAAGCCAAATACCATTTTTCACGATGTCGGCATAAAGTTCAGGAGGAGTAACTTCCAATGCACTCAAAACTGCAGCTTCAATGCGGGAGATGGATTTATCCAGACAATGAGCAATTTCTTGATAGCATACTGGAATCTCCATTGGCAAAGCTGTGATACAGTTTGGTCCATGTACTACATAGTCTTCTGGAGCATTCTCTTCCAGATCAGTCAAAGCAGAACCCACATTAATCTTGATACGTTCTGCCATACGCTCACTGACCTTAACATTATGCTGACGACGCATATAGTCCTGAATATCAGCAGTCAGGTCATCACCTGCTATCTTAATGGAATTATTTGAAACAATGCCACCCAGTGAAATAACAGCGATTTCAGTGGTTCCACCACCTATATCCACAATCATGTTACCTTCTGGAGCCTCAACATCAAGGCCGATACCTACTGCTGCTGCCATAGGCTCAAATATCAAATATACATCCCGACCACCTGCATGCTCTGCGGAGTCTCTGACTGCACGAAGTTCTACTTCAGTACTGCCTGATGGAACACCAATAACCATTCTAAGTGATGGAGAGAACAAGCGAGTTCCTGTATGTACTTTCTTGATCAAACCGCGCATCATCTGCTCACAGGCATTGAAGTCGGCAATCACACCATCACGAAGTGGACGGATAGTCCGTATATTCTTGTTTGTTTTTTCATACATCAATTTTGCCTGGTCACCTACTGCAATCATTTTATCGTTTCGGTCCAGGGCTACAACGGAAGGCTCGTTTATTACAATTTTACCATCGCTAATGATGATGGTATTTGCAGTACCCAAGTCCATTGCAATTTCTTGAGTAAAAGAGAAGAATCCCATAATTTCTTTTCGTTCAGTTTCTATTTAGATTGACAATCTTTATTTCTCAAAATAAGCATGAATAGCTGTATCATAGTGGCTGGATACACCAAAAGCACGAGTGGCGAACCAGCGGCGCTGATCTAATGTAGTAGCTGCACCTTGCACATTTACTAGGTCAAGAAGTGGCTTATATTCTGCCTTACTTGGAACAATGACAACATCATTGAAGTTCTTTGCAGCAGCACGAATCAGAGAGATGCCACCTATATCAATCTTCTCTATAATGTCTGCCTCACAAGCACCAGAAGCTACAGTGGCCTCAAATGGATACAAGTCTACAATAACCAGGTCTATCTCAGGAATCTCATACTTAGCCATTTCTGCCTGATCTTCTGCTAGTGCACGACGACCTAAAATACCTCCAAAAACCTTTGGATGCAAGGTCTTTACACGACCACCAAGGATGGATGGATAAGTAGTTAAGTCTTCTACTGCATCACATGGAAATCCTAATGATTCAATGAACTTCCGAGTTCCACCGGTAGACAAAAATTTTACACCCTCGCTATGCAACTTGGACAAAAGTTCATCCAAGCCATCTTTATGGAATACAGAGACCAATGCAGTCTTAATTTTCTTTGTTTCAGCCATATTCAATTTTTTAGTGGATTTAGGCTGCAAATTTATGAAATTTACCTTAATTAAAAGAAAAAAACAAAGGAAAATTGGCTCAAATTTTATTCAGGATTTCATCTAGGTCACGTTTCAGCCTTTCGAACGGTTCACAGTCCTGAATTGCACGATTCTTTTTCATCATTAATTCTACTGCACACTGACTGTGGTCATAGCTGGTCAGCTCATTTTGCAATTGCATACTGTGAGTTGCCAACCTGCGGATTTCCATTTCTCTTTCCTTACGAAGTGTAGAGCAAACAGGAATTAATACTTTTAATGCAACATTCTCGAAAAGATGATGCCCTTGAATAAAATAGTAAGTATTTTCAGGATGTACACCTAACCCCGACAAATCCTTTTTTAAGTCCTCAATCTTTGGTACAAGATCTGGATAATTCTGCTCAAAGAATTCCACTTTCCGAGTTATCTTTTTTTGCAATTTATCTAACACTTTCCCGGGATTGGTAACCGTGATGCTATCTATACGAGCTGTATTGCAGAACTGAAGGATGGGGAATGTACGCAAGTCTTTCTGTCTGTAGAAGTAAATATTCCAGACAAAAAGAGGGTAAATAATTTGGGAGTATAATTTAAAGAAACCCTTGAAATCCACTAGCTCATGGTCGTTCAATGTAGCCATGACACATACCTCATGTAAATCATTGGCATTACACTGATAATTTTCTATGGCATAGGCATAAGTATGAAAAATATATGGGTTCTCTAGGATTTGACGAGAAGTTTCTGTCACCCCCTGTAACAGGTAATCGTAATCCGCATCTACACAGGCTATTACATTCTCCCCCATCGCCTTCTTCAGCACATTCAGCATAGCTGGTTTCTTGCCTTTAATCAGCGAAGTACGGGAGGGAAGCATCACCTCGAAATAACGGGAGTCATTCTCATACTCGCTCAAGATACTGCGCCAGAAAAGTACATCATCATACGACTCAACATAGGCTATGATTTTCTTTCTGGATTTCTTGGGCTTCATGACATTGCCCGCACCCACGTAAAGTGAATTCAAATTATCTACAAGTCTTGTAGGCATAGTTCCTTACTTGGTAATATCTGAAACCTCGGTAACGGCATCAAGCCATCCATTCATAATTACTGCAGGAGAATGGGTAGTAAGCAGTATCTGGGCATTTGGATTCAGCTCTCGTATTAGACTTATCAGCTTCTGCTGCCATTCTATATGCAAACTGATTTCTGGTTCATCCATAAACAGCACGTAGGGTTGCTGGTCTTCCACCAAAACCGTAAGCAGAATAACCAGCATCTGTTTTTCACCAGAAGACAACTGATAAGGTGTAAGTTCCTCGGTCTGGGTTTCCCCTTTCTTTCCATGGAATTTACCCAGTAAATCCATCTGCTGAACAAACGTAATTTCATTGCTCTTACGAGCCAGCTTCTTTCCTGTTTCTGCGAACAAACCATCCACTATATCCTGGAACCTAGTTTTCAGTGCAGAGACAGAAGATGCTTTCTGCATGTCTTCAGGGTCTCCAGAAGTAAGCAGTTCTATGATTCTATTACCGATGTTTACCTGATAATCCAAATAACGGCGTTGCAACTGATAAAGCTGCCAGTCAAGTTCAGAATTCACCCGTTTGTCAGACAACTTCTCCATAAGCTCTGCATGCAGCAATGGACGGTCAAAACTACGGATTACATCGTATTTTATCGAAGTGGCATCGGCAGGTTCAAAAGTGAAATGCACATTGGGCACACTATTCCGAAGAACCCCATCAGTCATCATCATATTCAAGGACGTTATGGATTCATTCAGGATAGTGCTCTTTCCTATACCATTGATACCACTCAAGATATTTACATCTGGACGCAAGTGCCAGTCTATATGCTTACGACCGCTCCAAAGAGATTCAATCTCGATTCGTTTGATATATTTCGCCTCAACCATAGTCTTTAAGTTTTGTTCAAAGATACTAAATTCCTATGAAACCCCAATAAAAATGAATGAAATTTCCGTATCTTTGCACCGTTTTTTTGTAATAACAGAAAAAGCCAATGGCAAAAGACCCTATACAGGAATTAAGTAAGCAGGCTCTCTTACTCCGCATGGAGTACGAAGCTGAAAAAGAAGCTTACAAACTTCAGACTGAACAATACGGAATATCCCGTAAGGTGAGGCAAGGTGTTTGTTGGTTTCCAGTCCGTTGTGGGCAAAGTTATTACAACTCCTTGAACCAGTTGGTTGTAGAATTATTCCGCACTAAGGACCAGCAGGTGGAGCACAGCTTTGAATATGGAAAACCAGTCTGTTTCTTTAGTTGGAAGAAAGGAGAAGAGCATTTGCAATTCCTTCCTCACACTGGAGTGGTGAGCTATGTGGAAGACGATCGTATGGTGGTAGCCTTGCCCCAAGGAAGGGGTCTGGTAGATATCACCACGGCAGAGAACCTGGGAGTGCAACTTTATTTCGATGAGCTGAGTTACCGCTGTATGTTTGAGGCTCTAAACAAAGTGATAAATGCAGAAAAGGGGCGTCTGGTGGAACTTCGAGATATTTTCCACGGTTCTGCCAGGCCTCAGAAGTTCACCTTCAGTCCTTTACATTTTCCGTGGCTGAACGAGACTCAGGAAGAAGCTGTGAATCAAGTTCTTTGGGCTAAAGATGTAGCCATTGTCCATGGACCTCCGGGTACAGGAAAAACCACCACACTGGTAGAAGCCATTTATGAAACCCTGAGGAAGGAGAACCAGGTGCTGGTCTGCGCTCAAAGTAATATGGCTGTGGACTGGATTAGCGAGAAACTAGTGGACCACGGTATTCCCGTACTTAGAGTGGGAAATCCCACCCGAGTAAACGACAAGATGCTTTCATTCACTTATGAAAGGAGATTTGAGTCGCATCCTGATTACCCCCAACTATGGAGCATTCGTAAAGCCATTCGGGAGCTTCATGCACAACGAGGTAAAGATACTCGAAAGAAAATCAACAGTCTAAAAGACCGTGCCACGGAATTGGAAATGCGCATCAAAGAGGAACTCTTCAGTGAAGCTCGAGTCATTTCTTGCACCCTAGTAGGGAGTGCCAATAAAGTTTTGAGTGGCATGAAATTCTCTACCCTCTTCATCGATGAAGCTGCACAAGCACTGGAAGCAGCCTGCTGGATTGCCATCCGAAAAGCAGGAAGGGTCATTCTGGCAGGAGACCATCAGCAACTTCCTCCTACCATCAAGTGTTATGAGGCAGCCAAAGGTGGACTAGACCGCACCCTTATGCAACAGATTGCTGAAACCAAACCAGAATGCGTAACACTCTTGAAGGTGCAATACCGCATGAACGATGCCATCATGACATTCTCTTCCAAGTGGTTCTACCAGGGCGAACTGAGAAGTGACCCTTTAGTGAAGAACAGAAGTATTTTAGACCTAGATACCCCCATCGTATGGATTAATACAGAGGGACAGGATTACAACGAAGAATTTATCAGTGAAAGTTTCGGAAGAATCAACAAACCCGAAGCTGCCCTTTGCATGGAGCAACTGAAAGCTTACATAGAGAAAATAGGCAAGGAACGCATCATCACAGAAAAAATAGACTTCGGTCTAATCAGCCCTTACAAGGCCCAGGTGCAGTACCTGAGGCAACTGATGAAGAAAGACAGTTTCTTCCGTCCTTTCCGACGCCTCATCAGCATCAATACCGTGGATGGTTTTCAGGGACAGGAACGCGATGTCATGATGATTAGTCTGGTTCGTGCCAATGAAACGGGAGAGATAGGTTTCCTTCGTGACCTCCGTCGCATGAATGTAGCCATGACCAGAGCGCGTATGAAACTTATCATTTTAGGGGATGCTTCTACACTGACAAAACATCCATTTTACCGGAAGTTATTTCAGTACATAAATAAGGGGGAATTTTAACTCCCTAGTTAGAGAGAAATTTTTCTCTAGTTAGAGAAAAAATTTTATCTTTGCAATCAAAGAAAAAAACATGAAGAAAATTGCTGCTTTAATTTCAGGAGGAGTAGATAGTTCCGTAGCTGTTTACATGCTCAAGGAAGCTGGATATACCCCTGATTTGTATTACATACAGATAGGTCCTGATGAGGACACCGAAGATTTCACCTGTACCAGTGAGGAAGATCTGGAGATGGCTTCAGCAGTAGCTCGTAAATACGGATGCAAGCTTCAGACGGTGAACTTACACAAACAGTACTGGGACCTGGTGGTTAAATACACCATGGATAAAGTGGCTCAAGGCCTCACCCCCAACCCAGACGTGATGTGTAACCGACTCATCAAATTCGGTTGTTTCGAGCAAGAGATTGGTAAAGATTACGACTATACAGCTACAGGTCATTATGCCACCACTGACATCATTGATGGCAAAACTTGGTTGGCTACTAGTCCAGACCCCATAAAGGACCAAACGGACTTCTTGGCACAACTGGACTATTACCAAATCAGCAAAGCCATGTTCCCCATCGGGCACATGATGAAAACTGAAGTAAGAGCCATAGCTGAAAAAGAGCATCTGGTTACAGCCCGAAGGAAAGACAGTCAAGGCATCTGTTTCTTAGGTCAAATCAACTACAGAGACTACATCAAAAAGTTCTTAGGAGAGAAACCTGGTAGAGTCATTGACATAGCTACTGGTAAAGTTATAGGGCAACATAAAGGACTTTGGTTCCACACCATCGGTCAACGTCATGGTTTAGGTTTCAGTGGAGGTCCTTGGTATGTGGTCAAGAAGGACATGAAGAAAAACATCCTGCTTGTAAGCAATGGTTATGAAACCAAGAAACAATATCGCAGCAGATTTGGCACCCAAGCTTTTCATGCCATCACGGAAAATCCGTTCACTGAAGAAGATAAACTTTATGACGTAACTTTAAAAATTCGTCACACACCTGAATTTAACAAAGCTACAGTGAAGAAAGTGGGTGATGAACTTCATATTGAAACGGAAACTCCTATTCAAGGTGTGGCACCAGGACAGTTCTGCGTTATTTATGACAAAGAGCATCACCTCTGCTATGGTAGTGGTGAAATCTGCCTAATTAAATAAGAGACAAAAAAATCCCCGAAATTCTCGGGGATTTTTTTATTTATTCAGGAACTTCACAAACATCGGTTTGGTCATTTCTATTATCGTTCCAGTATTTGTCAATATTCCTGATTCAGGATTACGTTCAAACACCTGCACTTCATTTGTATCTCTACAAGCTACTAATAGGTATTTATCATTAGGAGTAAGTGCAAAGTTCCGAGGATGTATACCAGTAGGCTGATAACCCACTCTTGTTAGCTCACCTGTGGCCTCATTCACGCTAAAAATACTGATTCCATCGTCTTTCAGACGGTGTGAAGCATAGAGAAACTTACCATCTTTAGTAATATGGATATCTGCACTTCCTCCACCCTGAGCAGTATCAGCTACAAGAGAGCTCACTACTTCCAGTTTCTCATTCTCATAAGAAAGTGTAAAGATTTGTCCTGAAAGTTCACTAATCAGATAAGCATATTTTCCACTTGGAGCCCAACACAAATGTCTTGGTCCTGCACCTGCATCTACCTTAACATCGTATCCTTTTTCCTGGTCAAAAAGTGGAATGCTATCATAAGCAGTACGTTGGTTCAACGGATAGACATGAATGCAATCTAGTCCCAAATCGTTTACCAATACATACTTGTTGTCTGGAGTGAAATTGACCGCATGACCATGAGGTTGTGTCTGATTAGGATGAGGTCCACTTCCTTCATACTTTATTTCAAGAGGATCCTGAAGGGAACCATCTTTAGCAAGAGGATAGTACGTCATACTTCCACCCCAATAATTGGCACAAAGCAAATAATCACCTTCAGGATTTAAAGTAATATTACATGGAGCACCTGCATTATTAGATTTGGTACTAAAGAGTTCCAAAGTCCCATTGTCCTTGTTAAAGTGCAAAGCATTCATATTAGCTTTCTCTGGTTCATCGTACTCACCTACTGAATATACCACCGTTTCATCGGCATTAGTACATAGGAATGTAGGATTTGCCACACCCTTAGTTCCACTCACCTTAGCGAAAGAACCATTTTCCTGATTAAAGGAATAAAGCTGAATGGTTTCCTGATCTGGAGTGTTATAACTTCCCAGAAGCAGATAGAATTCGTTCTCATCTGAAGTCTTCTGCGTCTGTTGTGTTTGAGTAGCAGAATTTGTGCAAGCAACCATTGCAAGAGCTGGCACCAGAATTTTAATAAAGTTTTTCATAATAGAAGGTTTTGATTTCAATAAGAAAAAAAGACAACCAAGAGTAGATTCCTCTCAATTGTCTCCATTAATACTCTCACGAGCAGTAGCGGGAATCGGGATTGAACCGATGACCTCATGATTATGAATCATGCGCTCTAACCAGCTGAGCTATCCCGCCATCATTTATTAGCGGATGCAAAGGTAGGACATTTTTTTGATTTCACAATATTTATTTCAAAAAAATTTATCTATGAGCCTTTTTTAGAGGTTTTACACATTATTATAATATAAAAAAGAAACAACCATAGCTCCAAAATGGTAAATTTGTAGTACTTTTGCAGTAGTTAATAGATTTCACGAGGAATGTTTCATATAAAGAAGTTGGACATCTATATCATCAAAAATTTCTGCCTGCTTTTTGCAGGCACTTTCTTCGTGTGTCTATTTGTATTCATGATGCAGTTTCTATGGAAATATGTGGATGAACTTATAGGAAAAGGTCTGACCATGGACATCATGGCCCAGTTCTTTTACTATGCTGCACTCACACTTATCCCCACCTCATTACCTTTGGCTATTTTGCTGGCTGCTTTAATCAGTTTTGGTAATTTAGGTGAATCCTTTGAGCTCCTGGCCATAAAAGCTGCAGGCATTTCACTGATGAAGGTCCTTCGTCCGTTGATTTTCATTGTGGCTATCCTAGGTGTGACATCTTTCTATTTCCAGAATGTTATAGCACCAATCTCTTGGAATAAGCTGTACACCTTATTGTGGTCCATGCGTCAGACATCTCCAGAGCTTGACATTCCTGAGGGAGCATTCTACAATGAGATTCAAGGTTACAATGTTTACGTCAAAAAGAAAGACAAGAAAACGGGACTTCTTAGAGATGTGACCATCTACAGTTTTGCAGATGGATTCCAAAATGCCCACATTATAGTTTCAGATTCTGCTCGTTTAGATATGAGCAGCGATAAAAAGTATCTCATTCTTTCTTTATTCAGTGGAGAACAGTTTGAGAATCTTCAAAGTGCACCTAGTTCCTCTATTCACATCCCTTATAGAAGAGAGACATTCGTCAACAAGCAGATAGTCATCGATTTTGACGGAGGTTTCCAGATGCAGGATGCAGGTTTCCTTTCTTCACGTGCAGACACAAAGAATATGTGGGAAATCAGAGAAAGCATAGACAGTATGATTGTAGAGCAAGACAGTTTGCACACTGCATTTTATACTGATATGAAAATGAATACTCTAAAGGCTCCTGAATTGAACCAGAACCAAATAAAGAAAAAAGCTAGAAGAGCATTAGCAGAAGCTAAAGGAACTACCAATTTACCTTTTGACTCCATTATATCTCAGATGGGACGAGAAGGTAAAATGAGTATTATACAGAATGCCAAGACCCGTATGACTAATGCTAAAAGTGATTTCGAGTTCAAGCAGTTGGTTATCAAGGAGAACAACAGACAAATAGCTGCACACTGGGCTAACTGGCACCGAAAAATAACATTGTCACTGGCTTGCTTGGTCTTCTTCTTCATAGGTGCACCATTAGGAGCTATTATAAGGAAAGGTGGTTTAGGACTGCCTGTTATTGTATCGGTAGTCATCTTTATCATTTATTATATTATAGACAATACTGCATACCGTCAGGTGCGTAGCCTACAAATACCCGCATGGTTTGGTATGTGGCTAAGCACCGCTATATTAGTCCCCATGGGAGCATGGCTTACCTACAAGGCAAATAAAGATTCCACCGTATTCAATATGGATGCTTACCGGAATTTCTTCATCCGTCTATTTGGCCTTAAGATTCACCGGTCTATTTCCATGAAGGAGGTTATCATAGACCCTCCAGCATATCCGGAACTAAAAGAAGGACTTGCCGATTTAAACCGTCAGTGCCGATCATATGCCCAAAAGAGCAGTTTGCTGAAGCCTCCAAGTTATGTGAAGATTTTCTGGAAAAGTCAGCCAGACACAGAGGTGGAGCAAATCAGCGAAAAACTAGAATCTATTATTGAACAACTTTCTAATAGTAGGAATCGCATCATAATCGGAGAGCTGAATGAAATGCCCGTTCTAATTTCATCGGCACATACCAGTCCTTTCCTGACAAAATGGAAAAATGTGGTAGCTGGCATCTTTTTCCCATTAGGAGCATTCTTCTATTTCCGCATTTGGCGCTATAGAATAAGGCTTCTGAATGATATGAGAAAGATTATTCAATGCAGTGATACTATACAGGAACAAATCACTTTAATAACCGCAAAAACAGCTTAAAGGGGCGTAAATTAAAGTGACTAGAATGACATTATAAAAGTTTGGTCCAAGATTTGTACATTCACTTTCTGGAAACTGAATTATAAACTAAATTATTAAAGAAATAATGGAAAATTACAACAATCGATGGGATGTTTCCTCTATTGATTATATAGGAGCACCTGCTTATGCTAAATTATTCCGTAATGTTTTCATTTGGATGGCATTGGCATTGGCTGTCACTGGCTTAACAGCTAGCTACGTGGCTAATTATCTCATGATGCATCCAGATATGTTTAGTTCAGGGCTGATGATTGGGCTTTGCATCGCAGAATTGGCCATCGTTTTCATCCTGAGTGCACGTATAAATAAGATGTCATTTACCACAGCTGGTATAATGTTTGCCATTTATTCTGTGCTGAATGGAGCTACATTGTCAGTTCTATTCTTGGCATATACCATGACTTCCATTGCCACTGCATTTTTTGTTACAGCTGGTACGTTTGCGGTTATGGCTGTTATTGGTACTACCACAAAATTGGACTTAACTAAATTCGGAAGTATCTTCATGATGGCTTTGGTTGGACTCATCATTGCTACCATCGTGAACATTTTCTGGGCCAATAGCACTTTATACTGGGTGATTACCTATGTAGGAGTAATATTGTTTATAGGTTTAACTGCATATGATGCCCAAAAAATCAAACAGATGTTGCAGATGTATGGGACCGAAGAGAATGAGACCACCCAGAAAATAGCCCTAATGGGCAGTTTGTCTCTCTATTTGGACTTTATCAATTTGTTCATCTACTTATTGAGAATCCTGGGTGCTCGAAGAGATTAAAATTAACTACTAATAAATTATAACATATCCAATGAACAATCTATCAGACCGTCTAAATAGACTTGCACCATCAATGACATTGTTGATGTCACAGAAAAGTCAAGAACTGAAAGCTCAAGGCGTAGACGTTATCAACTTGAGTGTGGGTGAACCTGATTTCAATACACCAGACCATATTAAAGAAGCTGCTAAGAGAGCTATCGATGAAAACTATACTCGTTACTCTCCAGTTCCAGGATATCCTGCACTAAAGAATGCCATTGTTGCCAAACTGAAAAATGAGAATGGACTAGATTATACCCCATCACAGATCCTTTGCTCCAATGGAGCAAAACAGTGTGTTTGTAATGCTATCATGGCATTGGTAAACACTGGTGATGAAGTAATAATCCCTGCCCCATATTGGGTCTCTTATCCTGAAATGGTAAAATTGGCCGATGGCACCCCTATCATTGTAGAAGCAGGAATTGAGCAAGACTTTAAAATTACAGCTGAGCAGCTGGAGGCAGCTATCACTCCTAAGACTCGTGCACTTATTCTTTGCACACCTTCCAACCCTACTGGTTCTATATATAATAAGGAAGAGCTTAGAGCAATTGCCGATGTAATTCTAAAGCACCCTAGAGTTATTGTGATTTCCGATGAAATCTATGAGCATATTAATTATGTAGGGAAACATGAAAGCATCTGTCAATTCCCTGGTATGAAGGCACAAACTGTCATTGTCAATGGAGTATCTAAAGCATATGCCATGACAGGATGGCGTATTGGTTTCATTGCAGCACCTGAATGGATTGTTAAAGGATGCAACAAACTTCAGGGGCAATATACAAGTGGACCTAGTTCAGTCAGCCAGATGGCAGCCGTAGCAGCATACACTGGTACTCAGGAACCTGTAGAGATAATGCGTCAAGCATTTGAGCGAAGAAAAGATCTTATTGTAAAATTGGCAAAGGAAATTCCAGGTTTGGAAGTTAACACACCACAAGGTGCCTTCTACCTTTTCCCAAAATGCTCATCTTTCTACGGTAAAAAATATGGAGATCGTGTTATCAAAGATTCCATGGATTTTGCTATGTATCTTCTTGAAGTTGGACATGTTGCTACAGTAGGTGGCGCAGCATTCGGAAGTCCAGAATGTTTCCGAATGAGCTATGCTACGAGTGAAGAAAATATTATTGAGGCAATGCAACGCATTAAAAATTGTTGTGCTAAATTACAATAATCAAGAAACGCCTTAATAATTTTAATCTACACTTTTGACATTTCAGAAGAATAAAGGAAAAAATATTCAAAAAAATTAGCAAGGTAAGAAAGAATTTCATTACCTTTGCTCTATAAAACTAACAGAGTCCCTTTAGCGTAGGGGCATATAAATTATTTAACTTAGTAACTAACATTAAAATTCTACAACAATGGCTTACGTAATTGGTGACGACTGTGTTGCTTGTGGAACTTGTATTGACGAGTGTCCAGCTGGAGCAATCTCTGAAGGAGAAAAGTATTCAATAGACCCAGATGTATGTCTAGACTGCGGAACTTGCGCAGATGTTTGTCCATCTGGAGCTATAACTGAAGGCTAAACACATTTCAGTATCAAATTTATTAAGCCGCTCTTTTGAGCGGCTTTTTTTATTAATAAACAAAAAAAAAGGATGCATTATTGCATCCTTTTCTGATGTGTATTTTGCTGAATTAGGCGTTTGTTCTCTTCTCCTGAATTCTAGCCTTCTTACCTGTAAGGGCACGAAGATAATACAATTTTGCACGACGAACTTTACCCACCTTATTCACTTCAATGCTTTCAATATTTGGTGACTCAATAGGGAAAATACGCTCTACACCTATAGTACCAGACATTTTGCGAACAGTGAAACGTTTCTTAATGCCGTGACCACTAATCTTGATAACTACACCACGATACAACTGTATACGTTCCTTGTTACCTTCGACGATTTTGTATGCTACTGTGATAGTATCACCAGCTTTGAATTTTGGGAATTCCTTACCAGTAGCAAATGCTTCTTCAGCAATTTTAA
Source organism: Bacteroidales bacterium UBA4293 (assembly GCA_002395835.1). Lineage (GTDB taxonomy): Bacteria > Bacteroidota > Bacteroidia > Bacteroidales > Bacteroidaceae > Minthousia. Next base: position 49,797 of record DGVD01000012.1, on the reverse strand, counting down.
TCAAATCCATTATTATATAATAATTTAAATTGTTGTGTCGTCCGACGTTGGCATACCAGGTTACTCCTCCCATGACAGCGACCAACGCGAAAGCGGGTGCAAAGTAACTATTTTTTTCCCATTTACGCAAATCAAGAAGAATGTTTTTCTTTTACACATACAATAATTTTTATATCTTTGTAACAAATTAATAACCAAAAGTATGAAAAACATCGGCCGATTTCTTTTGCGAAGAGGATTACCCCTACTTCTTCTTTTCCTGGGAGTGACAGCATGCACGTCTAATAAATTATTGATAAAAGAAAAGCCTGCCAGCTATAAAATCACCTCCATCACCGATGAACGAATAGAAATGAATTCTCTTTTTGATATTCAAGCTAATCCTGAAGCTACAAACTTACTGGAAAGATATAAGCAAAGAGTTGATGAAATCATGTCACCTGTGATTGGGCAAAGTACACATTTCATGGAACGCAAGTTTCCGGAAAGCGACTTGTCTAATTTAGTAGCAGACGCCTTATTATTTGGTTCCTTAAAATATACAGGAACAGAAGCGGATTTTTCCCTCATAAATTATGGAGGTCTTCGTTCTACACTCCCCAGTGGACCCATTACATTTGGAAATATATTTGAGATTACTCCATTCGAGAACACCTTGGTTGTCATCCAAATGAAAGGTTCCGATGCACTTAGACTTTTTGAACAGTTGTGTGTAATCCGAAATGGCGGTGTAGGTGGTGTAAACCTCATAAGTAAGAATGGGCATCTTGCTTCAGCAAAAATCCGTGGAAAAGAAATAGACAAAGATAAAATCTATAGGCTTGCCACTGTAGATTACGTGGCAGAAGGCAACGATGGGTTCACCGTTTTGCAAGATTTCCCAGATTGGATTATGCCCGAAGGAGCCACTCTCCGACAATGTTTTTTAGACTATATTCAAGACAAAACAAGTAGAGGAGAAAAAATTGATGCGAAAATAGAAGGACGTTTCGTTTTTGAAAAATAAAGCTATGAACAAATATAGATTATTCATTATAGGCTTATTGCTAACATTTACATCTTGTATCTTAGCACAAAATGTAATCAAACTGGAAATATATCATACCAACGATATGCATAGCCGCATAGAACCATTTCCTAAAGATTATGAGAAAGCAGATATGGCAGATAAAGCTGGTTTTGTACGTCGTGTTACTTTTATAGAGAACGCCCGAAAGCAAGATCCAGATTTGCTGCTCTTCGATTGCGGCGATTTTTCCCAAGGCTCCCCCTACTACAATTTGTTCAAAGGAAGCACTGAAATAGAATTCATGAACCTATGTAAATATGATGCAGCCACCATTGGAAACCATGAATTTGATTTCGGCGAAGAAAACATGAAACGCATTTTTCTAGAAGCCAAATTTCCTTTTGTTTGCGCTAATTACACCACAGAAGGAACCATTTTAGAGGGCATTGTGAAACCATATACTATCTTATACCGGAAAGGATTGAAAATTGGAGTCTTCGGCCTAGGCCCAAAATTGGAAGGACTAGTACAAGAAAAAAATTATAAAGGAATTACGTTTTTAGACCCTATCAACACTGCAAATGAAATAGCCAGAAAATTAAAAGAAGAAGAAAAATGTGATATTATCATTTGTCTTTCTCATTTAGGCTGGTTCGAAAAAGATGCAGCAAATTATGGCGACAAAAGACTCGCCTCAGAAACTCGTAATATAGATATCATCTTAGGTGGACATACTCATACTTATATGACTGAGGCAAAACGAGTGACAAATTTAGACGGGAAAATCGTCCCCATATTCCAAATGGGTAAGAATGGACAATGGATAGGACATTTGACAATAACCGTGGAAAAGGAATGAGTTATATGAACAGCAGAGATTATTTAGACATTTTACATGTTGCTGAAAAGTTAAAAGATACACCTCGGCATTGTACAACGTCAAAAGGGAGAACAGAAAGTGTAGCTGAGCATAGTTGGAGAGTTGCACTGATGGCCTTTCTTTTAAAACATGAATTTCAAGACGTAAATATTGACAAAGTAATCCAAATGTGCTTAATTCATGACCTTGGTGAATGCTTCACGGGTGATATACCTACTTTCATTAAAACAGACTCAGATAGGGATGTAGAAGATTCTTTATTAGAACAATGGTTATTATCTTTGCCTGAAGACCTTTCAAAAGAATTGATGGATCTATTTAAAGAAATGGATGCTCAAGAAAGCAAAGAAGCAAAATTGTACAAAGCATTAGATAAACTGGAGGCTTTAATTCAACACAATGAATCCCCACTCAGCACATGGTCAGACAACGAATTTGAACTTAACAAAACATATGCATTTGACACTGTAGCTTTTTCTGAATGGCTTACAGATTTAAGAAAAGCTATTCTGGAAGATACTATTGAAAAAATAGATAAAGGGGAAAAGCTATAAATTCATTTTTTGAAAAAAGAAAAAGGGATGAAAAAATCATCCCTTTCAAATTCCGAATTTAAAATCTTATTTTATATTACCTATTTTTACCAGGTATTCTGCTATTTGTACAGCGTTAAGCGCTGCACCTTTTCTTATCTGATCACCTGTCAACCATAAAGTACAGCTGTTGTCATCTGCCAAATCCCTACGAACACGCCCTACATACACATCATCCTTTCCTGCACTTTCAAGCGGCATAGGATATACATAGTTCTGAGGATCATCTACTAATGTTATACCAGGAGCCTGTTCCAAAGCCCTACGGATTTCCTCTATACTTACAGGTTCTTCCGTTTCAAACCAAACACTCTCAGAATGTGAACGAAGAGAACTTACACGGACACAGGTAGCAGAAGTGCGTACATCTGAATGCATAATCTTACGAGTCTCGTGGAACATCTTCATTTCTTCTTTTGTGTAATCATTCTCAGTCATCTTATCAATTTGGGGAATGACATTATAAGCTAACTGATGTGGGAATTTCTCAATAGTAGAAACCTTTCCTGTTTCCAAAATTTCCTTGTATTGTTGCTCCAGTTCTTTCATCGCCACTGCACCTGCACCACTTGCACTTTGATAACTGGAAATATGTATCTTTTTTATGTGAGAGATTTTTTCAATTGGATTCAGCACGACAACCATCATGATAGTAGTGCAATTTGGGTTTGCAATGATACCGCGTGGGCGAGCCAAGGCGTCTTCTGGATTAATTTCAGGAACCACCAAAGGGACATCATCCTCCATACGAAAAGCACTAGAATTGTCTATCATCACAGCACCATATTTGGTAATTGTATCTGCATATTCCTTACTAGTGCTAGCACCTGCGGATGCAAACACTATATCTATATCTTTGAAATCATCATTATGCTGAAGTAGCTTCACTTCATAATCTTTTCCTTTGAATTGGTATTTTCGACCCGCACTGCGAGAAGAACCAAACAAAACTAAATCATCCATTGAAAAATGGCGCTCTTCAAGGATGCGCAACAGTTCTTGACCTACTGCACCACTAGCACCGACAATTGCAACTTTCATTTTTCTTTTAAATTATTGTTAATACCTATCTATTTCTTCGGCATGCTCGAAAATTGTTGCAAAAATAAAACTTTTAATCGGATTATTTTTCCAAAACTAAAAGTTTTTCATTTCTAAGCTATTTTTCTTTCAATTTCTCCTACTTTGAACTATCTTTGCATAAGATTTCATAATGTATGATACAAGAATTTCTATCACAGATCGACCTACCTATCACAAATACCACTTGGATTTTTTTCCTTGTGCTATGCATCATTTTGGGTGCACCGCTTGTATTCAATCGTCTGAAGATTCCACATATTATCGGAATGATTTTGGCCGGTATCCTCATTGGCCCTTACGGATTGAATATTTTACTACGAGACAGTAGTTTTGAGCTGTTTGGCAAAGTAGGAATCTTTTATATAATGTTTTTGGCTGGCCTAGAAATGGACATGGAAGGTTTCCGAAGGAATAAGCTAGATGGTATTTTCTTTGGTATCATGACATTCTTAATTCCATTTATAGCTGGATTATGTCTAGGAATATGCGTACTAGATTATAGTTTTCCTGCATCTATTTTACTGGCATGTATTCTTGCATCTCACACATTGGTGTCTTACCCTATAGTGAGCAGATATGGAGTCAATCGCCGTTCTGTAGTTACTATTTCCATAGCTGCTACAATGATAGCTTTGCTCAGTGCACTAATTATTCTAGCAGGATTTGCTAATGCATTTAGGGGAAATGGAGGATTCGCTTTTTGGATTTGGTTTCTTGTAAAGGTAATACTTTACTGTATTGTGATATTTTTCTTATTGCCACGTCTAACACGATGGTTCTTCCAACGTTACGTTAACCACGTCACCTTATTTACCTATGTTCTAACAATGGTTTTCTTTTGTGGTGGTTTGGCTGAGTTTTGCGGTATGGAAGGAATTTTAGGAGCATTCCTTGCAGGTCTTGTCTTCAACCGCTTTATTCCTCGCGTTTCACCATTAATGAACCGAATTGAATTCGTAGGCAATGCTCTATTCATCCCTTATTTCTTGATAGGAGTGGGCATGCTCATCAACATCCGCATACTGTTCAATAATTGGAATACAGTATGGATTATAACCATCATTATTATTACTGCAACCATTACCAAATGGCTGGCATCTTTCCTTACTTGCAAGATTTTAAGGCGATCAAACGATGAAGGTTGGATGATGTTTGGTTTAACTGAAGCACATGCTGCAGGAGCATTAGCGATGGTGATGGTAGGAACTTCGCTTGAAGTATCCCCAGGGGTTTATTTGATGAATGATGTCGTAATGAATGGTGTAGTCATCCTAATACTATTCTCTTGCATCATCAGTTCTTTTGCTACTGATTATGCTTCTCGCAAGATGGCATTGGCAGAAGAAGAGAAACCCACTCAAGGTGATGACGAGAAGATCTTGATTCCAATACGCTATTTTGACAATGTTTCGCCACTATTGAGCATTGCCATGTTGATGCGAAATACTAAATTAAACCGTGGACTAATAGCTATATCTGTCACATCCGACAATCAACAAGGTATCAATGACCAAGTCAAAGCTAAAAAACTACTAGAACAGGCCTCCAAAATTTGCCATGCAGCAGATGTTCCAATACAAACTCAAAACCGTTTAGCTACTAATATACCAAATGGAATTCTCCATGCGCTTAATGAATATGAAGCTTCAGAAATAATTTTGGGCATGCATCGACGCCATTCCATGTTCGACTCATTTAATGGTTCGCTCGTAAATAATCTTTTAAGCGGAATGTTCCGGCAACTAATTATAGTTAAATGCCTTGTTCCCGTTAATACCCTCCGAAATATCCGAGTATTTGTCCCAGCAAAAGCCGAATTTGAAGCTGGCTTTCATCGATGGATCGATAGATTGTCTCGTATGGCACAACAATTGGGTTGCCAAATTATATATTTTGGCCAAAAAAACACATTAAAACGAATTGAAAACTATATCATTGCCAACCACGAAAACGTAAGGTCTGATTATCAAGAAATGGAAGACTGGAACGATATCATGCTTCAGACTACAAATTTACAAGAGGACCACCTATGTGTATTCATTCTAGCTAGAAAAGGTGCTATATCTTATCAGACGGCATTCGAAGACTTACCAAATCAATTTAAATATTTTGCAGAAAGCAGTGTCCTTCTTATTTATCCAGATCAATTCGGAGACCCCAAAGAGACACTAACTTTTATTGAGCCACGAGCTCAAAATCAAACCGTTACATTGTATGATTCAATTATGAGATTTTTTTCTTCAAAAATACATCAATAATGCAAAAAATGATTGAAGTTCAAAATATTACTAAAAGTTTTGATACTCTAAAAGTACTAAAAGGTATCAATCTTCATGTCAATAAAGGGGAAGTCGTTTGCATTGTAGGGCCCAGTGGAGCTGGAAAGACAACATTGCTTCAGATAATAGGCACATTGGACAAACCAGACGATGGAAAAGTCATTATCGATGGCATAGAAGTAACCGAATTGGGGCAAAAAGCTTTGGCAAAGTTTCGCAACCAACATCTAGGCTTTGTATTCCAGTTTCATCAATTGCTACCTGAATTTACAGCCCTTGAAAATATAGAAATTCCAGCTCTAATCGCAGGATGCCCAGCAAAAGATGCCCGAAAAAAGGCAGAAGAGCTATTGGAATATATGGGATTAGCGGAACGCGCACATCATAAGCCGAATGAACTTTCAGGTGGAGAAAAACAACGTGTTGCTGTGGCTCGTGCTTTAGTGAACCAGCCTTCTGTAATTTTAGCGGATGAGCCTTCTGGTAGCCTAGATTCCAAAAACAAGCAAGAATTACATCAACTGTTCTTCAATTTAAGAAAAAAATATGGCCAAACCTTTGTCATTGTCACCCATGATGAATCATTAGCTTCATTAGCAGATCGAACTATTTACATGAAAGATGGTCAGATTAAGGATAATAATAACGAAACAAAAACTAATCAAATATGAATATTAAATTAGGTGAAATAAACCATCTGAAAGTTATAAAAGCTGTTGATTTTGGAGTCTATCTTGATGGAGGCGAACAAGCTGGAGAAATACTACTTCCAACACGATACGTTCCTGAAAAATGTCAACCTGGCGATGAACTAGACGTATTTTTATATTTAGATCAAGAAGAAAGGCTTATTGCCACGACACTCATGCCTAAAGCTAAAGTAGGTGATTTTGCTTATCTTAGAGTTGCATGGATAAACCAATTTGGTGCATTTTTAGATTGGGGGCTAATGAAGGATCTATTCGTACCTTTCCGTGAACAAAAAATGCGCATGCAACAAGATAAAAGTTACATTGTATATGTACATATCGATGAAGAGAGCTATCGCATTGTGGGTTCTGCAAAAATTGACAAGTATATTAAGCAACCTGAGCCTAACACCTATAAAACAGGTGATGAAGTTAACTTACTTATCACCCAAAAGACAGATTTAGGTTTCAAGGCAATAGTAGACAACCAGTTTATGGGATTGCTATATGACAATGAAATATTCAGGCCATTGCATACCGGAGACAGATTAATAGGTTTCATAAAACAGATTAGACCGGATGGTAAAATTGATCTAATTTTACAAAAAGGGAACTGTGCAAACAAAGTTGCAGATTTCTCAGAGCAACTACTAAAATACTTGGAAGATAACAATGGTCATACTGATTTAAATGACAAGAGTGACTCCCAATTAATTTATAAAACATTTGGAGTAAGCAAGAAGGTTTTCAAAAAAGGTATAGGTGATTTATATAAAAAACGAATGATAACTTTAGATAACGGAATAACCTTGATTGATAAAAAATAAGTAATTTCGTTGTAAAACTGAAGGTAAAAGAACTATCTGACGACAAAAAGTGGCTTTTGGTCGATATTACTTTGGTTTCTTGGAATAACACTTTACATTTGTAACATCAAAAAAGAACGATAGTTTTCTCTTACATAAAAGTTTGGAATTAGATTGGAAGGACAATAGCTGTGAAGCTATTGTCCTTTGTTTTTATTTCTCATAAATAATTAATGATTTTTTATCTCTCGCAGATAGACATCAAACACTAGAGTGGAATATGCAGGTATATTAGATTCAGAAGTAGACGAGCCATATCCTAAACTTTGAGGAATATAAATCCGCCAGATATCACCCACATGCATTTGTTGTAAGGCTGTAGTAAACCCATCAACTAAGCCATCTAAAGTGAAGGTAGAAGGAACCATGATTTTCTTATTCTCCACATCGGTTACTTCTCCATAGTAGTTTTGGTCAAAAATTCTACCTTCGGAATAGGAAACCGTAGGAATCAAACGTCCACGATAATTAACATTGACAGAGTCTGTGTATAGAGGAGTGCTTGTTCCTGAACCTACTTCTAAAATTCGAGCAAACACATAGTCCTGATTATTTGTTGAAATATATTCAGAACTTAAATGATAGGATTTTAGTACTTTCCACTGGTTTACTGAAGAACCTTGATTAGCACGAGCTACAGTTGCAATAGAGTCAATATAATTCTCATTGCGTTCCTGCCAGTTATTCTCGAATTCACCAACTTCGCTCTCTTCTGAACAAGCAGCAAAAAAAGAACTAAGTAAAACGGTACATATCCAAAATAATTTCTTCATAAAGAGGAATACATTATATTAATTTCTTCAACAGACTAGTCAAACTTACTTGATCCGCTATAATTGCATTCAGCTGATTGATAGGCACACGTTCCTGTTTCATTGTATCACGATTACGTAAGGTTACACAATTATCACTTAGAGTTTCATGGTCAACTGTTACACAGAACGGAGTACCTATAGCATCCTGACGACGATAACGCTTACCTATAGAATCTTTTTCATCATACTGAGTGTTAAAATGGAACTTCAATTCATTAACAATCTCACGGGCTTTTTCTGGCAAACCATCTTTTTTAACAAGTGGTAAAACAGCAAGTTTAACAGGTGCCAATGCTGGTGGCAAGCTAAGAACTACACGTGTTTCTCCATTCTCTAACTGTTCTTCCTTGTATGATGCAGACAAAACACTTAAAAACATTCGATCCACGCCAATTGATGTCTCGATAACGTAAGGAGTATAGCTCTCACCTAATTCAGGATCAAAATACTTAATACTTTTACCGGAGAACTTCTCATGCTGAGATAAATCAAAATTGGTACGGCTATGAATACCTTCCACTTCCTTAAAGCCAAACGGCATCAAGAATTCAATATCAGTAGCTGCATTGGCATAATGTGCTAATTTTTCATGATCATGGAAACGATAATTCTCAGAACCAAACCCTAGTGCCTTATGCCATTTTAACCGGGTTTCCTTCCATGTCTTAAACCAATCTAATTCTGTTCCAGGTTTTACAAAAAACTGCATCTCCATTTGTTCAAATTCACGCATACGGAAGATGAATTGACGAGCTACGATTTCATTGCGGAAAGCTTTTCCTATCTGAGCAATACCAAATGGGATTTTCATGCGTCCAGTTTTCTGAACATTCAAATAATTAACAAAAATGCCCTGAGCAGTTTCTGGGCGCAAATAAACCTTCATTGAGCCATCTGCTGTAGACCCCATCTCTGTAGAGAACATTAGATTGAACTGACGAACTTCTGTCCAGTTACGAGTACCACTAATTGGGCATACTATCTCCTCATCCAAAATTATCTGACGGAGTTCATCCAGATCCATAGCATTCATTGCCTTAGAATAACGTTCATGAAGGGCATCACGTTTTTCCTGCAATTCCAACACCTTTGGACTTGTGGTACGATATTGTTCTTCGTTGAAGTTTTCCTTAAAACGTTTTGCAGCTTTAGCTACTTCCTTGTCTATCTTCTCATCATACTTTGCTATCTGATCTTCAATCAGTACATCAGCACGATAACGTTTCTTACTATCACGATTGTCAATTAATGGATCATTAAATGCATCGACGTGTCCCGAAGCTTTCCAAATGGTAGGATGCATGAAAATTGCAGAATCAATGCCAACAATATTATCATGAAGAAGCACCATGCTCTGCCACCAATACTGTTTGATATTGTTCTTTAACTCTACACCATTCTGACCATAATCATAAACAGCTGCTAATCCATCGTAAATTTCGCTAGATGGGAACACAAAGCCATACTCTTTGCAATGAGAAACGACTTTCTTGAAAACATCTTCTTGTGCCATTTTTCTATTTTGTATATTAATTATCATATTTTTATATGGGAATCACTCCCATTTGAGTGTGCAAAATTAGTTATTTTTCTTGAAAGAAACAGATTTAATGCATCTGTTTATTATTCTTTCACACAATGGGACTAAATAACGACGTGAAATCCAACAATAAACACATGCAAGTACGACAGCAGAGAGCAAATATGTAGTAATCCACAGCCAACTTTCTCCATTCAAATATAATTGCTTTGGAGACACTACTAAATGTAAAAAGAATGGTCTTAACAAAGGATGAGTTGCAAATAAATAGGCAGACAAACTACCAAGCCATATTCCTAAAGATTTTAGTGGTTTTATTTTCATAAATAATTTGACTATGCCTATAAAAAATCCTATGGCAAATAATGGGGTCAAAAGCCATAATTTCTGATTGAAGCTAAATAAAAACAGAAAAAGCAACGATACTACAGTCATTAAAGCTGTTAGTATCCAATTTTCCTTTTTCGGTTTTGCATAACGACCCAAACAAACTCCTAATAAGAATGGCAACATCCAGCGAATGCAATTATGACTAAAATACTCATATAAAGGCTGTACTTTTTCACGCTCATCTGGCAATAATATCAAACTCAAAAATAGACTTACAAGAGCCAATGCAGATAACATAAGCCAAAAAACTCGGCCTTCCTTCTTGAACAAGAAAAACCTGTAGACTAAATAAAGTTGAAGGGTTAACCCAAAATACCAGTAAACACCAGGATCAATATACTTAGGCGAACAGAGAAAATTAATAGTCATGGTCAACTGACAAACAATAGCATAAATAGAAAAATCCCTATCTTCTAACAGGACACTAAGCACTAAGTATATTAAGTAAGCTGGAACCATAAGGATCCAAAGTTTCTTAAAATTATATACAAAAAATTGTAGCCAAGAACTCTCTTGTGAATAGAGTTTAGAACCATCATATTTCTTGGTTAATCCATATCCGCTTAAAAATATGAAGATAGGGACCCCATACCATCCAAAGAAACTCAAGATATCTGCCAAAAGATTAGGATGCAAATTCTTAATATGATCCCAAATCCAATAAGACCGATAATTGTAATTATAATAGAACTCATTTTCCTTGACTAAAGGAGCCACCAAATGTAATAGATTATGCAACACAATGCTAATAATGGCATAACCTTTCAGGCATAATGCTTCTTCACGAGAGATATTCAAATTCATGAGCCTTTTAATTTGATGCAAAATTAAGAAAATAATAGGAAGTTTCTGCTATATGATGAAGAAATCGTAATTTTGCAATGAGATTAGAACCTACAAATATCATGACACAAAAACTACAACAGCCTACAGTTTCCGTTGTTATGGCTACATATAATGGAGCAAGATTCATTCGTGAACAACTAGACAGCATTCTTGGACAAATCTACCCTATCAAAGAAATCATTATTCAAGATGACGGTTCAAACGATGGTACTATTGATATCATACAGGAATATATTAGCAGATATCCTATAATACATCTATATCAGAACCAAAACAATCTTGGTTTCAATATGAATTTCATTACAGCCTTTCGTCGGGTCACAACAGACCTTGTTTGTATTGCCGACCAAGACGATATCTGGTTTAAGGATAAAATCCTAAAACAAGTGGAAGCTATCGGAACCCAATACGCAGCTTGCTGCACAGACCATTACCGCGACGAGATTTTTAAAAATCCTTGCACTTATCGGAGAAATCCTCAAAACACCTTTGAAAGCCAAATCTTTACCAGTCACATTCCAGGACATTGTTTAATGGTCCGAACTAGTTTCCTACAAAGTATTGACAACTGGGAACCACACATTCCATATGATTGGTGGATTGTCATCAATGCCCATTTCCATGGAGGATTGGTTAAAGCTCCTTATCCATTAAACTGGTACCGACCTTATGCCGAATCTGTAGCTACTCGCCACCGAGCAAAATATCTGCGACATACTGAGCACCCTAGTTGGCAACCATATATTTTCGGATGGGGAGATTACAAAAAATTACAACAGCGAGAACTTTGGGCCACATTCTATGGATATATCCATCAAAAAACTGAAGGGAAGAAAGAATTTTCTCTCGTACATAAACTAACAGGGTTAATGCTCAAAAAGGATTTAAGCAGTCTACTACAATTGTGCTGGCTCTGTATGAAATATACAGATTTAGTTCATGGTAAAGAGCATCCAAACAGAGTCATGGCTAAAATCCGTGGTTTTTTTTACCCTATGATTTGGGCCTATTCCACTACAAATTTCGACTATTGAAAGAGCGGCTTTGGTTCACTTCTCATTAGGGAATCATAATCCAATGTATGCTTCAATATACGTGGATGTTTTATATAATCAGGGCTAAGCCAATCTCTGGTTTTATCATAAAACGGAGTTTTGATACCCCCTAGATTCAAAAAGAAATGTGCTATGTCATCAGTCTTGAATGGCTTATTTGATATAGCTTTCAATTGGTCAAACAAAGCTTTATGCCTCTTCCTGAAAATTTTACTCCCCCAAACTACGAATGGTATTTCAAACTCCGCACGCACCAAAGCGGGTGACATATTAGCATCATGCAAACGCCCAAAAGCCCTGATTTCATCGTAAACTTCTTCTCCATGGTCAGGCATGTAAATCAATATTGCATCTTTATCAGAAAACAAATTGCAAATACTATTAATTACCTTATCATTATAGTAGGTTGCATTATCGTAATCGGCCACTATCGTTCTTTCTTTTTCTGTCAAATCCATCCTTTCAATGCTACCAGCAATAAACTGTTTCTCACTTTCTGGATACCTCTGGCTGTAATCTACATGCTGTCCTATTAAATGGAAAACTACCAAATTATACTTTCCATATGCACCTGTATGTTTGCCATATTCTTTTATTAAACCGCCATCATATTTCCACTTAGTCTTATTTCTCACATCAAAGCACAATGAATCCAACTCTTCATCATTAAGAAAGAAACTTCCATTAAAATCAGCAGCAGCTAACCTTGTTGATTTCATAAACTGCTGTGTAAAAAGTGAAACCGTATAACCAGCCTTTTTGAAAAGAGCAGGGAACAACACCCCGTCTGCCCACAACCCTGATTCATCGTCGGAATGTGTAGAAAGAAAACTCTTGAAAGCATTACTAGTTACATTCCAAGGTGTTACCACATCCGTGAATCGGATTATTTCACCATTGTCAAAACGCTTTTGCATATAAGGAGTAGTTTCCTTAGAGTAGCCATACAACTGTGAATGCCTCTTATTATAGCTTTCTCCGATAACAAAGACTATGTTAGGACAAGTAAAGGCGCAACTATCTACCTCTATTTTATGCATACTTCGACGTAGGATTTCCACTTCTCCAGCTGTAAGTTGAGTGAACTTAAATGAATAAGCTAACCTATACATCGGAGAATAAAAGCGGATTGGCCCCATAACACGTTCAATTCGTTCAGCTCCATTAAGAGAGAAATACTCAATGGCTTTAGCTTTGTCTTCTCTAGTTGTATAAAGGCAATAACCAGTATAAGATATACAACTCAAGCCAAAAAGCATAGCCAACACTGAACGAGGGCGTGAAGGAACACATTTACGCACTGCTCTAAAAACTCGAGCTCCATAGATTTCCAATAGCAAATTAACCACCCCTATAGAACCTATCATCCAGGTTACTTCCCATAACTTCCCATTCCACAAATAAGCATTTATGAAATCAGAAGCTTCATCTTGATTCGTTTCCAAAGCTAATTGTATAGTAGTAGGTGTGTAACGTAACCAGAAACGAGCATATAAGAACCATTCTACATATGTTACTGTATAACCAATGAAATAGAAAAGGCATTTAACCCAACTTCTGATTTTGTGAGGCAAAAGCAACAGAATGGCACAAAGGAAATAGCAATCTACAAATAGCCCCTCATAAAACAACACTTCACTAGTTGGCAAATCCTCATAATAAAAAGAAAAAACCACTAGTAAATACATAAACAGGAAGAAAAAAGGATTCTTCCGAATCGGATAAGACAGCCAAAGCAAGGCCTTTCTAAGGGCACTAACAATTTTCATAGCGCAAATTTGCTGCAAAAGTACAAAGAATTCTTTGAACAGGGGGAGAAAATGCTTACTTTTGCGCTAAAAGTGTGAGAAAGAGATGAAAGAGACATTAAAAGATAAAACTGTAAAAGGACTTTTCTGGGGAGGCATGAGTAATGGCCTTCAACAATTGCTCAATCTCATTTTCGGTATCTTTCTTGGCCGTCTTCTCTCTCCTTCCGACTATGGAATGATAGGGATGCTTACTATTTTTTCTCTGATTGCAGGCAGTTTACAAGAAAGTGGATTTACTGCTGCTATTGCCAACAAAAAAGACGTTAGTCATCGAGATTACAATGCAGTATTCTGGTTCTCAATTCTTGTAAGTGCCACGCTGTATTTTCTGCTCTTTATGGCTGCTCCCATTATCGCAGCTTTCTACCATACTCCAGAACTAACACCTTTAGCTCGCTATTCATTTCTAGGTTTTCTTATCTCCAGCTTTGGCACTGCACATTTCGCCAAATTGTTTCGTGAAATGAAAGTTAAGCAACGCACCATTACAACCTTCACCGCCTTATGCATTTCAGGCATCATTGGTGTCACTATGGCATTCTTAGGCTTTTCATATTGGGGTATTGCCACCCAAAACTTGTGTTACATTCTTATTACCACCTGCCTGTTTTGGTACTTTTCTGATTGGAGACCGACCTTTAATATTTGCTTCACCCCTATTAAGGAGATGTTTGGTTTCAGTTGCAAACTTTTAGCCACCAACGTATTTATCCACATTAACAACAATCTGTTTTCGGTTATTTTAGGTAAATTTTTCAATGAAAATACCGTAGGATATTACACGCAAGGAAACAAATGGAATACCATGGGGCATAACCTGATAACAGGCATGGTAAATAGCGTGGCACAACCAGTATTTGCAAAGGTTAAAGATGATCAAGAAAGACAATTACGGGTTTTTAGGAAGATGCTTAAATTTACCGCATTTATTGCCTTTCCTCTGATGTTAGGGCTCTGTATAATCTCCAGAGAATTGATTACTATTCTAATAACTGAAAAATGGCTAACCAGTGCAGATATTCTCAGCATTTTGTGCATTGGAGGAGCTTTTTTACCTATAACTAATCTATATAGTAATTTCGTCATTAGCAAAGGTAAAAGTGATATATATTTATACAACACAATTGCAGTAAGCATTTTGCAACTTTGCAGTTTATTGGTTTTATATCGTTTTGGGATAGAAACCATGCTCTATGGATATATTGGAATCAATATTGCTTGGCTGTTAATATGGCATCACTTCGTAAAGAAGGAGATACACTACTCTTACTGGCAAGCATTAATTGATATCTTGTACTTCCTTTTCAGTGCTTGCATAGTTATGATCATTTCCAATTATTTAGGAAATCTTATTGATAACACTTACCTTCGCATGGGGGCTAAAATCCTTTTGGCCGTAACACTTTATACTCTATTCATGATACGAAATCCCATGTTAAAAGAAGCCATTAGCTATTTACATCTAAAAAAAATCTAAATTATTTCTTAACCACAGCTCTTATTATAAACCAAAAATGATGTATAATGGTGGAAAACCAACCATAATGCCTAACCATTATCTGAAAACGTTCCTTTAAAGAAGCTTTTCGGTTTCGAGTTGACATTCCTTCGTCTAGATATTGGATAAGTGTAAGATGGGTATTATACAAATTCTTCGCTTTTTTCATGATGCGGATGCACCAATCTTGATCTGCACTAAACCGAAATTTCAAATCAAAATCTACAGCAATAGTCCTCTTGGCAAAAAAAGCTTGGTGGCAGACTAACATACCTTGCTTGAAACTTTTCCAAGTCAATTTCTCAGGGGGGGCTAATCTACGCATACGTTTGAAATGCCCCAATTCGTCCACCAAAGCTGTATGTCCATATAATACATCAGGAAGTTCTGATTGAGATTGGATGGAATCAACCATCTTTTGCAAAGTTTCAGGCTCATAAAAAGAATCTCCAGCATTCAAGAAACAAATATAATCCCCTGAAGCCATTTTCATACCCTTATTCATGGCATCATAAAGACCTGCATCAAGTTCACTGACCCATTTGTCTATCCGTGGAGCATAATTCTCCACGATGGCTAATGTGCCATCCTTACTTGCCCCGTCTACCAATATATATTCAATACGTGGATAAGTCTGCGCCAACACACTTAGAATTGTACGTTCTAAAAACTTTTCCGCATTGAATGTAACCGTAATAATGCTGAACGTAGGCTGTAACTTACCCATTTTTTCCTATTGCTTTATTGTAGATGCTAATATAACGTTTAGCCACGTTGCTTTCTGAATAAGCGGCTACAGCTTTGCGGGAAGCCCATTCACTTAGCGACTTGTAGTCATCTTCCATCAAGGCCCAGTGAATGCCATTGGCAAAATCCTTTGCATTCTTGTATTCTGCTACATAGCCGTTGTGCAAATGGTCTATCATCTGTGGTATACCACCAATCTGGAACCCTACGCAAGGGATACCACAAGCCATGGCTTCTACTATAGTATTAGGCAGGTTGTCCTGCAAAGAAGGAGTGACATAAAGATCAACAGCATTATACACCTCTGCCAATTTCTTTTCTTCCGAAACATAGTCTAATGAATACACTGGGAAAGGAAAAAGTTTTTTTGTATTCTCACCATCATGACCCATTGTTACGATGGCTAAATCATCCCGTAAATCAGCATAATTTTCTTGAATCCATCGACAAGCCTCAACCAAATAGCTCACACCTTTTCGCTCGTCAGTTATTTTTAAGGAACCAAAAAGAAGAAGTTTCTTGTTTTCTGGTAGATGAAGGCTCAAGCGAGCTGCTTTTTTATCTCTTGGATAGAACAGATGGGTATTGATAGCATTGGGGATATTGCAAACTTCTTGTCCAACAAGGAGGCGGCTTTCTTTAGCTAGGCCTTCCAACCACTGGCTACAAGCTACAAAAAAGATACGTGCCTCTGCATAAATCTTAGCTTTCTTTTCGAATACCCGATTAGCTATATCATGCGAACTACCTCCTGAATATAAGATAGGACAATGATGACATTCTTTCTTATATTTTTCACAATTCCCTGAATAATGGCAAGTTCCTGTAAATGGCCACATATCATGCATGGTCCAAACGATAGGTTTGCCGCTACTCACAATTTTTTGAATGTTGTCCAAAGAAAGAAAACCTTGATTGAACCAGTGTAAATGAATAACATCAGCCTCTTTAAATTCAGGAAGAGAAGTAATGTCTGTACCCACATTTGCCAAATCCTGTTCAAACAGTCTATGCTTATGGAACCTATTAGCCACAAAAATACAAAAACGCTCCCAAATAAATTTCACGGCATGAAGCCAAGATTTACGAAGGGGTACTACAGATATTTTATCTGTCTGTTTATCGCGTACTAGCATCTTTGCCTTGATTCCATTATTGTTCAGGGCGTCCATTAATCGGTTGGCTGCAATAGCTGCACCACCAATCCGCTCAGATGTACTTACTATTAAAACTCGCATAGGTTATATATTTTGCAGTTTAGGTTGGATATAGACACTATGAATGTCACGTTTATCTTCTGGGGGCAACTGCATATAGTTCTTGTATAGTTTACTCAAATAAGCATCCGGGTTATGTGGAGCATTAAAAATTAGTCCTTCAAATTGGATTCTGCTCACAGGAAGAATATCTGATCGTTTTTGCACCATTCCATGCCAATTATTGCTTGGCAAACAAGTAAAATACTTTTTCTGCTTTGGCAGAAGCTTCCAAATACAATTAAATACTAGATGTTTAAGCCCAAACCATACCCATTTCAAGGCGCTTTCCAAAGAATAATAATGTTTGCTATGTAAAACCGAATAGGAAATGCACATTCCACGCAAAAATTTTTTCCTTATTCTGATAGGAAGGTAAGGATAATCCACATAAGGAAAAATATCAATGAAAATACCTTTTTGGTAAGGAGCCTCAAAATCATCGTCGAACTGAACATAGAATGAATTTAAGTTGACAACCTTGCTATGTTCAAAACGGTAAGAAGGGTCTGAATCCTTGTTTTGAAGAAACAAATGGGAAGGAAGTTCTACCTTGGCTATTTCAGTAAAACGTTTCAAATCCTCAAGTGGCATAGCTATGTCCAAATCATCATCCCATGGGATAAAACCGCCATGGCGTACCGCTCCCAACAATGAACCAGCATCCAACCAATAAGTCAGTCCATGACGGTCACAGATTTCAGCTACAATCTGCAACATCTTCAACTGTTCTAATTGCGAAACTCTTAACTTTGCCTGATTATAGGATTTCAAATAAGGATTCTGCATGGTAGTCTTAACGATTTACCTTGCAAAGGTATACAAAAAATACGGTTATTTGACAATTCCTCGATAATAATTCAATGAATACAATGGGAAATAAGCAGCTCTTAAAATCGACTTCCACCACTTCGTTGGGGCATGATATAGCTTATCATGATGTTTAAGGCAGAAAAAAACAAGTTTTATATAATTGGTAAAACCAGTTGATATGTACAAATTAGCCATCTCTAAAACCTGTTTAGTACTTTGCGTGTGAAAGATAGGACTTTCCTGCTGCAAATGTTCTATAAAATCTTTGACTATAGAAAAACGTTGGGCTGAAAAATCTCGCAATATCCGGTAATTCTTACAAAGGAAAAATAAGGTTCGAATACCTTCCCATCCTCGATTAGAAACTGGCTTGCTAGCTGTAGCTGCATTTGCATGCCGACGGAAATTCACTAACACCTCATCGGTAAAAACCAATTGTTCTGCAGCACTAGCCATGAACTGAAGTTGCCAGTCGTATAAATATGGACAAGTAGACTCCATAGGTAAATATTCCAGCAGTTCGCGACGAATCAATTGCACGTGCCCTGGAATCTCACTTAGAAAAGAAAGTCGAAGCAAATGCAAACAAGGTATCCTACTATCCCATTTTATAGGAAATCCATCTGAAGAAAAAGGTTTTGAGAAGCCACCACACATCAAATTATTTCCGATGGAATCGACCTGTTTCGAAATTTTTCCTTTTTCCCAAATGTCATCTTGATCTGATATCGCAATGTAATCTCCTGAAGCATGCTTCAAAGCGGAGAAAAAGTTACCATTGATACCATGGATGCCCTCATTCCTATATAATTTTATTAAAGGCTCTTTTTGTGAATAGCTCTCCAGAATCTGCCAAGTTTCATCAGTGGAACCATCATCTTGAACTATAATTTCTAGCAAAGGATAGTCTTGCTGCAGGATAGAATCCAACTGCTCTGAAAGGTATTTGGCACCATTATAAGTGCACATTACTATGGATACACTAGGTTTCATAATCCACACCAAAGAAATCGCCCTTCTCGTCCTTTTGTTGCGGGAAAGACGAGAAGGGTGAACATATCAGCCTAAGCTGGAGTTGACAACACAATTAATCTTTTTATTTTTTGCATTGCAAAGATAATGTAAAAGATCAATGTGCATTCAATTATTTCGTTCACATTTGGTTCACAGTTTCAAATCCTTAAATATCAATCATTTTAAATAAGCTGTGAACAATTTATTCACTCCCGTCAGAACATCCCTATCCAAGTATCAAACTGGTCTGCAGTACCCTCTTCCCCTGTAATTTTCTTATATAATCGGGCACGGGAAACCGTAATGGCTTGTTTTGTTCGATTTACCAGATACGCTATATCTGTAATAGAAACATTTACTTTTACCAACATACTGATCCGAAGTTCTATCTCTGAAAGCCTGGGGACCTTCTCATATAATGTTGGTATCAGTTTAGGATATTGCTCTGAAATATAGTTCTGCAAATCTTGCCAATCTTCTTCCGTTACCTTCAATTCTTCGGATCGTGCACAATGGAACAAACGGGACAGTTCCAGTTGTTTGGCCTTCTTTTGGTTGCTTTCTTCAAAAAGTTGGGCATTCCGGTAATGAGCCTCCTGCATCACCCTTTTTCGACGCTCCTTCTGGACAGCCATTTTTTGCCTTCTGCGCATGTAAAAATAAAGCATCACCAAACTGAACAGGAGAAGAAGGCACAGTAACAACAAAAATTCCACTTGAACCCGGCTCAAAGTATTTGCCCATGTCAAGTTTTGAACTTGATCTTGCAAACTTTTTACCAGGCTTAAGGTATCAGGAACCTCCAGTATCTCCGATTGTAGTAGAATAACAAAATCCATTATACTGACTCCTTACTTTCATTTCTTATTTTCAGAGCAATTGCTACCACCAAAAGTACGAACAAAATCGCCATAGCTAACCAGGCTATGGTCTCTGTCACTCCGATGCTGGAAGGTGAGAATGTCATCTCCAACTGATGTTTCCCTGCTGGCACCTTAACAGCACGTAGCACATAATCGGCACGACCTATTTCTACATTTTGTCCATCTAAAGTGGCTTTCCACCCCGGATAATAAATTTCAGAGAAGACCACAACTCCCCCTTTTGCTGAGTTCAGCTCATACTTCAACGAATTAGGTTCATATGTAAGAAGGCTTACCTGTGCTGTAGAATCAGCAGAAACTTTAGATTCATCACCTAAGACAGATGCAAACTTCTGGTCTATTATCGCTACCTCCTTCGGGTTGAACTTGTTTAAACCATCCAACTCTTCATTCGCATTCTGAACATACTGGAGTCTATCCACAAACCATGCATTTCCTAGAGCATTTGGATTCTGCACTGGTACAGCACTGTTGTCTTGACCTGGCAAAATTAAATATCTAGTGTTCAGCATATTTAGGACGGGAGCTACAGAACCATCAACCTGGCTCATATCACCTTGTGCCTTATATATAGCCTGATAGAAATCGGTCATTTCCCTTGTGATATGAGCATCTATCAGTTCTTGGTAACGACGCAACTTAGCTGCATGATAGCCTCCGATGCTCTTGTGCCAATAGGACGTATTATTTTCATTGAAAGTGCTGCCAGTATAATTCAGTACCCGATAGTCCAATGTCGGATCTTTGAGAATAAATTTATCTGCCTCCGTCTGGGCAAAGGCATCGGTCTGAGTGGTTTTTGGCACAAACATCTCATCGTTCAAGTAACGTTTATCCACAGTCCACATATCTACCAAGCATATTGCTATCAACGCTCCTGCCAGAATGGTCTGCTTTATCTTGCCCATTCCATATAGTACCAACACCACGAAACCTAAAGCAATAACAAGCAAGCTACGCCAAGCATCAGCAGCAAAAACAGCTTGACGCATCTCTGTTATATTTTCTATTAATGAAGATTGCATGGAAGAGTCTACCCCATTCTTTATGGCTTCCATCTCACTAAGGGAAAGAAAACGGCTAAAGAATAGTCCTGGAGCAACTGCAAAAACAAGAGTTATAGCACCAACTATTCCAAAAGAGACGAAGAGTTGTTTACCATATTTTTGAAAACCATCTTCAGAACAAAGCTCTTTTAAGCCTAACATGGCTAATAAAGGTATGGTAAATTCTGCTACTACTAAGGCCGATGAAACTGCACGAAATTTAGAATACATCGGTATGTAATCTATGCAGAAATCCGTGAATGGCATAAAATTCTTGCCCCATGCAAAGAGGAAAGACAATAAAGTAGCTGCCAAAAGAGCCCATTTCATCGGGCCTTTCACTATAATTGCACCTAAAAGGAACAAGGCTATAACCAATGCTCCTGCATAGACAGGACCTGACGTTCCAGGCTGGTCGCCCCAGTATTGAGGAAACTGCTGATAAACCTGGAAATAATCCGGATTAGCATGTTTCATAGCGGTCTCATCCTGGGAAAGAGAAAGGAAATAATTTCCCCGGTTTGAAGCCCCACCTTTCACATTGGGCACCAGCAATGACCATGTTTCACCTATCCCATAGCTCCATTGGGTAATGTAATCTCTATCCAGCCCACTGTTTGTCTGATTAGGAGACTCCTCTTTTACCAGCTCACTCTTCCCACGCATCGTCTCCTTACTATATTCATAAGTATGATACAGATTGGAGATATTAACGCATACGCCTAATATGCCAGCTAAAACCAGTACAACTGTAGATTTACAGAATGCCAATATCCGTTTCTCTCTGACAGCTATAACCAGATATCCTATAGCCATAATAGCCATACAAAAGAGGAAATAATAACTCATCTGAACATGGTTGGCCTTCACTTGCATAGCCACGAACAATGCAGTTACAGCCCCTCCAGCCAGGTATTTACCTCTGTAGCAGAGCACCATACCTGCAATAGTAGGGGGGATATAAGCCAAGGCCATCACTTTCCAGATGTGCCCAGCTGCTATGATAATGAAAAAATAGCTGGAGAAAGCCCACACTATGGCACCCAAAGCTGCCATCCAGACCTTGAAGTCAAAGGCCCGCAGCAAAATGTAAAAGCCCAGCAACAGAGCAAATACATACCATACGTAGGTTGGTAAATATAAATGATAGATATAGACAAACTGGTTAAAAGTATCCGAAGAATCATAGCTAGGAGCAATCTGATAAGTTGGCATACCTCCAAAAAGGGCATTAGTCCAACGAGTACGTTCTCCTGTCCTTGCCTCATATTCTGTCAGTTCCTGACTGGCACCCAGACCAGCTAAAGAATCATGCTGACTCAGGATTCGTCCTTCACCCACAGCTGGAAGAAAATAGGCCACAGAAATGACAACAAACGCCAAAAGGGCCAACACATCAGGCAGAAATTTCTTCAAGATCTTCATTTTGTATTTTAGTTTTGTCTACTTTGCGTCGCAAAGATAGCACAAACCAAAATAAAGACAAAATTATACCGAAGGTAAACCCACGAAATGTTGGTTTATTCCCTAAAAAACTTTATCTTTGTGCCCATAATAAATTAGCAGACAAAGTCCTATGAAGATTGGTATTATCACAGCTTTGAGCATGGAAAAGGAGCAGATTGTGGAACTCCTTGAAGAAAAACAAGAGATGAAGGAAGGAAACTATGACTATGTAGTGGGCTCCTTGAACGGTAACGAACTAGTTATCATGGAAAGTGGTATCGGTAAGGTGAATGCAGCCATCGGTACACTGGAAATGATTAAGACTCATAACCCTGACTGTATCATCAGCACAGGTGTTGCCGGAGGTATTGACCCCGAGCTTAGCGTCATGGATGTAGTTGTAAGTAAAAATATCGTTTATCATGACGTTTATTGTGGAGAAGGCAATGCCTTCGGACAAGTGCAGGGCCTTCCTCTTTACTTCAAAGGCAATGAGACACTTTATGAATGTGCCATGGAGTTGGACACAGATACCAATATACTGGGTGGCCTCATCTGTACAGGTGACAAATTCATCACTGATCCTGGTACATTGTACAACATAAAGGAAGACTGGCCAAAGGGATTGGCCGTAGACATGGAATCTGCAGCTATTGCACAGACTTGTTTCTTGTACGACATCCCATTCCTTAGCTTCCGCATCATTAGCGACACCCCAGGTGTAGACCAGCACTGGGAACAATACAGCAACTTCTGGGAAACCATGGCTCACCGGTCTTTCGGTGTGACCAAGACATTCTTAGAGTCTCTACCAAACAGTCTATAATAAATACTTGCAGAAATAGTCACCCAGAGAATCTCATCTACCCTGAAAAATAAAACTACATCATGAATGATGAACTAACACCTACAGACGAAAGCCAAACTCAAGACCATTCAGAATATCAACCATCCGAACACGAGGGAGGAAAAGGCAAGTACCAGTTGACCGGCATGTACCAGAGCTGGTTCCTTGACTATGCTTCCTATGTTATCCTAGAGCGTGCTGTCCCCCATATTCAGGATGGCTTGAAACCTGTACAGCGACGCATATTGCATTCCATGAAACGCATGGATGACGGTCGATATAATAAGGTAGCCAATATCGTGGGGCATACCATGCAGTTTCACCCTCACGGTGATGCCTCTATCAAGGACGCCTTGGTACAACTGGGCCAAAAGGATCTGCTCATTGACTGCCAAGGAAACTGGGGAAATATCCTTACAGGTGATGATGCAGCAGCAGGACGTTACATCGAGGCACGTCTGTCAAAGTTCGCCCTAGATGTGGTTTTCAACCCCAAAACCACTGAATGGAAACTAAGCTATGATGGGCGTAACAACGAACCCATTGCCCTGCCTGTGAAGTTTCCTTTGCTGCTGGCCCAAGGGGCAAATGGCATCGCTGTGGGCTTATCCTCTAAGATACTGCCACACAATTTAAATGAAATATGTGACGCAGCTATCGCCTACCTCCATAATGAACCTTTCCAGCTCTATCCGGACTTCCAGACTGGAGGAACCATCGATGTGAGTCGGTACAATGATGGAGAACGTGGTGGTACTATCAGAGTGAGAGCTAAAATTAATAAGGTAGATAATAAAACACTTTGCATCACTGAGATTCCATTCGGTGAAACCACCAGTACAGTCATTGATTCCATCACTAAGGCTGTGGAAAAAGGGAAAATAAAAGTGCGTAAGGTAGATGATAACACCGCTGCTCAGGTGGAAATTCTAGTCCATCTTGCTCCTGGTGTTTCTTCCGACAAGACTCTGGATGCTCTATATGCCTTCACCAATTGTGAGGTCAGTATTTCTCCTAACTGCTGTGTGATTGATGACAACAAGCCTCATTTCCTTACGGTGAGCGATGTGCTCCGGAAATCCACCGACAACACCTTGAACCTTCTGAAGAAGGAACTTGAAATCCGGAAGGGAGAACTGCTGGAAGCACTTCATTACGCATCTTTGGAGAAAATCTTCATCGAAGAACGTATCTATAAAGACCGGAAGTTTGAAAATGCCGAGGATATGGACGCTGCCTGCGCTCATATTGATGACCGTCTGACTCCATACTACCCTCAGTTCATCCGTGAAGTGACTAAAGAGGACATTCTCAAGCTGATGGAAATCAAGATGCAACGAATCTTGAAGTTCAACAAGGATAAAGCGGATGAAAACATTGCCCGGATGAAGGATGAAATCAAGGAAATCGACTACGATCTGGCTCATATGGTAGATGTCACCACCCGATGGTTCAAGTCGCTGAAAGACCGCTATGGCAAAAACCATCCTCGACTCACTGAAATCCGTAACTTCGATACTATCGTTGCAGCTAAGGTAGCAGAAGCCAACGAGAAACTATACATTAACCGGGAGGAAGGTTTCATCGGAACCTCATTGAAGAAGGATGAGTTCGTAGCCAACTGTTCCGACATTGACGACGTCATCATCTTCTATAAAGACGGTAAATATAAAGTCATCCGTGTGGCAGACAAAGTCTTTGTGGGAAAGAATATCCTTTATCTTAATATCTTCAAGAAGAACGATACCCGAACCATCTATAATGCGGTCTACCGCAACGGTAAAGGAGGCAATTACTACATGAAGCGTTTTGCTGTGACCGGTGTTTCACGTGATAAGGTCTATGACCTTACACAAGGGGAGCCCAACAGCAAGGTGTCCTATTTCACTGCCAACCAAAACGGTGAGGCTGAAGTTATTAAGGTTACTCTAAAACCTACCTCTAAAACCAAGAAACTGATATTCGACCGCGACTTCAAGGATATTGCCATTAAAGGTCGTCAGGCTATGGGCAACCTACTGACCAAGTTTGATGTGGTACGTATTGTACTGAAGCAGCACGGGTCCTCTACCCTTGGAGGCCGTCAGGTTTGGTTCGACCCCGACATCTTGCGTCTGAATTATGACGGTAGAGGTAAATTGCTGGGTGAGTTCCAAAGCGACGACAAGATTCTGGTAGTGGAAAGCAACGGTGATTACTATACCACCAACTTTGATGTAAACAACCATTACGAGCCGGACATGCTGGTCATTGAAAAATACGATCCATCGAAGGTGTGGACTGCTGTTCTGTTCGACCAAGACCAAAATGGCTATCCTTACCTGAAGCGATTCACCATGGATGCCAATGCCCGTAAACAGAACTTCTTAGGTGAGAACAAGGAGAACAAACTGCTTGTCCTGACCTGTCAGGCTTATCCTCGGATTTTGGTAACCTTCGGTGGAGCCGACCATTTCAGAGAGCCGTTGGAAATTGATGCTGAACAGTTCATCACCGTAAAGAGTTCTAAAGCTAGAGGAAAACGTGTCAGCACCTGGGAAGTAGACCGAATAGAAGAACTGGAACCTACCCGTTTCCCTGAAGTTAAAACGGAAGAGGAAACCCCAGATACGGAAGAGGAAGTAAACGAGGATCCTGATGAAGGAAAAAGCGATCAGGACATCCGCGATGAACTGACCGGTCAATTGTCTCTTTTCTAAATAGAAATCTATGTGCATCCAGAAGCTATTTCTAAGCATCCTTGTTCTTTGCTTACCATTAGGGGTAGAGAATCTGCATGCTCAGGAATATGCTGACGGGCCGCACAACCGCTATACCAGCCATGGACTGACTTTTGGTGTGGGTCTTACTAATGTTTTCGACTCCTACCTCTCCCCACTGGAATACACCGGAATGGAAATTAGAGTACAACGGGAAACATTCAGGCAGACTACTTTTGCAGATGGAAAGATTTATGTCCAAACCCTGCTGAATGCCCATGCTTCAGCCACTGAAAATACCGCAGGAAATGCCAATATGTATGAAGGTCTCCTCAGTTGGGACTTGGGATACCTCTATAAATTTAGGCTAAACGATAATTTCAGCATTTTGGCTGGTCCTGCCTTGGACCTGAACGGAGGAGTTATCTACAACGAACGTAATTCTAATAACCCGGCCCAAGCTAAAGCATCCATCCATCTGGCTGCCAGCGGTATGCTCCTCTATAAATTCCACTGGCTCCATAAGGATTTCCTGCTTCGTTATCAGGCTACTGCTCCTTTCCTGGGTGCCATGTTCACACCGGAATATGGAGAGTCTTACTATGAAATCTTTGAACTGAAAGACTCTGGTAGGCATCTGGTGGTGACTACCCCCTTCTCTGCTCCTTCTTTGCGACAGACTCTATCCCTAGATTTTCCTCTAAAGCAGACACTCATAAGAGTAAGTTATATAGGTGATTTCCAGCAAAACAAGGTAAACAGCCTAAAGAGCCATGTGTGGAGCCACGCCTTCTTGATCGGCTTTGTCAAGAACTTCCAACTGGTAAAGCCGGGTGATTCTAATTTTAAACACACTCCTCTCCAACCCTAATGCCATGAAACCGGTACGTTATCTGCTTATCTGCTTCTTAGGTCTTTCCGGACTTCTAGCATCCTGTGTACGGGGTGAAGACCTCGACAATGATGCTGAGGGCAATTTCAAGGCTCTTTGGACTATCCTTGATGAGCACTACTGCTTCTTCGACTACAAGGCTCAGACCATCGGACTGGACTGGAATCAGGTTTACACCACCTATCACAACAGGCTTTCTAAAGACATGAACAGCATGCAGCTTTTCGAAGTGCTGGGTGAGATGCTTTCGGAACTGCAGGATGGGCATGTGAACTTATATGCCAGCCACGACATTGCACGAAACTGGAGCTGGTACGAGGACTTCCCTGCTAATTTCAACGACAGTGTGCATGAACTCTATCTAGGAACCGACTATAAGATAGCCTCTGGATTGCAGTATAAGATTCTGGACGATAACATCGGCTATATCTATTGCCCCAGTTTCAACAGCGGATTGGGAGAAGGAAACATCTCACAAGTCCTTCAGTACTTTGCAGAATGCACAGGTATCATTGTCGATGTACGTGAGAACAGTGGTGGAGAACTGACCAAAGCAGAAAGACTGGCCTCCCATTTTACCAATGAAAGAATCCTAGTGGGTTACATGAGCCATAAAACAGGAGCTGGGCACAACGATTTTTCCGGTCTTCAGGAAATTTGGTTGGAACCAAGTGATGGCGTCCGTTGGCAGAAAAAGGCCGTGGTACTCACAAACCGACGTTGCTACAGTGCTACGAACGACTTTGTGAAGGACATGAAAGAATGCCCCAATGTGACCATTATAGGCGACCAAACCGGAGGTGGCAGTGGAATGCCTTTCAGTAGTGAACTGCCCAATGGCTGGAGTGTACGTTTCTCTGCCTGCCCTATCTATGATGTCAATAAGAATCACACAGAATTTGGTATTGCACCGGATATAAACGTCGGCATGAAAATAGAGGATCTACTGAAGAATAAGGACACCTTAATAGAATTTGCCCGCGATTTCTTGAAGAATTAAGAACATTTTTTTGGCGGACAAAAAAAAATCCTTACCTTTGTACCCGCTATCTTAAAAGCACCCCTGCGCTTGTGGTGAAATTGGTAGACACGCTAGACTTAGGATCTAGTGCTTCGCGGCGTGTAGGTTCGAGTCCTATCAGGCGCACAAAAGAGGAGATTTCTTCAGGAATCTCCTCTTTTTTATTTCACTTCACCTTCAGGGTGAACACATGGGTGCCAGCTTTCAGTTCGTGCTGATGCTCTCCCTGCACATTCGTAGGAAGTGTCAAGGTAGCTGTACTGTTGGCTGGGATAATCACCGT
Source organism: Bacteroidales bacterium UBA4293 (assembly GCA_002395835.1). GTDB lineage: Bacteria > Bacteroidota > Bacteroidia > Bacteroidales > Bacteroidaceae > Minthousia. The sequence goes on along the minus strand of DGVD01000012.1, from coordinate 21,495 downwards.
GTAAGTTACCTTCTTTCCTTTGAATTGCCACTTGGAAACTATCTCTCCCTGTGGTCCCCGGAACCGACTCTCAAACTGTCCCATCTCCTTCACGAAGTAGGGTTTCAGGATGATGTGCCGGTAGCCTGGTTTAGCAGGATCTGGGTAGATGCCACCCAATCCCTTGTAGAAATAAGCCCCTATCTCCCCGAACATCATGTGATTGTTGGAGTCGTCCCGCGCTGCCTCTAGATCCCAGTTTTCCAGCAGGGTAGTATGCCCGTTCACCATCCACCATCCCCAGGATGGGTAAGTGTCTTGCACGGCCACTTTATAGGCTGTTTCAGGATACCCGTTCATGCACAAGGCATTCAGCAGGGCCTTGCTACCCAGCACACCCACATCAAGATGAAAGTCGTTTTCCACCACTTTCCGATTCAGGTTAGCTGCAACCTTCTCCACACATTCGTCTGGTACCAATCCCCAGTGCAGGGGAACACTAAGTTCCGTCTGACTGCCGCTGGCATATATCCCCTTATCCTGGTCTAGATACTTATCGTTCACAGCCTTGCGGATGCGTTTTGCCAAGTCGGCATAATAGGCATAGTCGTCCAGTTTATCCAGTAAACGGGCTGCATCACGTAGGATGCAGGCATCCTTGTAGAAATAGCATGAGTTTGTCAGTTTCTTGTCCGATGGCGTTTTCACCGGAATCCAGTCGCCACGTCCCCAGTTGGTTATGAGTCCGTCACTGGTGCGCTCCACGTAGTCCACATAGCGTTTCATGTTCTCATAGTTGTCGGCCAGTGGTTTCAGGTCCCCGTAGAACAGGTATAGGTTCCACGGAATGATGGCGATGGTGCTGGTCCAATCTAAACCACAGTCCATGCTGTATCCCCATCCGCTGGTAGGGATAATGTCTGGAAGCATACCATTGGGTTGCTGCTCGTCCCGATGGTCCGCCAGCCACTTCTCATAAACCGTGATTCCATCGAAGTTGTATAGGGCGGTCTCTATAGCCAGATGCCCATCACCAGTCCATCCGTTTTTTTCACGTTGTGGGCAGTCGGTGGGGTATCCCATCAAGTTGGAGAGATAAGAATTATCGGTGGCAAAGCAGAGTTGGTTCACCAGTTTGCTAGCCGAGCTGATGTACCCCACTTTCTCCACATCACTATGCACGAAATATGCCGTGATGCTCCCTTTGTCTAGTTCCAAAGGCTGGTCAGAAATCACTTCCACATACTGGAATCCTTTATAGCTAAACGGAGCCATGAACTCATCCTCTTCTCCGTCCAGATAGAGGATATCGGTTTGGAAAGGCTCCTTTTCTTTATCGCCCGTATAATAGACATCTATGTTGCTTTGGTCCACATGCCCGTCAGCATATAGTCGCTCCCCATGAATCAACTTTACCTTAGTTCCGGAGTTTCCCTTTAGCTTCACATGGGTTACCCCAGCCATATTCCGACCAAAGTCAAATACATAGTTTGTGTCATTGAATTTCCTCAGGTTTACAGTGGGGATAGCCTCCACTGCACGGATAGGTACCGCCTGCTGGGCAGTGATGTTACCTGAAGGAGCTTTCCGATAACCTACCCCATTCCACTGACTGTCATCAAAGTTCACCGTATTCCAACCTTTCTGTTCCAACCGGAAGTCGTAGTGCTCACCAGTATAGATATTGGTATAGATAAGCGGTCCACTTGAAGTTTTCCAACTCAGGTCTGTGGGGATGACCTCTGTAGTGCCATCGGTATAGGTCACACGTACATCCATGCAGAAGGCAGGACGGTTACGCCAAGGTGCCCGCTCAAAGTTCCACACGGCTAGTGCCTGATGGTTGTACCAGCCGTTCCCAAGCAGCACCCCCAGCACATTCTTTCCCTGCTGCAACTGGGCGGTGATGTCGTAGGTCACATACAGGTTCCGTTTGTCATAATTGGTATAGAGGGGATCTAGTCGGTGGTCGCCTATCCGCTGTCCGTTTACATACAGTTCATAGAGTCCTCCCACAGCGATGTAGGCCCGTGCCGTCTGAATCTTCTTTCGCAGTTCGAAAGACTTACGGAAGTAAGGAGCCGGACGCTTGTCAATGTCTTCCCCGTCGCTAATCCAGGCTCCCTGCCAGTGCATCATACCCATGTGCCCCATCTCGAACGAAGCCACAGGGCTCTGTACGCTAGCTCCGTTCAGGTCGCCTGCCTCCACTTTCCAGAAGTATCGGGTATAGGGTTTCAGTGGTGCACCCTGGTACCGAAGCAAGGTAGTTCCATTCTTTACCTTACCAGTGCTCCACACCTTGGCATCCTCGTTCAGCACGGCCAGGGAGTCTGTTCCCACCCAAACCTGGTAGGAGGTCTGACGGGCTCCGGCTCTGCTGTCCTGCATCTGCCAGGTAAGCCGTGGATGAGGGTTGTCCAGTCCCAGAGGGTTCACTAGATACTCCGTCTTCATCTGTGTGATGGTACAGGGTTGTCCCACTGCCAGTCCTGTGTAGAAAACTGCAGCTATCAGCAGCATGTATTTCTGTATTCCGTCTTTCATAGCATTTTTCCGAATTAATTACTACAAAGTTAATAATTTTCAGCCACAAAAACAAATCTGGAATCACTTTCTTCACTGGTTTGAATTATTCTTTGTACCTTTGTTCTGGGGTTGTAAAGGAAAAGTGTAAAATCGCTTTACAATGTTGTAAAGTTCTTTACACATCTGCTACCCGGGTAAAATATAGAAAGGGTTGATAGCCAGACCGATAGAGATTTCGGCACAGGTATTGTCCTTTCTCCGAGGAAAACAAATGCACACTTTTTATGGCTTCAAAAATTGGAAAGATACTGATTGTAGACGATAATGCTGGCATCCGTAAGGCGCTGGAGATTCTCCTGCCTCTGTATTTCGCAGAGGTAAAGACCATCCCCTCACCTGCCACCCTCATCAGGGCTTTGGAACAGTTCCGTCCGGATGTGGTGCTGCTGGATATGAATTTCAACACGTCCATCAATACGGGTAACGAGGGACTGTACTGGACTTCGGAGCTGAAGAAGATGGCTCCCGATGTAGAGGTGGTGCTCTTCACGGCCTATGCCGATATCCAGTTGGCTGTGGAAGGGATGAAACGGGGAGCATTCGACTTCATCGTAAAGCCTTGGGACAACCAGAAACTGGTGGAGGTCCTGGGTGCTGCACGGGATAAGGCACGGAAGGCTCTGCACCGGGATGCCCGTCCCAAGCAGGGTTCCGCAGCTCCTTCTCCTACCCCCATGTTCTGGGGCACCAGTCCTTCCATGAAGGCCATCCAGAGAACCATCACCAAGATAGCTCCTACCGATGCCACCGTGCTCATCACGGGTGAGAACGGTACCGGAAAGGATGTGCTGGCACAGGAAATCCATGCGCACAGCCTGCGTAGCGGAAAATCCATGGTGGCTGTAGATGCCGGTGCCATCACGGAAACGCTTTTTGAAAGCGAGCTCTTCGGTCATGTGAAGGGGGCTTTTACTGATGCCCATGCGGATCATGCCGGAAAGTTCGAGCAGGCCGACGGCAGCACACTTTTTCTGGATGAGATAGGGAACATTCCTCTGCACCTGCAGGCTAAGTTGCTCAGGGCCATCCAGAACCGGAGCATCGTGCGGGTGGGTGGCACGGAGGCTAAACCGGTGAACATCCGTCTTATCTGTGCTACCAACATGGACTTGGATGCCTTAGTCAGGGAAGGTCGTTTCCGGGAGGACCTCTACTACCGTATCAACACGGTGCACATTGCCCTGCCTCCGCTCAGGGAACGGCAGGAAGACATCGTTCCACTGGCACAGATGTTCCTGTCCCGATATGCGGAAAAATACCACCGTCCCCTGAATGGGTTCGATGAATCGGCTGAAGAGATGCTACGCAACTACCGTTGGAGTGGCAACATCCGGGAGCTGCAGAACTGCATCGAGAAGGCGGTCATCCTCTCCGAAGGAACTATCTTAGGAAGCAAAGATATCCAGTTGGACCAGGGAACCTCGGGCAGAACGACTGGCACAGCCACCATCAAGGCCATCAGCGAGGCTGATGAGGAACGAATTGTACGGGATACCATGGCACGGACGGGAGGCAACATCTCCGCTGCAGCCAAGATGCTGGGAGTGAGCCGGCCTACCCTCTATGCTAAACTAAAAAAATACGGCCTATGACGTTTACCCTATGGCACCTCATAGTAACAGCAATCATCGTCGCAGTCGTGGTGGCGGTGGTTGCTGTGCTGCATACACGCCATAAGGATATCCAGAAAGTAGCTTATATGATGGATGCCCTGGAGGATGGGGAGCTCAACTTCCGTTTCCAGGACAAGAACAAGTTCAACCGCACCTTGAACCGTATCCGTGTCATCTTTGAGAGGCAGCGTCAGGCTCATGAGCAGGACTCCTGGACCAAACTTATCCGGGTGCTCACGCATGAAATCATGAACACGGTGGCTCCTATCTCTTCCCTGAGCGATGCCTTGGCAAAGTCCATGGATGAGAACGGTCACAGTGAGCTGGATGTGAAGGCTGGACTGGAAACCATCTCGGACAGTTCCAAGAACCTGATTGGGTTTGTGCAGACCTACCGTCAGCTCAGCGGGGTGGCTAAACCGGTAAGGAAGGCCCTGGTGCTGCAGGAGCTGATGAACCAGGTCATCGGCCTCAACAGCGAGTTTGTGGCTTCGTGCGGGGCTGTCTGCTCCTATCACCCTCAAGACCCGGACCTCATGATCTATGCCGATGAGGGGCAGATTTCACAGATTTTCATCAACCTGATAAAAAATGCCCTCCAGGCAGAGGCTAAGCACATCCGCATCACAGCCCAGCTGGGAAAAGACGATGAGGTGATTATCCAGGTGGGGAACGATGGCAAACCTATCCCTGTGAGCAGCCAGGAGCAAATCTTTATCCCGTTCTTCACCACCAAGAAGGAGGGCTCCGGCATCGGTCTGAGTATCTCTAGACAGATTATGCGCAACCACAACGGTAGCATCAATCTCTTGAAGAGCGATGCTTCTCAAACCGTCTTTGAACTGCGGTTCCTATAATTTTCCACACTGTAAAGAAAGTGTAAAAGGTGTAAAGTGTTTTACAACATTTTACACCTTTACTATTTTCTCATATTCCTGTATTTCAGCATTTTACAAGTTTGGCACGGGAAGTGTTTTAAGTTTGGCATAAAGATTAAAAATCAGACTATGGTAAAAAAGATTTTCATAACAGTCCTGTTCGCTACAGCCGGAAAACTGATGGGGGCTTCTGCCTGGGCACAGGAGGAACAGGCTCCGGAGAAGGTGATGACCCTCCGGGACTGTATGGCTTATGCCATCTCTAACTCTACGAAGATGCGTATCCAGAAGGCAGACATCGGTGATGCCCAGATTGCCCGTCGTGACGCGGCTCTGGCTCTGTTCACCCCTACCATCTCCGGACAAACGTATGCCTACTACAACTTCGGTCGTAGCATCGACCCGCAGACGAATACCTATTTTAATACCACGTCGTTCCACAACAACTACGGCGTGAGTGTGGGGTACGACCTCTTCGACGGGTTCCAGGCAGTGAACAACTATAAAATTTCCAAGACGGGCATGCAGATAGCTCATTCCCAGCAGGACCAGGTGGAGGCTGATATCTGCCTGGCTGTGATGGAAGCCTACTATAACGTGGTGTACTACAAGCGTCTGGCCGATGTGTACCAGGAACAGGTGGAAGCTGCGGAACAGTCGCTTCTGAAAGCTCGCCGTCAGGAGGAGCTGGGGCAGAAGGGACATGCCGACGTCATACAGATGGAAGCTGACCTGGCCGACCGGAAGTACGATTACACCAACACTCACAACATGTACCTGGACCAGAAGATGATTCTCTCCGACCTGATGTTCTGGCCAGAAGAGGAGGAACTGGTGATTCCCACCAACCTGAACGAACTCTCCACCCCTGCCTCCACCCTGCAAGAGAATATCCTGGAAGAAAAGGGAACAGATGCACAGAGTGTAGTGGACTATGCCCTGGCCAACAATCCCGGAGTGAAGATTGCCCAGTGGCAGGAGCAGAATGCCCGCAGGGAACTGAGCACGGCTAAATGGCAGCTCCTGCCTTCCATCGGTATCTATGCCGGATGGAGCACCAGCTACTATACCTACCAGGGGGCAGAGACCGCACCTTTTAAAGACCAGTTTAAAAACAACCGAGGTGAGTATGTGGAGGTGAGCCTCTCCATCCCGCTCTGGGACCGTCTGAGCCGGCATTCCAAGATTTCCAAGAAAAAGCATGCCTACCAAAAAGCCACGGCAGAACTGGAGCAGAAACGCAGGGATATTGAGTCGGAAGTGCGCAGAGCCATCCAGGACCGTGACGGTAGTGCCACTGCCTACCTGCAGGCTCAGCAGAAGGCTGAGGTACAGGCCGAGGCTTATGAACTGAACCGGAAGAAACTGGAGCAGGGACTGATCTCCCCACTGGAGTTCCAGACAGCGAACAACAACTACCTGAAGGCTCAGGCCGATGAGATGAACTCCCTCTTCAAGTACCTCATCAAACAGGCAGTAGTGAAATATTACAATGGTATAGATTATATAGAACAATAAAGATATGGATAAGACAATTGAAAAGGTAAAAGGCTGGAGGGTGGCATTCACCAAGAAGGCACTCCCCTACTGGTTCGGAGCATTGCTCCTGGCTTTCATCACCTACCTGATAGCCAGACCAAACAACAAGACCCTTCGGGTGGATAAGGACGCTGTGGTGGTCTCTACCGCACAGAAAGGGGAATTCAATGACTATATTCGCATCAGCGGACGTGTGCAACCCATGACTACCATTCAGCTCAGCCCTCAGGAAGGGGGTATCGTGGAGAAAATCCTCATTGAGGAGGGCTCCAAGGTCAGCGCTGGAGACCCTATCCTGGTGCTCTCTAACGACAATCTGGACCTGCAGATCCTGAACTCCGAGGCTGAACTGGCAGAGAAGGAGAATATCCTCCGAAACACTCAGATTCAGATGGAGCAGCAGAAGCTGGACATCCGTCAGAACGAGCTGGAGTACAGCACCCAGGTGGATCGTATGCGCAGGGCCTACGAACAGCAGAAGGCACTCTATAATGATAAGCTGATAGCCCGGGAGGACTACCTGAAAGCACAGGAGGACTACCGCCTGGCACAGCAGAAACACGACCTTATCCGTCAGCGTTCCAAGCAGGACAGCCTCTACCGAGGCACCCAGATAGACCGTATGGAGGAGAGTCTGGAGAACATGGTGCTGAACATGCAGATGATTCGCCGCAGGAAGGAGAACCTCATCGTGAAGGCTCCTATCGACGGAGAGCTGGGTCTGCTGGATGTGGTGCTGGGTCAGTCCATCGCCAGCGGAACCAAGATAGGACAGATCAACTCCGTGGGCAACTATAAGGTGGAGGCTCAGATAGATGAGCACTACATCGACCGCGTCATTGCGGGGCTGGAGGCTACCTTTGAGCGTCAGGGCGACACCTTCTCCACCGTTATCCGGAAAGTGTATCCGGAGGTACGAGACGGCAAGTTCAAGGCCGATTTCAAGTTTGCTGGGGAGCAACCAGACAACATCCGTGCCGGTCAGACCTACTACCTGAACCTGCAGCTGGGACAGCCCGAAGAAGCCATCATCATCCCTCGGGGTACCTTCTACCAGAAGACCGGAGGAAAGTGGATCTACGTGATGAGCAAGGACGGCAGCAAGGCCGTGAAGCGTGAAATCCGCATCGGCCGACAGAACCCACAGTACTACGAGGTGCTGGAAGGCTTAGAGCCAGGAGAAAAGGTGATTACCTCTGGGTATGAAACGTATGGAGACAGTGATGTATTAGTATTTTAAACCATGAAATTATTCAGAAAGACAGGCGTTTCTACGCTGATTAATATAATAGGTATGAGTGTGGCATTTGCCGCAGCCATGATCCTGATGGTGCAGGTGCGCTGGGATGCCACTTATGACAAGAACTTCGAGGGGCACAAGCAGGTGTTCCGTTTGGAGAACAACTGGATGGACAATGGACTATTCAGTACCTTCTTCTCCAGACCGGTTATTGAAGCCATGAGGACCGGTAGCCCGAATATCGAAGCCATAGGCACCCTGTCGAACCAAGGAGATATGGTCTTTTACCGGGAAGGCGACAAAGAATCGGCCATCACCGTGCCTGCCGCTCTCGTTGACAGCACCCTGTTCTCTGTCTTCCCCTTTGAATGGGTAGAAGGCTCTGCCAAAGATTTTACGGCCCCAGGGACTGCCGTGCTGCACGAAGCCTTCGCAAAAATGTTCTTCGGTGAAGAAAGTGCCATCGGCAAGACACTCCAGACGGGTACACTCCAGACGGGTGAAAAAGTGACGTCTCGTATCGTGGGAGTATTCAGAGATACACACCGCAATTACAGCATGCATTTCGGGATTATCTCAAACATCGGGAAAGGTTCTCTGGAGGATTCTAGCGAATGGTCTTACAATGCTTTCGTAAAGCTCAAGGACCCACAGCAGGCTGCAGAGACCCAAACTGCCATGCTGGATGCGATAGCTCCCTATCTGGATGGCGATGAAACCGATAAAGATAAGGTTGAAATCTACCGCAAGGGCTTCCGTATCACCAACCTGCACGATGCTCACTATGAACGGGATGTAAGGGCCAACATTGCTTCTGCCAATAAAACCATTACCCTCACTTTGGCTGCCATTGCGGTACTGCTCATTGCGATTGCCATTATCAATTTCATCAACTTTGCCTTTGCTGAAATTCCGTTCCGCATCAAGAACATCAATACCCGTAAGGTGCTGGGTGAAGGAAGAGGCTCACTCATCCGAAGGCAGCTGCTGCATGCAGGACTCCTGGTTTTGGCAGCCTTTGGTTTAGCTTGTGTCATCATGCACGTAGTAGCCGGAACTTCATGGGCTTCCTACGTATCAGACAGTCTGAAAGTACCAGATAACATCGGTATTTTGGTGCTGACGCTGGTGGTAGCCCTCCTTTCAGCCATCGTGGCAGGCATTGCCCCTGCACTCTACTCCACTTCACAACCTCCTGCACTGGTACTGAAGGGGTCCTACGGCACCGGAGTCAAAGGCAGAAAACTTCGCAATGCACTGGTGGCCCTGCAGTTTGTCCTCTCCTTTATCTTTATCCTAACGGCACTTTTCGTAAATGTACAAACGAAGTTTATGTCGAAAAAGGACATGGGATTCAGTCAGGAGCAGATCCTGCAAGTGTGGTGCGGCTACGCTGCCGGTGGTCAGCATGAGGCCTTAAAAAGCAACCTGCTGCAGAACCCATCGATTGTGGATGTCACTTTTGCCGACAACGCGATTGTATCCGACGGGAAAATGGGTTGGGGACGCACCGTAGACGGCAAGCAGATTTTCATGGAGGTGCTCCCAGTGACCGATGATTTCCTGAAGTTCTTTGGACTCCAGATGGCGGACGGACGCGACTTCCAGCCTTCGGACAACCAAAACGAAATGGGCTGTATGATTGTGAATGAGACATTTACACAAATGTACCCCCAGTTCCACGTGGGCAGCACCACAGGAGGACATGTGGGTGATGTCCAGATTGTGGGCATCGTGAAGGATTTCAACTTCAAGAGCCTTAAGCACTCCATGGGTCCGCTGGCACTCTACATCTGGGGAAAGACGCAGTGGAGAGACTTCAGTATGATGTATGTGAAGACTGCTCCGGGAGCCGACTTCAAGGAAGTGTCCGACTATATCAAGAAAGCTATCTGCACCTTTGACCCCTCCCGAGAACCAGACCAGGTAAACGTTCGCCACCTGGACGAGTGGATTGAGAATATGTATAAAGACGAACAATCATTGGGCAAGCTCATCACCATTGCTTCCGTAGTAGCCCTCCTGATAGCCATCATCGGTATCATCGGACTGGTGTTCTTTGAGACGCAGTTCCTAAAGAAGGAAATCGCCATCAGACGGGTGAATGGAGCTACGGTAGAGAGCATCCTGGGCATGATCAACCAGAAATACCTTCTGCTGGCAGGCATCAGCTTCGTAGTGGCTGCTCCTGTGGCCTATTACATCATGACTACCTGGCGCAGCGGCTTTGCCTATCAGGCACCTGTACCGGTGTGGATTTTCCTGGTAGCCCTAGCACTGGTAGGGGCCATCACCCTGCTGGTAGTGACCCTGCAAAGCTGGAGAGCAGCCAATGCCAACCCTGTAGAATCACTTAAAAACGAATAATAAACAATTTAAAAACAATAGAATTATGATTACTGTAACAAATCTTACCAAGATCTTCCGCACGGAAGAAATCGAGACTACTGCACTGAACGGTGTAACATTTGAAATCAAGGACGGCGAGTTCGTGGCTATCATGGGCCCTTCCGGTTGTGGAAAATCTACCCTGCTGAACATTTTGGGACTGCTGGATAACCCTACCAGCGGAAGCTACCAGCTGCTGAATACGGAGGTAGGAAAGCTCAAGGAGAAGGAGCGCACCAAGTTCCGTAAGGGAAACATCGGATTCGTGTTCCAGAGCTTCAACCTAATCGATGAATTGAACGTTTTTGAGAACATTGAGCTGCCTCTGCGCTACCTGAACATCAGTGCCTCTGAACGCAAGCAGAAGGTCACTGAAATCATGAAACGCATGAACATCAGCCACCGTGCACAGCACTTCCCACAGCAGCTCTCAGGTGGTCAGCAGCAGCGTGTGGCCATCGCCCGTGCCGTAGTGGCAAACCCTAAACTGATCCTGGCCGATGAGCCTACCGGTAACCTGGATTCCAAGAACGGTAAGGAGGTGATGGACCTGCTGAAGGAACTGAACCAGGAAGGCACCACCATCGTCATGGTAACACACTCTCAGCGTGATGCGGCCTGCGCACAGCGCACCATCGACCTCTTCGACGGTCAGATAGTAAACGATGTAAAGAACGAACTGTAAAAAAGAATAAATGAAAAGCTATCTCAAGTTTCTCTCACGCAACAAGCTCTACACCGTCATTGAGGCGGTGGGGCTTGCTGTAAGTCTAGCCTTTGTCATCCTCATAGGCAGCTATGTGGTGCAGCAGAATGAGGTGGCACACGAGTCTCCAGAGTGGAAACGCACCTTCGTGATGGGCAGTGATGAGTTCTTGGGCCTTACTTATTGGGACAAGGAAGAGCTGGAGATAAACATCCCCGAGGTAGAGGCAGTGACGCACATGGCCCTGCTGTGGCAACCTACCATCCTGATAGGTGAGAACCTGGTCAGAGGAACAGGTATGGAGGCCGATGCGGAATTCTTCCAGGTGTTCCCTGAGTACCAAATCATAGAAGGAAATGTAAAGGATTTTGCAAGTAAGACCGATGTTCTCATCAGCCAATCGCTGGCAAACCAGATAGCCCAGAACGGAGAAAGTGTAGTGGGCAGTACCATCAAAGTGGATGAAACGGAACGCACCATCAAGGGCGTGTATGCCGATTTTGAGGATGCGTACTTCATGCCTTGTGAGGTCATCACCCACATTTCCAATAGCTGGGCTGCCAATCAGAGCAAGAGTTTCAACAGCATAGGCAACTATTCCACTTGGTTCCGCGTGCGACAGGATGCCGACCTGGCTGAAATGCAGACCAAAGTAAAGGCTCTCCTACACAAGAACTACGATGAGACCTGGAAGGCCGAACGAGTGGACAAGTGGAAACCCTACCGCATGGACGAGGCCTTCTTCTTTGAAGGAAGCCCCACGGGACTGAACCGTTCTGGAAACAAGCAGATGCTGAACCTTCTTAGCGTGGTGGTGCTCCTGCTGCTCCTATCGGCCATCTTCAACTATGTAAACCTGAACCTGGCACTCACCGGAAAGCGTGCCAAGGAGATGGCGACCCGTCGCCTTCTGGGTGCCGATCGTAACGCCATCCTCTGGAAATACATCGTAGAGTCTGTGGCCTTCACGGCCATGTGCTTTGTGGCAGCCCTGATACTGGCCTACCTGCTGGCACCTATGATGAACAACCTGGTATCTACCACTGACCCAGAGGTGGTAGCTGCATTCGATGAGATGGGAGTTAGACTCTCATTCATGATGACTCCGGGGTATATCCTGGCTTACCTGGCTGTGATTCTGATTTTAGGCACCATCTGCGGACTGCTCCCTGCCTATGTGGCCTCACGCTACAAACCCATCGACGTGATAAAGGGTTCCTTCCGCCGGAAAAACAAGATGGTGCTGAGCCGTGTCTTCATCGTGGTGCAGAACGTGCTGGCTGTGTTCCTCATCGCCATGGCCCTGGTGATGGAAGCCCAGATGCAGCACATGCTTTCACGCCCTACCCATGCGGCAGTGGACAACCTCTACTACATCGAATACTCGGCACGCGACTATGACATGGCAAAGCTATTTCAGGATAAAGTACGTGCACTTCCTTTCGTTACAAAGGTAGGCATGGGACGCGGAATGCCTGGACTCATAAACATGACCATAGGCGTAAAGGTGGACGAGGAGCACCATGTAGATATGCCAGTCATTCTTTGCGACTCCACTTATTTCCAGCTATTAGGACTGGAAGTGGAGGAAGACTTCAATCATCCGCTGGTGCATTCGCTGTGGATGAGCGAATCGGCTTTCCGTGCGGCAGGTGTATCTGATACCACTACCACATTCCCCCGAAGAATAAATATGAACGGTGCCCAGCCTGAGTTTATCGGTGGAATCGTACATGATTTCCCCACCAGTTCGGCATCCTCAAAAGAAATCAATCCCAACGGGGGCATTATCGTGACCAAGGCAGAAGAGCTGAATTATTCCAACTGCCTGCTCATCGGCACTACGGGTGAGGACAAATCTTATGACGAAGCCATCCGTAAGGCCTATCGGGACTACAGGCTGGAGCAGTCGGGCACAGAAGAACCAGCCTGGCTCTATGGATTCATGCGAGAACTGAACTACAAGCAACTGGAGCCTGAACGCCGTACCCTTAGGCTGGTAGAGCTCTTTGCCGTGCTTTCCGTGCTGATAGCCCTGCTGGGATTGCTGGCCATGAGTACCTACTTTGCCGATGAGAACACCAAGCAGATAGCCATCCGCAAAGTGTTTGGCTCGGATGTGATGCATGAAATCTGGCGAAACGTGAAGAACTATATGGTCATGGTGGGCATAGCCTGCATCATCGGCATTCCGCTGGCTATATGGGCCTCACAGCTCTATCTGGAGCGCTTTGCCTACCGCATAGAGGGGTACAGCTGGATATTCGCCGTGGCAGTCATCATTTCATTGGTCATCGCCTTCGGAACCGTGCTCTGGCAAACCCTGAAAGCAGCTAAGACGAACCCCGCTGTGGAGCTGAAGAAAGAGTAACGTTACATGGGGACAGGTCCCGTGTAACGTTTGAAATTGGATCTAAAAAACTAAAAACATGAAGAGTTATTTAAAGTTTCTCTCACGCAACAAGCTCTACACTGCCATTGAGGCGGTGGGGCTCATTGTGAGTCTGGCCTTCGTGATTATCATCGGCTCATACGTGTGGCAGCAATATGAGGTAACTCGCGAAAACCCAGACCGGGAAAGGATCTATGTACCGGGTCTGCCGATGATGCCGGCGCTTACTTACGGCTTCCCTGATGTCCTTACAGATATTCCGGAAATAGAGTCCGTTTCCAGGATGTGTAATGTAGTGGCACATCCTGTTATTCGGGAAGAGGAGTTTGAAGCGGAAAGTGCGGGCGTGGAACCTGCGTTCTTCGAGATTTGTCCGGAGTTCCGCTTTGTGGAAGGCTCTGCAGACGTACTTTCTGCTCCCTCCAATGTCATCATTTCAGCCTCTTTTGCCAGAAAGCATAACCTTTCGGTGGGCGACAATCTTGAAATCAGTGAGAACAGCTATATAGTAGGTGCCATACTGGAGGACCTGAAGGGCACGGTCATCAAGCCTTATGATATATTCCTCAATGCTGCTGTTTACAAAGACGACTGGCAGCCTTTCGACAACTATGGCAGTACGGTCACGCTACTCAAAGTCCGTCCTGGAACAGACAGGAAAGTTCTGTATGACAAATTGGAAACTGTTTGCAAGGACGTTTATTCAGGCATCTATGGGCAGGCTTTCTTTGAACATCTGGAACTATCGCGTTATGATGAATTGTTTTTCAAGGAAACGGACAGGTATTTCCGACATGGAGACAAAGGGACCCTAAGAGTTCTGTCGCTGGTGGGGCTCCTGCTGCTCTTCTCAGCCATTCTGAACTATATCAACCTGTCTGTTGCACTCACCGGAAAGAGGGCAAAGGAAATGGCTGTGAGGCAGTTATCCGGAGCATCCAGAGGCGCCATTATCTGGAAGTACGTGGTTGAATCCATCGCATTTACAGCCGTATGCTTTGCAGCGGGACTCTTGCTGGCAGAAGCCTTCTGCCCGTTAATCAATGAGCTTTTGAACAATCCGGATATCCCGATAAAAGTCATCTGGTCTCCGGGGTATGTAATGGCTTATATCGTCATCATTTTGATTGTGGGTATCCTCTGCGGCATCTTCCCGGCCCTGATGGCTGGACGCTACAAGCCGGTGGAGATAATGAAAGGAGGATATCGGCGCCGGAGCAAGATGGTGTTCAGCAAAGTGTTCATCGTGTTGCAGAATGCCCTGGCGGTCATCCTGATAGCGCTGGCCATCACCATGGAAGCACAGATGCACAAGACCCAGACCAGACCGATGCATTGCGATATTGCGAATAAGTTCTTTATGCTGAGTTATTCGTATGAAGATGGAAATCCCTTCAGGGATATGCTGGAAGCCCTGCCTTGTGTAAAACGGGTGGGCAAAACCACCGGCGTGCCCGGAATGATCTCGATGGGTCAGTATAGCACCACGCGGGACGGACAAGACATCCTTTACAAACTAGTGAGGATGGACAGCACCGCCTTTTCGATGTTTCACTTTGAGATACTCGAAGACTATGGCGCTCCGCAGTTCAACAGCGTGTGGTTCTCCGATGAGAGCTTTGCAGCAAGCGGGTTTGATGAGGAATACCACGATGTGGGAGAACTTGCAAAACGAACGAAGGGATGCGAGCAGACGGCAGGAGTCTTCAAGGCATTTCCTACCAACCCAGCCAATCTGGGAGAGGAGGATTATGCCATCATCTCCCTCATGAAACCGGAAGACATTTCGGCAAACGGATGGGTAATTGAAACAACCGGTGACAGGAAAGAGGCTGAAAAGCAGATTACCAATGCCTATGAGACCTATGTGAAAGAGCACAAAGACGCTGGGAACAATTCCTTCTGGATTGATGAGAATATTGCCGAGGCCTGGAAACCCGCCCACAACAATATGCGACTGGTGGAGATATTCATGCTGCTTTCCATTCTCATCGCTCTTCTAGGACTGGTGGCCATGAGTACCTATTATGCTGACGAGAAGTCCCGCGATATTGCCGTGCGCAAGGTATTCGGAGGTACGATAGAAACGGAAGTCTGGCGCACCATCCGGGAGTATATTGTACTGGTAGGGATTGCCTGCGTCATCGGCATCCCGATAGCTGTCTATGCAGCCCAGGAATACCTTAAGGATTTCATTTACAGACTTGAAGGCTATTGGTGGATTTTCGTGGTGGCCGTGCTGCTCTCCGGGCTTATCGCCTTCCTCTCCGTGCTCTGGCAAACGCTGAAAGCAGCTAGGACGAACCCAGCTGTAGAACTGAAGAAAGAATAACACAATTAAACCTGAAGAAGTGAAATATGAAAAGTTATCTGAAGTTTCTTTCACGCAACAAGCTCTACACCGTCATTGAGGCGGTGGGGCTTGCTGTGAGTCTGGCGTTTGTGATTCTGATAGGGATTTCCATACATGACCAGCTAGCCATACGCAATTCCGTTCCGACAGGTACAAACCTTTATCTGAAAAGCGGAATTGAATACCGTAATTTGCAGGCACTGACCACCTTCCCGGAGGTGAATTCAGCTGCAGCATTTACCCGGAGGCAGCTCTCCATCGACCTGGAAGAAGGGAAGACTCCCGTCTATTTTTTGGTTGTCACCCCAGAAATCCTGAAATTCTTCCCTGTAGAGACCTTGGAAGGAAACCTGGATCAATTTGGAGAAAGAAACGGAGTGCTTATCACAGAAGCGGCTGCCAGGAGGCTGTTCCCCAACCAGAACCCCCTAGACGCTTCGGTTACGGTGACCGACATAAGTGCACTATCTGCCACTAAAAAAGAGGTCACAGAACCTATTATAGCAGTCATTAATCCTACAGTCCATTCACCTTTTGAGGATTTCGACTTCGTGGTTCCCTTCTCCTCACAGATTCCAGCCATAGAAGAAATCAAAGAGTCCGACATGCTCAATCAGGGCTTCGGTTCATTTGTCTCTGTCTTTGCCGATATAGTTCCAGGGGTAGACATAACAGCATTCGATGAGCGCATCCATAACCTGCAATACGGTAATAGAAAAACCGCCAATGACATCAGCGAGTCTCTCCCTTATCAGAATATTTTCTTTTCCACCCAAAACTACTACAACCTCCGGCAAGGGAAATATCTATATCTGGAAATCTTGATTTTCATGGCATTGATTCTGTTGGCCTCTTCCATCTTAAACTACATCAATCTGAGTCTGGCCATCTCTGGCAACAGGGCTAAGGAAATGGCCACCCGAAGACTGCTGGGTGCCGGAAGGGATTCCATCATCTGGAGAACCGTGGCAGAATCCCTGCTGTTTGTTTCCGTTTGCTTCATCGCTGCCCTCTTGATTGCTCAGGCCCTGGTGCCCGTACTCAATGAACTCCGTCCCGAAGGCTTTTCAGTTCCATTCCGTCTTTCGGCCGATGGCACATTGCTGGGGATTGGTTTAATGGTAGTGCTGGTAGCAGGCTTGTTGGCAGGTTTGGCTCCAGCACTGTTTTTGGCTTCCCACCGGCCGCTAGATATTGTAACAGGCCAGGTACGCCGCAAACGCAAGATGGGGTTCAACCGAATCTGCATTGTGGCACAAACCGTACTTTCCCTGGTACTCATCGCTGTTTCCATCGCTCTAGATGCCCAACTAAAGTATATGGAGAAGGTGGACATCGGAGTGACTCCCCAGAAAGACTTGTACTATTTCTATCCCAATGTTGCAGATAGCAGGGAAGGAATGGATAATCTACTATCCACCTTTCCCCAGGTAAAAGCAGTAGGACATACCTCCGGATTTCCCAGCCATCCTTGGGCATTCACTGCGTTTGGACAACAGAATTACCTGTTCAGCATCATAGACTGCGACAGCATCGCCTTCAGCATGATGGGTTTCAGAATCCAAGAGAAATACACAGACCCCTATCCAGGGACCATCTGGATTACGGAAGAAACGAAGAATGCCTTCGGTATTTCACAGGAGAATCATGAAGACCTAAGCCTGTTTGGCATAACAGCGCAGATGGGCATCCAGGCACTGGGAGGTATCGTGGATACCTACCGACGCCTTCCTGTCAATGCGAAAGACCCGTATGAATCTATAAACATGACGTTCCTGTCGGCTGTCCAGGTGGTAGGTCCGGAAAGGACAAGAGGCCATTTGATACAAACAACGGGAAATCATGCCGACTTTGAAAAAGAATTTAAGGAAACAGTCCGGAATTACTACAAGGAAAAGAAAGGACTGTCAGATATATTCTCGCATAGTGGTACGGTAAGCGGGTATATGGAAGACATCATCGCCAGTGATTATGATGACTTGCGACGTTACGTCCATCTGGTAGAACTCTTCACGCTGGTAGCCATTCTCCTATCCATCCTGGGCCTCATAGCCATGAGCACCTGGTATGCCTCCTCCAACGCCAAAGACATTGCCATCCGGAAAGTTTTCGGTGGAACCATCGGAACGGAGGTAGGACGCACCATCCGTTCTTACATGCTCATGGTGATCATAGCTGCGGTGATAGGCATTCCGCTGGCCGTCTATGTCATCGGTCATTTCCTGGAAAATTATCCGGAACGCATCAGCCAGTACAGCTGGGTATTCCTGGTTTCCACCCTCCTGATGCTGGTCATTGCCTTCCTCTCCGTGCTCTGGCAAACGCTGAAAGCAGCGAAGACGAACCCAGCTGTAGAGCTGAAGAAAGAATAACACAATTAAACCTGAAGAAGTGAAATATGAAAAGTTATTTGAAGTTTCTCTCACGCAACAAGCTCTACACTGCCATTGAGGCAGTGGGGCTGATTGTGAGCCTTGCGTTCGTGATTATCATCACCTGCTACACGTGGCAACAGTTCTCCGTAACCCGAGAGGCGAAAGACTACGAACGTCTTTATGCACTGACTGCCGGACAAGAGTGGATTCACGCCTGGCCGGGCGAGTTGGCTGCAGTAAAGGACGGCATCCCTGATGTGGAGGCTGGAGGAAGACTCAATACCAGCGGTACAACGGTCTGGTTCAACGGCGTACAGGCTCCGGGATACCCCACTGTCTACTCCGTAGATCCGGAAATCTTCCAGTTCCTGCCGCAGACCTTCATTTCCGGGGATGAAAGCATCTTGCAAGACCGAAGCCAGGTCATCCTGGGTGAATCGTTCGCCAGAAAAATCTCACCGGATATGGACCCCGTGGGAAAGACCATCATCCTCCGCAAGGACACTTGTGTGGTGGGAGGCATCATCCGAGGGAATGAGAGGTCCATCCTGAAAGAAGCCGATATCTACCGGGGGTTTAAAAATCCCGATGCACCCTCCACTTCTGAAGTCACCATCCCGGTGGACCTGGTGCTGGTGAAGTTCCGTGAAGGGGCTGAGCATCAGGAGGTAAGAACGCTCATCGACACCCTGGTGACCCGGGAATTCTCCAAGATGTACCAGGTGAACAAGCCGGAGCGTTCCATGACCATGCCCTTCCAAGAGCTCTATTTCTACGAGAGTGGAAACAGCTTGAAACACGGGAATTCCTCCCTGGTCTATACCTTGATTGCCGTGGGAATCCTACTGCTTGTTTCTGCCCTGTTCAACTACATCAACCTCAGTGTAGCTCTGGCAGGTAGGCGTGCCAAGGAGATGGCTATCCGTGCCACCCTGGGTGAGTCCCAGCAGCGAATCCGCTGGCGATACATCTCAGAGTCCGTCCTTTTCGTCGCTGTTTGCCTGACCCTGGCCTTTCTGCTGGCCCGAGGATTGGAGCCTGTTTTCAATCGCTATATGGCTGGTGATGTAAATCTGGAGGTCTCTGCCACACCACTTTATCTGGCTGTTTATGCCTTGCTAGCCATCCTGGTGGGGCTGGTTTCCGGACTGGTTCCTGCGTGGATGGCTTCCCACTACAAGCCGGTGGAGGTCATCAAAGGGAAGCAGCGCCAACAGACCAAGTCGGTCTTGTCCAAAGTGTTCATTATCATCCAGAATGTCATTACCGTGGCACTGATTTCCCTAGCCCTGGTGATGGAGCTCCAGTACCACCACATGCTGAACATGCCGCTAGGGGCCGATGTGAATGGACTGTACTTTCTCTCTAGTGGAACGGTGGGGAAAGACGTTCTGGGACAAAAGCCCTATGTGGACAGAATAGGCTCCAGCAGTGGTTACCCGGGTAAGGGCCAAATGACCATGGAGACCACGGTGGACGGAAATAAGATTCATTTTGGGATACTCCGATGCGATGAAACAGCATTTGATATGTTCGATTTCCAGGTGGTGAAAGATTTCGGAACCCCACGAATGAACGCTTTGTGGTTCACTGAATCTGCAGCCCGGATATACTCGCTGGATGAAGAAAACCCTGTGGTACCCGATGCGTTCAAGTATGTGACAGATAACGCGCATATCGGAGGTATCATCAAAGACTATGCTGTGAAAGGTCCGTCCGAGGTGGAAGGGAACCAGATTGGCGTAGTGTCCGTGGTGGAGAGCACCTCTACCGTGATTCTGAAACTGAACCGGTTCGATGCCGAGGTCCGCTCTGAACTCAAGGAGATAGACCGCAGTGAGAGCCTCCGCATGACTGGAGATGAAGAATATGGGGAACAGAATTTCGGATACATCCCGGAACTGATAGAGAAGGGCATGGAGAAAACACGCAATTTCATCAGTCTGATAGAACTTTTCATGCTCCTTGCAACGCTGATCTCCCTGCTGGGTCTGGTAGCTATGAGTACCTATTATACCGGGATGCAGACCCGGAATATCGCCATCCGCAAGGTCTTCGGTGGTACCGTAACCTCAGAAACGGTACGTTCCGTGAGGGAGTACATGATCTTGGTGGGAATCGCCATCCTTATCGGCATTCCACTAGCTATCTTCCTGTCGGAAAGGTACTTACGTCAGTTCTGGTATCGGATAGAAAACTATGAATGGGTGTTCATCGTGGGGGCTGTCATTGCCCTGATCATCTCCTTCCTGGCCGTGCTCTGGCAAACGCAGAAAGCTGCTAGGACGAACCCAGCTGTGGAGCTGAAGAAGGAGTGACGTTACATGGGACCTGTCCCCTTGTAACCTTCAAAAAAGCCTGATTTCATCGAAAAAGTTGTCGCAGAATTAAGCATTTTTAACACGGAAGGAAGCAAGTTTTTTCTAGTTCCATATTTATATTTGTAGGATAAAAAACAAAAAAAATGTCATAAAAATGGAAATAAAATTCTGGAAAATTTCTTTTTGTGTGCTCCTTGCATGTATGCTTTTTTCTTGCGACATCGTAGAGAGAGATGGTGACTGGGACCCTATGCTTTGGGAAAAAGTGGACTACCCAAAGTCGGGGGAGGTCTATCAAGTTCCTGCCTCTGGCTCTACCCTGACGTTCTCTTGCCTAAACTATTCTCGTTATTGGTTTTCACATGCCAAGGAGGACGGACAAGAAGTACTCCCACCCTATATAGACTATTTGGCCTATCCTTTAATCTACGGGGACTATTTCCGTGCAGAGATACACGACAACAAACTCAGCATCGTTTTTGAACCGAACGAGGGAGCCCATGCCAGAAATACCTACATTACCGTGACTGCCGGAGACATCTTCCACACCTTCAAGTTTACGCAAGCAGCGCAGTAAAACAGGATTATTTTGTTAAAAAAAGGCAAATTTAATTGTTAAAACCGTTAAATTGGGTCTGGATAGCGGTGTTTCACGGTGCGCCATGGAAAATGAGGGATTTTAGGTGTTTTTGCAGTAAGAGATCGATTTAATGACCAATCAAGAAAGACTAAACCCTTAAAAAAGGCCCTTCTAATTGTTTATAAATCAACCATTAATAGATTTAGCCCCAAAAAAACACAATTTCGAACATGGTCATTAAGGTCATGGTCATTAAGGTCATTTTCTATTTTTATATACCCCCTATTTGAGAGTTCACCACAAACACGAAAAAAAGCAAATAATAAATTAATAATATAATATTATTAATAATATTATATTATTAAAATTTTGTGCCACATCTATGTGATAAAGTCCATTTAGCTTAATGACCTTAATGACCGTGACCAAATGACCACTTTTTGACTTTTCCTGAATTAGGTTGACTCTTTTTATAGTTAAAATTTTAACATAATCCTATCCGTACGGAAAAAGTTGACTATCCGTACTGGGAAAGGTTGACT
>DGVD01000015.1:148734-414148 GCA_002395835.1 Bacteroidales bacterium UBA4293 | reverse complement strand
CACTCTTTGGAGGCTTTGCGCCTCCAGCCGTTTGGCAAACCTCCGCAGTGTTTTTCATAGTTGTCAACCTTTTCAGGAAAATGACAACCTTTTCAGGATGGATGTCAACGATTTCAGGAAATTGTCAACCTACCCAGTAAAAAGACTGTCAACTGCATCAGGAAAGAAGCAAAAAACTGTCAACCGAAATCAGGAAAAGACAATTTCCCCGAAAGTGGTCAAATTGGTCAATGTCAAAGTGGTCAAACTCTAAACTAAGATATGTCAAGAATGTGGAATGAAATTTTAAGAATATAATATTATAATATAATATTATATTCTTAACTATATTATAGCTATTTTTTGCGCCTTCTATACTCCCCTAAAAAGTGGGGTATTTTAAAAAAGACTTTGACCACTTTGACATTGACCAACGTGACCAATCACTGATTGCAAAAACTTGTTAGTATGATGATAATCAACTTGTTAGTCCACTTTCAGCATCATGGGATTTTTACAGGAAGGTGTTATATCACCACGGAAATCGGTAAAAAATCCTCAAAAAGCCCCATTTTTCGTAATAAACCGTGCTGAATTAAGATTTTAACAAAAAAGGGCGTTTTGGGGGCTTAATAAACCCTTCCATACGAAAAAAGGGTGACTACTTTTCCTGAGATGGTTGACTCTATCCTTGAAAAAGGTTGACTTCACTTCAAAAAGGGACAGGTTCAATTTGAAATAGAATTTTAACAAATTCGGTGTTTTTGAGGTGTTTCATTCGGTGTATTTGAGGTAATTCACCCCCCCAAAAAATCTATAATTGAAAACTTGGAACTCATCCTATATGAATAAGAAAGGCTCGTTTTGCTTAATGGATTAAATAAAAATTGCCATTTATTTGTAGCATGACGGACAAGTATGGAACCATTGAAGTGATCCCTGTTTGGAAATGGCTAATGGAGTAGAATGGTATTTTTGTTAAATCTTTCCGTAATTTGTTTAAGTGCTTTCTCCCGCTTTCCCTGTAATTTTGCAGCAGAAAGAAAAACGGAAAACGTATGAAACAACTCATTCTACTGCTCACCGCACTGCTGTTCTCCTGCTGCTCCCGGGAGCTTGATGCGATGGAATCAGTGAAAAATGAACCTATTACTACCACTATGACACAGAAAATGTATCTTACCATTGAGGGAAGGACGGAGGAGGTTTCTCTTACCGCAAACAGTGCCACGCAGGCGCTGGTGAAGAAACTGGAACAAGGGGACATTACCCTTACGCTGAGCTCCAGCGGTGGGTTTGAAATCTGGGGAGCTCTGGGCTTCTCCCTGCCTACCAGCAACCAGCAGGTCAATGCGCAGCCGGGCGATGTGGTGCTGTACAATGGCAGCAACATCTGCATCTTCTACGGCACAAACTCCTGGAGCTACACCCGGCTGGGGAAAATTCAGGGGCTCTCTGCCAGTGAACTGAAAGCATTCCTAAAGGCCGGGGAAAGCGAGGTGAAGGTTACTTTGAGCCTCTAACGAATACGCTGAACCGCTTCTTCCACCGTTTTATATAGGGGGATGCCGTACCGCTGGCAGGTGATGCGAACATTATCATACCGGAAATACCCACTGGGGCAGACCACGTGGAGCTTCCCTTCACGGGCATGGAGGCCCAGCTCCAGCAGGGTGATGGGCGACTGGCTCCCTTCTAGGAACACCATGAGGATGTGGTGGGCCTTCTCCAGGTGCTCCAGCTCCCAGTTTACCTGATAGTCCATCTCTCCTTCCCGCTCCGGATGCCACTCTGCCTGACGGGGGTTATACAGGATGTAGTTCCCTTCTTTCTCCTGGAAAAGTTCCGCAGCCTGCTGCTGCCAGTCCACGGAGTTTCCCATATCGATGGTTCCAGCTAAAAACACGCTGGTGTAACCTTGAAGGTGCGCTGGCTCTGCCTCATGCGGATGAACCACCAGCAGGGGCTGCGGGGCCGTTTTCTGGCCTTCACCACAGGCCGTAAGGCAGAGCATCATGAGCAAAAAAAGACCATATTTTTTCATATTCCGGTTCCTCTTTCTGGCAAAGGTACGAAAAACCGCTGTCACTCCCAAACGCTATTTTTAGGCCAGGCATAAAAATACGGAAATATTGGAACTAAAATCCGAAAAAAAGACATTCTTCTTTCTCCTTATTTTATTATATTTGCAAATGACAGATAGCGGTAAAAAAGGAGGTTAATATGAAAAGGATTGTTTTATTATTTGCGGCCGTATGCGCCAGCTTTATGCTGATGGCTCAAGAGCTGTCCGGAATTATAACGAAAGGGGGAAAACCTAAAAAGGGACTCACCGTAACTCTGCTAAATAGTGGTGTGAAAACCACTTCTGACAAGTATGGCCGTTTCTATTTCCAGGATGCCAAACCTGGCGATGTACTGCAAGTGAAAATCACATCGAGGAAAGTGGCGGAAATCCCTGTTTCCGGGGCTAGGCTGGTGAAAATTCACATGGCCTCGGACGACTTTAGCGTGAACAGTGGCTCACAGGAGCAGAGGCTGCCCTACACGGTTCTTTCGCTTCCCAGAATAAACGGTAATGTGGTGGAACGTGAACAAATAGAGCTGTCGGGCCTTCTGAGGCTGTCGGATATCTTGAAACAGTTCATCACTGGGGTGAGGGTGACGCAGACGTACTATGACAGCGATATCCTGGTGAGGGGCGTGAACTCGGTAGGCTCTGGAAACAGTCCCCTGTTCTTCATTGACGGGGTGGAATATGAAGGGACAGACATTGACTCTCTGGTGCCTGTGGAGGCTATACAGAGAATAGAGATTCACAAGGATGCGGCTCAATGGGGTGCACGAGGAGCCAATGGTGTGATCCTCATTACCACCACCAGAAGTTGACAAACTAAATAAAAAACTGATTATGGAGTATATTAAACTACAGAACGGCGTGGAAATGCCGGTACTGGGATATGGGGTGTTTCTGGTAAGCCCCCAGGAGTGTGAACGCTGCGTGAGCGATGCCTTGAGCGTGGGCTACAGGCTGATAGACACGGCCCAGGCTTACGCCAATGAGGAAGGTGTGGGCCAGGCCATGGTGAAGAGCGGCATCAGGCGGGAGGAGATTTTCCTGACCACCAAGGTGTGGATTAGCAATGCCGGGGAAGAGAAGGCTGCACGGTCTATAGACGAGAGCCTGAGGAAGCTGAAGACGGACTACCTGGACCTGCTGCTCATCCATCAGGCTTATGGGGATGTGTTCGGCACCTGGAGAGCCATGGAGAAGGCTTACAAGGCTGGCAAGGTGAGAGCCATTGGGGTGAGCAACTTCCAAGAGGCGCGGTTCTTCGACTTTGCGCATTATGTGGATGTGAAGCCCATGGTGAACCAGCTGCAGTGTAACACCCTGGTGCAGCAGAATGGCATTCAGGGTGTGCTGAACGATTTTGGCACGCGCATGATGGCCTGGGGCCCTCTGGGCGGTCAGGGCGCTGAGGGCGTGATAAAGAGCGAACTGCTGGCTGGCATAGGTGCCCAGTATGGCAAGAGTGCTGCTCAGGTGGCCTTGCGCTGGCTTACACAGCGGGGCATCGTGGCCATCCCTAAGAGCAGCCATAAGGAACGCATGGCGCAGAACCTAGATATCTTCGACTTCACCCTTACGCCCCAGGATATGGAGCAGATAGCTACCCTGAACCAGAGCGACACGGGCTTCGTCAACTTCTCCGACATGCAGTTTGTGAAATACTTGATTGAGACCTACGGATAAGGTCACCTCAACCTAAGAGAAAAGACGTTTCACACAGCGGACGATATACTTGCATCCTAACACGATGCCAGTGAGGGATACAAATGCACCACCTAGCAGCAAGGTCCACATGACGATGGTCCAAATGACAGGGTGGTCTACGAAGACCTTATACCGTAAGCTGTGAAAGCCTTGATACAACTGGAACTGCCACCTTCCATGAGTGTTCATGCTCCTGAAGGAACCGGTCTGGGGATTAATGTAATAACAGGTCTTGTCGGCATTGTCTACTGAGACCTTCCAGACTGGTAAAGGCAGATTTCCTTTTGTGTCCAGATAATAGTGGTCGTACTCCGTCATCAGGGTCACGGTAACGGGCTCTGGGGAATGAATGGAGGTGACGGCCTCTCTCACTTGCTGTTCAGTAAGGCTGAATGGCATGATCTGCTGGGAGGTAGCATCTACGTAGACGGGCTCTTTTCCCTTCAGCAACACTTGATAGAAAGGGTAATCATAGAAACTATCCCAGGTTATCTGAGTAGCCTCTCCTGCATAGGCTGCTATCAGCTTCCGGTAATCCAGCTGGTAGGCGCTAAGAGGAAGTGTTCCCTGGCTTAAAGCACTTCGGGCCGGATAGTCCTGATGTTTCTTTCCTAGCCATTCCGGAATATCGGCCAGGGAGTACATGCCGCTGACAATCCACGTCAGCAGGAAAATGCCGAACACGGTTCCGAAGACATGATGCCACCGGTACCATTTCTTCTTATACGGAGTTTTTAGTCCCTTTCCTTTTTTAACCGACGTGCGATAGGCGTGGATGGCAAGATAAAACCCTGCAAACAGCATAATAATGCCAAAGATGGAAATCCAGACTATCACATCGGACCATAATTCCACATCCTGTCTTAGCCAGGTAAAATAAACCCAATGAGGGATGGGGCCCAACCACCCCCAGAAGCGTTCACTGCGAGTGGTGCACTGCAGCACTTCACCGGTGACGGAAGAGACATAAAGTTGTGTGCGGTCTGCATCGTTAAAGTGGAACTTATAGATAGGGAAATCTCCCTTCAGCCTGCCAAAGGGTATCCATTGTTCCAAGCGGTTCAAGGTGTCAATCCTGGAGACCGGAGCATCGCACCACAGCCCTGCTACGCTACGGATATAGTCCCCATTTATTTCCGGAAGATGCTCCAGGCTGTCTACCGGAAACTTCTCCGTGGTCTGCCCTGCCCGGGCTTCCACAAAGGTTTGTCCCAGATAGGAATACAGACTCAGGCTTCGGAGGGAATCCTTCCCTGCTGAACGGTTCATAATCTCTGCGATGGAAGGCAAGGAAGAGGGCAAGGTATCCAACGTGGCCAATTTTTCCTCTCTGGAAGCGGAGGGGAACCGATGGTAGATCATCACGATTCCCGATAAGAACCACATGAGGAACAGAATACTGAGAAGTGTTCCCAGTATTCTGTGTAAAGTATAAATAAATCGGTGTAACATATTAGAAAGAATATTGTAAAGAAGCCATGTAACTGCGTGGCTGGCTTGGAACCATCTGATTTCCTAAGGACTGGTTGAAATATTCTTTGTCGAAGAGGTTCTTGATGTTAAGACCCAGACGAATGCCGTTGTTCAGTCTGTAGCTGAAACCGAGGTTAGCTAGCCAGTAAGCGTCGAAGAAGGTGCTGTTGGCATTGTTCCGATAGATCTTATCCTGGAAATCCACGTCGAAGTTCACTCCCAATCCTTTCAGCACACCTTTAAGCACGGTATAGTCGCCCAAGATGAAGAAGGTGTTCTTAGGGATACGAGGGTACTGCTTTCCCTTGGTGGCATCGGAATCCATCCACTTATTCTTGGCCATCTCACGCACCTTGGCATTGGTAAATGCATAGCCTGTCATGAAAGTCAGGCCCGGCATAGGAGCATAGGTCAGTTCCACGTCAAATCCCCGTGAATCCATACGGCCCACCTGACCTGTGACGTTCTTCTCCAGCGTCTCTCCGTCTATCACATCACCTCTGTAGGCCAAGGAGCGGGTCATGTTATACTTGTTAATATAGAAGACACTAACATCGGCCTTCAGTTTATCTGTCAGCTCATAGCGGGCGCCCACCTCAATCTGCATACCTTTCTCTGGCTTGAAGACTTCTTCTCCCTTCGTAGGAGTAAAGATCTTACCGTCCTTGTCCACATAAATGGTGTTGTCGTTATAGAACGTGCGGATAGGCTTGAAGTAGGTTCCTACAGAGGCAAACAGGGAGAGCTGCTCCGTGGGCAGATAAACACTTCCTACCCTGAACGTAAAGGCACCGGTAGTCAGCTTGGAATACTCCTCTTCCTTCACCTCTTCATGGGTACGGCCACCGTTGATGGCGTTGATACCAGAAGCACGTTTGTAATTATACAAGTCGTAGCGTCCTGCAATCATCAGTTTCCACTGCTCGCTGAATTCCATCAGGTCATGGAAATAGAATCCATGCATTCGGGTGTACTGTGGAGTAGCTTTACTGAACTTGGTATCCATCCAGCCTATGCTGTGAGGATTATAGGTGGTTCCATGTCCGGTCAAGCCAGGGCCTACCACATCATCTCCACGGCTGCCAAAGTTATAACCGCTATAGGAGGTACGGTCCAGATACACAAAGGAATAACCTGCTAGATAGTTGTGCTTAATGCTTCCGGTATGGAACATGCCTGAAAGTTCCAGCTGGTTGTTCAAGGTCTTGGCAATATGTGAGAAGCGCAATGGGTAGCCATAATACAAAGAATCCAGACTGATATAGGTGCGTTTCCCTGCCGATTCATAATAATAAGGATAGATAGGATCCTTGCTGGTGAGATAGTCGAGCTCTTCGGTTCCGAAATAGTCAATATCGTCGTAAGAATAGGAAAGTTTATCCATCAACTTGATATTTTCATTGAACCGGTGCTTCCAGGTGGCAGAGATATTCTGTCCACGATTATACATGAAGTCTGATTCACTGTTGTACCGCCATTCCCGGTCAAGTCCCGGCAGCAGGTCGTTTTGTTTCAGATACAACTGGTTTGTAGAAGCATTATAGATATCAGCCGACATCAATGGAGGAAGACCGATTTCAGTAGAATAGAAATCATCATTGCCAGCAATACGGATGTCAATCTCATCTTTTTCACCCAAAGAACCGCCTATGGCAAAATAACCGGACAAACGGCGCATTTTGTTGTCACGCCATCCATCCTGATGCTGGTAATTCAGGCTGGTACTATAGTTAATAGGTCCGAACAGCTTACCGCCAAAACCCACCGTGGCATGAGTATTATACCAGCTTCCGAAGGCCAGACGAGCATTAAAATGGTTTTGAGCTACAGGGGCTTTCCTCACGATGTTCAGCACACCACCTACTGCAGAGGAACCGTACAGCACAGAGGCCGGACCCTTGAGGAGCTCTATCTTCTCCACCGAAGATAAATCCATGAAAGGATAAGAATTATCTATAGCTGAACGTTCATCACGAACACCATCCACCATAATCATGGAATGATCAAAGCCACGCACTGAAATCTGTTGGAAAGCTCCATAGGAGGTCTGGATTCTTACCCCAGGAATAAACTTCACTGCTTCTTGAATGTCCTGAACATCACGATTCACTAAGATGTGAGACGGCAACGTGGAGGTGGCCACGGGCAGGAAACGGGTAGGCACATCAAGCTTCAACGCTGTAGTTTTAGACTGGTCATAGCCAAAGACCGTAACTTCTTTAATGGATAGCACCGTATCATTGAAATTGGTGTACCCTCTTTGCGTCTGCGCACTAGCAGACATTCCCATTGCTGCAAAGCACAGGAATGAAAAAACAAGTTTCTTCATTAAATAAAAAATTTAAAAAGTTAATTAATAAGTTTCTGACCCGGAAACTTGTTAACTGTGTAAACTAGGCAGGTTTCCTGACTTGATTCTTTAGACCTTCCCATTCTTAAGAAAAGAATAGTGGTTGCAGCATCTAAAACTCCACCAAATGAATGGAGCCGAATCTTACAGTAGCGGGCACTGTCCTGGTTTTTCACCAGATTCCCTTTTAAAGTCTTACTGAGAAACAGAAAGACTCACCTAATTCCGGCGCAAAAATAGTTAATTTTTGCAAATACGTATACATTTCTTTGCGAAAAAAGCATTCCATTATGCCAGCCGACACAATAATACTAAGTTTTTCAGGATTATCCTGCCTTGTTTTGGGCAAATGCTACAATTTCACTACCTTTGCCATATGACTTTCCAGAACCGTGCTTTAGAGGAATACCTGAAGAGGGAGATCCTGCCCCGGTATGCGCACTTTGATGCGGCACACCGGGTGGATCATGCTATGCTGGTGATGGAGGAAAGCTGGAAACTGGCGGAGCTGGTGAACCGATCTCCTCACTACCGGGATGCCGATGGAATCAAGGTTTTGGTGGACGGGGACACGATGCTGACTATAGCGGCCTACCATGATACGGGGCTCTGCCAGGGAAGGGAAACGCACCATCTGGTCTCAGGGCAAATCATCCGGGAGGATGAAACCTTGAAACAGTGGTTCACCCCTGCGGAGATAGAACGGATGGCACAGGCTGCGGAGGACCATCGGGCTTCGTCCAAGCATGCCCCACGGAGCATCTACGGACGCATTCTGGCAGAGGCCGACCGGACCATCCACCCGGTGGACATCATCCGGAGAACTATTCAGTATGGGCTGGACCACTATCCGGAACTGGATAAGGAGGGCAACTGGCAGCGCACCCTGGAGCATCTGCATGAGAAATATGCAGAAGGGGGTTACCTGAAACTCTGGATTCCGGAATCACCCAATGGTGAGCGATTGGCGGAACTGAGAAGCATCATCCGAAATGAACCCCAACTGCGGGAGATTTTCGATGAAATCTGGGAAAATCTTCACTGAGACTTGGAAAATCTGCGATGAAATCAGGGAAAATCTTCGATACAACCAAAGAATAATCTTATTTCTAATCTATAAAGCTATGAAAAAAAACGTGTTTTTTACACTGCTGGTTTTCTTGCTGGGGAGCCTGTCGGTCTCTGCCCGGGAAATCATCCCTTTCAACGAGGGTTGGGGTTTCAAAAAGGGTAGCATGGGCGTTTGGGGCGTGTTCCCCAACGTGTACATTCCGCAACCGGACAAGACGGTGAACCTGCCGCACACGTACAACGATGAGGATTTTATGAACGATGAGGGCTACTACCGGGGCCTGGGCTCTTACCTGAAGGAGATAGAGGTGCCGGAGAGCTGGAAGGGAAAGCGTATCTTCCTGAAGTGCGAGGGTGCCGGAACCACCGCTGCCGTATTCGTGAACTGGAACCATGTGGGTACGCACAAGGGGGCTTACAATGCGTTCTGCTATGAGCTGACGGACTACTTTACCTACGGCATAAAGAACTATATCCTGATTACGTGCGACAACTCGCACCAGTTTGATGTGGCTCCGCAAGGGGGCGACTTCAACCTGTACGGGGGTCTCTACCGCGATGTGTATCTGGAGATTATGGACGATGTGTGCATTTCTCCGCTCTACTACGGCTCCGAGGGTCTGCTGGTGACGCAGAAGCTGGTGAACGAGAAGCATGCGGAACTGCAGGCCGAGGTGCACCTGAGCACCCTTTCTGATTACAAGAACTGTGAGGTGGAGCTCTCTCTGCTGGACGCTGCAGGAAACACCATCAGCCGGAAAATCTCACCTTATATTAATAATGACAAGTGCACCATCAACTTCAGTGTGGAGAATCCGCACCTGTGGAACGGGGTGGAAGACCCTTACCTCTACCAGGTGACAGCCGTGCTGAAGCGAGACGGTAAAGAGGTGGACCGGGTGGAGGACCAGATAGGTCTGCGGTATTTCTACATTGATGCCGACAAGGGTTTCTTCCTGAACGGCAACCACCTGAAACTGCGTGGCGTTTCCCGTCACCAGGACTGGGCTGGACTGGCTAGCGCCCTGACCCGCAAGGAGCACCTCACTGACCTAGACATCATTCAGGAGATGGGTGTGAACTCCATCCGACTGGCACACTACCCTCAGGCTCACTTCATGTTTGAGGAGGCTGACCGCCGGGGTCTGCTGGTTTGGGAGGAGATTCCGTTCGTGGGCTCTTATGTGGCTGGAAAGGAATTTGACGACCACCTGAAGTTCCAACTCACAGAGATGATAGTGCAGAACTACAACCACCCTAGCATCTTCTGCTGGGGCCTGTGGAACGAAATAAACGGTGATTTCAACGCGATAGCTGCACAACTGAACGATCTGGCTCACCAGCTGGATCCTGTGCGCCTCACTACCTTGGCTACCTGCAATGAGGGCACATTCAACTTCACTGCCGACCTGGTGGGATGGAACAAGTACTTCGGCTGGTACGAGGGCGCCGTTTCCGGCTTCGCCACTTTCTTTGACAACTGGCACAAGACGTATCCCGATGCGAAGATCTGCGTGAGCGAGTACGGCGCTGGAGCTGCCTTCAGCATCCATGCCAGCCAGGTGGACGATACCCCTACCAAGCCTCAGGATTCCAGAGGGCACTACCACCCGATGGAAAAGCAGACCTTCTCTCACCGCTTGCACCTGAAGATGATTACGGAGCGCGACTACCTCTGGGGGTCTTACGTGTGGAACATGTTCGACTTTGCCTCTGCCATGCGCCGGGAGGGGGATACGAACAACCTGAACGACAAGGGTCTGGTTTCTCAGGACCGTCAGCGCCGCAAGGATGCGTTCTACCTGTATAAAGCCAACTGGAACAAGAAGGAGCCTACCGTACACTTGTGCTCTAAGGACTACACCCAGCGCAAGGAGGATGTAACGGATATCATTGCGTTTAGCACGGCTCCGCAAGTACGGCTCTTCGTGAACGGAAAGCAGATAGGTTCACAGAAGACCGATGCCTATGCTACGGTGGAATTCAAGAACGTGAAGCTGCAGAAGGGAGAAAACAAGGTGGAAATACGCACAGCACAGGGTAATGAGAGTGCAGTGTGGTTCGTAGAATAATCTTTCCCCGAAAAAGAAAAGAGGGTGGCCCATCAAGGTCACCCTCTCTTTTTGCCCTCTAGGGCGTTTAGAAGTTGATGTCGATACCTCCCATGAAGGTAGCTCGTGGCATGTAGAAACCTGCATAGGTCTGGTAGTGTTCTGCCAGCAGGTTTTCTCCCTTCACATAGAGTTTCATGGCTTTAGACAGCTGGTAGGTAGCAGTAGCGCTCAGCAATGTGAAGTTCTCCTTCTGGGCATTGTCTCCAGTGGTGAGGTAGAGCCCATCAATACGCTGCACACCTACCTGGAACCCGAAGCGGTTCTGTGCATAGTTCACACCCACGAAGAACTTGCTCTCTGGTGCGCCCTCTATGGCCTTCTTCATGTGCAGGAAGC
This sequence comes from Bacteroidales bacterium UBA4293, assembly GCA_002395835.1. Lineage (GTDB taxonomy): Bacteria > Bacteroidota > Bacteroidia > Bacteroidales > Bacteroidaceae > Minthousia. The sequence continues at coordinate 403,047 of DGVD01000015.1, read as the reverse complement.
TATAGTTGGCATCCAGGCTCCAGTGCGCATTGAAACGGTAGTCACCGTTCAGCTCGAAACCGTAGTTGGTAAATTCCCCAGTGTTGATGTTCTTGGGGCGTCCATCGGTACGCACGGTACTGATGAGGTTCTTTCCATCGATGTAGAAGATGTTGGCTCCCAGGTGTCCCTTGCTAAAGCGCTGAGTATAAGAGAGTTCATAGTTCATCATGCTCTCTGGCTCCAGCTCGGTATTTGATGGTGGGAACATGTACATTTCCCGGATGATAGGGTTACGGAAACCCTTGCTCACCATGGCTTTCAGGTCGGCTGTAGGAGTGACGTGGAAGGACAGACCGCCCTGTGGCACCCACTCACTGCCAGCGGTGGAGTGATGATCGTACCGGATTCCTGCCTCCACGGTGAGCCATTCTGCCAGCTCCTGACGGAAGTCCACATACCCGGCTATTTCATCCTGATGGAGGCTTTCTACCAGGTTTCCGTTTTCATCCTTTACGAGGTAGGTTTTCTCTCCACCGGTCTTCGGTTCGTTCCATGCAGAGCCACCGAAGCGCTGCCAGTCTATACCGAAGGTGATGCGGTTCCCCTCGAAGAAGGAGGCACTCTGGTACCAGCTGATGCCACCGATGTAATCATTGTGTTTATAGAAATTGGTTCTAGGATTACCTCCTGCATTATAGCCATCGTCTATCTTGTGGTGACCCCAGTCGAAGTACACACGCAGGGCACCGTTGGTGTTTCCGTAGTTGTTCGTTAAGGAAAGGGAAGCCAGTCCACGAGTAATCCACATATCATTGTCCAGCAGTGGAGCGCTCTCCGGACCAGGGTTTGCTGTGATGAAATGAGTCAAATTTACATCTCCACTCAGTTTCCAGTTGGGGTTCAGGCTGTAGCCCAGCTTGGCAAAACCGCTGTACTGTTCAAACTCGGAATTCTCCCGATGTCCGTCCGTACGCTGGTAGCTGATGCCCACGTTACTGTTAAATGCTCCCTTCTTATAGCTGTTTCCAGCCTCAGCCTGCACGGTGCCGTAGCTTCCTCCACCCAAGCGGATGTTCGTATCACTTCCATCGGTCTCCTGCTGACGGGTCACAATGTTGATGACTCCAGCCATGGCGTTAGAGCCGTAGAACACGCTGGCAGGGCCTCGAAGCACTTCCACCTTCTCTGCCATCATGGTCTGGTACGCATCAGGAATGGGGTGTCCCATCAATCCTGCATACTGCGGCTGACCGTCGATGAGGACCATGAGCTGGGCTCCGCTTCCCACACCACGGATTTTCATGCTACCGGCAGCTCCGGTAGACACACCGTAACCGATGATGCCTCGGGTGGTGGTGAAAAGGCCCGGAGTGAGCTGCGTAAGGGTGGGCAGCACGCTCTGGGAGTAGCTCTGCTCCAGCTGAGGGCGGCTCACGGAAGTAATGGTAAGAGGCAGATGGCGCACATCGGTATTGTTTCGGGTACCGGTAACCACCACCTCATCAATATGGTAAATACGCAGGGAGTCCTGAGCGTTCAGGCCCAACCCCACGCACAAAGCCACTAGGGTAAGAATAGATTTCTTCATTTTAGTTGTTTAAAATTAGTGTGAAATTTACCAAGTGCAAAGATAGAGCGAATCCACCAAGCACTTGTTACACAAAAGAAAGGTAAACTTGTACAAATTGAAGATAATGAAGAGGGGGCTTATTTCCGGAACTCCTGGGGAGAGACGCCCAGGTGCTTCTTCACATAGTGAGAGAAGTGGGACACGGAAGAGAAGCAGAGTTCCTCGCTGATTTGGGAAATGGAAAGCTGGGGGTTACTCAGCCTGCTCACAATCTCCTGGAGGGTGTAATAGACAATCCAGTCCGATGCGGAACGGTCGCTCACCTGCTGGCACACTTGCAGCAGATAGGGGCTGGAGATGAACATTTTATCGCTGTAGAAAGACACGGAGCGGTGCTGCTTACAATGCTCCTGCACCAGCTCCAAGAACTTGTTGAAATGCAGGTTAGCGGTGGTGTTCAGGGAGAGCTTATGGAATTCCCGGGAATAGATGCTCCACATGTCGTACATGAACACCTGCAGGAGGTTTCTTACCAGGTTGTTCTGGAACGGATGCTGGGTGGTCATGCGCATCTGGATGTCTTGGAAGTCCTTCTGCATCAAGGCATATTCCTCTTCTAGAAGTGGAAAAACCGGGTGCATCTTAATGTAGGTGAAGCCCAAGGAAGCCCACTGTGCATCGGGGGTGAACTGCAGCATGAAGGAACGGGTGATGATGAAGAAGTCGGCATCGAAATCCGGGGAGTACTGCACCTGCTGAATACCAGAACGCATCTGCCAGATGACCAGGCACCCCTCCTGAGCCTCCACCTTCTGTCCTGCAAAATAGAAGCTCATGCTCCCTTTTTTACAGAGCAGGTGCACCATGGCCTTCCCCAGAAAAATGTGGGGAAGGGTGCCATCGGCTTTTACGTTCTTAAATAAGTATGCAGGTTCCTTGGAGTCCATTTCTTAATCTAGCTGAAGATTCACCGATGCAAAAATAAGGACTTTCCTTATTCTATCTACCATAAGAATTTCGGTAAAACTTTCCTTTTTTACGGAAAACCTATTCCTTATTCATGGAAATACTCAAGTCTTTTATCTGGATATTATCCCACATGCGCACGCACTCCTGACGGTTTAGCGGGGTGGTGTTATACGTGATGTGGGTAGCTGTGAGCCCATCGATGATAAGACCGGAGCAGGTATTGTTTTCCCCCATGCTGTAGACCAGCGGGCTGAGCAGATTATCCATGGTCATGTCTTGTATCAGCACGTTCTCCGTATGTCCCGGAGCATCGCCCCACGCACCCGGCTCCAGCACAATGCCGTAGAGGCTCTTCACCACAGGGCCGCTGGTGCGATGCATGTACTTTCCAGGGCCGTAGATGTGGCAACCCTGAATGATGAGGTTGGTGCTAGGTTCTATCATGCGGATGCCGTTGCAGGAAGAGTTCAGACGGCAGTTCTGGATGATCATGTTCTCCCAGTAGCCTCCAGCCAAGCAATCATCCCCCGTCTGGATGTCGCAGTTCCGGATAAGGATGTTCTCCCCTCCCCGGATGTGCACGCCGTCCCATCCCTGGGTGATGTGCAAGCCACTGACCTCGGAATCCACCCACTCGTAGCCCATCACAGCATAGTTTGATGCGCAGGTGATGGAGAATCCCTCCAGCGTTACATTCTTGCTTTCAGCGATGAGAATGCCGTGGGGGCCTCGCATGGACTCTTCCCCTAGGGAATCCACCACATGCTGTCCGTTCAGCAGTCCCTTTCCCCGGATAGTTACATCTTCCAGGTTCTGCCCCAGAATGAGAGCCTTTGTCCACCGCTCATCCCCGGAGAGGTTGGCATTGCGCGTGCCAGCCCCTGTATCATACCGCGTCATGTCCTTGGTAGGACGGTAGTGGTCGTAAGCCTCCAAATCGGTGGTTCCGATGATTTCAGCCAATGTATCCAGTTGGAGGGTGATGTGGCTTTTCAGGTGGATGGTTCCGGTAAGGTACTTCCCCGCAGGGATATGAATCACAGCCCCCTCTGGAGCCTCCTGGATGGCTTTATTGAAAGCCTCCGTGTTCAGGGTCTGACCATCGCCCTTCACCCCATAATCGGTTACTTCCACCACAGGAGCCTCTTCCTGCTGAGGGGCTTGCTGGCAACTGGCAAGGAGCCCTAAAACGACTGTTACAGTAGCAAAAATGTGTGTTTTCATCGCAAATATCTTTTCTATTTTCTTTCAGCCCGAATCATACCCAGAATCAAGATAGCAGCACCTGCGATAGCCATCCAGGTGATACGCTCGTGCAGGATGAGCGAGGCGAAAACCATGGTGAACAGGCTCTGCAGGTAGAGGTAGTTGGTAGCTTTCACCGCCCCCAGCTTAGACAGCGTCCAGTTCCACATGATGTAGCAGAACATGGAAGCCACGGAACCCAGGTAAAGCAGGTTCCCGTATACCACCGGACGGGTGAGGATGCTTACATCCGTATTCAGCGGAGAGACCAGGGCATAATACGGCAGGATGGTGAGGAGCCCGTAGAAGAACACCTTCCGGGAGATGAACCAGGAACTGTATTTATGCATGACTCTCTTGATGAGCAGGGAGTAGAAGGCCCAGCACACGGCAGCCCCGATGGCTAGGGCATCGCCTCTGGGGTTCAGGTGCAGGATGAGCTGTCCGTTCAGCACCACCATCACCATACCCAGGAAAGCCAGGAGGGAGCCGAAAATCTGCTTCTTGCTGAGCCTTTCGCTCTTGTAGAAGATGGACAGCAGCAGGGCAGTAAGGAGGGGACAGGAGCTCAGCAGAATGGCCACATTGGAAGCCGTGCTGTACACCAGTGCCATGTTCTCCGTGAGGAAATAGAGGGAGCCTCCCAAGACACCCAGGACAAAGGTGGTGAGCTCATCGGTGATGTTCCGGCAAAAGAGGCGTTTATAGGACACGAACCAGGTGAGCACATAAGCCAGTAGGAATCGGTAGAAGAAGATGTCGGCTGGCATGAGACCGGCATTGAGCAACATTTTAGTAGAGACGAACGTCTCGCCCCAAATCATGACTACCAACAAAGCCGTGAGATGCCCTAGAACTTGATTAGAAAACTTTTTACCCATTTAGTCGATTATTTCCGTGCAAAGATAATGAATCCTATGTATTTCACTGAATTCTTTACTATTTTTAAAAGTTTATAACGGTTCGTACGGGAAAGCAGGGCCTCCCAGTTCATTTCAAACGCATAAATGGTGGGAAATATTTACATTTGGGCAGATTTGATAGACCATTGGTCAAAAAACATACGTGAGATTATTTTTTTAACCTTATCTTTGCATCCATAATTCTCAACCAAAATTTAAAACTAAGTATTTAATCACATGAAAACAACCACAAAACTGGGTGCTATGGGTCTCTCACTGATGGCCCTGGCTGCCTGTGCTCCTGCGGAGCAAACCACTCTGATGTATGGTGACCAGCCTATGGAGGATGTCATTGCACAGATGACGCTGGACCAGAAGGCAAATATGGTACTGGGTACTGCACGCGGACTGATGTTCCCACCTGATGCAGCTCCTGGCATGCCAAATCGTAATGGTGTGGACATCAACGAGCTCATCAAGCAGGCTCAAGAAAGAGCTGAAAAAGGAGACACCATGACTATCTCTACCTTCATGGGTTCAGGACGTGTTCCTGGTGACGCTGCCGAGGGTTATGCCATCGACTCCCTGGGTATTCCTTCCATCGCTTATGCCGACGGTCCTGCCGGCCTTCGTATCAACCCTACCCGTGAGGGGGATGAGAACACCTACTACTGCACAGCTTTCCCTACCGGTACCATTCTGGCTGCCAGCTGGGATACTGAGACTGTGGAGAAGGTAACTAAGGCTATGGGTAACGAGGTGCTGGAATACGGTGTAGACGTGCTGCTGGCTCCTGCCCTGAACATCCATCGTAACCCACTTTGTGGACGTAACTTCGAATATTATTCAGAAGATCCTATCCTGGCTGGTAAGATAGCTGCTGCCTATGTGAACGGTATCCAGAGCAACGGTGTAGGAACTTCTATCAAGCACTTTGCAGTGAACTCTCAGGAGACCATGCGTAACGGTATCGACGCTGTGGTAAGCGAGCGTGCCATCCGTGAAATCTACCTGAAGGGCTTCGAGATAGCTGTGAAGGAAAGTAAGCCTTGGACCGTGATGTCTTCTTACAACAAGATTAACGGGGTGCTGGCTTCTGAGAACAAGTGGCTGCTTACCGACGTGCTCCGTGGGGAATGGGGCTACGACGGTGTAGTGATGACCGACTGGTGGGCTGAGGAAGATGGTGCACGCCAGCAGGCTGCAGGTAACGACCTGCTGATGCCTGGAACCCAGCATCAGTATGATGAAATTGTGAACGGTATAAAGAACGGTACCTTGGCAGAGGCTGACCTGAACCGTAACATTACCAACATTCTGAACCTGATTCAGAAGACTCCTACCTTCAAGGGCTACAAGTACAGCAACAAGCCAGACCTGAAGGCTCATGCACAGCTGGTTCGTGAGAACGGTTCTTGCGGTACCGTACTGCTGGAGAACAAGGACAATGTGCTTCCATTGGCTGCAAACGCTAAGATTGCTGCCTTCGGTAACGCCAGCTACGATACTTACGTAGGTGGTACCGGTTCTGGTAATGTGAACCGTGCTTACAAAGTGAACATCAACGAGGGTCTGAAGAACGCTGGTTTCACCCTAGTAGAAGACTTGGAGAAGGCTTATACCGCTTACATCACAGCTGCTAAGTCTAAGCAGGCTGCTGAGAGCTTCTGGGCTACTCCATTCGTAGAGGATCTGAACCTTTCTGCTGCACAGATTAAGGCTGCCATAGACAAGGCAGACGTAGCAATCTACACCATCAGCCGTCAGGCAGGTGAAGGTGCAGACCGTAAGTTGGAGAAGGGCGACTACTACCTGACCGACGTGGAAGCTACCAACCTGAAGAACATCAGTGAGGCTGCTCATGCTGCTGGTAAGAAACTGGTAGTGCTGCTGAACATGGGTTCTATCATCGAACTCACTGAGCAGGTTCCTTTGGTAGACGGTTTGGTACACGTATTCATGCCAGGACAGGAAGCTGGTAACTCTATAGCTGATGTACTGAGCGGTAAGGTGAACCCATCCGGTAAGCTCCCAATGACCTGGGCTAAGGCATACAAGGATTATCCTTCTGCAGTGGACTTCCCACTTTCTCCAGGTGAGGACCGTGTAGTGAAGTACACCGAGGACATCTTCGTGGGCTACCGTCACTTCGACAAGAACAAGGTAGAGCCTCTCTATCCATTCGGTTTCGGTAAGAGCTATACTACTTTCGAGTATGCTAACCTGGCAGTAAAAGCTAATGGTGATACTTATACCGTGACCGTAGACGTAAAGAACACCGGTAAGGTAGCCGGACGTGAGGTAGTTCAGCTGTACATTTCTGCTCCAAAGGGCACCCTGGAAAAGCCTGTAAAGGAACTGAAGGCCTTCTGTAAGAGTGCACTGGTTCAGCCAGGACAGACTGCTACCGTAACCATGACCTTCAAGAAGGCAGACCTGGCTTCTTACGATGAAGCTAAGAAACAGTGGGTGGTAGATCCAGGTACTTATACCTTGAACGCTGCTGCTTCGGCTGCTGATCTTCGCTTAAATACGACCATCAACTTGTAATCTCTTACAAGGTTTCTATAAAAGAAATCCGCCCTACTGCTTAGTGGGGTGGATTTTTTTCTCCTTAAGGGAATATTTTTCTGGCCCGAAGGATTTCCCTTTTTCCCTGGGGAGGGCCTGGTAATCGCTCTACGATGAAACCAACTCTTTGGAGCATTCTGCGCACCTCTCCCTTCGCACAATAGGTAACAAGGATACCATCGGTATCTAGACACTCAAACATCCGTTGGAAAATCTCCTGAGACCACATCTCCGGTTGCTTCTCCGGAGCAAACGCATCGAAATAAATGACGTCGTATTTCTCCTTCAGCTGCAGGGTGGTGAAATCCGTTTCCATTTTTCGAAGGTGAAAACCCGGGACAATCTGCACCCACTGGTTCCAAGGAGCCCCATGCAGAGCCAGGAAACTGGACGCAGCCTCAGCCGAAACCAGGGCAGGGTAATCCAGTTTTTCCACCACCTCCAAGGGGAGCGGGAAACGTTCCAAGGTGGTATAATGCACCACCCTCTTCCCCTCCTGCAGGGTGAGCAACGCATTCAGTCCCGTGCCGAATCCCACCTCCAGCACCCTAGGTTCCGCAGCCTTACACTCCTGCAACCCCATGTGGATGAAAATGTGCAGGGACTCCGTCAGGGCACCCTTCACGGAGTGGTAATGCTCATCCAGGGAAGGCACGAAGAGTGTGGCACTGCCATCAGCCGTAGCTTGAATCTCTACCTTCATCAATGGAAAAATAGAGGAAGTGCGTTGTAAATATAGACAATCATGTAGTTGTAGTTGTGCTCTCCCTCTGGCAGCACCCCATAACTGATGTTTCCCTGTTTCAAATCCTTATGGAACTTGAAGGTAGGGAGCTTACGCATTTCACTGATTTGCTGACCCAGATGGTTATATGCAATATCCTTCGTTCCGGTCATGGAGACGATGTTGAAATCCTTCGGAGCATACCCCGATTTCCGGATGGCATCTTCCACATATTTCGCTGTCTCTGCCGGGTGATCTTTCCCTCCCAGCTGAGAGATAGCCCAGCAATCTCCACTCATCGGCATGAAGTAACGGAAATAATCCATGGACTGACAAACCTGCCACCAGGTGGTGACGGAACCCATGGAGAATCCTCCAAATGCCCGGTGGTCACGACCTTTATAGACGCTGTAAGCACGCTCCACTGCAGGAATCAAGTCGTTCTGCAGCTCAGTGGAGAAGTTCTTGGTGCAACTGCCCGCATCTCCCTTCGGATTTTCATTCAGGTAGAACGAAGGGCAAACCACGATGATCGGTTCCAGTTCCCCATTCTCAATGGCATGATCTAGGATACGTTTCAACTTGGTAGAAGAGAAATTACCATTGTACAGTTCCTTCTGCTTCTCGTTTCCATGCAGGTAGAACTCTTCATCGGTGCCTCCTCCATGCATCAGGTAGAAGACATTATAGCGCTGCTTGGCACTGTATCCGTAAGGGAGGTAAACCAAGGCATGCTTGTCCATGGGGCACCCCGTCTGGAAATTGGTAGTGAGGTAATCCAGACGAACCACCTGTCCTGCTTTTTCGGCTTCCGTGCCGATATAATTCTCTGGAACCTGCTTCACGGTGAACTCCTGAGACCAGCCGTTTACAGCCATCCCCACTAATACTAGAAAAGAAAAAATAAATCTCATCTTATTACTACTTTTATGCCCTCTGGGCTGTTTTCAAATTTCATTTTCAAGGTGTGGCTCCTTTCATCCCAATCCCACTTCGGATATTCCCCTCCGATGGTTACTGACAAAGGTTCTTTCGGCAACAGGATACGCATCACATTGGTGGTGTTCTTCGGAGCCTTGCTCACAAAGGAGTAGCTTCTGCCATCCCAGGATATTTCATACTCCCTGCTGGCAGAGGCTAGAATCTGAGGGGTGCCGTTTTTCCGAACTCTCTCCAGATTAATCAGGAAAGCCTGTTGCCCCGGATTAATCCGTTTATATTCCAAGACAGGGAGCTCCGGATCAAACAAGTCGATGAACAACCCTTCTTTACGGACAGGTTCCTCACTGACGCTCTCATCCATCACTGCAATGATGTCATAATACCCCCGCTCCAAAGACAAAAAGTTCTTGTACTGGAGCTGACCTGCATGAGCATCTTCCTCATAAGCATCGCGCACGGCAGTGAGCAACTGTGCATCTCTTCCACTCATCACAAACTCTTTCGGGTCTTTCCGGAGCACATGCACCCTTCCCTTTCCGTACCGGTATTTTCCCTCCGAAGGGAAGGCAGGGATGTGCATCAGACGGAACAAGTGGTCGGCAGGGTGCGCATACTCATTTCCTTCCTGGTTCCACCACTCCTGTACATTTTGGAAGGGGTCATTGTCCTTACTCACATACACCAGCACACCCCCTTCTCTAACCCAGTCTGCTATCTGCTGATGAGCCTCCGGCTGGAGCGGTTTCATGTTGGAATATGTCATGAGAACCACCTTAGCATCCTTCCAGTTCTCTTCATACTTGGTGTTCTCCAGGTGCATGATTTGGACAGGGACACCCCGTTTCAGCAGAGGCAGAGCCAGTCCATGGAAATTGGCCAGCTGCGGGTCCTCATAGCCTTCCACAGGCTCCGGAGTGCGCTGGAACATCAGGCTATTAGCCATCATCACATAGATGCCCTGCGAGCCACTGACCCGGTTCTTAGAGCAAGGCATATGGTTCAGTGCACCTATCATCACCTGCATCTGGGTGGAATATTCCCTAGGGATGTAATCCTTTTCGGTGCTGTCGGCACTTTTAGGGTAGAGCTTCATGTAGATACGCTCCGGCCAAGGCATCACCTCAAAGTAATTATTGTCCGGGTATAGTAATTCTGCTGTGAACGTAGCCTCATACCCCCGTTTATAGTCTTCCCAGTCGCGTGTAGCATCTTCTATCGGGTCCGACAGGAAATAAACCCTTCTACCCGTAGGTTTCGTCATGCTCTCCAGGCATCCATACTCCAGGAACGCATTCTCAAAGATACGCTCCTTCTGGGAACCTTTAAAATAGTTGGGCACCCTGCTGGTACCTGTCCACACCTGTGCAATGTAACCATCTACAGCAGGCAAGGAAGCCAAGCTAGCCTCCGGGCTTACAATCTGCCACTGGGAATAATTGATGAGCGAATGCGTTGGAACGTAACATTTGATGTTACGACCCAAAGACTTACCATATTCTTTGGCAAAGGTACAGACTTCTTCCAGAGCCCTGTAATAGAGGTAATACTTCAACTTATTAGAGAGATAGGTATTCTCTGCCGACTCATGCTGGGGCCTCCAAGGGAAACCGTAATAACCTTCCCACTCTTTCTTAAAAGACTCACTATAACCCGCTCTGGCCCAGAACTCCGGTTCCTCCAGGTAGATGACATCAATCCCCGCATCGATGACCCGCTTGATTTGCACCTCCTTCATGTATTCCAAGAAATTCAGGGAAGGGACGATGTAGGGCACCATCTTTCCGTGCCAGATGGTATCTCCGTTTTGCTCCATCTGCCCCTCGTCCAAGTGAGGTTTCCCATCCCATTCTCCGGTGAAGTAATCTTGATAACCACCCCAGGCTATACCCGTCATGAACTGCGTTTGATAACCCTTTTCTTTCCAAGATTTGATGCGATTCTCCAAAGAATTCACACTTTCTTTGTCGGACGGATTTCCCCCTACCCCATAAATCATGACAATGTCTGCACGGTTGTCTATCTGCTCATTCCAAGCACGGGACGACTGGAAGGAAGTATGATCTGACAGCGACTGAGCCCATCCCAGGCTGCTCAATGTACACAATAGGAAAGTAAAGAATCTTCTCATATAAAACTGACATTTATATGGACAAAAATACCACCTTTTTTTCATTTTATTTATTACTTTTGCAAAAAACAACCACTAAACATGAAGAAACTGCTTTATCTATTCTTTCTGATGGGATGTACACTGGGAGCTACAGCTCAGAACTATGACCTAGAGAACCGCATCCAAGCCTTCGAGGCGGATTTGAAGCCTTTTTTAGCTGAAATGGAGAATATAGGCATGAGCGTGGTCTTCGTCAAGGATAATCAGATCGTCTATCACCAGCATTTCGGGGTGAAGAATGTAGAAACAGGAGCCCCCTTGACGGATAATACCCTCTTCCGCATTGCCAGCATCTCCAAATCCTTTACCTGCACCAGCTTGATGCAACTGGTAAGCCAGGGCAAGGTTTCTTTAAAGACCGATGCCAGCAAACTGGCAGGATTCCCCATCCGTAATCCGAAATACCCGGAAACCACCATCACCCTGGAGATGATGCTTTCTCACACGTCCAGCCTCAACGATAGCCAAGGGTATTTCACCCTGGACGTGCTGAACCCGGAGTTAAACCCCGATTATGCGAAGTGCTACAACGATTACCGTCCGGGAGAAGGGTATGAATACTGCAACCTGAACTACAACATGTGCGGTTCTTTCCTGGAGAAACTTTCCGGTGAGCAGTTCGATGAATACGTCATAAATCATGTGCTGAACCCACTCCACCTCTACGGAGGCTACCGGGTGGATTTGCTGGACAAGTCCCTTTTTGCCAGCTTATACCGATGGGAAGAAGACCACTATGTGCTGACCGATGAAGAAGCCTACGAGCCCCGTACGGAGAAGTTCAAACATTACACCCCTACGAAAGATACAGCTCTCTTCTCTCCTACGGGAGGCATGAAAATTTCCGCCCTCCACCTAGCCCGATACATGCTCATGCACATGAACTACGGCACCACCCCCGATGGCATTCAAATCATTCCGAAGGAACTTTCCCTGGAAATGCAGACCCCTCGTTCCAGCGATGAGAATTATGGGCTAGCCCTCTGGAAAACGGAGGAATATTCCCCCGGAACCATCCTTACCGGTCATACCGGTGGAGCCTACGGCATGCGAAGTGCCATGTTCTTCCATCCGGAGGAGAAATATGGATTCATCGTCATCAGCAACGGAGCCCATGAAGTGGCAAACGACGGGAAAACAAATATCCTGCAAGGAGCCCTTAGCAGAATGTTCAAGCACTTTATAGGGGCATAAAAGAAATTATTTTCAAAAACATAAAACCTTAACTTTCATGAAAAAAACATTTCTAATCTTACTTTCATTTTTAATTTGCAGTAATCTATCTGCACAATTTATCTGGAAGCAGAATCAAATCCAACAAGTAGCCTGTGCTCCAAATGAGCATGTTATGATTAGCACCACATTGGGTATCCTAAATCATGACAGTAAATTAGTGCTGGGTGACAGCATCAAGGTAAATCCTTCACAGGGAAATATAATAGTGGGCACATTGGGGGTAAGTCCTCTGGTAGCAAAAATTGATGCTACTCCTATTCAAGGCAAAAAAGAAGCTTTCATGCTGAAGGTGGGAGCCGACCACAAGCTTTACATCGTGGGAAGCGATGCTCATGGCACAGCCTATGGCATCATAGAACTGACCCGCCTGCTGAATGTGTCCCCTTGGGAATTCTGGGCCGATGTAACTCCACGGAAGATGGATAAGCTGGAACTACCTGCAAATTACATCAACGTGCAGAGCCCTACAGTGGAATTCCGCGGCATCTTTATCAATGACGAGGACTGGGGACTGACCCGATGGAACAGTCGTGACTATGAGCCTCCATACCGTCCTACCCGTCCTGCCATCGGACCCGACAAGACCAGTCTGATTTTCGAACTATTACTCCGTTTAAGAGCCAATACCTACTGGCCCCCTATGCACGAAAGTAACCAAGCCTTTTTCCTGACAGAAGGGAACCGTGAAGTGGCAGAGAAATATGGCATCTACATCGGTAGCTCTCACTGTGAGCCTATGGCAACCAATCCTGCGGTAGAGTGGCCTAAGATAGGTGTGGGTGAATACAACTTCATCTCCAATCATGACAACGTCATGAAGTTCTGGGAAAATCGTGTCAAGGACGTCAACAAGCAAGAAATCTTCTATACCATCGGTATGCGCGGATTACACGACTGGGGTATGGCAGGAGCTACAACTCCAGAAGAAAGGAAAGTGGCCCTAACCCAGGTGATTAAAGAACAGCGTGAGCTATTAGCTAAACATGTGAACCCCGATGTAACTAAAGTCCCCCAGATGTTCATCCCTTACAAAGAAGTTTTGGATGTCTATAATGCCGGACTGGAAGTTCCCGATGATGTTACCTTAATGTGGCCAGATGACAATTTTGGATACGTAGCTCACTTCCCTACTGAAAAAGAGAAGAAACGTGCTGGAGGAAATGGTATCTACTACCACGTTTCTTACTGGGGAGTACCACACGACTATTTATGGTTGGGCACTTTCTCTCCTGCCCTTCTTTACCAACAGATGAACTTGGCCTATGATAAGGGTGTGCAGAAAATCTGGATTCTGAATGTGGGTGACATCAAACCTATAGAGTACCAGACTGAGCTATTCTTAGATATGGCTTGGAACATCAATAAGGTTCGTCAAGACGGAGTAACAAAGCATCTAGGCAATTTCTTAGCTCGTGAATTCGGGGATGATGCCGGAAAATATTTGTTGCCTGTAATGATGGAGCATTATCGGTTAGCTTACATCCACAAACCCGAACACATGGGTAATACATACGTTTATTTCCCTGTAGACAAGCTGGAAGTAAACGACCTTCCTTGGAGCGAAAACTACATTCGCCAACGCATGGCAGATTACAAGAAAATCTCAGACCGGGCAGAAGAGATAGGCAAAACCATGCCTTACGACCGAGAAGATGCTTACTACCATTTAGTTAAATATGGAGTGCAAGCCACTACACAGATGAACAACAAGTTCTTACATGCACAACTGGCAAGACACGGGAAAGGGAGTTGGAAAGAGAGTGACCTGGCATTCGACAGCATTGCCCGATTAACCAGTAATTATAACTATGGCATCCATAACAACGGAAAGTGGCGCCGCATGATGGATATGCAACCTCGTAAACTACCCGTATTCGAGATTGTACCTGTTACGAAGGTAGAAACTCCTCTCTTGCCAGACCTGCCCGTTCAAAAGCAATGGAATGGCTCTGAATACTCCAAAGGAACAGGAGTAGCTAGAGAAGCCCTAGGATATGAAGGAAAGGCTGCATTCTATCCTCAAAATGACAAACAAATTTTTGAGTTTGGTTCTTTCAATGGTGATAGTATCCATGTAAGAATAGCTTTTGTCCCAGGGTTCCCTGTAAACAACCAGCAGAGTAGACTTTCCATCAGCTTAGACAAACAACCAGCACAAACCGTATCTTATCAAGCTACATGGCATTCTTTGGAATGGTGCGAGAATGTGCTATTCAACCAAAGTGTGAAAGAAGTGGTCTTCAAAAACGATGGTAAAAAGACCCATACACTGACCTTACAAGCGCTTGACGACGGAATTGTAGTAGACCAAATTAAAATTTACTAACCTCCTAAAAGAATAAGCCCCTCTTACACTGTCCAAGTAGTAAGAGGGGTTATTGATAGAATCTCACTTCTTATTTAAGATTCATAGATTGAATATAGTCTTCCTGTGGAGTACAGTTCTCAAATTTCACGTTCTCCAAGAACTTATTCATCAAATCCAATGCTACTTTCTGATCAGGACGAGCCTCACGGATAGCTTGATAAGTATCACGGGTACCCTCAGCAAAATCTACAACGGTCTTCCAATTCTCAGGACGAGTGATTCCCATCATACAACTACTATCCACTTTCTTATAAGGCCAGAATGTATATCCTATGTTGCAATCGGTAAGCACTTTGGAAAAATTAGACTGCCATTCCATCGTATTATGTCCAAACTCACCCATATACATAGGGATATTGTATTTTTTCTGCACATCTAAGTAATGCTGAATAGCCTCAGCCGTAGGTTCACCTCCATACCGATGGCAGGTAGCCATAATATTATCATCATAGCTCCAGTCCTTTATGCACTCAAAGTTGGAATTCCAACATGCACCTCCAAGCAGTATGATATGGTTCTGGTCTACCTTCCGGATTTCTTCTACCCCACGACGGTAAAGGGACTCCAACGAAGGAAACAAATCATTATATTCCGGTTCAAAGTAAGTTGCCACAGCCTCATTCATGAGTTCATAACCCAATATGGTTGGCTCATTGACATAATAGGCTGCAATATTCTTCCATATCTCTAAGAACTTTTCTTGACTAGCCTCACTTTTAAGCAACCAAGGATAGCCATAGCTGTCATCTATATTATCACCAGTCTGGCCTCCCGGACAATCATGCATATCTAAAATAAGATACAGCCCTTCCTTCTTACACCATTTAACTACACTATCTACCCTTGCAAAACCATCTTGATTATTTGACAGACCCATATAATCCTCATCGGTAAAGAGTTTATAATGAAATGGCAAACGGATGGTATTAGCCCCTTGACTAGCTATGAAATGAATGTCTGCTTCCGTAATATAATTGTCCTTAAACTTCTTCCAGAAGGATGCGGTTTCATCGGGGCCAACTAACTGGCTAAACATTTCATTAATGAAGTGAGCTGAATTTACTTTTCCGAAGCCAAACATATAACCTTCAGGATTCAGCCAATTCCCTAAATTCGTTCCTTTTATAAAGAACTTTTCTCCATTTGGTTTTACTATGTCTTGCCCTTTCACCTTAAGGAAAGTTTCCACTACCGGCTCTTCTTGCTTAGTGGAGCAAGATACAGCCAATAGTGCTGCGCAAAGACAAAACATCCAATTTTTAATTGTCTTCATCTTACTTAAGTTTTAGTTATTCAATTTTTCATCCAACTACCATTTTCATACTTAAAGACATAGTGTCCGCTCTCCAGTTCAAAATGAGATGTAGAATGCCCTAAATGAACTTCTTGTCCCACATATCCGTTACCCTTGCCAGCCTCTCCTGGAAGATACAATGTGGCAGAAGTATTCGCTGGGACATTTACCTCATAAGTCTTCATATTTCCTTTTCCATCGGCTGTCCATTTTACAGTAATAGGTCCATAGTTACTTTCATAACATCCCTGAAGTTCCGTATAAAGTGGGCCTACAGTAGGCTGTAAAATAAAATGTTTATATCCAGGCTGACCTTTGGTGGCATCACCACTAGTAATACCCAGTGAATACTCATACATCCATTCACCCACTGCACCCAGTGCAAAATGGTTGAAAGAATTCATGGAATTCTGGTTGTTCTCCCCAAAAGCTACCTCATAACCATTCCATCTTTCCCATACAGAAGTGGCACCCATCTTTACAGGATATAGCCAAGAGGTGAATTCGGTAGAAGTGAATAGCTTATAAGCATCCTCCCATTTTCCACCACGAGTTAAAGAAGGCAGCATATTTGGAGTTCCACTGAAACCTGTTGTGATAGTGTATGGAGCAAACTCCATACTTGTCCCATCATGACTGCTTGAAGGGTTAGCTGTCAATTCTGCTAAATACTGCTCAGCCTTAGCTTTGTACTTAGGCAAGAATACATTGAAGTTCAATGGAGTGGCATAGGATGTTTGAGAATGGATCAACTTACCATCTGCACTGCGTGTCTTTCCTGTTAATGGATCCACATAGCAATCGTTCCATTCTTGAAGAGCTAGGTCATGACGTTCACGCAACAATTCTGCATAATCCATTTTACCTATCGCTTCAGCCATGATAGAAGTTACATCCATCAAATGGATATAGATGGCATTGTTACACAAATCACTAGTGGTATTACGATCCATGGAAAGCCAATCTGCCAATCCTGTTGCCTTAGCACTTAAATGAGGATACTGTTCGCTTTGATCATAGAAATCCATTCCATTCAACCATGCCATCATGGCTTCCATATTCTCTTCAATAATCTGCTTGTCGCCATACTGCTGATAAAGTTGCCAAGGTACCTGGCAAACAGCACCAGACCAAGTGCTTCCATCAGCGAAAGTATCATCATCAGCCTGATTATAAGTAGGAACTGTACTGCCTATACCACCTGCAGCTTCAGTCTCACTTCCAATACCTTGGTCTGCACGTAAAGCCACCATCCACTGACGGAAGAAATTACGGACATCACTATTGTATGTAGCAGTTCTAGTGTAGGCCTGTGCATCACCAGTCCATCCCATACGCTCATTTCGCTGAGGACAATCGGTTGGGATCGTAAAGAAGTTGCCTAACTGACTCCGCTGAATATTCCTCATAAGTTGGTTGACAAGCCTAGCAGTTGCATTCTTATCACTTGTGGAGGCCACATAGGAACCTTGAGGCAGTTTGTCGCTTGAAAGGACTAGCCCTTTTACATTCTTCAAAGGAAGAGCACCTTTATGAGAAGGTATGGTTATCTGAATGTATTGATAACCTCGGAATGTAGTAGAAGGCTGAATGGTAACAGATTCACTATTCTTAGCCGTGTAGAAATCAGTGTCAAAGGCTGCACGCATGGTTTCGTACAAAGGACGACCTGCGATATTTTTCCCCTTGGTACCGTAAGTATCCACATAGTACTTTTCATCTCCCTTGAAACCTGGATAAAGTTGTTCAGCATAACGCAAAATAACTACATCACCCTCCTTCAACCAGCCAGCAGGTATGGTGATGCTGGGCACACCAACCATATTCACACCCATATTGTAAATATAAGTATGACCATCTTTACTATGGGTAGGACCTAAATTCTGTGCAGTCAAGGTATCCCGTACCTGAACCAAATCATCATAACGAGCTTGAATCTCTGGATGCATCCAATTACGCATACCAATTACTTGAGGAGTTCTCCAGGACGAATCATTGAAACCTGCTTTTTTCCATCCTTCTACAGATGCCTCTTTACGAGCATCGTAGGTCTCACCCTGGAAGAAACTGCCAAAACGAATAGGACCATCAGTATACAACTTCCAAGTCTTCGGATCTGAAACAATAATATCTTTTGTTCCATCTTCATATTTAACGACCAAACGAGCCAATAAAGCTTCATGATCTCCAAAGAAATTATAATTAGTGCTGGTGAAAGTCATGTAACCGGTAAACCAACCCGGATTCAATTGGGCAGCAATGACATTATCACCATTCTGCAAGAGTGAAGTCACATCGTATGCTTGATAAGTCAGAGTTTCCCTGAACTGGCTATCTCCAGGAGCAAACCAATCTTCTCCCACACGTTTACCATTCATATACAGTTCATAGCTTCCCATAGCTGAGGCATAGACCTTCGCACTTTTAACTTTCTTCTGAATTTGGAAAGTATGACGAAGCTGGGTTAAGGCTCCATGAGTAGGATCGGCTGTTACAATAGCTAACTTACTGCCGGTTCCACTTACTTTCAAAGTATTACCGCTAATGGTCAAGCCTTTCAAATTCTGGAAAACATTATAATGAGTGGAATCAAAAGTAATAGGATCCTCGCTCATTCCACAGTCCAGCACCTGATAATCAGTATAGACCACTTCAGAACCTAGTTCTGATGCAAAACCAATCTCTCCCAGATGAGGAACTGTATTGTAATTTCCACCACTACCATAAGGGCTGACAGTCAATTTTGTTCCCTTAGGGAATGTCTTGGAAGTGTGGCCTACAGCAAATCCGCCCCAACCAAAGTTTCTAGGTTTTTCCACTATTAAATCTTTTCCATCCACTACAAAATACATCTGCCCATATTCCACATACACGTCTAAAGTATGCTGCTGGTTCTTACTAGACACTGGCAGAAGTTCATCCAAATTAGTATCAGGATGTGAAGATTTTTTCACTGAATAAAGAGGTTTATCCGCACTATCTCCTGGTGCGAAACCCACGCGATAGATGTTCAATGTGGTTTCTGTAGAGAAATCCAATTCCACACGCACATAATGCTCACCATTCATACTCTCTACATTCTGGAATGCATCAAAGAAACGAAAATCATTGGCTCCAAGCACCAAAGACATCTTATTTCCTTTATTAATCTTGAACTTCGTAGAGATTTCGAAATAGCTTTGAGCAGCTGCATTAAGTCTATTTTCAGTAGAACCAATCCACTGAGCACCATCCCATGCATAAATGGTTTTGTTCATCAGTCCAGTTTCAAAACGAGAAGACTCATCATACTGCTTCCCATCTTTATCCCAAACGGACAAATTCCAGACGTAAGCAGTTTCTGGCTGAAGAGATGTGCCCAAATACTTTATGTTTTGAGATTCTCCAGAATTCTTCTTTCCTGAATTCCATAAAATTTTACCGTCACTTTCACGTGACACCACCAACTGATAAGCTACCTGTTTTTGTCCCTGTTCAGAAGAATTCATTCGCCATCCAAACAAAGGATGTGAATCTTCTATCACCAAAGGCTGAACTTGATTCTGCACAGTTAGTTTTTCTATTACTGTTTGAGCTTGCAGATTAATAACTCCAAGCAATAATAAAGACATCAAATTAAGGATTCTGGATGTTTTCATAGTATTTTCTTTTTTATAATTTCCATTGATCTAAACAATCTTCCAACTTATTCATGGGAACAAAACAGGTCTGCAGTCCTAGCTCAGAACCTATCCTCACATTTTCTTCAGTATCGTCAAAGTATACTGTTTCTTCTGGATTTAAACCTGTTTCCTGAAAAAGATGATGAAAGATAAGAGGGTTTGGTTTGGCCAATTTTATCTCATAAGACAAAAACAACTGATCAAAACAATCATTTGGGACATATCCATGTTTCCCCATTTGCTGCAAAGTATGGTTCCATGCTGCTTCATAGATATTACTCAGTAAATATACCCTATATTTTTTCCTTAATTCTGCAATGCGGGCTAACCTTGACTGAGGTATATCATCCAATACTGCATCCATAGACCAGAGAATCTCATCATCTGTTGCTTCTTGCTTACAAAAAGGGCGAATCCTTTCTAAGAAATCTTCTATAGGAAGCAAACCACTAAGATAAGCAGACATGGGGATTATAATTTCAGGGCATTGCAGACAATCCTTATAGTCAGGAAGCCCAACATCGTGCAATGCCTGAGTATCCCGTTCCAGATTCAAATTCAATACAACTCCGGCTAGATCTAATATTATATTTTTAATCATAAAGCATTTTTCAAATCAATCAGAGGTTGTAGAGCCATCTTCCCGGCATCTTCACCCCTTTTTATCATTTCTACAATTTTCTCTGCACTAAACTGTGCGGCACTGAAACCTGTCAAATCAGGACTAATGTAGATTGTAGCATCCGCTACATTTTTCCTATATTTTGCCAAATCAGGACGATCTTTTAGCCATCTAATGACATTCAGCAACTTATTGTCCTCATCTACCTCATCTATAACACCAGGTTCCTCATCCTCATGTTTATTCACGGTCAAATCAATAGCAATAATATAATCTGCCCCCATGTCCTTTGCAACATCTACCGGAAGATTATTCAGCACACCTCCGTCTACTAGAATCATGCCATTTTTCTGTACAGTATTGAAGGCCAAAGGTATGGACATGCTGGCCCTCATAGCTAATGGTAAGGAGCCTTCTTTAAATATTACCTCCTTGAAAGTATTAATATCTACTGCTACACAACGGAAAGGAATGGGTAACTTATCAAAATCTATAGAATCTTCACGTTCCGTCAATCTTCCTAAAAAACTTGTGATACTATCACCTCTGAGGATACCTTGCTTTTTATTCGCTGCACGATTTTTGTTGGATATAGGAAAGCCAAAAATATAAGTAACTCCATCTTCTTCTTTTAGTATTTTACCTTTATGGCTGTCACTCCTATCCGTCAATAGATCTATCCATTCTTGAGAAGTAAAAAGTTCTTCCAAGTCGTCTGAACGATAGCCACAGCTGTAAAGTCCACCCACTATACTACCAATGCTGGTTCCTACAATATAATCAATAGGTATTCCTGATTGTTCTATATATTTAAGCACACCAACATGAGCCGCTCCTTTAGCTCCTCCGCCTCCTAGTACTAATGCTATCTTTTTTCTCTCAGCAGTAGATTGGGCGAATAAAGCTGGAACAACTAAAGAAAAAGCAAGTAAAATAAACAAAAACTTTTTTTTCATTGTTAAGCCTTTCCTATATTATTGCTTTATACTAATCACATCAGCAAAAATATGCCCCAAAGATAATAAAAAACCTATACTTATCTTTTCTTTTTACTCAGAAATCGAAAAGATGTTGTTTTTTAGGAAATAAAAATGAATCAATTATAAAAGAAAAAATTATATTTGCAGATAGAATAACTTAATCACTATCTTATGAAAAAAACACTTATTATTGCTGGAGCACTTTGTTTCTCCTCTTTAGCTTTCGCACAACATCCTGAACCTGTAATCAGCTATCTTGAAATTTTTGATATTGAGACAGGCACTCATCAAGTCATTAAAGAATTCCCTTACTGTGTAGAAGCACCAAACTGGACTCCTGATGGGAAATGGTTAGTAGTGAACAAAGACGGAATACTTTACAAGATAGCTCCTGATGGTTCTACAGACTTACAGGAAATCTACACTGGAACTGCTAAACAATGCAACAATGACCACGTTATTACAGCAGACGGAAAGTGGATTGGCTTAAGTAATAACGGCGCCACCAGAGGATTTAATTCTTTCGTATATATAGTACCTTTTGAAGGTGGAGAACCTAGGCAGCTGACCCCTATAGGACCAAGTTATCTGCATGGTATCAGTCCCGATGGCAAGACTGCTGCATATTGTGCATTCCGTGGCCCTGATTGGCAACATATGGAACAAGATATTTATGTAATTCCAGTCAAAGGAGGAAAAGAAAAAAGACTTACTGATGCCCCAGGCTTGGATGATGGGCCAGAATATAGTCCTGATGGAAAATATATTTGGTTTAATAGCGTTCGTACTGGTCGCATGCAGGCTTGGCGTATGAAAGCCAATGGTAAAGAACAGGTTCAAATGACCTTTGATGAGGATATGAACTCTTGGTTCCCTCATATTTCTCCCGATGGCAAGAAAGTGGTTTACATTGCTTACCATGATTATGAGATAGATCCAGGTTCACACATTGCAGATTTGAATGTCCAACTGCGTATGATCCCATCTACAGGTGGAAAACCTGTTATACTGACAGAACTTTTCGGAGGTCAAGGAACCATCAATGTGAACTCTTGGAGCCCTGACAGCAAGAAATTCGCATACATCAGCTACCGCTTGCAAGATGAGATCAATGCTCCTAAAAAGGAAATGTCCGTACAACTTTATTCTGTTCGAACTTTAATTGGAACTCCTGAGTTATTTGCCAAGAATCATGAATATGTACTTCATCGCTTAGCACAAATGGGGTATACTGGAGTAGAGGCTGCAAGTTATGACAACGGGAATTTCTCTGGTCTAACTCCTTCTGCTTTCCGAAAGGAAATAGAAAAAGCTGGACTAAAAATAACATCCTCCCATACGGCTCGCCTTCTGAGTAAAGAAGAATTGTCAACTGGAGACTTTTCAAAAGCTTTGGAATGGTGGAACGAATGCATCATGGCACACAAGGCAGCTGGGATTCCTAATATTGTCATGTCATATTCTGCTCCTCTGCAAAACGAAGCAGAATTGAAAACTATGGCTAGCTACTTGAATGCTATCGGAGAAAAATGTAATGCAGCTGGCATCAAGTTCGGATATCATAGCCACAGTCATGAATTTAAAGAAGTAGCTGGAACTACTATGATGGACTATTTTATCAGCAACACAAAGGCTGAAAATGTATTTTATGAAATGGATGTATATTGGGCTGTAATGGCTGGAGTAAGTCCTGTTGAATATATGAAGAAATACCCAGGAAGATTCCAGATGCTTCATATTAAAGACAAACATGAGATAGGGCAAAGTGGTATGGTCGGTTTCGAAGCTATTTTCAATAATTTCAATAAGGCAGGAACAAAAGAATTTATAGTGGAATTAGAAGAAGCTAGCACACCTAACATTCTGAAAGGTTTACGTGAAAGTGCCCTCTATTTACGTCATGCAAGTTATGTCAAACAAAATTACAAATAAGTAATGAAAAGAATTGGCATCATTGGGTGTGGCAAAATAGCCCAGGTGCGGCATATCCCTGAATTAGCCATAAATTCCAATGCCCAGTTAGCTGGATTTTATAATCCAACTACAAAAAGGGCAGAGCAAATGGCACAAAAATACGGAGGCAAAGTTTACGGCAGTATTGAAGATTTACTTGCTGATTCAAGCATAGATGCAGTCGTCATCTGCTTAGCTAATCAGGCTCATGCAGAAGTAACCATCCAGGCTTTAAAAGCTGGGAAAGATGTACTTTGTGAGAAGCCTATGGCCACTACAATGGAAGATTGTGAAGCAATGGTCAAAGCTGCTAATCAAAGTGGGAAAATATTAATGATTGCCCACAATCAAAGATTAGCAAAAGCTCATGTACGGGCTAAAGAATTGCTGGAAAAAGGCTTCATAGGTAAAGTACTTACATTCCGTACCACTTTTGGACATGGAGGGCCAGAATCGTGGAGTATCAATCCTGGGAAAAACACATGGTTCTTCAATAAGCAAAAAGCGTCTTTAGGTGCCATGGCAGACTTAGGAATTCATAAAACAGATCTCATCCAATACCTTTTAGGACAAAATATAATATCAGTATCAGCCACGATAACAACCTTAGACAAAACTGATGCTACAGGACAACTCATTAACGTTGACGATAATGCAATCTGCATCTATACGATGGAAAATGGTGTCATCGGAACCATGACTGCCAGTTGGACCTATTATGGATCAGAAGACAACTCAACAGTCCTTTATGGTACTAAAGGAATCATGCGAATTTATGACAATCCTAACTATGCCATCCAAATTGAGACTAAAAACGGAGAAAAAATATACATGGATGTCGAACCTATTCAAACCAATGACAATCAGACCAAGTCTGGCATCATTGATTTATTCATAGATACTTTGGAACAAAACATTGACTCTGAAATCTCCGGTAAGAATATACTTCCTGCTATGAGAGCCATCTTTGCTGCAGTCCAAAGCTGCCAAGAATAAAGAACAATAGAAATCCCAGCTAACAGGACTAATAATTAATATAATGAAATTAGGTTTTGTAAGTGCAATCCTTGACGAATGGACTTTTGAAGAAAGTAGAGATAAAGTGCTAGATAGCCTAAGGTTGTCAAAAAAATACATGGAGCAATTTGTTATATAACATGCTAAAATCATTTTTCCAAGAAGAAAAGATAGAAGCTGGTTGTGATGAGGCTGGAAGAGGATGTTTGGCAGGTGCAGTTTATGCTGCATCTGTCATTTTCCCCAAAGACTACAAAAATGACCTTTTGAATGACTCTAAACAGCTTTCAGAAAAACAGCGCTATAAGCTAAGAGAAGAAATAGAACGTGACGCCATCGCATGGGCTGTAGGCGTGGTAAATGAAAAAGAAATAGATAAGATCAATATCTTACGTGCTTCTTTCCTAGCTATGCATAGAGCAATAGACAAGCTAAAAATAAAACCGGAATATCTTATCATAGATGGCAATAAATTCACACCCTACCATGATGTTCCTTATTCCACGATTGTAAAAGGCGATGGCAAATATCTTTCAATCGCAGCTGCCTCCATTTTAGCTAAGACCTATCGTGATGATTATATGAACCTATTACATAAAGAATATCCTAATTATGATTGGATTAATAATAAAGGATACCCCACCAAAAAACATCGAGACGCTATAGCTAAATATGGGATTACCCCCTATCATCGTCTATCCTATAATCTTTTAGGAGATGGCCAATTAGAGTTGTTTCCTAATGAATAACAGAAAAAGCGGGAAATTCCCGCTTTTTCTGTTATCTCTTTGGTATATCTACAAAATGTTCACTTTTACCTCTTAAATGCTCAGAGAAATAATCTACCAAACGCCAATAGAAGTATTCGTTCATATCGCCAAATCCATGCCGTTGCTGTGGTAAAACAAGCATGTCAAAACGCTTCCCAGCTTTAATTAACGCATTTACTACGCGAATGGTATTTCCTGGATGTACATTATTATCTATATCACCATGGACCAAAAGGAGATGCCCTTTTAATTTAGAAACAATTTCTTGATTGGTTCCAACTTTATAAGAGAATACTGTATCTCCCTTTTCTGTCACATTTTCTTTCACACCATGATGAGTCTCACTCCACCAACGATTATAAATACTATTATCATGATTTCCTGCACAGCTAACAGCAACCTTAAAGAAATCTGGATACTGACATATGGCTGCAGTACTCATGAAACCACCACCACTGTGGCCATGAATTCCAACCTTATTAATGTCTATAAAGCTATGACGAGCTGCTAATTGTTCTATGGCATATTTATGATCTTCCAATGGGTAATCACGCATATTACCATAACCGTAATTATGATACCACTTTGAGCGACTTGGATGCCCACCACGCTGACCTACTGAAATCACAATGAAACCAGCTTGAGCCAATCGGTCGGTACGCACTGTCATATTACGGAATGCATATTCTGTCGCCTCCACCTGAGGACCTGGATATACATAGTCTATAATAGGATAAACCTTAGTAGAATCCATATTGAATGGTTTGTACATCACACCATATAAATCTGTTACACCATCAGCAGCCTTTACCTTAAATGGTTCGGGGAACTTATAACCCGCAGCAAACATCAAACTGAAATCTGCTTCTTGAAGTGTCATGATCTTATTACCATTGGTGTCTAACAAATCAGTCTTAGGAACGGTATTCACACGAGAATAATTATCAACAACAATCAGACAATCATCATCCATTTGCACATCATGCACGTAATTACCAGGAGTGACCAACTTGGGTGTTCCTCCATTTAAACTTACCTTGTATAGATGTTCATAATAGGGATTCTCATTAGGATCCATACCATTTGCCTTAAAATAAACCATACGGGCTTTCTCATCTACCTTAACGATTTCTTCTACATGCCATGAGCCCTTAGTAATTCTATTCTTAAACTTACCTTCCGTATCATACAAGTATAAATGTGCCCAACCATCACGCTCACTCCACTGAATCAGTTCTTTATTATTAACCAGTTCTAAATTGCGCGTTTCTTGATAAGTATTCATCCGCTCTGGTATAATAGTTTTTATAGAATCATCACCTAGAGTGTAACTGCAAACATCTATCCGATGCAAATCACGGCTACTACGAGTCAAAAAGAATCGTTTTTCATCTCCTAGCCATAATGTAGGCAAATCTTCCACCCCTGTTTGGCGTTTCAATCGTCTCACACGTGCCAAATCCAAGGTTTGGTCTTTATACAAAGATGTTTTAATTTCTATACGAGAATTATCGCTTACATCGAAAAGATAAAGATGTTCAATTGGAGCTTCCTTTTCACCTGGCATCTGATATTTATAAGTCTCTAAGGTAGGCCTAGGATTAGCCGAGGAATTAATAACCCAAAGTTCCTTCACTGCCCGATTATCCGTTACAATGATGGCAAAATGACGAGAATCTGGTGACCATTGAATGCCATAAACACTTTTACGCTTACCATCCATTAAAGTATCCGTATTCAATGTACTACGTTGTTGTCCATACCCAAAATCTTTCACTCCATCCGTAGTAATTTGAGTTTCAACTATCGTACTATCCTTCTCGTTCTTCTTTGCTTTCAAATAATCTTCATAGCTCATACGATAAAGATTCAGATCCTTAGCATAAACCACAACCTTTTTATCTGGAGAAACTGACCCCCACCTTAAAGGCTTAGATTCTTCTTCCTCTACTTGAGTTAATTTACGAGTCTGACTATCATATGAAAAATAAAAGACTTCCTTCTTTTTATTATCATTCTTCTTTTCTCTAGTTGATTGAACCTCAAAAGTAAAAGTCCTAGCATCCTCCTTTGCTTTCAGATTACGAATAGAAAGATGCTGTGCATCAAATGGGTCTTTAACAATCTCCGTTAGTTGTGCTGCCAGTTCATCCAAATCAAATAGTTGACGTTGGCTACGAGTTGCTGCATCTACTATATACCAATTTGTTCCCTGCGTGGTTTTGTACTCATACCAAAATTTAGAACCTTTCTGCATCCAATTAGGAGTCACTTTCGTGGAAAAAAGCATGTTATTCAACTTCTCCTGGGTAAACTTTTCTGCTTGAAGATATTCTGGCAGACGTTCCTGAGCCACACCAAACGTACACAATACACTCAGCACAGCAAGCAATAGCATTTTTTTCATATTGTTTGTTTTTAGGATAATCAAAACATCTTGCGGACACGTTCTATGCCTGCAATAAGGATATCAATCTCATCTTTTGTATTATAAAGAGCAAAGGAAGCTCGGGCTGTTCCCTCTATACCTAAACGATGCATCAAAGGCTCTGCACAATGGTGCCCTGTCCTTATAGCAATTCCAAGACGGTCGAGTAATGTTCCCAAGTCCAAATGGTGAATATTCCCAACCTGAAAAGAAACCACAGCATCTTTTTCTATTGCATTCCCGAAAATACGTATATCACCCAATTGGTTTAATTTAGACATAGCATATCGAGTCAGTTCTTGTTCATGCCGTGCTATGTTCTCCATTCCTAAGTTAGAACAATAATCCAAAGCTTTTGCTAAACCGGTGGTTGCGACATAATCTGGAGTCCCTGCCTCAAACTTGAAAGGAAGACTGTTATATGTTGTATGCTCAAAACTAACATTTTGAATCATTTCACCACCACCTTGATAAGGAGGCATTTGTTCCAGTAGGACTTCTTTTCCATATAAGACGCCTACCCCTGTAGGGCCATATACTTTATGTCCACTAAAAGCTAAGAAATCACAATCCAAGTCTTGCACATCCACAGGAATATGTGGAACACTTTGTGCTGCATCCACTGCCACAGGAACAGCATTTTCATGTGCAATCCGGATTAATTCCTTGATAGGATTCACTGTTCCAAGTACATTGCTTACATGGGTTACGCTAACCAACTTTGTGCGTTCATTGAAGAGTTTCTTGTATTCATCTAAAAGTAGTTCTCCATTATCATTCATTGGAATAACCCTCAGAACTATCTTTTTTCGTTGCTGTAGAATCTGCCAAGGAACTATATTACTATGGTGCTCCATCACGGAAATAATAACTTCATCACCATCTTCCAAAAAGGCTTCACCATAAGAGTAAGCCAACAAATTCATACTTTCAGTGGTTCCTCTAGTAAATATAATCTCTGATGTGCTACGAGCATTCAAGAATTTACGTACTTTCTCTCTGGACGCTTCATGCAATTCTGTAGCTATTTGAGACAAATAATGAACACCTCTATGTACATTAGCATTGGCTGAATAATATTCATTCACTATAGAATCTACCACAACACGAGGCTTTTGTGTAGTGGCAGCATTATCCAAATAGACTAATGGATGCTTATACACCTCACGTTCCAATATAGGAAAATCTTCACGGATTTTATATACGTCATACATAGTCCTAACAAAGTCTACAACCTGAACACTTATTTAATTCTCCACGGAAACGCTTTTCCACTAAATAATGCAGACGATCTCTTAATGGCTCTAAATCTACTTTATCAATAACCTCACCTACAAAAGCAAACTTTAAAAGCAGTTTAGCCTCATCTAAGGAAATTCCACGCTGGCGCATGTAAAATAAAGCAGCTTCATTAAGCTGACCCACAGTTGCTCCATGATTACATTTCACATCATCTGCGTAAATTTCCAACATAGGTTGGGTAAACATATGCGCCGTCTTTGTTACACATAGATTGGCATTCGTTTCTTGAGATTCTGTTTTTTGAGCATCATTTCTTACTAAAATTCGGCCAGCGAAAGCGCCCACTGAATTATCGTCCAGAACATATTTGAAAAGCTCATTGCTCACACACTTAGGAACTTTATGGTCTACCAGTGTATGATTATCTACATGTTGCTCTTTATCTGCAATGACACCCCCATAGAGATTTATTACAGATTCTTCTCCCTCTAAACTGACATAAGTCATATTACGGGTAAGGCCATTATGAAGTGAAATAGAATTCAAAGTTACTTTACTTTTATCATGTTGCTGAACATACAGATTGCTGAAACGCTTATTTTTCATATTGGTCTCTTCCAATTCATACAGTTCCAGTTCGCTACTTGGTCCAGCATAAACTTCCATAACTTGAGTAGCTAACATGTTGACATCCGACATACTTTCATCACAAAAAAGCAACTTTGCCTTAGCACCTTCCTCCAACACTACAAGAACTCTACGATTTACCAATAAATCTACCGTTGAAGTCAAAACATTTACGACCTGTATTGCCTTATCTGATACGGTATTCTTTGGTACATAAATAAACAAGCCATCTTGAACTAACATCGTATTTAAGGCTGTAATAGCATCTGGCTCATTATTCTTACGTAAAGGAACAAATTCACCATCTATAATTTGTCCTCCCTCAGAATTAATTGAAGGAGTCTCAGCCTTACGAACTATTTGTCCATAGTATTTTGACACCAAATCTGGATATAGATGTGCAGCCTCATTGAGAGAACTTATGATTATTCCTCCACTGGGTTTTGCATTAGGGTATTCTTTCGAATGAAAAGCATCATTCACAATGAAATAGAGCAATGTACTCATATTAGGTACGTTGCATTTAAAAACATCATAAGGATTAATCCTGAACTGCAAACGATTCAGATTCAAACCATAATTAGGAGAAAATGCTTCTTGGACATCAGTATATTTATACCTTTCTGCTTTCTTATCAGGTAAGCCAATACGCTTAAAGATTCTAAATGCCTCATCACGTAAAGCATCAAGCACTACGTCACTCTGGCTGGAAAGCAATTGACGACACTGCTGAAAGAGTTCTATGTATTGTTGCTCACTCTTCATTTTTTACTGCTCTTTCTGCCTTTATCCAATCAAATCCACGATCCTCGATTTCCAATGCAAGTTCAGGACCACCGGTTTTGACAATATTTCCATCCAACAATACATGAACAAAGTCGGGTTTTATATAATCCAAAAGGCGCTGATAATGCGTTATTACCAAGGCACTAGTCTTTTCTGTTTTCAGCTTGTTGAACCCATCAGCAACAATACGTAACGCATCAACGTCCAATCCGGAATCTGTTTCATCCAAAATAGCAAAAGTAGGTTCTAGCATTGCCATTTGAAAAATTTCATTTCGCTTCTTTTCTCCACCGCTAAACCCTTCATTGACAGAACGATTGGACAATTTACTATCCAGTTCTACTATTTTGCGTTTCTCACGCATAATCTTTAGGAATTCACCTGCTGTAAGAGGTTCTTTTCCTAAATATTTACGTTTAGCATTCACTGCTGCGCGCATGAAATTAACCATAGAAACACCTGGAATCTCCACAGGTGCTTGAAATGACATAAAGATACCCTCATGAGAACGTTCCTCTGGCTTCAAAGCTAAAAGATCTTTCCCGTTAAAAGTTATTGAACCTTGAGTAACCTCATAGGCAGGATGGCCAACAAGCACATTACTCAACGTGCTTTTACCTGCGCCATTCTGGCCCATCAAGGCATGAATCTCTCCATCATTTATAGTCAGATTAATACCTTTCAATATCTCCTTACCATTAATGCTGGCATGCAAATTCTTTATCTCTAGCATTATTACATCCTTTTTTATCCTACACTACCTTCCAATGACACACTCAATAATTTCTGAGCTTCTACTGCAAATTCCATTGGCAGTTTATTGAGCACATCCTTCGCATAACCATTAACTATCAGTCCTACAGCTTCCTCTGCTGGTATACCACGCTGATTACAATAGAAAAGTTGATCCTCGCTAATCTTAGAAGTAGTAGCCTCATGCTCCACAATACCAGTATCATTCTTTACATCTATGTATGGGAAAGTATGTGCACCACAAGTATCACTTAAAAGCAACGAATCACAAGAACTATAATTTCGAGCTCCATCAGCACGAGCATCAATTTTTACCAAACCACGGTAAGAATTATGGCTCTTACCTGCAGAAATTCCTTTGCTGATAATTGTACTCTTCGTATTTTCCCCAATATGGATCATCTTAGTACCAGTATCTGCCTGCTGATAATTATTTGTTACAGCTACAGAATAAAACTCTGCTTGTGAATTATTTCCGCTTAACACACAACTGGGGTATTTCCAAGTAATAGCAGAACCAGTTTCCACCTGAGTCCATGACAATTTACTGTCTGCGCCACGAAGATGCCCACGCTTGGTTACAAAATTATAAACACCTCCCTTGCCTTCTGAGTCACCAGGATACCAGTTCTGCACTGTAGAATATTTAACCTCTGCACGCTCGTTAACTACAATCTCTACAATAGCAGCATGAAGCTGATTCTCATCACGCATTGGCGCTGTACAACCTTCCAGATAAGAAACATATGAATCATCGTCTGCAACAATAAGGGTTCGTTCAAACTGACCTGTATTCCGGGCATTGATACGAAAATATGTTGAAAGCTCCATAGGACAACGAACCCCCTTTGGAACATAAACAAATGATCCGTCACTAAAGACTGCAGAATTTAAGGCTGCAAAAAAATTATCACGATAAGGGACTACACTCCCCAAATATTGCTTTACCAAATCTGGATGTTCCCTCACAGCTTCGCTAATGGAGCAAAAAATAATGCCTTTTTCTCGCAAACTTTCCTTAAAAGTAGTTTTTACAGACACAGAGTCCATCACTGCATCCACAGCTGTCCCACTCAAAGCTAGGCGTTCTTCCAAAGGAATACCTAATTTATCGAAAGTTTTCATCAATTCAGGGTCTATTTCCTGTGGTCCATCCTTCTTTTTCGCCGTAGGATCTGCATAATATGAAATAGCCTGATAGTCAATTTCCGGAATCTGAAGATGTGGCCATGTTGGCATCTTTTGAGTCAACCAATAGCTATAGGCTTTCAAACGAAAATCTAAAAGCCACTCAGGTTCCCCCTTGCGGGCTGATATAAGCCGAATGACATCTTCGTTCAGCCCTTTTTCTATAATATCTGTATGCACATCCGTGATAAAACCATATTCGTACTTACGGTCTGCCACTTCACGCACTAGTTTATTCTTTTCTTGCTTCAAATTTTCCATTTCAATACGAAATCCAACAAGATCATACCTTGATGGTTACAGCCTTTGGATCTGTGGTATTCCGATGCAAGAAATCTGATGGCAATAATTTACCAGCAAACTCTTGTACAGGATAATATAACACAGAATTTTCCTTTGTCTCCACTTTTATCAGTGGATTGCTGTTGTATTTATCAATGAATTCCAAGAGAGTTAGGATTACACTTAGAAACAAAAGGACCTTAAAAAATCCAAAGGCTCCTCCAAATAATCTGTTTAACCACCCAAGTTTAATTTTTTCCAGGATATTTGTGATAAATTTACCCACCATGGTACAAAGTAATGGCACACATATCCAAATTAAGAAAAAAGCCAAAATGTGCCCTATTGTAGGTGATGCGCCAATCTGAGGTGCAAGAATATTTCCCAATGTACTATATAAAGCACAAGCCACTAGAAAACCTACCACCGCACCTAACAGACTGACAAGCTGAGCAACAAAGCCCCGCATACATCCCCAAATAAATCCTATCCCAAGGAATACTAACAATATTATATCAATTGTTGACATTATGGAACGATATTAGTCCAGGCTTTGTTTAATTTCAATTTCCTGGAAGGCTTCAATTACATCACCTACCTTTATATCATTACAGTTGGTCAAGCTTATACCGCACTCGAAGTTAGTAGCAACTTCCTTAACATCATCTTTGAAACGCTTAAGTGCATTGATATTACCTGTATAAATAACAATACCATCGCGAATCAAACGAGCCTTATCTGTTCGTTTTACCTTACCTTCTTTCACCATGGCACCAGCTACCATACCAACCTTTGAAATATGGAAGACCTCACGAACTTCAATAGTGGCGGTAACCTCTTCCTTTACAACCTTTTCCAACATACCTTCCATTGCTGTCTTCACCTCTTCAATGGCATCATAGATGACAGAATAAGTACGGATATCCACACCATCCTGTTCAGCCATCTTGCGAGCACCTCCTGAAGGACGTACTTGGAAGCCCACTATAATAGCATCGGATACAGAAGCCAACGAAACATCACTCTCTGAAATCTGACCTACAGCCTTATAAATAACATTGACCTGAATCTTCTCCGTCGACAACTTAATTAAAGAATCACTTAAAGCCTCAACAGATCCATCCACATCGCCCTTAACTATAAGGTTCAATTCCTTAAAGCTTCCTAAAGCAATGCGATGACCTATTTCATCCAATGTTAGACGAGTCTGTGTACGTAATCCCTGCTCACGTTGTAATTGCTCTCTTTTGCTAGTAATTTCACGAGCCTCTTGGTCACTATCCATGACATGGAAGGTATCACCAGCTTGTGGAGCACCATTCAGACCAAGGATAATAACAGGCTCTGATGGGCCTGCCTTCTCCACACGCTGATTTCGCTCATTAAACATAGCTTTAATTCGGCCATAATAAGTGCCGGCCAAAACTATATCACCTACTTTAAGAGTTCCATTAGCTACAAGAACTGTTGCAACAAAACCACGTCCTTTATCCAATGTTGACTCTATAATAGAACCCGTAGCCTTACGATTAGGATTAGCTTTCAAATCCAGTAATTCTGCCTCCAAAAGCACCTTCTCCAACAAATCATCTACTCCAATACCTTTCTTGGCACTAATCTCCTGGCACTGATACTTACCACCCCAATCTTCAACCAATAAATTCATATTAGCCAAGTCTTCCTTAATCTTCTCAGGATTTGCCCCTGGCTTATCTATCTTATTTATAGCAAACACCATTGGAACATTTGCAGCTTGTGCATGAGCAATAGCCTCACGAGTAGTAGGCATGACACTATCATCTGCTGCAATAATAATGATTGCTATATCTGTTACTTGGGCACCACGGGCACGCATAGCGGTGAAAGCCTCATGACCTGGAGTATCCAAGAAAGTAATGTGTTGGTTATTAGGCAATTTCACATTATATGCACCTATGTGCTGAGTGATACCACCAGCTTCACCTGCAATCACATTTGTATTACGAATAAAGTCTAGCAAAGAAGTCTTTCCATGATCTACATGACCCATTACAGTTACAATAGGTGCACGTGGCTGTAAATCTTCTTCTTTATCATCTTCTTCAGCAACAGCAGCAGAAACACTTGCACTAACATATTCTGTAGTATAGCCAAACTCTTCTGCTACCAAGTTAATAGTCTCTGCATCCAAGCGTTGATTGATAGAAACCATGATACCAATGCTCATACAAGTACCTATAACTTGATTTACACTAACATTCATCATGGTAGCTAACTCATTTGCGGTTACAAACTCTGTCAGTTTCAGAATCTTGCTTTCTGCAGCCTCTTCTCTAAGTTCTTCTTGAACTCTATTCAGTGCATTTTCACGCTTTTCTTTTCTATACTTGGCACCAGACTTATTGACTTTCTGCTTACCTGTCAAACGAGCCAAAGTTTCTTTTACTTGCTTTGCTACATCTTCATCAGAAACTTGATCATGGATTGAGAAACTCAATGAAGAAACTGGTTCTCGGTCATTACGATTGTTTTTATTCCGCTTACCATTTCTTTGGTCTCTATCTCTATCCCTATCTTTGTCTCTATCTCTATCTCTGTCCCTGCCAATATTACCATTATTATTACCTTGATTTCTAGACTTATCTTTCCTCTGTCCATTATTGTCCATGCGCTTGCTTTCAGCTGCTACATCTACACGTTGATCTTTGGTAATACGCTGGCGTTTTTTGGTAGAATCACCTTGACGTTGGTCTTGAGAACGATTATTCTCATTCTGTTGTGAACTATTAATCTTTCTACGGTCATCACGTTCTTTCTTACGTTCTTCTTTAGTCTTCTTTTTAGGATGAGTAGACTGGTTCAAAGCAGAAAGATCTATAGTACCCAAAACCTTAATCTTGTTCTCATAAACCGGCACAACCTTAGTAACACCATTTTCCTCCACTGTCTGAATTTCATTCTTCTTTGGCTTATCAGGCACTGGGATTGATGATGTTGGAACCTTCTCTTCAGCCACTGCAGGTTCCTCTTTTAGAACAGGAACCTCAACCTCAGGCTTTGGTACAACCTCTTCCTCTGAAACCTCTATAGCTGGTACTTCAGTTTCTTCCTCTGGCTCAATTTCAGGGGCAGGGGTTTCTACTTTTGGCTCTGGCTTAACCTCTGGTTTTAACTCCTCTATTTTTTCCTCTTGCTTTGGAGACTCAACAGGTTCAAGTTCCTTAGGTTCAACCTCTTCTTTTTTAGGTTCAACCTTTGGCTTATTAAGAGAATCCAAATCAATCTTACCTAAAATTTTAGGGCCTTGGCTCTCTGTTTTTACATTCTCTCTTGCAGGCTCAAGTGAAATATCCACTTTCTTTTCTTTCTTTTGACGATTTTGAAGAATCTTATCCTTGATCTCTGCCAGATCTTTATCATTGCTGAATTCTTTCTGAAGTGCAGCATACTGCTCATCAGAAATCCTAGCATTAGGATTCTGGTCAATCTCACCAAGGCCTTTCTTTTTCAGAAACTCGGCAATAGTGGAAATACCTACATTAAAATCTTTTGTTACTTTATTTAGTCTTATTGGCATATGCTATAACTTATTCCTTCTCAAATTCTTCATTCAAAATACGAAGCACCTCATCTACGGTATCTTCCTCCAAATCAGCTTTCTCTATCAACATATTGCGCGATGCGCCCAATACTTGTTTAGCTGTATCCAAGCCTATACTCTTAATAGCATCGATAACCCACTGATCTATTTCATCTGCGAAATCATCCAGTAAAACATCATCTTCCTGCTCATCTTCATTTACATTGCGGAATACATCTATTGTGTATTCTGTCAACATACTTGCTAATTTAATGTTTGTACCGCCCTTACCGATAGCCAAAGACACTTGGTCTGCATCAAGGTAAACATTTGCTTTATGTTCCTCCATGTTCAACTCCACAGATGTTACAGTAGCAGGACTTAATGCACGACGAATAAATAAATCAATATTAGAGCTATAATTTACCACATCAATATTTTCATTGTGGAGCTCACGTACAATTCCTCTAACACGACTACCCTTAACACCTACACATGCTCCTACAGGGTCAATTCGGTCATCATAGCTTTCTACTGCGACCTTAGCACGCTCACCTGGAATACGAGCCACCTTCTTAATCGTTATCAAGCCATCATTTATTTCAGGAACCTCAGCTTCCAACAGACGTTCCAGGAAGACTGGAGAAGTACGACTCAAAATAATCTTTGGATTATTGTTTGCATTGTCTACTCGTAGAACTACAGCACGAGCAGTTTCACCTTTGTGAAAATAATCACCAGGAATCTGCTCACTCTTTGGTAATAATAATTCGTTGTTATCTTCGTCTACTAACAATGTCTCACGCTTCCATACTTGATATACTTCGGCTGCTACCACTTCGCCTACTTGATCTTTATATTTATTATAAAGATTATCATGTTCCAAGTCTAAAATCTTACTAGCTAAAGTCTGACGTAGGTTCAAAATAGCACGTCGACCAAAATCTTCAAAATTTACACGGTCACTTACTTCCTCTCCAATCTCATAGTCAGGTTCAACTTTTTTTGCATCGGAAAGAGAAATTTCACGATTAGGGTCAGTTACCTCACCATCGGCTACAACTAAACGGCTGCGGTAAATCTCACAATCACCTTTGTCTGGATTAACAATTACATTATAATTATCATCACTACCGAACATACCTGCAATGACCTTTCGGAAACTTTCCTCTAGGACACTAATCAACGTCGCACGGTCTATATTTTTATTTTCCTTGAATTCTTGGAATGTCGTAATCAAATCGACTGCCTGCTCTTTTTTAGCCATATTTTTTACTTGAAACTTATTAGATATTTAGTATATTTTACATCATTATAATTAAAAGTAAGGTCTTCATCACGCATTTCAGGGCGTTTTTTTCCTTCAACCCTCACTTTCTGGGATACAGTTATAGTGAAGTTATCCTCACCAGCATCTTTCAGCAGACCTTTCATTTTTTTACCTTCATTCGTTAGAACTTCCACTTCTTTGCCTACATGATTAACGTACTGCTGCAGAACCTTAAATGGCTGTCCTATTCCAGCTGAGCCTACCTCCAATTCATAATCCTCTTCATCTCGATTCAAATGATCCTCGATATAACGGCTTAAATCAACACAGTCCTCAATCCACACGCCTTCTGCATGATCAATTTCCACAACAATCTTGTCATCTGGACTGATAACAACATCTACAAGGAAGTAGTCCTTTCCTTTCAACCAGTCTTCAACTAACTGAGTAACAACTTCTTTCTTTATCATGAATTTAAGATTAAAAATACAAAAAGGAGGCTTTGTCAAGCCCCCTTTAATCATCTTTCGGTGCAAATTTAGTCATTTTCATGGAAATACAAAAAAAATCCATTAAAATATTTGAAACTCATTTACTTTCCCAATCCTTTTGGTCTATAATATACTTACCTTCTATATTTTTTTTAATCAATATCTTACAACCTTTTTCTTGAAGATTGAAATTACGGGCAGTATTACTTTCTTTATCTACTAACATAAGCAAATGTTGCTCACCAAATGGCTTGAACTTGACTTTCAAAGTATCTGACGAAATCTCTTTATCAAATAACAAACTATCATTTACATAAATTTGAGCACTTTCCCCGACAAGATCATTTGCAAATTCAATCTGATAATAATCATGACTTGCAACCTTTTTCATTTGTTCTTCAAACTTATCATAGCTCATGGAAAGAAACAAAACGACTACAAGGAGCACTGCAAAAGCTAATACTCCAATTCCTATCAAGAACTGCTTGTTACGATTCAAATGCTTAGTTGCTCTACTCATTGCTTATTTCTTTATTGTCAAAATAGACTTGTATAAAGCATCATCATGAAGAATCTCCACAGCCTTATCCAATGTTGGATCATATTTTAAAGACTGTTCTACAGAACCTGCCTGATAAAAATATCTTTTGATTATTTCATCAGAAAGAATCTGCTTTATATCCTTCTTGTTCTGTTCTAAATCGTAGTCCAAATTATGAGTCAATTTCTTCTTCAATGCTTCAAATTCTTCTTTTGCAGGTTCCAAATAGCCCTCGAATTCAGCAATCTTCTGCAGACTCTCCAGCGCTTTCTCTGTTTGCTTGTCGTACTTAAAATCACTATTCTTCACCTTTTGACAAAAATCAGCATAATCCTCATCTGTGATTTCAAAGTCTGAAACAGATTTCAAATTTGGATGCTTTTGATAGTATTCAGTAGCATAATCAAAAACCACATCATCTACTGCTAAATACGCAGTAATATTGGCTACTGTATCTAACTTTACCTCTACATCAGGACGTATACCTCCTCCATCTCTAACTTCACGTCCTGCTTCTGTATGAAAAACATGTGTCAGGCTATCGGCAATAAGGGTTGCACGCCCCATCCCATCACGATTTTTATAATCTATTGCCTGTACACACCGTCCACTAGGTATATAGTATTTAGAAGTGGTAAGTTTCATACTACTGTTATATGGCATTTCACGGACACTCTGAACCAGCCCTTTACCATAAGTACGGGAACCTACTACCACGCCTCTGTCATAATCTTGAAGAGTACCTGCCATAATTTCTGAAGAAGAGGCTGTATTCCCATTGACTAGCACTACCAAAGGAATATCTGAGTATAACGGTTCTTTCGATGTCAAATATTCATGAGAGGATTGCTTTGTCTTTCCTTGGGTCCTTAGAACCAACTTACCTTTCGGTAAGAACAAATTAACTATCTCCACGGCTTCACTTAAAAGACCACCACCATTGTTACGCAGGTCGACGACTAGGCCCTTCGCACCAGAATTCTTCAACTCTATCGCAGCACTCCTGATATCCTTAGAACAATTTTCTGTAAAACTACTGAAATTAATATAGCCAATATCCGTTGATACCATACCATAATATGGAACAGCAGGAGTAGCAATTGTTTCACGAGTTATCTTAAAAGTCATTGGTTTTTCCACACCAGGACGCTTTACTTTAAGGACAAAACTGGTTTCTGGTTCTCCTCGAAGTAATGAACTTACGTCACTGGTAGTCTTGCCTTTCAGATCTATATCATCTATCTGCAGCAAAATATCACCAGCCTTCAACCCTGAACGAGCAGCAGGACTGTTTGCATAAGGTTCCGAGATGACAACTTTATCTTTTTGATACATTCGGATTACAGAGCCAATACCTGCGTATTTTCCTGTAGTCATCATCTTTAAATCTCCCATATCTTCATCTGAATAAAAGACGGTATAAGGATCCAACTGCCCAAGCATATAGTCTATCCCCTTACGAACCACCGACTTCGTTTCCAGTGTATCCACATAATAAAGATCCAAATCTTTTACTAAAGCAGAAAAGATATCGATGCTTTTTCCTATTTCAAAATTCCGGTCTGATGTATTCTGGGCAGAGACAGACATACCCAGAAACAGCAAAAACAAAATGATGTTTAGCTTTTTCATTCTATGATTCGTGATTTTCTGCAAAAGTAGTGGAATTCCATGTGATAATGAAGATACGTGCAAACTTTTAACTTTATTTCGTGAGAAAACTGCATTTTTTCGCTTGAAATGTTGCACAATTCAAAATTCTGCTGTACTTTTGCACCGCATTTCCAACAAAAACTGCTTCAATAGCTCAGTTGGTTAGAGCACCTGACTGTTAATCAGGGGGTCGTTGGTTCAAGCCCATCTTGAAGCGCTCATTAATAATGGAAATGCAACTTGCTTCAATAGCTCAGTTGGTTAGAGCACCTGACTGTTAATCAGGGGGTCGTTGGTTCAAGCCCATCTTGAAGCGCAAAAAGAGATACAATTGTATCTCTTTTTTTTATGTTTATACAAGAAAGGCTGTCCGAGAATCTCAAACAGCCCTTTCTTATATCCTAATGAATTTTATTTTGCATACTTTTTTACACGATTATCATTGATAACACCACCCCAGTTCAGTCCAAATGCAAACTTATAAGTGTTGCCATCAGAATCTTTGTAACATTCAAAATCATGAGAAACGTCTTCCTTTTGTTCCTCTACAACTTTCATACTTGCAGGCATATCCATTGGTAATAAACCTGATGGTTCAACCTTACCACTTATAACGTCAAGAACAACTTGATTCTCTACAGTGAAAGTCAGTAACAGAGCATCAGCAGCACCCTCAAACTCGGAAACTACAACAGGACGACCTGTATTCAAAGCAACAATAACAGGCTTGTCACCCATCAATTTCTTGGTATCTAAAACCACTTGCATATCATCTCTATTTGAAGTCTTCACGGTCTTTCCTTTGTAAGAGCGATTGGTGAAATTCTCCTTTGGATCACCTCCAGCGATACTGGTTTCACGTGCATAAGTAGCAGTATAATCATTATACTGTAAGCTAATAGGTACATATCCATTTCCGCCCTTTTTATCACGATCATTCACATCATAGCCTGGGCCTGAAGAAGGTTCCTGCATGAACACCAAAGCAAAGTCAGCTTCCTTTGGATCTTCCACTACATTGTAGTATCTCTTTACCAAATCAATATTTACTGGATATTCCCACTTATCTTCTCCACTTAAACCGAAGAATCCACGAGACTGTACAAAATGGCGTTTTGCCACATATACATTCTTCTTTTCAGCCAGAGGAAGGGTCTTCCCATGATTTTTCAGCATGACTACTGACTTCTGTTGAGCCTCATAACCTGCTTGCATAAATTCAGGATTACCAACTATAGCTTTTGTTTCCTCTGGATCCAAATAAGGATTTTCAAACAGACCTACACGAAATACATTCAACAATAGGCGATAAGCAGATTTCTGGAAACGCTCATCGGCACTTTCCTTTCCGTATTTATCACTCCAAATCTTATATGCCTCAAGCACAGGACCCTTATCATTCTGACCACCAAACTGGTCTACACCTGCTTCCAGAATCATAAAATGGCGTTCTGCCACTGGCACATTCTCAACACCCCAACACATGCCACCGAAACTTTCCACAGAAGGATTATCAAACATAATATTCCAGTCAGTACAAGCTACACCATCAAAGTGATATTTTTCACGCAGTTGTTCTGAAATCATCCATTTGCTATAGCTACCACCTACATTCTCACCATTTGGATTCTGATTCCAAAGAATGCTATAGATTGGCATAATTGCAGATGCCATTCCTGTGCCATCTTCCAACTTGAACGCACCTTCTGTAAATGACTTCAAATGTTCTTCCAGATTGTTTCCTGGATAAACAGCATATTTTCCATAACAGAAGTGTGAATCACGACCACCTTCTTGAGCTCCATAACCATACCAATGCTTAACCATGGCATTTACAGACTGATACCCCCAGGCTCCTTCAATAGAGAGTTCCTTTGGAGATGTCTGGAACCCATCACAATAAGCTCGAGCCATATCTGTAGCTAAATCAGAATCATCACCAAATGTTCCACTGAAACGAGACCAACGTGGATCTGTTGCCAAATCTACCTGAGGAGAAAGAGCTGTAGCAATACCCAATGCACGATACTCCTTAGAAGCAATTTCACCAAATTTCTTCATCTCTGCAGGGTCAAAAGTTGCAGCTATACCCAATGAAGAAGGCCACATAGAAATTTTACCACCTGCACCATAATTGTATTCTGCATCAGCTGAAACAGTATGACGTGGGTCAGAACTATTATTTGCAGGGATTCCATGCCCCATTCCTTCTACAAAAGCCTGAACATTGTTGTTCCACTTTGCAGCTACCTCAGGACTTTCAACCTGGGTTACCAATACTGCACGTACATTATCCTCTCCTAAGAACTTCTTCTGTTGGTCCGTTAGGTCATAGCTCTTCAAACCACTGGCCTCCAATGTAGTGTCATTATATGTAGAACTCATAAAATGTCCTGGTCTTGAATTTCCAGGGATAGACTGATGAGCAGAATATAGCATTAAACCAGCTATTTCCTCAGTAGAAAGTTGAGCTGCCAAATCCTTGGCACGATCTTCAGGGCTATTCCTCCAATCTTCATAAACATCTAGCTTTCCATTTTTATTTAGATCCTTGAAGGCATAGCCTCCATCCTCTATCAGCTGGATTCCACTTTGAGGAGAATAACCCAGTGTTTGTCCACCATTCTGAATAACCAAATTGAACTGTCCATGTTCCTCAATAGAATATTTCGGCCCACAACTGGTCAACATTGCAGTTCCCACACCTAAGAGTACTGCAGAAAAACAAATGATTTTTTTCATGATAAAAGTTATAACTTTTTGTGGTTTAAAGATTTTCCATTTGCAAATATATCATTTTTTGGGGATTTGTCAAAAGAAATGCAAAATTAAGAGAAAGAATAGAAAGAAAGGGGTATACCCTGTTTTGGTACACCCCTTAAATATATTAAATAAGGTAAGCCGTAAGCTTATTCTTCAGATTTATTTGGCCGATCTGTACGTTCTGGACGAGGATGACGCTCACCACGACTATTATCATGATTGCCTCGACGCTCACCACGTTGCTGATCTGACTCTGGACGTGGACGGCGCTCACGAGGTGGACGTTCTACATAATCCGCAGGCTTCTCCATCAAAACCTTACGGCTAAGTTTGAACTTACCTGTCTTAGGATCAATGTCTATCAATTTTACCTTGATCTTATCACCTTCTTTGATTCCAGCTTCTTCTACTGTTTCTAAGCGCTTCCAATCTATTTCTGAAATATGAAGAAGACCATCCTTGCCTGGCAAGAACTCTACAAAGGCTCCATAAGGCATAATGCTCTGAACCTTACCTTCATATTCCTCACCTATTTCTGGAACAGCAACTATAGCCTTAATTTTAGCCAAAGCTGCATCTATGCACTCCTTATTTGTTCCAGCAACCTGAATCTTACCTACACCATCCACTTCCTCAATAGAAATAA
This sequence comes from Bacteroidales bacterium UBA4293, assembly GCA_002395835.1. Classification (GTDB taxonomy): domain Bacteria; phylum Bacteroidota; class Bacteroidia; order Bacteroidales; family Bacteroidaceae; genus Minthousia. The sequence goes on along the minus strand of DGVD01000015.1, from coordinate 359,841 downwards.
CAGCACCGGTTTCCTCCTGCATGCCTTGAATAACCTTACCACCAGGGCCAATAACAGCACCGATGAATTCCTTTGGAATTGTCAAGGTTTCAATGCGTGGAGCATGAGGTTTAAGTTCAGCACGTGGTTCTGCAATACAATCAGTAATCTTACCAAGGATGAACTCACGACCCTGCTTAGCCTGTAAGAGTGCCTTCTCCAAGATTTCATAACTCAAACCATCGCACTTGATATCCATCTGAGTGGCTGTGATACCATCACGAGTTCCTGTTACCTTGAAGTCCATATCACCCAAGTGGTCCTCATCACCCAAGATATCACTTAAGATCGCATATTTCTCTTCACCTGGATTCTTAATCAGACCCATTGCTATACCAGATACTGGCTTTGCCATCTTGACACCTGCATCCATCAGTGCTAAAGTTCCAGCACAAACAGTTGCCATAGAAGATGAACCATTAGACTCTAAAATATCGGATACCAAACGTACGGTATAAGGATAGTCTTCTGGAATCTGCCCCTTAAGAGCACGCCATGCCAAATGACCATGACCTATTTCACGACGACCTACACCACGCTGAGCCTTAGCTTCACCGGTAGAGAATGGAGGGAAGTTATAGTGAAGAAGGAATCTTTCACGTCCCTGATTAAGAACATCATCCACAATCTTCTCATCACTTTTAGTACCCAAGGTACAAGAAGTTAGAGATTGGGTTTCTCCACGGGTAAACAAAGAAGCACCATGAGGACCTGGAAGTACATCTACCTCACAAGAGATAGGACGGATTTCAGTAGTAGTACGTCCATCCAAACGCTTGCCCTCATCCAAAATGCAGCGACGCATTGCATCACGTTCTACATCATGGTAATAGCGGTCAATCATCGCATCCTTCTCATCCAAATCGATTTCCTCATCATTAGCATGTGCCTCATGATAAGCAGTCTTGAAATCTTCTACTATCTTTTCAAAAGCTTCTGCACGAGCATGTTTCTCCAATGCCTGCTTTGTAACATCATAAGCTGGCTGGTAGCAAACCTTCTTTACTTCCTCACGTAATTCTTCATCATTTACCTCATGACAGTACTCACGCTTGGTTACAGTACCACATTCTTCCATCAACTCCATCTGAGCCTTGCAATGAACCTTGATAGCCTCATGCGCAGCCTTCATGGCAGCAAGCAGAACCTGCTCAGAAACTTCTTTCATTTCACCCTCAACCATCATGATATTCTCATAAGTAGCACCTACCATGATGTCCAGATCAGCCTCCTTTAATTGCTCAAATGTAGGGTCAATAACGAACTCTCCATTGATTCTGGCAACACGTACTTCTGAAATTGGGCCCTCGAATGGAATATCAGATACAGCCAATGCTGCAGAGGCAGCCAAGCCAGCCAATGCATCAGGCATATCTACACCATCTGCACTGAACAGAATGATATTCACATAGACCTCGGCATGATAGTTGCCTGGGAAAAGAGGACGAAGTGCACGGTCTACCAAACGGCAAGTCAGAATCTCATAGTCTGAAGCTTTTCCCTCACGCTTTGTGAAACCACCAGGGAAACGGCCGAATGCACCATACTTTTCTCTGTACTCTACCTGAAGAGGCATGAAATCTGTTCCGGGAACTGCATCTTTTGCGGCGCAAACAGTAGCCAGCAACACGGTTTTACCCATAGTCAATACTACAGCACCATCGGCCTGTTTCGCCACTTTCCCGGTCTCGAGCTTGATGGTTCTACCATCAGGCAGCTCGATTGTTTTTGTAATAACGCTCATCTAAAAAATATTGAATATAAAAATAATTGTTCTGAAAAATTGCGCAAATATACAAAAAACACCTTATAAAAACGAAATGAATACCGAAAAGTTTACCTATACAGCCCATTTTTCATTATTTTAAGGGTTAATGTATCCAAAAATCCCACAAGGGTTGTATATTTGCAGCTAAATTTGAAAAAACACTACAATAATGAAAAAAATCATCAGTTGCATTGGATTAGCCCTCTTTACACTGGCTGCCTGTGACAATACCCCAAAATTTGGAGTGGAAGGCTCCATTACTGACGCAGAAGACAAAGTCCTCTATTTGGAAAATGTAGGTTTGGAATCTATCAACACGTTGGATTCTGTTAAACTGAAAAAAAGCGGAAACTTTGATTTTAAGGCTGAAGCTCCTAGCAATACAGAGTTTTACCGTCTTCGTATTGAAGATAAAATCATTAACTTCACCATCGATTCCACCGAGACTGTGAAGATTAATGCTGAACTTCACACCATGCCTACAGACTATGTCATTGAGGCATCCGAAGCTAATCAGAAAATCAAGGAATTAGCTATTAAACAGATAAATCTGGAAAAAGCAATTAATGCCATTGGTAATACCAAAATGGCTATAGGAGATGCGCAAGACAGTGTCAAAGCCATCCTAACCCGTTATAAAGATGATGTTAAACGGAACTACATCTTCAAGAACCCTCAGGATCCTTCTTCCTATTTTGCCCTTTTCCAAACTGTTACGGGTTACCTTATTTTCGATCCTGTTAACGACAAAAAAGATGTACAGTGCTTTGCTGCTGTAGCTACTAGCTGGGACAATAAGTTCCCACATGCAAACCGTGCTATAAACTTGCATAATATAGCTATCAGAGGAATGAAAAACGTGCGTGGGCCTATAGTGAAAGAGGTGGAACTTGACCCAGACAAAATTCATGAAACTGACATCATCAATATTTCACTTCCAGACGTCAGAGGAGAACTCCGTAATCTGACAGACTTGAAAGGAAAGGTTGTTTTGCTTGATTTCACCATATACAACCATGCTCAGTCTGCACAACGTAACATGTTGTTCCGTGAAATATATGACAAGTATAAAGACCAAGGTTTCGAGATTTACCAGATATCTTTAGACACTGACGAGCACTTCTGGAAAACCAATGCTGACAATCTGCCTTGGATATGCGTACGTGATGCAAATGGTGTCTATTCCACCAACGTGTCTTTATATGGAGTTACGGCAGTTCCTACTTTCTTCCTCATCGACAGAGAGAACACGCTTAGCAAGCGTAATGATGACATAAAAGACGTAGAAACAGAAATTCAGAAATTGCTCTAATTTTGTTTTTTCGTTAAAAAATTGGCAAATTAAAAAACTATTTTTATCTTTGCCACCAGAAATACGAAACTAAAAGGGTTCCGACAAAGTAAACCTGTCGGGATTCTTTTTGTTTTACCCCCTACTGAAAGAATAATTAAAAAAATAAGAATATGGCTTACATCTCAAAAGAAGGCTACGAAAAACTAGTAGCAGAACTAAAGCGTTTAGAGACGATAGAGCGCCCTAAGGCATCTGCAGCCATTGCAGAAGCACGTGACAAGGGTGACTTATCTGAAAATTCTGAATATGATGCAGCTAAAGAAGCTCAGGGTATGCTGGAGATGAAAATCAATCAGCTGAAAGAGACTATTAATGCTGCAAAAATCATTGACACCACTAAACTTAATACCGAAACTGTACAAATCTTAACCAAGGTAGAAATGCGTAACGTGAAAAACAACATGAAAATGGTTTACACCATTGTTTCTGAAAGCGAGGCAAATTTACGTCAAGGAAAGATTTCTGTAAACACTCCAATTGCTCAAGGACTTCTAGGGAAGAAGGTTGGTGATGTAGTAGATATAAAAATTCCACAGGGAACAATTTCTTTGGAAATCTTGAATATTTCATTTTAAAACTATGGCAACAATATTCAGCAAAATCGTAGCAGGAGAAATCCCAAGCTATAAAGTGGCCGAAGATGAGCAGTTTTATGCCTTTCTAGACATCAACCCATTGGTAAAAGGGCATACTTTAGTCATACCAAAGCGTGAAGTGGACTATTTCTTCGATTTAACAGATGAGGAAATCGGTGCCATGCAAGTCTTTGCCAAGAAGGTAGCTTTAGCTATTAAAAAAGCTTATCCTTGTGTAAAGGTAGGACAAGCTGTTCTAGGATTGGAAGTACCTCATGCACACATTCATTTGGTACCTATGCAAAAGGAAAGAGACATGCTATTTAGCAATCCTAAACTACAGCTCACTCCCGATGAATTCAAAGAAATTGCAGCTAATATCGCAGCAAAATTCTAATAAAAAGGCTCGTTCTATTTGATGTGAACCCCGAAAATTATTTGTCTAACTTTCGGGGTTCATGTCAATTCAACGAGCCTTTTATTTTGATTTATGTATATTTCTCTCCCAAATTAATCAGTACGTCATTCACATACTTTCTCCATTCCAGAGAATTCTTTTTAGGACAAATAACCAATAAGTCGTCCTTGTCCACTATCACATAGTCATTCAGATTCTCCACCACCACAATCTTGCCTTCTGTAACTTGAATCACATTACCCTTACTTTCATAGCAAAGAGCATTAGATTCCGGAACTACATTCTCTTGCGCATCTTTTGGAGAAGCCTCGTATAGATCAGCCCAGCCTCCCATGTCGGCCCATCCAAAAGTACATGGCTTCACAAAAACTCTACCATATTTCTCAAAAATGCAGTTCTCCAATTTCAAGTTTGGCATAGAGTCATAACCACTCCTCATGACCTCTATCTCTTTTTGATAGTCATGCCTATCCGAAGTGAACAGTTTTAAGCGTTGAGACCAATCTGGGAAGAGTTCACCTGCCACACGTAAAAAGTCTGTAACCTGAAAAAGAAATATACCCGTATTCCAATAGAATTCACCACTCTCCATGAAAAACTTTGCAAAATCCAGCTCTGGTTTTTCAACAAAAGTCTTCATTCGATAAAGATTATCCTTGATTTCATCGGAAAGTTGAATATAACCATAGCCCGTTTCAGGACGAGTGGGTTTAACACTTAACGTTAGCAATTCTCTTTCTTTTGCCACAAAGTTCAATCCTTCACTGACATCCTCTAGGAACCTACTTTCATCTAAAATCAAAGAGTCTGTAGGAACAGCCACCACATTAGCTTCTGGATCTTTTGAAAAAATATGCAATGCTGCCCATGCCACTGCAGGTGCTGTATTGCGATGCAAAGGTTCTGGCAGAATGTGCTCTTTGGGGACTTCGGGAAGTTGTTCGTAAGTAAGATCTAAATAAGAGAATTGGGTAAGGATGTAAATTCTATCTTTGTCAATCACATGTGACATGCGATCAAATGTTTGTTGGAGCAAAGAACGTCCCATGCCAAAGAAGTCAACAAACTGTTTCGGTTTATCATGTCGGCTCATTGGCCATAATCTCGTTCCTTCCCCTCCTGCTAAAATAACACAAAAATCATGTATGTTCATAGTCTTTAATAGGTTCTCGTAAAATATCCTTTTATTATACATTATAAAGATAAGGAATTATCCTCATCAAGCCTAATAATACAACGAAAATTCACATTTTTTCGGAAAAAGATTTGTAAGTTAAGAAAAAACACTTACCTTTGCACCCGCAATTAAGCGTAAAAGCTTATGAGCCCAGATGGCGGAATCGGTAGACGCGCTGGTCTCAAACACCAGTGGGGCAACCCATCCCGGTTCGACCCCGGGTCTGGGTACTGAAGCGGGGAAAGACGAAAATCTTTCCCCGTTAACTTTTTTTGGTTCTCGTAACTCCTTGGTTTGCTGAAAGATGAGGTCAAGCACTTTATTGTAGTTGTTGGTTCGATAATTTTTTCCATCAAACTCAATTTTTTCAGGAAATATCGAACCAAGTAACTTAATTTTAGTTTCGACAGGAGCATCTCTAAAGAACCCTTCCATATTGTCTAACAGACAAATAGAGTAACTTAACTTTGGTTCGATATTGGCTCTGTTCGGGTTCGTCATGATTTCAATCTGCTGTTTCAGTTCGTTTATCTGTTTTCCGTAACGTTGGGATATACGATTGTAATCAGCATCTGATATTTTACCGTTCATTAGTTTATCGTCAAGGACATTTAGCATATCTTCCACACGCCTAACCTCCGTCTGTAAGTCCTCAACCTTATTCTTAGTTTCTTTGCTTTGCTCGTTCCGAACGTCTGTTAGCACCTCTTTGTAAAGAGTCAAGACTTCGTCATTAGGAGTTAGGCATGAAATATAGCGAGCAAAACCTTCGTTTACTTCATCTGCACGTTTGCGTAAGTGTTTACCATCTTGGCAACAATGATAATAAGCATATTTCCCACCATTGCCCTTACTCTCACTTCCTGTCAGTGCATGGCCACAAATTGGGCATACAAGAAACTTTCTTAAAAATAAATCGGGATTAATTGCCTTAGTTAATTTTGGAGTGTTCTTTTTCTTTCCATCCAAAATATCTTGAACCCGATAGAAAACTTCTTCACTAATAATTGCTTCGTGCAGTCCTTCAACTATTTGTTCCGGGTCACCACGATATGCGGAAACTTTGATTTTTCCTATATAAAAAGGATTTCTTAGCATATCAAGGAAAGAACTTTCAGCGATATTGGGACAAAGCCTTCTCCGTATACAGCATGGTGCTTCTATACCCTTTGCAACCTCATTGAAAATTTTTTCAATCAATGGTGCAACATCTTTGTCAACAACAACAAAAGTTTCGTGCTTTGATATTCTATGGTTTTTATACCCTCTTGGAGCCTTGTTAGTGCACTTCCCTTTTAGTTGTGAGCCATGAATACCATCTTTAGTACGTTTACTTATCTTTTCATCTTCGGTATGAGCAACGCCACAATAAATTGAAAGCATAGTTGACCATTCCGTAGCCGTGAAATCAATAGGGTTCTCTATCGCATTTATTTCAATTCCTAAATCATCATAAAATTTTCTCTTGTAGGCAAATGCGAATTCCACATTCCTTGAATATCTATCCCATCGTAAGAATAAAATCTTATCCACCCCTTTTTTGTGCTTTTTACAATAGTTGTATAGCTTTGACATCTCTGGCCGTCTCATATCATAATGCTTTGCAGAATAGTCCTCTTTATAAATGCCGATGATATTATATTCATTCAAAGTACAATACTTCCTCAAATACCTTTCCTGCATATCCAACGAACAACCATCTGCTTGTTCATCTGTGCTAACTCTACAATATAGTATTACGTTCTCCATATTCCTTTCCTCCTATTGTTTTATTCAATATATTCTCTTTTTCAATCTCTATTTGCATTTCTGCCATGCTGTATAAAAACTTTCTTATTTCCTTTATTTCGGTGTCTGAATATTTGCGTTTACCGCTGTTTAATATCTTCTTGCATAGTTCCAATGTTACCATTAAACACTAACATAACCTTTTTATTCCGTTGTTTGCAGTCTCTTACTGAACCACTCCTTCCGAGTGAGTAAGTCTTTTGTACGACAAAGGGACAACCGCTTAAAGCCCTTTTTTTTTATTATTTTCTAATCCATGTTTCTTTTGCTTTATTCTTTTATTCTCTGTCTGAAACAGGACTACCCTGCGTTTCTTCAAGTTCTGTTTTCACTATTTCAAAGACCGATTGGAATAATCTTTATTTCCTCATTTGCAAATATAATTCAAGGCCATCAATTATCAAAATATTTTTTAACAGTTCTGTGAAATTTTATTAATTTTCCGCAGGGTGTTAATCGATGTACCGGTAATTTTCTGAACGTTTCGAAGTGAAAGTCCCTTCCGAAGTAAACGACTTTCCTCTTTATATTCTTCTCTCATGGCATCATCAGATTTTCGAAAACCAACCTTGCGACCAACCACACCACCTTTGTTTCTGAAGTTGTTATAGCCGCTCTCCATACGGCTACGGATGAGGCTCCGCTCCATGCTATTGAACTGGGCCAACATACCTATTACAAGTTGTGCAATAGGGTTTACCTTACCATCTGCCTGTAAGGTTTCAAGGCCGTTTTGGTGTATATATAAAGAAATGTGTAACTCGTTCAATCTATCCACGATGTTGATGAAATCTGCCACCCTACGAGATAAACGGCTGCACTCATAAATAAGAATCTTATCAATATGGTAAGCCTCGACAAAAGAAAGTAATTCTGTCAGTGCTTCACGCTCTGTGACTTTTTTCGCACCGGAGATTTTCTCTGCAAATTCCATAACTACCTCGTAACCCATACGACCTGCATATTCCCGAAGGTCGAATAATTGACGCTCATAGTCTTGGCTGTTAGTGCTAACTCTGGCGTAAATCACTGCTTTTACATTGTCTTTATCCATACCTTGATATTTTAGGTTATTTATTCGTTTACAAATATACAATAAAAGTCAATTAGAACCAAACAAATTTGATACTATTATCTAATTTTATTAAAAATAATTGATATTCTAAGTTATTTTTTATACCTTTATGCCCAAAACAAGAGAAAATATGGAAAACAACCTAAATAGAACAGTAAAAGAACTATGCCGGATGCAAGGAATAACAATGAAGGAATTGGCACAACGCATGGAGGTCGCCCCCGAGAGTTTAAGCCGTGCCATCAATGGTAATCCTCAACTTTCAACCCTCAATAATATAGCAGACAAACTCAATGTAAACGTGGCCCAATTATTCGATAACACCTTGCCCATACATGACTTGTCCGCAATAGTTGTATTTCGTGGAAAGACTATCGTAACAAATATGCCCGATAAACTTCTTTCGGCTGCAAAGGCTATCTGTCAAATTATAGAAGAGGAAAAAATGGATGCTGAGGATGTATGAAAAAAGACCGACTATTACTAATCGGTCTTTTTTCTTATATCACTTTTTAAAAAAAGTTTCATCATACCCCTTTTTATAATTCTCAAAACTGGCCTCATATGCTTTCCGAGATTCTTCTGTTGAGGTTGGAATTCCATACAATCCTGTCCACAGACTTTCAAAGTTTTTCATATGGCTTTCTCGAACCATATTCGGCAAAGTATTATTACGAGCAATAATGCCGTGTTCATAACCTAACTGATAGCTATAATTTAAAGCTCTTTCATAGGGGATATTCCCTTTATTCGTCTTAAAGGTTTTTACGGCTGAGGACTCACTTTGCTTAAGTTTTTGATTTTCTTGTTCCAATTGCTCTATACGCTCTTGTAATTCATCATTAGCATCTTGAGCATCAACCTGTTTTTGGCTGTTTCCACATGAAACAAAGCAAAATGAAATAAATAACGATAATAATTTAATACTTATATTTTTCATGGCATCCTTATTTAAGTGTTGTAGAACAATGGTCTTTAAGATTTATAGTTAATGTCTGGTAACCAGCATTCTTAGAAGCTTGCAAATAGGCATAAAAGAAATTAAGAGCATCCTTGTAGTCAGTCCATACTCTGCTCATTACATGGATAGGGTCGATACATGATAACTTCGAACCATCGACTTCTTTAAAACACTTAACTTCTGTCCCATGATAAAGTAAAGTACCATCATCTTTTACTTCCCAATTACCAAAATCGGAATTTAGGTCCGACTCCCAACCTTCATCAAAGAGCCGAAACTCCTTCTTTTCGCTTTCTTCCATAATATTCTTTGTTAATTATGTCCCATTGGCTCATATGGAACAATTTTATAATCAGTTAAGGTAGGCATAAAAGAAGCGGAGCCACCATATCCCCCACCCTCAATGTAAGCCTTCGACTGCGTTAGAATCGGATGTTGAATAGACAACTCCGCTGATAGTATAATCGTATAAAACGAATACACTTCAACAGAGCGTTATTCCACATTACCCTCGATTCTGTTCAGTGAGTTGTCGAAGTTCACATTGAGAAGGTAAAGCGAAATGCGCTTTCTGATATGTCTGTCAGATGCCATTACAGCAACTTGACGTTGTAAAGATATATAAAATATTCTATACAGCCATAAAATATCACTAACAAACTTAACTCATGAGATTATTTTTAGTGTAGAGCACTCTGTATTCCAAATAAGAATCAAAAAAATCTTTTAGGTTAAAATGAGACATTTTTCCCTGGTATTAAAGCCACCCCCAAATATTAAAATGATACAACTTGCGCCTTGATACAATTTAAGAAATAAGTCTCCGAATATCTATTTGATGGCTGGTGTCAGTCTGCCTATTGAAATACTCTCTGTAGGGTTGCATTTTTCTTTTTATAACCGTTCCTTTGGGGGTTAAAGCCCTTATCTTTGCCTCCAACTCTGCGAGGTCATTGTGATTGTCTGCGAGAATGAGACTATTTACATAGTCCTTAAAGTCTGTGTGCTGTCTTGAGTCTATGTGTTTTTTAAGGGCCTCATCAATTACAGATAGAAGAGGATTGGCAGTTGAATTTAAGACCTCGATGAGGCTGTTATCGTCTATCTTCAGCAACCTTTTGACTTGTACCATTGTCCCGATATTTAACTCAAAACGCACTTTGCCATGGAAATAATCAAGTAACCTTTGCGGTTGGTGCAATGAACGCAAGAAAAGTGAATTAGTTTGCTGCTTCAGTTCTTTATCCTTATTGTAAATGCAAATACGCTTCTTACATCTATCTGTCGTTACTTTATTTCGTAAGCAAATGCCATTGGGGTATTTCTCGACCTCCCATTTGTCGTAATTTGATAGGCTTTGTTTGATTTGGGATTTTATATTTTCAAACTCTGTTGAGACTACATCCCTTGTAACATCACATTTGGCTACTTTAGCAGATTGAAGTAATCTCTCTGTGTCTATCTCGCAAATGCCTAATGCGTTTATCTTCTCAATGCAGTAACGGATGTTCTTCAGATTGATAAGTTCGGGATATCTGTCTGATAGTATTTTCCCCGTAAATTCAATAATGCACTCACTATGTATAAAATCTTTACGTATCAACAAGTAAAAAGGTGTGTCTTGGTGATATTTATAAGATGTAAGCTGCCCATCTCTTACGATGGTTTGGAAATCTCGCTCGTTTACATTCTCCACAACGTCTAACGGGCAAATAAGTTTCATTCTATCGAATTGTAACATACTGTTTCATATTCTTTATTTTTTATTGTCGTCTTGCTTTTTTGCAAGTTTTGTCACCTTGACAAGTGGTGACTTATTATAACTATAATGGAGGATAAAGAAAAGTCAAATTTAATTCTGCGCATTTTTTAAATGAAATACACAGAACTCCCAATTTTGATAATCAATAGAGTACATTTTTTTTATAAAAGAGCGGATACACAACTCAATAACACCCCTCCCGTAGGGGTAAGGAGGGGATAGGGTTAGAAAAAAGGGAAATAACATATTTAAGGCTAAAAGACTTTATAATCTTTCAGCAAGATTAGGAGGTAATATCGGTTTTGTAGGGTCAGGAATCCAATGCCTCAGTTCCCAAAGTTTATCTAAATCCTCTAAAAATTGGTTCGAGAAAAGAACGTCAGGGGGTACTAAAAAAGGCAATCAAAATTGATTGCCTTTTTTTATGTCTTAATCTATTACTGGACGAACATTAAAACCATCGTGACGGTAAAAGAAACCCATGATGATTTCCCGGTTGGTAAAACCTAGGCTGCAAGCATACTCGGAAGATTCCTCACTTAAAGTGGATGTCCAATAGTAACTCAACGGGTCTTCCACGTGACGTCCAAAAGAATCACGATATCCTTCTGCTGGTAAGAAAATAGAACGTCCATTTTTCTTGCTGGTTACCCTAGCTCCTTTCTGACCTCCTTGTGTAGTCCATGTCCAGTAGCAGTTGTCACGTAACTCCTGGAATTCCTCTTTCGTAGGTAACCTCCATGCTCCACCCCAGTTTTCACGAGCCGTATCATAACCACTCTCGGGGTGTATGCTATTTATCAACTCTTCTTCTGCATCTACATCCGATTTCAAGGTTTCTGCAGAAGTTTCACCCCAAACATAGTAATCACCAAATTCACTGGGACGACTGGCTCCTACATTGCAAGTAGCCCATTTTACACTTAATCCTAGATCCACATATTCATGACCATTGACCTGCCTCTTTCCTTGTGCCATAATATTTAAGGAAAGCATGAATAGTAAAAGCATTAAGAATGCTGGTTTTATATTTATCTTCATAAAAGCAAATTTAAGGGTTAATCCATTCATTCTCATACGTCTTTGACAAAAATAGCAAAAAGTATTTTACTTTGGTAGTGTCTTACCATTATTTAACAAGTGAAATGTATAAATTAGAAAAATAAATCCTTTTGTACATTTCATTCTGCAAAAGTATCATAACCAAATGACATATTTTCTTTATCTTTGTACTCAAACTATATACTAGAATACCATGAAAAAAAGATCAACTTGGCAAATTGGCACCATCGGATTTTTCTGGATGCTTCTCTGCCCTAAATTCTTTATCCTGGACAATGAGAAATCCCTCTCCACTTTGGGGTTCATGCTGGGCATTGTTCTAATAGCCATTATTTTAGCAAATTTCATTTTGAAAAAGATGCTGAGGAATGAAGTTCAAGTAAGCAGAAAAGGGTGGATAAAGTTTTATTGGATTCTTCTGATTTTCTCCTTACTAGCACTTACAGCTGTATTCCTTGCCCCTTTAACTTGGAAAATCTGGATTATAACTTTTCTTTGGATTATTGAATTACTTGTTCTTATCCATGCTTTCCGGAATAAAAAAGTATAAAACCATTTATATCGATAAAAAAACAGGCCCTGAATGAGCCTGTTTTTTTATTCCATTTACAGCTTCATTTCATACGGTTCTTTAAATGCAGTATTATTTTTGATTTTCTCTTCATCTCGGGTTGGCTTCACCGGTTTGATGGTTCCGTCTTCATTATAATACAGATAATCCACACAGACAGAACGGTGGAAAGCACCCATTACCGGATTGTCGGGCCAATTCTGACGCCCTAAATCACCAGTGTGATAGAAAAGAAGCCAATCTGCCCCAAATTTCACGATGCTATGATGGTTTGTACCACTGCTCACAGGGCCTAGGATGGAACCTTTATAATCATAAGGCCCCAGTGGATTATCAGCCATAGCATAGACTATCTCTGGTTGGTGACCCGTGAGTGCACTGTTGCTATAAGAAAGGTAATACTTTCCATTATACTTATGTACCCAGGAAGCTTCAAAGAACTCTACTAATCCTTCTATGATGTGCACCTCCCCATCATAGGAAATCATATCCTCATTCAGTTTGATGCAGCAACAAGTGTTCTGCCCCACAAACAGATAAGCCTGTCCATCATCATCGATGAAACAGCAAGGGTCTATGAAATCTCGGTCACAGATGACCCCCGGAGTATCGATGGAAATCAACGGATGACCTAAAGCATCCTTAAAAGGACCGTAAGGATGATCGGAAACTGCCACACCGATGTGTTTCTGATCTGTAGGGAAATAAAGATAATACTTACCGTTGCGCTCCACACAATCTGGAGCCCATGCACCAGCCTTGGCCCAGGTGGTCTGCTCAAACGGACGGAAGATGACTCCTTTATCCTCAAAGTGCTGCAAATCGGCAGTAACGTACACATGATAGTCCTTCATGTCGAAACCCACTGCACGATCTTCATCATGACTGGGATAGATGTAAAGAGAGTCTCCAAAAACGTGTGCTGATGGGTCAGCAGAGTACATATGAGTGATGATGGGGTTTCCACCTAGCTCATGATGCACGGGTTCACTTTCCACAGTTTTCTGGGTGGCAGGAGAACATGCCACTAAAACTGCACAACCTAAAATACTTAATCCTTTATGCATAAAATAATATTTTTAGATTTCCTGTTATAGTGATCCATCGTCTTGCATGGACTGTTCCAAAAATTCATCATAATCCTGTGGAGTGGCCAATGGATTAAACTCCAACAGGGTCACTGCCAAGGAAAGCATCGTATCATAGTCGTACATACCATAATATATAGACCATTCCACTAATAATTCAGGAGTCATCTTCTCTAGGTATTTATTGCAAATATAATAAAACTTACGGAATAGTGCATGAATTTTAGAGCAAAAGAAGTGTGAAAACTGCTGGATTTCCCCCTGAAAACCCTCAAAAAACACTGTTTTTCGTGTATTTTTTACACTTTTAGGGATTTCCCTACTTCAAAATAGGGAATTTCCCCTTGCATTGTGTTCTTTTTACACATATCTTTGCAATATCAAAAATAAAAAATAAAAAAACAACGCATTATGAAAAAGATTACATACATATTAGTTTGTTTAGCAATGAGCATGAGTTTAACAAGTTGTTTGAGTATACACCCATTACCTAAGGTATCACTCCATGTTCACAAGACAGTAAAACAAGAAGAGTATGCTAGTAGAGATGACTCTCGTTTGGAATCACGCAGAACCCGGAACTTTACCGATGAAGATTACCGTGGTCCACAGCGAAGCCGTCGTGATCGTAATGCGAAATGGTAACCTATATTTCACAATTTCACGTTGTTAATTGATTCTTAAGAGAAGAGCTCACCAGACTGTTCATCTGGATGGGCTCTTCCATTTTTTCTTCCCATGACTATATCTTTTGCCCAGTAGCATGTACTAATTACCACAGAATTTGTTATATTTGCAAAGAAAAGGAGAAGAAAGAGGGAAAAACAAGCTAGAATTCCTCATAATATAATACACTAATTCATTTATGCATATGAACAAGACATATTCACTACAGATTATCCATCGACAAATTTCCTCCGACCTCACGGCTCTGGCCCTGAACACGGAGAATCATTCCCTTGGTATAGATGAAACCGTGTGGGCAGTAGCTGTTCCTCTTACTCACCTGGATTATGACCACCTCACTCCCATGGAGAAAGAGAAGAAGCATGTAAAACGCATGCACAAGTTCCTGGACAATAAAGTCAAGAGGGAGCGTTTCTCTGGATACACCCAGGACGATGTGAAGGAAGCACTCCTGAAAGAATGGTGGCCTCAGCTGGCAGAAGACGAGAACATCAAGAAAGCGTTCCTCTCTGAAATCCGAATCATAGATCACATCGATGAAACCGGTCAGGTTTTCCTGGATGAGAAACTTTACGAAATCTATCAGAAGACCCATTTCCAGAGCATCAACTACGGAACCAACAAGTACAGTGGTGCTGAGAAGAAGAAAAAATAACTTCTCTTCTCAGTAAACATTTTTTACTGCGCACTAAAGGATAAGCAGAAAGGTACTTAGTTACCGAAAAAAATCTCCCCAGAAGGAGAAAAATTTTTCTCCAGTGAGAGAATAATTTTTAGTCTTAATACTAGAAGTTACACTGTCACCCTCCATCCGACAAATTTGTAAACAATAAGTCATACACCTATTCCCTATATTATATATATAAGGTATAGAGAACAAAAAGCTGCGTTTCTCTATCCTTATATTTTTTGCCTCATCCGACGAAAAGAAAACCATTCGTCGGTTGGTCGATAGTTTACCCGTATTTGTCGGACTGCACTTTCAAACCCCAGCTTTCCATCATACCTTTGTAGTGTCAAAAGAAAATAATAACCACTTAAAAAAATAGAAATTATGAAAAAGTTTATCCTTTCTTTAGTAGCAGTTTTAGCAGTATCAGTTAGCTCTTTCGCAGCAGTAAACACTAACATAGATAAAGCATCAGTAAAGAGCAAAATGAACAAGATGGAGAACGTACTCCAGATGGACAAATACCAGAGCGGTGTGATGGAAGATGCCACTATCAACCTTCAGGAAGCTATCCAGGATGCTTTGCAGAACAATGACGAAGCTGCAAAGAAGCAGGAAATAAAGAAGGCAGTGAACAAGAACCTGAGAAATGCTAGTCGTGTACTGAACATGAACCAGTATAAGAAGTACCTGCAGATTCTAAATGCCACTCTACAAAATAATAAAATAGCAGATTACACTAAATAATCATTCGGATAGATAGATGTTATTAGAAGGAAACGATTCAGGGATAAGATTTCTCTGAATCGTTTTTCTTTTGTCATTAAATCCCTTTTAAAGGAAAAAAAACCACGATTTTCCCTCTTTTTAGACTAAAAACGGGGGTTCATTGTGTATTTTTTACTCTTTTATGGATTCCCCTACGATGAAATAGGGTTTTTCTCTTTTATTATGTTCATTTTACGCATATCTTTGCATTGTAATTAAAAAACAAACAGAATTAAGAACAACTTTAAAATAGAACATTATGAAAAAGATTAGTTATTTCATCGCAGTGTTAGTAATGGCAATTAGTTTTGCTAGTTGTGGCCCAGAATTCTCTGATGTATACGTTTATGAGCGTCCTCATCCGGAATGGAGGCATAGATATCCTCATCATCACCATGATGACCATCACCACCATCACCATGACGACCATCATAAAGATCATCATAAAGATCATCATCACACTAAAATTTACGTTCGATTCTAATCTTTTTCAAAAAATATATAGAGATCCGTTATCGTCATTTAATAACAATTTAAAACAGATTTATTTGGCATAGAAAACATAACTGATTTAGGTCAACAATAGTTAATAATTAAGGTTATATAATAGGAGTCCCTGGATATTTTATCCGGGGACTTTCTTTCTGTATAGCCCACAACTGCACTTTATTTCTTCCAATTTTTGGTTTTCACTGATATTTTCGCTAGCTTTGCGAGAATTTTAAAGACATCTATGGCAAATCCATTAAAACAATTAGCAGGCGAGACAGCTATCTATGGTATGAGTACCATTCTGGCTCGTATCATCAATTTTTGTTTTGTACCTTTTTACACCCGAGCTCTCAGCACAGAACAGTATGGGGTGGTGACAGAGTTCATGGCCTACATTGGCGTGCTGCAAGTAGTGCTGGTATTAGGACTGGAAACAGGGTGTTTCCGCTTTGCCAACAAGGAAGGTGTAGATACTAACAAAGTGTATTCCAATGCTTTGACTGCGGTAACAGCACTAAGCATGGCCTTTCTGGCAGCCATGATAGCACTGGCAGACCCCATCACCACATGGCTGGGGTACGAGGGCTATCAGAGGGTAATTTACTTCGTAGCAGGTATTCTGGTAAGCGATACCATCACTGCCATCCTTTTTGCCAAACTTCGTCAGGAACACCGTTCCGTGAAATTTGCTACGTTTAAGACCATCAAGATTCTGACCGAACTGGGTGCCAATCTATTCCTGTTTTTCATCTACCCCGCAAAACCGGATTTCGACTACCCTATTCTGGCTACATTCATCAGTTGTGTAGCATGCTTCGTGCTTTTCATACCCACACTTTGGAAATTTACCTTCAGTCTGGATGGAAAACTGCTCCGTCAGATGCTGAAGTATTCCATCCCACTGATGATAGCTCAGCTACCCGGTGTGGCAAACGACTTCCTGGATCGGTATCTGTTCCGGTATTTTGATACCAGTGCCGATGCATGGCGCTCTAGCTTGGGAGTCTATCAAGCAGCCGTAAAACTATCGGTCATCATGAACCTTTTCATTCAGATGTTCCGTTTTGCGGCAGAACCGTTCTTCTTCCAACGGGCTAAGAACAAGAGCTCTAAGGAACTCTATGCTGCTGTCATGGAGGTATTTACGGCTTTTTGCGGCTTGGTATTCTTGGGAGTGATTCTTTACGTGGATATTATAGGCCTCATCTTAGGAAAGGATTTCCGTTCCGGATTAGGTGTTATTCCTATCATGCTGTTGGCATACATGTTCCTGGGTATGCTCTTCAATGTATCCATGTGGTACAAATTAAGTGGACGTACTAAAATGGCTATTTGGATAACCCTGGCAGGTTTGGTGGTGACGGCTTTCGTCAATATCGTATTCATGCCTAAGTACTCCTATTGGGCTTCTGCCTGGGGCCATCTTGCTAGTTATGTGGTAATGTTCCTCATCAGTGCTTATTTAGGTTCACGCTATAATCCGTTCCCTTATAAATGGTGGCGTATCATCCTTATATTTGTACTGATGCTGGGAGTATATGCCGGATCTCTCTATCTGGATCGTTTCCTAGGGCTGGACAACCATTTGGTTCCTAAACTAGGCTTCCACACATTGCTTTTGCTAGTCTATGCCGGTCTTGTGGGTCTGCTCATGATTCCTGCATGGAGAGTGGCTCAACGTGCGGGTCAGGAAGAAGAGTCATTGGCTGCAGAGAAGAATAAGGTTCCTGTGGTTCTCCCTCTGGACGGAGTAAATGCCAGAACGGACGATTCAGCTATCCAAATAAAGAACAAGGAAACGGAAGCATCAGACAAGACTTTCCCTAAATTGATAGACACCCCTGAGGACGAAGAATAACTAAACCCCGATATTAATTATTATGAGCAACAAATTAGAAGTAAATTCCTTAAAATCATGGTTTTGGGGAATTCGCCCTACCAGCCTAGCTGGAGCATTGATGACCGTTTTAGTGGGTTCAGGACTGGCACATGGCACTTATCCAGGACGCTTTTCATGGACAGTAGCTATTCTTTGCGGTCTTTTTGCCTGCTTCATGCAGGTAGCAGCTAATCTCATCAATGACATGGTGGATTTCTCACGAGGACTGGACAAGAGTGACCCAGAACGTATAGACCGTATCTATGCTAATGGACTCCTCACCAAAAATGCCATGAAGTGGGGAACTGCCGTAGCACTGACCTTAGGTTCCCTGGTGGGTCTGACTATTCTTTACCTGGTATGGGATAAACTGGTTTGGAACGGATGGGAAATCGTTCTTTTAGGTGCGGTGGTCATAGCCTTCACCTTCCTGTATAGCACATTCTGTGCCTATCATGGACTGGGAGACCTTACGGTTCTGTTGTGTTTCGGATTAATCCCAGTTTGCGGTACCTACTATGTCCTGACCTATACACTTTGCTGGGATGCAGTCTGGGCATCCATCATTGCTGGTGCCTCTATCGACACCCTTCTTATCGTAAACAATTATCGAGACCGGTATGAAGACCCAGAAGCAGGAAAGCATACTAGCATTGCCATCTTAGGAGAGCCATTCGGACGCTACCTGTATTTAGGAGCAGGACTGATTTGCATTTTGATGATTATTCTGCTTTACATCAACGGGAGAATGACATGGATAGGTCTACTTTATTCCTCTGTTCCATACCTCATTCTGCACATTGGCTCCTGGATGAAACTGAATAAGATCAGAATAGGGAACGAACTGAATGCCATCTATTATGAAAGTCCTAGAAACTTCACTATCCTAGGACTACTGGTAACCATAGCACTCTGGTAGCCCTTTCTGAATGCCTATGAATAAACTGTCGCAACTGATATACTTAGCTTGGTGGTTCTTCAGAGCCCGCTTCCTGGGGAGGAGGAAACCCTTGCAAAGTGTAGTTTTCATCACTAGTGGATGCGACAGCACCTGTAGGCATTGTTCCGTTTGCACCACTCCTGCTCCACATTTTAAACCGTTTCAGGAAATTCAACAAGACTTGGATTACTGTTACAAACAGGGAGCACGCATCCTTGATGTAGAGGGTGTAGAGATTCTCCACTGGAACGATGGCTCACATACGGTCGATGATGTTTTCCAAATGGCTCGGAGCAAGGGTTTCTACAGTATATCCACCATGATTCCTGCAGCCCACTATACACAATGGCAAAAGTTGGGGGTCAAGGTGGATGTTCTTTGGATAAGCATCCTCCACCTTTCCGACACCACTTTACTTGAGAACCTGAAAAATGTATCACTGTATATGGTGATTAATGCTCAGAACTATGAAGAGGTGCCTGCCGTCCTGGAATTTCTACAAAACCACAAAGAAATACAGCAAATAGCATTTAATTTCCATACACCTTTTCAAGGCACCACATCCTTGGCACTGAGCCCCAAACAACGTGCAGAAGTCATTGATATGCTGATGACCTATAAACGTAAGGGTTACAAAATCATGAATTCCATCTCCGGACTGAAGAACATGCTCAAACTGAACTTCACCCCTCGCTGTTGGATCTGTAATTTCATCTACTGCGATGGTAGAAGGTCACCCCAGTGCATCGATGACAAAAATAGTGGAATTTGTGAGAAATGTGGGTTCAGCATGTCGGGAGAAATGAATGCCGTCTTTGGGTTTAAACCAGACACCATCCTAGCAGGATTAGGTATCCGATTTTACTCATAATAAGTAATCTTACGAGTCACCTCGTAAGGGCTACTCAACTTACCCAACCAATTTCCATGACTATCTCTTCGCAGATATTTCCATTTGCGGGTATCACGATCTGATTCTCCATTCGGAAATATACGGTCTTCTGAAACCAGGTTCCCCTGATCATCGTAAGTTAGAGAATTCTCAGAATAGGCATCAATGCCCCATGTACATTCCTTCATCCTAAGCCCCGCAGACTGATAAACATAGAAAGACTCTACACTCTGCACCTCCTCATCGGTTAAAACCGTTTCTACACGTTTCAGAATATAGGGAACATGAATGTATGAAATGCTTTTTGTCTTATCAGGAGAATATAGCACACCATCGTCAGCTAATTCACAACTTCCTTCCTTAATTAATCTTCCCTCCTCTGAAAACTTATAAGTAGTGGTTTGGGCATTATCTACCGTTTCTATCAATTCCCGAACCTTTCCATGCATATCGAAGTACTGAAGATCATAAGACAAATACCCTTCTGGCACCTCGGTCTCATCATCAAAATAAGTGATAAACTGCTGTAAGTAATTCGTACGTTCACCCTGGGTTTCTACACACCAGGAATAATTACCATGCCTGTCTACATCTTGAACTTCCACAATATATACCTCTTCAGAATTCTCCTCAGAATCATTATAAACTATCTTTTCTTTACGTTCCGTAGGTAGATAAGTATCTTCATTCAACGTCAAGGAAGACGTAACTGTCATTCCACTGCTTTTCTCTGTCATTAAATTACGTTTCCCATGTTCATCATAGGAGAAGTATACCTCTTTATCACCTTCTTCTGTTGCATACGTCATTTCTGTGATAAAACCATATGCATTACGTTTTAACTGATAAGCCTCAGAAAGTAATTCACCTTTTTTAGAAAACTCTAAATCATACAGGACATTTCCATTCAAGGCAATCACAGCAGTCTTCACAGGTCCTTGCAAACCAAAAGCTTGAAGATCATGGAAAGCAGCAGCCATCTGTCCTGGTGTTTTTGCCATTTTTGCAGAATCCCTCCCATCAAATGAACGCTGAGACGATTGTCCATTTCCACAGGAAACTAACAACCCCCAAAAAAACGCACAAAAACACGAAGACAGAGACTTGACTTTCATATTCATTAAAAGTTTATAAATAAGTTGTTTATATTTGATTTTTTAGAAGAAATAAGCCAAAGACACTTGCCAACGCTTTGCCTTACTAGTAGTATGGAAAATTTTACCTTCTGAGGATTCCCATTCAAAATCTCCAGTTTTTCCCAATGGTATATTATATCCCAATACAGCCTGAAGATGGCTAACAGTGAAACCAAATCCTATATTTGCACTGAGAGCCGTGTTCTTGAATTTCCAATCCACGTTTTTCAGGTCATTTTCTTTAAACTTGAAAGTGTCATCTCCCAAAGTAAATGCAATCTGAGGACCTGCCTCCACAAAGATATTAGAATCTTCGGTTAAAGGTAAAGCGTAACGAACATTCAATGGAATATCCAATGTATTATGCTTTGCTGTTTCATTTGACAGCTTAGCTTCCATATGACTATACAAAGCTGCTGCATTCAAACTCACACCAGGGGCAGGCAACTTCATATACACAATAGGACCTACAAAATATCCCAAGCGATTATCTGCCTTGAAAGCATCACTTTCCAGTGAAACTTTGGATACATTAACACCCGCTTTTACTCCAAAACGGAAATGCTCACTATTCTGAGCTTTTACTGTGGTAGCTCCAAGCAGCATCATACCTAGGAATAATAATGATAGTTTCTTCATTTTCAAATAATTTAAATCGACTAAAATCTATTCTTTCTTCTTTTCAGGTATCTGACTACCAAAAAAATATATAAGTAGCATCAAAAGTGTGACAAAAGAACTCATCAATGCAAATTCAAAAGTATCTGTCCAACTAAAATCACCTTTAATTAGATGATATACTGGGATACCTATCAGCATAATTACGAAATATATAATTAACGCTTTAAACAACTTCTTGAAATCTTCTGTCACTCTATATTTCATTTTATTTCTTCATAGCACGGTACACTCCATTTGTCCAACCAAATCCATCTTGATTGGCATATTCTCCACCTCCCGTGTTTGTAGCACGAACTACATCATATTTCTCCAGTAATTTGAAGGATTCATTATACACTTTCTCTACCATCCCCATCCAACGTTCTTTCAATTCATGTGCCAAACGCTTACGTCCATTCTCCTTCAGTGCCTGATAGGTAATCCATTGAAGTGGAGCCCATCCATTTGGAGAATCCCACTGCTGACCCGTATGGTGCAATGTAGTAACCACTCCTCCTGCCTTCAAGAAATACTTCTCAACTTTATCTCCACATTTCTTTGCCTGCTTACTGGTGGCGATATCTACATAAAGAGGGAAGATACCAGCTATATTCAAGTTGCCGGTCAATTCCTTCTTTTTGTAATCGTAATCCATAAACCATTCTTCCTTTTCATTCCAGAAATAAGTCTGAATGGCAGCTTTACGGGAGTTTGCAGCTAATTTATAAGCCTCTGCTTTATCTTTTTTCTTCAGTTTCTTCGCATAATCGGATAGTAATTCTTCCAGATGATACATCAAACAGTTCAAATCTATAGGAACAATATCCGTAGTGTGGATAGATGATAAATCATTGTAGTCTGCCAACCAACGACTGGAAAAATCCCAACCGGATTCTGCACCTGCTCTCAAGTCCCTGTAAAGACGAGACAGGTCTGCAGCTGGATTCTTTTCCTCCCACTTCTTCCCAGTTTCCAAATCATTTCTATACATTTCATCACGAGGGGTGTCATACTTGTCATAGTAACGATTCAAAATAGCACCATTAGGCATACGTACGCAATGCTCAACTGCCGGTTTTTCCAAAGTAAGATGTTGTTTCCCGTTCATCCAGAACTCATATTCTTTCTCTAGAGCTGAGAAATACTTGGAAGGAGCACTCTTGTCCTTCTCTGCCAGTAATTCTACCATATAGCTGAAGAAAGGAGGCTGAGAACGTCCCAAATAATACGTGCGATTACCGTTGGGAATAAACCCTACATCCTCGATTAAATCAGCAAAATTTTGAACCATATCAGCTACAGTCTGCGTTTCACCATCTTCCATCAGACCCAACATGGTAAAATAGCTGTCCCAATAATAAATTTCAGTGAAACGACCTCCTGGAACCTGATAGCTATGCGCCAAAGGTATCAACGTTCCTGTTTCAGCTTGAGCATCGGGTTCACGACGAAGGGCACCCCAGAGTTTCTTAATATGTGTGTCTATATCACTGCTATCTTTAAGTTCTGGCATGTCACTCCCTGCCTTCCTGAAATTTTCTTCTAGAAAGTGTTTGAGAGAGGGGGCCTTTTTATCAGACAAATTCTGATAATCTGCCAATATCTCATTCAAGGGACGATTTGGAATTAAATCCAAAAATGCCTTGGAATCGGCAAAAAACCGATCTTCCCCAAACAAATCGTCACATGACATCACATCAGTGAACAACTGTCCGTAAAGTTCCTGTACTGGAGTTTCTACATTCTTCTTTTTCTGCTCGCTTGTACAATTCACAAGCAAAAGACAGACAATCAAAGCAAGAATCCCATTTCTCATATCTCGCATTTTTTAATAATCTATGTGACAAAGATAATATAATTTAAAAACATTTATCGGTTAAAATCAACACTTTGTTAGGGATATTTAGATTATTTATCGTATCTTTGCACATGAATGGAGAGCAAAATGCATACATATGGAATGATGAAGCCGCGCATTGCGGTCATAGACCCTAATATCTTATCGGCTATTGGAATGAGGGGGTTACTGCAAAGTGTTATGCCTGGCATGGATGTGGAAACCTATACCTCATTTGAAGAACTGCAAAATAATCATCCAGAAAGTTTCGCACACTTTTTCGTCAGCACCATTATTGTTTTGGCTAATCAGAATTTCTTCTTGGAGAACCGTAGGAAAACAATCGTCCTTACAACCTCACCCGACCTTGACAGCCAACTTTCCGGGTTCCATTGTCTATGCACCAATGCACCAAAAGAAGATTTCATCAAACAAATGCTAGCTCTTCAACAAAGTGCCCACGGTCATGGACGCAATCTGCCTCCTATGCGTAAATCACCAAGCAGCAAAGGATTAAGTAACCGTGAAATAGAAGTCTTGGCATGCATCGTAAAAGGTATGACGAACAAAGAAGTGGCTAATACACTGAACATTGGTTTAACTACCGTCATTACCCATCGAAAAAACATCCAAGAAAAACTGGGTATAAAAAGCGTTTCTTCCATGACTATCTATGCAGTGTCGCATGGTCTTGTCAATATGGAAGACGTCTTTGGCAATAAGAAAAAACCTTAAAGGCTGAAAATATAAGTTCTGACCGAATGAGGAGCCAATGTAACAACTAGTTCCTCACTTTCCAAAGAAATAATCTCCTTTTCTAAATTCTGAGTTTCTGAAGTAATATACAATTCAGCTTTGGAAATCTTCTTAGGCAACTGGTAAGTCTTCGTCTCTACCTCATCGGTATTATTCAAAACAACCAACACTAAACGACTTCCATCTGGAGAGACTGCAGCTAGCGTCTGGTCATTCTCCTTAAGGAGAAAAAAATCTCCCCTTCGGATGAACCTAGAAACCTGTTGCCGAACATAATAGTTTTTTACCTTTTCAAAATGCTGATTTTGGAAGTCTCCTCTGACCATACTCCACTGATCACCTTTCTCCTCCACATATTGCCAATCGCACCAAGCAGCAGGCTTTAAATCATGAATATCGTCAAACAAACGCTGAAGCATTCTCAAGTTTCCACCAATGCCTTGTCCTCCACTACCCGACTCACTTTGCCAAAGACGAATGCCATGACTAGATACCTTTTCATACAGCAACTGACGTTCTTCTTTAGTAGCAGAATAAGTATGTACGTTCCACTGCCCTATTAAGGATAACACATCACCATATCCATCTAAAACCTCCAAGGAATGTCCCGTGGATGTTTCATCACTAGCAGAAATAACCGTTTCTAAGCCTTTTGCTTTCAGTAAAGGATACAATCTCTTGATAACCTCTACTTGGCTCTTTGTATCGAAATGACAGCCCTCTTGAGAGCCATTCTGCCCCCAATAGTCAGAATGTGATTCATTGAAAGGCTCCAAGGTTCGGAAAACCAACCCGTATTTCTCTTTAAAATGTTGGCACACATCCACCAGGTAATTTGCAAAATCATCATAACACTCCTTACGCAGATTATCTTCTCCAGGATTTTTATTGCCTGCCACACAACCGCTTTTCGTCATGAACCAAGGAGCAGAATTACTAAAGGCTTCAAAAATGGCATCGGGCCTTTTCTCACGAATCTTCAGTAGAATCTTAACTTGAGCAGAATCTGCCTGCCAGTCGTACGGGCTATCAGCATACTGTTTGAAGCCAGGCATTTCCGCACGGATTCCCTTCCCTTTTCCCATGTGATGCAGGTCGCAATTCCTGTTCTGCGGGTCATCTCCCCCTCCTATATTATAACGGAAGATATTAAAGTTCAATCCATCGGGTGAAACCAGCCAGTCCACCAGTGTATCTATCTTATCGTCACTCCAAGTTCCACACATATGAGCCCACCAGCACAAAGAGACTCCCCAACCCTCAGTCTGCTGCGCTTTCTTATTCACATCTACCTGAATCTGTGCCCTTATGGAAACTGACACTAGTAACAAAAACAATATCCACACCTTTCTCATACCGCAAAGATATAAAAAGTATGCTTAGTAGACTACGTTTTCATCCTCTCTTTTTGGGGTTGTTCTTGCAGAGTTCCAAATATTTTGTTTATTTTTGTACCAAACCTAAATAACAAATACCATGAAACGTCGTGAATTCCTTATGACTCTAGGGCTCGGTACTGCCGGAATGATGATTCCTGCGCTTCCTTCCTTGGCTTTAACTAATGAAAGAAAAACGGGAACTTCTATGAAGAAATCTCCTAATAATCAAGTGAACATCGGATTTATAGGCTTAGGTCAACAGGCTGCCTACCTCGTCAGTAGTTTCTTGAGGCTACCAGGTGTAAGAGTGGTTTGTGGTGCCGATGTGTATGATGTCAAACGAACCCGCTTTATAAACCAAGTAACTGCATACTACAAAGAACAGGGAGAAAAGAAAGTAAAGGTAGAGTGCTATGAAGACTACCAGAACGTTCTCTCACGTAAAGACGTAGATGCAGTGGTTATAGCTACCCCTGACCATCAGCATGCCATCATCGGTATAGCAGCAGCCAAGGCTGGAAAGGACATCTATATGGAAAAGCCTCTCACGCTGACTATTTATGAAGGACAGCAGTTGGTAAAGGCAGTTCGCAAATACGGTGTTATTCTGCAGGTGGGCTCCATGCAGCGTTCCTTCGATGAGTTTGCCTATGGAACAAGCCTTTGCCGAGAAGGATTGCTAGGGAAGATAGAGAAAATTAAGGTATATGTAGGACGAAATGAATACAACAAGGACAGTGGATGTCCAGTTCCACGTTCTCTCCCTGCAGAAGAATGTCCTGCTGGTTTAAATTGGGACAAGTGGCTTGGTCCTCTCCCTACTTCTGTGAAATATCATCCAGACTTCAATCCTAAACTTGATGAGAAAGGACGGGATTTATGCTGGGGTAAGTGGCGTTGGTTCAAGGAAACAGGTGGTGGCCTCATGACCGACTGGGGTGCTCACATGTTCGACATAGCTCAGTGGGCCATCGGAAAGGATGGCAGTGGACCTGTCAAAGTCATACCAGCAGGGTATCGTCAATATGATTCTTTGACTTACCTTTACGACAATGGAATAGTCATGACAGAAGAGCCTATTAGTGGGCAAGAGGCAGGTGTCCAAATTTTTGGCGAAGAAGGTACATTGACAATCTTCCGAGGTAAGTATATTACCGATAACCCCAAATTCGCTCATGAACTGATTCAAGGCAAAAGTGGTTATGCTTGTACAGCTTGGCACCATCAAAATTTCATCGATGCAGTTAGGGCGCATGTAGATCCACTGGTGCCTGTTGAAACGGGGCATACATCCAACATTGTCTGCTGTATTGGTAATATCGCTACGGAATTAAAACGTCCGGTAGTTTGGAATCCAATAGTGCAAAAATTCATGAATGACGCAGAGGCACAGAAATTGACCTCTTATCAGTACCGAGAAGGCTATAATTTGGAAATCGATTGATAAGCCTTCTTCGCTCATCCTTCGTTCACTCTTCGCTCTTCCTTCGCTCTATGAGCAATGGTTGAACAATGGTTGAACGAAGGAAGAGCGAAGGAAGGACTAAATTATATGCCACCGAGAACAGGGAAAGGACTTTTGGTTAAAATTTATGTATAGAAATTGACGATTCGTCGTTTTATTTCTAATTTTGGCACAGCCTTTATAAACTAATACATGAAAAGAAATATAAAACCACTCAATGCAAAACTTTTAAAATCAGCATTTGAGAACTCTTCCTGGAAAGATGAATTGAACCTTGTAGATAATCTAGATCAAGAAATAGATCTGGAATCAGATGAGGCAAAAGAGTATTTGTCTACCCCTATTCAATTGAACTCTTCCATGACCCTATTCCTTTGTTTGGAAGGCAAAGTGGAAATAGGAATGGGAGCATCTACCATTGAGATAAAAGAGAACCAGGGCATTATCGGTGTAGGAGGCATGATCGGTCTAATGTCAAACTTTTATCCAGGAACTAAATTCATTAACATCATCATGGATGAAAAGTTCTACACCCCTATCTTGAGCCAAGTGGATGCCACCGCTATATGGAGAAGAACGCTAGTAAACCCTTGCTTCAGCCTGAATCCGGAAGAATCAGAAGAAGTGTTACATATATATAGAAGAGTCCAAGAGTGCCTAAACAATAACGTTCATCTTTCCCTTCAGAAAGAGATAGCCAGAGGATATATGCAGGTATTGTTCTTAGGAATATATGCCATTTTACTGAGAAATATAGATGATGAAGAAAAGCCTCAACAGGCAAACCGGAACCAAGATTTGAGTAATCGTTTCATGATGGCTATTGAATCACATTACAGAAAGGAGCGTAACATCAAATATTACGCAGATTTGCTTTGTATTACTCCAAAATATCTCTCACAAGTAGTATATAAAACAACCGGTTACTATGCGGGAGAGCATATTAACCGGTTGGTTATCAATGAAGCAAAGATGCTCATCAAGAGTCGTCAGTACACCATTCTTCAAATCAGTGATTTCCTGAATTTTTCCTGTGAGTCATTTTTCTGCCGCTATTTCAAGAAACATACAGGAATGACTCCACTGGCATTTCAGCGAGGTGATAAATAGCACCTTAAAAACAGGGGACAATTATTCTAATCTTCCCACTGCCTTCAGGTATTCTGTCTGATAAATCTTATACTGTGTCTGTGCCTCTATCAAGTTGCTTTGTGCCTGTTGCCACTGGCTTTGAGCATCCAGTAAATCAGTCAATGTGGACATCGCATTTTCATAACGGTCATTCATGACACGTAGGTTTTCATCACTTTGCTGAGCACCTAGCTGGGCTGTCTGCACCTGGAGATAGCCATTCTGTACGTTTTTAACTGCACTGCGTGCCTGAATAGCCAGCAAACGCTGATTGCGCTGTAAATCCAGTTGGGCATTAAGTACATCCAATTTAGCCTTCTTCACACTCTTTTTTCCCATGCCCCAATTCCAAATTGGGACACTAAGCATAACCATGGCACTGGCGCCATCGGATTTCATCTTGTTGCTGAATGGATAAGCCACACCATCCACCATCTGGGTTCCACTAGTCTTGATTCCCCCATAAGCAGAATAACCAAACATTCCAACCAAAGATGGTAAATACTCACCCAATGCCATCTTTACTTGCTTCTTCTTAGCTAGAACTCCTTGGTTCAACATCTGCATTTCAGGTAAATTTGAAATATCCTCATCCATATTTTCCGGCATAGTAATTACAATCTCTTCATCAGCTGGATTGATTTGTGTATCCAAATCTACTCCAATATAGTTGCAAAGCATCATACGGCACAAATCAGCACCCGTTTCTGCCTTTTGAAGATTATATTGTATTTCGCTTTTCTTTGCATTGATACGCAGCAAATCATTCTCTACAGCCAATTCTGCCTCTACACTGATTTTCACCTGGTCAAACAGGGATTGGATATATTCCACATAAGTCTTGAGCATTTCCACTTTCTTCCGTACAGATACATAAGTCCAATATGCATTATCCACATCAGCCAGCACTTCTGCACGGGTCTTTCTAATGTTTTGCTCCGCTACGTTACGGCCTATCTCTGCAAGGTCATTACCTGCTTTTATTCGACCACCGGCATAAAGAGTTTCCTGCATAGTCAGCCCAGCCATATACATAGGCTTCATTTCCATTTTCATACCCATCATGTCTGTAGAAGCAAACTGGTAGATACCTAGTAAACTTCCATCCACAGTAGGCAGATAGTTCAAGAAAGCAACCTGTTTGTCTATCTCGGCCTGTTTTTGTGCATTGTCCATGCTTTTAATTCTTTCATCATTCTGCAAGGCCATTTCACGACACTGTAGCTGGTTCAGTGTCAAAACCTGTTGTGCACTGGCACCAAGACCAGAAGCAACTGCTATAAGAGTTATTAAAAACTTCTTCATCATTCTGTAGGTCGTTTAATGCGATAAACTGCAGTGTAGAACACTGGCATTAAGAGTAAAGTAATTATAGTTCCCATGGTCAAACCACCCATAATACAAACCGCCATAGAATTGTACATTGGGTCTGAAAGCAATGGTGCCATACCTAAGATAGTAGTCAATGAGGCCATTGTTACCGGCCGGATACGACTTACGGTAGCATTTATTACAGCATCATAAGGATTCTGGTGCTCTTCATCAATCAAACGAGTAACCTCATCCACTAGCACAATTGTATTCTTACAAACCATACCTATCAAGCCTTCAAATCCAATTATTGCCATGAAAGTAAATGGAATGTTCAGCCCCAGAAGTGCTGGAGTAATACCACATATCACAAATGGGACACATACAATAATCAGGAAAACCTTCTTCCAACTGTTGAACAAAAGCAACAAGATGATAAAGATAAGAAAGAATGTCAATGGCAAATAGGAGAACACCATTGTAGTAGCCTCACTACTGGTGTCTTGTTCACCTACCCACTGACGACTATAGCCATCTGGAAGTTCTATTTGATCTATAGCATCTTGTATGTCATCCAAAACTTTTGCTGGTGTTGCAGCATCAACATAAGGATTAGGATCACACTCAGCCTCAATGGCACGTTGCCCATTATACCGATAAATGAAAGGCTCTTCAAACTGAAGATTCACACCATCTGTCACATTGCTTAGAGGGGTACTTCGGAACAGTTTCTTCTGCAAATCTTTGGTATTACCCATCATAATACCTGAAAGGTCGTCTGCATTCAGATTTAGATTGATTGTACTCCATACAGGGATATCTGTTAAATCTGTAATTTTGGTTCCATCCTCATTTTGCATCTTCAGATTGATAAGAATCTGCTTATCTCCTTCGTTCAGCACACCACAAGTCATACCATCCGTAGCAGCCAAAAGTGCATTTCCTACATCACCACGTTGGATACGACTACGCAAAGCATCCTGCTGTATGTAATCAGCAAC
Organism: Bacteroidales bacterium UBA4293; assembly: GCA_002395835.1. Taxonomy (GTDB): domain Bacteria; phylum Bacteroidota; class Bacteroidia; order Bacteroidales; family Bacteroidaceae; genus Minthousia. The sequence goes on along the minus strand of DGVD01000015.1, from coordinate 329,199 downwards.
CAACATTTTTGCTGGTGCTTTCCAATTGTTCTGGACACTATAAGCATCTATATATTCACTTTTCTTCATTATGGCCTCAGCCTTAGCACTCAACTCACGAAGAACTGCTGGATCAGGGCCTGAGAACATTACCTCCACTGTATGTGAAGTACTTATGGAGAAATTATACTTCTTGAAGCGAACAGTAGCTTCTGGATATGACTCTCGAAGTTGCTTACGAATAATAGGGATAACTTTCTCTACTGTCTTAAAATCCTTGCAATCTATAGTTAATTCACCATAACTGTTTCCTCCATTTTTCATCGGACGAACCAGACAATAATGAGCTGGAGCACTACCCATAGATGCGCAGACACGTTCAATGTCTTTATTCTTCAACAAAGTGTCGGTGATTTCAAGCAAATCATGTTTTACACGATCCGGCCCTGCTTCCACTGGCAATTGATATTCTATCACAAACTGCTTATAATCGAAATCTGGGAAGAACAGATTCTTAACCTTCATGAAACCAGCACCACAAAGCACCAAAGCTAAAACTGAAACACAAATAGCCAAGTTCTTATGATCTACCATCTTTACAATGATCTCACGCATCTTGACGTAGAATTTGCCACTCATTGGCTCTTTTTGTTCCCCAGATTCTTCACGTTTAGGTAAAAAAGCATGGGCACAAACTGGAACCTGAACTAAAGCCAAAGCCCAAGAAACCAGCAAACTGACGCAAAGCACCAAGAATAAATCACCTGCATACTCACCCGTTGAGCCAGGAGTCATATAAATACAAATGAAGGTAGAAGCACCAATGATAGTTGCACCTAGCAATGGCATGGCTGTCTGTTTCCCTATCCTATAAAGATAAGTGCTAGCAGGCAATCCTTTGGCACGGTCTACCAGAATACCATCCATGATGACAATGGCATTGTCCACCAGCATACCCATGGCTATAATGAACGCTCCTAAGGAAATACGTTGAAGCGTAGTACCCATCTCCAGCAAAATAGGGAAAGACAGGCAGATAGTCAATACAAGACCAAAACCAATAATGAGACCAGAACGGAAACCCATGGCAAAAATCAGTACGATAATAACGATAAGCACTGACTCTATCAAGTTCATCATAAAAGAGGTGATAGCTGTATCTACCTTATCCGGCTGGAAGAAAATTTTATCGGTCTCCATTCCTGCCGGAACACTTTTCAAGGTTTCACTCAACTTTTCATCCACCAATTTGCCTACATCAGGTACCACGGCATCATCATTCATGGATACACAGATTGCCAAAGCGGGCTTACCATTTACAAAAAATCCCTGTGTTTGAGGTTCTGAATATTCTCTAGTCACAGTGGCTATATCTCCTAAACGAGTAGTCTTGCCATCTATGGTGGAAATTTTCAACTCACGGATATCATTTTCATTCTGAACAGCATCATTAACCGTAACTTGCAATCGCTCTTGAGCAATGTCCAGATTTCCTGCATTTACAGTAGCACCAGCTCCTTGTAATTGCATCATAATTTGCGTTGGAATCAGCCCATTTTGAGCTATTTTCTCCTTGTCAATATTGATATTGATGACTTCCCTTCTGGTTCCAGCTATAGTAATTCGTTTCACTCCTTTTACTGTGAGCAAGTTCCTACGAATGTACTTAGCATATTTTTCTAGCTCTGTATAAGTATAGCCATCACCTGTCAGAGAATAGAATATACCATAGACATCCATCATGTCATCCATCACAATAGGATCCATACAATCCTGTGGAAGAACAGACTTATTGTCATTTACCTTTCTGCGAAGCAAGTCGAAATACTGTTCCAAGTCCTCTCCTTTAGCCTCCAAAGAATATTCTATGGTAATCATAGCCATACCACTTTGGCACTCCGACTTAAGTTTGCGAACCTGAGGAAGCGTACGGAGAACATCCTCCATAGGCTGCACCACTTTAAGTTCCACCTCATGTGCAGTTGCACCCTGATATGGAATGATGACCATGGCCTGTTTAACTGCTACAGCGGGATCTTCCAGTTTTGGCATACTGGAAAAGGCCAATGCACCAGCCAGGATAATCATGACCATAAACGACCAGAAGGCCGTAGGTCTATCCATAAAGAATTTCGTGATTTTCATTAAATCAGCCCTCCTACATTAGTCTTACTTGGTTTAGCTATTACTTTCACCTTTTCGCCATTCTCCAGCACTAAAGCACCAGCTTTAACTACCTGTTCTTCACCATTCAGCCCACTAGTAATAACAGCTTTGCCCTCTGCATTCATCTTCTCTACAGTCACAGCAGTTTGTTTAACAGAACCAGTTTTGGAATCGTATATCCAAACATAGCTTTTTCCTTCTTTCTGGAATACAGCACTAAGAGGTAAGGTCAATCCTTTGCTCTCTGCAGACTGATCCATTTCTAAAGAAACCTCTACATTCATACCACTGGTAACATTTTTAGCCTGATCTGGTTGAAGACCCAAACGTACTTTATACAACTGGTTATTGTCTGCCTGTGGATTGATACTCAACAGTTTTAATGGAACCAACTGCCCCTCAGAGAAACTACCCTTACAAGCAAACCCTTTTATTTTATCTTTTTGAAGATAAAGCCGAGTAGGAATATTAATGGTTACTTCCATTTGCTTCACATCCAGCAGGTTAATGATAGCTGTACCTGCATTCACCATCTCTGCAGCCTCAAAGTTTACACTTTTCACATAGCCACTGGTTGGTGCATAAAGCCGTGTATAAGAAAGTTGGTTTGACTTACTATCCAACTGCACTTTTAACTGTCCTAAACCAGAAACAGCCTTATCATAGTCGTTGCCCGATAAACTCTTGTTGTCATAGAGCTTCTTCATACGTGCCACCTCACGTTTCATTTGGTCATATTGAATCTGTGCAGCATCCACACCTAGCTTGTAATCCTTGTCGTCGAGCTGTGCTATGAGCTGTCCCTGACGAACATAATCACCTTCCTTCACTAAAATGCGAGTCAACTGACCAGCAGTTTTAAAACCCACACTAATTTCACGACCTTCCTCTACTAATCCAGAGAAAGTCTTACTACCAAGTGCAGCCACTCCTTCAGGCTGAACCAACATAACACTATGCACCGGTTCATCAGATTTAGACTGATTTCCCGAACAAGAAATAACCAGCGCTGCCAACGCCAGCATAGTTAAAATTTGAAATCTCATATAATAATTTTTATTTTACTTTTTTTCAGCTGCAAATTTACATGGATTCCTCGTTCTTGATATTATCCTATTGTTCTAAAATAAGTACGAAAGGTTAAACAGGGACCAAATTACCCAATCAAGCACGATAGAATTTGAAATAGAAATCATCTACTTTGTAGATGCATCAATTCACCCACCTCCAAATTTCATTTTTTTTATTAATAAGGTGGAAGATAAATTATTTTTGTATTACCTTTGCGCCCAAATTAAACTAAGCTTGAGTGATATTATGCAAAAGAATTTAGTTATCGTGGAGTCTCCAGCCAAGGCTAAGACTATAGAGAAGTTCTTGGGAAAAGATTATAAAGTCATGTCCAGCTACGGACATATCCGCGACCTGAAGAAAAAAGAATTTAGTATAAATACTGACACATTCCAACCCATTTACGAAATTCCAGCCGACAAGAAGGAACTGGTAAAAAGTTTAAAAGAGAATGCTCAGCAGGCAGAAACCGTTTGGCTGGCATCCGATGAAGACCGTGAAGGAGAAGCTATTTCATGGCACTTGAGTGAAGTACTCAAATTACCAAAGGATTCCACCAAACGCATTGTTTTCCACGAAATCACTAAACCCGCTATCTTGGAAGCTATCCAGCATCCAAGAGTCATCGACCAAAATCTGGTCAATGCACAACAAGCCCGACGTGTCATGGACCGAATCGTAGGTTTCAAGGTGTCTCCTATTCTCTGGAAGAAAGTGAAACCAAGTCTTTCAGCTGGCCGTGTACAAAGCGTGACTGTAAAACTCATTGTAGAACGTGAACGTGAAATCAATAATTTCAAAACAGAAGCTGTTTATCGCATAAGTGCCCTTTTCAATTTAGAGGACGGTACCGAACTGAGAGCAGAGTTGAACCATAAATTCAATACTCAAAAAGAAGCAGAGGCTTTACTGAAGGAAGCTCAGATTGCAGATTTCAGCATCACCGACATCACTACTAAACCTATTCGGAAGTCGCCTGCTCCTCCATTTACCACAAGTACCTTGCAGCAAGAAGCTTCTAGAAAACTGAATCTGACAGTCCAGCAGACCATGCTGATAGCTCAGCATCTGTATGAACACGGATTAATCACCTACATGCGTACAGACTCTGTGAACCTGAGCAAACTCTGTCTGGCACAAAGCGCTAAAGTAGTGGAAGAGTCCATGGGCAAAAAATATGTACAAGTGCGTCAGTTCACTACTCAATCCAAGGGTGCTCAAGAAGCTCACGAGGCTATTCGCCCTACCGACATGAACCTAAGTGAAATTGAAGGTAGCAGCCAAGAACGCAGGCTATATGACCTCATCTTAAAACGTACACTTGCCAGCCAAATGGCCGATGCTCTGCTAGAAAAGACCACCGTAACCATTAGCATGGACAATGATCAGGAAAACCTTTTCCTGGCAACTGGGGCACAGATAAAATTCGATGGTTTCTTGAAAGTTTACCATGAAAGTTCTGATGACGAAAGTGCAGAACAAGATGACGAACGCATACTTCCACCACTAAGTGTAGGACAGGAGGTAACAGCTAAAGAAATTATAGCTACAGAACGTTTCACCCAGCATCCTCCACGCTACACTGAAGCTTCTCTAGTGAAGAAAATGGAAGAACTTGGCATCGGTCGTCCTTCTACCTATGGTCCTACCATCAGTACCATTCAGCAGCGTGAATATGTCCGCAGAGGTGACCATCCAGGTACAGAAAGAGACTACAACGTGGTCACTCTGAAAAATAATAAGATCACTCACCAGGTAAAACAAGAAACTGTAGGCTCAGACAAGGGAAAACTTATTCCTACCGACACAGGTATCGTAGTGAATGATTACCTGATGGAGCACTTCCCAGACATCATGGATTACAATTTTACTGCTGAAGTTGAGCAGAAGTTTGATGAAGTGGCAGAAGGAAAAATAGCCTGGGATTCATTCATCAGACAATTCTATGGTAGCTTCATCCCTGAAGTAGATAATGCTTCTGCTGAGAAAACAGAGCATAAAGTGGGCGAACGCCAATTAGGTACGGACCCCGTAAGTGGAAAACCCGTCAGTGTGAAGATTGGCCGCTTTGGCCCTGTGGTTCAGATTGGCTCCGTAACCGATGAAGAGAAGCCTAAATTTGCACAGATGAAAAAAGGGCAGACTTTGGAAAATATTACTTTGGAAGAAGCATTGCAACTCTTTGCATTGCCTCGTACCTTGCCCGATTTCGAAGGTAGCCCTATCACCATTGGAGCTGGCAAATACGGGCCATACATCTGCCACAACAAAAAATACATTTCTTTACCAACACCTTGGGATCCTACCACCATCAACTACAATGAGTGCGTACAGATGATCAAAGAAAAAAGGGAAGAAGAACAGCAGCGCCATCTGAAAAAATTCGATGAACTGCCAGAACTTGAGATATTGAACGGAAGATATGGGCCATACATCGCTTACCAAGGTAAGAACTATCGTCTACCCAAGAATGTGGTTCCTACCGACCTGACACTGGAAGACTGTTTGAAGATTATTTCCGTACAAGACCCAAAAGAGAAAAAAAACACTGGAAGAAAAACTTCTAAAGTAAAGAAGGCATGAGAAGAATTATTCTTTTAGGATACATGGGAGCCGGGAAAACCACCGTAGGTAGAGAACTGGCTAAACGCCTAAACCTGCGATTCTATGATTTAGACTGGTACATTGAAACCCGTTTCTGCAAGAAAATATCTGAAATTTTTGCTGCAGAAACAGAAGAAGGCTTCCGCCGCAAGGAAAGGAATATGCTTCACGAAGTGGCAGAATTTGAGGACGTGGTCATCTCTTTAGGTGGTGGTGCTCCATGTTTTTATGACAACATGGATTACGTCAATCAGCAGGGAGAGACTATTTACATGAAAGGAACACCAGAAATTCTTTTCGAACACCTCATGATGGCCAAAGGCAAACGCCCCCTTCTAGAAGGTAAGAATCCAGAAGAAATGAAAGAATACATCAAGAGCTCCCTGGAAACAAGAGAACCATTCTATTCTAAAGCCAAGCATATCTACAACATTGAGTTGCTGGGCAATGGAGAAAAGATAAAATCATGTGTAGAGGATATCTGCCACATGCTGAACATACCCTAATAACTAATTATCTCTGCGAACATGAAAAAATGGCGTATTGAAGACTCTGAAGAACTCTACAACATTAAAGGTTGGGGAGTCAATTATTTCGGTATCAATGAAAAGGGGAATGTCTATGTAACCCCACGTAAGAATTCAGTTCAGGTAGATCTGAAAGAACTGGTAGATGAACTGGCTACTCGCCATGTCACTACGCCAATGCTGATCCGTTTCCCGGATATTCTGGACAACCGGATTGAAAAGACTTCCGACTGTTTCAACAAGGCTGCTAAAGAATATGATTACCAAGGAGAACACTACATTGTTTTCCCTGTCAAGGTAAATCAGATGAGACCAGTAGTTGAAGAGATTATCAGCCACGGAAAAAAATACAACTTAGGACTGGAAGCTGGTTCTAAGCCTGAACTGCACGCTGTGCTTGCTACCAACATGGACTCTGACAGCGTCATTATATGCAATGGTCATAAAGACCAGAATTTCATAGAACTGGCACTGCTAGCTCAGAAAATGGGCAAGCATGTATATCTGGTAATAGAGAAACTGCCAGAACTGAAAATCATAGCAGAAGCTGCCAAGAAACTAGGAGTGAACCCCACCTTGGGCATTCGTATCAAGCTAGCTTCTTCTGGCACTGGCAAATGGGCTGAGAGCGGAGGCGACGCTTCCAAATTTGGCCTTAACTCTTCAGAGTTGCTAATAGCTCTACAGATGCTGGAAGAAATGGGATTGAAAGACTGTCTGAAATTAATCCACTTCCACATCGGCAGCCAGATTACCAAAATTCGCCGTATTTCAACTGCTTTGCGTGAAGCTGCTCAATTCTATGTACAGCTCCATGCTTTGGGATTCAACATTGAGTTTGTAGACTGTGGTGGTGGTCTGGGAGTAGATTATGATGGTACCCGCTCTAGCAACAGTGAAAGCTCTGTGAACTATTCCATCCAGGAGTATATCAACGACTGCGTTTATACTTTGGTTGATGCTGCCAACAAGAACAACATCCCACACCCCAATATCATTACAGAGTGTGGTCGATCACTAACCGCTCACCACTCCATTTTAGTTCTGGAAGTGCAGGATTGTGTAAGTGTAGCTGAAATGCCCGAAGATTTCCAACCTAGCGAAAGTGACCACCAGTTGGTTCATGACCTGACCGACATCTGGGATAAACTTTCTTCACGCTCCATGCTAGAAGATTGGCACGATGCAGAAGACATACGTGAAGAAGCACTCGACTTATTCCGACATGGTATCATAGACTTGAAGACCCGTGCACAGATTGAGAGTCTCTACTGGAGTATCTCCCACGAAGTATCAGAACTCTGTCATAACCAAAAGCACGTGCCAGAAGAGCTCCGTAAACTGGATAAGCAGATGAGCGACAAGTACTTCTGCAACTTCTCCCTTTTCCAGAGCTTACCAGATTCATGGGGTATAGACCAGCTCTTCCCTATCATGCCTATTCACCGTCTAAATGAAAAGCCTGACAGAAGCGCTACCATCCAAGATATTACTTGTGACAGTGACGGAAAAATTTCTGCCTATGTGAACTATAACCACCAAACCAGCTACATCCCATTACACAAAGTAAAGCCGGATGAAAGTTACTACATCGGTGTGTTCTTAGTAGGAGCTTATCAGGAAATCCTAGGCAACATGCACAATTTGTTTGGTGATACAAACGCTGTCCATGTTACTGTGAATAATAACTCTTATGAGCTGGAACAAGTCATCGATGGTGAGACTGTGGCCGATGTATTGGAATATGTCCAGTATGACCCTAAGAAACTGGTTCGCCGACTGGAAATCTGGGTAAGCAAAGCTGTAAAGGAGGGTAAAATCTCTGAAGTGGAAGGTAAAGAATTTATTTCCAACTATCGTGCAGGACTGTACGGATATACTTACTTGGAATAAGATGGAAAAAATCACAGTCATCAAGGTAGGAGGCAAAATAGTGGAAGAGCCAGATTCTCTGGCTGAGTTCCTAAATAGATTTTGCTCTATTCCTGGGCCAAAAGTACTGGTGCATGGCGGAGGCCGTTCTGCCACCAAGATAGCTTCCCAGTTGGGTATTGAAAGCCACATGGTTAACGGACGCCGCATCACTGATGCTTCTATGCTAGAAGTAGTCACCATGGTTTATGGGGGCCTAGTGAATAAAAATATCGTGGCACAACTACAAGCCCGGGGCATCAATGCACTAGGATTGACTGGAGCCGACTTAAATGTTCTGCGCAGCGATAAACGACCTATCAAAGATGGCATCGACTATGGCTTTGTAGGGGATGTAAAAGAAGCCAACAGCGACATATTGGCCGACCTCATCCACAAAGGCATTATTCCAGTCATGGCACCCCTTACCCACGATGGCAAGGGAAACATGCTAAACACCAATGCCGACACCATAGCCCAGGAAACTGCCAAGGCACTAGCCAAACACTTTGAAGTAACCCTTATCTACAGTTTTGAGAAAAAAGGCGTACTTCAAGATGCAGAAAACGATGACAGTGTCATCCCACATATCAACACGGTTCAATTTGAACAATACGTCAGGGAAGGCATCATCCAAGGGGGAATGATTCCCAAACTAGAGAATGCATTCCAAGCCCTTGATGCAGGAGTAAAAAAGATTATCATCACTTTAGCCTCAGCTATTGGGACAGAAGGTGGTACAACGATAGAAAAGTAAAATATTGTTAAATTTGAGAGAACGGGTGTAACTTTCCTTGGTTTCACCCGTCAACTTTATAGAGAAGAATGGAAGAACTGCGGTTTCGGAACGACATCCTACCTCTGAAGAACAAGCTATACCGTTTGGCGCTACGCATAACGCTGAACACGGCAGAGGCTGAGGATATTGTGCAAGAAACGATGATTAAGGTCTGGAACCAGCGGAATCAGTTAGAAGCCCTGGACTCTGTAGAAGCCTATTGTCTTACCATCTGCCGTAACTTGGCACTGGATAAGAAAGACAAGAAAGTTTCACATGTCATGGAACTAACCCAGGAAGTACAAGAAAGCAGTTTAGATCCATCCACCCCTCATGAGAACCTGGTGCAAGATGAGCGCCTCAAATTAGTTCACGAACTGTTTAATCAACTACCATTGAACTACAGAGAAGTGATGCAACTCAGGGACATAGAAGGGAAAAGTTATAAAGAAATTGCCAGGATTCTAGCACTTACAGAAGAACAGGTAAAAATAAACCTATTCCGTGCAAGACAACGAATCCGCGAACAGATAAAAAATATAGAGAACTATGGATTATAAGTACATTGAACAACTTATGGAGCGCTACTTCAACTGCGAAACCTCCCTTCAGGAGGAGCAGATACTTCGTAGCTTCTTCCAGCAGGAGGAAATCCCTGCGGAACTGCTTCCATATCGTGACCTGTTCCGCTATGAAGAGGAAGAGGCCATGGAAGAAAAGTTGGGCGATGATTTTGATGCCAAAATTCTTGCCATGGTAGAGCAGCCTACTGTAAAGGCAAAGCCTATTCCTTTAAGAACACGGCTTTATCCTTTCTTTAAGGCAGCAGCTGCTATAGCTATCGTTCTTACCGTAGGTAATGCTGCACAGCATTCTTTCTCCAGTGAGGACAATGATTTCCAGCAGAGCAATGTTCAGCCGGAAATGGGCTATCAGCAGTCTACCTCAGCCTTGGAGATGACAGCTGAGGAATTATCTTCTCCTGCCACAAAAACCAAGGAAAAAGAAAAATCGGTTGACACCTTGGCTGTACTAACAGACCGGGACACCGGGTTATAAAAAAGAATTTTTCATTTGCTTTTTAATTGTAATATATTTAAAACGTAGAAACTGTGAAGTTTCAATTCTCTCAAATTTTTTCATAACAATACTAGCTTGTTTACTAAAAAAGCTCTGCAGGGATGCAGGGCTTTTTTTAGTATCTATAAAAAATAGGGAACTTCCGAAGAAATTCCCTATTCTCATTTTATTCTGCTGGAACCATAATAACCTGAGTACGGTTACCTTGTTTCAGTATCACATCATTCACAAACGTCTGAAGCATCTCAGGAGTAGTGGCATTCAACGTATTCAGATAATCTTTCTTGTAGTCAATGCCATCCTCTTTCTTCATCTTGATGATGCTGCTCCAGTAGCTGTTTGAACGCTGGTTCTCCTGGTAAGTCTTCTGCAGATACTCCTTAACCTTGTCGAAGTATTTTGCCTCTATACCACTCTTACCCAAGTTCTCCACAGTACCATTCAAGCACTCCAGAACCTTGTCTTTTGTTTCTGGCTTGATAGGTAAGACAGTCTGAAGAATGAATTCCTTCGTTTCCTTAGATAAGTTGCCCTGAGTACTTACAGAATAAGTAGCTCCCATTTCCTCACGTATCTTCTCCAGATAAATCATGGTCATTACCTGAGCTATCATGCTCACGTTAATTTCGTTCTGGAGGTTGTATTCACACTTTCCGCTCTGGAACAGACCTATATAAGTCTGAGCATTCTCCATCTTTCTTGTGAAGGTATTCTCATTCACACCCTTGGCATATTCCACATGACGGTCTACATAGTTCTCATTTCTTCCTGTAGCAGGGAGAGATGCAAGGTAAAGCTCTGTATAGTCGCGCAGTTTCTGCTCATCGAAGTTTCCTACGAAGATGAAAGTGAAATCACCTGCATCGGACATACGATCCTTATACATTTCAATGATGCGGTCATAGTTAACCTTGTCCAAATCCTCCAGTTTCAGACGATCTACACGAGGATTATTTCCATACAAGGTATTACGCAACTGATCAATGAAAGCATTCATTGGCTCTGCATCGTAGTTCTCCAAGGAGATGCGCTGACGCTCCATCAGGGCCTTGAAACCTTCATCATCACGCTTAGGTGCGGTAAATGCCAAGTAAGTGAGCTGGAACATGGTTTCCATATCCTTAGGCAAGCAATTACCATTGATATTGTCATACATCAAGCTGATGGATGGGTTAGCCGATGCCTGAATACCACTCAATGCCTTTGAAAGTTCATTGCGAGTGAAATTACCCACACCACCAGCACCGATGGCACTGTTCAACATATTTATATTGACCAGCTCTGAATCTTCGTAGACACTGGTACCACCCTTGCTGTAACCAGACATGAGAACCTGATCTTCACGGTAGTCTGTCTTCATGGAAATAACCTTGATTCCATTGGACAAAGTCCAAGTCTTGGTACCCAGGTCTTTATCTTCCTCTTCTTTCACAATCTTACCAGCAGTAGGCAGAGTAGCCATGAGAGGCTCATTCTTTACATTGTCTACATAAGCCTCAATCTTTTCAGCGCGAGCAGCAGCTATAGCAGCACGCAAATCCTCTTCTGTAGGAACGGTATAACCTTCCTTCTCAGGGCACATAGCCATAACCACCATGTTCTTGTCATCGGCAGGAATCAGGCTCTTCACACCCTCATTGATAACCTGAAGTGGAATGCTTGGTGCCAGCTGGTTCATCAACTGATATTCATCTGCCACACTTGGGATAGGCTCATTGTCCAGGAAGTGGTTCACATATTGAGAAACAAACTGACTGTTCACCATCTTGTCACGGTTGGTATACATCATTTCCAGCTGAGACAAATACTCCTGACGAGCACGGTCGTACTCACCAGCAGTAAAACCGAAGTTGCGAATACGCAAAGCCTCACGCATCAGGGCAGTCAGAGACTCCTTATTCTTACCCGTCTTAGGCACTGCAATGAAATTGGCAGCATCCTTCGTCTTAGCCAGGATATATTCGCCATACTGATAGAAAGCCTGTGCAAATGGGGCATCAGCCTTTTGAGCCAATTCATCGAAACGCTCATTCACCATCATGCCTATTACACTCTCCACGTACTGCTCTACCAAGTACATCAAGCCACTCTTCTCGGCCTCTGGGAAAGCATCGCTCTTGAACATCAGGTAGATGTTCTCTGCAGGCTGCTCCTTATCACTGGCAATGGCATAGATAGCCTCTTCATTGTCAGCTACAGGCTCGTACACGCGTTCTGCTGGGTTCTCAGGCATCTTGATGTCACTGAAGATTTCCTTGATTTTATTCTCGATTCTGTCCACATCTACATCACCTACCACGATGATACCCTGCTGATCTGGACGATACCACTTGTGATAGTAGTCGCGCAAATCCTGATAAGGGAAATTATCCACTACATCCATAATACCGATAGGCAGACGGTAAGCATACTTGCTATTAGGGAAGATTACAGGGAACAGTTTCTCATACATACGCATGGCAGGGCCTGTGCTGCTACGCCATTCCTCATGAATCACACCACGTTCCTTGTCTATCTCCTCATCTTCCAGCAAGAGGTCATGCGACCAGTCGTGCAGAATCAGCAAGCAGGAATCCTGAAGGCCCACACCATGATCGGTAGGCACATCGTCCAGGTTATAGACGGTTTGGTCAATGCTGGTATAAGCATTGATATTCACACCAAACTTCACACCATGGCTCTCCAGGTAGCGGAGAAGCTTGTCGCCTGGGAAATGAGTCGTACCATTGAAGCACATGTGCTCCAGGAAGTGAGCCAGACCGCGCTGATTATCTTCCTCCAGGATAGAACCCACCTTCTGTGCAATGTAGAAGTTAGCACGATGCTCTGGGTATTCGTTGTGACGAATGTAATAAGTCAGACCGTTGTCCAGCTTACCAATACGCACATCCTTGTCTACAGGGATGGGAGGCATCTGCTGCTGAGCACTTACCTTAAAAGTAACTGTCAGGAGAAGCAATGCCAGAATAAACTTAAATTTTCTCATAACATATAAATTAGTTAAAACATTTTTTTCAATCTAGGTCGAAGATAGTAAAATACCACAGCCGAAATAATCAGGGTTACCACCATGATTCCGATGGCTGCAGGAAGGCCAAACTGCTCTGCCGTGCTGGCACTCTCATCATCCATCGTGTAATAGAGTATCACCGACAGGAGGTTGTTCAGTATATGCAGACCGATACAAGGCACCACACTCTGCGTGCGCACATAGACCCACCCCAGCAGATAGCCCAGTATACAGGCGAAAAATATCTGGTTGGGGTTAGCATGCACCAGACCGAAAATGATGCCTGAAATTAAGATAGCACCCACAGCACTCCACCCCTTGTCCATGAGTTTCTGAAGGATGACACCCCGGAAGGCCACCTCCTCGCCTATGGGCCCTATGAGAGCGATAGCCAGCACTCCCCAAGGGCTGCTCAGCATGCGGGAAACAGAAGCCGTGGAATAGTCTGGAAGCCCCGTAAATTCTGTCAGCACCGTGATGCCGATGGAGAAAGCTATCAGCAAGATACCTAGCAGGACGGCATGCTGCACAGGGAGGCCACGGAACTTCACCTGAGAGAACCGGAACAGCCTGATGGCCCAAAGTATCAGCACTACCACCAAGGAACTTACCAGAGCCACAGAAATCTGTACCCAAGGCAGACTCATCATGCTCAGTGAGAAGCTCTGCCCCGCCCCCGTGGCAGAAAGATAAAGTGTGTAAGCTCCCAGGGCAGACAAAGCCACAAACCACTGAACTATCCAGTACAGCAGCATGACTCCCAGCGCCAGAGCTATCCCCTCCAACTTAAGATGCACACTCTCATCTTTCATACTCATCGCAAATAGATATCTACCGACTGCACATCGCGTTCCAGCTGTTCTACCAACTGCTGAGGTGAAGAGAACTTCACTTCATCCCGAAGCCGATGCACAAAGTCTATCTTCACAAATTCACCATATATTTCACCCTGGAAATTCAGCAAGTGAACCTCCAGAGTCAAGTGTCCGTCGAAACTGATGGTAGGTCTGTAACCAATGTTCAGCATGCCTTTATAAGCATGCCCATCTAGAGTGGCCCACACCACATACACCCCCACCGGAGGAAGTAGTCTGTTCGGAATATCAGGCTGCAGATTTGCCGTAGGGAAACCCAGTTTCTGACCGTTGTGATAACCCGGAATCACCTTTCCCGTGAACCCATAGAAATGTCCCAGGCAATGGGCTGCTTCCACCATATTTCCTTCCTGAATGAACTGACGCACCACCGAGGAACTCACACCCTGCTCCTGGCTCAACCGCTCTTCCTGTGCCCGAACCACCTGGATGCCGATTTCCTTCCCGTAGCGCACATAATCCTCAAACCCTTCGGAACGGTTGTGCCCAAACCGGTGGTCGTAGCCTATCAGCAGCACCTTCACATGGAGGGAGTCATGAAGATATTTCATAAACTCATAGGCAGTCATGTTCATCATCTCCCGGGTAAAATTCAGCAGCACAGTCACATCGATGCCCAGTTGTTCAATGATTTCACATTTCTGCTCATTGGTAGTGAGAAGCAAGACCTCGGCCTGGGGCTGCACCACCAGCCTAGGATGCTCACGAAAACTGATGACCATGCTCTCCATCCCCATGGATTTAGCCAAAGCCTGCAGTTTAGATATAAGATACTGATGCCCCTTGTGCACCCCATCGAAAAAACCGATGGTAGCGGCAAAAGACTTATCCGAGTTCAAATATCCTTCAGTGAGTATCCTCATAATTCTATATAATAGCCCACAAAATTACAATTAATATCTCACGTGGAAAAGTAAATTTTTAAAAAGCCTCAATTAATTTGCACAATTAAAAAAAACAATGTATTTTTGCACCGCTTAAGGAAAAACTCAAGCAACGGACTTGTAGCTCAGTTGGTTAGAGCAACAGACTCATAATCTGGAGGTCCCAGGTTCAAGCCCTGGCTGGTCCACACTTAAAATCAGCAACTTACGAGTAATCGAGAGTTGCTGTTTTTTTTGTTTTCGCGAAAATACGAGCGAAATTAAGTTTGGTGCAGCGATCATCACAACTACAATCACGATTTGCAAGGGGTGAACGATCAAAATTTGTCCTGTCAAAATCGAGCTTTTGGAAGCAGGCTCAGCCAAAGGATGGAGTGCAAAATATTGAAAGTAATAACTTTGTTAGTAATAAACTTGTTAGTAATAATTTCATTTCATATCTTTGCAACTAGAAAACAACGCTTGAATATATGGCTATAGAAAATCCATTTGTCTTTGGCAAGGCTGCTGAAGGAACATATTTTACAGATAGGACAGAAGACGCCAAACGTCTCCATGCCAATCTTACGCATGGCATTAACACCATTCTTATCTCACCTCGTCGATGGGGAAAGACCTCGCTTGTGAAGAAAGTTATCACAGAAATTGACAGGCCTGACATCAAGCCTGTCTTCATCGACATCTTTCAGTGCAAGTCAGAATACGAGTTTTACCATGCCTTTGCTTCGGCTGTAATCAAACAGACATCTTCAAAACTTGACGAGTGGGTGGAGACAGCAAAGACTTTCCTTTCCAATATCTCGCCCAAGTTCTCATTTGGTGCCGACCCGATGAACGACTTCTCGCTATCGTTTGAGTGGAACCCCAAGGACGATACTGAAGCTGACATCTTGCAGTTGCCAGAGAAAATAGCTCAAAAAAAGAATATCCATCTGGTGGTGTGCTTGGATGAGTTCCAGCAGATAGCAGACTTCGATGACACGTTGAAGTTCCAGAAGAAGCTACGTTCTGTGTGGCAGCATCAGCAGAATGTTACATATTGCATGTTTGGCAGCAAGAAACACCTAATGGAGAACATCTTCAATGACAAGAGTATGCCGTTCTACAAGTTTGGAGATCTGATGTTAATAAAGAAGATACCCACAGAGGAATGGGTGCCGTTCATTTGTGCCAAATTCCAAGAAACAGGCAAGACAATCTCAACTGAACAGGCTGCAAAAATATGCGAAGTTACAGAAAACCTCTCTTCATACGTTCAGCACCTGGCATGGGTTGTATGGTATAAAACCGATAAGGTTGTAACCAACAAAGATGTCACTGCAGCCATCGATGACCTGCTGGAGCAAAACAAGGTATTCTTCCAACGGGAAGTGGAGCAATTATCCGAACTTCAGCTTAACTTTCTTCGGGCACTGGCTAATGGCGTGACCACTGGGTTCAGCCGAAAAGAAGTCATTAAAAAGTATCGTCTTGAGTCTTCAGCCAATGTGCAATCAGTCAAAAAGGCTTTGCTGAAGAAAGACCTTATTGACGTGGATGGACAGGAAGTCTCTTTCAATGACTCTCTGTTCAAACAATGGCTTAAACGACAGAAATTCTATGATTAGCAAAAACTAAAAGACTATAGCACCTTTACGCTGGTGGCAAAGGATGACACACATCCGTAACGTAACACGAATGTTACGATATGAATATATGCAATAGAAACTTAGACACCCACACTCCGTAACAAACCCTCAAAAAAACTCCCCCAGAAGAAAAGGGAAAAATCCGAGAAAGGGAGAGAAAACGAGGAAAAAATGAAGGAAAAATATAAAAAATAAAGAAGAAATAAGAAGATATAGTAGATATAATAATATATATATAAATATATAATATATTGATAATAAATTAGTTAATAAATTTTCTCACTCTATTCTCCCGCCCTCATACACATCGGTATGTAACGTAACATGTTACGATACGGAAAATGCTCATTTTGTGGTTTCTAAAAATAGCATTATTTTCGCACTAAATACTGTAAAACTGTACAAAAAGATGCCCGACAAACTCTCCCCACAACAGCGTCATGCTAATATGGCTGCCATTCACGGTAAGGATACGAAACCTGAGATGGTGGTTCGTAAGTATTTGTGGAGGAAGGGGTTTCGATATAGACTGAACCACCCCAGGTTGCCAGGGAAGCCGGATGTGGTGATGCGGAAATACCGAACTTGCATTTTTGTGAATGGGTGTTTCTGGCATGGGCATCGGGTGAGTTTCTGCCCTGACCAGAGCCTAGAAAAGGTGGAGAGTTCTGAGTGTTGCAAGATTCCGAAGTCTAACACGGAGTTCTGGGTTACGAAGATAAAGAGGAACCAGGAAAGGGATTTGAAGGTGCAGCATGAACTGGCAGCCATGGGCTGGCATGCCATCACCATTTGGGAATGTGAACTGAAGCCGAAGGTTCGTGAAAAGACCTTGGAATCCTTGGCTTATACGCTCAACAAAATTTACCTGCAAGACCGAACCATCCGTAGGTATGAAGCACCTGAAGAACAGCCTCTGGTGGCTGCAGAGGCTCTCCCTGAAGGCTAGCACTCCCGAACTGAAAATGTAAAGACATTTTACCAAGGAGTAAGATGTCTCACAGAAAAGGGGGTAAGAGGCATTAGAAGGCAAAAATCTTCTCCCTAACTGGAGAAAAATATTTCCCCTTAAGGAGAGAAAAATTTCCCCAGAAAGTGGTCAAATGTCAAGGTCATTTTGGTCATTTTTAAAGTGCAACATTTGTAAAGGAAATTCAAAAGCCATAGCAGTCGCACTCTAAGAGGGATGAAGAGATGCTTTATAATGTGAAGGGCCTCATCCTATAACGTAGAGAGCATCGTTCTATAAAGCAAAGGGCATCGTTCTATAAAGCAAAGGGCATCGTTCTATAAAGCAGAGAGCATCGTTCTATAACATAAAGGGCATCCGTTCTATAACACAAAAAGCCTCTCCCTCTAACATAAAGAGCCTCATCCTATAACATAAAGGGCTGAAGTATGAAACTTCAGCCCTTGGTCTTATCTAGCATTTTTCTATGTCTTTAGAGAGGGAAAAACTTTACTCCCCTTGAGCAGTTCCAATCTGCTGGGTGGAGTAATCGTACTCAGACCCGTATGAGCTGTGAGGGATGGTAAAGACCACCACCATGAACAGGATAGCCAGAAGGGTAACCCACTTGTTGTACTTCCACTTCAGTGTAGCCAAGGCTACCAGGAAGAAGAGGAAGGAAAGCAGTGTTTTATTGTCCGTCAAATCGGTTCCGAAGGGGAAGCCTGTCCACCAGGGGCCGAAGGCTGCATGCTGAACCAGAGGCCCCATGATGAAACCTCCTATAAACAGGGTCACCACCGTAATCTTCAGCCACTTTTTGTACTTCTTGCGGGTAAGAATCAGCAAGAGGGTATAGACAGCAAACAGCATGGCAGCAAACATGAACAGGATGTGTGGGATTAGAATACCTGCCGATATGTCGTTTCGGAAACGTATCTGGAGGGGCTCATCAGCAGGATAGTCTTTTCCATCCACTGTGAGGTAATACTGCAGTTTTCCGGCTACAGGCTGCACAGGCAAGGCTGCTTTCCACGCACCATCTTCCCACTGGAAATCCACCGTGGTGTACTCATCTGCAGTGGGATAACGGCGGTAATGCAGTTGTGCTTCCACATCCGAAGGCACTCCTTTCAGGGTGAGAATCTCATCTTCCTGAACCCCACTTCGGGGCAACCTCTGCTTATAGTTTTCTCCATTCACCTCCACGGTTACCCTCTTAGGGTTAGTAGGGCCCGTCATGCGCTGATACACACTCAGTACCAGTGTTACCAAAACGGCTATGAACCAATACAAGAACTTTTTCATTTTTTTGCAGGATTTAGTTCCACTTGAAATACGATGGTTTCTCCACCTCTGAGCACTTTCACCGGAATGGTGGTACCAGCCTGGAGCTTAGACAGGCACTCCATGTATTCATTGATGTCTTTCACAGGCATTCCATTTATTTCCTGAATCACATCACCACTCCTTATCCCGGCCTTGTGGGCTGGTTTTCCAGCTACCACAATGTCCGCCCGGAGCCCAGGGGTGCTGCTAGCTCCCATCACATCGGGCATCAGTCCCAGGGTTACCTTAAACTGGGTATGGCTCATGGTCATGGTGCTAGGTACATTGATGTAATCTGGTTTCTGAGGCATTTCTGCTAGCTGGGCGATGAGTTCCTTGGCATAGTCCAGTGTCTGCTGCATGCCCTGGTAATTCAGGGTATGAGGTTTATCGAATGGAGTGTGATACTCCATGTGACCACCCGTGGTGAGGAAGAGCACAGGGATGTCTGCAGCTACGAACGATGCCTGATCGCTAGCCCCGTAGCCATCGGCAGTACAGGCTATTTTCAGATTCGTCTGCTTACCCACATTTTCTGCCAATGCCTTGAAGCTGCTGCTGGTTCCTGTACCAGCAACACTAAGGGCATCGTCCCGCATACGTCCCACCATATCCAGGTTCACCATAGCTACTATTCCTTTGATATCATCTGGAAGGTTCTTGCGGTTTTTATCCTCATTTTTCATCCATTCCACAAAGTATTTGGAGCCCACCAGTCCCTGCTCTTCTGCACCGAAGAATGCGAAAATGATGCTTCGGGGTGAACCTACCTTTTTAAAGTGCCGTGCCAGTTCCAGAACCACTGCATCGCCACTGGCATTATCATCGGCACCCGGGTGGACGGCAAGTGTATCAGGGCGACGGGAACCAGAACCCTGACCTCCCATACCCAAGTGGTCATAGTGTGAACCCACTACAATGTACTCATTCTTCAGTTTCTTATCTTTTCCGGGGAGAACTGCCAGGATATTATGCGTGGTAATTTTCTCTGTTTTCCCGTAAGTAAAGTTGTGATAATAAGCCTTTTTCTTCTTCCCTTTCAACACGGGTTTAAGCCTCAGCCCCCGAAGTTCCCCTCTGATAAATTCAGAGGCAAGGGTGTCACCAGCTGTACCGGGAAATCTACCCCCTAGTTCCTGAGAAGCCAGAAAAGCCACAGCCTTTTTCATTTCATCTTGTCTCTGTGCAAATACTTGTAGAACAAGCACTAAGACCAAGGATAATACAATGTATCTTTTCTTCATAAAAATCAATTCATTTCTTTCTTGGTTGCAAAATTACAACAAACATTTTTAACTCACAATCCCTATTTGTGTGGATTCTGCAAAACTAATGAACTATGGATGGAGTGAACCAATATGATGATATCTATCTGCTCCGTCCTAGACAGATTCTGCTAAAGGTTAGTTTCTCCTACTAATCCATTCGCTAGCCGTTCAAAAATTTTTATATAATAGAAAGAAGCTTAGTTCCAGGTGAACTGAGCTTTTCTTCTTTCTATTCAAAAAATGATAAGGATTTCAATTTCTGATAACTATTTCTCTGCTGATAATCAGAAAAAAGTAAGAATTGAGAAAAATGATAAAAGATTTTTGGAGATTGATGAACAACTTACTTTAAAACAAAGATATCTTTGCATTACAAAATTCAAAAACTGAATAACATATAACACTTTAACATAAATATCATGAAGAAAATCTTTACACTAGTTCTTGGACTTGGACTGAGCCTCAGTGCTGTACATGCTCAGAAAGACGTCAAACTGAATGCCAACAATATTGATGAGGTGGTGGCAGCCATGACTCTTGAAGAGAAAGCACACATGGTGAACGGTATCGGAGTATTCTGGGGAGGTGATGCTTCTTGTCGCAATGAAAGAGACATTCCTGGTGCTCCTGGAGGCTCCTATGACATTCCTCGCCTGGGTATTCCTGCACTCTATTTTGGTGACGGACCATTAGGCCTCCGTATCAATGAAACCCGTGAGTATGACAATCATCATTATTATACAACTGCCGTTCCCGTTCCACTACTCTTAGGTAGTTCCTGGGACCCTCAGGTTATCTATGAAGTGGCACAAGATATAGCTGAAGAATGCCGTGACTATGGCGTGGATGTCATGCTGGGCCCTTCATTCAACCTACTGCGTAACCCAATGGGCGGTCGTACACACGAGTACTATTCTGAAGACCCACTGCTGGGCGGTATTCTGGCAGGTGCTTTCACTTCAGGTGTACAGTCTGTAGGTGTGGGTGCTTCTGTAAAGCATTTTGCAGCAAACAACCAGGAAACCAACCGTAATGCCGTGAACTCCATTGTGAGCCAGCGTGCCCTGCGTGAGCTTTATCTGAAGACTTTCGAGATTGCTATCAACAAGTGTGAACCTTGGACCGTAATGACTTCTTACAATGGTCTGAATGGCGACTGGACCTCTGAGAGCAAGGAACTGCTGGAGGATGTTCTCCGTGGTGACTGGGGATACAAAGGTATGGTTATGACAGACTGGGGTGGCGGTGTTCACCCAGTACAGCAGATGATTGCCGGCAATGACCTGCTGGAACCAGGTAATGAAGAATCGGCACAAGCGATTATAGCTGCTGTAAAGAACGGTACCCTGGATGAGGCTGTTCTAGACAAGAATGTTCATCGTATTCTGGAACTGGTGGTAAAATGTTTCTCTTACAAGAACTATAAGTTCACCAATCGCCCTGATTTGACTGCCCATCGTGCCATGGCAAGAACTTCAGCAGCAGAAGGTGCCATCCTTCTGAAGAATGACAACGAGGCTCTTCCTTTCTCTAAGGATGTGAAGAATGTGGCTATCTATGGAAAGACAGGATATGAAGTAATCCCTGGTGGTATTGGCTGGTATGAGAGCAATACTGGTAACTATTGCATCTCTCTAGTTGAAGGTCTTCGCTTGGCAGGATACAAGGTGGACCGTGCCCTGCTGAAGCAATATCCGAAGAAAGCTGCAGCTGCTCCTTTCCCATTCGGAAATCAGCAAAAAGACCCAGAAGAAGACAAGGAAAAACTCTTCACTGCAGAAGAATATAAGGTACAGACAGCAGAAAACGACATTGCACTGATTGTCCTGGGTCATGTATCTGGTGAAGGTAATGACCGTACCAGACAGGCATTCTACCTTACCGATAGCGAAAAGCAGCTGGTAAAGGACGTGACTGAGGCTTATCACGCAGCTGGAAAGAAAGCTGTGGTTATTCTGAACATCCCTGGTCCTATAGAAGTGGAATCCTGGAAAAACATTCCTGATGCTATCCTTTGTATCTATCAGGGTGGTGAGCAACTAGGCAACTGGGTGACCGACGTGCTGAAAGGCAAGGTTACTCCTTCCGGCAAACTGACCATCACCTTTGCAAAAGACCTGATGGACTATCCTTCTTCAAAGAACTATCCTATCAAGGAAGAAGAAGCACAAGTTTCAGGTATGATGGGTGGTGCTGCAGGTTTTGAGCGCAAGGACAAGATGGCCTACGATGGTGAGAGAAACAAGGACTATACGATTTATGAGGAAGGCATCTATGTAGGCTACCGCTATTTCGATACCTTCGGTGTGGATGTATCCTACCCATTCGGCTTTGGCTTGAGCTATACCACATTTGAGTACTCCGATGCTGCTATTCAGAACAATGGTGACAGCTTCACTGTAAGTGTTAAGGTGAAGAACACTGGAAAATACGAAGGAAAAGAGTCCGTTCAGCTCTACGTAGCTGCACCAAAGGGCAAACTGGATAAGCCAAAGAAGGAACTGAAGAGTTTTGCAAAGACTAAGACCTTGAAACCAGGGGAATCCGAGACTTTGACCATGACTGTTTCCGTTAAGGATTTAGCTTCATTCAATACCCAGAAGAGCCAGTGGGAAACCGATAAGGGTACCTACAACTTCATGATTGGTGCATCTGTAGCTGACATCAAGGCACAGTTGAAAGGCAAAGTCGGCAAACAGTGGACCAAGTCCGTAAGAAACGTGCTGAAGCCAGGTATCACAATCAATGAATTAAAGAACAAATAATAATTAATAAAAAACATGAAAAAGTTATTTTTCTTATTCGTAGGTGCAGCACTTCTGACCTACTCTTGTTCACAGCCAGCTCCACAGAAAGAGGTGAATCCAGTTCTTTCCATCGAAGGTGGACAAATTCAGGGCGTAATGAACGCTGATTCTACCGTACTCATCTATAAGGGTATTCCTTATGCAGCAGCACCAGTAGGTGAACTGCGTTGGAAAAAGCCTCAGCCAGTTGTGGCATGGGAAGGTGTGAAAGTAGCAGACCAGTTCGGAAATGCTGCCATGCAAAGTGCTCATGATCCTAATGACGGTGTCTATGGAACAGAGTTCTATGCTGAAGATCCTGCTTTCTCTGAGGACTGTCTTTTCCTGAATGTATGGACTCCTGAGAACGTAGCTGGTGATGACAAGGCATCTCTTCCTGTAGCTATGTGGGTACATGGTGGAGCCTATTCTGCTGGATGGGGTCATGAAATCACCATGGATGGTGAGGCATGGGCCAAGAAAGGTGTAATCCTAGTAACCATCAACTATCGCTTGGGTATTTTCGGATTCCTCAGTCATCCTGAACTTTCTGCAGAAAACAACGGCATCTCTGGCAACTATGGTCTCTACGACCAGATTGCAGCGTTGAAATGGGTGAAAAACAACATTGCACAGTTCGGTGGTGACCCTGAGAATATCACAATCTTTGGCCAAAGTGCAGGTGGAGGCAGTATCAGAAATCTAGTCATCTCACCACTTAGCAGAAACCTCATGAAGAAGGCCATCATTCAAAGTGCAGGTGGACTTGGTGAATTCATCCCAACCCAAGGTACCAACCAGGAAGGATATGATGCAGAAGGCAAGGAAATCATGGACATGGGTGGTTACAAGACTTTGGAGGAAATGCGTGCTGCTCCTGCAACAGACCTAATGGGTTTAGTAGGCAAGTACATGGCTGAGAAACACAAATTCCTGATGCTTGCACCACATACCGACGGACAGGTTCTGACAGAAGATTTCGCTACAGCAACCTACAATAAGGACATTGCAGACATTCCATATATGCTGGGATACACATCCAACGATATGATGGACATGAGTGAGCAGCAGATTAAATTTGCAGCCGTACGCGATTCCCTTTCTAATCAACCTACTTACTGCTACCTCTTCAACCGTCCATTGCCAACCGATGGTAGGAAGAGTTTGGAGGGTGCATTCCACAGCAGCGAACTCTGGTATGTCTTCAATACACTGGACCGCAGCTGGAGACCTTTCACCGAAGCTGACCACCAACTGAGCGAGGAAATGGTAACCGCATGGACCAACTTCTGCAAGTTCGGAAATCCTAACGGTGAAAAAGAAGGTGCTTGGAAACCTTCAACAAAAGAAGCACCATTCACCTTTGAATTCAAGATAAAGGAATAGTTGAAAATCAAAAGTTAACACAGAAAAGGAAGAAACTCTTGGGGTTTCTTCCTTTTTTTTCTACCTTTGTAAGGCTAAAAGCGGCCTTTCTATGAAAAAACACATCTATTTTCTTCTTATACTGCATATTCTCTCTTTACCTGTGTGGGGACAAAGCCAAGAATTTAGACAGACACTGGCTGGAGAACAGATTCTCTGTATGGAACAGGACAGTCAAGGATACATCTGGATAGGAACCCTCCAAGGCCTTTACCGATATAATGGTTCCATGTTTCAAGCCTTCACTGCCAGAAACGATTCGCTATCTCTGAACAGTGACTATGTGAACCATCTTTTGACAGACCGTCAGGGAACACTATGGCTGACCAATGAATGTGGAATTGCAGCATGGAATGGATATGGATTCAAGAAGCCTGAGCAGTCTACCTACACGCCCATCATAGGCATCTATGACTTAAACGACTCCACCCTATTCTCCATCAAGATGCAGTCTTTGGAACTCCTCTCCAAAAAAGACTTGAAAACCCGGTATTCCACTTCTCTCCCATCCCAATCATTTATTCAAGTTCATGAATTTTCAAACAGGCAGAAAGAATTTTGGTTTTATCAGGACAACACCCTATTTGTCTTGGACCAAAGCCTGAAACAACAAAAATCTCTACCAAGCTCTTTCTACATACAAAAAATGACTGTAGATGAGGAAGGCAACCGGATATGGGTTTATAATGAGCGAATGCTTTCTTCTTATAACCTAAAGACACATGAAGAAATGCCACTGGAACCAGAAATGAAAAAGTGGCTTAACAACCATCCCCACATCCTTTTCGTGGAAAAATACGATAAGAATGAACTGCTTATAGGCCTTGAAAACGACAAACTGTACCTTTATAATGTGACTTCAGGAAGTATCAGTCCCATTGATTTTAGGGTTCACCTTTCACCTGAAGAGTTTTCTTGTTGCCTAGTAGACAAAGGCAAGAACATTTGGATAGCAGACAAAACTGGTAATCTGCAGTTCTTCCCCCATTTCACCGCATCTTCCACCATTTATCTGGAAAGTTTCGCTAACCAAAAACTCCCTATCATTAACTTGCAGACTGACCCACAGGGCTTCATCTGGCTACTTTCCTATAATGAGATTCTCTCTTACGACAAAACATCGGGACAGATTCTCTCTAGAAGGAAAATAGACCACATGCTCAACCATTACATGAATGCAAAGTTGGGATACTTCATCGTTCCATACTCTCAAAACATCGAAGTGCTGAAACTGGAAGCAGGAAGAATAACCGAAGAAAAGAGACTGGATGTTCCCTATACTCCAGAGGCCCTTTGCATGGATAAGGAAGGAACTATCTGGGCTGCATCTAAAAATAAGATTGGAAACATTCGAAAAAATAGTGTCTACAAGTCCATCAAGATTCCTAATGACTCTGTGAGCATAAAGAAACTGGTGCCTTCTGCCAGTTCTTCAAAACTATATATCGTAACAACCGACAATTACCTCTACGTCTGGGATGAAGCCCAAAAGGCATTTAATCACGTATATATCCCCATTCACAATCTAGACAATTTCTTTGACGATGATTCAGGAAACCTTTGGCTAGGTTCCTTCAATGAAGGATTAGTTTGCTATAATCCAGAAACAAAGGAAATCAGGCAATGGAATACTTCCAATGGCCTTCCGAACAACCATGCCAAAGAAATTACCATGGACCATGATGGGAAAATCTGGATAGCATCCAGCAACTACATTGCCAGACTTACACCCTCAACCAACCAATTCCTCTATGTCAAGGATATTAATTTAGGTTCTACTCCCGAATACATTAATACATGGATTACTGATGAGGGTACGCTTTATTGCCTGGGAAGGAAAGGTATTACCTACATTGACCCAAACACTGATGACTTCAGGGAACTGGAGAAGAATGCCGAAGAGATACCACTCTATCTAGATAAAATAGAAGGAGAAGGAAACAACTATACTGCCTCTTTTCTTCAAAAAGGGAAGCTAGACCTGAAACATAATGAAAACACTCTCCATTTCTACTTTTCAGGCATACGCTTTGAGCAAGGGTCACACCTCAACTACTCCTACAAGATGGAAGGACTGGATGAGAACTGGATTGAAAGCGGAACAAACCAATATGCAGTATACAGTTCACTTCCTGCGGGTGACTACATCTTCAAGGCCCGTGTGAAAAACCTCAACGGAGAATGGAGCCGGTCTGAACTGGAAATACCTATCCATATTAATCCGGCACCTTGGCTGTCCTGGTGGGCCTTCTGTCTTTATTTCCTTCTTTTGGCAGGTATTGTCGGAATCCTGATCTGGCTTTACATACGTCATAAAATCAGTTCTGAGCGGCTGAATTTGGTAGAGCGTGAGAAAGAAATGGCACAGGAGCAGATAGACTTTCTAGCCAATCTGAGCCATGAACTTCACACCCCACTGACACTCATCAATGCACCTTTGGCACAATTGCAACATAGTGGACACATCAATGAAAGCGACCGCGTACTCGTCAATCTGGCCATGAAAAATACAGAGAACCTTCGGAAACTTTCCGACCAAATCCTAGAGACAGGAAAGAAAGACCATCGGCTGGAAAATAGACTGGAAGTGACGTGGGATTATTTGCCAAACATTGTAAAAACCTTGGCAGATAATTTTCGGTTCATTGCAGCAGAACGGGGTATCAAGGTGGAAATAAAGACCGATACCAACGTAGGAAGTGGTTACTTTGACCGAGAGAAAGTGGAGAAAATTCTGAGCAACCTCATGAGCAATGCCATTAAATACACAGCTTCGGAAAATGGTGAATTGATGATTCATACATATCTGAAAGGAAACTCCATTTGGGTCAGTGTGAAAGACAATGGAACCGGCATTGCTCCAGAAAAGCAAAAAGAACTTTTCAAACGGTATAACAGACTCTCCATGGAAACTGAAAAACCAGAAATCTCCGGGCATGGAGTAGGTTTAAGCTATTCTCAATATC
This sequence comes from Bacteroidales bacterium UBA4293, assembly GCA_002395835.1. Lineage (GTDB taxonomy): Bacteria > Bacteroidota > Bacteroidia > Bacteroidales > Bacteroidaceae > Minthousia. The sequence goes on along the minus strand of DGVD01000015.1, from coordinate 301,963 downwards.
TGGCCCATATCCACCATGGTGAAATCATCTTTGAGCCAAGAAAATCGGGGGGCAGCAACTTCATTCTGAGCATCCCTTATGATAAATCGTCTTATGCAGAGAGTGAAATTGTCACTTCCCAAGTGGTTTCTTCAAATAAGGTCTCAACAGAGCCCCAAGAAAAGTCTGAAAAGCCTCTAAAAAGTCACACTGTACTAATCGTGGAAGACAACAGTGACATCAGGGACTACTTGAAAATACTATTCGAAAAAGACTATAATGTCACTACTACTGCTGATGGAATGGAAGCTTTGGAACATTTGGAAGCTGGAGCCCTACCTGATATTGTAATCAGCGATATTATCATGCCAAGGAAAGATGGCTACCAACTTTGCCGTGAAATCAGGGAAAATCAGAACCTAAGCAGGATTCCTATCATCTTATTAACTGCCAAGGATAGTATAGAAAGTCACTTAAAGAGCCTCAACCTAGGTGCAGATGCCTATATTCCCAAACCATTTGACCCATACATACTTCTCAGCCAAGTGGAGAATCTGATTAGGAACCGCAGTTATATTCAAAGTTTCCTGGCATCCAAAACTTCCAGCACTATAGAAGATATTAAAACTCAAGAATGCAGTGAACTGAAGGAAGACACCACCCCGGCCATGTCCATTTCTGAAGAAGACAAGAAATTCTTGGATAAAATCTACCATTTGCTGGATAAACACCTGAATGACAATAATTATACCGTAGCACTCCTTGCTCAAGACATTGGAATGAGCTTCAACACCCTCAGTGCACGCATGAAAATGCTTTTGGGTGAGACTCCACACTCCTTTATCACCACATATCGCATGAACAAGGCTCTGGAAATGTTGCGTAGTGGCAAGACTGTAAGTGAGGTTTGCTATAGTGTTGGTGCATCGGCCATCCAGAATTTCAGCCGAACATTTAAGGCTAAATTCGGGGTTCCACCAACCCAATTTGAACAAATATCCTAACTGACTACAAACGTTTCAAAGCTCGAAGTGTCCATTGAATACCTTTGGCCACACGCCACTCAGACTGGATGAAGTGATTACCGTTGTTCAGCTCAAAGACAGAAGCTATTCCCTCAGACTCCAATTTCTGCTGTAGATAACGGGTATTCGGCTCTGTAGTCTGCATCACTGCATTTTTAACCTTGCTCTCTTTGTTTCCAATGGAAAAATAAGCGGTCAACGGTTTCTTAGGGAAAGCATGCTCCTTTACATAGTCCATGAAATCTGGATACCAGAAGGATGCCGAGCAAGAAATGACCGAATCAAAAACCGAGGTATTATACATGGCCCAGTAAGCAAAAAGACCAGCTAGTGAATAACCAGCAATGACTCGATGCGTAACCTGGATTCTCTGTTCCACCTGAGGTATGATTTCATCGGTCAGGATAGGCAACCAGGCCGGAGCCCCACCTTCCATCTTTTCCTCACCTGGAAAAAGAGCCTCAGCAGCCCAGGGAGAAAGGTCACGGTTCCACCCTTCACCAGATATTTCTACCAAATAAAACTGTGGAACACTCAGCCTCTTACATTCATCCCATACTTGTTCCCCCTCCTTCTGAAAGGAATGGAAATAAACCACTGGCACAGGTTTCTCCCATTCTCCATAGATGGTAATGGTCTTATAGTGTAGTTGAAAAGATTGTTCTGACATAAGACTTTATTATTGATGCAAAGATAAGAAATATCGAGAAAAGAACAAAACATTAATTTCTAGAGCAGGCAACAAAAAAATGCAGCCGTTTCCCAGCTGCATTTTTTTCTATTATTAATAACCTTATTCCTCTGGATACATAGAATGATAGTAGTCTTCCAGTTCTACAGGCTTCTTAGTGTGGTTCTCCCACAATTGACGGACTGTAGGGCATTCCAAAAGACCTACCAGATTTGAAGTAACTGAATAACCTTTGTGAGTGAAATACTCATACCAGCTATTGTCTTCACTCTCCTCATGATTTGGATCCCAATAATCTTCACCTTCACCTGCCATATCATTATGAGCATGATCACCCGCAATAGACATCAAAGGATATACATTCATTACACCAGAAGTAATACCTGCTTCACGCATACGGTCGAGCACATTTTCCTTATAATTGTCAGGCATATCAACTGTACCTACAAAATAGTTAGGACTATACTCCTGCAGAGCCTCTTCCAACTGAGTGTAACGGATGTTTGCTTTGTAAGTATCATAGTTGTCAGGGTTACCATGACCCATGAAAGCTACCACACCTTTAGCAGCCTTATCGGCATACAGTGCATTCAATACTTTAGCAGCATTTTTCACATCATCCATGTTATTCAACAATGGAGTACCAAGTTTCAAGTTCACCTTTGACAAGTAAACATCATCCAAGTCACCTAAGCTGTTGTTAGCGAAATCCTTGATATAGTTGATTACACGGCTATACTCCTCACCAGGAATAACCTGAAGACTCTGAACCACAATTTCACTGTACTTAACGTTGCCCAGTGCATGAAGCCAGAAGTTAGGTGCATAGTAGTTACGGATTTCTGCCTTATCCTCACCCTCATCATTAGCATGCTCACCAGCAGCAGCACGGTTGATGCAGATAGCAGAACTAAATGACAGATAAACATCATACCCAGGATTTGCACTCTTGTACTCATCAACAGTCTTATCAAATGCCTTGAAAGCCTGCTGCCAAGTGGAACCGAAAGCAACCAGCAAGATAGCCTTGTCGTTCTTTTTCTGCTCACGAACCTGAGCGTCAACCTTAGATTGATAGGTAGTGTAGTTGTTGGTCACATCATCGTCGTCATCTGAACAAGATGTGAAAGTCATTGCACTGGCAACCATTGCCATCATTGCAATCAGAAGTGTTTTACTCTTCATCATAATTGTTTTGTTTTTTAGTTAATGTATTTATTTTCTTGCCTTGTCTGAATTTGATACTGAACGAAGCATAAAGTGTAGTTCCCGCACTGGTAGTACCCAAATGATAAGGATGCATAGTACGGTCCACATAATTGAAGATATTATCTACCCCCAACTCTACTCGGTAGGAAATAGATTTCTCTGCACGGCCAAAATCATGAGTGGTGTTCAGTCGCCAAATCTGGAAAGCTTTACCATTTCCATTGTTCTGATAAAACCTCTTGCTTGATCCTCTAGTGCTAAAGTTTACCCCAATACGGTAAGTGGGGGCAAAACGATGATTCCAAGTCAATGAAGCATTCCACTTATGATGTGCCATACCATCAATGGTCACCTCATCCAAAGTTTCATACTCTGAATTATATACATGAGCCTTGGTATCTAAATAGCTATAATTACCCCCTAAGGTCAGTTCTGAAGTTAGTTTATAGCTCACGTTGAAATCTGCCCCGTAGGTTTTGGCATCTTCCATATTCATATATTTACGGGCTATGATTCCATCACTTCCGTCACCCATATAAGAAGAGGTTACATCTTTAGGAATCTCACTCACTGGAACATTGACCAAGGTAATCATATTACCCAACCTATTGAAATATCCTGTAACAGAGGCTGTCAGCTTATCTCCTCTATATTCCAATCCCGTGCTCCAATAATTGCTGGTCTGAGCTTTCAAATCGGTATTACCCATATTGAAGAAAATGCTGGATCCCATGGCATGCAGATAGCGATAATGAAGTTCCTTGGTAGTAGGTGTCTTGAAGCCCTGGCTCCACCCCATACGAAGTCGGAAATCACCCAATGAGAACATTGTGCTCAACTTAGGAGTAGCCCGGAACCCGAAACCACCATTCTCATTCAATCGCAATCCTGCCGTTACATTCAACCATGAAATCAGGCTAAACTCATCTTGAATATAGAGTGCAGCAGTCCAGTCGTCGGCTGTGCCTGTAGCTGTACGCATGGGAGCATTCAGATAATCGTATCGGTATTCCAGTCCAGCACTCAATTGGTTCTCATACGGAAGGCTGAATACTCCTTTCAAATGGGCCATCACTCGCTGCTGATCGCTTTGCAGATTTTTTTGCCCAGCAAAATACGGGAAATAGTTGGTGAAGTTTCCGTTCGGGTCATAGCCATCGGCTAGTGTGGTGTCGGTGTACTTATAATAATAGGCATGCTTATTCCAGTCCACATCCAAGGTTACCACGTCTGTTCCCTTCAACTGCCACTTTCCTCCTACCGAGGCACTGGCATTTCGGTACATCAAATCATAAGTGTAAACATCGCACGAAGCATATTTTCCATTTGTGGGCCGGTTGATGTTCTTGATGTAGTAAGAGCCGTCGGCATAAAAATCCAAATGCTTTACAGGCTGGTACGTCAAGCGCTCAGAAACTTGCCAGTTGGTGTATTTATTCACCGTCTTGTTCCGGGAATCGGGAACTACCATGGCTTCTGTATATTCCTCAGAAGTATTTTGCCAACCATCAGTATGTTGAAGCTGGAAATTAGTGTACGACGTCCATTTTCCTGTGCTCAGTCCTACCCCATTATGCTGACGTAGGTCATTAAAGGATCCATAGCGAGTGGTATTTTCCAGGTAGATTCCATCGTTCAAGTGTTTTCTGGTGATGATGTTGATAACCCCTGCCATAGCATCACTTCCATAGAGAGCCGACTGGGCTCCTTTCACGATTTCTATCCTCTCAATGTTGTGTGGGTCGATGACACCCAGGTCGTTCTCCCCACCTACATCACCATGGATACGTTTCCCATCTATCAGGATTAAAATATAGGAATTCCCTAGTCCACCAAGCTGAATTTGGCTACCCATGTCACCTTCATTGAAGGCAAAGGAAGCAGTCAAGCCACCAAGGATTTCCTCAATGCTTTTACCACCATAGCTATCCAACATTTTTCTGGTGATGACCTCCGTCTGAACAGGTGCATTCTTCAGCAGATGCTGAGTACCCGTACCCGTAATCACCACTTCCTTCAGTGTGTCGCTCAATTCTTCCTGTGCCTGCACATGCATAGCACAAGTACCCATCATGATGATGAGTGCTGGCAAAAAATATTTCATTTGCAGATCTAAAATAACTAATTCCACCCCTTACCTGAGAGCAGAAATTCATTTAATGGAATTGGCAGGTCTTCTGGCTCACCACAAACTGGACGGTCTTCCCGATGTACTCCATCAGTGACACTATGAATGTCCAATTCTTCTAGATGTGGTTTACAGCTGCAGGAACAGCTCAGGTCTCTAACCTGATTCCCTTGCACAGCGTGCTGGTAGCACCCTGTTTCCAAATCCGGCGCAAAATTAGGACATATTTTTTAAAAGCAGAAATAATTTGCTGAACTTTTTGTTTACAAGGAGGTTTTATCAGCCGAAAACAGACAAAAACAATTCATTGTCTATTACTTTTTAAGATATTTAAAGAAAAACACACTTGCAGATACAAAGAAAAGGGGTAATTTTGTACTCGTAAAGCAGAGGAATAAATAATTTAAAATAATAAGGTTATACATTTAAATATATGCCAGAAGAAATAGGTAATCTTGCACTTTCAGATTTAATGCATTATGCCACCGTGCTATGTAAAAACATGATGGCAGCTATTATAGTCTTTGTCATCGGCCGTTTTATCATCAAACGGATATGCAGTCTTTTCGCTAAGATTCTTAAGAAAAAGAATGTGGAGATTTCACTGGAAACTTTTCTAAACAATTTTGTCTCCATTTCACTCAACTGTTTCCTTGTAATCATCATCATAGGTGTTCTGGGTGTGGAAACCAGTTCCATCTTAACCCTCATTGCTTCGGCTGGTGTGGCTATCGGTATGGCTTTGGGTGGAACACTGCAGAATTTTGTGGGTGGACTCATCATCATGATTCTTAAACCCTTCAAAGTAGGTGATTCCATCGAAGCACAAGGATATTTAGGTGTGGTGAAGGAAATCCTTATTTTCAATACCATCCTAACCACTTACGACAACCAAACTATCTATATACCGAATGGACTCTTGGCTACAGGCACCTTGAAAAACTATTCCAACCAAGAATTTCGACGTGTGGATGTGCCAGTGAGTGTAGCCTATGGTACAGACACGAATGAAGTGCGTGAAGTCTTGATGAAACTAATAGATGCAGATCCACGCATCCTCAATAATGAGGATTTTAAACCATCTATCCCTATGACAGCGATGGGCAACAGTAGCATCGACTTCGTCATCAGGGCTTGGGTTAATTCAAAAGATTTTTTCAGTGTGAAATACGATTTGACAGAAAAAGTGTACAACATCTTCAAGGAGAAAGAGATAGAAATTCCTTTCCCACAGATGGACATTCATATGCGTAACTGATAAATGCCATGAACGAAATCCCAAAAGACCCCATCATGTTGCTGAGCATGGTCAACATGAAACTCAGGGACAAATATGATTCCCTGGAGGAACTCTGCTATGAACTGGATGTCAATGAGGACGACCTGCTTAAAGAATTGAATCAAGCCGGTTTTGAGTATTACCCTGAGTTGAACCAATTCCGCTGATTTCCGATGAATACTAGGGAATTCATCGAAAAATTCCAGCAAGCAGATGTAAATAGTCTGGCCTTGCAAGCCGGCAAATATCCCGATGTGGATATGCCATTTGCACTAGACCAGATTGAGGGAAGGCAGACTGCACGAACTAAAATCCCTAGCTATTCTAAAAAGAATGGCATCCTTTATCCTCACCACCTTTCCATGGAACAATGTTCCTCTGAACTGACAGCTCTATATAAGGCTCATGTAGTGGAGAAGAGCTCTGATCCATCCGAAAGAAACATTTTCACCGACCTGACTGCTGGTTTTGGTGTGGACTTTAGTTTTATAGCTCCTTTATTCAGAAAAGCTACTTACGTTGAGCAACAAGAATATTTGTGTGAACTGGCACAGAACAACTTCCCTTTATTAAACCTATCCCATGCTCAAATTCTGAATGCAAACTGTTTAAAATATTTAGAACAGATGAATCCTGTGAGCTGGATATTCCTGGACCCAGCACGCAGAGATAAACATGGAAGCAAAGTTGTCTCCATCGCAGACTGTGAACCCAATGTGGAAGCCTTGGAACCTTTACTCCTGCAAAAAGGGAAAAAGATACTAGTCAAGCTCTCCCCCATGCTAGACATTACGCTAGCACTCCATACGCTAAAGCACATCCATGAAGTACATGTAGTTGCAGTGAACAATGAATGTAAAGAACTTCTCTTCATCCTGAAACAAGGAACCATATCCACCGATGAAATCAAGATTTCTGCCATAAATCTCCCCAAAAATGACCAAGTTTTCACTTTCTCCCCATCCGAAGAAGAAAAAGCTATAGTCGACTACGCTACAAAGGTGGAAGAATATCTTTATGAGCCCCATACTGCCCTGATTAAAGCAGGAGCATTCAAAAGTCTTGGAGCAAGATACGGATTGAAAAAACTCCATCCGAACAGTCATCTCTATACCTCTTCTGAGTGGATAAAAGATTTCCCAGGACGAATCTTTTCCGTGCAGCACACCTATGGTTTCAGTAAGAAAGAACTGAAGAATCTTCAAGAAATAAAACAGGCCAATATCACTGTTCGTAATTTCCCATCCAGTGTGGCAGAATTGCGTAAAAGACTGAAACTCTCTGAGGGTGGAGACCAGTACATTTTCTGCACCACCATGCAGCCCTCTGAAAAAATACTGATTCACTGCAAAAAGCCCCTTATTTCATAAAAATCCCTTAAATTAAGGTACGTGTTTGCGCAAAATTGGCTATCTTTATGCCCGAATTCAATTTTTCTTGAAAAGATATGGCCATTACCATTAAAAAAGTAGCAAATAAAAAAGAACTGAAGCAATTCATTCGCTTCAACTACGAACTATACAAGAATAATCCATACAAGGTACCTGAACTTTACGAAGACATGGTGGAGACATTCACCCCTGGAAAGAATCCCGCATTGGAGTTCTGCGACTGTGAATGTTTCCTGGCCTTGGACGGTGATAAGGTGGTGGGACGTGTAGCTGCCATCATCAACAAGCGGGCCAATGAGCGCTGGAAAGAAAATACTGTCCGCTTCGGCTTTATTGATTTCATTGACAATGAGGAAGTGAGTCAAGCCCTAATAGATGCAGTGGCTGAATTTGGTAAAAGCCATGGTATGGACAAGATTGTGGGGCCACTAGGCTTCACCGACCTTGATCCAGAAGGCATGCTTATTGAAGGCTTTGACCAACTGGGTACCATGGCTACCATCTACAATGACCCTTACTACCCACAACACATGGAAAAGATGGGATTCGTGAAGGCCAAAGACTGGGTAGAGTTCAAGATTATGGTACCGGATGAGATTCCTGAAAAGATGATGCGCATTGCTGAAATTGTCAAGCAGAAGTTCAACCTGCGTGTCGTGAAGATATCCAGTAGGAAGGAAATCAAAGAAAAGAACTACGGCCAGAAAATATTCGACCTCATTAACGAAGGCTACAAAGATCTGTTCGGTTTCGTGGCTCTCACTCAGGCACAGATTGACCTCTATGTAAAGACCTACCTGAGCCTGCTCAACTTAGACATGATAACCCTGGTAGAAACCAATGAAGGAAAGTTGGTAGGGGTAGGTATCACCATGGGTAGCTTGTCTGTAGCCCTCCAAAAAGCCAAAGGAAAACTCTTTCCTTTTGGTTGGTGGCCTCTGCTAAAAGCCCTAAAGATAAAAGAACCAGAAGGTATGGACCTATTGCTGGTGGCTGTAGCTCCTGAATATCAGAACAAGGGAGCTAACTCCCTCCTGTTTGCCGACATTATTCCTATTGCCATCAAGAAAGGATACAAGTGGGCTGAGAGTAACCCTGAACTGGAAGACAACCAAGCCGTCCAGAAACAATGGGCCTATTTCGAGACAAAGCAGCACAAACGCCGCCGCTGCTTTACTAAAGATATCAAATAAAACATTATAAGCATAATGAGCGAAGAAGTAGGACTGCCTCTAGAGGAGGCACAACCTGTTTATAACGACGAAAATATACGACATCTCTCCGATATGGAGCATGTGCGCACCCGCCCGGGTATGTACATCGGTAGGCTGGGTGACGGTTCCTCTTCAGAAGATGGAATCTATGTGCTCCTTAAGGAAATCATAGACAATAGCATCGATGAATTCAAAATGGATGCAGGCAAGGTCATCGAGGTTACCATCGATGATAATCTGCGTGTGGGTGTGCGTGACCATGGTCGAGGCATTCCTCAGGGAAAACTGATAGAAGCAGTTAGCATTCTGAATACGGGTGGTAAATATGACTCCAAGGCTTTCAAGAAAAGTGTGGGTCTGAACGGTGTAGGTTCCAAAGCCGTGAATGCACTAAGTTCTCACTTCGAGGCATGGAGCTTCCGTGAAGGAAAGGTACGAAAAGCTGTCTTCGAGAAAGGTGCACTCATCAGCGATGTAACAGAAAACACACAGGAAGACAACGGCACATACATTTTCTTTGAACCTGACAACACACTGTTCAAAAACTACAAGTTCCACGAGGAATATGTGCAGAACTTACTGCGCAACTACACCTACCTGAACTCCGGACTGACTATCATGTACAACGGTCAGCGAATCATTTCCCGGCATGGACTGGAAGACTTGCTGAACGACAAAATGGACAGCACCGCACTCTATCCTATCATTCACCTTAAGGGAGAAGATATAGAAATAGCCTTCACCCACACCAACCAGAACGGTGATGAGTACTATAGTTTCGTGAACGGTCAGTACACCCCACTGGGCGGAACACATCAGGCTGCTTTCAAGGAACACATCGCCCGAACCATCAAGGAATTCTACAATAAGCAGTGGGAACCGGGTGACATCCGTAATGGCATGGTGGCTGCCATTGCCATCAACATCCAGGAACCTCAGTTCGAGAGTCAAACTAAAATCAAACTGGGTTCCCTTACCATGGAACCCAACGGTGGAATCAGCGTAAATAAGTTTATCGGTGATTTCATCAAGACCGAAGTAGACAATTATCTGCACCGTAATCCTGATATGAACGAGGCCCTTTTCCAAAAAATCAATGAAAGCGAAAAGGATCGCAAGGCCATGGCAGGTATCACCAAGCTGGCTCGTGAACGAGCTAAAAAGGCAAACCTCCACAATCGGAAGTTGCGCGACTGCCGTGTGCACTTGAACGACACCAAGGGTGACCTCCAGGAAGAAAGTTCCATCTTCATTACCGAGGGTGACTCTGCCAGCGGTAGCATCACCAAGAGCCGAAACGTGAATACTCAAGCTGTGTTCTCCCTTCGAGGTAAGCCATTGAATACCTTCGGCCTCACCAAAAAAGTGGTGTATGAGAATGAAGAGTTCAACTTGCTGCAGAACGCTCTGAACATTGAGGATGGCCTGGAAGGACTACGATACAATAAAGTCATCGTGGCTACCGATGCCGATGTGGACGGTATGCACATCCGCCTGCTGATGCTGACCTTCTTCCTGCAATTCTTCCCTGATCTCATCAAAAAAGGCCACGTCTATATCCTGCAGACCCCCCTGTTCCGAGTAAGAAACAAGAAGAAAAAGCAGAAGGGGGAAAAGGATGCGGATAAGAAAAGAAAACGCAGCGAAGGACGTAATGAATACGAAACCATATATTGCTACAGCGAAGAAGAACGCATTAAGGCTATCGAGAAACTGAGTCCTAACCCGGAAATCACCCGATTCAAAGGTTTGGGTGAAATCTCACCTGAAGAATTCGAAGGATTCATCGGAGAAGATATGCGTCTGGAACAGGTTAACCTAAGCAAGGATGACCTGGTAAAGAAACTCCTGGAATTCTACATGGGTAAGAACACCATGGAACGACAGCAATTTATCATTAACAATCTAGTGGTCGAGGAAGACCGCCCAGAAGACTACGAATATGGAAATTAAACACAGAGCCCTTTTCACAGGCACATTCGACCCTTTCACCAAAGGCCATCAAAACATAGTGGCACGTTCACTGAATCTAATGGATGAAGTGGTCATCGGAATTGGAATAAACGACAGCAAACGTTGTCTTTTCAGTCTGGAAAAACGCCTGGAAATGATTACCAAACTTTATGAGAAAGAACCTAGAGTAAAAGTGGCCACCTACAAAGGACTAACTGCAGATTTCGCCAAGGAAATCGATGCCACCTGTATCGTGAGAGGTATACGCTGCGTGAAAGACTTCGAATATGAGGAGAGCATGGCAGACATTAACCGCCGCCTCAATGGTATAGAAACTCTTCTGCTCTTTACCTTCCCACAGTATAGCAGTGTGAGCAGTAGCATTGTGCGTGAACTCATCAGCTATGGGAAAGATGTATCGAAGTTCCTTCCCGAGGGAATGAAACTGGATTAACCTATGAAAAAAATACTCTTTCTGACTTGGGCCCTAGCTACCTGCCTAGGCCTGCAAGCACAAAGCAACAAGCAACTGCGGAAGTTGGAACTGGCCGAAGCTGCCATCAGTCGTTTCTATGTAGACTCAGTGGCTGAGGATAAAATTGTGGAGAGTGCCATCCGTGCCATGCTGAAGGAACTGGATCCACACTCTACCTATTCCACTCCCGAAGAAGTAGCTAAACTCACCGAACCGCTAGAAGGAAGTTTCGAAGGCATCGGTGTGACCTTCAACATGGTGGAAGATACCCTAGTGGTTATCCAGCCAGTGGTGAAAGGCCCCAGTGAGAAAGTGGGTATCATGGCTGGAGACCGTATCATAGCGGTGAATGACTCGGCCATTGCTGGAGTGAACATGCCACAGACCGAGATTATGAAACGCCTACGTGGCCCTAAGGGAAGCACGGTAAAATTGAGCATCCTGCGCCAAGAAGTGAAAAATATCCTTCATTTCAACGTAAAACGGGACAAAATTCCTGTGCACTCTCTGAATGCAGCCTATCTGGCTCACAGTGGTATCGGATATATCCAGTTCGACCAGTTCGGACGGCACACGCATGAAGAAATGATAGAAGCCATCCAACGGCTACAGGCTGAAGGCATGGAGTCCCTCATCATAGATCTTCAGGACAACAGTGGAGGCTACTTAGATGCTGCCATTGACATCGTGAACGAATTCTTGAATGTCAATGAACCCATCGTCTATACAGAAGGAAGGAACTCACCCCGAAGGGAATACCGGGCCAACGGAAGAGGAATGTTCAAGAATCTGCCACTGATGATTCTAGTCAACCAAAACAGTGCTTCGGCTGCCGAGATTCTGGCAGGAGCCATTCAGGATAATGACCGAGGAACCATCGTGGGACGGAGAACCTACGGGAAAGGACTGGTACAACGTGCCATGGCTCTTCCCGATGAGAGCATGATGCGACTGACCATAGCACGCTACTACACCCCATCCGGACGTTGCATCCAGCGCCCTTACGAGAAAGGACATAAGGAAGACTACAACATGGACATCCTGCACCGAATTGACAGTGGAGAACTGTTCCATGAAGACAGCGTCCACCTGGACAAGAGTGTGGTGTACGAAACCCTCAAGGATCATCGGAAAGTGTATGGCGGAGGAGGCATTATGCCCGATTTCTTCGTACCGGTAGATACCATGCAGACGAATCTGTACTACCGCCAACTGGCTGTGACCAGCGCCTTTGTGAAGACTACCTTGAAATATCTGGACAAACACCGGACACAACTGAAGAACGACTACCCTACCTTCGACAGGTACTATGCCTACTTTGAGGTAGACCAGGAACTACTGGACAATGTAGTGGCAGAAGGAAAAGCTGCAGGGGTAAAATACGATGAAAAAGGGTTCCAGGAAGGCCTCAAGATGATTAAGCTGCAACTGAAGGGACTCCTGGCCAGGGATCTTTGGGATACCAGTGAATACTTCCAGATTTTAAACCAAGTGAATCCTATCGTACAAAAAGGATTAGAACTTCTTGAAGAATAAAGAATGAGTGATTTCAACATCAGAGAACAACAAAATAGTTCAGACCGCGAGTTTGAGAATGCCCTGAGACCTCTCCGTTTTGAGGACTTCAGTGGGCAGCAGAAAATCGTGGAGAACCTGCGCATCTTCGTGCAGGCTGCCAAACTGCGTGGTGAACCACTAGACCATACCCTGCTTCACGGCCCTCCCGGACTGGGAAAGACCACACTGAGTAACATCATAGCCAATGAGTTGGGTGTGGGTTTCAAAGTAACCTCAGGCCCTGTACTGGACAAACCGGGAGACCTAGCTGGACTGCTTACCTCACTGGAACCGAACGATGTGCTCTTCATCGATGAGATTCACCGTCTGCAACCTGTGGTGGAGGAGTACCTCTACAGCGCCATGGAAGACTATCGTATCGATATCCTGATAGATAAGGGACCATCGGCCCGGAGTATCCAGATAGATCTGAACCCGTTCACCCTGGTGGGAGCTACTACCCGAAGTGGCTTGCTCACTTCTCCATTGCGCGCCCGATTCGGCATCAACATGCACCTGGAATACTACGATGCTGATACATTGACCCGCATCGTGAACCGGTCGGCACAGATTCTTAAAATGCCATGCGACAGTAAGGCCGCAGCAGAAATCGCACGCCGAAGTAGAGGAACGCCTCGTATCGCGAATGCCCTGCTTCGCCGTGTCCGCGACTTTGCCCAGGTAAAGGGAAATGGTCGTATCAATCTGGAAATTGCCAAATACGCACTGGAAGCATTGAACATCGATACCTACGGACTGGATGAGATAGACAACAAGATTTTGCTCACCATCATCGACAAGTTCCGGGGAGGTCCTGTGGGAATCACCACCATTGCAACCGCACTGGGTGAGGATGCAGGCACCGTGGAGGAAGTCTATGAACCATACCTCATCCAAGAAGGTTTCTTGAAAAGAACCCCACGAGGACGTATGGTAACAGAACTAGCATATAAACACCTGGGAAGAAAGATGATTCTGGACGGAGGAATCCCAGGACTATTCGATTAACACCACATGATAAGCTATCAGACCGACGGGGTTAAAATGCCCGCCATAAAAAGAAGAGAGAACTCCGCATGGGTAAAGCGCGTGGCTGCCACCTATGGGAAAAAAGTAGGCGATGTGGCCTATATCTTTGTAAACGATGATAAGATTCTGGAGGTAAACCAGCAGTATCTTCAGCACGATTACTATACCGATATCATCACCTTCGACTATTCAGAAGGAGATGTCATCAGCGGAGACTTGTTCATCAGCCTGGATACTGTACGCACCAATGCAGAACAGGTGGGAGCTACCTATGAACAGGAACTCAACCGGGTAATCATTCACGGCATTCTGCACCTGTGCGGGATAAACGACAAAGGCCCCGGTGAGCGTGAAATCATGGAAGCTGCCGAGAACAAGGCCCTCTCCATCCGATGAAAACAGTAAAAACACATGATCATAATATGAAGAAAATCTTTACCTTATTGATATGCCTTATCTGTGCCTCCAGCATGAAGGCCGATGAAGGCATGTGGATGCTGAACAGACTGAGTGAGGCTACCTTGAAGCAAATGAAGGCTATGGGCCTGGAACTCTCGGCAAAAGATCTTTATAATCCGTATGGAACATCCCTGAAAGATGCGGTAGTGAGCTTCGGAGGATTCTGCACCGGAGTGGTGGTGAGCCCTGACGGACTGGTCTTCACGAATCACCACTGCGGATTCGATAATATCCAGCAACATTCTTCCACGGAGCATGATTACCTGAAGAACGGTTTCATTGCCCGTACCCGTGCTGAAGAACTTCCTAACCCCGACCTCTTCGTGAGTTTCCTGGTTCGCACCGAAGATGTGACCCAGCGTGTGCTGGGCTCTGTGCCTGCCAATGCTACCGAGTTAGAACGGGAAGAAATCATTGATTCCATCTGCTCACTCATTCAGAATGAGGTGCTGGAAAATGATTCCACCCTCTCTCCTATCGTATCTCCTTATTTTGCCGGAAACGAATATTACCTCTCCGTCTATAAGGATTACCGCGATGTGCGTCTGGTCTTTGCTCCCCCTTCTAGCGTGGGCAAGTTCGGTGGAGATACGGACAACTGGGTTTGGCCTCGTCACACAGGCGACTTCAGTGTCTTCCGTATCTATGCGGATAAGAACAACAAGCCAGCTACCTACAGCGAGGATAATGTGCCTTACCGTCCAGCCAGATACGCCCCCATTTCCCTGAAAGGCTATCAGGAAGGAAGCTTCAGTATGACCATCGGCTTCCCCGGTGAAACCAGCCGTTATCTCTCCAGCTTCGGCATTCAGGAACGCATGGAAGGCTGGAATGCAGCCATGATTCAGGTGCGTGGCGTGAAGCAGGCCATCTGGAAGAAACACATGGATGCCAATGCTGCTATCCGTATTATGTACGATTCCAAGTATGCCAGCAGCTCCAACTACTGGAAGAATTCCATCGGTATGAACGAGAGCATCGAGAAACTGCATGTCCTGGAACAGAAGAGAGAACTGGAGCAGAAACTGAACGACTGGATTAGCCAGCGCCCGATGGAACGGGCTAAATATGCCAATGTCATCAGTAAACTGAAGGAAAGCTATGCGAAACGGAAAGACGGAGTGCGCACCTTCTACTTCCTGGTAGAAAGTTTCTTCTCCAGCTCAGACCTTATGCAGATAGCCCTGCAAGTCATGTCTACCGATTTCTCCGAAGAGGAGGAAGAAGGTATGGCACAGTTGCGCCGCATCGTGGAAGGCTACAAGGACATCGACCTGAATGTAGATAAGGAAGTTTTGCTAGCCATGCTCCAAAACTATAAGGAACAGGTGAAAAACACGGAGAATGCCCTGCCCGACACCTATGCCCGCATAGACACCCTCTACGGTGGAAACACCCAGAAATTCGTAGACGATATCTACGCTAACACCGCCTTCACCTCGGAAGATAGCCTGCTGGTGCTCCTGCAGAAAGAGCCCGATAAAATCATGGCAGACCCTATGATGGCCATCACCCTGGATATGTACCTAAAACTCATGGAACTGCGCATGAAGAACCGCGAGGAAAGCTTTGCCATCGAGGAGAATGAAAGACTGCTGAACGCTGCCATCCGAGAAATGGATATGTCGCAAGCATACTATAGCGATGCCAACAGCACCATGCGTATGAGCTTTGGAACCGTGAAGAGCTACACCATGGCCAACGGACAGAACTCTGGTTTCTACTGCGGCACACACGGCCTCATAGCTAAAGCTTCTATTCAGTCGCAAAACAAAGACTACTTCCTGGAAGATGAAATGGTGGACCTTATCCAGAGCAAGAAATACGGCCCTTACAAGGACAAGAAGAGCAAAGACATGCAGCTCTGCTTCCTCACCACCAACGACATTACCGGTGGAAACTCCGGAAGCCCAGTCTTCGATGGTAAGGGACAGCTCATCGGTCTGGCATTCGATGGCAACTGGGAAGCCATGAGTTCCGACATCACCTTTGACTCCGACCTCCAGCGCTGCATCAGCGTAGACATTCGCTACGTGCTCTACATGATAGACAAGTGGGGCGGTGCCAGCAATCTGATAAACGAACTGACCCTAAATAAGAAATAAACACTATACCTTATTATATATTATGAAATACAAAACACTATTTGCAGGTGCCCTTACCCTTCTGCTGGGATTGGCATCATGCGGAGGAAACAACGCAGCCAAACAGGAGAGCCAGATGAATGTGGATGAATCTGGCCTGCTGCTCCGAGGAGAATCTACCCCAGCACTGGATGCAGCCTTCGACCAGTATCTCAGTGCCATCCAGAAGGACAGTATGGACATCCACTCCATCATGATTCTTCAGCATGGAAAAGTGCTGAAAGAAAAATGGATGAGCGAAGGTGCACCTGAAAAGGCACATATCCTGAACAGCGTGAGCAAGACATTTACCAGCACGGCAGTAGGCTTTGCCATCAGCGAAGGACTGCTGAAACTGGACGACAAACTCATCGATGTTCTTTCAGAATACGCACCAGCCGACCCACAGGAAAACCTGAAGAAAGTAACGGTGAAAGACCTGCTCACCATGAACTGCGGACAGGAAATAGACCCACTCTACACCCTGAACCGCCAAGACACTACCCTGAACTGGGTACAGAACTTCATGGTACAGCCATTCCTGCATGAGCCAGGCACCTGGTTTGCCTACAACAGCACCGGAACCTACCTCCTCTCTGCCATGGTACAGAAGAAGGCAGGCATGAAAGTGCTGGACTACCTCATGCCAAGACTCTTTGAACCCCTGCAGATTACCCCAGACCATTGGGACGAGCACGATGGCATCAATGCCGGAGGCTGGGGACTTTACCTCAAGACCGAAGACCTGGCTAAGATGGGACAGCTGCTGCTTCAAGACGGAAAATGGAACGGGAAGCAACTCCTGCCCGAAGGTTGGGTAAAAGAAGCATCCAAGAAACAAGTTCCATCCGTACCTAACATGGTTCGCCCAGACGAAGTAGAGAAGGCAGGACTCACTCCAGAGAACAGCGACTGGGTTCAGGGTTACGGTTACCAGATGTGGCGTTGCCGACACAATGGTTTCAGAGCTGATGGTGCAAACGGACAGTACATTCTAGTCTTCCCAGACCTGGATGCCGTCATTGCCGTAACGGCCAATGTACAGGACATGCAGAAAGAGCTGAATGAAATTTACGATACCATCCTTCCATCCCTAAAATAGGGTAGGTGTAGACGATTTTAAGCTTTATGCGCAGAAAAAACCACGCGAAAAGAAAAATTTGAGGGTGTTTTTAAAATTCTCCACGTTTTTTTTTGTTTTTTTAGTTTTTTCGGCTTAGCTTTGCATAATCATTGGGCAAAAAGTGCTCGCGGCGGGACTTAAACTGGCCCCAAAGCATAATGAGAAACTATTTTATAACCTTAAATAAAATAACTTTATGAGAACAAAAAACCTTTGTAGACGTTTGTGGGCGCTCTTGTCCTTCTTCGTCTTGTCTGTTGCCCTTTCTGGCAGTATGGCTCTGGCCGCTGTCATGGCAACCGTAGAGGGTCAAGTAGTTGACCAAAATGGTGAACCTATCATCGGAGCATCAGTTCTGGTAAAAGGTACCACCAACGGATCCATCACCGACTTTGATGGTAATTTCACCCTTCAGAACGTGGACAACAACGCCACACTCGTTGTTTCCTACGTGGGCTACATCACTCAGGAAGTGAAAGTCACAAGAGGCAAAATGAAGATTGTCCTTGTAGAAGATTCCAAAGTACTTGAGGATGTTGTCGTAGTAGGTTACTCCACTCAGGCAAAGAAGGATATCACCGGTTCTGTAGCCGTTGTATCCCGCGACGCTTTGACCGAGGTTCCAGTGGCAACCTTCGCTGAGGCACTTCAGGGTAAGGCAGCAGGTGTTACCATCAACAACTCCGGTGGTCCTGCAGGACAGACCACTATCCGTGTACGTGGTGTGGGCTCCGTTAACGGTTCTGACCCATTGATTATCGTGGACGGTGTACAGGGAGTCGACATCAACTCCGTCAACCCTAACGACATTGAGACCATGCAGGTATTGAAGGACGCCGCTGCAACTGCAGTCTACGGTGCCCGTGCTGCTAACGGTGTCATCATCGTTACCACCAAGCAGGGTAACAAGGAATCCAAGGTCCGCGTAAACTATAGCGGCTATGTTTCTGCTTCCAAGATGGCCAACAGCGGTTTCCACATGCTGGGTGCCTATGACCTGGTACAGGCTATGAAGCAGGCAAACTATAACATTGTAACCTATCGTGACGGTGCAGACAACCCACTGTACAACGGTGAGATGCCTTACCTGATCACTCCGGGTAGCTACTCTGTTGACGCAGCTGCTGCCCTCCTGGGTGTAACAGGCTATGACAAGAGCACAACTCAGGGCCGTCAGGCTATCCTTGAGGCTGCAAGAAATGCTTACAACTACAAGAACGCTCAGTACTACCAGCTGTCTTCCTACTACTACAACATGGATATCCTGGGCATGAGCGAGGCTGATGCACGTCGTGGTACAGACTGGTGGAAAGAGGTTACCCAGACCGGTATCTCACACAACCACGAGCTTTCATTCCAGGGCGGTACCGACAAGGGTATGTACGCTGTATCCCTTGGCTATTCAAACCGTGAGGGTGCACTGAAGGGCTCTGAGTTCGAGCGCTACAACCTGCGTGTGAACAGCACCTTCAACCCAACCAAGCACTTCACCTTCGGTATCAACTCAAGCTCTGCTTTGATGACATTCCTTGGTGAGCGTGGTTCTATGGCTGATACCTCTGTATTCGGTCAGACCTACACCCTGTCTGCACTGGTTTCTCCTTATGACCTGGGCGGATACTTCGGCGGTGCACGTTCTTACTTGTATGGTAACAAGCTGGGCCGTGACAACTCTCCATTGTCAACTGTTATGAATGCCAACGGTGACTGGAGCCGCAACTTCCGCATGCAGACTGCAGTATTCGCAGAGATCAAGGATCCTTGGATCAAGGGCCTGAGCCTGCGTACCCAGTTCGCAGTCTCCCTGAACGGTGGCTGGTATCGCGGCATGAGCGAGAAGTCAACTTCCTGGAACCCAGAGGGTACCACTACCGATACTCTTTCCGAGAACGCTAACTGGTCATTCACCTGGCAGTGGACTAACACCGCTACTTATAAGACTCACTTCTTAGACCACCACGACCTGACAGTCGTACTCGGTATGGAGTCATTGAAGAACGGTATCGGCCACAGCCTCTCTGCTTCAAAGAGCAACTATACCTTCCCAGCTGACCAGAATACCTGGACACTGGACAACGGTTCTGCCATTTCCAGCGTAAGCGGTTCAAGAAACGGCTACTACACTATGTTCGGTTACTTCGGACGTGTTGACTACTCTTACGACGGCAAGTACCTGTTGACTGCTACCATCCGTCGAGACGGTTCTTCACGATTCGGTTCTGCTAACCGCTGGGGTACCTTCCCATCAATCTCTCTGGGTTGGCGTGTATCCGACGAACCGTTCCTGGCTAAGGCTCACGAGACATGGCTCGACGACTTGAAGTTCCGTGCAGGCTACGGTACTACCGGTAACTCCAACATCTCCAACTACAACTACGCATTCCAGTACGGTACTGGTAACTCCTACAGCTTCGCATTCAACGGTGTCAACCCTATCGCAGGTTATGTAAACACCGTATTGGGTAACGTGAACACCAAGTGGGAGACCGTGAAGATGTTCAACGTCGGTGTCGACCTGACTGCACTTCGCAACCGTCTGACTGCAAACGTCGACTTCTATATCAAGACTACTTCTGACATGCTTCTGACTGCAGCTTACACCAAGCTGGCAGGTTCCGGTTCACTTCCATACGTGAACATCGGTGCAATGAAGAATACCGGTGTTGACATCACTTTAGGATGGCGTGACAGAATCGGTCAGTTCGGCTACAACATCAGCGCTACCGCTTCCTGGTACAAGAACGAGGTTACTAAGCTGGGTGCTTCAATCCTCTACAGCGGTGATAACCGTATCGGTGAGCAGGCTTCCATCACTACGGTTGGCCAGCCTATCGGTATGTTCTACGGCTACGAGGTTGACGGTATCTACACCAGCCCAGATGACGTGAAGAGCTACGGCGTTACTCCTCTGGGTGCTGCAAGCATCGAGTCTGCAGCTCAGACCAGCGTAGGTAACTACAAGTACAAGGACCTGAACGGCGACAAGGCCATCACTTCTGCCGACCGTACATACATCGGTAACCCACACCCAGACCTGACCGGCGGTATCAACATCGGTTTGACCTGGAAGAACTGGGATCTCGGTACTTATCTGTACTACACACTCGGCAACGACCTGATGAAGGCATACGAGGCACACACTCTTTGGGGTATGCTTGCTATGAACTTCTCTTATGACCGTCTGGAACGCGCTTGGAGCCACGAGAATCCTCAGGGTGACCTCCCACTGTTCGTAGGTACCGAGTCTGGTGTTAACACTCAGATGAACAGCAACTACATTGAGGACGGTTCTTACCTGCGTATGCAGACTTTGACTCTTGGCTACACTCTTCCAAAGAGCCTGACCAAGAAGCTTACCCTGTCTAAGGTCCGCGTATATGCTCAGCTGGGTAACGTATTCACCATCACCAAGTACTCCGGTCTGGATCCTGAGGTTGCTTCCTTCGGTAACGACCGCCGTATGGGTACCGACTACGGAAACTACGGTATTCCACGCCAGTATCTGCTTGGTCTGAATGTTGAATTCTAATCGTTAACCTGAAACAGAAAATAAATAAAAACATTTAAAGTAGAACAACTATGAAAAAATCATATATTTATTCTGCACTGTTGGTAGCGGGATTGGGGTTTGCTACAAGCTGTAGCGACGACTTCATGACTCTGGATCCTATCGGTGCAGTAAGTGAGAGCACCCTGGCAACCGAGGATGGTATCGACCTTCTTCTGGCCGGTGCATACACCGCTCTGTACGCTCAGGAAGGCCACAACTGGGATATGGGTTACAGAAGCTTGAGTGGATGGGTATTCGGTGACGTGATCGGCGGTGACGCCAACAAGGGATCCACCGCAGCCGACCAGCCAGACGCATCCAACCTGGAGCAGTGGCTGTTCCTGGACAACAACCCTTACCTGGATGGTAAGTGGACTGCATGCTACGAGGCAGTAAAGCGTGCAAACTCCGTACTGAAGGTTGCTGAGTTGCTTGATCCTAGCAAGGCCGTAACCTATCAGGCACAGGCACGCTTCATCAAGGCTGTACAGATGTTCGAGGCTATCAAGGTGTTCGGTGCACACGTACCATACGTTACCCTGGAGGACTTCCTGGCTAACACCGACCCTCAGGTAAGCAACGTGGACGAGAACGGCAACCTGATCTTCGTATGGGACAAGGTAGCTGAGGACTTCAAGTTCGCTGCCGACAACCTTCCTGACTCCTGGGACGGCGAGAACAAGGGCCGTGTAACCAAGTGGGCTGCAAAAGCCATGCTGGCTAAGCTGTATCTCTACTGGTCTTCTCCATACAACGGAAAGAACGGTGCAGGTGCAAACCACTGGAGCGACGCCTACAACCTCCTGAAGGAGATCATCGCTAGCGGTAAGACTTCCGACGGTCAGAAGGCTGGTCTTGAGCCATCTTACTACAAGATCTTCACCCCAGAGGGCGACTGGACTTCAGAGAACGTGTTCGACGTACAGTATCAGATCAAGGACAACACTGCATGGCAGGTATGTACCATCAACGGTTCACACGCTCCTGCTCCTCAGTTCATCTCCGGTGCATGGGGATTCTACCAGCCATCTTACCAGTACACCAACAGCTTCATCACCGACGCAAACGGTCTGCCAGCTGCTGACTATCTGACTCATGAAGTGCTCTGCAAAATGAACGCTGACGGTACTGCTGCAGTTAGCGACCTGGATACCTATGTTGACCCACGTCTGGATATGACCGCTGGCCGCTTCGAGGTTCCTTACTATGACTGGGGTACTCCTCATGGAAATGAAGTTGGTACTTACATCCGTGCCGTTGACAACGCAGGTCTGTTCTTCAACAAGAAGTACAACCCTATGGCTTCCGAGGCAGGTGCCATCAACGACTGTCCATTGGCATCCGACAAGAACCTTCACGTAATCCGCTTCTCTGAAGTTCTTCTGATGGCTGCTGAGTGCGCAATCCACGAGGGTGACTACAACACCGCACTGGGTTACATCAACCAGATCCGTTCACGTGCTGCAAACAGCGCATGGTGGATAAGAAACGATGAGAATCCTCACACCGGTATTGCTAACGGTCAGGTTGTAGCTAAGAACACTGCTGCTAACTACCGCATCAGTACTTATCCTGACGGCTACATGAACGCATCCAACGCTATGGATATCCTGAGACGTGAGATCCGTCTGGAGATCGGTATGGAGGGTAACCGCTGGTTCGACCTCTGCCGCTGGGGTATTGTAAAGGATGAGCTGACTAAGTATGCTGCATTCGAGAACAAGTACATTCCTAAGTACAACAACGGTTACAACAGTGACTGGATCTGCTTGCCATTCCCTAACAACCAGGTTAACGCTGCTGACGGTCGTTTCGTTCAGAACGGTACATGGGGTGGACATGATTGATAAATTGTCGATAACCTAATAAAAAGGGCTTGGCCGAAAGGTCGGGCCCTTTTTTCATTCCCCACCCCACACATTCGTATCGTAACACGGATGTTACGTTACGATTATATGCAGCAGAAATCCATACGCATCCATCCGTAACAAGCCCTAAAAATTACCCTCAAGCAGAAAAGGGAGAAATTCCAGGAAGAAAAGAGAAACCGAGGAAAAATGGAAGGAAAAATATAAAAATGAAGAATAAATAAGTAGATATAATATATATAATAATATATATATAATATATATAATATATTAATAATAAGATAGTTAGCAATTTTTCTCTTTCAGTTCTCCCAGGCTCACACAAAGCTGAACGTAACGTAACATGTTACGATAAGGAAAATGCTCATTTTGTGGTTTCTAAAAATTACTGTATTTTTACCGAAGAAAAGGAAAAAGCTATGCAGAAGAATTCCAGAAAACTGAATAAGTTCAGAAAACAGGTGGCAGAACTGCTGGAGCAGTTTGGGTATGAGTGTTACTTAAAAGATGGAAAGGGAAGAAAACCTTTTGCATTCTCAAACTGCCGAACACCTAGAGTGGATGAAATGGCCATAGAGGATGATCTAAAGAAGTTCAACAAGGGCGAAGCCTATTATTACTGTGAAAACGTAGGTGCCGATTTGGATTACATGACCAGATGTTATCAGTTGGACCCTGAAGACACTACCCCCCTCTACCTGAAACGAGAGGAATTCTATGAATATCTTCTTTGCGGTCAAGAATTCAGACATCTCACACCCGATGACGAGGAGATGATGGTTCAGGTGGATTTGCTAGACCAGCAGAAAGTAGAGCGAAACACTTTCCGTGCCGTGATGAATTGGAAAGGCCTTCAAGAGAATGATTTCCTGTGGGACTTCATCATCTCCGTGAACTGCATGCCACTGGTGGCTGTGGTGATAGAACCTACCACCCCTGGAAACAAGCCCCTTCAAGATGCTTTGGACACCCTACAGAAGGAGCTAGAGGCAGATAAAACTTTGGGCACCTACGTGCAGTTCTGCATGGTAAGCGACGGCAAACACACACTAGTCGGTTCCGCATCGGACCCTATACAGAACTATAAACCTTGGAACTCCCTCATGGGTGAGGAAAACCCCAAGGAAGACCCCCTCATGCCTTTCCTATCCATGCTTCGCCCTGACCGGCTCATGAATATCCTGCTTAACTATAACCGCATCATGAACATCACCCTGGAAGAGACAGCCAGTTTCCTTCCAGACTGCCACGTGTTCTTTGGCGTGGAAAAAGCCCTCAGTGCCATTCAGCAGATGAAAGTGGATGAGGACAGCCCACAGGAGGTGGGACACATCCGGTTCATAGAGGCAGAAGAAAACTTGAGTCGGACCATTTTCGGGGGACAAGCTACTACCTCCATGCAACTCTTGGAAGACCGCCTCTTCCTTTCCGATTACCTTCCAGAGGATATGATGGTTCTGCAGATTCCTGAAGAAGGTAGTGTAGAAGAAATGGGAGGATTCCAGGGAGGCAAATTCCTATTCATCATTGGCCCCGATGTTTCCTATGTTTTTATCGAAGAGTTGCTGGAAAACCACCCAGAGAGCAAAGCCATCCAGATAGCTACGGCTCCACTAGGCCCTACCCTTAAACGCTTCATCGGCCCTTGCTTGTATTCACCCACACATATCATTCATATCTATGAGTGATTTCAGTTCCAAAACATATTGGGATGGGCTCTTAGACCAGCTTTCCCACCTGTCCACTCAGTTTGGCCTGATTCCACCAGAATCAGACTACCATAAAATGGGTCAGGATTTCCAGGAATCACTCCGTCTGCTGCTGATAGACGCATGGAAGGGAGCCAGTCCGCTAAACCGATTCTCTGCCAAGGAAAACCGGCAGCAGCCAGCAGAAGAAGCCCCTCAGCCCGAAGCTCCGGTGAAACGGAAGAAAGAACGTTACAAGCCTACTGCAAAATCTTATTTCTCCGAGCAAGAAGAGCCAGAACGCATGGAGCAGCTCTTTACACAACTATATGCCCAATGCTCCAGAGCCGATGATAAGAAGAATATGCATCTTAATGGTATGTTCGTTACACCCTCTGATTTTTTAGGCTGCCTTTTCATGGCCTGTATGAACAACTTGAAGAATGACGAAAGGTTTAATATAAAAGCATTCTTCAATCTATTTGAAAAAATAAAAAGCCAGCTGGGTAAGGCATGCCCTGTCATAGTGACTTATAGTGCTGTACAGAAAAAACTCAAAGCAAAGAAGATACTTGGCAATTGGGTAGAAGACTATGACAAGTCTACGGAGAAAAAATTCTCAGCTGAAAGGGAAAAGGCTAAACAAAAAAAGGGGTACTTAACCGAATGGACAGAAATCAATAAACTAGTCTTGGAAGAAGGAAGAGCTGTGGGTCTATTCCCTTCTGCTACTCTACTCAAAAAGTGATTTTTCACACAAATAATAGTTTCTCTCCAAAAAAGTGATTTTTTCCCCAAAAAGTCACTTTTTTTATTTTCTTGAATTTCACTATTTTAAATTTCCGTTTCATCCGACGCACAAAATTCGTTTGTTCGTCGGATGAATAATCTTCGTCGTACCCCCCATTTCTGTCGTACCTTCGCAGTATCAATCGCGATTGAATATATTTATTTAAAATTTTAATCAATAAAAAAGTCATGAAAAAGCTAATTACTTTCGACTCCTGCGACTCAGTAAAGAGTCCAAAAGCCTTCCCTTGCACCCAGGAATGGCTGGAGTCACAACTAGACAGCGAGAAGGTGCAACATTTATGCGACGAGGTTCGCCTTGGAAACACTGAAGCTAAGCAGCAGCTACCAGCCGTATGCTTCCACGCCCACTTTACCGATGGGCACCGACACAATGAGAGTGCTAAGCCATCCTTGCTGGCAAGCATCGACGTGGATGATCACAATGGAAACCTGCACTTGGAACCAAGACAGTTCTTCAAGGAACACATTGAACCTCGGTTGGGCACGGAACTGAAACACGTGCTCATGGTCTACATCACCGCCTCTGGCTACGGCTTCCGCGTGGTAGCTAAGAGAACCGGTCTGAAATCTCTGGAGGAAGAACAGCGTCAGCTCTTCCACTTAGTCTGCCAGGGCCTGCCTGAAGAGGCATTCGACAGCAGCACAAAGGACTTGGCTCGCGCTTCCTTCCTCACCACCCGTAAGGAATTGCTCTACATGAATACCGAGGAACTCTTCGGTGGAACCGTGGAAGTGAGCGATGAGAGCCTTTTTAAGGCCCCAGAAGGCACGGAAACCACTCAGGTGGAAGAATTACCCATCCTGCCCTCCATACGCGCTAAAATCAGCGAAAACAGAGCCATGCTGGACGATATCTACTACGATGACATTGTGCAGCACCTTATGCAGAAGCTGAACAAGCCGGGAGCCAAGGGAAACCGGAACAATAACGTGTACCGTCTGGCTTGCTACCTGCGCCACATCTGCGTGGATGTGAACCATGTGTTGAGTCTGGTGCCCCGATGGAACCTTCCGGAGCAGGAAGTGAGAAGCACAGTGACTCATGTGTGCCAGGAACTGAAACCCAGCACTCCGCTGCCCGGTGAACTGAGGCAGGTGCTGGATGCCTTAGACCCAGATAAGGAAAACGGAATGCTCAGTACCCCTCCAGCCATGCCCGCTAAGCTGCCCAATGGAATGAAGGAAATCCTGCGCCCTTACACCCCTAGCCACAGGGCTGCCCTGGCCATCTGCGCATTGCCTCCACTGGCACAGCTGGGTTATAAGGCACGCTTCGCCCTCAAACCTACTGAAGACCCGGAATATAAGGGAGATATGGTGACTTTCCTGGTTTGCCTGATAGCTGGGCAGGCTTCGGGTAAAAGCTCCGTGGGCAAGATGTCGGACCGACTGATGCGTGAGATGCAGAAAAAGGACGATGAAGCCAACCAGAAACTGCAGGATTGGAAGGATGAGTTCAATGCTACTGGAGCCAACAAGGACAAGAAAAAGAATCCGCATGTGGACAAAACCATTGTGCCACCCGACTGTACACAGGCTGCCTTCTTCGAAATGCTTTATAATGCGAAGGATCATCCTCTCTACGTGTGCGCCAAGGAAATAGATGCGCTCAATGTAAATAATACGTGGGCCAAGAACGGAAGCATCTGGCGTCTGGCATACGATCATGACAAGGCGGGGCAAGGCAGACAGAGTGCAGCTTCGGTTACCGTTTTCAAGAATCTTTACCTGAATGTCTTGATGAGCGGAACACCAGATTCAGCAAAACGTCTCTTCAACAACACAGAAGACGGTACGGTGAGCCGAATCCTCTTCGCTGGCTTCCCGGACAATGAATTCGGTATCAGCTACCAAGAGGACAAGCCTCGCTCCGAGAAA
Organism: Bacteroidales bacterium UBA4293; assembly: GCA_002395835.1. Classification (GTDB taxonomy): domain Bacteria; phylum Bacteroidota; class Bacteroidia; order Bacteroidales; family Bacteroidaceae; genus Minthousia. The sequence goes on along the minus strand of DGVD01000015.1, from coordinate 274,531 downwards.
AACCAGAAGGCACTGGATGAACTGATTCATTACCTCATGAACCAGGAAACACCAGAGAAACCGTATCAGATTCCTAGAATCATCAAGGCGCTGAATGAGTGGTGCGAAAACAAAAGGGTGAAATATAATTTCAACGATGACAAAGCTACGGATCTCTTCCGCCGCCGTACCAAGGAGATAGGCATCAGTGCCGGAGCCATCGCTTTCATCCTAGAAGGTTATAAGGAAACGAAGGTGGCTATTCAGTTTGCCGTTTGGGTGGCAGAGTATGTCTTTTACTACCAGATAAAATTCTTCGGCAAGGAAATGAATCAATCTGCAGAAGCCAATGCAGCTATCTTAAGCGAAACTGTACATATATCTACCAACCGGTCTCTCTTTATGCTTCTCCCAGAGACGTTCTCTTATAAAGATATACAAGAAGAGCACAAGAGAATGGGGTTGAAAGGTACAGGTTTCAAGGTGATAGCGGGCCGATGGTTAAATGATAGATATGTGACTAGGGTTCCGAACACTAGAGATGTACTCCGTAAAACAGAACTGGGCATTCAGCTCTGTGAAAAACTGAAAAAGCAGGAAGAAATGCTCTATCGCCCCTCAAAATATGAGGAAGCAGTCTAAAAAATGAGTGAAAAAATGACCGTTATTGCCGATTTCACCGTGCAATAACGGCCTTTTTCTTCCTCTTTTGTTACGCTTTTTAAGGGTAATTTTTTCTCTCCTTCTAGGCAGATTTTTTTCTCTAGTAGGAGAAAAATTTTTCTCCTTAAGGGGAGAAATGAGGGGGTGTTTCAGCCCTCCTTCCCGAAGCGTAACGTAACACGAATGTTACGATAAAAATGTATGCATTAATACCATTTCATCAGAGAACGGAGGTAGGCGGTGAGTTCTCCGGCCATCTTCTCCTGCTGCCAATAGCTGGGGTGCCAACTGGCGCCGTAGAGCAGGCTGCCATCGGCTGGGGTGAAGTCGAAGCGGTAAATCTCTTTTTCTCCGGCTTTCTGGGTTTCTTTCACCAGTTTGTCCAGCGCGTCTTTCACGTCTTTCAGGGCCTCGCCATTGAGCAGGGAGCCGGTAAGGAAGACCAACTTGACACTGGGGTAATGACTGCGTATCTGATGGTAGAGCTTCTCATACCCTTGATAGAGCAGGTGGGTGTCATAAGGCTGGGTGCTGGTATCGTTGGTGCCCAGGTTCACGCACACCACATCGGGGGTGAAGCGGGAGAAATCCCAAGGGCAGGTGGTGTCGTAGAGCAGCGTCTGAGTGTAGCAGTCGTTCATGTTGTTCGCATCGCCTTCCTTCTTTCCACCGAAATTTCGGTACACGCCTATTCCGCTTCTAGCCACTGCCACATGCTGAGCGTTCAGGTTCCGTGCGGTGAGGGCTGCGTAAGTGTAGTAATGGTTCTCCGTTTCATACTCGAAGGGGAAGCTGGCATCGCTCACTTCCACGCCATAGCCGCAAGTGATAGAGTTTCCCACAAACTCTATTTTCCGCTGCGGAAGGGCTGGGGCATCGGTAAGATGGGCGCCTTCGTCCAACACAAAACCTCGGAATTCCGGGCGGAACTCGTAGCCTTCTATCACGTACATCAGTTTCAGCTGATGCTCGCCCTGTGGGAGAGCCACTGCCAGGGTCACCACGGAATCCTTCGGAGCACGGAAGCTCACCTTAAACGGTTCACATCCATCCACCTGAGCCATGAAGTAGCCGCTCATGGGCTTCGCCACCATCCGGATGCTGGTTCCGGTGAAACCCGTGTTTATCTGCACTCCGGGGAAGGTAAAGACGGGCGATTCAGGGTTCTGGAAACTGATTCGTCCCACATACTGAATGTGCTTATCCGTGGGCTTCACCCAGTTCTTCAAGGGGAGGGTCTGAGCCTGTGCGGTAAGGCCAAAGCAGAGGGAAAGGGCTGCAAGCAGTCGGTTCATGATGGTGTGGTTTTAGGGTTTCACGTATTTCACATCGGTTCCCGGATTCGTCTTCATCAGGGTAGCTATCTTATGCGGATTGGTGGTAACCTTTCCACTCACGAATTCTGGAAGGTTGTAGGCTTCCATCATATCCTTGTAGTATTTCACCGGGTTATCTTGTGGCAGGAGGAAGGCCTTGCGGGGCTGTCCGTCCTTATCGATGTAAGCCATGTACAGGCGGGTAGTCAGGCCATCGCCTCTGCGGCTGGAGAAAATCATCCAACGACTGTTGCTGCTCCAAGAGTGGTAGCTCTCCGATTCCTGACTGTTCGCTGCGGTGAGCGGATAGAGGGTGCCATCGGAGAGGCGGTAAGCGTAGAGGTCGCAATCCTTGTGCCAGGCAGAGAAGTTTCCAAATTCCTGAATGCCGATGACCATGAGTTTCCCATCGGGAGAGATTCTAGGGAAGGACACGCTCTTTCCGGTGGTGCGGGCATTGAAGATGGTGTCCACCTTCTCGCCCAGCTGACGGGTTTCCGGGTTAAAGTCTATGCGGCACAGGCTGAACTTCCAATCTTTGAATCCTTCCGGCATCTTCCGCATGGGGGTGGTGAGGAAGAAAAGGCTCTTTCCATCGGGCGAGAAGGTAGGGAAGCTCTCGTAGGCGGAATCGTTCTTCAGCACCAGGTTGGAGAAAATCTCATGTTTGTCCACATCGTACACTACCACATCGGAGTTTGTATCGAATACCTCGATGGTGTTCGGGTGGTTGTAGAACCAGTTCTGCAGGGTGATATTGGTGCTGGCAGCAATGTATTTTCCAGTGGGGTGCCAGTACGGGTAAACCAGGGCACTCATGGTGCTGTCGGTCTTGGTGTTCAGTTTCTCCATCTGTCCATCGTGAATGAGCAGGGTTCCGGCATTCACAGCACGCATGTGCAGGAGCATGGTGTTCGGGTCTCGCTGGTTGAACGTATGACAGTTCATGCAGTTGTGATCCGTGAGGCGGTTCTCCATGATAGGGGTCTGCTCATAAGTGGAGATGTCTCGCTGGTAGATGCCCATCTGGTTCCACTGTCCGTAGCAACTGATGAGCAGTCGGTAAGCGATGTAAGGGTCGGCTTCTTCCTCGGCCACATGCATCTGGAAGGGCTTGAAACCTTCCCACTGGCCGTTCTTCTGCTGGCACACGGTGAAGGTGATATCTTTTCCGGCATTGGCTTTCAGCAACTGGCTCCACTTCTTCATCGGGATGTGGAAAACCTTATCCTTCGCTTCCACGCAGATGGTGTTCGTTCCATCGGTGATGACCAGCCCGGCATCTTCCAGCTCCGTCTGGAAATTCAGCGGTGCAATGTTCTGCGGAATGGTTACTTCCTTATAATCCGGGGCTATTTCCACGTCCTGACCGTTCTGCTTTGCGATTTTTATATCGGTTTCACCGCAGGCGGTGAGCAGCAGAAGGGCTATGGTGATGAGAGATATATTCTTTTTCATAGGGTCATTTCTTTAGCATGTAATACCAGAAGGTGTCACCGTACTTGCTGGCCAACTGGGCGGTGGAGCCTCCTCTGTGGCGCAGGTTCAGGGCATCTTGACGGAACTGGGCAAACTTATTGATGATTTCCTCGGTTACTCCGTGAGCGCGGCAGGCTTCCATGTCCTGCTCAAAGGCAGTGACTACGGCCTCTTGCAAGCGCACAGGCAGTTCTTTCATCCAAGGTTTTCCATAGTTATATTCCACGTAAGGGATGATGTATTCAAATTTCTTTTCCAGCAAGAGGTAGGCGGTGGCATAGTCCACGGCATTCTGCTCTTCCGGGTTGGCCTCGAACACGGTCTGGGTGTCGCTCAGCATGCCGGCATAGATGGCAAAGAAATCGTTGTTCAGTGGCAGGTCTTTCCGCTTCTGGCTCAGTTCTGGGTCGGCCATCACGGCCTTGTCGTTCATGAACTGGCGCATTTTTTTCGCCCAATCTTTATAGTACCAGGTTTTCTCTAGATTGCTTAGGTATTTATCGGCAATGTTGTACCGTCCGGTAATGATGTAGTTCTTGGCAGAGAGCATGGTCATGGAGGGATTTCCTTCGGTAATGCTCATCAGGGAGCTCACGGCATTCATCTGGCTGGCAGCTATCACGCCCATGTGGTAGTACTGACGGGCACGGAGAACGCCGATATCGGTGTATTGCTGGTAGTCCATGAAGAGGGACTGACCACCTGTCTGGTTGAAGGTGAAGAGTTTATCCAGCAACTGTCCCTTCTTGCTAAGAGCCAGATTCAGGTAGTTCAGGGTGATGTAGTTGTTCGTGAGCTCATGCCCCCGGTTGATGATTTCATCCCACTGCTCGGTGTCGGCATAGTGAATCACCTGCTGCAGGCTGTACATGCCTTTATCTTGGTGTTTTTCAGCCATGTAGTTGTACATGAAAGGCACTCCGGCAGTGAGTGCCAGGGCTAGCACCCCTTCCAGCCAAATGTTCTTCAGCCCTGCTTTCCCCTGGAGCCAGAAGAGTAGCAGGAGTGCCAGTATGCTAATCCAAGAAAGCGCATACAGGGTGGTAGGTTCAAAGTAGTATTCCACATATTCCTTCATCCAGAAGGCGTGGTTCATGCTCACCACCCAACCTTGGTTCACGCTGTAGATGCCAGCTACCATCACCAGTGCTACGGGGATGAGGAAAAATACGCTCTTCTTCCCGATGGAGAGTACTTCATAAAGCAGGCAGACCACTGCCAGCCAGAACCCGATGGAACCACCCAATCCGAATAATAAGAGTGCCAATACGGAGGTGATTCCCACCCTTAGATAGAGGTTCAGCTTTCCGGTGAGGGTGTGCAGCCAGAAGAAGAAGGCTAGGAGGCAGAGGGCTACCATTCCTTCATAATGGGCATAATTGTCCAGGAGGTACACGCAGTAGAGCACTCCAGGTACGAAGGCCAGCGGAGCCATCCACCAAGAGGGTGATTCTTTACAGAGTTTCTTTCCGCCGTAGTACAGGAAGTGTGCACTAAGTAGGACTAGTAGTGCGGTAATGAGTGCTCCCATCTTAGGCACTACAAAGAACTGCACCAGAATTTGAGTCAGTACTTTCAGTCCTCCTCCCACGGCCCAGAACATGCCCGTGATTTTCTCACTGTCCCAAAGGAAAAGCTGCATCTGCTCCCGGTAGAAGAAGGAGTGTTCCTGTGTTCCCTGCAGCTGAAGGAAGAGTACGATGGTTAGAATGAGCACCATCAGCAGCACCCCGCCACAGGCAAAGATTTTATCTTTCGTGAGTTTCATAGTTTTGATATTTGGGACAAAGATAGTGTTTATTTAAGGAACGTGGGTATTTAATTGAGATTTTTTATGAGGAGGGCACAAAAAAGGGTGACCGTTTGGCCACCCCTTTTTATATCAGGATATTGACAAATTATCAATCATGTCCACCCCATGTACCGTTCTGAACGAAACGACCGTCAGCTGCTGCAACCTCTGAGTTAGGGAATGGCAGGCAGATCCAGTCACTGTTGTAACCGTTGTTGAACTTAGGAATGTACTTGTTCTCGAATGCTGCATACTTGGTCAGCTCATCCTTTACGATACCCCAGCGGCAGAGGTCGAACCAGCGGTTACCCTCCATACCGACCTCCAGACGAATCTCACGTCTCAGGATATCCATAGCGTTGGATGCGTTCATGTAGCCGTCAGGATAAGTACTGATGCGGTAGTTGGCAGCAGTGTTTCTTGCTACAACCTGGCCGTTAGCAATACCGGTGTGAGGATTTGCATCGTTCTTAACCCACCAATCGCTGTTTGCAGCACGTGAACGGATCTGGTTGATGAACCCAGTGCGGTAGTGTAGTCACCCTCGTGGATAGCGCACTCAACAGCCATCAGAAGAACTTCTGCGTAACGGATTACGTGAAGGTTCTTGTCGGATGCCAATGGACAGTCGTTGATAGCACCAGCCTCAGAAGCCATTGGGTTGTACTTCTTGTTGAAGAACAGACCTGCGTTGTCTACGGCACGAATGTAAGTACCAAGCTCGTTCTCAGCTGGAGTACCCCAGTCATAGTAAGGAACTGCGAAACGGCCAGCGGTCATATCCAGACGTGGGTCTACGTAGGTATCCAGATTTTATAAATGTTATTAGGAGCATTCTGCCTGAAAGCGGTAAAATGCCGTTGGTGCAAAATTAAAAAAAATGCACCTCCAACCCAATCTTAAACTTTTAATTAACTTATTTAAGTAAGGGGAGCACTCTAACTATGTTATTTTTTCTTTAAGGGGTTAACAAACTACGTATTTTTTATATACCTTTGCAGCCACTAAAGCAAAATAAATCATGAAAATAGCGTTGATAGGATACGGCAAGATGGGCAAGATGATAGAGCAGATTGCCCTAAGCAGAGGACATGAGATTGTCTGCAAGATAGACATTGACAATCAGCAGGATTTTGAGAGCGAGGCTTTCAAAAGTGCTGATGTGGCTATAGAGTTCACCAATCCTAAGGCTGCCTATGGAAACTATATGCGGGCTTTTGCCGCTGGCGTGAAACTGGTGAGCGGCAGCACCGGATGGCTGGAGGAACACGGCGAAGAGGTGAAAAAACTTTGCACCACTGGCGGGAAAACCCTGTTCTGGAGCTCTAATTTCAGTGTGGGCGTGGCCATTTTCTCTGCTGTGAACCGTTACCTGGCTAAGATTATGAACAAGTTCCCTGAGTACGACGTGAAAATGGTGGAAACTCACCACATCCACAAACTGGATGCTCCTAGCGGAACGGCCATCACCCTGGCAGAGGGTATTCTGAACGAGCTGGACCGGAAGGATAAATGGGTAAAGGGTACTCTTCAAGCTCCCGACGGTACGGTAACCGGCACCGAGGAGTGCGCATCCGATGAACTGCCGGTAAGCAGCATCCGCCGCGATGAAGTTCCGGGCATCCACAGCATCACTTACGATAGTGAAGCCGACCAGATTACCATCACGCACGATGCACACAGCCGCAAGGGTTTCGCCCTGGGTGCCATGCTGGCTGCCGAGTACACCGCTACTCACGAGGGATTTTTAGGGATAAACGACTTGTTCCAATTCTAACTACAACTGATTATGGCAACAACAAAGAAAAAGAAAAGAACCTTACGAGACCAGAAACCTAAGCAGTGGGGCTGGTTCATTGTGATAACCATCTTATACCTGGCCTTCCTTTACTGGGTAAAGAGCTGGTGGGGACTGCTGGTCGTTCCGTTTATCTACGATGCATACATCTCCCACTACATCAACTGGGGATGGTGGAAGGATGAGGATGGATTCACCAAGACTATCATGAGCTGGGTGGATGCTATCGTCTTCGCTCTGGTAGCCGTCTACTTCGTGAACCTTTTCTTCTTTCAAAATTATGCGATTCCATCGTCTTCTTTGGAGAAATCCTTACTCACAGGCGACTATCTGTTTGTGAGCAAACTGAGCTATGGTCCTCGTATTCCCAATACCCCTCTGACCATGCCACTGACCCAGCATACCATGCCTATGACAGGTACAAAAAGCTATATTACCTGGCCACAATGGGACTACCGACGTGTGAAAGGCTTCGGTAAGGTACAGCTGAACGACATCGTAGTCTTCAACTACCCTAGCGGTGACTCTATCATCGTAAATCCTGCTTACCAGGCTGCCGATTACTACGGTCTGGTCTATACTTACGGACGCCAGCTGATGCCTGATCCTAACGTGCCCGATAGTCTTCCAGTGCTGGAACAACGCAAGCTTTTCGATAAAATCTATGAAAAAGGAAGAAACTACATCGTAGAGAATGCACATGAGTTTGAAGGTATCGACTGGAGACCAGTGGACCGCCGTGAGAACTATGTGAAGCGCTGCGTGGGTCTTCCTGGACAAACCCTGGAAATCAAGGATAGAATTATCTATCTGGATGGAAAACCTAACAAGGAACCGGATAATGTGCAGTATAACTACATTGTAGACACTTCACAGGACATTCCAGAGGAACTGGCTCATTCACTGGGCATTTCCGACGATGACCTGGGCCGTCCCGACAAGGGCCGTTACGTGATGCCACTGACCCAGGCTGCCAAGGAAGCACTGCTGGCTCATAAAGAGATGGTAACCAATATCCAGCTTTATCCACAGACCGATGACACCCAGCTGTTCCCACTGAACGGAAACAAGCACTGGACTTGCGACAACTACGGCCCTATCTGGATTCCAGCTAAAGGCCAGAGCATTGACCTGACACTGGATAATCTGTGCATCTATGAACGTGCCATCAAAAACTACGAGAAGAACGATCTAGAGGTTCGTGACGGAAAGATATTTATCAACGGAAAAGAAGCTACCAGCTACACCTTCAAGATGGACTACTACTGGATGATGGGTGACAACCGCCACAATTCTGCCGACTCCCGTTACTGGGGCTATGTGCCAGAAGATCACATCGTGGGCAAACCTATCGTAGTCTGGCTATCCCTGGACAAAGACCGCAGTCTGTTCAACGGTGGAATCCGATGGAATCGCCTATTCTTGTGGGTGGATAACGTGAAATGATGAAGGTTCTGCTTTCTTCAGCCTACCTGGCTCCTGTGGAGTACTATGCCTGGATGCTGGCAGCCGATGAAGTGCTGCTGGAACAGCATGACCACTATGTAAAGCAAACCTACCGTAACCGGTGCACCATTGCCACTGCCGATGGGCCACTCTCACTGACCGTTCCCATAGTGAAACCCGAAACGGACAAGTGCGAGATGAAAGACATCCGCATTTCCGACCATGGCAACTGGCGTCACCTACACTGGAATGCGTTGAAATCAGCCTATCGGATGAGTCCCTTCTGGGAATACTACGAGGATGATTTTCGTCCGTTCTACGAAAAGAAATGGGAATTCCTGATGGACTATAATCAAGAACTGCAAGATAAAGTCTGTGAGCTGATAGACATGTGCCCGAAAATAACACGCACCACAGACTATTTAAAAGCCGTGGAGCCTTCCATTCTAGATTTACGGGAAGTAATCCATCCCAAAAAAGAAATCCCCTCTGACGGGAAATTTAAAGTCCTACCCTACTACCAAGTATTCAAGGAACGTCAGCATTTCCTTCCGAACATGAGCATTATGGATCTGCTCATGAATATGGGGCCCGAATCCCTTCTCATTCTACAGAACTCAATGAAATAAGGATTTACTTATAAAAATAAAAGCCGGCTGCAAACGCAACCGGCTTTCTTTCTAATATAAGGTATTAGTCAGCCAACTTTGCCTTGATGAACTCACGGTTCAGACGAGCAATGTTAGTGATAGTCTCACACTTTGGACATACAGCCTCGCAAGCACGAGTGTTAGTACAGTTACCAAAGCCCAGCTCATCCATCTTGGCAACCATTCTCTTGACACGCTTAGCAGCCTCTATACGGCCCTGAGGAAGCAATGCCAACTGGCTTACCTTGGATGAAACGAACAACATGGCAGAACCATTCTTACAAGCAGCAACACAAGCACCACAACCGATGCAGCTAGCGCAATCCATTGCCTCATCAGCATCCTCCTTAGGGATCAAGATAGCATTTGCATCCTGAGGAGCACCTGTACGAACAGTGGTATAACCACCAGCCTGCATAATCTTATCAAATGCAGTACGGTCTACCATACAGTCCTTGATTACAGGGAAACCTGCTGAACGCCAAGGCTCTACAGTGATGGTCTCACCATCCTTGAACTTACGCATATACAACTGACAGGTGGTTGCACCACGCTCTGTCTTTCCATGTGGAGTACCGTTGATGTACAGAGAGCACATACCACAGATACCCTCACGGCAGTCATGATCGAATACGAAAGGCTCCTTGCCCTGATTAATCAGCTGCTCGTTCATAATATCCAGCATTTCCAGGAATGAGGTATCGTCTGGAATATCCTTCATGACCTCAGACTCAAAATGTCCGGCATCTTTTGGACCGTTCTGCTTCCAAAATTTTACAGTAACAGATATATTTTTAGCCATTTTTGTAATCTTTAAAGGGTTTGACAATTAGTTCTTGTAGTTACGAGTCTGAACCTTAATTGCCTCATACTCCAGAGGTTCCTTTATCAAAGTAGGAGCTACATCGTCAGAGCCCTCATACTTCCAGCAACCTACGTAGAAGAAGTTCTTATCGTCACGCTTAGCCTCACCTTCCTCGGTCTGATGCTCCTCACGGAAGTGACCACCGCAAGATTCCTCACGGCTCAATGCATCATAAGCTATCAGCTTACCCATGGTGATGAAGTCATCCAAGTGAATAGCCTTATCCAACTCTACATTCAAGCCCTCACGAGTACCTGGGATGAACAAGTTGGTGTCAAATTCCTTACGAAGCTCGTCAATCTTCTTAAGACCTGTTTCCAAACCTTCCTTGGTACGACCCATTCCGATGTACTCCCAGCAGATGTGACCCAATTCCTTGTGGATGGAGTCAACTGAACGCTTACCCTTAATATTAAGCAGCTTCTGGATACGTGCCTCTGTAGCCTTCTCTACCTCATCAAATTCAGGAGCAGTGGTAGGAACCTTTGGCCAAATAGCCTGGTCTGCCAAGTAGTTCTGAATAGTGTAAGGCAGTACGAAGTAACCATCTGCCAAGCCCTGCATCAATGCAGAAGCACCCAGACGGTTTGCACCGTGATCAGAGAAGTTACACTCACCAATAGCGAACAGACCTGGGATGGAAGTCATCAACTCATAATCTACCCAGATACCACCCATAGTATAGTGGATAGCAGGGAAGATCATCATTGGGTTGTAGTAATCTACACCATCCTTAGTCAAACGCTTCTCACCTGGATTCACGTCGGTAATCTCTTCATACATATCGAAGAGGTTTCCATAACGCTGACGAATAACGTCGATACCCAGACGCTGGATAGACTCAGAGAAGTCGAGGAATACAGCCAAACCAGTGTTGTTTACACCCAGACCCTTATCGCAACGCTCCTTAGCAGCACGAGATGCCACGTCACGTGGAACCAAGTTACCGAATGCTGGATAACGGCGCTCCAGATAATAGTCACGATCCTCTTCTGGTATCTCAAAGCCTTCCTTCGTTCCAGCCTGCAATGCCTTAGCATCTTCTAGCTTCTTAGGAACCCAGATACGACCATCGTTACGCAGAGACTCAGACATCAGAGTCAGCTTAGACTGCTTGTCACCATGAACTGGGATACAAGTTGGGTGAATCTGAACGTAGCAAGGATTAGCGAAGTAAGCACCCTTACGGTAGCAAGACATTGCAGCTGTTACGTTACAACCCATCGCATTGGTTGACAAGAAATAAGTATTACCATAACCACCAGTACCGATTACTACAGCATTGGCAGAGAAACGCTCCAACTTACCAGTAATCAAGTTCTTAGCGATTATACCACGAGCACGGCCATCTACGATGACTACATCGAGCATCTCATAACGGCAATACAGTTTTACCTTACCAGCATTGACCTGGCAAGAAAGAGCTGAGTAAGCACCCAGCAGCAACTGCTGACCAGTCTGACCCTTTGCATAGAAAGTACGAGATACCTGAGCACCACCGAAAGAACGGTTAGCCAATGTACCACCATATTCACGAGCGAAAGGAACACCCTGAGCCACACACTGGTCGATGATGGCATTTGAAACCTCAGCCAAACGGTAAACGTTAGCCTCACGAGCACGATAGTCACCACCCTTTACAGTATCATAGAAAAGACGGTAAACAGAGTCACCATCGTTCTGATAATTCTTAGCAGCATTAATACCACCCTGTGCAGCGATGGAGTGTGCACGACGTGGAGAATCCTGGATACAGAAGTTCAGGACATTGAAACCCATCTCACCAAGAGATGCAGCTGCAGAAGCACCTGCCAAACCCGTACCAACGACGATGACATCGAGCTTCAGCTTATTCTTAGGGTTTACCAAACGCTGATGTGCCTTGTAATTTGACCACTTTTCAGCAACTGGTCCTTCAGGAATTTTTGAATCTATAGTGATTGCCATAATAATTCAATTTAAAGATTTAACAGATTTAGAAAGGAAGAACCTTGCCAGGCAAGTGTCCCAATGCATCAGGATAGAATGTGAAAGCAAGAGCTACAATCAGGAATGCACCCATAATAATGGTAGCCCAAATATTGCCAATCACACGCCAACGCTTAAACCATACATGACCACTCCAACCCAATGTCTGCATGGATGACCACATACCATGAGTAAGGTGTAACCAGATAGCAACAATCCAAATCACGTAAAGAACGGTGTAGATAGGATTAGAGAAGGTGACTACAATCCATCCGAAACCATCGGTTGGCATAGGAGTATTTGCCACATGAGAACCCATGATCTCGGTAAACATCATGTTATACCAGAAATGCTTCAAGTGCAGCAAAAGACCCAAGCAGATGATAATACCCAAAACAAACATGTTCTGGCTAGCCCATTCTACCTTCTCTGGCTTGTCTGTAATCTCATACTTGTTGTTTCCGCGAGCCTTACGGTTCTGTAGAGTAAGGATAAGGGCATAGATGATGTGAATAGCTACCAAGGCAGCCAAACCTAAGGTAGCTACGATAGCATACCAGTTTGCGCCCAGTAATTCACAAATCTGATTATACGCCTCCTTGCTGAATAGAGCAACTACGTTCATGCAAGCATGGAACGTCAGGAAGAGAACCAAAGCAACACCAGTCACTGACATTACTACCTTTCTTCCTACTGAAGAGTTAAATAACCACATAAATGATTGAATTTTAAATTATTAATTAATTGTTTTATAAATTTTCAACAAAATTTAAGGTCTTATCGTTACAAAAATAAGTTAAAAAATCTGTATAGACAAAGGTTTCGACTTTTTTTTGATAAATCTTTTTTGTTCCCTTACTTTGCACTATCTTTGCAATGCAATGGTAAAATTTGATTATGACGTCATCGTTATTGGTGCAGGACATGCAGGTTGTGAAGCTGCCGCAGCAGCTGCAAATCTGGGTGCAAAAACCTGTCTGATAACCATGGACATGAATAAAATAGCACAAATGAGTTGCAATCCGGCCATCGGAGGAATAGCTAAAGGCCAGATTGTCAGGGAAGTAGACGCGCTTGGCGGATACATGGGCATCGTTACAGACCGAACTGCCATACAGTTCCGTATGCTGAACATCTCTAAAGGTCCTGCCATGTGGAGCCCTCGTGCTCAGTGCGACAGAGGTAAATATATCTGGACTTGGAGGGAAGTACTCGATCAGATTCCTAATTTGCATATTTGGCAAGACCAAGCAAAAGAACTGCTGGTGGAGCATGGCCAGGCAGTGGGTGTGAAAACCATGCTAGACGTAGAAATCTATGCTAAAAGTACCATCATCACAGCAGGTACTTTCCTCAACGGATTGATGCATTTCGGCCCTACGAAAATACCTGGAGGCCGGGTGGCAGAACTCCCTTCTCCATATCTTTCCGAAAGCATCGCTGCTCATGGAATCACCATGGGTAGGATGAAAACTGGAACTCCGGTGAGAATAGACAAACGCAGTGTGCATTTCGAGGATACGGAAATCCAGATTGGAGAAACCACTTTCCATAAATTCTCCTACATGGGTGAGAAACGTACACTGAAACAACTCCCCTGCTGGACTTTCAACACGAATGAGAAAGTGCATCAAATACTCCGGGACAACCTGAGCAGATCTCCCCTCTTCAATGGACAAATTCAAAGTATTGGTCCTCGGTACTGCCCAAGTATTGAAACCAAGATTGTAACCTTTGCAGAAAAAGAATCCCATCCATTATTCCTGGAACCGGAAGGAGAAAATACCAATGAAATGTATCTGAATGGATTCTCCTCCTCCCTCCCAATAGAGGTTCAGATAAATGCCCTGAAGCAGATTCCAGCTTTACGAGACATGGAGATTTACCGACCAGGATATGCCATTGAATACGATTATTTCGACCCTACCCAACTAAAGCATACCCTAGAATCCAAGGTAGTGAAAAACCTTTATCTGGCTGGTCAGGTCAATGGAACCACAGGATATGAAGAAGCCGCAGGACAAGGATTAGTGGCTGGAGCTAATGCAGCCCTCAATTGTGTAGGTAATAAAGAACTGACACTGGGACGGGATGAAGCATACATAGGAGTCTTGATAGACGACCTGGTAACAAAAGGAGTAGATGAGCCCTACCGTATGTTCACTTCCAGAGCAGAATATAGAATCTTACTTAGACAAGATGATGCAGATGCTCGGTTAACGGAGAAATCATACAATTTGGGACTTGCGAAACAAGACAGGTATGATTATTTGAAAGAGAAATTGGCCGAAATTCAAAAAATAAATAAATTCTGCCAAGACTTCTCCATCAAAGCGAACTTGATTAATCCCGCTTTGGGAAAAATTGGTACTACCCCACTCACTAGAGGATGCAAACTTTTCGATTTAATCGGAAGACCTCAGGTAACCATTCAAAACATCTCCGAGCACATTCCAGCCTTCAAAAGCCTATTGGATAAAATACCAAATCGGAAGGAAGAAATCATTGAAGCAGCTGAAATAGGAATCAAATATAAAGGATACATCGAAAGAGAACGCCAAATGGCAGAAAAGATGGAACGACTTGAAAATATCAAGATCAAAGGAGTCTTTGATTACAATAGTCTGCAATCTCTCTCAACAGAGGCAAGACAAAAACTAACAAAGATAGATCCTTTAACCCTAGCTCAAGCAAGTAGAATCCCAGGAGTCTCCCCTTCCGATATAAACGTTTTGCTCGTTTTGATGGGAAGATGACAATGTTCCACGTGAAACAATTTCGAATAAATAAACTTTTAAATATCTGAAAATGAACACAGAATTATTAATGCAGAATCTGCGTGTTGTTCCAGACTTCCCCATCAAAGGGATACAGTTTTATGACGTGACAACTCTATTTAAGAACCCTGCTTGTGTGAAAGAATTAAGCGATGCACTGTATGAATTATATAAGGATAAAGGCATCACGAAAGTTGTGGGTATAGAGTCCAGAGGATTCATCTTAGGTTCCATTCTGGCTGAAAGGCTCAATGCAGGAATTATCTTAGCTAGAAAACCAGGTAAACTTCCAGCAGAAGTATTTGAGGAAAGCTACGGTAAGGAATACGGTAAAGATGTTATCCAGATTCACAAGGATGCGATAACCAAAGACGACGTCGTACTGATTCATGACGACTTAATCGCTACTGGTGGAAGTTTGAAAGCAGCATACGATTTGGTTCAAAAATTCGGCCCTAGCAAAACTTACATAAATGTATTGATGGAACTGGTGGATCTTAAAGGTCGCTCAGTATTCGACCCTAGCATTGAGATTAGTTCTTTGCTTACCCTCCACGGAGAATAAAAAACAAAAAGGCTGAGATAAAATCAGCCTTTCCTTTTCTAAAAGAATGAACGAAGAAAGGAAAGAATATTTGCACGGTATCATTTCCAACCTTCAGGAAGGTCCCGGCTGCTACCAGTATCTAGACAATACGGGAAAGATTATTTATGTGGGTAAGGCAAAAAATCTGAAAAGACGAGTCAACTCCTACTTCAATAAAGACCAGAAATCACCGAAAACACGAATATTGGTAAGCAAAATCTGGGATATTAAATATGTCTACGTAAAGACGGAGCAAGATGCTCTTCTGATGGAGAACAACCTAATCAAACGTTACAAACCTAGGTATAATGTTCTCCTAAAAGACGATAAATCCTACCCTTCTATCTGCATCACGAAGGAAGAATATCCCAGAATCTTCAAGACTAGAAACATAGACCGAAGAGGAGCCGTCTACTACGGTCCCTACAGTAATGTAGGTGCAATGAATATGGTGCTAGATTTAATCAAGCAAATCTACCCTATCCGCACCTGTCATTTCCCCATCACATCGGAAGGAGTAGATGCAAAAAAGTACAAAGTTTGCCTAGAATATCACATCAAAAACTGTCTGGCACCGTGTGTAGGTAATCAAAGCAAGGAGGAATACAATAAAAACATAGATGAAATAAGGGAAATACTTAAAGGAAATGTGGGTGAGATAAACCGTCAGCTAAAGGCTGAAATGATGCGTTTAGCAGGGGAACTGAAATTCGAAGAAGCACAGATCATAAAGAAGAAATATGAGGCATTGGAGAACTTCAAAAACAAGAGTGAAGTGGTAAGTCAGGTGCTTCATAATATAGATGTATTCTCTATAGAAGATGATCAAGATTCGGCCTACGTGAACTACCTCCACATCACAAACGGATGCATCAACCAGGCATTTACTTTCGAGTATAAGAAAAGGCTGGATGAAAGTGCAGAAGACCTCCTGGTAATGGGCATTCTAGACATGAGAGAAAGGTACAAAAGTAAGTCGAAAGAAATCATAATCCCCTTCCCTATTGAGCTGGAATTAGAGAATGTAACATTCACCATTCCCCAACGAGGAGACAAACGTACCCTATTGGAACTGTCGCAAAACAACGTGAAGCAATACAAGGTGGACCGACTGAAGCAAATGGAGAAACTGAACCCTGAGCAGAAAGCAGTACGAGTGATGAAAGAGCTTCAGGATGCCATGCACCTTCCTAAACTCCCGATGAGGATAGAATGCTTTGATAACAGTAACATTTCTGGAACAGATGCAGTAGCAGGGTGCGTGGTATTCGACAAGACAAAACCCAACAAGAAAGAATACCGCACTTACAACATAAAGACCGTAGAAGGCCCAGACGACTATGCCAGCATGAAAGAGGTGGTTCGCAGACGATATACACGCATCATGCAAGAGGACGGACAGATGCCAGACCTCATCATAACAGATGGTGGTAAAGGACAGATGGAAGTGGTTCGAGAAGTGATAGATGATGAGCTACATTTGAACATCCCAATAGCAGGTCTAGCTAAAGATAACCACCACAGAACCAATGAGTTATTATATGGTTTCCCTCCTATCGTGATAGGAATAAAACCAGATAGCCTGAGTTTCAAGCTACTAACTCATATTCAAGACGAAGTACACCGATTTGCCATCAAATTCCACCGGAATAAACGCAGTAAGAGACAAGTCGCATCGGAACTGGATAAATTACCAGGAATAGGACCTAAAACGAAAGAAGCCCTACTGAAGCATTTTAAGAGTGTTACACGCATAAAAAATGCCACAGAAGAAGAGATTATAGCTGTAGTGGGGAAATCCAAGGCCAAGAGCATTTTAGAGCTTAAAAACGAAAAATAAAAGCCAATTTTAGGGATTCAGACAATTTTTCAGTAAGTTTGCAGAAAAATAAAAACATGAGAGTTGTCATACAAAGAGTTACCCATGCATCAGTTACCATAGAAAAGGAAGTAAAATCATCCATAGGAAATGGACTGATGATACTGTTAGGAATAGAAGAAACTGATAATCAGGAAGATATTGACTGTCTTACCAAAAAGATTGCAGCACTACGGATCTTCGATGATGAAAATGGAGTGATGAACAAGTCGGTTAACGACATCCATGGTGAAATTCTGGTAGTGAGTCAATTTACCCTGATGGCATCGACCAAGAAAGGCAACCGTCCCAGCTACATAAAAGCTGCAAAACCAGAAATCTCTATCCCACTCTACGAAAAGTTTTGTGAAGAGATGAGCAAGCATCTGGGAACCCCAGTTAAAACCGGAGAATTTGGAGCAGACATGAAGGTGGAACTGTTGAACGATGGCCCTGTTACCATCTGCATGGACACAAAAAACAAGGAATAATGGCAGAAGACATTACACTTAAAGAAGCCCAGCAAAAGGTAGATGAATGGGTAAAAAACTACGGAGTAAGATATTTCAGTGAATTAACAAACATGGCATGTCTTACAGAAGAAGTAGGTGAACTAGCCCGTATAATGGCCAGAAAATATGGAGACCAAAGCTTTAAAGAAGGCGAAAACCCAAACCTGGGAGATGAAATGGCAGATGTGCTGTGGGTCTTGATTTGCCTGGCAAACCAAACTGGAGTTGACCTCACCGATGAATTCCAGAAAAACATGGAAAAGAAAACGAAAAGAGACTTTAAAAGACACAAGGAAAATCCAAAATTAAAATAATATGGCAGAAATGAGCAAATATGATCAGGCATTGGCAAAATACAATACTGATCTGAACGATGAAGCAATCAAGGCTACCGTAGCTAAGATTATAGAAGAAAAAGTACCTCAGAATGACACCGTAGAGGTAAAAAAGTTCTTGTTCGGAAGCATTGAGCTAACTAGCTTAAAACCAACTGATAATGATCAATACATATTAAACTTCACCAAAAAGGTGAACCAATTTGATGACGAATATCCAGACATTCCTCACGTAGCAACCATTTGTGTGTACCCCAATTTTGCCAATGTGGTAAGTAACACACTAGATGTAGAAGGTGTGGAAGTAGCCTGTGTATCAGGAGGTTTCCCCTCTTCTCAGACATTCCTGGAAGTGAAAATTGCAGAAACTGCTATGGCTCTCCACGATGGAGCTACAGAAATAGACATGGTACTCTCAGTAGGAAAATTCCTAGCTGGAGACTATGAAAATGTAGTGGATGAAATTGAAGAAATGAAAGAAGTGTGCGGCAATAAAAGGTTGAAAGTCATTTTGGAAACTGGTTGTCTAGGAAGTGCAAGCAACATTAAGAAAGCTGCCATACTAGCTATGTATTCCGGTGCAGATTTTATAAAAACATCTACCGGAAAGGAAAAAATAGCTGCCACACCAGAAGCTGCCTATGTTATGTGCCAGGCAATAAAGGAATATTACGAAGAAACGGGCAGAATTGTAGGTTTTAAGCCTGCTGGAGGGCTTAACACGTCTAAAGACGCTATTACCTACTACACCATCGTAAAAGAGGTTCTAGGAGAAAAATGGCTTACCAATGACCTACTTCGTCTGGGAACAAGTAGATTAGCTAATATCCTGCTCAGTGAAATTGAAGGTGAAGAAGTAAAATTCTTTTAATATTTTACGATAAAAAATAGAGGGATGCACAGTGAAATGCATCCCTCTTTTTTAATGGCATTAACTAGCTAAAATTTTCTCCCCTACTAGGAAAAAATTTTTCTCCAGTTAGGGATTATTTTTTTCTATCTTTACAGTATAGTAAAAAGGATGATAGTGCATGGAAGATTTCAGGGTCTTGAATATCCTGAATCAATGATAAAGCATCTTTACAAATTTCTTCCATCTTACGTTCTGCATAAGCTATTCCACCCTGCTCTATCACCCACTTCATGAAGTTATGAATCTCCTCATCGGTAGCATTCAAAGAGCGGATTCGGAGCGCTAATTTCCTCATTTCATCGTCACCGGAGGTATTCAATGCATAAAGTGCAGGAAGAGTAAGTTTCCCCTCTCGCATGTCATTGGCAGTAGGTTTTCCGATTTCCACATTTTCCAGATAATCGAAGATGTCGTCCTTAATCTGGAAAACCATACCTAGAAGCAAACCAAACTTCTTGTACTTCTCTAGCACAGTTTGATCTGCATGTTGGGATAAAGCAGCTACCTGACCACAAGCAGCAAACAAATCGGCTGTCTTATTTTGGATAACACGGAAATAAACCTCTTCTGAAAAAGAGTGAGAACTGATATTAGACAACTGAAGTAGCTCACCTTCAGAAAGATGCATTCCCAACCTAGAAATGACATTCACGATTTCCAGAGTGCTCTCCGATGCGCATTTCAAGCTGGTAGCCAGAAGATAATCTCCTACCAAAACTGCCACTTTGTTATCGAAAAGAGAGTGAACGGAAGGTAAACCACGACGTTCCTTGCTCTCATCCACCACATCGTCATGTACCAAGCTGGCAGTATGTAAAAGTTCCAATGAAAGGGCACTGGAATACGTAAAATCATTGATTTCACCCAAAGATTTCGCTAATAACAATGTCAAGGTAGGACGCATCATCTTACCTGTCCTTTTGGAAAGGTGTAAGAGAACACGATTAAGCAAATCATCATCCGATTTCAAAATGTCAAGAAACCGGTCTCGAAAAGCATCAAACTCCTTTAAAATAGGTTGCTTAATAATAGAATTTACGTCCATTCACTAAAATTTTCCACAAATTTAGTAATAAAAGATTAAACTCGGTATTTTTTTGTATTTTTACCGAAGAAATTTAAGTAAATATATGGAAAAGTTATTCCTTTTAGACGCATATGCCTTAATTTATAGGGCTTATTATGCGCTGATAAGAAACCCACGCATTAATTCTAAGGGACAGAACACATCTGCCATCTTGGGATTTGTAAATACACTGGAAGATGTCTTGAAGAACCAGAAACCTACGCATATTGGTGTAGCTTTCGACCCTAGCGGACCTACTTTCAGACATGAATTATACCCTCCTTATAAAGCACAACGGGAAGAAACTCCGGAAGATATTCGGAAATCCGTCCCTATCATCAAGGATATTATCCGTGCTTATAACATCCCTATCCTGGAGGTGAAAGGTTATGAAGCCGACGATGTAATCGGAACCATTGCAACCATAGCTGGTAAAAACGGGGTACAAACCTACATGATGACTCCGGATAAGGATTACGGACAACTGGTGGATACAAATATCTACATGTACAGACCGAAGCATGGTGACAAGGAATATGACGTGCTGGATATCGAAGGAATCAAGGAAAAATTCGAAATTTCCGATCCGAAACAGGTCATCGACTTCCTGGGACTGATGGGTGATGCCAGTGATAATATCCCTGGTTGTCCAGGTGTGGGTGAAAAAACTGCTACCAAATTAATCCAAGAGTTCGGTTCCATCGAAAATCTCCTGGAGCATACTGACCAACTCAAAGGGGCATTAAAGAAAAAGGTGGAAGAAAATGTGGAGCAAATCAAACTCTCCAAATTTTTGGCAACCATCAAAACGGATGTCCCTATAGAATTTAATTTGGAATCACTCAAGCTGGAAAAACCTGATGAGGAAAAACTTCGTGAAATTTTTGAAGACTTGGAATTCCGCACACTCATCAACCGAGTGCTGAACAAACCCGTCCAAGAAGCTCCAAAACCCGTTATACAGCAAGATTTGTTTGGATTATTTGAAGACAACGGGTCGGAAATGGAAAAAAATCCAAATCTCAAGAAGTTTGAAGAAGGAAATTACAATTACAAACTAGTTGATTCTGAGGAAGAAAGAAAAAAACTTCGTGATTATTTATTTACATTTGATATTTTAAGTCTAGATACAGAAACCACATCTACCGAAGCCATGAAGGCAGAATTGGTGGGTTTGAGCTTTTCTGTGAAAGAAAACGAGGCATTTTATGTACCTATACCTGCAGATCAGTCCGAAGCCTTAAAAATTGTTAACGAATTCAAATCGCTCTATGAAGATGAGAAAATATTAAAGGTGGGACAAAACATCAAATATGATATCATGGTTCTAGCCAACTATGGTATCCAGGTAGAAGGTAAGATGTTCGACACCATGGTGGCACATTACGTCATCCAACCCGAACTTCAGCACAACATGGATTATCTGGCAGAAGTCTACCTGAACTACCAGACCATTCACATCGATGAGCTCATAGGTCCCAAGGGAAAAAGTCAACGAAGCATGAGGGACCTGAATCCAAGGGATGTTTATCAGTACGCATGTGAAGATGCCGATGTGACACTAAAACTGAAGAACGTACTTCAGGAGAAGCTAAAAGAATCCGGTGAAGAAAAACTGTTCTATGAGATAGAGATGCCACTGGTTCCCGTACTAGCCTATATGGAGAGAAACGGAGCCAAGGTAGATACTGCTTCACTGAAAGAAACGTCAAAGTATTTTACCAAGAGAATGCTGGACATTGAACAAGAAATCTACCACCTGGCTGGAGTGCAGTTCAATATAGCCTCACCAAAGCAAGTAGGTGAAATATTGTTCGACAAATTGCATATACTAGATAAACCTAAAAAGACAAAGACTGGACAGTACGTTACCTCAGAAGAAGTGTTGCAAAGTCTAAAGTCGAAAAGCCCTATTGTAGAAAAGATTTTGGAGCACCGAGGACTGAAGAAACTCCTGGGAACTTACGTAGATGCCCTACCCGACCTGATTAACCCGAAAACCGGGAAAATACACACCTCGTACAATCAGACCATCACAGCTACAGGACGGTTAAGCTCCAGTAATCCGAACCTACAGAACATCCCTATACGCGATGAAGATGGAAAAGAAATCAGGAAGGCATTTATACCCGATGAGGGTTGCCTTTTCTTCTCTGCAGACTACTCTCAAATAGAGTTGAGAATCATGGCACACCTCAGTGAAGATCAGAACCTTATAGAAGCCTTCAATTCTGGATATGACATTCATGCTGCCACTGCTGCCAAGGTATTCAAGAAAGACTTAAACGAGGTGACCCGTGAAGAACGAAGTAAAGCTAAAACAGCCAATTTCGGAATCATCTACGGCATTTCTGTCTTCGGTTTGGCAGAACGTATGAATGTGTCCCGTGGAGAGGCAAAAGACCTCATAGATGAATACTTTGCCACCTACCCCGGTGTGAAAGCGTACATGGAAAACAGTAAAGAAGTAGCACGGAAGAACGGTTATATAGAAACCATCTTCAAACGTAAAAGATATTTACCAGACATCAATTCCCATAATTCTGTAGTGAGAGGATATGCAGAACGAAATGCCATCAATGCTCCTATCCAGGGAAGTGCTGCAGATATTATTAAGGTGGCTATGATAAATATCTACAAGCGTTTCAAAAAGGAAAATCTGAAGAGCACCATGATTCTTCAAGTGCATGACGAATTAAACTTCAACGTTTTTCCAGAAGAGAAAGAAACGGTAGAACGGATAGTAATAGAAGAAATGCAGAATGCCTATCACATGCGTGTGCCATTGATAGCCGACAGTGGTTGGGGTTCAAACTGGTTAGAAGCTCATTAATATGAAACATCCACTGGAAAAATTTAAGTTCTGCCCTGTCTGTGGGAGTAAAGACTTCGATGTAAATGATTTTAAATCAAAGAAATGCGGTCACTGTGGATTCACTTACTATTTTAATAGTAGTGCATCTACCGTAGCTTTTATTCTCAATGAGAGGGACGAACTTTTAGTATGCAGAAGAGCTCAGGAACCCGCAAAAGGCACCCTAGACCTGACAGGAGGATTTGTGGATTTAGGGGAGACTGCAGAAGAGGCTATTACACGGGAAGTAAAGGAAGAAACAGGATTAGATGTGGTGCAAACCGATTATCTGTTTTCACTTCCTAATACCTATCTCTATTCCGATTTAGTAGTGCATACCACAGACCTCTTTTTCCGATGTAAAGTGAGATCCACCTCAAACATTAGACCTATGGATGATGTGGCAGAAACCTACTGGATTCCTCTGGATGAAGTTCATCCAGAAGAATTCGGTTTAGACAGTATCCGGTCAGGGATTATCCGCTTTTTGTCAGAAAATAGGACTAGCCAGACCCAAGGTTAAAATGCTGATGCGTAAATCTGGGATGGATTGAAAAACTGAAGCAAAAGATTTCAAAGTAGAGCCCGTAGTGCACACATCATCCACTAGTAGAACATGCTTTCCCATAAGGATGGCTCGTTGTTCCACCGAACCTGTGAGACGGAAGATCTGTTCCACATTTAATTCTCGCTCTACCCTACTCTTCTTGGTTTGTGTAGTGTTGGCAATCGTTCGCTCCACTACATCATACAAGACTGGAATTTGAGTTGCTTTAGCTAATCCTCTACAGATAGCATCACACTGGTTATACCCTCTCTGCTTTAATTTATTCAAGTTGAGAGGTAAAGGAATGATAAAGTCTATATCGCTGAAAAACGAACATTGATTATTATGCTCATTGAAGAGGATTTCATGCGCATAAATCTCCCCCATATACTCCCCTATCTCCGGACAATTCTTATATTTCAATAAGTAAAGAATTTCGCTGGTAGGAGTATTCTGATGGTAATAGAAGAAAGCAGCAGCATGGACAAGGTTGAAGCAACCCCAGAAAAGCATTTCCATGGGATTATCTTGACGCAAATGAAAGTTCGTCCGTGGTAAATCTGTAAGACACTGTGAACACAAATGTTGTTCACTCACTGAAAGCCGGTTTCCACAAATCCAGCAGTATCTGGGAAACAAGAAATTCAGCATGTCATTCTTAAAAGAATGAATCATCAGGGCACGAAGATACAACGAATTTTCCGACTTTCATAAAAAATATGTAACTTTGCATGCTAATAAAATAAACAAAGAGAAAATATGGCATTAAAAGCAGGTATTGTAGGCTTACCCAATGTAGGTAAATCCACACTTTTCAACTGCCTTTCCAGTGCAAAGGCACAGGCAGCAAACTTCCCATTTTGCACCATTGATGCCCAGATGGGACAAATCTCTGTTCCAGATGACCGACTGACTAAACTTGCAGAACTTGTACATCCAGGACGTATTGTTCCTGCTACATGTGATATAGTAGACATTGCCGGACTTGTAAAAGGCGCTAGTAAAGGTGAAGGACTGGGTAATCAGTTCCTGGGTAACATCAGAGAATGTGATGCTATCATCCATGTACTCAGATGTTTCGACAATGGAAACATCGTACATGTAGATGGTTCAGTTAACCCAGTGCGAGACAAGGAAATCATCGATACAGAGCTCCAGCTAAAAGATTTGGACACCGTAGAGAACCGAATCAGAAAAGTGGAGAAGATAGCCAATGTAGGCGGTGACAAGCAAGCAAAGATTGAATATGGTGTCTTGAAGGCATACAAAGAAGCACTGGAACAAGGAAAGAGCGCACGTACTGTAACCTTTGAAAGTGAAGAAGAAATAGCAGCAGCAAAGAACCTCTTCCTCCTTACTACCAAGCCCGTTCTTTATGTATGCAATGTGGATGACGCATCGGCAGCAGAAGGAAACCATTATGTGGAAGAAGTTCGTGAAGCTATCAAAAGTGAAGATGCACAACTGCTGATTATCTCTGCACAGACAGAGGCTGACATCGCAGAGCTGGAAAGCTATGAAGAAAAGCAAATGTTCCTGGAAGACATGGGACTGAAAGAAAGTGGATGTAACCGACTCATCAAATCCATCTATTCACTCCTGAATCTGCAGACCTTCATCACAGCAGGAGAGATGGAAGTAAAGGCATGGACATTCCGCAAAGGATGGAAAGCCCCTCAGTGTGCAGGTGTAATCCATACCGACTTTGAGAAAGGATTCATCCGTGCAGAAGTCATCAAGTATGAAGATTATATCAAATATGGATCTGAAGCTGCTGTCCGTGAAGCAGGAAAAATGGGTGTTGAAGGCAAGGACTATGTAGTTCAGGATGGTGACATCATGCACTTCCGCTTTAATGTTTAATGAATTATAACTGATTCTTTATGACTATGTTCATCAATGTAGTGAGTGCTTTCATAGACTGGACGCCTCCTCAAACATTTCTAGGCATCAGATACTATTCCATTTGCTGGGTCATTGGACTAGCACTGGCCTATATCATCGTACACAGACTCTATAAAGACCAAAAACTGAAAGAGGAAGATTTTGAACCTTTGTTCTTTTATTGTTTTATTGGTATTCTGGTAGGTGCACGTTTGGGACACTGCTTCTTCTATGAGCCAGACTACTACATGGATCACTTGATAGAGACTTTCCTCCCCATAAAAGAAGTCTTTCATCCGGAGTATGCCCATAGCTGGTTAAGCTGGATTCCATGTACACATGGTGGAGTAGGGTGGAGATTCGTTGGTTATGAAGGCCTTGCCAGCCACGGAGGTACCTTCGGACTGATGGTAGCCCTCTGGTTGTATGTCCGTAAGACAAAGATCAACATCATGCGTGTGCTGGACAATATAGCCATAGCTACACCCATTACGGCATGCTTCATCCGTCTGGGAAATTTGATGAACAGTGAGATCATAGGTAATGTAACAAACGTACCTTGGGCTTTCATTTTCCATTCTAACAGTGCACTGGTAGAAGGACAATTGGTTCCCAGGCACCCAGCCCAGTTATATGAAGCTATAGCTTATCTCATCCTGCTTTTCATAGGATTCGCTATCTATAAGAAACACAAGGAAAAAGTAGGTACTGGTTTTTACTTCGGACTTTGCCTGACCTACATTTTCACCTTCCGTTTCTTTATAGAATTCCTGAAAGAAGTACAGGGTGGAGCAGACGATGGTTCATTCATATTCAATATGGGCCAAATGCTTAGTATTCCTTTCATTATCTTAGGCATAGCATGCATGGTAGGAGGGAAGTGGCTGGATAAAATAGCAGAAAAGAAGAAAAGATAAAGGTATAATAATATGGCAAAACAAGTAGTGGAACTCACCCCAATGATGAAACAGTTCTATGAACTCAAGAAGAAACATCCTGAGGCAATCATGCTGTTTCGTTGTGGAGACTTCTACGAGACCTATGCTGATGACGCAGTAACCGCCTCAGAGATTCTAGGTATTACACTTACCAAGAGAAACAATGGAAAAGATTCCACGGGTACTTCTACCTTTATGGCAGGTTTCCCTCATCATGCACTGGATACTTATTTGCCCAAACTTATCCGTGCCGGAAAACGAGTAGCTATCTGTGACCAGCTGGAAGATCCTAAACTAACCAAGAAACTGGTTAAAAGAGGCATTACAGAACTAGTCACTCCAGGTGTAGCCATCAATGACACGGTACTGAATTATAAGGAAAACAACTTCCTGGCAGCCATCCATTTCGGTAAGGGTGCCTGTGGTGTGGCTTTTCTGGATATTTCCACAGGTGAGTTCCTCACTGCAGAAGGAACGTTTGAATATGTAGATAAGCTTCTGGGAAATTTCAGCCCGAAAGAAGTGCTCTATGAACGGGGTAAGAAGAATATATTCGAGGGAAACTTCGGTACTAAATTCTGTACCTTCGAGCTGGATGACTGGATTTTTACCGAGTCGGCTTCAAGAGAAAAACTACTGAAACACTTTGAAGTAAGAAACCTGAAAGGGTTTGGTGTAGAGCATCTGAAAAATGGTCTTGTAGCCGCAGGTGCCATCCTTCAGTATCTGGAATTTACACAACATACTCAAATAAGTCACGTAGTCTCCATCTCTCGCATAGAAGAAGAACGGTATGTCCGTTTGGATAAATTCACCGTACGCAGTCTGGAACTTGTAGACACCATGAATGAAGGCGGTACATCGCTTTTGAAGGTGATAGATAAAACCATCTGCCCTATGGGAGCACGCATGCTCCGCAGATGGCTCATCTTCCCACTGAAAGATGTAAGACCTATAGAAGAAAGACTGGATGTGGTGGATTATTTCTTCAGGGAACCCGAATTCCGTGAGCTTCTGGCAGATCAACTTCACCAGATAGGTGACCTGGAACGTATCATCTCCAAAGTGGCTGTAGGAAGAGTATCTCCAAGAGATATCGTACAATTGAAAGTGGCACTGCAAGCCATTGAGCCGTTGAAGACTGCCTGTGAATATGCTAAAAATGAAACACTGAATAGGATAGGGGAGCAGCTCAATTTATGTGCTTCCATCCGAGACCGAATAGCTAGGGAAATCAATAATGACCCACCTCTGATGGTTGCCAAAGGAGGAGTCATCAGAGATCATGTGAATGAAGAACTGGATGAACTTCGCAGAATTTCATATTCCGGTAAAGATTACCTGATGCAAATTCAGCAGCGGGAAAGTGAACGAACCGGAATACCTAGTCTGAAAGTGGCGTTCAACAATGTGTTCGGCTATTATCTAGAAGTACGGAATACCTATAAAGACAAAGTTCCTGCAGAATGGATTAGAAAACAGACATTGGTAAATGCAGAACGCTATATAACCCAGGAACTTAAAGAATATGAAGAAAAAATTCTAGGTGCTGAAGATAAGATACTTTCCCTGGAACAACAGATTTTCAGCAATTTGGTTTTAGCTATAGGAGAATTTATCCCTGCCATCCAGATAGACGCTACTCAATTGGCTAAACTGGATTGTCTGCTTTCCTTTGCAGAAGTTGCCAAGGAACGGAACTATATTCGTCCTATCATCGATGAAAGTGAAATCATCGACATCAAACAAGGCCGACATCCGGTAATTGAAACCCAAATGCCAATAGGGGAGAGCTACATTGCCAATGATGTATACTTGGATAATGAAAAGCAGCAGATTATCATTATAACCGGTCCTAACATGGCAGGTAAATCAGCCTTGCTCAGACAAACTGCCTTAATTACCATTCTGGCTCAAATAGGATGCTTCGTTCCTGCTGAAAGTGCTAGAATAGGCTTGGTGGACAAGGTATTCACCCGTGTAGGTGCCAGTGATAATATATCCATGGGAGAATCCACTTTTATGGTGGAAATGAGTGAAGCTGCCAACATACTCAACAATGTGTCCTCACACTCCTTAGTACTCTTTGACGAGCTAGGTAGAGGTACCTCAACCTATGATGGTATTTCCATTGCCTGGGCCATCGTAGAATACCTGCACGATAATCCTCGAGGAAGGGCACGCACGCTATTTGCCACTCATTATCATGAATTGAATGAGATGGAGAAAAACTTCCCACGAATTAAAAATTATAACGTTTCAGTACGTGAAACTAACGGTAAAGTAATCTTCCTTAGAAAGCTAGAAAGAGGTGGGAGTGAACATTCCTTCGGTATTCATGTAGCTAGCTTGGCTGGTATGCCTAAGAGTATAGTCAAAAGAGCTGAGCAAATCTTAAAACAACTTGAAGAGAATAATTCCAATGGTAAGGTATCCCGACCCGACACCACTGAAATAGCAGAAAATAGAGAAGGATTACAGTTGAGTTTCTTCCAACTAGATGATCCTGTGCTGAGCCAAATCCGTGACGAGATTCTCCATCTGGATATCAATAACCTGACTCCAGTGGAAGCTCTGAATAAACTGAATGATATCAAGAAAATAGTGAGTGGAAAATAACATCCCTGAAACAGAAGGCATTAAATATGCTGGCTCTAAACTGAAGATACTTCCATATATTCTTCAGGAAGTGAAATCCTTGCCCGACGTAAAGCATATACTGGATGGGTTTTCCGGAACTACACGTGTAAGCCAAGCTTTATACAAATCAGGGTATGATGTAACATGCAATGATATCTCTTATTGGAGCGAAACGTTCGGTAAATGCTATCTGCAAGCCGATAAACCTGCTACATATTATCAGCCCATCATTGACCATTTAAATGCCTTAGAAGGAAAATTAGGATGGTTTTCCGAGCATTATGGTGCCCAGGACCTCAACAATGGCAAATATCCTTTCCAACTTCATAACACCATGAAGCTGGATGCCATACGGGAAGAAATAGAAAACTTGAATCTTTCAGAAATAGATAAGCAAGTCCTACTTACCAGCCTTATTCTAGCACTAGACAAGGTGGACAATTCTTTAGGACATCAAGTTTCTTACCTATCAAAATGGTCGGCTCGTTCTTACCATACTCTAGAACTAAAAGTACCCCTTATAACCTATCCTAAATTAGGAAAAACAGAAGTTATGAGAGGGGATATAATGGAAACCATAAAAGATAAATCTTTTGATCTAGCTTATTTAGATCCTCCTTATGGTTCAAATAACTATAAAATGCCTTCTTCCAGAGTAAGATACTCATCTTACTATCATCTATGGACAACCATCATAAAAAATGATCATCCTAAACTATTCGGTAAGGCACAACGAAGAGAAGATACCCGTGACTTAGTGTCTACTTCAGCTTTTGAAGATTATAAAAAAGACGAGAATGGAAAGCTGAATGCGTTGAATGAATTGGAAAGGCTTATTCATATAATTCATGCCAACTATATACTTCTTTCTTATAGCTCTGGGGGCATTATTTCTAAAAATGAACTGATAGAGATTCTACAGAAAAATGGCACTCTAATTCATTCACAGGAAATAGACTATAAGAAGAACGTTATGGCAAATATGAAATGGACTAATGAATGGTCTGCCAAAAGCAGTTCAAATCAAGAATATTTGTTCCTTTTAAAAAAATAAAGCATTATGGAAACAACAGATCTATACAATAAATCCTTAATGAAAGGAAAAAAAATTCTTTATGTACATGGATTTGGTTCCTCTGGTGCTAGTGGTACAGCTAAAACACTACAATTATTGATGCCAAATGCCCAGGTTATAGCTCCAGACTTACCACTTCACCCTGAAGATGCCATGACCTTATTGTATTCTATCTGTGATACAGAAAAGCCAGACCTTATCATAGGAAGTAGTATGGGGGGTATGTATGCAGAAATGCTTTATGGATTTTATCGCATTCTGGTTAATCCTGCACTGAAAATGGGAGAAACCTTTGCAGAACACCATATGATGGGAAAACAACAATGGTTTAATCCTAGAAAGGATGGAGAAAAAGAGTTTTGGGTCACTAAAGACTTGGTCAATGAATACAAAGCCATGACTGAAAAATGCTTCTCTCATGTAGATGAAGAGGAACGAAGAAACCGTGTCTATGGCCTTTTTGGTATCAATGACCCCTTAGTTCATACCTTTGACTTGTTTTCTGCACATTATATCAATGCCATCCATTTTGATGGAGAACACCAACTGAACGATAAGGTAATCATTCACTCTGTTTTACCTATTATACAATGGATAGATGATATCCAAAATGGAGTGGAGAAACCGGTTCTCTTCATTGATCTAGATAATACCCTAACGGATTTTAAAAATGGATGGAGAAAATTATCAGAAGAAGTAAGAAAAGAATATGAAGGTCATTATTGGGATGCTCCAGGATTCTTTGGAAATCTGGAACCTTTACCTAGTGCCGTAAAGGCTTTCAGATACTTGTCACAAAAATATGATACCTATATATTATCCAGTGCACCATACAATAATCCTTCTGCATGGAGCGATAAACTCTGCTGGGTACAAAAATACCTTGGTGTACCAGCTTTCCGCAGATTAATTCTTACTCACCACAAAAACCTGAATTACGGAGATTATCTGATAGATGATTCTAAAGTGAATGGAGCAGAAAACTTTATAGGTACCCATATTCAATTTGGTACAACACCTTTCAAGACTTGGGAAGACGTCATTGAATACTTTGACAGACTTGGTGGTCAATAAAGATTATCTGCGTCTTCTTCTCTTTCTTGCAGCTGTTCTTCTCCTTACAGGACGATGTTTGACTACGATGACTTTCTTTTTAGGAATGAAAGTCTCATCGTGCGTCATGATAGTACAGAGTTCATCTTCTAATGCTTTTGCAGTGATAGAACTCTTTATATCATTGAGCATAATAGCAAAAATAAGTTCATGATTATTAGCTGATGTACAATAACCTGAAAGAGTAATTACATCATTTAAAGTACCAGTCTTGGCCCGGACATTCCTATAAGCTGGTAGTTCCTTCATACGTTCACTTAAAGTACCATCTACACCTGCTATAGGTAGGGAAGAATATAAGGTATTATAAATAGAATCGTTCTCACGAGCATATTTTAAAAAGGCTATTTCCAGTTCTGGTGAAACCTTATTATCATGCGATAATCCACTTCCATCAGCTATAATATAAGTATCTGGATTAAAACTAAGTTCTCCTATTAAATTTCTTACTCCATGAATAGGATAATTTCGTAAGGAACCTATTTTATGAAAGACAGCTTCTGCATACTGATTGTCGCTTTGCTTCATCATTCTATTTAAAATCTGCTTCAATGTATGCACTTGTTCTGCTA
The DNA here is from genome assembly GCA_002395835.1 of Bacteroidales bacterium UBA4293. Taxonomy (GTDB): domain Bacteria; phylum Bacteroidota; class Bacteroidia; order Bacteroidales; family Bacteroidaceae; genus Minthousia. Next base: position 242,905 of record DGVD01000015.1, on the reverse strand, counting down.
ATAATACAGTATCTTCAGGACAAACAGAAGTCCCTGTAAGACCTGAAAATAGAACATTCCTCAACTTTAAAGCATCTCTCAATTTAGAAGCAAAAGAGCCTGTCTTGTTCACTAAAAAAGGAGAAATGGATAGATTATATCTATTAGAAACATCTTCATATATATTACCTGCTATACTATCCATTCCCAAGGCAACTATACTGTCAGCAAAGGCATTTAAATCTGTACCTGAAAATACAGGATCATAAGAACCTACACCATAAAAATCTCCATGAAAGACCTTCATAAACTTATATAAAGGATTACCTAAGGTATCCACAAGTTCTTCCAAAGGAATATCTGCACGAATAGAATCGGGAACAAAATAAATAGTATCTAGCTTAACTTCTCCTGTATAATATAGACGGGAATAAAAAGGATGGTCTGCACCTAGTTCTTTAAGAGCTGTAACACTTGTAAGAAGCTTTTCTGTAGATGCAGGCTTTAAAAGTCTTTTTTCATTATAGCTATATAATACTGAATCTGCAGTAAAATCATAAACCATTACACCTGCTGTTACACCTTTCATATAAGGACTTGTACGCATAGCGGTATCAAGTCGTGCAGTCATATAAAAAGGCCAGGGTAATATACTATCTCTTGACAAAGAATCTATTTCAATAGATAGTACATTGCTTTCTTTATATAAAGATATAGTATCTAAACTCTTTTCTATATGCTCTTGAGACAACTGTCTAGGTTTAATATCCTGAGCAAAGAGGAAAAGAGGACAAAAAGCCAGTAAGAAAAGAAATGTTGAAATCTTTCTTTGGTTCATTCTATATTTACGGTATTATTTAATCTCTTTTTCTTAATCCAATCTAGAAAACTCACTTCATCAGCAGGCCATATACTAATCTCCTTACCATTTTTTAATACTACATTAAGATAAGTATTTACACCTAGTTTGGAATATAAAGAAGTTCCTTTTTCTATTCTTGCTATATCATTAATATCTATACTTTTATCTTTTGAGAATCTACCTTTATGAATAATCAGCAATCCAGAAGATGTAATAGTAAACGTAGTATGCAAAATACGTTCTATCAAAAATATAACTAAAATAAGTAGAGGAATAGCTAATATATTTTTATTCCACCCAAAATAAAAGGTAATGGATAAAAACAATAGGAAAATAAATAACATTCCTGGTGATATTCTTCCTTGAAAAGTGCGATTCATTTATTATATTTATTTGGATACCAAAAATAGACAAATTTAATAAGATACCGAAACAGAAAGTCCTTCTTTTTTAATTAAAGATGCTATTCTATCTAGTGCTTCAGGGGTGGCTTTCAAAAGTCTCTGGTCGGGAGTTTCACGATCTATAGTATAAATCATGACTTGTTTAGGATTTATATTCTTCACCACTTCCAACCATGGTAAAACATACTGATCTGAAGTATTATCTACATTTACACCATTAGGAGAAAGGCCCTTCATAAACATAGTCTGGATAATAATATGACCATCGAACTTTTTCATATTATCTATGATTCTGTTTACTTCATATTTACCCATAGGTCTATCCACCTCTTTAATATAATCCATGTCTATGGTATCTAATTTCAATATATTATTATCTACCAACATCAAAGCATTCCTTACATTTTCTTTAAATATCAAAGTAGAATTACTTAGTACACTCACTTTCGCATCAGGAAAATACTTATCACGTAATTCTATCGTGTCATTTATAATTTCAGGGAAGTGAGGATGAAGGGTAGGTTCACCATTACCTGCAAAGGTAAATACATCAGGTTTAGGACCATTTTCCTGCATGTCCTTTAAACGACTTTCCAAAGCATTTTTAACCTCCTCACGGGTAGGAAGAGGTTGCTTAGCTTTAAAATCGGCATTATAACCACATTCACAATAAATGCAGTCAAAAGAGCATAGCTTTCCATCAGGAGGCAATAGGTTTATACCTAAAGATACACCTAATCTTCTGCTATGAATAGGACCAAATATAGGAGAAGGGAAAATTATAGTAGACATTTTAAGTTTATTATTATATATATTTCTTTTTATTCTTTTTTTTAAAAAATCTTATGATGATGTTTATTGTCTGTGGATAAAGTTCATAAAAAAACAGGGAAAAACTTGTTTATAAAGTTATCAATCTTAGAAAAAATATTATTGAGTAGTTATAAACAATTCTTCTTATTGAATTTTATGAATTTAGCTGTATTTTCAACATCCTGTTAATAATATGCAAAGTTAAAAACTTTAGGCAGGATTTCCTAACTAAAATGGTTAAAAACTCTATTCATAATTGGATTTAAACTTTATGCTAATTTATTTCTTTTTCTTATTATTTTGTCTGCTAGGAATTATTTCATAAGAACAAAATTTATTTATTGTTTTCTTTAAATAAAGTTTTATTAAGTTTTAAACAGGTTTTCCACAGGTTATAGTATCTTTGCATGGAAATTGTTAATAAGTGTACTATGCATAAGCTGAAGATAACGGAAATGAACCGTTTGAATGTAGAAGAATTCAAACAAGTTAAAAAAATACCCTTAATAGTGGTATTGGATGATGTACGTAGTTTACACAATGTGGGTTCTGTTTTTCGTTCTTCTGATGCTTTTCGTGTAGAATGTATTTATTTGTGTGGTATTACTGCTACACCTCCGCAACCCGATATTCATAAAACTGCTTTAGGTGCTGAAGATTCTGTGGAATGGAAATATTTTAAGAATACATTGGATGCTGTCCAAGAGTTAAAGGCTAATGGATATTTTGTGTATTCTACAGAACAGGTTGAGCATAGTGTAAAATTACAGAATCTTGCATTAGCTAAAGATAAGAAGTATGCTATTGTGCTGGGTAATGAGGTAAAAGGGGTAAAACAAGAAGTAGTAGATAATTCTGATGCTTGTTTGGAAATACCTCAATTTGGTACTAAACACTCTTTAAATGTTTCCGTTACTGCAGGAATAGTAATATGGGAATTTGCAAGACAATTATTGATAGAATAGTTATAATTGTCCGTTTTCTACAAGAATGGCAATTCTCTCTATCATCTGGTCTTCTTCTTTTTCTTCCGGATTATAGTGTTTTTTCAGTGTAGCTCCAAAAATAGTAGCAAATGCATTGTAAACACCTGCTTTAAATGAACCCATAAATGCTTTGATAAGATCATATGCACGGGAGTTACATTCTCTATCTACTAGTTTTATAAGAAGTTTGCCTTGTGAATAGGTCAACTTCTTCATTTGTGGGGTATATTGTTTTTTTAGTCCTTTCTCTACTGCTTTTAAATGATCTTGTTTAGCTTTTTCATCGGGTAATGTCTGTAAATATTCATAGGTTTCAATGATAGTCCCATTAATCATTTTTGCAATGGGAAGTGTCTTTTTTACATTACGAACCAATTTAGTGTATTTTGCTCTTTGACGACGATTTTTAAATTTCATCGGAGGGTAGATATAAACAGTAGGTAATTCAATGTGTGTGATTACTGTTTTGTATCGTCTATCCCAGCTATGTCCAATTTTTAATTTGATGGTAGTAGGTAAAGGTTTTCCCACATCATATTCATTTGCATATTGTTCCTGTGCTAGAATATTCAGCGGAATAAAAATGATAGTTAATATGATAAACAGTCTTCTAATCATTATTTCTGTCATTATAGTGCAAAGATAAATTTATTTTTCTTATTAGATTTGTTTAATAAAGAAGATTAGCTTAACTTTGACACATCTTAACTACATATATTATTATTTTTGATTTTTAATAATCGAGTAATAATGTTATTAATGTCTTGTGGATTAAGTTTTTATTCTGTTGAAAACTTATCAGCACAAACATTAGATTGGGAAAGTTTTATAGAAAAACTCTTAGTAGATTCAGAAACTGACAATTCCTGGAGTAATCTATATGATGATCTTTGTGCCTTGCATGAGAACCCAATAAACATTAACAGGACAACCACAGAGGAACTTGTTCAGTTGCCGTTCCTTACTCCCCAACAGATTGAAGAAATTCAAGCCTATGTGTTTTCATATGGGCCCATGAAGTCGTTAGGAGAATTGAATCTTGTCAGAGGTTTAGATTATGAAACCAGGCAAATGCTTCAATTCTTTATTTACTGTGGAGAATCGGAAAAAGAAAGAGATGATTTTCCATCTTTCAAGAATATTCTGAAATATGGAAAGAATGAATTAGTAGCACGTACCGATGTGCCTTTTTATGATGCATCAGATGTCTATTTAGGTTCTCAGTTCTACCATTCTATACGGTATAAATTTAAATATGGTGATAGGGTAGATGCTGGTTTTGTAGCCGAAAAAGATATAGGTGAACCTTGTTTTAATTCATATACAAAGGGGCTTGACAGTTATTCTTATTATGCCTCTATAAATAGATTAGGTATAATAAAGAAGCTTATCCTTGGTAATTACCGTTTAAGTTTTGGACAAGGTTTAGTCTTGAATACTTACTTTACCTTGGGTAAAACGTCTGTCTTATCGCAATATACTACTACAGGAAATGGTATAAAACCACATTCATCGACCAGTGAATATAATTTTTTTCAAGGATTAGCTTCAACAGTGCAATTAGGTAAAGTGGATCTTTCTCTATTTTATTCTTATAAACATGTAGATGCTACTCTAAAGAATGATGAAATAAATTCTCTGAAAGAAGATGGATACCATAGAACCATTTCAGAATTATCTAAAAGAGGAAATGTATTAAATCAGTTAGTGGGTGGAAATATATCTTTTAATGATAAGAGATATCATCTGGGTGTAACCACTGCTTATACATTCTTTGATAAGCCTTTTAAAAGAAATTCATCAGGTTACCGATTCTATTATCCAGTAGGGGAGAAGTTTTGGAATACTAGTATGGACTATGGTTATAAAAGCTATAGTTTCAGTATAAATGGTGAATGGGCTTATAGTGCACAAGGAGGATGGGCTGCTATTAATACATTGACATTTCGTATTTTGAATGATACAAAAATTACGCTACTTCATAGATACTATGATAAGAAATACAATGCTATCTATGGGAATGCCTTTTCTGAAAGTAGTAATGTAAAAAATGAGCATGGATTATATTTAGGTTTGAATACATCCTTATTTCAGAGTTTTAAGTTATCGGCTTATCTAGATTTATTCAAGTTTCCTTATTTAAAATATGGAATATCTAGACCAAATACGAATGGAATAGATATAATGGCTGAATTACAGTATAAGAAAAGTGATAATTTTTCTGCTAGTATTCGTTATCGGAATAAATCTAAGCAAAATGATTATACAGATGAAGCAACAAATAAAAAGGGTTTGGCTTATACTATGAATCAAAGAGTAAAGCTTCAGTTTAATTATTTATTGAATCAGGATTTATTGGCTAAAACTATATTGAATTACTCTCAGGTAAACGAAGGGAATAGAGTTCCCTCCTTGGGTTATTCCATAGCTCAATCTATTCAATACGTATTCAAGTTCATTCCTGTTCGTTTCTCTCTTAATGCTATCTATTTTCATACCGATGATTTCAGCTCCAGAGTTTTTAGTTATGAACAGGGATTGCTTTATTCTTTCTCTATACCTTCTTATTATGGGCAGGGTTATAGGCTTTCAGGTATAATAAGGTATGATATTACAAAGAACTTACTCATACAGTGTAAGTATGGATATACTCATTACATGGATAGAGAGAATAATAGAAGTTTAATGAATATTCAACTAAAGTATAAGTTCTAAGTATATCATCTTAAAACCTTAAGACTATAGGGAAAAAAGGTTCTCGACCTAAGTAAAGAACATCAGCAACTTGTGTTGCTAAGAAACTTTACTTAGGTCGAGAAGATTTGTAACTAAGATTATTCTTATTTGCTCTACTATAGAACTATAGTTAAGCTATTTATTGAGCAAATATGCACAAAGTTTAGCTATGGCTCTGGCTCTATGACTCACATGGTTCTTTACATCTACACCAAGTTCTGCAAAGGTTTCATCATAGCCTTCAGGAATGAATACCGGGTCATATCCAAAACCGTTTGTACCCCGTTTTTCTGTTGTGATTGTCCCATTGACAATGCCTTCGAATTGATGCTCCACACCGTCTTCTATGAGCGAAACTATGGTACGGAAACGTGCTTTACGGTTCTTTTTACCTTCTAGTTCGTGCAGCAGTTTACGAACATTGGCATCGGTGTCATGACCTTCTGTGGCATAACGGGCTGTATGCACACCAGGTTCTCCATTTAAGGCCTCAACTTCCAAACCCGTGTCATCAGCAAAACAGTTTAAACCATAATTGTCATAAATGAAATGTGCTTTTTGGCTGGCATTTCCTTCCAGGGTATCGGCTGTTTCTGGAATATCTACATCACAGTGAATATCCTTTAGGCTGAGTAGTTCTAATTGGTGGCCCAGGATAGCACGAATTTCATCCAGTTTATGTGCGTTATTAGTAGCTATAACTAATTTTTTCATGCTTTTTTTTCAAGTTCCTTATTTGCTTTTACTTTCAGGACATCAAAACCTTTACCAAATACACCGATAACATTGCTTTGTGTGATGAAAGCATCAGGATCAATACTTTTTACAATACGGAAAATAGTATTTGACTCTTTCTGACGGGCTATTACCATAAGGATTTTAGAGTTTTGTTTACTGTAATAACCTTCGGAATCAAGTAAAGTACATCCTCTGTGAGCTATGGTAGTTATGGCTTCTGCTATTTGCTCATACTTCTTACTTATGATAAAGAACTGGACCGATTGTCGGATTCTGTTCATGTAGTAATCCAGTGTCTGAGTCATCATGAACATGGTTACGAAACCGAAGACCACACGTTTCCAGTCGTGGAAGACAAAGTAGCAGGAGAAGACGATGAAGCAGTCTACAATGAAGATTACCCGTCCCATGGAGACGTTACGATACTTATTGACAATAGCTGCTATGATATCAGTACCTCCTGTGGTTCCATTACCAGAAAAAGCTATACCCAGTCCCAGTCCGCAGATCATGGCTCCAATGATACAAGCCATGAAATCCTGGTCTTTACCTAGAAATTGTACAGGTTTACCATCAGGACCGGCAAAGAGCAGCTGGAATAAATCCAGCATGACATATAGGGTAAGGATGGCAAATCCAGTTTTTACACAGAACTTGAATCCTAAAACCTTGGCACCACCTATTAATAGAACAGCATTGATGGCCAAATAGGCATTTTGCATGGGGAACTGGGTAGCATAGTAAATAACTGCAGATATACCTGTCACTCCTCCTGTAGATATCTGATAGGGGAGTAGGAAGGCACACCATGCCAGTGCATAAAGAGCTATTCCTACAAAGATGGAAATATAGTCTTTTATTTCTTGCCAAACATTACTGTAGTGCAGGGTCATTTTACTTTCCTATAACGATATTAATCATTTTTCCTGGAACCACGATAACCTTCCGAACTTGGAAACCTTCCAGATACTTGGCACTGTTCTCATGTTCCAAAGCAGCTTTTTCTGCATCTTCCTTGCTGATGTCTACTGGCAACTGGATAGTGAAACGTGTCTTTCCATTGAAACCTACTGCATAGGTCTTGGTGCTCTCTTTCAGGTATTCCTCATTGTAGGTAGGCCATTTTGCATCACAAACAGTGGTGTTGTGACCTAATGATTCCCATAGTTCTTCTGCTATGTGAGGTGCAAATGGAGCTATCAGGATGACTAGAGTTTCTAGCACTTCTTTGTTGTTGCATTTCAAAGTTTGAAGTTCATTGACACAAATCATGAATGCACTGATAGAAGTGTTGTATGAGAAACTTTCAATGTCGGAAGAAACCTTTTTAATCAGTTTGTGCAAGCTCTTCAGCTCCTCTGCTGTAGGTTGACCTTCCTTAGGCAGATACTCATCCGTACGTGGATTGTAGAAGAGGTTCCAAAGTTTCTTGAGGAAGCGGTGGCAACCGTCGATACCGTTGGTATCCCATGGTTTGCTCTGCTCTACAGGGCCCAGGAACATTTCATACAAACGGAGTGTGTCTGCACCAAAGTTCTCTACCACCATATCTGGATTCACTACGTTGAACATGGATTTTGACATCTTTTCTATAGCCCAACCGCAGATATACTTGTCATCTTCCAGAATGAACTCGGCAGTAGCATATTCAGGACGCCATGCCTTGAATGCCTCTACATCCAGGATATCGTTCTTTACGATGTTTACATCCACATGGATAGGAGTAACTTCGTACTGGTCTTTCAAACCTAAGGAAACGAAGGTGTTGGTATCCTTGATACGGTATACGAAGTTGGAACGACCCTGAATCATACCTTGGTTAATCAGTTTCTGGAAAGGCTCTTCCTTGCAGGAAACACCTATATCGTGCAGGAACTTGTTCCAGAAGCGAGAATAGATCAAGTGACCGGTAGCATGTTCTGTACCACCTACGTAAAGATCCACATTCTGCCAGTATTCATCTACTTCCTTACTAACCAGAGCCTTGTTGTTGTGTGGGTCCATATAGCGCAGATAGTATGCAGATGAACCGGCAAAACCTGGCATGGTATAAAGTTCTATAGGGAATACAGTCTTATTGTCGATAAGAGCTTTGTCCACAATCTGGCGGTTTACTTCGTCCCAAGCCCAGATTTGTGCATTGCCCAATGGAGGCTCACCGGTCTCGGTAGGAAGGAACTTCTCTACCTGAGGAAGCTGGATAGGCAAGCATTCTTCTGGAATCATGCATGGGATGTCATTCTTGTAATAAACAGGGAATGGCTCACCCCAGTAACGCTGACGGCTGAAGATGGCATCGCGCAGACGGTAGTTCACCTTCACACGTCCTAGATGATGCTCTTTCACATACACCTTAGTAGCTGCAATCGCCTCTTTGATAGTCAGACCATTCAATGAGAAGTCTATGTATGGCTTCACACCCTCGCGTGGAGAGTTGATGACGATACCTTCCTTGGCATCATAGCTTTCTTCACTCACATCGGCACCTTCTATCAGTGGAATGATAGGGAGGTTGAAATGCTTAGCAAAGGCATAGTCTCTGGAGTCGTGAGCAGGAACAGCCATGATGGCACCAGTACCATAACCTGCCAATACATATTCTGCTATCCAGATAGGAAGTTTTTCTCCTGTGAATGGATTAATAGCATAGGCACCGGAGAAAACACCTGTTACGGTGTGGTCTATCTGACGCTCACGTTCTGTACGACTTTTTACGTAATTCAGGTATTTCTCCACTTCAGCTTTCCGGTCGGGAGTGGTTACCTTCTGTACCAGTTCACTTTCTGGAGCCAAAACCATGAAGGTAACACCGAACATGGTATCTGCACGAGTAGTGAAGATGGTGAATGACTCATCGGAGTCAGCTATCTGGAATTCTATTTCTGCACCTTCAGAACGTCCAATCCAGTTCTTCTGGGTTTCTTTGATAGAATCGCTCCACTCTATGGTCTGAAGACCATCCAGCAGGCGCTGTGCGTATGCGCTGACACGCAGACACCATTGACGCATCTTTTTCTGCTCTACAGGATATCCACCACGAACACTCACACCGTCTACTACCTCATCGTTGGCCAGTACGGTACCTAATTTCGGACACCAGTTCACCATGGTTTCACCCAGGAAAGCTATGCGGTAGTTCATCAGGACATCGCTCTTCTGCTTTTCGTTCATAGCGTTCCATTCTGCAGCAGTGATGTGCAGTTCCTCACTTTGAGCTACATCTAATCCTTCAGTACCGTGTTCATTCAGGTAGCTGATCAGGTTTTCTATAGGCATAGCCTTAGCACACTTGTTGCAATAGAAACTATTGAACATCTTCTGGAATGCCCATTGAGTCCATTGATAGTAGCCAGGGTCACAAGTCCGGACTTCACGGCTCCAGTCGAAGCAGAAACCTATTTTGTCCAGCTGCTCACGATATCGGTCTATGTTCTGGAAAGTTGTCTTTTCCGGATGCTGACCAGTCTGAATAGCATATTGCTCAGCAGGAAGGCCATAGGCATCGTAACCCATAGGGTTCAACACATTGAAGCCTTGCAGACGCTTAAATCTAGCATAGATATCACTGGCAATGTAGCCTAGTGGGTGTCCCACGTGCAAACCTGCACCAGATGGATAAGGGAACATATTCAGTACATAGTACTTCTGCTTGTTTTCATCTTCCTTAACCAGATAAGTTTGCTGTTCTACCCAGCGTTTGTGCCACTTTTCCTCAATAGCTCTAAAATTGTATTCCATTATAATGATTCTTTAATTTCTAAGTAAAAATGAAGATTTTCAAAAATCGGTGCAAAGATAGAGAAAATTCTCTGAAAACGTCTATCTTTGCACCATTAAATTAGAAAGATACAGTGAGTTAAACATTTTAGTTTACCATGATATCAGTAAAAGAGGTTAAAGATAGGATTTTTAAGAGAAAAGATGAACGCTAAACGATTATTTTTCAGTTTGATGATGGTATCGGTTGCTTTCCTGTCTTTTGCTCAATCAGGAAAGAATCCAAGGTTAGAGCGAGAGAGGATGCTGCAACAAATAAGAGAGAGCTACACCAAGACAGAGGTCATGATTCCCATGCGTGACGGGGTAAAGCTCCACACTTCCATTTACGCACCGAAGGATTCCACAAATACTCATCCCATTTTGATTTGCCGTACTTCTTATGGAACAGGTTCTGGAGAGAATCACTATCCATTGGGGCAGTTGTCTGAGCAGTCCAACTATTCCAAAGCAAAGTATATCATTGTGGAGCAGGATGTTCGGGGAAGATATTTGAGTGAAGGGGAGTTTGTGCAGATCAGACCTTTGAACCCGAACATCAAGGAACGTACCGGTAAAAAAGCTTTGAAAGACAAGAAGAATACCGATGAGGCTACCGATACGTATGATACCATAGAATGGCTCCTAAAGAACACGTACAACAATGGTAACGTGGGTGTCTGGGGTGTCTCCCTGGATGGTTTTTATGCTACTTTGGCAGCATCCAGCGCACATCCGGCACTGAAGGCTGTTTCTCCACAAGCTCCGGTAACCGACTGGTTCAGGGGGGACGACCGTCATCATAATGGTGCCTTTACTTTCTTGCAGACTACCAATTACCTTCCAGCAGAGGAAGGGGAACGTCAAGGGAAGGGAGTTACTCCCCTGATTGTGAAAAATGATGTGTATCAGGATTACCTGAAATTGGGAACGTTTGCTGATGCAGATAAACTGGTAGGAACCACTGTCTCTATGTGGAATGACATCAAGGAACATCCCGATTTTGATGATTTCTGGAGGGTACGTGATGCACGTACTTCTTGCTACAACTTGAAACCAGCTATCCTGGTAGTGGGTGGAACGTACGACTCAGAAGACTGCTATGGAGCATGGGGAACGTATGAGGCTATTAGGACGCAATCTCCTGAAACCGAACTCTATCTGGCATTCGGCCCTTGGTACCATGGAGGGTGGGGTAGTAGAAACTATAATAGCTTGGGCAACATCTATTTCGGTGAAGGAATCAATGCTTACTATCAGGATAATATAGAGTATCCCTTCTTCCGTTATTACCTGGAGGAACAAGGAGAGAAACCCGATGCAGTGAGTGTCTACTACTCAGGGTCAAATAAGTGGGTGATATCTGATAACTGGCCTTTGGATAACGTGAACTATGTTCCTTTTTATATCCATGAGGATGGTTCAGTTAATACAGAGTTACCCACAGAAATGAACAGCTTTACTAGCTATTATAGCGACTTGAGTCACCCTGTACCTTTTACAGGACAGCCCACTCGTGTACGCAGTATCAATTACATGACAGACGACCAGCGCTTTGCTTCTATCCGTCCCGATGTCATTACTTTCTGCAGTAACGTCCTGACCGATTCCTTAGAGGTAGGAGGCCCCATCGATGTAGAGCTTTTCACATCCATCACCGGAACGGATGCAGATTTCATTGTCAAGGTAATAGATGTATATCCGGAAAACTTCAACTACCCTAGAGAGGTGTATGAGAAAATGCCTAGGTATACCATGAGTGGTTATCAGCTCATGGTAAGGGGTGAAGTATTCAGGGGACGCTACAGGAACGGTTTTGATAAACCAGAAGCATTTGAACCCAACCAGATTACTCCGGTGAAATTCCGATTATACGATGTGGCACATACCTTTGCACCTGGACATAAAATCATAATTCAGATTCACAGCACCTGGTTCCCACTCATTGACAGGAATCCACAGCAGTTCATCAATACCTATACGGCTACCGTAGACGATTTAAAGAATGAAACTATCAGCATTTACCATCAGAAAGATGCTGCAACCCGTATTATTTTACCTGTAATTAAGAAATAAATGGCAGAACATTTGGATATAGTAGAAGGCACCAAGGAAGAGAAATATGAAGTGCTTTACCGTCAGGTGGTGTCTCTCATGGAAGGAGAGACGGATTGTATAGCGAATATGGCTAATGTATCAGCCATGATTCAAGAAACTTTCCATTTCTGGTGGACAGGATTTTATAGAGTGGTGGATGGGGTGTTAGTGCTAGGCCCTTTCCAGGGCCCCCTAGCTTGTACCCGTATCAAGTATGGAAGGGGTGTGTGCGGAACGGCATGGAAGGAGAATAAAACACAACTAGTTCCCGATGTGGAGCAGTTCCCAGGGCACATTGCTTGCAGTAGTGCTTCTAAAAGTGAGATAGTGGTGCCTCTCCGAAGGGATGGTGAGGTAACTGGAGTACTGGATATAGATAGTGAATATCTAGCCACATTCGATGAAACAGATCAAAAGTGGTTGGAAAAGATTGCTGCCTTGTTCTAGTAGCCTAATCCCTGTGTTTAGGGATTAGGTGCTTCTATTTCATTCAGTTTTCCTGTATCGGTTTCGATGATATAACCCCGAACGGTTACATGTTTAGGCATCAACGGATGGTTCTTCACCAGATCTACGGTTTCCAGGATAGCCTTGGAGCCATCGTCGAATCCATAGAGCCACTTGTCTAAGTCAATGCCACAGTGCCTCATCAAACCGATGCGTTCCTTGGAGATGCCTTTCAGGTGCATGAGCTCCAGCATTTCCTTGGCGTTCATGCCTTGAACACCGCATCCTGTGTGCCCTATAATCATGATTTCATTGACGTGCAGCTCATAGACAGCTATGAGAAGGCTTCGCATGGCTGTGTCGAATGGACCAGTGATGATGGCACCTGCTACTTTTATCATTTTCACATCACCATTCTTGATGCCCAGTGCTGCAGGGAGGAGGGTTGTCAAGCGTGTATCCATGCAAGTAACAATGGCTATTTTCTTCTCCGGGTACTTACTGGTTTGAAATGCTTCGTACTGTTTTCCTTCCACGAATTTCTGGTTGTGAGCCAGCATTTGTTTAATCATGGTATTTCGATTTTAGTCTATTTGTAATGTTTTTTTATTTCCAGTAAAAAATAGTCAGTGAGGGAAATTTTTCTCTCCTTAAGGGAAAAAATTTTTCTCTAACTGGAGAATAATTTTTCTCCTTCATTCTACTGGAATTTCTTCTTTATGATGTAAAGAAAAAATCATGCTATAATCCGCACTTTTCTATCCAGAGGTCGGCCATGCGCTGATGGGTAGCTGAGGTGGGGTGTATGCCATCCCAGCACCAGTGACTTACAGGTTGTGATGGATAGTCTTTCAGCAGTTTCTGGAACATTTCATCGAAAGGAACCAGGGTAAGCTGGTAGTCCTTGGCTATTTTCTTGATGATGTTTGCCAGCCGCTTCACACATTCATTCCTTTGGGGGAAGTTGTCTGCTTCACCAGCCCATCCTGCCTTACCTACGAATGGGGTGCAAAGAATAATCTTTACCTTAGGAAGTGCCTGCTGAGTCTGCTTGATGAGTTCCCTGTACCGGTTCTCCCAACTGGTAAAATTGAAGGGTTTCTGGGGATTTTCCAGCCAGTAGTGGATGTCGTTTGTACCCACCAGAATGGAAAGCACATCGGGTTTGATGTCCAGACAGTCTTCCTTCCAGCGGTCTTGAAGGTTTTTCAAGGTGTTTCCACTGATGCCTCGGTTCAGGAACTGCAGCTCCTTTTCCGGTTCTTCTCCCATGAAGTGTGCTGCACAAAGGTACATGTACCCACTTCCGAAAAGGTGGTTCCAGTCGTCATGGTTCCGTTCTGAAGAGGGGAGTCCTGCTGCATCATTGCCCCAGCCTCCATCGGTTATACTATCTCCGATGAAAAGCACTTTCTTTCCGGTGCCTTGCTGTGCAAATGCAGGGATCCCGATGAAAAGCAGGATTAGAAATAGAATTTTTTTCATCGTTTCTGATTTGCTTTCCTTTGTTTCTTTTCCATTTTCCTAGCGCGTTTCGCTTCTTTGCTGGTAAGGCTAACCTTGCGTTCGGGGATGCGAGCTAGTGGGTTTACTTCAAAATCCTTTTCACTGTCGGCCAGGTCGAAGTCTAGCTGTCTCTTCTCCAAATCGGCACGGGCTACCTTAATCTTCAAGGGGTCTCCCAGGTTGAAGATTCTACCGGTACGGGTTCCCACTAGTCGGAAGTTTCGTTCATCGAACTCAAAGAAATCATCTCCCAGGTTCCGCACTGGAATCATACCTTCGCACTTGTTCTCATCTATTTCCACGTATAGTCCCCATTCCGTAACACCGCTTACCGTGCCTTGGAACTCCTGTCCCAGGTGGTCTTTCATGAATTCCACCTGCTTGTACTTTATACTGCTGCGTTCTGCGCTGGATGCGGTTTGCTCCATGGCACTGGAGTGCTCACAACGCTCCTCAAACTTGTCTTGTGCAGCAGAGCGTCCTTTCGCTTCTATATAGCGGGTAAGGAGTCGGTGTACCATCATATCCGGATAGCGTCGGATAGGGCTGGTGAAGTGGGTGTAGTAGTCGAAGTTCAAGCCATAGTGCCCGATGTTTTCCGTGCTATATTTAGCTTTCTGCATGGCACGCAGGGAAACGGTTTCTATGAGGGTTTCCTCTGGTTTTCCTATGATGTCGTGAAGCATGGCATTCAGGTTCTTGCTGATTTCCGACTTCTCTCCGGTGGTTTTCAGTCGGTAGCCGAAGCGGGAGATGAACTGGCTCAGGTTATCCAGTTTCTCCAAGTCTGGAATGTCATGGATACGGTACACGAAAGTCTTCGGTTTCTTGTTGGTTTTAGAAGGCTTTCCGATGTGCTCTGCCACGGTGCGGTTGGCCTGCAGCATGAACTCCTCGATGAGTTTATTGGCATCCTTACTGTATTTGAAGTACACACGGATAGGCTTTCCGGTTTCATCCAGTTCGAATTTAGCTTCATGACTGTTGAAGTCGATAGACCCGTTCTTGAATCTCTTTTCACGGAGTTTCTTAGCCAGTTTGTCCAGGGCGATAAGTTCCATGGCAAATTCTCCTTCCGGTACGCGTTCCCCCTTCAGGTACTCATCATGAGTGTGGGGTTCTGGCTGAGGCTTCCCCTCATCGTACTGAGTAGCTACACCGTTGTTCTCCAGGATTTCCTGCACTTCTTCGTAGCAGAATCTGCGGTTGCTTCTTATCATGGTGTGCACGATGCGGTAGTCTTTTATTTCAGCCTCATCGGTCATGAGCAGAATGACGGAGTATGCCACCTTATCCTCATCCTGACGGAGGGAGCAGAGGAAGTTGCACAGGTGTTCCGGGAGCATCGGGATGGTTCTGTCCACCAGATAGACGGAGGTGGCACGGTTATAAGCTTCCTTATCGATGATGGAGTTTTCTTTCACGTAGTAGGTCACATCAGCTATATGCACACCCACTTCCCAGAGGTTCCCCATTCTGCGGATGGAAAGCGCATCGTCGAAGTCCTTTGCATCTTTCGGGTCAATGGTGAAGGTTGTTACGTTACGGAAATCTTCTCTTCGTGCAATTTCCTGTTCCGGTATTTCATTCGGAATCTTGTTGGCCTCAGCCTCCACGTTTTCCGGGTAGAAATAAGGCAAGCCGTATTCAGCCAGAATGGCATGCATTTCGGTATTATTATCTCCCTTCTTTCCTAGCACATCGATGACTTCACCTATAGGGTTCTTGGAGCCTTCGGGCCAGTTCAGGATACGAGCCACAGCTTTTTCTCCAGTCTTTCCCCCCTTCAGTTTTTCCAGTGGGATGAAGATATCGTGGCTCAGCACTTTACCATCGGGTTTCAGGAAGGCAAACTTAGGAGTAACCTGCAGTTCGCCCACGAAAGTATCTATTTCTATATCGATGTCTTCCTCTTTATCAGTCTTGCTGTAAGAGATAGGTTTCAGCTGATATACATTATTTTCTGGCTGGATAAGAATGCCCTCGTCCAGGAGGTCGAAGATGATATCCATGCACAGCATTTTAAGGGGATGGGTGTCCAGATCCAATCTTCGGAAGATAGTTTTCAGTGGAAATCTATCTTTAGGGTTCAATTGGAACAAGTCGGCCAGTTTTTGAACTAGCTCTTTCTTAGTGAGGCGTTTGCCTCCTTTTTTAGCCTTTCCCATAGTGTTATAAATTTAGGATTTATTTCACAAAGATAGGAATAATTTCCAACAATCAAGAATTTTGCCGTATCTTTGTGGCATGAAAAAAAGCATATTGATAACAGGTGCCAGTGGTTTTATAGGGAGCTTCCTAGTAGAGGAGGCATTACGACAGGGTTTTGAAACTTGGGCTGGCATACGTAAGACTAGTAGCAAAAAGTTTTTGCAGGATAAGCATATTCATTTTATTGAACTGGATTTTTCTAATCTGGACAAGCTCTGCAGTCAGGTTAGGGAGAAGAATAAGAAGCATGGTCCCTGGGATGTGGTACTGCATGCTGCAGGAGTGACCAAGTGCCTTCATAGTGAGGATTTTGAGAAATATAACTATAATGCCACCCGAAACCTGGTTCAGGCACTTCGGGAGGAGGGCATGAAACCTAAGCAGTTTGTGTATTTGAGTTCACTGAGTATCTTCGGTCCTATTCGGGAGAAGCCGGTGACTACCAATACCAATGGTCTGCTTTATGAACCTATTCTGGAAACCGATGAGCCAGAGCCAAATACGGCATACGGGAAAAGCAAGGTTCTTACAGAAAAATACCTTCGTTCACTCATCGATTATCCTTATCTTATTTTCCGTCCTACCGGTGTCTATGGCCCTAGGGAACGTGATTATTTCCTCATGGCAAAGAGCATCAGTCAGCATGTGGACTTCAGTGTAGGGTACACAAAGCAGGAAATCACTTTCGTGTATGTGAAGGATTTGGTGCAGGCTATCTTCCTGGGTATCAATCAGGAGAAGACCAGAAGGGAGTATTTCGTCAGTGATGGTCATGTGTATGAAAGCAGTGCCTTCAGTGATTTGATACAGAAAGAGCTGGGAGTGAAACTGGTATTTCACATCAAGGCTCCTTTATGGTTGCTGAAAATCATTTGTTTTATCAGTGGAAAATTTGCGGCATTGCTGAAGAAACCTAGCACGTTGAACATGGACAAGTATTATATCATGAAGCAACGCAACTGGCAGTGCGACATTCAGCCACTCATAGATGAACTGGGGTATAAGCCAAAGTATGATTTGGCAAAAGGGGTAAAAGAGGCAATAGCTTGGTACAAAGAAGAGAAATGGCTCTGATGCTAAAGAAGATTTATAGTTTCATCAAAGATTTGTTCGTCGTCATGGATAATCCTAAAAGTGGATTGTTCATGGTGGAGTATGCATCATGGTTCTATGGCTTGCTCACTTCTTTCATTATCATAATACTGGGTCATCAGCTGGTTAATCCATACTATATGATAGAAGTGCGTTTCATGCTGGTGGGAGGTACTGCATTGCTCATGTGGCTCTACTGGATTTATCCTTGTAAGCTTACCACTTTCTTCCGGGTAGCCATGCAGTTCTTCATGCTGATATTCTGGTATTCTGAGACGTACGAGTTCAACAGGGTGTTCCCCAACTTAGACTATCTTTTTGCTGATTTTGAGCAGTACTTGTTTGGATGCCAACCAGCCATAGAATTCAGTCGATTGTTGCATGGTAAATTTTGGAGTGAAATCTTCAATTTAGGTTATTGGTCTTATTTCCCCATGATAGCCTTATTACTGGTGTACTATTTGTTCTTCCAGCCGGAAAAGAAATTCCAGTATGTCAGCTTTGTGATTATCAGTACCTTCTTTTTGTATTATTTGATTTTCATCTTCCTGCCGGTAGCAGGGCCTCAATTCTATTATTTAGCCATAGGCTATCCGGAGAAAGATATCTATGAGATAGCTCGAAACGGTTTCCCTGCTATAGGAGATTATTTCAACTATAACACAGACCTTCTACCCGCACCGGGTGATTCCAATGGTTTCTTCTTCCAACGTGTAGCTGATGCTCAAGCTACAGGTGAGCGTCCTACAGCTGCATTCCCCAGCTCTCATGTGGGTTGTTCTACCGTAATGATGATTCTTGCATGGAAAGGAAATAAAAAGCTTTTTGCTTTCCTCGCACCGTTTTATGTTTTGCTTTGCTGTGCTACAGTTTACATTCAAGCTCACTATCTGATTGATGCCATTGCTGGTTTCTTCACTGCTTTCCTCATGTATTATATAGCAGATACGCTGTACTATTGCTTTACGGAAAGAGCTCTACCTTGGCGACGTAAGGGTTCCCGTTGACTTTCCCTCACTGCAATAATCATTCCGATGACTTGACTGTAGTTTTGCATGCCATCTTTAAAGTTGTTGCTTTTCAAAAAGATGTTGTAGATGAAATTCTGCATTTCATTCAACTCAGGATTTTTCCTGCTTTCCCAAAAGCTGGATGTCTTTTTGCTGTCTTCCAATATGGATGGGTTGATGGTTTTCATCCAGTTTTCATATTCATCTTCGGTGAGGGCAACCTTAGCATTTTGTGCCACGTATGCCAGTAATCCGTGATAAGCACTATATCTTACTGGAGGAATATCCGATTTGCTGCAGACGGAGAATGCCCAGAAGTTTGCCTCAGCTTCACTACTTACACCTAGTAAGTGAGAAAGTTCATGAGCATAGGTGAAAGGGTATTCTAAATCGCTTAGTTCCAGGTTTAGTTGGCTTTCACTCATAAATGGCCCCATGTACCCCAGTACCCCCACTTGAGAATAGAGTTCGTTGAAAAGTAAGTCTTTAGGTTTTTGAAAGGGCTCTGGTTTAGTAAGTCCGTAGCCCACAGGTATGCCCTGGAAAATACTTTTTATGTTTTCCATCACATGCTGCTTGTCTATTTGAGTATTCTCTGTATAGGATTTGTTGAGATTATCGGTAAAATCATCTAGAAAAGAGTGGAAAGTTTCTTTTTTATAATCCGTAGGGTAAATCATCAAACGCTCATAAAAAGAATCTCGGAAATAGTTGCATCCCCATCCCACATAGAACCAGATGACTATCCAGAGGAGTATCTCCAGTTCTCCTAGTAAGATGTGTTTCCTTCTGCAAAAGAAAGCTATGAGGGGATAAAGGATGAGGAGAGCTGCAAAGCAGCAAACTAGTATTTCTTCTAGAGACCAGGGGCAGAAAGAACTGATGAAAGAAAGTCCGTAGGAAATGTAGGGATATAAACATGTGGCATACAATTCGCCTCCGAAAGGTAGGATACGAATAATTAAAATAAGTGCCAGCAAACATGCCAGCACTATTCTTCTAAAACTCTTGAATGTAGTCACTTATCTTATATTTGCATTTTAGCCTTATAAGCCAATGCATACATACGTATTTGTTTTACCATAGCTAAAAGCCCATTGCTTCTAGTGGGTGAGAGGTGCTCTTTCAAACCAATCTGAGGGATGAAGTAAAGATCTGCATTCAGAATTTCATCTGGAGTATGACCGGAGAGTACCTTAATCAGGAGTGCAATGATTCCTTTTACAATCAAAGCATCGCTTTCTGCTTGGAACTTCAGTTTTCCATCTTCTTCATCACACTGCAACCATACACGGCTTTGACAACCATCAATCAGATTACTTTCTGTTTTATATTTCTCATCCAGTGGTTCTTGTTCATTGCCCAGGTCAATTAAAAGCTGGTATCTGTCCATCCAATCATCAAGTTCGGTAAATTCCTCGATGATTTCGTCTTGTTGTTCATTTATCGTCATAGTTACTCTTTTATTTTTCGTTGTAAATAACTTGCATCATCACCTGTCCTACAACTTTCAGAGTCATCTTATCTATATTATTGAGATTATCGTTTACAGTATGCCAGACAGGGCCGAAGCCACTATCCGAATTAGGATAGTTAGGGATGATGTCAATGCAAGGAATGCGTGCAATGTTATTCACTGAGATATGGTCATCGGTAACGGCACCACCGTCTTTCTTTGGGAAATAGACTCCCACACCTATGTCGTGAGCTTTTTTCCACACTTTGTTGACAATGTTTCCTGCCAGTCTTTTGGAGAAATATTCCTGATAGAAACGTGCATTGGCATTTCCCACCATATCTAGTAGAATGCCGAAACGTGCATTGTAACCATCTACATGCTGCCTACGAGACCAGTATTGAGAACCAAGGCACCAGGAATTTTCATCATGCTGTCCATCGTACCATTGGGGTGTTCCATAGTCTTCCAAGTCAAAACAAATCAGATCTATTCCGATTGCAGTCTCCTGCATCTGCAGTTGTCTAGCTAATTCCAACAAAATACCTACACCACTTGCTCCGTCATCTGCTCCATCGATAGGAGTATGATGAAGTTTATCATCAGGGTCATTATCAGCCCATGGGCGACTGTCCCAATGGGCACAAATCATCACACGTTTTTTCGTTTCCGGTTTATAGCTGGCAATAATATTGTGCATATCAAGGACGGTTCCATCCCAACCTCTTACTTTGTCTTTCTGCTCATATACTGTAGCACCAAATTCCTTGAATTTACTTACCAACCATTCACCACACTGAGCATGTGCCTGACTGTTTGGAATACGAGGGCCAAAGTCGCATTGTGCCTTTACATAAGCGTAGGCACTGTCTGCGTTGAATTCTGGAGCCATAATGTCTTTCTCTTCCTCTTGAGGTTGGTCTGACTGCTTGTTGCTATTCCCACAAGCTACTAACACTCCAAGAGCCAACAGTAGAAAGTATTTGAAATTTAAATTTCTCATAATGTTATTGATTCTGATACATACGCATAATTCGGAGGAAATTACCACCCCAAATCTTTTGTATGTCCTCTTTGTTATATCTTTCCATTAAAAGTCTACGAGTGAATTGAAGCAATTCACTGGCATTACCGCATCCTAGTATACCTCCATCACCATCAAAATCAGTGCCAATGCCTACATGGTCTATCCCCATGACATTCACCATATGATTCAGGTGCTCAATGGCATCTAAAATGGTGGCTTTTCCATCCTCACGAAGGAAATAATTATATAATGTAACTTGAGCTACACCACCTTTTTTGGCAAGAGCTTTTAACTGCTCATCCGTGAGATTACGTGTGTGATTGCAAAGTGCCCGGGAACTGGAATGAGAGCACACAATGGGCAAATGGCTGATTTCAAGAGCATCATAGAAACTTTTCTCATGAGCATGAGAAAGGTCTACCATCATACCCAACCTATTCATTTCTTCAATGACCTGTGCTCCGAATTCACTTACACCTCCATGCTCTTGGTTCCCTTTATGTGAGTCGCAGATGTCATTGTCACCATTGTGGCAAAGTGTCATATATACAACTCCTTTGTCACGGAATTTTTTCAGGTTGCTGATATCTTTTCCTACGGCATAACCATTTTCTATGCCTAACATGATGGACTTTTTACCTTGTGCTTTGAGCTTTACAATGTCTTCTGGTGTTTTAGCAATATCTATAAAAGAACAATTGTGTTCCACCAGATTTTCTATCTCATTCAATATCCGGTTTGCCTTTGCAGTGGCAGCCTTCAAAGCTTCGGGTGTGCGTTCTTTTTGCTCTAGATAAGCTACCATGCAGGTAGCATCCAGATGCCCTTCTGTCATTTTATGTAAATCGACCAGAATACGTGGGTCTCTTTGTTCAAAATGAATGTTTTTCCCAAAGAACATCGGGGTGTCACAATGTGAGTCTAATGTAACTATTTCCTGATGAAGAGTCTTCGTCTTTTTAAAGAGAAGAGCTTCTTTGACCAACCATTCAAAGATAGGCATCATAGAGTTGTCACCCGAAGAAAGGAAACATTCAGGATGCCATTGAACTCCTAGAATAGGTTTGTATTCAGAGGATTCAACAGCTTCAACTATACCGTCGGGAGCTTTAGCACAGATTTTCAAGTAAGGTCCAGCATCTTTTACAGACTGGTGGTGGAAAGAATTAACAGCCAGTTTTTCTGTCTGCATAATCTGGTATAAGATAGAGTCCTTCTCTATTTTTACAGTATGAGATGCATATCCCCTAGCCAAATCTTGATTATGCTTCAAAAGAGGAGATTCATCCGTTATTGCTTGTGTATAGAGATCTTGGTATAAACTACCATCCAGTGCAGCTGTCATTACTTGGATTCCTCTGCATATGCCTAACATAGGAATTTGCCTGTCGAATGCCAGACGTACTAGCAATAATTCCTGCAAGTCCCTTTTAGGGTTGATGCCACGCAATTCACGTATCGGCTCTTCCCCCATATAAAGAGGATTCAAATCTGCACCACCAGTGAATAAAATACCATCCAAACTGTCCAGCACACATAATAAAGCATCTTTATCTTCTACAGGGGGAAGAATCACGGGGGTTCCTCCTGCCTTTAAGACAGATTGATAGTATGTCTCAGCTAATACGCAGTTCTCCTCATTAAAATTACCTGTCAGTCCAATGAGGGGCTGTTTTTTATAGCCAGGGAATGTGCTGTGAAAATTTTGATAAGTATTCTTCCAGTTGAATTGAACCATATTTAGAAATCGTACTTCCTTTTTGGATTCTTGGGAAACCAGCCTTTCTTTACACGCTTTTCCTGTTCGAAAACTTCTTTAATACTCCAGAAAGAAGAGAATGCAAGTACACCATGAAGTGAGGCGAAAAATACATCTTCAATCAATAATGAGGCTATCCCTGCTATAATTCCAATTAATAGGAAAACCCACCAGCATTTTACCCCCCAATAGTATTCAGCTTTAATTACTATGGGGTGGAAAAGACCAATAATGAGAAAAGTAGAGATGCCTATAACAAGTCCTTCCCAGTGTAGCATTTATTCTTCTTCTTCTAATGAAATATTTTTTAATCGGATCTGCTCGATAGGAATGTCTCTCTTAATACTTTGATCCAATGAAATGAGTGTCTCTGTTGATATCACACCAGGAATCTGCTGAATTTTGTTGTTCAGCAAGTCCATCAAATGTTCATTGTCTCTTGAATAGAGTTTGGTCAGCATGGTGTAAGGGCCAGTGGTAAAGTGGCATTCCACAATCTCTGAAATTTTTTTGAGTTCCTTGACAACTGCTTTGTACATAGAACCTTTTTCCAGACGGATACCTACGTAAGTACAAGTATTAAATCCTAAAGTTTTAGGGTTAACCTCGTATGCAGAACCTACAATAACACCCATTTCAATTAAACGCTGTACACGCTGGTGAATAGCTGCACGTGATACACCACATTCTGCAGCTACATCCTTGAAAGGAATGCGTGCATTGGCAGATATAATACTCAGGATTTTAAGATCGAGTTTATCAATTTTTTCCATATTATGATTGAATTAGTTTGTTTCTAGTGTCAAATTGTAAGCAAAAATAGTAAATTTTTTCATACGCAATGACATTTTGGATGAAAAAACGCTAAAAAAGGCATCGGAACTTGAAAATCCGATGCCTTTTTATGACTTATTAGTAAATTTATTCTTTAATCTTCCTTCTCGATGCCAAGCAACTCAATTTCGAAAACTAAGGCAGAGAATGGCTTGATGGTACCAGCTTCACGTGAACCATAGCCTTCTTCCTGTGGAATATAAACTTCCCACTTAGAGCCTACAGGCATGTGAGTCAATGCAGTGGTCCATCCATGGATAACCTGGTTAGCACGGAAAGTAGCTGGTTCATTACGTGTATAGGAACTGTCAAATTCTGTACCGTCAATCAAAGTACCTTTATAGTTGACCTTAACCTTATCAGTTTCCTTTGGAGTTTCACCTTTACCTTCAGTGATGACCTTGTAAAGGACGCCATTTTCCAAAGTCTTAACGCCTTCTTCTTTAGCTTTATTTGCTATGAATTCTTCTCCAGCCTTCTTATTTGGTCCATATTCTCTTTCTAGAGTCTCTTTCTTTACTTTATCCATCTTAGTCTGGGCCATTAACTGAGCCTGCTCCAGAGACATCTTGCTGTTACCACTTACACCCTGGATGAAGCCTGCCAGGAAATTATCCAGGCTAATAGTCTTGGTAGAATCATTACCGAAAACTTCCTGATTGATGCCTTTCACTATCTGGTTGCTAATCTGCTGACCAATCTGAATACCTGCATAGTATGCAGCCTGTTTCTTGTCGTCACCAGCATATGCTCCATCTGTCAGACCATTAATAAATTCTGACATATAAGTTGTGTCCATGCCCAAACGGCCTGTTAAATACTCCTTCAAACCCTGTGTCTGTGCCATACCAATGGTATAAGACAGGGTATCTACATCATTCTGCAAATTTGCTTTTGGACTCTGACCATTGCAAGATACAAAACCCATTGCAGCTACAAATGCTAAAACAATACTAGCTTTTTTCATTTTTATCTGTTTTTAAATTAATATAAATCTAATTATTTGAGGACCTCTAATAACTCTACGGTGAAAATCAAGGAACTGTAAGGAGGTATCATTTCACCTGCACCCTGAGCGCCATAAGCCAGTTCATGAGGAAGGAATATGCGATATTTTGCACCTTCTGCCATAAGTTGGAGAGCTTCTGTCCATCCAGGAATAACCTGATTCAATCCAAATACAGCAGGTTCACCACGTTTGTAAGAGCTGTCGAACAAGGTTCCATCTAGCAGTGTGCCTTCATAGTGGCAACGTACTCTGTCAGTAGCACTTGGTTTTTTGCCTGAACCTTCTTTCAAAATTTCATACTGAAGACCGCTAGGTGTGGTATGAATGTTTTCTTTTTTAGCATTTTCAGTAAGGAAGACTTTACCTTGTTCAATGTTTCTGGCATTAATCTTCGTTTCCAGTTCTTCGAAATACTTATTTACGATGTCCCTAGCTTCTGTATGTGTAATGGCTGTAGGACTTTGTGAAAGAACATCCTTGATGGCTTGGGAAAAGTCATCCACATTGATGTCTCTTGCACCCATGCTCATCAGATTCTGACCTATTCCTAAGCCAATGGCATAACTGAATTTATCCATGTTAATTTCTTGTTTGTTTGTTAAATAGCGTGCAAAAATACGTTTTTTATTCGGTACATAGCATAGCAAGTGACATTTTTTTACTATTTTTGTGAAATAAACCTTTAAACTATGAAAAAGATTGTGATTTTGACTGGTGCTGGAATCTCTGCAGAAAGTGGTATTTCTACTTTTCGTGATTCCGGTGGTCTTTGGGAACAGTATTCAGTGGAAGATGTAGCAAGTATCGAGGGATATTGGAGAAATAGGGAACTGGTTCAGAATTTTTACAACCAGCGTCGTAGAGAATCCATTCATACAAAACCTAATGATGCACACCTTCTGGTTGCAGGGTTGGAGCGTTACTATGATGTTACTGTAGTGACACAAAATGTGGATAATTTGCATGAAAAGGCAGGCAGTTCTAACATTATTCATCTTCATGGTGAACTGATGAAGGGTACATCAGAACGTGACCCTAATGATCCTAGGTGCATCGTGGATTTGGATCCTGAACATCCTGATATCCATATGGGTGATAAGGCAAAAGATGGTTCTCAATTGCGTCCGTTTATCGTGTGGTTTGGTGAATCAGTGCCTAAAATAGAGGATGCAGCATGGGCTGTAGGAGAGGCTGATATTCTTTTGATTATCGGAACTTCTTTAAATGTCTATCCTGCTGCCGGTTTGATTAATTATACTAAGACTACTTGTCCTATTTATGTGATAGACCCGAAACCTGTTTCTGTACACATTAATCGTAGTATTACTTTCATTCAGAAAAAGGCTACAGATGGTATGAAAGAATTTTACAAACAGATGGGTTTGGAACTATAATTAGAGTTGTTCCAGCATTTCTGAGATGGAAATATGTAGCACCGGGTGTATAACATCTGGTGCTATTTCTTTTAGTGGTTCTAATACAAACCTTCGTTCTTGCATGAAGGGGTGAGGTATAGTAAGTTCCTTTGTATTGATGGTAAGGTCGTCACAAAGGAGCAGATCAATGTCTATAGGGCGGTCGTGGTATTTCTTATTTTTAGATTTTCTTTTCCTGCCTAATTCTTTTTCTATTTGTTGGGTCCTGTGTAATACTTCTAATGGTGAAAGTTCTGTTTCGCACAGGCAGCAGGCATTAAGAAATGGATGATTGGAGGAAAATCCCCAAGGTTCTGTTTCATAAAAGGAAGACCGGGAAACTAGGTTCCCGATCTCCTTATTCAATAGGGTCAGGGCTTTTTCCAGTAGTTGGGCCCTATCTCCAAGATTACTTCCTAAGCTAAAATAGACTTTCATTAGTCAATGATGAGCATGGCATCGCCATAGCATCCGAACTTATAATCATTTTCAAGAGCTACTTGATATGCATGCATAATAAGGTCATAACCACCAAACGCAGCGACAACCATCAAAAGGGTTGAAAGTGGCTGCTGGAAATTGCTGACTAGGGAATTAGCTACACTAAACTGATAAGGTGGGAAGATAAACTTGTTAGTCCATCCATCAAATACTTTCATGTTGCCATCTGTACTCACTGCAGTTTCTAAGGCACGCATGGTGGTTGTGCCGATAGCACAAATGCTTCTGTTTTCTGATTTTGCCTTATTTACAGCATCGCATACATCTTGATTTACAATCATCTGCTCTGAAGTGGTCTTGTGCTTTGTGAGATCCTCCACATCAATATCTTGTGTGAAGCCCATTCCAGAGTGTAGAGTAAGGCTTGTGGAGTCAATGCCTTTTATCTCCATTCGTTTCAGCAATTCTCTAGAGAAATGGAGACCAGCAGAAGGAGCAACAACGGCACCTTCGTTCTTTGCATAGATAGTCTGGTAGCGTTCAATGTCTTCTGCCTCTGTCTCTCGGAAGATGTCTGTACGTGGCAGTGGAGCTTCTCCCAGAGCATAGAGGGCTTCTTTAAATTCATCATGAGGGCCATCGTATAGGAATCGTAAGGTACGTCCACGGGATGTAGTGTTGTCGATTACCTCTGCCACCATAGCGTCGTCTGGACCAAAGTATAGTTTATTGCCTATACGAATTTTGCGGGCAGGGTCTACCAGTACGTCCCATAGACGAAGGTCTTCGTTAAGTTCTCGTAAAAGGAAAACCTCAATTCGTGCACCAGTCTTTTCCTTGTTGCCCCAGAGGCGAGCAGGGAAGACTTTTGTATTGTTAAATACAAATAAGTCTTTTTCATCAAAATATTCCAAGATGTTCTTGAAAGTCCGATGCTCGATTTCACCTGTTTTCTTATGTACAACCATCATTTTGCACTCATCTCGATGGTAGATGCCTGTAGTTGGGTCATAGTCCGAAGGATATTGTGCAATTTTTTCCTGAGGAAGTTTGAATTTGAATTGTGACAGTTTCATTTTCCTTTATTTTTGTTCATTCATTTCTATTTCTTGTTCATCCAGCCAGGTGGGGAAGTCTTCCAACTGCATGCAGTCTTCTACCTTTACATTACCCACTCGGGTCCTTCTTAATCCGATGAGGTGGGCTCCACTGTTCAATGCCTGCCCGATGTCTCTGGCCAATGCACGGATGTATGTGCCTTTGCTGCAAACAACCCGGATGACGGCAGTCATTTTTTCTTCATTGAAATCCTGTAACTCTATCTCATCGATAGTAAGAGTCTTGGCTTTCAGTTCTACATCTTTTCCTTTTCGTGCCAAATCATAAGCCCTCTTGCCATCAACCTTGCAAGCTGAGAAAGCGGGAGGAACTTGTTCTATCGTTCCTATAAACTGCTGAAGAACTTTTTCCAACAGTTCCTTCGTGATGTGCCCAGTGGGGTAGGTGGCATCCACCTGGTGTTCCAAATCGAATGATGGAGTTGTAGCTCCCAACTGCAGTGTTGCAACATACTCTTTAGAGTGTGCTTGCAGTTCATCTATTCGTTTGGTTGCCTTCCCTATGCAGAGAATCATGACTCCTGTTGCCAGAGGGTCCAAGGTTCCAGCATGCCCCACCTTCAGTTTCTTAATTCCTAATTTTCTGCAAAGTAGGTATCGAACTTTAGCCACCATCTGGAAACTGGTCCAGGTCAGTGGTTTGTCGAAGTAGAGTACAACTCCTTCCTTGATATCCATTTGCTAAAGGAATAGAAGCGTTAAAATTCCTACAATAGCACAATAGATGGCAAAGTAAATCAGCTTACACTTCTTTACAAGGCTAATCATCCACTTACAAGCAAAGCATCCGCTGATGAATGCAGCTATGAAGCCTATTGCTAATGCTGAGGTGGATATGGATTGTGCTGCACCCTGTGAGGCTAAATATTCTGCACTGGGTGCTATAATATGTTTCGCATCAAGCAAAGCTTCACCTAAAATAGGTGGAATAACCATCAGAAAAGAAAACTGTGCCAGATTCTTTCGGCTATTACCTAGTAGTAAACCCGTAGCAATGGTAGAACCACTTCGGGAGAGTCCTGGAAGCACAGCACATGCTTGTGCTATACCAATAATAAATGCATGCAACGGAGAGATATTCTCCTTTTCTTTTGGATGGTAAAAGTGAGTCAGTGCCAATAGCAGAGAGGTAACTAGCAGACAGATTCCTACAACCGTGGTTCCGTGGAACAGAGCTTCAACTTCTTCTTTGAAAAAAAGTCCTACAATGCCAACGGGAATCATGGAGATGAGGATGTTTATAATGTACTTTTTTTCCTCGTTGTATTCTTTCTTGAAAAATCCCACGAAAAGCCAGGAAATTTCTTTCCAGAGAATCACAAGAGTAGACATTACAGTAGCTACATGAACTACAATGTCAAATGTTAGTCCTCCCTCATCAGGGCTGATGCCTAAAAGTGCCTGACCAATTTGTAAGTGACCACTACTGCTGACCGGAAGATATTCCGTTAGGCCTTGTACCAGACCTAAAATTAGTGCTTCTAATTCGCTCATTTGTTTTCTATATTTTTGCTGTCTTTAGGTTTATGTAATACAGCATAAATAATAAAGATAAAACCTAGCAAGCTCACGGCTGGTGCTACCTTTATGCGGGTGGCACTAAAGATGGCTTCTTCAAAATGAGTCTCGTCTGAGCCGGGCCCACTCATAAGGATAAAGCCTATGATGACTATCACCATACCGATGGCCAGTAGGATGTAGTTCATTTTATCAAAAGCAAAATTACGTTTGTTCATTATTTAGAATTTTATTAATTATCATGCAGTATACATGTTCGCTGTTTTCATGTGCAGGAACCTGTTTACGGAGAAGAAAGAGCAGATAAGTGTGATTAGCACACCAAAAAGGATAACCGACAAGCCCACAATGAGCAATATATCCCATGTCACTACCTCTTTCACAGCTGGTTCTACATTGACCAGTCCTAAATATCCAATGTAAAGAAGGATATCGGCCACTATGGCTGCAATGAGACCCAGCGTCATCCCTTTCAAAAGGAAAGGTCTACGGATGAACCCCCATCTTGCACCTACTAGCTTCATCGTGTTAATAAGAAATCGTTTGGAATATACACTTAACCTCAATGTATTGTTGATTAAAGCAAAAGAAACAAAAGTAAGCAAACCTGCCAGGACTAATAGGACAAGGCTTATTTTTGCGATCCATCCATTGATGGTGTCCACCCATTCTTTTTGGTAGATTAAGTCCACAACTTTAGGGGTTTGTCTGAGTTCTTTTTCAATCCAGTAAATGCTATCTGGGGTGGCATAGTCTGCTTTGAGTCCTAATTCCAGTGAGGCTGTCAATGGGTTCGTACCGAGGAAATCGGAAGGGTCTGCACCCATATTTTCACTAAGTTCCTTCAAGGCATCTTCTTTTGAATTGTAATGAATACTCTTGACATAATCCTTCTTCTTCAGGGTATTTTGTGTGGTAACGATGTCGGAGGCTTTGATATCATCACTCAGCAATAACGTGATATTGATGTTTTCTTTTACTTGGTTTGACAGATTACGTGCAGTAAGTACAAAGAAAACCAATGCACCCAATAAAAGAAGCACCAGCATCATGCTAATACAGCTGGTCAAAGCTTGCATATTGAAGAAACTTGCTTTTTTCATCATTTATTTTTTACGGAAAATGTAAATCATGGAGCTGCTCCGTTCTGCATTCATCCATGTAGAGAACCATGCCTTTAACCCTGTCCATGCACCTTTCAGGAAGTAAAGAGAACATCCTTTATATTTTTCACTTAGCATGGATACATAGAATCCATCGAATGGCATGGGCTTTTTCTCCAGTAAACTGAAACCTTGTTTTTCTGCCATTCTCTGCATGGTTTCAGGAGTGAAGTGCCATAGGTGCCTAGGTACGTCATAAGCAGCCCAAAAAGCTCCATAGCGTTTTGCATCTGTACTGGAGCAATTCGGTACGGCTATTACTAGTACACCATCGTCCTTCAACTGTCTATGGAGTATCTCCCATTCGTATGCTTGATTTTCCACATGTTCTAGGACATGCCACATCGTGATGACATCGAAAACTTGGTTTCCATAATGACCTACCTCAGACTCATCCTTTATTTCCAGACCAAAATTTTGTTTGGCAAAGTCGCGTGCTTGAGCACTTTTCTCTATAGCGTCTACCTGCCAACCTCGGGTTTTCATGGTCTGGCTGAAATATCCTGTACCTGTACCAATATCTAGGATCCTTCCGGATTTCTTACCTGAAGCATTCTCCACTAATTTGGCCTTTTTTCTGAGCATGTAGGCACGCACATAATGATACACACGGTTCATAAGCCCCTTGTGCGTATTACTATGCGAAATATAATCTGGGGATTCATAATACCGCCCTATTTCAGCCTCTACTGGGGCATCTTGTGTCATGCGGAAACCACAATTGTCACACTCCAGGATAGCGAAATTCTCCCCCGTGGCATAGTGGTCTTTACAGACAAGGAATCTATGCAATTGTTCACCTCCGCAAAGGGGGCACTCCACTAAATGTAGTTTGTTCATGGACGTAATAACCCAAATTTGGTGCAAAGAAACAAAACTTTTGTCTTATTTGCTATATATTTTAAGGAAAATTTAGGATTATCTTGCTTTTGCAAAAAGATGGGAATATTTCTATTCTTATTCATCTGATTGGTTAAAATATACAAAAATAGTAGTTGTTTTCGCGCACAGGGTTTGTATATTAAAAAAAATACCATACCTTTGCAGTGTGTTTTTCATAGTATTAGATTTAAGGTTAACAAAGGTTGGGTCTCAGCGGAGACCCTTTTTTTTGCTCCTAACCAAATCGGATTGCTAATTTAGAAAAGAAAATGATGAAGAAATATATTCTCTCTCTATGGGTAATGATGGTTTACCTTTGTCCTATGCAGCTCTTTGCTCAGTACAATGGCTACAAGGATTGGCCCAACTATGAGCGTCAGCTTTCAGGGCAGGTCTTGTTGACTGACGAGTGTGCTCTTATTGCCGAGAGGGTCCTGGACTTCCAACTTTCTACGGGGGCATGGCCGAAGAATATTTATTATCCCCAACTGGAGGAGGGTAAAGTCTCTGCTGTACGTAAGGCAAATTCTGATGATACTTTTAGTACGTTAGAGAATAGATCAACCTTGACTGAAATCCATTTTCTTTCTAACATGTATTTGGCTACGGACCAGCGTCGGTTCCGGAAGGCTGCAGAAGAGGGTATTGAATATGTGCTTCGAAGCCAATATCCTAATGGGGGTTGGCCACTTTGCTCTCCAGCTAAGGATGATAAGGATGCTCAGATAGCCTTTGCTGGTGATGTCATGGTGAATGTTCTTCTGTTCTTGAACGATATTGTGGAAAAGAAAGAACCGTATTCTTATCTTTCCGACGACTATAGGAACCGTGCCCGGGAAGCTTTTACAAAAGGTATTGCTTGTATCTTGAATGCACAGGTAAGGCAGAATGGGCAGCCTACAGTGTGGTGTGCACAACATGACCATGAAACATTGGCTCCATGTAGCGGTGATGCAAATGAACCACCTTCTCTTAGTGGAAAGGAATCCTCTTCCATCGTTTTATTGCTCATGGGTATTCAGGACCCTGATGCTTTCATTGTTGAGGCTATAGAAGGGGCCGTGCAGTGGTTTAAGAATGTGGCTATCAAAGGGCAGAAACGAGAGAATTATATCAACAAGCAGGGGAAGCGTGATTTCAGGTTGGTAAAGGATCCTCATGCTGCAGATATGTGGGCTCGTTTCTATACCTTAGACGACAATCGTCCGTTCTATACGGATACGGAAGGGGAAATAAAGTATTCTTATGAAGAGCTAACCCGTGAACGACGTACTGGGGTCATTTGGTTCAGTAATGAACCTTCCAAGGTGCTCCGTCGGTATGAGCGGTGGAAGGCTAGACTACAGAAATAACCGTAAGAAGATGGTCCTGGACTTGGAATTTTATCTCTAAGCCGGCGAAGCCCATTCCGTAAATGCGGTTGGGGTCATTCTGATAGTGAGGTCGAGGGTCTGCTGCCAGAACATGGAGCAGGGCCTCTCTTTTATTTTCAGGGATGCGCTCCAATAAATGTGGAGGAACTGCTATCTCCAGTTCTGCTGGGTTCAGACTATCTGTAAAGCCGCCAGTAGCTTCGGGGTGCGAGTCCGTGTAAGGAAGGTAGGGTTTGATGTCATAGATAGGGGTGCCATCCATCAGATCTGCACCAGAGACGTAAAGTATGGGGCCTTCAGGGGTATCTAAATCTACCCTCAGCAAGCGGACGGAAGATAATCCTATGGGGTTAGGACGAAAAGGGGAACGGGTGGCAAAGACTCCCATTCGCATGTTTCCTCCCAGGCGAGGGGGGCGCACGGTGGGACTCCATTCTTCTCGAATTGCCTCGGAAAAGCACCACAGTATCCAGATATGGCTGAAGTTCTCCAGCCCTCGGAATGCCTCTGCCACACGATACTCCGGCTCAAAAATTATTTTTGCCGTTAACTCAGGTACTACTCCGCTTTGCCGGGGGACACCAAATTTGGTGTGGAAGTCGGTTTTTATGTGGGCTATCACCTTCATTCTTTCTTGCGTATGATGGTCAGTCCGTCTCTAAGGGGGAGGATGACCTTTTCCACTCGGGTGTCTTTAGCCAGATAGTCGTTGAAGGCCATGATTCCTTTCGTTTGTGCATCTTTGGGGGTGGGTTCTTCTATGACATGTCCATCCCATAATGTATTGTCGGCCAGCATATAGCCACCGGGACGAATATGCTGGAGCACCATTTCGTAATACTCCTTATAGAGCCTTTTGTCGCCATCCACAAATGCCATGTCGAAGGTGACGTTCAGGGTAGGGACTATATCCAGTGCATTGCCTATGAGGAAGTGTATCTGGTCTTTGTAGGGGGAATTTTCAAACCAGGGGCGGGTGAAATCTTCCTGCTCATCGTTAATCTCTATCGTATAGAGTTGTCCTCCGGGTTTTAGTCCTTCTGCCAGGCAAAGTCCGGAATACCCGCTATAGGTCCCTATCTCCAGAATGTTGGTAGGGTCTATCATTTTTACGAACATTTTCAGCAGACGTCCTTGCAGGTGTCCGCTGGCCATACGGGGGTAGAGAAGCTTCAGGTGAGTTTGCCGGTAAAGCTTCTTCAGGTAGTCGCTTTCTGGGTCTATGTGCTCCAGAATGTATTGGTCCAGTCGTTCCGTTTCTGTCATTTCTTGCTTCCCCTAAATGCCTCTAGTGCCAGTCGGTAGGAATCTAGTCCGAAGCCGCAGATTACTCCCTTGCAAGCACAGGATATCATGCTCTTGTGACGGAACTCTTCACGCTGATGCACGTTGGAGATGTGTACTTCAATTACAGGCGACTTTACCGCACGGATGGCATCCTGCAGGGCGATGGAGGTATGTGTATAGGCTCCTGCATTCAGAATAATACCGTCATAGCTGAAGCCTACTTCGTGTATCTTGTCTATCAGAAAGCCTTCCACGTTGCTTTGGTAATACTCCAGTTCTTCTTCCGGGTATAGGTCCTTCAGTTCAGCAAAATAATCTTCGAAGCTGCGTGCTCCGTAGATGCCTGGCTCCCGACGGCCCAGCAGGTTGATGTTGGGGCCGTTAATGATAAGAATCTTCATAGGCGAATGAGAAAAAATATTTATCTTTGCATGCAAAGTTAGAAAAAAATGACGATTGAAGAAAAAATATCTCCTATTCTTATGCGGTATAAGGCATACTTGCGGCTGGAGAGGGGATATTCCGGAAATACACTGGATGCTTATCTCTCCGACTTAAGTAAGCTCTTGAAGTATTTTGAGGGTGAGGGTATTGACCCCATTCATGCCACCTTGCAGGATCTGGAGCACTTTTCTGCGGGGCTGGCCGACATTGGTATCCATGAGCGTTCTCAGGCTCGTATCCTTTCTGGGGTGCGTTCGTTCTATCGTTTCCTGGAATTGGAGAAGGAAATTCGTCAGTCTCCTGCTGAATTGCTGGAGTCACCGCAGATAGGGGTACACCTTCCCGATGTGCTTTCCGTGGAGGAGATAGATACCTTGATAGGTGCCATAGACCGTACCAAACAGGAGGGGCAGCGAAATAGGGCTATTTTGGAAACACTCTATAGCTGTGGATTGCGTGTCAGCGAACTTTGTAACCTGAAGATGTCCGACTTGTTCCTGGAGGAGGGGTTCATCAAGGTGGAAGGGAAGGGTAGCAAGCAGCGGCTGGTTCCCATTTCTCCCCGGGCCATCAAGGAACTGGAACTGTATTTCACACAGCGTAACCAGATCCAGATTAAACGGGGGGAAGAGGATTTCGTCTTTCTCAGTTTCCGTAGGGGGACGCACATCGGTAGAATCATGGTCTTTCACTTTATCAAGGAACTTTGTGAGGCCACGGGCATCCGTAAGACGGTCAGCCCTCATACGTTCCGGCATTCTTTTGCTACTCATCTGCTGGAGGGGGGAGCGAACCTGCGTGCCATCCAAGCCATGCTGGGGCATGAGAGCATTGCCACCACGGAAATTTATACCCATATAGACCGAAGTCGGCTCCGTGAGGAGATTCTGCTTCATCATCCTCGCAACATTAAGTACTTCCAGGAGCATCAAAAAGATACTAAAATACCTTAAAATGCGGGGTGCTTTTCTACAGGGAGGGCCTACTTTTAGTATATTTGCATATTGTATGAGTAGAAAAACAAATTTAATAACATCTATTATAATGAAAAAAGAATTAAGTTTTATCGTTTCTTTGGCAATGGTTGCAGCACTCAGCTCTTGCAGCAGCAAATTGGGTGCATTATCTGCCGATAATTTTATGGTAACTCCAAATCCATTGGAGGCTCATGCTGGACAGGTTCCTGCTACTATCACTGGTAGCTTCCCTGAAAAGTACATGAAGAAGAAAGCTGTGGTAACCGTTACTCCAGTCTTGAAGTTCAATGGTAAGCAGGTGGCAGGTCAGTCAGCTACTTTCCAGGGCGAGAAGGTACAGGGTAACAACCAAACTTTTTCTTATAAGGTAGGTGGCCGCTATACCATGCGTACTGCATATCCTTACCAGGATGAAATGGAGAAATCTGAATTGTGGCTCCAGTTCAATGCTAAAGTGGGCAAGAAGACTGTAGCTGTTCCTGAGGTAAAGGTGGCTGACGGTGTCATCGCTACTTCTGAACTGGTGAAGCGTACTTTGGCTTCTGCTACTCCTAGCTATGGTCTGGATGCTTTCCAGCACACCATCCAGCAGAAGCAGACCGCTACCATCCAGTTCCTCTTGGGACAGGCTAATCTGCGTGCCAGCGAGCTGAACAAGGATAACATCAAGGAATTTGTAGCTAAATTGGCTGAAATCCAGGGTAACCCTGAAGGTAATGTGCTGAACAACATTGAGGTTTCTGCCTATGCTTCTCCTGATGGTAGATATGAACTGAACGAGCGTCTGGCCAACAAGCGTGAGTCTGTTTCTACCAACTATGTGAACAAGCAGCTGAAGAAGACTAAGCTGGAGACTAACGTGGACAGCAAGTATACTGCAGAGGACTGGGAAGGCTTCCAGGAACTGGTAGGTGAATCTAGCATCCAGGATAAGGACCTGATTCTCCGTGTGCTTTCTATGTACCAGGATCCAGAGGAGCGTGAACGTGAAATCCGTAATATCGCTACTGTATATAAGGATTTGGCTGATGGTATCCTTCCACAGTTGCGTCGTGCACGTTTGACTGCCAACTATGAAATCATCGGTCGTAGCGATGACGAAATCGTTGCACAGCTGAAGGCTGATCCTTCTAAGCTGAGCGTAGAGGAACTTCTCTATGGTGCTACCATCGTAGACTCTAACAAGGATAAGGAAGCATTCTATACCGCTGCTACCAAGCAGTATCCTCGTGATGCACGTGCATTCAACAACCTTGGTGCACTGGCTTATCAGAACGGAAACCTTGACACTGCAGCAAACTATTTCACTCAGGCACAAAGAGTTTCTGCAAATTCTGCTGAGGCTAACGCTAACCTGGGTCTTATCTCTCTGGTTAATGGCAAGAAGGATGAAGCTGCTCAGTACTTGAGCAAGGGTGGTAATGCCAACAATGTAAACGAGGCTCTGGGTGCTCTCTACCTGTCACAGGGTCAGTACAGCCAGGCTGCTCAGACTTTGAAGGGTACCAACTCTAACACTCAGGCATTGGCTGAAATTCTGAATAAAGATTATACTAGCGCTGCTGCTACCCTGACTTCCATCAAGAAGCAGGATGCTATTACAAACTACCTGAAAGCTATCGTCAGTGCACGTACCAATGACAGCCAGGGTGTAAGCACTTACCTGCGTAATGCTATCAGCCAGGACAGCACACTTAGAAACTATGCTAAGAACGACTTGGAGTTTGCTAAGTTTGCCAGTGTAGTCAATGGTCTCTAATTTACAGTGAAAAGACTTTTTTACATAACAATTATCCTGCTGACCGGAATGGTGATTTTCTCCTGTTCCGGCCAGCAGGAAAAGTTTTCAGTCAGGGGAGAGTTCACTGGCTTGAATGACCTGGAGCTTTATTTCTGGACACCAGAGGGTGGTCATGGGAAGGTGGATACCGTCTATGTCCGTAACGGTAGGTTTGCCTATGAGAGTCCGCAGTCTGCCCCAGGGTGGTACACCATGCTTTTCCAGAACATGAGTGAGCAGGTCATCTTTGCTGAACCCGGACTTGATGTGGAGATAGAAGCCGATGCCACCCACTTGCGGGATATGAAGATAAAGGGGGGCAAGGCCAATAAGCTCATGACGAAGTTCCGGGAGCAAATAGGGTCCGATGCCTCCATCCAGACCATCATCGATAATGCACGGGAATTTATTGAGAAAAATCCGGAGAGTATTGTCAGTGTGTACCTCTTTGAGAAGTATTTCCTCCAGCGTAAGGAATCCGACATGAAGCAGATTTCACAGTTGCTGGACATCTTGGTTAAGGCACAGCCAGACCGGACCCGGCTCATCGGTATCCAGAACCGTCTTGAAGGAAGGCAGAAGATGAATGTGGGTGTCCCGGCTCCCGATTTCCATGTGCGGGATATGCAGGGAGTGGAGCGCGACCTTGCCTCCTATAAGGACAGTACCTTGCTGCTTTGTTTCTGGGCCAACTGGCACATGGATTCCCGCGATGACCTCCGACCTATGCATAAGGAGCATAAGGGACTGGAAAAGAAGGTCTCCATCCTCACCGTTTCATTGGACCTGATGAAGGTTTCCTGGCGCACTTTCTTACGTATAGATTCCGTACCTGGCAACCACGTCTGTGACCTTCAGGCTTGGGAAAGTCCTATCGTAAAGGCATACGGAATCAATGAACTTCCCACCTATATTCTAGTGAAGGATGGGAAAATCATTGCCAGGGAAAATTCCTTGAAGGAAATAGAGGGTAAAATCAACTAAGTTTCTTGGTCATGGTAAGTACGTTGTACCCGTCGGCTGTACGCTGATAGGACACGTCGTCCATGTATTCCTTTATCAGGTAGATGCCCAGTCCACCTATTTTCCGTTCTTCCACGCTAAGTTTGGTATCCACCTGTGGAGCCTGGGTGGTGGGGTCGAACGGTGTACCAGCATCTTTTACTTGGGCAGTAAGTATATCGTCTTCTTTGGAGATGGAGACTTGGAAGATGTGAGCTTCCTTCCTGGGGTATGCATAAAGAATCACGTTGGTCACAGCCTCTTCCAGCACCAGGTTCAGCTTGAAAATAAGGCTGTTGTCCAGTGCCAGTTCCTCACAGACCTGCTCTACAAACACGGCCAGCTCAGGTATAGCTTCCAGGTTATTTGATAGAATTATCTGTTTCTTCATGCTTATTCCTAGGTAAAACTATGCAAATTAAATTCTTTTTAAGAAGAAAAACAAAAAAAATTGTCATGATTATTCATTGAAAACATTAAATTTGCAAATGTTATTCTAGTATTGTCCATGGAACATACACTTTTTTTAGGTTTGAATATCTATGCTTGGATTACCATCTTCTTGCTGGTTTTCAAGATAGTTATGCTCATTACCGGAAAGTTGTCTTCTGATATTGTGGGCTTTATCATCGTGGCTGTGCTGCTTCTCACCGGTACTTTGTCGGAGCAGGATGGCCTGGCAGGGTTCAGCACCACGTCGGTCATCACTTTGGGTGTATTGTTCATCGTCATTACGGGATTGGTCCATTCCGGTGTGACGCATATCGTGGAGCGTCGTATCCTGGGAAAACCTAAGACGGCATTCTCTGCCTTGGCTCATCTCATGTTCCCTGTGGCTAGCCTCAGCGCCATTTTTAATAATGCAGCTGTGGTGGCTTTGTTCATCAACATTGTGAAGCTGTGGGCTAAGCGTATCAAGATCTCTCCTTCCAAGCTGCTCCTTCCCATGAGCTATGCGGCTACCTTGGGAGGTGCCTGTACGTTGGTGGGGTCTACGTCCAACTTGATTATTGCGGGTCTTTATGAGGATCAGATGGGGGAGCCTCTTCACTTCTTTGCTCCGTTTTTCCCTGCCTTCTGCTGCCTTATGGTCTGCACTACCATAGTGATTCTCTATCGCAAGCACTTGCCAGATCGTAAGGCACCAGAGGAAGCCTTCGAGAGTCGTGCCGAATACACCGTAGAGCTCATGGTACCTACGGAGAACGAGCTGGTGGGAAATACTATCGAGCAGTCCGGACTGGCCAATGTGAACGGTGGTCACCTGATTGAGATCGTGCGGTTCGACCGTGAGATTATTTCTCCAGTGCCTGCCGATGAGTTCATCCTGGGTGGTGACCACTTGGTGTATTCCGGTAAGATTAATTCCATCCTGGAGCTTCGTGAGACCTATGGGCTGGTCAATGCTACCCATCATGTGTACAACGTGAATGAAATTTCCAAGAACCGTAGGCTCCAGACCGGTACGGTGGCTCCTAATAGCCCGTTTGTGGGGCACAGAATGGTGGACTTGAACTTCGAGGATGAGAACGATGTGGTACTGGTAGCGGTAGCTCGTGAAGGTGAACGTATCCAGGGCATCCCTCGTGAAATAGTCTTGCGTGCGGGCGATACCTTGCTGTTGGAGGGTGAGAAGTTGAAACCGGAGCACTTCATGGATACCCTGTTGTTCTTCGATTCCATTGCCCTTCCTCAAGAAGGAAACAGAACCATCATTGCCTCCCTCATCGTGGGCTGTATGGTGCTGCTCACCGCTTTCAATGTCATGTCCTTGCTGAAGGCTTGCTTGCTGGCAGCCTTGGCCATGATGGCTACGGGTTGCTGCTCTGCACAGC
Organism: Bacteroidales bacterium UBA4293; assembly: GCA_002395835.1. GTDB lineage: Bacteria > Bacteroidota > Bacteroidia > Bacteroidales > Bacteroidaceae > Minthousia. The sequence goes on along the minus strand of DGVD01000015.1, from coordinate 202,948 downwards.
AGGTACGTCAGGGGTTGAACTGGAAGCTGCTCATGGTCTTTGTGGGTTCCTATTGCATGGGTTTGGCCATTTCCGTTACGGGCATTGCCGACTTGCTAGCTTCTGGGGTAGCCCAACTCTGTGGTTCCAATGCTTTCGTTGCCTTGGTGCTCATTTGCACCTTCGGATGCTTTGTCACGGAGTTCCTTTCCAATGCCTCTGCCGGAGCCTTGCTGGCACCGGTGGCACTGAAGACGGCCATTTCACTGGGGTGTAATCCCATTGCCTTTTGTGTGGGGCTCATGCTTTCCGTCACTTGCGGACTGGCCAGCCCTGTGGGTAGTGAGACCAACCTGCTCATCTATGGTCCTGGTGGTTTCAAGTTCATGGACTTCATCAAGTTCGGTTTCCCCATGAACCTCATCATGCTCATCACCAACATAACCGTCATTTCTATATTCTACCTATGATATATATATAAGGTATAAGGACAAAAGAAACCGCCAGCTTTCCGTGAGAGGAGAGCCGGCGGTTTTCTATTTCAAATCAAATCACTTATTCAAATTTGAAAAGCTGGGTGAAACCAGTAATCTTGAACACCTGCATAATTTCGTCATTGGCGCCCTTGATGATGGCATCACCACCCTCTACCATAGTTTTCTTGCGGAGAGCTAGCAGGCAACGCAAGCCGGAACTACTGATGAACTCCAGGTCTGTACAGTCCAAAATAATATGTTTGTCTGCATTTTCCATTAGTGGGTTCATGTCCTTGCTGAACTGCATAGCTGCCAGGGTATCCAGGCGTCCCTTCAAGATACCGGTCAGTACATCTCCTTCATTTATAATTTCCAAATTCATCGTTGCATTATATTTTCCGCAAAAGTAATAAAAAGTTTCTACATCCCACTCAAAATCTGGTATTTTTTAAAAATTATATTGAATTTTCCCGATGATGCTCCGCCCTTGCTGCGGTACCGGAACTCTCAGAATACCGCCTACTCCGTATTCCCGGTTCAGCAGGTTACGGATGTCCAGGGCGAACCTAAATCCCTTCCAGGCCCAGTCGGCACCTATGTCGGTCACATAGTAGGAGCCTTGGTGTAGCACCTGGGTATTAGGATTGTTGATGACTAGAATGGCCACTAGGTTGTTGGTCAGGAACCATTGGCTGCCCCTGAACCTCAGGTCGCCGTGTATCCAGATTTCACCCAGGTCATCGTGTGCCATTACTTGGTGGGCCACATTCAGGTTTGCCATGAACCTTGGGATGTTGCAGATGGTGTGCTTGGTCCCTTCGGGAGAGGCATAGCCCTCCACCTTCGATGGGTGCTGGTAGGTGAAGTTCAGGTTCACCCGTGTCTTCGGCCTTTGCAGTTTGATGATTTGCTCTACACCAGCCATTTCCACCCTACCGGAGTTTACCATGGCGTATTTGTCGGTATCTCCCGTCCGCTCATCCATCATGTTGGTCACGCTGTAGAACACCAGGTCGGTGGCATTGTTGAAAAACAGGTTGGTCTCTGCGGTTATCAGGTCCTTGAACAGGTTGTATTCCACATCCAGCTGGTAGGAATCCATGCGCTGTGGGGTCATTTCCGGTCCACCGCCGAATATCTGGAAGGTGCTGGCACGGTACAGGTACGGTGCATCCACGAAGGAGTGGGAGTAGGCCATACGCACGTTCACGTCCTTTCTAGGTAGCCAAATGACGGACATTCTAGGGGAGAGGTTCGAGGTCTCTGTGTCGCCCAGCCTGAACTTCTTGTCGTATCGCAGACCCAGGTTCACGATGAACTTATTGGAGAAGTGGTGCTTCAGCTGGGCAAAGGCAGCATACGTCTTCTCGTTGTGGTGTGCCAGTAACTGGTTACTGCCTATCTCAGGAAGCAACCCCCAATAATCTCCCAGACCGTAGCTACTGCTGGTCACGTTGAAGTACTCCGCATGCAGACCGCCCATCAGCGTACCGTACTGCGCTTTCTGGTTGCCGTAGTTTATTCCTCCTTGCAGGATTCCTCCCATCGTGTAGTCTTCCCATGCCATGGTTTGGAACACACCTGTGGTCATTGCAGGGAAGTCGTAGAAGCCCAGGCCCTCCAGGAGTACTTCCGACAAGTTTTCTTCCAGCTCGTCGCCTATCGCATTATAGAAAGAGGTACTCTCGCTGTTCACGTAGAACTGTCCGGTGAAGAACTTGTTTCCCCACGACTTATCATAGCTGATGGAGCCTCTGATGGAGGTACGGCTGGTACCTGGTGCGTTACTGTTATACTTGGAGTATTTGTCGTAGTCGTATTTATCATCCACCTGCAGCACGTTGGTATAGGGCACCAGCTTGGAATGTTGCAAGTTGAACTGCACGGTGATGTCCTTCCACTGTCCCCTCATACCTATGTCGAAGGCTGGTTTATTGTTGTATCCACCTCGGTACAGTCCTTTTTTGTCCTTTTGTCCTTTAGACTGATAGAAGCTGGCCCAGGCCATCACATCGTGGTCCACACCACCCAGACCCGTCTGGAAGGAAGCACCCAGGGAATGGAAGTTGCCCACATAGGCTGATGCCCGGCTACCGTCCAGCTCGGCTCCCTTGCGGGTGATGATGTTCACCACGGCTGTCAGGGCCACGTTACCGTAGAGGGATGAGGCCGGACCACGGAGCACCTCTATGCGCTTGATCTTGTCCACCGACGTACGGAAGTCGGGAGCCTCCGCATTGCCCACCCCGCTGTTCAGTCGTTTTCCGTTCAGCAGGAACAGCACGTCCTCCTGTGAGTAGGCATAGATACCACGCATGGAGATGTTGTCCTCCGGACCGGAGATTTCGCCCATGCCCGGCACGTACAGTCGGAGCAGTTCACCCACCGTGAGGCAGCTGGAGTGCTCTATCATTTCCTCGGTGATGAGCATGATGGGCACCGGACTCTCGTTGATGTTCTCTGCCTGGGAAGAAGCGGTCTCAATGGTCACGATACCCCTTCTCAGGGAGCGGACGATGGCGTTGAACCTAGGGCCGTCGTTTTCTCCCGTATAGTTGGGAGCCACCATCAGCAGCTGGCTGGCGTAGGTCCGTGAGTCTTCCTCCTGGTCCAGGTACATATAGCTCAGTGCCATCAGTCGGTACAGGGTAAACTTGGAGTTGTTGTCCGTCAGTTCATCCTCCAGGTCCTTACCCAGTTCCAGGGTTTCCTCAAACCGTCCTAACTGGTAGGCATTGGCCATGGCATTGAGTTTCTGCAAGCTCCCGGTGGAGAGGTTCTGCGGGTTTTGTGCCTGTCCGTCCAGTCCCAGCATCAGGAAGGAGAGGCACAGAAGTATAGTTCTCAGTGGTTTCATTTCACGGATTTAGCAGGAATTATAAAGGTGAAGGTGCTGCCTTTTCCCTCTTGGGAGTCCAGCAGGATCTTTCCCTTGTGTTTGTTAACTATGATATCCCAGGTCAGGTACATGCCCAGTCCGGTGCCTTGTCCTGCGGGTTTGGTGGTGATGATTTCGTGGAAGATTTTGTCCTTTATCTCCGGGGCGATGCCCATACCGTTGTCTGCCATTACCAGGGTCAGGGTCTCGTTCTCGAAGGTCATCGTGATATCGATGGTAGGGGTATATTCCTGTCCCAGTTCCTTGGCCTTTTCCCTCACTGTGTAGCACGCATTGTTCATCACGTTCAGCACGGCACGGCACAGGTCTTGCGGAATCACCATCAGCTGCGGCATGTTCTCCGGGTAGCTCTCGCGCAGGGATACGTTGAAGTTCTTGTCGTTGGCCCTCATGGCATGGAAGGAGAGCCACACGTACTCATGCACCAGCTGGTCCACCCGGGTAGGCAGGAACTCGTCCTCCTTGCCACGGCTCTGGAGCAGGATGCTGCGTATGATGCCTATGGACCGCTCGCCATATTCCTCTATCTTCTTCAGGTTATCCTTCAGGTTCGCGGTTATATCGTCCATATCCTCCTGGTCCTCCGGACTCAGGCTTTCCTCGTTGTCCTCCAGAATCTCGTTCATCTCCTCCAGCAGCTTGCCGCTCAGTTTGCTGAAGTTGATCACGAAGTTCAGCGGGTTTTGTATCTCATGGGCAATGCCAGCCACCAGCATACCCAGCGAAGCCAGTTTCTGCTGTGCCCGGAGTTGAAGTTGCAGGTTCTTCACCTTTTCCTGTAATTCTTTTATCTGTTCTTGTTCGCTCATTGTTCCACAAGTTTTAAAGTGATTTTACAGTCGGTATATTCGTTCTTCACGGAATCTATTTCTATATTTCCACCCACTTCCTGCATGGCTCTCTGGCAGAAGTACAGACCCAGACCACTGGCCTCGTTGGTAGGCTTGGTGGTGAAGAAGGGGTCGAAAATGCTTTTGAGGATTTGTTTCTCTATACCTATACCATTGTCCCAGATGTGCACCTCGGCCAGCTCGCCGTCTTTCGTCAGGCTCACCCGTATCTTGGCCTTGTAGCCAGGGAACTTGGCAGCTTTGCGGTGTATGGCATAGATGCTGTTCTGGATTACCGACATGAACGTGCGGGTCATCCATTCGGCCTGTCCCATCACCTTCACCGGCTTGTCGCTCAGCTCCGTCTCTATCTCTATGCCCAGGTCGGCTATATCCTTCTTGAAGTACTTCTCCCGGGTACGTTCCACGCACAGGTTCAGGGCGGAGTTCAGATCTATCGGATGCGGTGTTTCGGGGTGGTCGTTCAGCATCTCCTCCATGGCTTTCAGAATACGGCTGGTGCTCAGTCCGTGTTCCTCTATCTTGGCCAGGTTGGTATCCATCATGCCCATCACATCCACGGCATCCTCGTAGTTCTCCTTGCTCATCACGTCCTTCTCGTCCTCCACATCGTCGCGCAGGTCCTTCACCAGCTCGCGGGTCAGGTGGGAGAAGTTGTTGATGTAGTTCATCGGGTTCAGGATACGGTCCACCAGTCCTCGGATGAGCTTACCCACGGTAGCCTCCCGTTCCTGACGGATGAGTTGGGACTGCGTCTCGCGCAGCTTCACTAGGGTGCGTTCCAGTTCGTGGCTCTTCTGCTCTATCTCGTTCTTCTGCTCCATCACCTGTGCGGTACGTTTCCTTACCGTGTTCTCCAGCTTCAGGTTCTGCTCCCGGATGCGTTGGGTACGGTATCGCAGGAGGGCCCACACGGCCAGCGATGCCAGCAAGAGGTAGAACAGGTTGGCATACCAGCTCAGGTAGAAGGGGAAGGGCACCCTGAACTTAAAGTCGCCCGTCTCCACTATGTTTCCGTAGGCATCTATACAGCGTGCCCTCAGCTGGTAGTCGCCGTAGCTCAGCTGCAGCAGCTCCAGGTCCAGGTCCGTGCCCCAGTCGCTCCACCTACCGTCGGTGGTCATTCGGTAGCTGTAGAGTGTCTTCTTCAGCGGGTGGTCATAGTCCGACCCCATGGCAAATTCCAGGTTTCTGCCCTCGTTTTCCGCATAGCGGAAGTACATCTTCGGGGCATACGGAGGCTGCTCGTCGCAGTAGGGCAGGTTCATCCTTATCATGCCGAAGTCGCCTCCCAGCCACACCTCGGTAGAGTCGGCATGTACGGTATGGATGGTATAGTCCTTGAAGGCCTTCACGCGGGTAGCCAGGTGGGTTTGTTTCCCGTCCTTCCACGTCACCTTCACTCCCAGACCGTTTTCTTCCGTGGTCCAGTGCCGTCCGGTGCGGTCGGTATAGTCCAGGAAGACGGAGAGTCGGGTACTGTTTTTCTGCAGCTTGAAGTCCTTCTGTCCCGGAGCCATGCTGTACACATCGCCATCCACCGTCAGAACCCAGAGCGTGTCCTTCTCCCCGTATTCCATCTTAATCACGTTGGGCAGCTCGCTCAGCAGCTCATCCTTGCCGTTTCGGTAGTGTCGGTGCACGCCGCCCACCTCACCGGTCAGCACATGCTCCTCGTTCTCCACCAGGACCGACAGCGTGTGTCGGTTGGTTATCTGGTGCAGTCCACCCCGGGCATAGACATACAGTCCCTGTGCCGTAGCTGCCATGATATTCCCCTGTCGGGAGCGGTCCATGTTCCAGCAGGCCTGGCGTATCTGCGGCAGCTGCCGGAATGCGTTCCCATCCTGCAGGAAGAGCCCCTCCAGGGTACCCACCAGCAGCGTTTTCGGGTCCACACGTTTTATGGAAGTCACCTCGCCCTGAATGCCATCTGTATCCGTGTATCGGGTCAGCTCATGCACCCCTTGAATCACGAAGATACCGTTCGAGGTAGTGCCCCAGATGTTCCCCCGTTCCTTGTCCCAGCACAGCTTGCTCACGTTGTTGCTGCACAGACCGTTCCGGGTAGAGAGCGCCTGCAGCACCTTGCCGTCCTTCAGGAACACCAGTCCTTGGTTCTCCAGGCAGTAGATGGATATTCCGTCTATGGAGGTATAGTAGTCCACATTGTGTCCGTTCCATTCTATTTTTTCCTTCGGGGTGAAGAGTCCCGGATCTCTGTCCTTCACCACCTCCTTGTTCTCCTTCACGGCATAGGTATCGCCCTGGGAGGTATGGAAGTAGATTCTGCCGAACTTGTCTTGGGATATCTGGTCCACCTCGCCCACATCTCGGCGGATGGAGTCGTTCACTACGGTGACCATCTCCACCCAGTAGTTCTTTTCCACGAAGTAGCCCAGCACATTGAATCCACCGAACCACACCGTGCCCTTGTCGTCCATGTGCAGACACAGCACACGGTTCACGTTCGGGGTGTGGAACACATCCCAGGAAGAGTAGTCGTAGACTATCACCCCTTCGAAGTTGGCCACATACACGCGCCCCTTCCGGTCCACCAGCACATCAAAGTTTCGGTTGTGTGCCCCATATTCCTTGTTCAGAAAGTTCCGGAAGATGGGCAGTCCCTTGCCGTTCCCATGGGTAGCCAGGTCCTTCTGTGCCATCACCCCTGTGCAGCACACCAGCAGAAGCAGTATAGAAAGTATCTTCTTCATAGGCTACTTGTCTAGAATTTTTTGATAAGGTGCGGTAGAGCTCACGTAGTTGGTCCACTCCTCCGGTGTAAATTCCCGGGTCACCCGGCTGCTCAGCTCCTGTCGCATGCTCTTCAGGTTGTAGTTCATGGAAAGGATGGCCCCGTTGCTGTACCCCACCAGCACCTCATCGTTGCGCAGGATGGAGCAGAGCGGCCAACTTCTGGTACCGTTCTCGCTCAAGCTTTCCATATCGTCCACCGGTACCACCCATTCCTGCAGCTCGGTGCTGTGGTCGGTAAAGACATATTCCTCGGAGCCCTGAATCTTCGGCATGAAGAGCATATACACATGCGTATCCATGCTGGTGCTCATCAGCAGGTCCTTGTCCCACTGCAGGGAGGTTATCTCGGACTGGTGGCCGATGATGTTACCCACCGTGTGCATCCTCAGGTCCTTCACCAGAATATCTCCGTCCTTCATACCCAGGAAGTAGTAGCGGTATTTCGGCACATAGATGGCAGCTGTCACCACTCGTCCCGGCACCTTCCAGTCCATCTCCTGGAGCCGGTAGTCCTCGTCCAGGTTCACCGACGTGCCATCGGTGTAGAAGATGTATATTTTCCCATTCAGCCGGGCCAGCAGTTGGATAGGCTTCGGCAGACCCATGTGGTGGATCACCTCGTTCCGCTCCATATCGAAGATGTGCAGCTCCCGTCGGCCACCCAGCAGCAGCTTGGTTCCGTGCAGTTTCAGCAGGTGGTTAAAGTGGGAGCCGTTCAGCTGTGCCACCTGCAGAGGTTTCCCGCTGTACGGCACCATCAGAAGGGCACCGTTCACGTCCAGCACATAGGCCCTGTCCTCCAGGGCATGCACTCCACGGAAGTTGTACCTAGGGTTCTGCACCAGGTTTTTCCGGGCGATGTCCTCCTCCTGGTCACCCCGGACGAACACCTCCCCGTAGTCTGTCACTGCCACGAACCCATCCTGGTTCGGGATACGGCAGATGCCCCGGATAGCCGCCTTCGTGTTCGTGTTGAACGACCCCAGCTTCTGGTCCGTGTGCGAGGTTACCTGCAGCAGGCTAGAGAACACCTCCGGTTGGAAAGGGTTACCCTTGTATCGGTCCAGGAACAGCAGAGCCGCGTTCGTCAGCATCCGCGCCAGTTCCTTGTTGCCACTTTGCCACTGACTAGCCGAGGTAGCTCCCAGGCTTCGAGCCAGGGTACGGTAGCTCAGCGTGTCCATCACGTTTCGGTCCCGCTCGCTCACCCGTTGTGCCTCCAGGGCCAGCTTGGTCATCTGCTCGGCCCGGGAACGCATACTGTCGGCCCGGATGGCAGCGTTTCGGGCTCTCCCCTCGGCTGCTCTAGCCGCCAGCTGTTCCTCCTCGGCCCTGCGGCGCAGTTCCACTGCCAGCGCAGTCTGGCGTTCCGCCTCCTCACGCTGCAGGTCAGAGATATCCTTCTGTTGGTAGGCTATCTCCTCCATCTGTTTGCTCACCCGCTGCACCACATTTGCCCGGCGTTCCACCTCGGCACTCTGGTTCACCTGTCGGGTCAGTTCCTTTATCTGCTCCTCCTGCCGGGCTTTCGTGGTTTGGTAGGTGGCATAGCCCACCACCCCGCACAGCAGCAGGACCCCTAAGCCATAGAGGATTCTTTTCATATTTATTTCCGTTTAATTACCAGCATCGTCACATCGTCGCTCTGCTCTGTCTCACCGGCCCATTCAGCCACGGCAGCGCGCACCGTGTCTATGGTTTCCTGGCTGGTCTTGCCGCCGCACTTCGCCAGCAGCCTCTCCAGTCGTTCTTCGCCAAACTGTTCCCCAGCCGCGTTCATCGCCTCGGTCACCCCGTCGGTAAACGTAAAGAGCATGTCGCCCTTCTCCAGGGTTATCTTGTCGTTCCGGTACTGGAAGTTCTCCACGGCACCCAGCACCATGTTTCCCTGCGGTGGCACCATCTCCACCTTTCCGTTGGCATGCACCACGTAAGGAGGGTTATGCCCGGCATTGGAGTAGTCTATCTCGCCCGTCAGAATGTTCAGCCTTCCGTAGAACACCGTCACAAACATGCCGTCCACGCTCTCCCCGCACACCAGGTCGTTCACGCTGGTCATACAGTCCTTGCTCACCAGGTCACGGATACCCGTAGCCTTCAGCAGCGTGCGGCTCACCGCCATGAACAGGGCAGCAGGCACCCCCTTGCCGCTCACGTCCGCCATCACGAACCCCAGCCGGTCCTCATCCGTCTTGAAGTAGTCGTAGAAGTCGCCCCCCACATCCTTGGCAGGGTCCATCAGGCTAGCCATATCATACAGATCCTTCGGCAGCACATCCTTGTTCGTAGGCAGAATGGCATGCTGAATCTCGCTAGCTATCCGCAGGTCGCTCTGGATGTCCTTCAGCTGCTCGTGTTCCCTTTGGCTCTCCCGGATAAACTTAATCTGCTCCACCGCATTGTCTATACTCTTCTGCAGGTCGTCCAGGTCTATCGGCTTCGTAGCAAAGTCGAATGCTCCGTTGTTCATCGCCGTACGGATGTTCTCCATATCCCCGTAGGCCGATACCATAATCACCTTCAGGGCCGGGTTCCGCATCTCGTTCACCTTCGCCAGCATGGTCAGACCGTCCATTTCCGGCATGTTAATATCGCTCAGGATAATGTCTATGTCCGGGTGCTGCAGCAGCTGCTTCAGCCCCTCTATACCGTTGTGTGCAAAGTAGAATTCATATTCCCCTTTCCGGATTTTGCGCCGGAAGTATTGCGTCAGCAGCACCTCCAAGTCCACCTCATCGTCCACACTTAAAATCTTGATAGGCATAATATCTCTATTTTAAAAGTTTATATATACAGTTTTCTATAGCGGAATGAATATCATGGTAGCCACCACAGCCGTGATGAGCGTCACAAAGTTCATGGGCACCCCTATCCGCGCAAAGTCGCCCATGGTATAGCCCGCCGGAGCCGACACCAGCTCGTGCGTATCGCAGCTGCCCGGTGTGGCAAAGCTGCTGGAAGCACAGAACATGATAGCCACCATGAACGTGAGCGGGTTCACCCCCATCTCCTGGGCTATGTAGAACCCCACCGGGGCGAATACCGCCGCTGCACCCACATTGCTGATGAACTCCGTGATGAACGTGGTGATGACACAGATGATGAGCAGCGCCACGATGGGGTTCGTACCCGAGAGCCCCATCACCAGGTGAGCCGTCTTCTCTGCCAGCCCCGTGTCATTGATGGCCGTAGCCAGACAGATGGAGCCACAGTAGGAGCACAGCAGCTGCCAGTTCAGACTGCTCTGGAACTGCTTCACCGTGAGGCACCGTATCGCCACCATCAGGAAGCACGCCAGGATACAGCCGTGCAGCATATCCATCAGGTTCAGGGCATTGGCCAGCATGATGATCACCACCGCCAGGGTAGCTATGGCCGTCTTCCTGCCGCTCACTGGCACCGGCATATCATCCAGGAACATCATGTCGTGCTGGAAATCATCCGGGTTCAGCGGCTGTCCCTCCAGCATCAGGATATCCCGGGCATGCAGCACCGTATCATGCGGCAGCGTTTCCAGCTGCACACCGTTCCGGGCCACAGCCACCAGCACCACCTGGTGCTTCTTCTCAAAGTCCGTGTCCGTTATCTTGTGTCCCACCAGCTCGCTACCCGTGAGCAGCGTCACCATCTGGAACTTCCTATTCCTCTTTTCCACCTCGCTGGCCCTGTACACATGGTGGGTGGCATTCACCAGCCCCTTCTGGTTTCGCATGGCCAGCACACTGCGTATATGGCCCGTGTACACCAGCTTGTCGCCTCCCAGGATAAACTCGTCGCTCGCCACCGGGAAAATCACCTCCCCGTCAAAGCGCACTATCTCCAGCAGACGGGAGCCGTTCACCCGGTTCAGCCCCGCTTCCTCCACCGTCTGCCCCACACATTCCGCCTCCGTGGGCACCAGCAGCTCCACCACATACTTCGTGGACATGGCTTCCGTACCCGGCGTGCGCACCGGCAGCAGCTTCTGCATCAGGTTGATGGCCAGGAGCCCCACCACCATCACGCAGATGCCCGGCAGGAAGGGCGTGAACAGGTTCATCTGCTTTCCCGTTTCCTCCAGGTAGATGGAGCTCACCATCAGGTTGGCCGGAGACCCCACCAGGGTGCACATACCCCCCAGACAGGCTGCATAGCTCAGCGGAATCAGCATCCGGCTAGGAGCCAGGTTCAGGTTTCGGCACCACAGCATCACCACCCGGTAGAACACACTCACCAGTGTTTCATTGTTCAGGAACATGCTCAGGGCGGATACCGGCCACATCAGCTTGTTCAGTGCCCGTCGGTACGTCTTCGGGCTGCCCATCACATACTTCACGGTCCAGTCCACCACACCCGCCTTCACCAGGCCGTTCACCAGCACCAGCAGCATAATCACCAGCCATACCGATTCATCGGCAAAAGAGTTCAGACCCCTTTGGGTGGTTACACAGCCCGTCACGATGAGCACCCCCATACTCATGAGGCTCACCACATCGCCCGGCAGGTTTGTGGCCACACTCAGCCCAAACTTCATCACCATCACGGCTATGGTTATCCATGCCAGAATACTTAATCCAAGCCACTCCATCGATACAAAAATAATTATTTTCTTGAAAAGAAAGAAAAGAAAATCACATTTTTCGTATATTTGCAGCTAGAACCTTTAAAATAGAAATGCGAAAAACACTTCTCATCCTCCTGTCTTTGCTCCCCTTGGGCGTGCTTCACGCACAGCAGGACACCGCCAGCGCACCCATAGAAGCCAGTGTGCGCCAGCAGCTGCAGCACTATCCCGCCAGCACCCTGAAAGACCTCTATAAGAACTTCTTCCAGGATGCCTTCGGTCCCGGCCACCTCTTCACCGGAGAGGCCGATGCCCAGACTGCTGCCCGCCGCTATGTGGAAGAAGAGTGCCTCCAGACCCAGCAGGACGGGAACCCCGGTCCCCTCTATGAGCTCACCGGCAGTCAGGGCCGCTTTTACCGTGTGAACCTCTCCGTCATCACCACCGGCAGGGTACCCCTGGACACCTTCATGCAGGCCTTCCTGCAGAGTGCCCGGCAGTTCACCCTTCCCCCGCTGCAGCAGTGGGTAGAAGAGTGGAAAGAGATAGAGGCCGTCATCCGCCGCATCTGCCCCCAGCTCCCCGGCTTGGAAGAAGACTCCCAGGCCATCCAGGCCCTGCTGCAGAGCGGACAGTATGCCAGCCATCACAGTACGGCCTACGAGGCTGCCTACCGGCCCCACTACCGCCTCATAGAACGTACCATCTTTCAGGAGCAGCTGCTGCCCCTCCTAAAAAAATAAAAAAGAAACACCATGGATATAAAAGCCAATAAAGAAGAATTCATCCGCTTGCTGCGCAGTACAGAGCGGGAGGGGGTAGAAGACCTCATCCCGGAGCTGGAGCGACTGGGCTTCTTCAGCGCCCCTGCCAGTGCGGGACATCACCTGAACACGGAGGGCGGACTGGTGCAGCACAGCCTGAACGTGTGCCGGGTGGCCCTGCGCCTGCGCGATGAGATGGAAGCCCTGTGCCCCGCCATTAAAGGGCAGTGCCCAGACGACAGCGTGATCCTGTCCAGCCTGCTGCACGACGTGTGCAAGGCCGACGTGTATAAACGCACCGTGAAGAAACGGAAGAACGCCCTGGGCCAGTGGGAAGATACCGAAGGGTACCGCTGCAGCTACCGCGATTTCCCCATGGGACACGGAGAGAAGAGCGTGGTGGTGCTGCTCTGTGCCGGCCTGCAGCTCACCGATGAGGAGATGCTGGCCATACGCTGGCACATGGGAGCCTGGGAGCTCCCCATGCAGAGCTACGAGGCAGAGCGGAACCTAGACACCGCCCGCACCCTGTACCCCCTGTGCACCATCATCCAGTGTGCCGACGGCCTGGCCGCTACCATTCTGGAGACCACTGCTGCCGATGTAGAGAACTTATAAATCACCACACCTAAAAACACGTAGAATAATATGGAAGCCAGTTGGTTATGGAATCGCCAGGCCGCCCTCCGTGAAGGGCAGCTTCAGGTCATCCCCACCCGCATAGTGGTGGGCATCTTTTCCCTGCTGTGTGCCGCCATCTTCTTTATGGCAGGCCTCATGGCCGACGGGGTGCTCTATGCCCTCCTGGGCCTAGCCGCCACCGCAGTGGCACAGCCCCTCTTGTATAAGATCCTTACCCAGACCACCCACCAGCGCCTTGCCATCAAGCCCCGCTCCCGGGTAGGCCTCATCGTGCAAGGCCTCATCTTCCTGTTCTTTACCTTCCTGCTGGGCTACGGCGTGGCCCCCGGGCACGTAAACCTGCTGGTGCTCATCCTGGGCTACCTGGTCAGTGCCGGAGCCGCCATTGTGGTCAGCCGCTGGGTGTGCATCCCTGCTCCCCAGAAATCGGAAGAAACTGAGAGAAATTACTAAATATTTAACAAATAACTTACAACTATTAAGAGAACATTCCCCATGTCCCTGGGCTTTGCCGCCACCTATGCCCGTGTGAACCTAGGTTTCTGGTGGGGTGCTGCTGCACAGCCTCTTTAATATCCCAGCTATATTAGTCATTATTTTAATTTAAGTTGATATGGATAAAGTTAAAACCTTCCTCATTTCCGTCCTTACCGCCGGGGTGATGTTTGCACTCATCCTCTGGGTGATGGATGTACTCACTGGTGGTCTGAAGAGTGCCCTCAGCTACTTCTTCCAGGGACTGGTCTTCGGAGTGTGTATGTGGGCGTATGATACTTGGTTTAGTGGGAAGAAGAAAAAGTGAACGACTGTTTGAGGGAAAACTTTTTGTGATAGAGAATAGTTAAAATACGTGTGTGAAATTATTAAAATATGCATGTGTATTTTATTAAATTCGTGTGTGTATTTTAATAAATACGTGTGTGTATTTAAGTTTTTCCTCATTATTAAATACTCTTATGTCCAATGCTTCTATTTTTTTCTTTAGGCAGAAAAGAGGAATTTAATTTGCAAAGTTCATATTTTTCCGTATTTTTGCCGTCGGATGTTGAAAGAGGACTTGCTTCATTTTATTTGGAAGCACCGTTTTCTTCCATTGAAAGAACTGAAAACGGTTACCGGACAACCACTGGAAGTTATTGACCCAGGCTTGCACAACACCGATGCGGGACCTGACTTCCTCAATGCCAAAGTTAAGATTGGCTCTACCGTTTGGGTAGGAAATGTAGAAATTCACATCAATGCAGGAGATTGGTATCTACATCGGCACCATAAAAACCCTGCTTATGATAGTGTGGTTCTTCACGTTGTTCTTGAAGGTGAACAAGAGGTCAAAAATTCAAGGGGAGAATCTATCCCTCAGTTAATTATTCAGATTCCTGATTATCTTCAGGAACGATATAAGTATTTAATAAAGGTAAACAAAGAACTTATTCCTTGTCGTTCTTCCTTTCCACATTTAAGTAGATTGGAGATTCACTCGTGGATGGAGAGGCTATTGGTGGAACGTTTGGAAGAGCGTTACAATCGTATTCAAGGATATTTTAAAGATTCAGAGTACAATTGGAACACTGTTTTTTTCATCACTTTAGCTAGGGCTTTCGGTTTTGGTAAGAACAGTTATGCTTTTGAGTGGTGGGCCAAGAACTTGCCTTATGCACAACTTATCAAACACAGTTCCAATCTATTTGAAATAGAAGCCATTTTCTTTGGTACTGCTGGATTACTGCAGAAGGAATCTATGCCGGAGCATTTTTGGAATAAGTCTATTGATGGGGCCCAGTATTACGATGCTTTACTTCAGGAGTACGTCTACCTTAAACATAAATATGGTTTGAAGGAGATGGACTTCACAATATGGAAATACTTACGCACGAGGCCTTATAATTTCCCTCATGTACGGATAGCTCAATTAGCAGCTTTATATAGGTTGTTCAGTTACAAAGTGGGTGATTTATTGGAAGGAAAAATAGATTTCGTTCCAGAACTGAAGTCGCTGAAGTTCACACGTTATTGGAGTTCACATTATTGTTTCAGTTCTCCAGTTGAGAGCCAACTTTTCAAACTGACAGACAGAAGCCTTCAGCTGTTGGAAATGAATTGCATTATACCGCTTATCTATGCCTTAGGAAAATACAAAGGGGAAGAAGATCACATGCAAATAGCTATAGATAAACTGAACAAGCTGAAGCCTGAATCCAATCAAATAATCCGAGTATGGATGGAAAGTGGAATAGAAGTAAAAACTGCAGCAGACTCTCAGGCATTATTACAACTTCAGAGGCAGTACTGTGATAGAAAGGATTGTTTAAGATGCCGTTTCGGAATGGAATATTTAAGATGCAAATGAACGAAAATGAATTACTTTATGCCATGGCCTTGACTCGTATTCCTACGATAGGAAATACGTGGGCTTTGACACTTTACCAAGCAGCAGGAAGTGCTACTACATTATTTGAAAATCATAAAGATGTGAAATGCCTGATTCCAGAAATATCTGATAAGATGCAAGAGATATTATTGGATTATCCCCTTTATGTAGAGCAGGTAAAATCCGAGTTGGAATTCATGGAGAGATATCAGATACGGGGAATGGTATTCGGAAGTGAAGAGTACCCTGTGCGTTTGCGTGAGTGCACCGATGCTCCTTTAGTACTTTTCTTTAAAGGTGTGCAAGGTTTTGATTTGAACAGACGGAGGGTAATCAGTGTTGTAGGAACTAGAAGGTGCACGGAATATGGAAAAGATTTATGCCATTCATTCTTGAAAGATCTTTCAAATTTGGATCCCAACATTCTAGTAGTGAGTGGATTGGCTTATGGAATCGATGCTCATGCACATGAAAATGCACTCATCAATAAAATGGATACAGTAGGAGTCCTGGCACATGGTTTAGATCGTATTTATCCTCAATCAAACAGAGGGTTAGCAAGTAGGGTGGTTGAGCAAGGTGGCTTGCTGACTGAATATTTTTCAGGAACGGATCCCGATGCTTTCAATTTTGTACAAAGAAACAGAATCGTAGCTGGAATGTCAGATTGTTGTATTGTAGTGGAAAGCGATGAAAAGGGTGGATCGCTTATTACGGCAGATTTAGCTCAAGGTTATCATCGGGATGTCTTTGCATTCCCAGGTCGTGTTACAGACCGTTTCTCTCGGGGGTGCAATAATCTGATAGAGCAGAATGTAGCAGCCATGTTGACCAGTGCAGATGCTTTCATGAAATTAATGCGGTGGGATGCTGAAATACCCAAAGTGGTTCAGACGGAGATGTTTCCGGAACTGACTCCCGATGAAGAGAAAATAGTAGAGGCACTGAGGGGTACTGAAGGCTTGCAGATAAACGTCTTGTCGGTGCAGTGTAATTTGCCAGTGTATAAACTTACTTCTGCTTTACTAAATCTGGAGATGAAAGGAATAGTGAGGTCACTAGTAGGGGGAACGTACCGTCTTCTTTAACTCTTCCCCCCTTCCTTACACATACTCCAGCAGTGACAGTCCATCCTCCTGGAACAGTTCCCTAGCCGTTTCCTGAATCACCTCCGGGGTAAGGGCATCTATGCGCTGGAAAATATCGTCTATGGTCTCTACCACACCGTAGTGCAGGTAGGCCTTGGCGGTGTCTATCATGGTGTTCTCAAAATTGTCCAGGCTCACACCTATCTGGCCCTTGATCTGCTTCTGGGCAGCACGCAGCTGCTGGGGGGTGAGGGGGTGCTCCATGAACTGCTCCAGCTCCTTCTGGCACAGGTGCAGGCAATGGTCCACATCGTGGGCATCGCAGCCGTAGTAGATGCTGAACACGCCGGTATCCGTATAACTGCTCAGGTTGCTCTCCACGGTGTACACCAGGCCGCGACGCTCCCTGAGGCTCAGGTTCAGGCGGCTGTTCATGCCGGGACCGCCTAGCATGTTGTTCAGCAGGTACAGGGGGGTGCGGTGAGGGTTCCCGGCCGGGTAGGTGCGGGTGCCTAGCATGACGTGTGCCTGATGGGTGCCGCGCTGCTCCTTCTGGCGCTGGGCACGATAGGGCGGGGGACTGGTGCGCTGCTCCCGGCTCCACTGGGGGAACTGAAGGCGGCCCAGGAGGCGGTCCATCACACTGACCACCTGCTGGAAGGGGATGCTGCCGTGCAGGAAGAACACCATGTTCTGTGGCTGATAGTAGCGCTGGTAGAAGCGGGCTACATCATCGGTGCGGTAGGTGCGCAGGCTGTGCGGACTGCCCAGGATGTTCCGGCCCAGGGGGTGTCCGTGGAAGATGAGGTCTTCAAAGTCGTCGAAGATCTGCTCGCTGGGGGTGTCCTGGTAGCTGTCTATCTCATCGCACACCACCTCTATCTCGTGATCCATCTCCCGCTGGGGGAAGGTGCTCTGGAACACAATGTCGGTAAGCAGCTCGGCCGCACGCTGGAAATGCTCGCTCATGAAGGCGGCATAGATAACCGTCTCTTCCTTCTGGGTAAAGGCATTCAGGTCGCCCCCCACAGCTTCTATACGGTTCAGGATGTGCCAGGCACGGCGGTGACGGGTGCCCTTAAACAGGAGGTGCTCCAGATAGTGCGCCATGCCGCTCTCCTGAGGGAGCTCATCGCGCGTGCCGCAGTCTACCACAAAGCCGCAGTACACCACCGGGGTGGGACTGGGGCGGTGCAGGATGCGAAGGCCGCAAGGGAGGGTGAATGTGCTGTATGCCATGCTAATTTTTCTCTACGTGGCTGCAAAAATACAAATTTTCTGTTTATCTTTGCAAAAAAAGAGAAGGTACTATGGAGAAAATAGGTGTTTTCTGCTCGGCAGCACAGGGGCTGCCTGAAAGTTTTACCCAGGCGGCACGGCAGCTGGGGCAGTGGATGGGGCAGAAGGGCATGACCCTGGTGTACGGGGGCGTGCGCAAGGGACTCATGGCAGAGGTGTCTCTGGCTTGCCATGAGGCAGGGGGAAGGCTCTACGGCATCTACCCCAGCTACATGGAGGAACGGGGGTTCACGGAGCCTGATTTAGACGTGTGCCTGCCCACCGCAGGACTGACCGACCGGAAGGACCTGCTGCTGCTGAACAGTGAGGCACTGGTGGCCCTGCCGGGAGGAATAGGCACGCTGGACGAGGTGTTTACCCTGATGGGACTGATGGCTGCCGGCGAGGTGGAGAAACCGCTCTTCCTGCTGAACGTGGACGGCTACTGGGAGCCGCTGCTGAGGCTGATGGAACACCTGCACCGCCAGGGCATGCTGCGGCACCCTGCAGACCACTACTACCGGGTGGCGGGCACCGTGCAGGAACTGATACAAATGCTGGAAAACTAAACTTAAAATACACTACGAAAAATGAAAAGAAGAATGTTTTTTACGGCTGTGCTGCTCATGCTGGTAGCTACCGTGGGTATGGCACAGGAGCACTTCTATGGCATGAAGGCCGGACGGGTGAAGCAGAAGGTGAGCGTGATGGGTCAGGAGCAGGTGAGCGAGGCTTACTTTGACGACTGGGGTAACATTCAGGGTTCCATCACCCAGGGGCAGGGGGCTGCAGGCCCAGTAGAGCTGCTCACGGTGAAGAAGGGTCCGAAGGTTACCATCGTGAACCTCACAGAGAAGGAGGGCATCAGCATGACTCAGGAAGAGGGTGCCGAGGAGGTGAACTACCTGAACCTGACGGATGCCGTGATAGATAAGTACCAGATGCTGGAGCTGGAAGAGAAGCAGGTGATTCTGGGGCACGAGTGCACGGGGTACAACCTGGTTCAGGAGGCTCAGGGTCAGCAGCTGCAGGTAACGGCCTGGGTGTGGAACGGTATTCCATTGAAGAGCGAGATTAAGATGGGTGGCGTGACACAGGTAACCGAGGTGCTGGAACTGGAAGAGGTGACCGAGGTGCCGGCTAAGTTTGTGACCGTTCCGGAGGATGTGAAGATTACGGAGATGTAAAGCATGTGCCGGAAGAGGAAGAATAGGGAGTGCCCGCATTGCCACCAGACGGTATCGCTCTGGCGGTGTGTGGACTACAAGCTGTACGACGGGGGAAAGGAGTACCGCACGCGGTGCAACCACTGTGGGCGCCACATCACCATAAAGCGTACCAGTCTGAACTTCTGGGGCTTCCTGCTGGTGTGGTTCATCCCTTACATACTGGTGCAGGGGCTGCTGTACTTCCTGGAATATAATCTGCCGTTCTGGGTGGTTCCCACGGCATACCTGGTGCTGCTGGTGATCACGGCCTGGCTGTGGGTGCACTATGTGGCACGGAAGATAGAGTTTGAAAATCCTCAAGAGAATGAATGAACTAAAAATAGAAAACAACCGGGAGTGTCCTTTCTGCCATGAGACGCTCCCGGTGTGGAAGTGTCTGGATTTTCACCGCAGGGATTTTAAGGACAGTCATGAGCACTATGTGATTTGCCATCACTGCCGCAGTGAAATCCGCATCAAGAAGCTTCCTTACAGCCCGTGGCTCATCCATGTGGCCTATGTGGCTCCGCTGCTGCTGATGCTGCTCTGCCACTGGATGTTCGACCTGGATGGTCTGCCCTGGCTGGTGTATGTGCTGATGTACGTGATTCCGTGGCTGGCCATCTATGTGGTGCTGGCGCGGAAGTTCAGTGAAAAGATAGAGCTGGAGAGGCCGGAGTGAAAAAAATGCTCCACCAGAAGGATGCTTCTGGTTTCAGTTTAATGAATATAAAAAAGAATGTTTATGGAATCTATGTCTACCCCTTCCACTCCATTTACCCCTTTCCAAATAGAAATGTTGGAAATGGTTTCCAGAGTAACCTCTGAGGTGGAGATGCAAGATATTCGACGTATGCTGGGTCAGTACTTTGCCAAGCGTGCGGAGGATGCTTTAGACCGTCTTTGGGACGAAGGAACCCTGAATGATGAGGTGATGGAAGAATGGAAGAATGGAAAAATGAACACATGCGCACACCTGGTAGAGATAGATGAGTATATGAAAATCCTGAGAGGATAAAACGAATAAAAAAAATGCAACCTTTTTAAGGCTGCATTTTTTTTATGATTCTACCACCTTCCACCTCCGCCGGGGCCACCGGTGCTGGAGCTGGAACCGCTACCAAGAGCGGTTACGCTGGTGTAGCTGCTGCCCACGGTGAGGGTGTAGCTGCTGCCGGAGCTCAAGCCTGGGGGCGGTGAGGAGGAGGGCACTGGCACTGCCACCTCCACCGGGACCGCCCATGCTGCTGGAGCTGCTGCTGTAGGTGGATGGAATGCTGAACTGGGCCAGGCTGGTGCTTCCCACCTTCAGGGTTAGGGTACTGGAACTGAGGGTCACGCTGGTAACCTCTACATCGGCATCGATGTCGTCTTCGGAACACGAAATAAAAAGTGTGGTGGTGAACAGCACTAGCAGTCCACCCCAAAAGAGTGTTAGTTTCTTCATAATTTCCCTATTGAAAAAGGTTTAAGACTATTTGTAAAATCTCTCTTCTGATAACAATCTGTTGCAAAGTAGGGAAAATAGTGATACTTTCCAACTAGGAATAGCTGGAAATAGACGAATCGTAAGTTTTTATAGACGAAATCAGTTGAACCCGGAGGCTGAAACCGCCAGGATGAACACGGTGCCTATCACGGACAGTCCGGCACACACGATGATGGCGGTGCGCAGGATACCCTTCCGCTCATCGGGCTCCAGAGAAGTGTATTTGTTGTACGAATGCAGCAGTCCAGCCACTGCCAAGATAAGGATGAAGAGGTTCACTTCATTGAACCCCTCACCGTTTGCCAGCCAGAGCACCAGGTTCACGATGAAGGCTGCTCCGAAGATACCCATGGAGGTGCCGATGCCAGAATTAGATTTGGTCATAAGGGTAAGGTTTTATATGGTTCTAGCTGCAAATATAGGAAAATGTGCGGAAATTCCAAATTTTCAGTCCGCTATTGTCTGAAAATGAGAAATAAAACCGTACCTTTGCAGCCGAATTTAAATAGGTATTATTTTTTATGACATTTGAAGAATTAGGGCTTTCGGCGCCTCTGCTGAAGGCTATTTCCGACTTAGGATATGTGAACCCGATGCCTGTGCAGGAAAAGGTGATTCCGGAACTGCTACAGGGAGAGACCGATCTGGTGGCGCTGGCCGAGACTGGCTCCGGTAAGACGGCGGCCTATGGTCTGCCGCTGCTGCAGCTGACCGACGCAGAGATGCCGGCAGTGCAGGCACTGATCCTGAGTCCTACCCGTGAACTTTGCCTGCAGATTACGCAGGACCTCACGGACTACTCGGCAGAGATGCCGGGGGTGAGGGTGCTGGCCGTGTATGGAGGCTCATCCATAGAAACACAGATGAAGGCGCTGAGCCGGAACAACATCCAGATAGTGGTGGCTACTCCGGGCCGTCTGCTGGACCTGTTGCGCCGGGGGGCGGTGAGCTTGGACCGGGTCATCCGGGTGGTGCTGGATGAGGCCGACGAGATGCTGTCTATGGGCTTCTCCGAGGACTTGAACGACATCCTCAGTCATGTGCCCGAGGGCGTTCGGAAACTGATGTTCTCTGCCACCATGAGCCAAGAAATCAGCAAGATAGCGCAGAACTACCTGCGTGGACACAAGGAGATAGTGATAGGAAAGCGCAACGAGGGGGCGCAGAACGTGGAGCATGTGGCGTATGTGGTGCAGGCCAAGGACAAGTACCTGGCCCTGAAGCGGGTGGTGGACTACTACCCCCGTATCTACGGTATAGTGTTCTGCCGTACCCGTCTGGAAACGCAGGAGGTGGCCGACCACCTCATCAACGACGGCTATAATGCCGATGCGCTGCACGGGGAGCTGTCCCAGCAGCAGCGCGACCTGACCATGCAGAAGTTCCGTCAGCACAATACGCAGTTGCTGGTGGCTACCGATGTGGCTGCCCGAGGGATAGACGTGGACGACCTGACGCATGTGATCAACTACGGACTGCCGGACGATATAGAAGTGTACACCCACCGCAGCGGTCGTACAGGCCGTGCCGGGAAGAAGGGGCAGAGCATCGCCATCGTGAACCTGAAGGAGCAGTACCGGCTGAAGCACATCGAGAAAATCATAGGCAAGACCTTCCAGCGGGCTACCCTGCCCACGGGCGACATGATCTGCGAGAAGCAGCTCTACAAGGTGATAGACGACCTGGAACGGGTGGAGGTGAACGAGGAACATATAGGGAAGTTCATGGACCGGGTGGTGAAGCGCCTGGAGTGGCTTTCCAAGGAGGACCTGATAGCCCGGCTGCTGAGCCGGGAGTACGGGCGGTTTGCGGAGTACTACGCTAACGCGCCGGAGATAGTGGTGCCTACGGAGGAAAAGAAGGAAAAGGGTACGCGTGGCGGTGCCGGCAAGGGCCCTAGGAAGGCTGAGGCTGGCTATACCCGTATGTTCATCGCTGCCGGAAGGATGGACGGCATCGTGCCGGCGAAGATTATCGAGCTCATCAACCGTCATGTGAAGGGGCGTGTGGAAGTGGGGCGCATCGACCTGATGCAGAAGTTCTCTTTCTTCGAGGTGAAGAGCGAGCATGCCCAGACCGTGCTGAATGCCTTGAGCAACGTGAAGGTGAACGGCCGTATGGTGAGTGCCGAGGTGGCTGAGACGGGCGATGGGGCTGCTGCATCTTCTTCGGAAGGTGGACGCAGCCGTGGCGGACGGAAGGCTGCTTCTTCGGCAGAAGGTGGCCGTGGCCGCAAGAAGGTTGCCCCAGAGGAGGGTGGTTTCCGCAAGACGGAGCGGGCTAAGCGTGCCGAGGAAGAGAAGGCCAAGCTGAAGAAGAACCGGAAGGTTGCACAGCCGGAGGAACCCAAGAAGAAGAAACCTAGTCGGGAGGAACGGGGCTACACCGCTCCTCGGGGCCGCAAGACCAAGGAGGACTGGATGCAGTTCTTCACCCCGGAATACAAGGAATGGAAACTGAAGGGCGAGGAACCGGACTTCTCCGAGGAAGGCTGGGCCAAACAGACGAAGAAAAAGAAGTAGAATCCCCATTTGAGAATTAATGGAATATTTACTACCTTTGCGAGGACTAAACTAACCAATCTATAATAACCAATGAAAAAGACCTTTTTAGTATGGGCTATGGCTGCCCTGACCCTCCCTGCTGCTGCACAGGTGAAACTGACTGCAGACAACGTGGACCAGGTGATAAATGCCATGACCGTAGAAGAGAAAGTAGACATCCTGATAGGATGTGGGCAGTCGTTCGGCGCTGCAGTGAAATTCCCCGGTACTGCCGGTCGCTCCCGGGACATCCCCCGACTGGGCATACCTTCGGCTTACCTGGCCGACGGACCGCACCGACTGGCCATGAGCCAGACCCGCGAGTGGGACAGCAAGCAGTATAACACCACCGAGCTTCCTAGCGAGACCAACGTGGCAGCCTCCTTCGACCTGGAGCTGGCCGAGAAGGTGGGACAGGTGATAGGTGCCGAGGTGCGCGACTACGGACTGGATGTGCTGCTGGCACCGGGTGTGAACCTGATGCGAAGCGCCCTGTGCGGCCGTAACTCCGAGTACTACAGCGAGGACCCTTACCTGGCTGGTACCATTGCGGCAGCCTATATCCGTGGCGTGCAGAGCCAGGGCACTGGTACTACCCTGAAGCACTATGCCGTGAACAATCAGGAGACCAACCGAAACAATAACGACTCCCGGGTGAGCCAGCGTGCCCTGAGGGAGCTCTACCTTAAGAACTTTGAACTGGCTGTGAAGCTGGGTAACCCCTGGAGCATCATGACCAGCTACAACCGTCTGCAAGGGAAATATACCTGCGAGAACTATGAACTGAATACCACCATCCTGCGCGACGAGTGGGGATGGGACGGACTGGTGATGACCGACTGGAACGCCGGTCGTGACGCTGTGGGCACCATCCAATCCGGAAACGATATGATTCAGCCGGGACAGGCACGCCAGCGTGAGGCCCTGATGGCTGCTGCCAAGGACGGCACCCTGAGCCGTGAAGTGCTGGACCGCAGCGTGAAGCGTGTGCTGCAGTTCGTGCTGAAGAGCCACACCTTCCAGGGCTACCAGTACCCGAACGAGACCGACCTGAAAGGACATTCTAAGGTGGTGCGTGAAACGGGTGCAGAGAGCATGGTGCTCCTGAAGAACACCGCTGATGCCCTGCCGCTGAAAGGGGTGAAGAACGCTGCCCTCTACGGCTGCACCAGCTATGACATGGTGCCTGCAGGTATGGGCTTCGGCGCTACCGGACACGGCTACTACATCGTGAGCCTCATAGAGGGTTTGCGGAACAACGGCATCCAGGCCGACCTGACACTGGCTGGGCTCTATACCCGCCACATCGCTGCCGAGAACAAGAAGAACTATCCTGACGGAGTGCCAGGATTCAGCATCACGGCTCCACTGCGTGCCGGGGAACTGGTGCCATCGGACTCTCTGCTGAACGCCAACTTGAAGAATAACGACGTGGCTATCATCACCCTGGGCCGTACCAGCGGTGAGGGTTCCGACCGTAAACGCGAGCACTTCTTCCTGACCGATGCGGAAAAGCAGATGTACGAGGCTGTAAGCAAGGCTTACCATGCCGCAGGAAAGAAGGTCATCGTGATCCTGAATGTGTGCGGTCCACTGGAGACTGCTCCACTCTCTGCTACTGCCGACGCCATCCTCTGCGCTTTCCAGCCAGGATGCGAGGCTGGTAACTCCATGGCCGACGTGCTCACCGGTAAGGTGAACCCTAGCGGACGACTCCCAATGACGTTCCAGGTGGCTTATGGCGATGCCGCAGCCGATGCGAACTTCCCAGCCGACTATGTATTCGATATGAGCAGTTTCCGCCGTGCCTACAGCGGTGGTGGCAATGCCAAGGATGCCGCAGAACGCGCTCAGCGCCAGGCAGAACCGGAACTGAAGAAGGATGTGGACTATACCAACTATGAAGAGGGTATCTACATCGGTTACCGTTACTTCGATACCTTCAACAAGCCGGTGGCTTATCCTTTCGGCTTCGGTCTGAGCTATACTACCTTCAGTTATGAACTGCTGCACAGCGGTATTACCGGAAACAAGTGTGTGGTAGAGGTGAAGGTGACCAACACGGGCAAGGTGGCTGGCAAGGAAGTGATCCAGGTCTACGTGAAAGCTCCAAAGGGCAGCATGGACAAGCCTTCTAAGGAACTGAAGGCCTTCGGGAAGACCCGCAGCCTGAGACCGGGCGAGAGCCAGGTGCTGAAGCTGGAGTGGGACACCATGTCCATGGCTTCGTTCAACGAGAAGAAATCGGCTTGGGAACTGGCTAAGGGCAACTATCAGTTCCTGGTTTCTACCAGCTCTAAGGACGTGAAGGCTACCGCTACACACAAGGTGGCTAAGCAGCGTCTGGATGCCGTGAACAACGTGCTGAAACCGGTAGAGAAGGTGCCAGTAAGTGCCCTGGTAGTAAGGAAGTAGTTTAAAAATATATAAGGTGATGAAAAAATTAGTTTTAGCTGCATTGCTGGTGGGGACAGCCCTCACCGCTAATGCCCAGTGGCGACGCACGCCCACTCCGAACGATACACTGCAGTCCGTACGGGTGCTGAAGAACGGAAACGTGGTGTACAGTATCTATGCTCCAAAGGCCAGAACCGTGTCCCTCACGGGCGACGCAGTGCCTTGGGGAACCCAGGTCACTCCAAAGGAGGAAAACGGGGTATGGTCCTTCGAAGTGCCTAACGTGAAACCGGGTGTGTACCGCTACCACTTCGTGGTGGATGGGGTGCAGGTCTATGACCCGAAGGCTCCCGCTACTACCGAGCTGACTGCCGTGGCTACAGTGACTCCAAAGGGCGACGAGTTCTTTGCTTACCGCAAGGATATTCCTCATGGCGCTATGGCTGTGCGTACGTATGAATCACGCACCATAGGTGAAACCCGTACCATGCGTGTATGGACTCCTGCAGGCTACGAGAAGGGCAAGGATAAACTGCCCGTGCTCTACCTGATTCACGGAGGTGGCGATACCGATACCAGTTGGCCAAACGCCGGTGCTGCAGGGACCATCCTGGACAACCTGCTGGCCGATGGCAAGATTAAACCGATGATAGTGGTGATGCCTAACGGTACCATCGTGGGTCCGAACGTGCAGGACGAGGTGGCTCCTTTCGCAAAGGATATGGTGACCGACATCATTCCTTTCGTGGAGGCCAACTACCGTGTCTTGACCGACAAGAACCACCGGGCTATAGCTGGTCTTTCCATGGGTGGTATGGAAACCATGGAGACTGCTTTCCAGAACATAGACATGTTCTCTTACGTGTGGGTGCTGAGCAGCAGCTTTAAACCGGGTGTAGACCCACAGAAGGAGGCTGAGCGCCTGAAAGTGCCTGAAAACGTGGCAAAGATGAACAAGAGCTTCAAGGTGCTGGTGTTCACTCAGGGTGGTCCTACGGACATAGCCTTCAAGAACTGCGAGAACACCCGTGCGGTGCTGGATAAGCTGGGTGTGAAGTATCTCTACGAGGAGAACGCACAGGAGGGTCACAGCTGGGGTACCTGGAGGGCCGACCTCTACAACCTGGCTCCAAGACTTTTCAAATAATTTCTTATAAAAAAAGGGCGCTCATCGGAGCGCTCTTTTTTTTATTTCTTGGCATCGAACTCGGCCTTCGCCTTCCGGAACAGGTCCTGGAAGACGGGCTCCGAGCTGAGGCGGGCAAAGGCAGCACTGCCGGCCAGACGGGCAGCATCTACATCGCTCTGGTAATGGTACCCGGCAATGACACGGCTTTGACCAATCTCATACCCTGTCTTCAGGATTTCGTTCTGGTGCTCGGGGTCGATGCTCACCAGGGCCAGGGCCACAGCCCATCCGCGTACGGTGTGCCCGGAAGGATAAGAGGACATGTCGTTCTCTTCCTCCCACTCCGGAATGCTGGTGTGCTCCTTAAAGAGGAGGTACGGACGCAGACGCTTGTAGTGCTTCTTGGTGGAAGAGATGCTCTGGCGGGCAGCGGTGTACACGCTGAGGACGTAGGAGGCCATGTGGGGGTATTCCTCCGGGGTCATCTCACGTCCCATCACCTGCCCGAAACGCTTCAGGTAGTGTTCCACCCGGGTGGAGGCATCTTCCACAGCCTGTGCCCCACGGGGGGTATTACGCAGTTCCTTTCCTTTCTGGAACTGCACCAGGTCGTTGAAGAAGAGCGGGTCGGTCTGTGCTGGAGGGTCCGGCAGGAACTTTTCAGCCTGCGGCAGTTGGTCCACGGTAAGAATCTGCACCGGAATCATGTCCTGTGCCAGGAGGCTTCCGCAGAGCGCCACGGAGCCCAGTAGGAACGAGAAAAGTCTTTTCATCACTGTATGTTTTTGAGGTTTGGTGCGAAGTTACGGAAAATAATTGTATTTTAGGAAAAACCTTTTTAAATTTGTACCCGGAAATCTTTTCTAACTTTTTTCAATTTGTACAGTTTGGTCAAAGTCTATGGCGCTCAAGTCATAGGGATCAAGTCAACCACGATAACCATTGAGGTAAACACGGCACGGGGAATCAAGTTTTTCCTGGTGGGGCTGGCCGATGCTGCCGTGAAGGAGAGCCATGAGCGGATAGTAGCTGCCATGAGCTACAATGGGTATCATTTCCCTTCCAGTCAAATCATAGTGAACATGGCCCCTGCCGACGTGCGGAAGGAGGGGGCGGCCTACGACCTGCCCTTGGCCCTGGGTATCATGGGGGCGTCGGATATGGTGAAGGTGGACCGCTTTCCCCACTATCTGATAGTGGGCGAGCTGGGGTTGGACGGCACCCTGCAGCCGGTGAAGGGGGCACTCTCCATGGCCATCCAGGCACAACGGGAGGGGTTCGAGGGTATCATCCTGCCGGAGCAGAATGCCCGGGAAGCTGCCGTGGTGGACCATCTGAAGGTGTACGGAGCACAGAACCTGCAGCAGGTCATCGACTTCTTCAACGGGGAGGATGCCATCCCCCTGACGCAGGTGGATGCCCGGCAGGAGTTCTTCGGCACGAACGAGGAGGTGGACTACGACTTCAGTGACGTGAAGGGGCAGGAGAATGTGAAGCGGGCACTGGAGGTGGCTGCTGCCGGGGGGCACAACATCATTCTGGTGGGACCGCCGGGCAGTGGTAAATCCATGATGGCCAAGTGCCTTCCGGGAATCCTTCCTCCGCTGTCCTTGGAGGAGAGTCTGGAAACCACGCAGGTGCACTCGGTGGCCGGGCTGGTGGGCGAGGGGGTGTCCCTCATCACGAAAAGGCCGTTCCGGTCGCCCCACCATTCTATCTCGTCGGTGGCCCTGGTGGGTGGAGGCATGCATGCCCAGCCCGGGGAGGTGTCCCTGGCCCACAATGGGGTGCTCTATGCTGATGAATTCGCTGAATTTTCCCGCAGCTCGCTGGAGGTACTGCGTCAGCCGCTGGAGGACAGGCGCATCACCATCTCCCGTTCCCGGTACACGGTGGAGTATCCCTGCAGCGTGATGCTCATGGCTAGCATGAACCCTTGTCCGTGTGGGTACTACAACCATCCCACCCGGGAGTGTGTGTGTACCCCTACGCAGGTGCAGAAGTACCTGAACCGCATTTCGGGACCCATGCTGGACCGGATAGACCTGCAGGTGGAGATTCTTCCGGTGAGCTTCGAGGAACTGTCCTGTGCCCCGAAGGGAGAGCCCAGTGCTGCCATCAGGCAACGGGTGGTCTTTGCCCGGAAAATTCAGGAGGAACGGTTCCGAGGGTATCCGCTGGTGCACTGCAATGCGCAGATGACCTCACGCATGATAGCCCAGTGCTGCAAGCCTACCGCCCAGGGACTGAAACTATTGAAGGAGGCCATGGAAAAGCTGGACCTCTCTGCCCGGGCCTACGACCGTATCTTAAAGGTGGCTAGGACCATAGCCGACCTGGACGGCTCTGTGCAGGTGGAGGAGTGTCATATAGCCGAGGCTATCTCTTACCGAATGCTGGATAGGGGCAACTGGGCCACACGGTAGCCTTAGTTCTTCAGGAACTTGCGGGAGAGCCAACGGCGCACCGGTTCTTCGTACCACAGCATGCTGAGGGTACCCAGGACGATGGCTGCCAGGAAGACCACGATGGGGGCTATCCATTCTGCCGCTCCGGTGGGGTTCACCTGCTTAATCCAGTAGATGTAGAGGTAAATGAGAGGGTAATGCACGGCATAGAGCGGGTAACTCAGCCTGCCCAGGTAGTTTAAAAGGGGCTTCTGCCGTTCTTCTACCTTCCCGGTGGCTCCGAACCACACAAGGAACGGGAAGGCCACGCAGAGGCAGAAGAGCTGGTAGTAGATGCTGGCAGCACCCAGTCCGGGAACCAGGAACAGCAGCACCAGAACAGCCGAGCACACGGGGAACATGTAGCTTCGAGGGGTGGACTGGCGGCTTCGGAAGAGGCGGGCCAGCAGGAGTCCCATGGGGTAACCCAGACTTACCCGGAGCAGGCCGCCCAGCAGGTTCACGGGTTGGGACGACCACCCATAGCCGATGGTGTTTTCATTCATGTAGAGGCTGTACCCCAGGAGCAGGAGGGCTGCCGTGGCTACCCACACCTTCAGTGCCCGGGTAGAGAACTGGTGCAGGAAAAGACCGTAGCAAAGGCTGCCGATGTATTCCACGAAAAGGCTCCAGGTGGGACCGTTCAAAGGGAAGGCTTCGGTATTTCCCCGCACGTCCCATGCGGTGGGGGTGGGAAGGCAGAAGAGCTGCAGCAGGGTGCAGATCATGAGGGCTTCGAGTGCCACACGGGTACCATCCCACTGCTGGAAGCCTTGAACGGCAAAGCAGATAAGACCTACCACTACCCCCAGCACTACCATCGGGTGCAGACGGATAAGGCGCCGTTTGATGAAATTACCCAGACTCATCCGGTTCCAACGGTCGTCGTAGGCATACCCCATCACAAACCCGGAAAGGATGAAGAAGAAGTCCACCGCAATGAACCCGTGGTACAGGTTCTGCTCCGGTGTGGTACTGTTGATGGGTGCAAAAGCAATAGCCTCGAAGATATGGTAGAAGAGCACTACCAAGGCTGCTACACCCCGGAGTCCGTCTAGGATGAGGTAATGAGGTTTAGAGGTATTCATGGGTAGGGTATTTTGAGAGGGCTGCCTTTTCAGGAGCAGCCCTCAGGTTATTTATTTTCTTTTTTCTACGTCGGTGTTCTTAACCGTAGGTGTTTTCGGTTTCAGACCACGGTTTTCCAGCAGACCATCGATTTTAGGTTCCCGTCCACGGAAGGCCTTATACATCTCCATTCCGCTGCTGATGCTACCCGGTACCAGACAAGCCTCCTTGAACTTCTGAGCCACTTCCTGGTTGAAGATATCTCCGGTTTCCTTGAAAGCCTGGAAGGCATCGCAGTCCAGCACCTCGGACCAGATGTAGCTGTAGTATCCAGCTGCATAGCCTCCACCCATGGAGTGGGAGAAGTTGGTCACGCTATAGCGAGGCAGAATCTGCTGTGGGAGGCCACGTGCCTTCATCACCTTATCCTGGAAGTCCATGACGTTCATGTTCTTAGGTACACTGGTGAGGGAGTGCAGGTCCATATCCACCAGGGAGGCAGCTAGGAGTTCCACGGTAGCGAAGCCCTGTCCGTACTTGCCCACGGCATCAATCTTATCTACCAGCTCCTGAGGGATGATTTCACCGGTCTTGTAGTGCTTGGCATAGACCTTCAGCACCTCTGGTTCGAAAGCCCAGTGCTCGTTGATTTGTGAAGGCAGCTCCACGAAGTCCTGTTCCGTGCGGGAGGTGCCGTTGTAGTGCACATTCCGGAAGAAGCTGTGGAGAGCATGACCGAACTCATGGAACATGGTGGTCACGTTGTCCGGGGTCTGCAGGGCAGGTTTATCGCCGGAAGGGAGGGACATGTTGCACACGTTGGTCACGATAGGCTGTACACGCTGTGTGCCGTCGTAGCTCTGTCCGCGGAAGCCACCGCACCATGCACCGGCACCCTTACCATCACGAGGAAAGAAGTCGCTGTAGAAGATGGCAATCACGTTGCCGTCCTTATCGATGACATCCCAGGATTTAGCTGTAGGTTCATAGACCGGATAGTCCTGGGTACGCTCCTTGAAGGTAAGCCCGTAGAGCTTGTTGGCTACGTAGAAGATACCCTGCTGCACATTATTGATTTCCAGGTATTCAGAGATTTTTTCCTCGTCGTAGTTGAACTTAGCCACCTTTGCCTTGTTCAGGTAGTACATATAGTCCCAGCGCTGGGGTTCACCCTTGATGCCATCTTTCCGCATCTCCACCTTGATGTCGGCAATTTCCTCTTTTGCTTTTTCCACGGCAGGGTCCCAGATTTGGTTCAGGAGGTCGTACACATTATCGCCGTTCTCTGCCATGCGAGACTCCAGCTGTATTTCGGCAAAGTTCTTCTTACCCAGCAGTTTGGCACGCTCCAGACGAAGCTCCACGATACGTTTGGAAATTTCCTTGTTGTCGTACTCATCATTGTGGTTGCAACGGTTGTTGTACATATCGTACACCTTTCTGCGCAGCTCCCGGTTGGAGCAATACTGCAGCACCGGGTTACAGCTGATGCGCTGCATGTTGAAGGCGTATTTCCCCGGCTGACCGATTTTGGCGGCTAGGGTAGCAGCCTGCTCCACATTAGCCTCCGGCAGACCCGGAAGTTCCTTTTTGGAGTCCACGATGACGTACGTATTATTCGTATCATGCATCAGGTTCTGGGAGAACTGCAGGGACAGCTTGCTCAGTTCCTGGTTGATGTCCTTCATTTTAGCCTTGTCCTCCTCGCTGAGCAGGGCACCGCTGTTCACGAAACGCTTGTACGTAGTTTCCAGCAGTTTTTTCTGCTCCTTATTCAGGTTCCATTTGTTCTGGTTGTCATAGACATACTTCACCTTCCCGAAGAGTTGCGGGTTCATGTTGATAAAATCGCTGTGGGCAGAGGACAACGGAGACATCTCCCTGGCCAGGGCCCGGAACTCGTCGTTAGAGTTGGAACTGTTCAAGGTGCTATACACCCCCCTTGCCTTGGAGAGCGTTTCACCGCACTGGTCCAGTGCCGCAATGACATTCTCGAAATTAGGTTCATCGGGATTATCGATGATAGCCTGGATTTCCGTTTTTTGCTCCTCCATACCCTTGATCATACCCTCACGGAAGTGCTCCATGGTGATTTTTTCAAAAGGAGGAATCTCATACGGTGTGCCATAGCGGCGCTGCAGGAAAGGGTTTTGAGCCATAGTTGTACCTGTACAAGCCAACAGTAAGGCTGTAGAAAGAATCAATTTTCTCATGTTAATGTGATGTGATTAAGGATAGTATTAAGTTATAAGTTTGGTTTCCAAAATTATGGTAATTTGCTGGAACTACCAAATTTTCTTCGGTAGTTGTGCAAAAAAAGGATTTTTTAGTTAATTTTGCACCAATTTGAAAAACAGAACGAAAATGGAAAAGAAATTCAAGCGCACCACGGTAACTGCAGCCCTGCCTTATGCCAACGGCCCTGTGCACATAGGCCACCTGGCAGGAGTGTACGTTCCTGCAGATATTTATGTGCGATACCTACGTCTGAAGAAGAGAGACGTACTCTTCATCGGAGGTTCCGATGAGCACGGTGTACCCGTGACCATCCGGGCACGCAAGGAGGGCATCACCGTTCAGCAGGTGGTGGACCGCTATCATTACCTGATTAAGGATTCATTCGAGAAATTCGGTATCTCTTTCGATATCTACTCCCGTACCACTAGTGATGTTCACCATAAACTGGCATCCGACTTCTTCAGGAAGCTTTACGATGAGGACAAGCTGATTCAGCAGACCACGGAGCAGTTCTACGATGAAGAGACCCACGAGTTCCTGACCGACCGTAACATCAGGGGCGAGTGCCCACGCTGCCATGCAGCCGATGCCTACGGTGACCAGTGCGAGAAGTGCGGTGCTACCCTTTCCCCAGAGGAACTGATTAACCCGTACAATGCCATCAACGGCAATCCGCTGGTGAAGAAGCAGACCACTCACTGGTACCTGCCTCTGGACCGCTACCAGAACTGGCTGGAGCAGTGGATACTGCAGGAGCATAAGGAGTGGAGACCGAACGTGTACGGTCAGTGCAAGAGCTGGCTGGACGGTGGATTGAAGCCTCGTGCCGTGACCCGAGACCTGGACTGGGGTATCCCTGTGCCGGTAGAGGGTGCCGAGGGAAAAGTACTCTACGTGTGGTTCGATGCCCCCATCGGCTATATCTCTAATACCAAGGAACTGTGCGACAGCAAACCGGAGCTGGGCAAGTGGGAAACTTGGTGGAAGGACCCAGAGACCCGTCTGGTGCACTTCATCGGTAAGGACAACATCGTGTTCCACTGCATCGTGTTCCCTACCATGCTGAAGGCACACGGCGACTACATCCTGCCCGATAATGTACCTAGCAACGAGTTCCTGAACCTGGAGGATGGCAAGATTTCTACCAGCCGCAACTGGGCCGTATGGCTCAACGAGTATCTGGAGGAACTCCCTAACCGCCAGGATGAACTGCGCTATACCCTGACCGCCAATGCACCGGAAACGAAGGACAACAACTTTACCTGGAAAAACTATCAGGATTGTACCAACAATGAGCTGGTGGCTATCTATGGAAACTTTGTGAACCGTGCCCTTCAGCTCACCCAAAAGTATTATGAGGGTGTAGTTCCAACCTGCGGTGAACTGACCGATTATGACAAGCAGACCTTGGAAGAGTTTGCCGACGTGAAGACCCGTGTGGAAAATTGCCTGGAGAACTTCAAGTTCCGTGATGCCCAGAAGGAAGCCATGAATCTGGCACGTATCGGAAACAAGTACATTGCCGATATGGAGCCTTGGAAGGTTATCAAGACCGACCCAGAAAGGGTGAAGACCATCATTTACATCTCTTTGCAGCTCACTGCCAACCTGGCAATAGCCTTCGAGCCATTCCTGCCATTTAGCAGCCAGCGTCTGCGTGAGATGATCTGCATGGATGAGTTCTCCTGGGAAAGCCTGGGAAGCACCGACCTGCTGCCAGCTGGAAAGAAGTTGGCTAAACCATCCCTGCTCTTCACCAAGATAGAAGACGACGTGATTCAGGTGCAGCTGGACAAGCTGGAGGCTATCAAGAAAGCGAACCAAGAGCAGAACTACCGGGCAAAGGACATCAAGGAGACCATTACCTACGAGGACTTCCAGAAACTGGATATCCGGGTAGGTACCGTGCTGGAGTGCGAGCGAGTGCCTAAGATGAAGAAACTGCTGAAGTTCCGCATTGACGACGGACTGAATCAGCGGACCATAGTCAGTGGCATCAGTCAGTTCTACGAGCCAGAGCAGCTGGTGGGTAAGCAGGTACTGTTTATAGCCAACTTGGCATCCCGTCAGTTCAAGAACGGTTTGGTAAGCGAGGGCATGATTCTGAGTGCCGAGAATTTTGATGAAACCATCAGTGTAACTACCGTAGAACATCCGGTAAAACCTGGTTCACAAGTATTATAATTAAGGATAAGAATAAAAAAAGCGGGACATTCTTCAAGGATGCCCCGCTTTTCTGTATAAGTGGAAAAGATTATTCCGTAAAGACTCGGTTGTATACCCGGTGCCCATAGATGAACACCACCACGAAGCAGATGAGTGGCAAGATGAAACTTACGTTCACTGCAGGCATGTGGAATACTTCCTCCATATCAATGATAGCTGCTTGCAGCGGAGGGAGGACAGACCCACCCAGGATAGCCATGATAAGCCCGGCAGCTCCAAACTTGGCATCATCACCCATACGCTCCAGGGCAATGCCATAGATGGTAGGGAACATCAGACTCATGCAGGCACTGACAGCCACCAGGCAATACATACCTAGGATATTCTGGAAGAAAATGACTCCCAAGGTGAAGACCACGGCAGCGCAGGAGAGAATGCGCAGCAGGTGCCCGGCATTGATGAACCGGAGGAACCAGGTGCAGATGAAACGACTGCAGCAGAAGATAATCATAGCTACAATGTTGTATTGCTGACTAAGAACCTCGGCACTTTTCTCGTCCATACCCGTACTCATGAAGTAGCGAGTACCGTACTGGATGATGAACGTCCAGCACATGATCTGTGCTCCCACGTAGAAGAACTGGGCAATGACACCCTCCCGGTAATGCTTCCGTTTGAAGATTCGGCGGATAGTAGGGATGAAGTCGATGCTGGTATTCTCATCGCCGTTGTGTGGCATCTTCGTGATGAAGAACAAGAAGAGTACGATGAGGATGACGATACCGATGGCCAGGTAAGGACTGATGAGGATACCTAGGTCGGCATCCTTCAGTGCCTGAAATTCGTCCTCTGGGAGAAGGGCACGTTCATCGGAACTAAGTGGATTCAACCGGTTCTGGATGAAGTTCATGGCCACGTACATACCACAAAGGGAACCGATGGGGTTGAAACTTTGTGCCAGGTTCAACCTTCGGGTAGCCGTTTCTTCAGAACCCATGGAAAGGATGTACGGGTTAGAGCTGGTCTCCAGGAAAGACAGTCCGCACGTCAGGATAAAATAGGCAATGAGGAACGGATAGTAGCTTCCCGACATCTTCGCAGGGAAGAACAGGAAAGCTCCGATGGCATAGAGTGCCAGTCCCATCATAATACCTTTTTTATAAGAGTATTTGCGGATGAACATGGCAGCAGGGAATGCCATACAGAAATAACCACCGTAAAATGCCACCTGCACCAGTGTACCGTCGGTTACACTCATGCGGAAGATTTTGGAGAAAGCCTTGACCATGGGGTTTGTGATATCATTGGCAAATCCCCAGAGGGCGAAGCAACTGGTAACAAGGATGAAGGGCAGCAGGTAGCTGACCCCATCCTTTTTCAGTATAGAAAGTTTTTCTTTTTCCATGGGTTACTTGTATATAGGACCGAAGTTGGCACAAGCACGATAGTCTGCACCTTCCTTGTCCATACCAAATGCGTTCCATGCAGCAGGACGGAAGATGTCCTTATCGGCTACATTGTGCATGCATACAGGGATGCGAAGCATACTAGCCAGGGTGATAAGGTCTTTACCGATGTGGCCGTAGGTGATGGCACCATGGTTGGCACCCCAGTTGTTCATGACACTATATACATCCTTGAAGGCATCCTTGTTAGGGTCCAGACGAGGAACGAACCAGGTAGTAGGCCATGTAGGGTCTGTACGCTTATCTAGGATTTCATGGATTTCTGGGTCGATGTCTACGGTCCATCCTTCTGCCAACTGGAGAACAGGGCCCAGTCCCTTCACCAGGTTCATACGCATCATGGTGACAGGCATACCACCCCGGGTGAGGAAGTTGCTGGAGAAACCACCTCCACGGAAATAGTCGCGGTCGGCAGGGAGCCAGTTTGTATGTTTCAGGATAGCCTCTTCATCTGCATCGGTCAGGTTCCACCATTCCTTCATAGTAGGGTTTCCTTCAGCATCGGTAGCATAACCATTACCATCCAAGGTAGTAGCACCGGAGTTAATCAGGTGGATAATACCATTAGCTGCAGCACCGGTAAGTTCCTTACCAGTAACACGTTTCACAGCCTCAGGGCTCCAGTACGTACGTACGTCGGAGAAAATTTGGGCACGGTTGGTCAGCAAGTGGCCCAATAGCATTGCTACACCGTTTAAGGAATCATTCTCTGTAGCCACGATGATAGCCTCACGCTTTCCGTTCCAGTCGAACTGGGTATTCAGCAATGCCTCGCAGAAATCGCCATTCGGTTTCCAGTCGGTCCACTGACGCTGTCCTTGGAATCCTCCAGCAATGGCATTATGCCCCAGAGCTTCTTCCTTGAATCCCATCTCCCGTAGTTTAGGATTTCCGTGCATCAGGTCTCTCATGATGAGGTACATCTTCACCACGAATTCCCAATCCTGATCCTTCTGCTCACGAGTTTTCTGCTTTTCAGGACGGTTCTTGTCCCATCCTTCATTTACCTTGCAGTATTTTTCTACCCACGCCATGGCTTTTTCATATTCCTCATGGTCGTAGATACCTTCATCCATACGACGAAGGATTTCCGTTTCATCTACCTGCTCGTTGCGCATACCCAGGTATTCTTGGAAGAAATCAGGGTTTACGATGGAACCGGCAATACCCATAGCCACAGAACCGAAGCTGAGGTAGCTCATGCCCCGCATGGTAGCCACAGCCTGTGCTGCACGTGCCCAGCGAAGGATCTTTTCTGCCACATCCTCAGGGATGGTATTATCGTCTAGGTCCTGCACATCATGTCCGTAGATTCCATAGGCAGGCAATCCCTTTTGTGCGTGAGCAGCCAATACGGCAGCCAGATACACGGCTCCCGGACGTTCTGTTCCATTGAATCCCCAGACTGCTTTAGGGTAATACGGATTCATATCCATGGTTTCAGAGCCATAGCACCAGCAGGAAGTGACGGTGATGGTAGCCCCCACACCTTCACGTTCAAATTTCTCGGCACAAGCAGCAGTCTCTGCCACACGGCCGATGGTGCTGTCGGCAATGACACATTCTACAGGAGAACCATCTCCATTCTTCAAATGGGAAGAAATAAGGTTGGCTACAGCTTTAGCCAAGTTCATGGTTTTTTCTTCCAAACTTTCCCGAACACCACCTTGACGACCGTCGATGGTGGGGCGAATGCCAATTTTAGGATACTTTTTCATCATATTAGTATAAGGTTTAAAGTCACTGTGCTGACAAAGATAATGAAAAATTTCGGTTGCACTAAAGATTTTGTTATCTTTGTGGCACAAGTTTCTTAAGCAAAATGAAAAAGAAAATCTTTACCCTTTTACTACTGTTGGGTACCAGTTCCTTGAGGGCACAAAACAGTCCCCAAGGGCTTACCATCTGGTTTGACCAGCCGACAACCTTGCAGGGCATGCAGGTTTGGAATACTAACCTGAAAAAGGATGTGGAATGGGAATCCCAGTCGCTCCCTATAGGTAATGGCTATATGGGTGCCAACATCCTAGGTTCCGTGGAAGCTGAGCGAATCACTTTCAACGAGAAAAGTCTTTGGAATGGTGGTCCCAATACCTCTTCAGGGGCTGCTGCCTACTGGAATGTGAATAAAAACTCTTCCAGTGTCCTGAAGGAAATCCGACAGGCTTTCCTGGACGGTGACGATAAGAAAGCAGAGGAACTGACCAAGAAGAATTTCAACGGCTTGGCTTCTTATGAACCCTCGGATGAGAATCCTCATCGATTCGGTAATTTTACCACCGGTGGTGAGTTTTACATAGAAACGGGGCACAGCAAGGTGGGGCTGAAGGATTACTGCAGGGCCCTGAGTCTAGATTCCGCCTTGGCAGTGGTTCAATATAAGAAAGATGAAGTAAGCTACCTTCGTCAGTATTTTGTATCTTATCCAGACCGGGTGATGGTAGTGCGGTACGTGGCAGATCAGCCAGGGAAACAGAACTTGGTTCTCAGCTATTGTCCTAACCCCGTGGCATCGGGTTCATTCTCCAAGGATGGAAACGGACTGGAATGGTATGGGAGGCTGAACAATAATAAGATGCAGTATTCAGTCCGGGTACAAGCCATAAATAGAGGTGGGGCATTGAAGGTAGAAGGCGACAAGATAAAAGTGGAAAATGCTGATGAGGTGATGTTC
Source organism: Bacteroidales bacterium UBA4293 (assembly GCA_002395835.1). Taxonomy (GTDB): domain Bacteria; phylum Bacteroidota; class Bacteroidia; order Bacteroidales; family Bacteroidaceae; genus Minthousia. The sequence continues at coordinate 164,475 of DGVD01000015.1, read as the reverse complement.
CTTATCTCTGCAGCCACCGATTACCGGATGAATTTCGACCCAGATTTTTCCGACCCACTTACTTATGTGGGGGAGAATCCTCAAAAGGTGACAGAAGGTTTCATCAACAGTGCCAAGCAAAAGAGCTATAAGCAACTGTTCGATGCCCATTATGCAGATTATTCCAAGTTGTTTAACCGGGTGCAATTACATCTGAACCCAGGAAGCAAAGTCAGTCCTCTTCCTACTGCAAAGCGTCTGGAAGCTTACCGGAAAGGGGCATCAGACTTCCAGCTGGAGGAACTTTATTACCAATACGGTCGTTACCTGCTCATAGCCAGCAGTCGTGAGGGTTCCCTGCCTGCCAACCTTCAGGGTGTATGGCACAACAGCACCGATGGACCTTGGCATATGGACTACCATAACAACATCAATATCCAGATGAACTACTGGCCGGCAATGAACACTAATTTGGCCGAGTGCATGAAGCCTTTGGTAGATTTTATCATGACACAGGTGAAACCCGGTGAAGTTACGGCAAAAAGTTATTTCGGAGCACGAGGTTGGACTACAAGTATTTCCTCTAATCCCTTCGGATTTACCTCCCCTCTAACCAGTGAGGACATGAGCTGGAATTTCAGTCCCGTGGCAGGCCCTTGGCTAGCCACCCATCTATGGGAGTATTACCAATACACACAGGATAAGGAATGGTTGAAACGCACTGGATATGATTTGATAAAAGGTGCGGCTCTCTTTGCAGAGGATTACCTCTGGAAACGTCCGGATGGGGTGTATACTGCAGCACCATCTACCTCCCCAGAGCATGGACCGGTAGACCAGGGTTGTGCCTTCTCTCATGCAGTAATCCGTGAGATTCTGCTGGATGCCATCGATGCCAGCAAGGTGCTGGGAGTGGACCTTAAGTTTCGTAAGGAGTGGGAAGATGTGTTGGCTCATTTGGCACCTTACCAGATAGGGCGTTATGGACAGCTGATGGAGTGGAGCAAAGATATAGATGATCCAGAAGATCATCATCGTCATGTGAACCATTTGTTCGGTTTGCACCCAGGACATACTTTGTCACCGATTACCACACCAGAATTGACGAAGGCTGCCCGTGTAGTTTTGGAACATCGAGGCGATGGTGCTACGGGCTGGAGTATGGGATGGAAACTGAATCAGTGGGCCCGGTTACATGATGGGAACCATGCCTACACACTTTATGGGAATCTCCTAAAAAATGGAACATTAGATAATTTATGGGATACCCATCCACCTTTCCAGATAGATGGAAATTTTGGAGGTACAGCAGGTATTACGGAGATGTTCCTGCAGAGTCACATGGGTTTCTTGCACCTGCTTCCAGCTTTGCCTGATGCATGGAAAGACGGAAGTGTACGGGGCTTGTGTGCAAAAGGTGGATTTGAAGTAGATCTGGAGTGGAAGAATGGTGAACTTAGCAAGTGCGTGGTGAAATCCAATGCTGGTGAGCCATTGGAAATTCGCTACAAGAATCAGATAATAACCAAACAAAAAACTGTAAAAGGGAAAACTTATACCTTTACTTTATGATAAGAATAGGATTAGTAGGTACAGGAAAAATAGCCCGTGAAGCATTGGAGATGTTCGGTGAACATTTCAAGGGGCAGATAGAAGTAGTTTCTGTCTATTCTCGCTTTCGCACGGTGGAAAAAGCTAGAAAGCTAGCAGAGGAGTTCAACATACCTCAAGTGTTTACCATCTACGATGAGATGATGAACCAGCAGAACATCGATTTTGTCTATGTGGCTAATACCAATAGTGTGCATTATGAATATGCCCGCATGGCATTAGAGGCAGGGCACAATGTTATAGTGGAGAAACCCATGTGTCCCACCATGCAGGAGACTCAAGACCTGGTGCAACTGGCACTTCGCTATCATTTGTATCTGTTTGAGGCAGTGAGTTTCCTTCATATGCCCAATATGAAAAAGGTGGGTGAACTGCTTACAGAACTGGGAAAGGTTCATATTGTGGAATGCAACTACTCACAGTATTCCAGCAGGTACGATCGTTATCTACAGCATGATGTAGCTCCTGTTTTTGACCCCCGTCTGGATGGTGGTGCCCTACTGGATATCAATATCTACAACGTGAATTTTGCGGTAGGTCTTTTCGGCATGCCTGTGGGTGCCCAATACTACCCGAACAAAGGGTATAATGGAGTAGATACATCGGGAGTTCTGGTTATGCGATATCCTACTTTTGTGGCTATCTGCACTGGTGCTAAAGACAGTGCTGGTCCTTCATTCTGCACAATCCAGGGAGAGAAAGGATGGCTTCAGGTAGTGGGTGCACCCAATGAGATGCGTGAGGTAAAAATATGTGTGGATGGGGTAACCCGAACATACTCCTTGAATTTGTACAAGCATCGTATGGTGCATGAATTTGAAGATTTCATTGAAATTTTTGAGGAGAAAAATTTTGAGAAGATGAGTTTGTTCTTGGATATTTCCTTAAATGTGATGAAAACCATTAATATGACTAAGATATAAAAAAGGGAGGCTTTCTTGCCTCCCCTTTTTTTGTTATTTCTTTGTAGCTTTAATGAGGAATCCACCTCCAGGCTGCATGAGAATTTGTGCAGCAGGTTTATCAAAGACATGTTTATAGTCGGTTCCTCTGCGGTCTGCATTTACACCATCAATGAAGTATTCAAAGTTGTAGCCATTCAAGTCTCCCAAGAAACTCAAATCCACATTCACGGTACGAGCATCCCAGTTGGTCATACCAGCTATGTACCAGTCTTTTCCACTACGACGGGCAGTAATGATGTATTTAGCTACTTCACCATCCAGTGTTTTTGTTTCCTCCCATGTGGTAGGGATGGAAGCCAGGAATCGGGTGTAGACAGGTTCCTTCTCATAGTTGGTAGGTGCATCACAAAGCATGTTCAGAGGACTTTCAAAGACGATGTACTCTGCCAGCTGACGGCATCGGGTACCCTGACTCATCGGTTCGCTGTTGATGGAACGGAAATTATACTTACTACCATTGTGCATTGCACCTTGTGTGTAATCCATAGGACCTGCCACTAAGCGGATGAATGGAAGAGTTACGTCATAAGTAACCTGATCACAGTTTCCGTTCCACTTCATCTGTTCCAGTCCATATACACCTTCATAATTGATGACATTTGGCCAGGTTCTGTTCAGACCACTTGGTTTGAATGCTCCATGGAAATCTACCATCAGTTTATACTTTGCAGCAGTCTCAGCCATTCTGTTGTAGAAGTCCATGACAATCTGGTCATCGCGGTCCATGAAGTCCACTTTGAAGCCCTTGACACCCATTTCACTGTAGTGCTTGCAAAGTCCTTCCATATCTTTGTCCATGGCTTTGTAACCACCCCAGAGGATAATTCCCACGTTTTTCTTCTTTCCGTATTCAATGATACGTTTCAGGTCTATCTCAGGAACTACCTGCATCATATCGGCTTTCAGATTCACAGCCCATCCTTCATCCAGGATGACGTATTCGATGCCGAACTTAGAGGCAAAATCGATGTAGTACTCATAGGTTTCATTGTTTATGCCAGCACGGAAATCCACACCTTCTATGTTCCAGTCGTTCCACCAGTCCCAAGCCACCTTTCCTGGTTTAATCCAAGAGGTGTCTGCTAGTTTACATTCATCTGCCAGACAGAAGACGATGTCATTGTCTGTCATGTCCTTATCTTGAGTGGAAAGGGCAATGGCACGCCAAGGCATGGTGCGAGTAGCCTTTATTTTAGCGATGTAATCGTGACGGTCCTTTACTATCATCTGAAGCATGTTGTGACCACCTTGCTCCATGGTTTTAGGTACTGGAGCGAAGATACCTTTAAGGCTCTTCTCATGCTTGAAGTTCTCCACGAACATGCCAGGGTAAGAGAACTGGTTCACCTCTGTGATGACTGCTTTTATGTTTTTCGGAAGTTCTACCATGACTGGAAGGAACATGATGGAATCCTTGGTCATCTCTGTGAGGGTGGTATGATTATACTGGTTCTCAAAAGAGTTACAGAACTGCTGCTCCACGGTGCCGCTTCCATTGGTGAAAGCGTAGTAAGCTGGATAATCTTCATTGAAATTGAACTGGGCAGTCTCGTTTTTCACGGTTACTTCACCTTTTCCCAATGCCAGATTAAAGCGGTAGGCAAAACCATTGTCATAAGCACGGAAGTCCACACTGTAGCCCCCTTTGAAGCGGAGGGTGAGTTGGTTATAATGATTCCGCACTTGGCTCTTACGGTATGCCACTGCATCGATGGTTTCGTCTGCACTGGTACGGATTTGCTTGATTACTTTCGGGTTCTGACCCAAGACTCTGCCATCTTCCAGTGTCATGGCTATCTCTGATGGGGCTATAGCCTGAACGCCATGGTAAACTACGTCGTAAGTGATTTTTCCATCCGTTTTGATGGTAGCTTTCAGTTGTCCGTCAGGAGAACTGAGGACGATGTCCTTTGCCATGACACCAGTCATGCACAATAGGAAACAGAAGAACAGAATTAATCGTGTTTTCATATCTTTACATTTAGGTTTTTTCAAACGTGTGTTCAAAAATAGTGAAAGTTTAGCTATTCTCCAAATTTCACCTATAAAAACGAAAACAGGAGGATTTTTGAAATCCTCCTGCCTTGTATTATTCACGATTAGCACGTTTACGCTCCAGATGATCCAAGATAATCTTACGCATACGCATGCTCTTTGGGGTTACTTCCACCAGCTCATCCTCCTTGATGTATTCCAAAGCTTCTTCCAGAGAGAAGATTACAGGAGGAATGATTCTTGCCTTATCGTCGGAACCACTAGCACGCATGTTGGTTAGCTGCTTGCTCTTGGTCACATTGACTACCAAGTCGTTCTCATGCACGTGCTCACCTACCACCTGTCCTGCATAAACCTCATCCTGAGGATAGATGAAAAACTTACCACGGTCTTGCAGGTGGTCGATGGCATAGGCAAATGCGGTACCACCTTCCAGTGCAATCATGGAGCCGTTTGTACGTCGGTCGATAGGGCCTTTATAAGGCTGATATTCTTTATAGCGATGTGCCATGATAGCCTCACCAGCCGATGCTGTCAGCACATTGGTACGCAGGCCGATGATGCCACGGGAAGGGATGTTGAACTCAATGTTCACACGGTCACCGGTGGTTTCCATGGAAGTCAGTTCGCCCTTCCTACGGGTTACCATATCTATCATCTTGCTGCTGTATTCCTCAGGAACACTGATGGTTAGTTCCTCGATAGGTTCGCATCGCACACCATCGATGGTCTTAAAGATAACCTGTGGCTGACCTACCTGTAGCTCATAACCCTCACGACGCATGGTTTCTATCAGTACGGAAAGGTGCAGCACACCACGTCCGGAAACCACCCAGTGGCTGTCCTGGTCGCCCTTTGCCACACGCAATGCCAGATTCTTGTCCAGTTCTCTCTCCAGACGCTCCTGGATGTGACGACTGGTAACGAACTTACCCTCACGACCGAAGAAAGGAGAATCATTGATAGAGAATGTCATGCTCATGGTAGGCTCATCTATAGCGATAGGAGGCAGAGGCTCTGGGTTCTCAAAATCGCAGATGGTATCGCCAATCTCGAACTTGTCCAGACCCATGATGGCACAGATATCACCCGAAGAAACCTCCTGTGTGCGCTGGCGTCCCAGACCTTCGAAAGTGTACAGTTCCTTCACTTTCATTTTGTCCATGCTTCCATCACGATGTGCCAGAGTGATGTTCATACCTTCTTTAATAGTGCCCCGGTGAACACGTCCCACAGCTATACGTCCGGTATAGTTAGAATAGTCCAGCGATGTGATGAGCATCTGGGGGGTACCTTCCAGATGGGTAGGAGCAGGGATATGCTCTATGATAGCATCCAGAAGGGGATAGATATTATCTGAAGGAGTCTTCCAGTCCTGAGCCATCCAGTTGTTCTTGGCAGAACCGTAGATGACTGGGAAATCCAGCTGTTCCTCGGTAGCATCCAGGGCAAACATCAGGTCGAAGACCATTTCATAGACCTCTTCAGGACGGCAGTTAGGCTTGTCCACTTTATTCACCACTACGATAGGTTTCAGTCCTATCTGAAGGGCTTTCTGCAGCACGAAACGAGTCTGTGGCATAGGGCCCTCGAAGGCGTCAACCAGGAGCAGACATCCATCGGCCATGTTTAGTACACGCTCCACCTCTCCACCGAAGTCGGAGTGCCCCGGAGTATCGATGATGTTAATCTTTACACCTTTATAATTAATGGAGACGTTCTTGGAGAGGATGGTTATACCACGCTCACGCTCCAAATCATTGTTATCCAGCACCAGCTCACCGTTGGTCTTGTCGTCACGGAACAAATGTCCAGCCAGCATCATCTTGTCTACCAGGGTAGTTTTTCCGTGGTCAACGTGAGCTATAATAGCAATGTTTCTAATATCTTGCATGTTAATACCTATTATTTGGGGTGCAAAGTTACAATAAAAACTACAAAAATCACCTATTCATTAATTTTTTCTTTGGATAAAATACTTGATAATCAAAAATTATCCCTATCTTTGCACCCGCATTTCGAGGTAGTGTCTGTGATTCGCTGCAAACCTTCACGGATGGCCACCGCGGAAACAAGTTTAACAATTTAAATTTTCAAATTATGTATTTAGACGCAGCAAAAAAGCAGGAAATTTTCAGTCAGTACAGTTTTGCACAGAATGCTACTGATACTGGTTCTGCAGAGGCACAGATTGCCCTCTTCTCTTATCGTATCAACCATTTGACTGAGCACTTGAAGGTTAACCGTAAGGATTTCGTTACTGAGCGTGCATTGACTATGCTCGTAGGTAAGCGCCGTTCTTTGCTTAACTATCTGAAGCGTAAGGACATTAACCGCTATCGTGCTATTGTTAAGGCTCTTGGTTTGCGTAAGTAATCCCAGTTCCTGTTTCAAGTACAAAAAGAAAATTCTAGAGGGCTTGTTGAACGAAAAAGTTTGACAAGCCCTCTTCCTTTTTTCTAACTTCATAAAAGCAGATAGAAGGAGAAATTTTTTTCTCTAGAAGGGGAAAAATTTTTCTCCAGAAGGAGAGAAAAATATTACACTCGAATGCTCTTTAAAGGAGAAAAAGAAAAGGGGTGAGGAAATCTTTACAAAATCCTCAGTTTATAGGAGCAAATGCTATGGCTCCACAAATATGATAGCATAGTACCATAAATGCTACACCTCGTAAACAATCCTAAATATCATAATGGTTCCCATATATAATAAGGTATAAAATGCTTATCGTGATTGTGTTTTACTTTTGGATTGCAATTATAAGTGTTTATGCTTAATCTAAAGTACAGTTATCATACTTTTACCTATTATTGAATTAATTCGTTAATAATTGTTTAGGAAAGTCTTTAAAAAGCATATCTGACAATTAATAAATCTAGTTATATTCAAAATTGAGAAATTGTTACTAAAAAACCAATAAAAATGCCAGTTTATTACTGTTTGCGCCCTCGTTTCTAACAAATTTTTTGTTTTTTAGGCAAATTTGTTGAGAATATTGTACTAGAGTTTGAAAAGAATTCTTAACTTTGCCCCCAGAGAGAGTGAAATAATTTAACTGTTATAGTATAAGAGAGGTATTTTTTAACGGGTTTATATTGGTATAAGTAGAGTTCTGAACCCGTTATAATTCCTTTTTATTATATATATAAGTATTGCCTGATTTGAATGTCAGTAGGGTTCTTCAGGCATTTTCACTGGAAATAAGAGAGTAAATATGGTATTAATTAAGACGAGAGATTTATGAAAAGTAAATTTTTGGCATTGGTCACCATGTTCCTTATGAGCATGAGTGTGTATGCACAGAACATTACTGTTCGTGGTAATGTTATGTCGGAAGACGATGGTGGGCCTATCATCGGAGCCTCTATCTTAGTTCAGGGTACTAGCAATGGTACAGTGACTGACCTGGATGGTAACTTCATTCTTGAAAATGTGAAGGCTGGTTCAAACCTCATCGTTTCTTATGTTGGTATGAAGTCTAAGACTGTTAAGGCTGCTGCCAGGTTGAACATCAGTCTGAGTTCTGAGACTATGGCCCTGGAAGAGGTTGTTGTTACAGCTCTGGGTATTCAGCGTCAGGCAAAGGCTCTGGGTTATTCTACCGCTAAGGTAGATGCAGATCAGCTTAACTCTGCGAAGGGTTCTGATGCTTCTGCTGCATTGAGCGGTAAGGTTTCCGGTCTGGAAATCAGCCTGGGTTCAGCTGCGCTTGACCAGCAGACTACAGTTCAGTTGCGTGGTGCACGTTCATTCAAGGGTAACAACGGTGCGTTGTTGATTCTGGATGGCGTTCAGACTCCAATGAGTTTCTTGCAGACTATCAACCCTAACGATATTGATAACATTTCTGTATTGAAGGGTGCATCTGCTGCCGCACTTTATGGTTCTGAGGCTGCTAACGGTGTATTGATTGTTACAACTAAGAATGGTGTTAAGGGTAAGCCACAGTTTACTTATGCTTTCACTGCTACTGCCAATACCGTATCTTACTTGCCAAAGACTCAGACCCGTTTCGGTTCTGGTCACCGTCAGTCAGGTATGGGTAGCTGGACTTATGATCAGGAGAACTCTTACATGAGCCCTGAAAACCAGCAGTATGGTCCTGAGTTCGATGGTTTTGACTCTTATTCTGGTTGGTATCTGGATGCTCTTGACGGAAAGATGCGTCAGATTCCTTATGGTTATGCAGGTGATGACTATTTGTCTGGTTATTATCAGACTGGTACTGATTTCCAGCACGATATCAGCTATTCTTCTAGCGATGACCGTGGTTCTATGTATCTGTCTTACCAGCGTCTGGATAGGAAGTCTGTTACTCGTCATGATGAGAGTACACGTCAGACAGTTCGTTTCAACGGAAGCCGTAACTTTAAGTCATTGACAGTAGGTGGTAAGGTAACTTATTCTCATTCTACATTTGATATGAGTACTGCTAGCTCAGATGGTATTTATTATTTGATGCAGATTCCTGCTAACTACCGTGTAGGTGATTTTGTTGGATGGGATAAGGGTGATTTAGGAAATGGTGCATCTCCTAACGAGTACTTCTCTGACTATTCTGAGAACCCATTCTTTACCTTGGATACCAACCGTCGTGAGACTCGTCAGGATCGTTTAGTAGGTTCTGTAGATATCAGCTTCCAGCCTTTGAAGTGGTTGAAGTTTACTGGACGTGCTGGTGTTAACTTGAATGTGAACCAGACTAACCGTATGACCTATGCATTCCACTACAGTGAAACTGCACAGACTTACAAGTATAATGCTGGTTCTGACCAGTTGTCTACTTTTGCTACAGCATCTCAGTTGACTAGCAACTTCAACATGGACTTCATGGCACAGGCTAATCACAAGTTCAATGAGGATTGGGAAATCAAGGGTCTGGTAGGTTATTCTATGCAGGATAATTACAATGAGTATAAGAATGTAAACGCTAATCAGTTGGCTATTGATAACTTGTTCAACTTGTCTAACAAGTTGGGTGACTTGACTGCTCAGAACCGTTGGACTCGCAGCCGTAAGACTGGTTTGTTTGGTTCTGTAGATTTGAACTATAAGAATTTTGCCTTCATTCAGGTAACTGGCCGTAATGACTGGACTTCTCTGTTGGATCCAGCAAACCGTTCATTCTTCTATCCATCTGTAAATACTTCTTTTGTATTCACCGATGCTTTCAAGTCTCTGAAGAGTGATGTAATGAACCACTGGAAGATGCGTGCATCTTGGGCAAAGGTAGGTACTGTAAACCTGGAGCCATATAGATTGCAGACTTTGGCACAGGTAAATAGTGCATTCCCTTATGGTACTCAGACTGCATATCGTTTGGATACCTCTTTGTTCTCAAAGGATCTTAAGCCAGAGTTCACCAACGAGTTTGAGGTTGGTACTGAGTTCGGCTTCTTCAATAACCGTATTACCTTTGAGGCTGCTGCATATATTCAGCGTACTACAAACCAAACAGTTCCTGTATCTATTGCTACTTCTACTGGTTTCAGCTCACGTTATATTAATGCAGGTACCATGGAAGGTAAGGGTCTGGAGTTCGACTTGCGCATCAATCCTATTGTTAAGGTGGGTAACTTCAGCTTCAATTTGGGTATGAATGCTACATTCGTAAAGACTACTGTTATCGAATTGGCTGATGATTCTCCAGAGTTGAATATTGAAAGCAACATTGGTGGTAATTCTTCTTATGGTATCTACGCAATAAAGGGTAAGGCCTTCCCACAAATCAAGGCTCAGGACTGGGCACGTGATCCTCAGGGCCGTGTAATTGTAGACAAGAACACTGGTTTGCCACAGGCTGGTAATTTCATAGAGTGTGGTACTACTGCTCCAACCGTTCGTCTGGGTATTACTCCTAGCTTCCGCTATAAGAACTGGCGTCTGAACGCAACCTTCGATTATCGTGGTGGTCATGTATTCTACAGCGGTCTGGAAATGTCTAACTGCTTTACCGGTTCATCATACTTGAGTTCTATCGCTGGTCGTCAGCGTACCGTATTCCCTAACTCTGTATATGTGGATGACAATGGTAACTATGTAGAAAATACCAATATTACTATTAATGCTGGTGATGATGGTTGGTGGAACGGTCAGTTCAGGTTGAGCTATGCAAACCAGGTATACAGTGCTGCAACTTGGCGTCTGCGTGAGTTGTCTCTGAACTATGAATTCCCTAAGAAGCTTATCAATAAGATTGGTTTCATCCAGAATATTTCTGCTAGCCTGGTAGGTCGTAACTTGTTTATGTGGCGTCCTAAGACCAATATCTTCAGTGATCCTGAATTCTCTACAAATGGTGGTAACTCTAACATTGCTGCTACTCAGTATAACAGTAATGCACGTGGTACTCAAGGTGGTGGTCAGTCTGCAGGTTATCGTAGCTTCGGTGTCAACGTAGTTGTAACATTCTAATGGTAAGGAGGATAAAAAGATGAAGACAAAGAATTTATTATATGTTGCAGGTTTAAGTGTAGCGTTGACTAGTTGTTCTGATTGGTTGGACGTGAACGAAACCCCAAATAATGCTACAAAAGAAAACGTTTCTGCAGAGTTGTTGCTTACCAGTGTAGAAAATGATATTGCTGGCGACCGAGCTGGTTATTCTGCTACAACAGGTTCAACCATCAGTTTCTATAACTGGTCTCAGATGTTCACCAAATCTGGTGACTACTCCGGTAACTATGTATACCTGAACGGAAACGTTGTTAATGGTACTTTCAACCCACACTGGCAGTATCGTTATTCTCGAATTGCTGCTATCCGTGAGATCAAAGATAAGGCAGAAGCTGCCGAATTAAAGGGTCTGTTGGGTATTGCTCAGGTTTTGGAGTGTATTGAATTCCGTGAGTTGGTAGACTTGTTTGGCGATGTTCCTTTCAGCGAAGGTGGTCTGGGTGCAGATAATCTGACTCCAACCTACGACAAGGCTGAGGATATCTACAAGGCTCTTTGTGCTCAGATTATTGAGGCCGAGCAGAACATCGAGAACGGTGCTATGGGTAATATCTCTAATGCAGATATCTATTTCGGTGGTAACAAATCACAGTGGCTTAAGTATGCAAAGTCTATCGAATTGACTCTGTTGATGCGTATTTCTAATGTTGCTCTGTTTGACCAGGTAAATGGTAAGGCCCGTCTGGCAGCTATTGTTGATGGTTTGATTGATACTGATGCTACTTGCAATCCTGGTTACTATGTAGGTTCTGGTAAGATGAATCCTCAGATGTACTTGTGTGGTCATACTTATACTTGGAATGGTAGCTATGCAGGTAAACGTACCAGCAACCGTTCTTCTTTCCGTAGCCAGTATGATCCTACTGAGGAGCTGGTAAAGTTTATGCGTGATACCAAGAACCCATTGATACGTGTATATTTCGATCCACGTGAGAAGAATGTAGACCAGCCAGCCTATGGTAAGCCATCTGAATTCTATGGTGAGAACTATTGGTACATTGGTATCCCTTACGGTGTTCAGACTCCTATGCAGCGTGCACAGGTTTCACTGGTAGGTGAAGGTGCCTATGGTGATGGTAGCTGGGATTTTGAGACAGGTGCATCTAAGGATCTGGTAATGTATCCAGTTTGCATTGCTAAGTTCTATTTGGCTGAGGCTGCACTTCGTGGCTTGATTGCTGGTGGTGATGACTTGGCAAGAGCTTACTATGAGGAAGGTGTGAAGCTGATGTTTGAGCAGCACGATTTGGCATTGCATGCTGCTAATCCTTATAATGGTGCATTGGCTCCTATCCCTGGTACTGCAGGAGATGGTTCTGCTGCAAAAGCTGCTGCTGAGTTCCTGGCACAGACAGAAGACTATGGTTTCCTGGTTAACTGGGATTTGATGACAAGCAACGAGCAGAAGTTAGAGGCTATTATGACTCAGAAGTGGTTGGGTTACTACCTGATTGACCCTCTGGAGGCATGGTCAGAGATTCGTCGTACTGACTATCCAAGTTGGTTGCACTCTTCTTGGCAGTGGTCTTTGGGTGAGCACAAGATGCCTGCACGTGTATTGTATCCAGAGTCAGAAAAGAAGTTGAACAATGTTAATTTCACAGCTAATGAGAAGAAGGATGTCATGAATGATCTGATCTTCTGGGATACTAAGAACCCGGAACGTAAGCAGCCAGGTGACTACTTGAATTCTGCATTTGCAAACGGTTACGAAAAATAATTATTGACGTATGAAAAAGATTTTATCATTTATATTTTGTGCAGTTGCTCTTTGGTCAACTACTTCTTGTCTGAAAGATGACTATTTGTATGATTATGACAATCAGAAGGCAGTAATTGAGTTCATGACAGAGACAAAAGCTTCAACTATCAACTGCAAGAACATGAAGGGTGTAGGTGCAGCTTACGTTAACTACTCTATCTCCGATGCTAAGAACATTACTGAGGATATTCATGTAACTGTTTCTTTGGATGAGAGTTTGATTGCTGGCAATTTATTACCTGCAGTGGCATATAAGCTGAGAATTCACACTATGGCTAGTGACACTTATGCTAGTTTCCCAGCTGACGCTGTTATTCCAGCTTATGCAAAGTTGCCTGACCGCCGTCCTAATACTGACCCTAGTAACCCAACTGAGAATGTTCAGTTGTATGAGGCTAATCGTCAGAGTGTTGCTCTTGTTGTAGAAATTGATGCAGAAGCAGCTGGTATCGAGACTGGTACTTACTACTTGCCATTGCGTATTACAAGTGTTAGTCCAAATGTTGCTCCTATCAGTGGAAACTTTGGCTATCAGATTATTACTGTTAATGTGCAGTAATCGTATTATACATTAGAATTCTTTTTTCAAAAGAATATATAATGTGCCTCTCGAAGGGGATCGTACCAAGGCGTTGGTAGCGATCCCCTTTTTTTACTGCAATGCTGCAATGCGCAACGGTCACAAAAAAATGGAGGTAAACTCTAAGTCTACCTCCATTATATTATAGATATAATTTATATTATCTCTGACTTGCTGCAGCAGCTGCAGGATAACCAGGTTTAACAGGAATGCGATTTGCATCGTTTGCTGCGCTCAGAGCAATTGTAGCAACGATTGCTGCATCAACCTTCAGGTCGTCCAATGACAAGCGCTCCCAGGTATCCATATTGGTGTGATAAGTACGGTCGTACTCCAACTCATCTTGAATAAACTGGAATGATGGTAAACCTACACGGTCGAAAGTAACGTGGTCTGTAGAGCCTGTAGTACGTGGAGAAAGGGTCTTGAAGCCTAATGGCTCGATAGGAGCTTTCCAAGCCTCGAAGAAAGGCTTAGCTAGGTCATTCTGCTCCATATAGATACCACGGAAACGGCCAGATCCATTATCCATATTCAAGTATAGAGCAAACTTGTCATATCCAGGTAAAGTCTTCTTGTTCTTAGCATCGTAGAGATAATTCTGTAAGTAACCACGAGAACCGTAAAGACCCTGCTCTTCACCACCCCAAAGAGCGATACGGATAGTACGCTTAGGCTGAACTCCCAGAGCCTTCAGGATACGCATAGCTTCCATCATAACGATACAACCAGATGAGTTATCTGCACCACCTGTACCACTGTGCCAAGAATCCAAGTGTGCACCAATCAGTACAATTTCATTCTTCAACTTAGGGTCAGTTCCAGGAATTTCTGCAACAACATTATTGATCTTCTGGTTATCTGTAAACTTATTCTTGATTTCCAGTTCCATTTCTACCTTTTCACCCATCTTGATCAAGCGAGCCATTCGGCCACCATCCTCTAGTGGAAGGGTGAACTCTGGTGCTGGCTCTGGATCACCTACCTTATACTGAGCTCCACCACCGGTAGTTACATTGAAAGTTCCACGGGTATTAACGATTGCTAGAACACCTTCATTCTTTAGCATCTGAGTGAATTTCTGCTGCAATTCACGCATCTTCATCATCTGCTCACGACTAATAGTAGTTACTGGAAAACCAGAGGTACGACGATAGTTGTGACGACCTGGACGAGGATCTGTTTCAAGGTTTGCCAATTCCTCATCGGTATAACGATAAGCTAAAGGACCAAATGAAATGGTGTATTGCTGAGTTACAGGCATCAGGACAATCTTGCCAGCTAACTTGCCACGATACTTCTCCAGGTCAGCTTCAGACTGAATCTGGTCTACTAATACTACTTCACCCTTTACAAGACCCTTTGTACTACCGGTCCATGCTTTGGGGTTAGCAGCGAAACTGCAATAATAGGGTGCAGTCATAGCAACATAATTCTTCTCGCTATCCCAGCCACCCTTTGCAAAGTCTGTTGCAAATTCTGAACGAGGGTTAGAAAGACCATACTCTGCCAACTTCTTTACTACCAGCTGCTCTGAACGAACCTTCATTTCAGAAGCAGCCAGACGAGGACCCAGCAAGTCTGTCATGTACTGTGATAATTGATCGATACTAGAATTGGCGAAAGCCTCATTCTTAATTCTGAAAGCCATTTCCTCAGAAATAGCAGTCTGTGCTTGTGCTGTACCAAGGGATAATAAACCGCATGCTGCAGCTAAAAGATACTCTCTCATAATTTGTAATACTATAATATAAAAATAAATCTCGTATGGGTTTTCTTGCTTACAAAAAGAAACAAATGCAAGAAAGATAGCTTACACTTAGCAAACTATTTGGCAAAAGTAATGGTTTTTCTTTTAAATTGTTCATTTTTAGAGGTAAAATTTAACAAACTGGCTAAATATTAGTAAATAATGCATGAAAAATGTATTCTCATAGACTATTCTGTTTCTGTGTGCTATTATACATACTTTTTTATAAGTGGCTTGTTCTTGTTTTATCCTATTATTTCTATATTTTTTGCATCTAAATAATCAATAACATATAAATATGGAGAAAAAAATGCTTTAGAACGCTCTTTGGAGAAGGAAAAGAAAAGGGGTGAGGAAATCTTTACAAGATCCTCACCCCTTTTTTTATATTAGCTTTTAGCTCTAGATTATTCAATAGCAGCTTGTGCAGCAGCAAGACGTGCGATAGGCACACGGAAAGGAGAGCAAGAAGCATAGTTCATGCCAACCTTTGCACAGAATTTCACAGAACTTGGCTCACCACCATGCTCACCGCAGATACCGGTACGCAGAGTAGGACGAACCTTACGTCCGTTTTCAACTGCCATCTTGATGAGCTGTCCTACACCGTTCTGATCCAGAACCTGGAATGGGTCAACCTTCA
>DGVD01000015.1:0-148687 GCA_002395835.1 Bacteroidales bacterium UBA4293 | reverse complement strand
CCTTCAGAATCTTCTTGTCCAGATATACAGGTAAGAAGCTAGCGATGTCATCACGAGAGTAACCGAAGGTCATCTGAGTCAGGTCGTTTGTACCGAATGAGAAGTACTCTGCCTCTGTAGCAATCTTATCAGCAGTAAGAGCTGCACGAGGAGTCTCAATCATAGTTCCGATTTCAAATTTCAAGTCTACACCTTCTTCTGCCAATACTTGCTTTGCAGTCTTCTCAATGATTTCCTTCTGCTGCTTCAGCTCATAAAGAATACCAATCAGAGGAATCATGATTTCTGGTTTTGGATTATAGCCTTCCTTCTTCAACTGGCAAGCTGCACCTAAAATAGCACGGGTCTGCATTTCTGTAATTTCTGGGAAGGTAATACCCAAACGGCAACCACGATGACCCAGCATTGGGTTGTTTTCTGCCAGTGAGTCTACACGCTTCTTGATTTCCTCCAGTTCTACACCCATTTCCTTAGCCATGGTTTCCTGACCAGCTAAATCGTGTGGTACGAACTCATGCAATGGTGGGTCAAGCAAACGGATGTTTACTGGCAGACCATCCATAGCCTTAAGGATTCCGTAGAAGTCGGCTCTCTGGTAAGGAAGCAACTTAGCAAGTGCTTTTTCACGACCTTCACGAGAGTCTGCCAGAATCATTTCACGCATAGCTACAATCTTCTGGTCATCGAAGAACATGTGCTCTGTACGGGTCAAACCTATACCCTTTGCACCGAATGCACGTGCCACTTCAGCATCGTGAGGTGTATCAGCATTGGTACGAACCTGCATCTTGGTGTACTTGTCACAAAGGTCCATCAAAGCCTTGAAGTCACCTGAAAGCTCAGCAGCCTTGGTCTCAATCTCACCAGCATATACCTGTCCGGTAGTACCATTCAGTGAAAGATAATCACCTTCTTTATAGGTTACTCCATCTATTTCTACTGTCTTGTTCTTGTAATTTACGTTGATGCCACCTGCACCTGAAACGCAGCACTTACCCATACCACGAGCCACAACAGCTGCATGAGAGGTCATACCTCCACGAGCAGTAAGGATACCTTCTGCAGAAGCCATACCAGCCAAGTCTTCAGGAGAAGTCTCTATACGAACCATGATGACTTTATGTCCGTTCTGGTGCCATTCCTGTGCATCATCAGCATGGAATACAATCTGTCCGCAAGCTGCACCTGGTGATGCAGGAAGACCTTGAGTGATGACCTTAGCCTTAGAGAGAGCCTTCTTGTCGAATACAGGGTGAAGCAGCTCATCTAACTTCTGAGGTTCACAACGGTTGATAGCTGTCTTCTCATCAATCAGACCTTCACGGAGAAGATCCATAACAATCTTAACCATAGCAGTACCAGTACGTTTACCGTTACGAGTCTGTAAGAACCAAAGCTTACCTTCCTGAACGGTGAACTCCATATCCTGCATATCTTTATAGTGCTTCTCCAACTTATCCTGGATGCTGTTCAGTTCTGCATATAGTGCTGGCATAGCCTCTTCCATGGAAGGGTATTTAGCTAGACGCTCTTCCTCAGAGATACCACCACGTTCTGCCCAACGCTGAGAACCAATCTTGGTAATCTGCTGTGGAGTACGGATACCTGCTACCACGTCCTCACCCTGTGCATTGATAAGATACTCACCATTGAAGATGTTCTCACCATTACCTGCATCACGAGAGAAGCAAACACCTGTAGCAGATGTGTCACCCATGTTACCAAATACCATAGCCATGACAGAAACTGCAGTACCCCATTCATCAGGAATACCTTCCATCTTACGGTATAGAATAGCACGTTCGTTCATCCAAGAACGGAAAACAGCACAGATAGCACCCCACAACTGCTCGATAGGGTCAGTTGGAAAATCACTACCGGTCTGCTTCTTGATGGCAGCCTTGAAACGGACAATCAAATCCTTCAGACTTTCTACGCTCAAATCCTTGTCAAGTTCTACACCCTGTTCCTTCTTTACCTCTTCAATGATAGCCTCGAATGGATCGATGTCTTCCTTGTTCACTGGCTTCATACCTAGAACCACGTCACCATACATCTGAACGAAACGACGGTAAGAGTCATATACGAAGTGAGGGTTATTAGTCTTCTTTACCATACCTTCAGCTACTTCGTCGTTAAGACCAAGGTTCAGGATAGTATCCATCATACCAGGCATGGATGCACGTGCTCCGGAACGTACAGAAACCAACAGAGGGTTCTCTACGCTACCGAATTTGCTATTCATTAAATTTTCAATGTGAGCGACTGCCTTTTCTACATCGCTTTTCAGTATTTCAATAATTTTATCTTGACCTACTTTATAGTATTCATTACAAACATCTGTGGTGATTGTAAATCCAGGAGGAACTGGAACACCGATAAGGTTCATTTCTGCCAAGTTCGCTCCTTTACCTCCCAGTTGTTCTCTCATCTGGGCATTACCTTCAGCATGTCCGTTACCAAAGGTATAAACTCTTTTCTTATCCATTTAGTTATTCGGTTAAGTTTAACTTGTTTTTTTCTATATATTGTTTCGGGTCGCAAATCTACATATAAAAAATGAAATATTAAAGGAAATAGAACCAAATTTGTAATTTCGACTTTGCAAAATACAAGATTCTTACTAGTAAGCGACCACAAATAAAAATCCCATTTCCCTAAAAAGGGAAGATGGGACTTTTATTATATGATAAGGTATAATTATTTCTTTTCTTCTACAGCCTTCTCTTCTGCTAGTTTAATGCGACGTCCCATAGTAATATATGCGATAGGAGCAGCAATGAACAGTGAAGAACAAGTACCTACAACAACACCCAGGATCATAGCGAATGCGAAGCTACGGATGCTCTCACCACCAAGGATGAAGATACACAACAATACGATCAAAGTAGAAACTGATGTATTGATGGTACGAGCCAATGTAGTATTCAGTGATTCGTTGAAAATCAACTGGTGGTCACGTTTTGGATATAAGTGGAAGAACTCACGGATACGGTCGAAGATAACCACCTTATCGTTGATAGAGTAACCAATAGCTGTCAGGACTGCACCGATGAATGTCTGGTCAACATCCAAAGAGAATGGAAGGATACCGTACCAGAGAGAGTACATACCTATAATAATAATGGTATCACAAGTCAGTGCAACGGTAGAACCGATGGAATATGCCACATTGCGGAAACGTAACAGGATATACAAGAAGATAGCTACCAATGCGATGAGCACAGAATAGATAGCTCCTGTAGTGATATCCTCTGCAATAGATGGACCTACCTTCTGAGAAGAAATGATAGAACCACCAGCACGATTGTCACGGTCAATGAACTGTTCCAAAGAAACATTAGCATCCAAAAGACCAGCAGACTTCAAGCTTTCATACAAAAGCTGCTCGATTTCACCATCAATTTCCACACCATCTTCAGCAATACGGTAGTTGGTAGAAATACGCACTGTCTTACCATCGTTTCCTAAAGCAATACACTGAGCATTTGCTTCAGCAGCTGCCATAGGTGCCTCTAATGCTTCACGGATCTGCTCTGGTTCAACTTGTTTCTCAAACTGAACAGTGTAGTTACGTCCACCAGTGAAGTCGATAGACTTACTCAATCCACGTACTGCAAAAGAAATCAGACAGATTGCGATGATAGCACCGAAGATGCAGAAAGATCTTCTAGCATAACCCATGAAGTTGTATTTAGTGTTCTTCATCAGGTTACGGCTGAGGCTAGTAGTGAAGGTCAGATTCTGCCACTTGTCCTTATTCAAGAAGTGCTCATAAACGATACGAGTCAGGAACACAGCAGTGAAGAATGAACATACGATACCAATGAACAGGGTGGTTGCGAAACCACGGATAGGTCCTGTACCGAAGTAGTACAAAATAACAGCTGTGATGATAGAAGTAAAGTTAGAGTCGAAAATTGCAGAGAATGCATTGCTGTAACCAGCAGCTACTGCCTGCTTCAGACCCTTACCAGCAGCAAGCTCTTCCTTGGTACGCTCATAAATAAGCACGTTAGCATCTACTGCCATACCCAAAGACAATACCATACCGGCAATACCACTCATGGTTAGGGCTGCCTGGAATGAAGTAAGGATACCTAAGGTAAAGAAGAAGTTAATGATAAGAGCACAGTTTGCAATCATACCAGGAATCAAACCATACATAGCACACATGTAAATCATCAGAAGGATGAATGCTACGATGAATGAAGTGATACCCTGATTGATGGATTCCTGACCCAGAGATGGACCTACGATGTCCTCCTGAACGATTTTAGCAGGAGCTGGCATCTTACCAGACTTCAGCACGTTAGCCAAGTCCTTAGTATCTTCTACAGTGAAGTGACCAGAAATCTGTGAGTTACCACCGGTAATTTCAGAGTTTACGTTTGGTGCACTGTAAACGTAATTATCCAGAACAATAGCAATAGCACGGTTGATGTTATTCTTGGTAAGGTTAGCCCAAATACGAGCACCTTCCTGATTCATACTCATGCTTACTACAGGGTTACCATACTGGTCATATTCATCCTTTGCATCGGTAACTACATCACCTTCCAGAGGAGCCTTACCATTACGTTCTGTAACCTTGATGGCATAAAGTTCAAAATATTCGTTCTTAGCATCGAAAGCTTTCACACCCCATTTCAAACTCATATCTTTTGGAAGAATGGTTTCTGCAATGGCACTGTTGATAGCTTGATTTACCTGAGCAGTATCACGATAGTGAGCAATACCAACTACACAACCATTACCACCCAGCTGCATAGCAGACAATAGTGGGTGAGCAGCTTTCATTTCTGCAGTAATGTTGCTTGAAGTAGTTTCAGCTTCATTAGTAGTGTTGTTTGCTACAGCCTTTATACCTCCCAATACATTCTTGGTAGTATCAGCTACTTCTGTTGCTTCTGCCACCTTAGTGGTATCAGCTGCTGCGCTGGTATTATTTGCAGCATTAGCCAACTGAGCATCCAGAGTCTGAAGGAATGGAATAGCCTCAGCACTGTTGTATGTCTCCCAGAATTCCAAATTAGCAGAACCCTGCAGCAACTTACGAACACGGGCTGGTTCCTTAATACCTGGCATTTCTACCATGATACGACCTAAAGAACTTTCCAATTTCTGGATATTAGGTTGAACCACACCGAAACGGTCAATACGAGTACGAAGTACGTTGTAAGAGTTGTCAATAGCAGCATTAACTTCCTCACGAAGTACTTTCTCTACTTCAGAATCAGAGCTACGAGTGTTAACTTTATCCTTGAGCTGTTGTGTAGCGAAGATTTCAGCAAGTGCTGAACCAGGAGCTTGCTTGTGATATTCGTTAACAAACAGAGTGATAAAGTCATCTTGACTTTGAGCAGCTTGCTTTGAAGCATTCTCTACAGCTTTTACAAATGGCTCGTCTGTTTTGTTGTCTGCTAAAGACTTGACAACATCAGGAACTGAAACTTCCAGAATGACGTTCATACCGCCCTTCAGGTCCAGACCTAAACCAATCTGCATTTCCTGACACTCTTTCAGGGTGTACACACCCATGTAGACACGCTCGTTACGAAGAGAGTCTAAGTATTCTTGTCCCTTAACTTCTCCCATTGCTGCTGCCTTATTTTCATAATGGCGAGTAACAAAAGAGAATGAGAGATAGAATACACAAACAAGGGTCAGCAATACAGCTAAAATTTTTACAAATCCTTTGTTTTGCATTTTACTTTTGTTGTTTTATTATTTATTTATTTGTTTTCACTTCATTACAGGGGCGCAAAGTTAAGCAATTTTTTCACATTTGTTGGCCACTTCAGCCAAATATTTGCCCATATTGCCCCCTATTTTTAGAGAATATTACATTTTTAACGGGAAAAAGACTATTTATTGCTGGATTCAAACAGTTTTTTCTTCTCATCCACCGTTAGACTTTCATAACCAGACTTGCGTACTTTGTCCAGAATCCTGTCTATTTCTTCCTGATTTTCCTTTTTGCGTGCATTATATTGGTAGTCGGCCTCTTTTTCTCCATAATGCACCTTCATTTTAGGTTTTCTTCTATTTTGGAACCAATTATTTATTTTCTCCAGATAGCCTCCAGACATGCTGTTCTTTTTTGTCCAGTAAAGTATAAGCAAGAAGCCTACAACCATACCTCCCAGGTGTGCAAAGTGTGCCACACCATCATTACTACCGTACAATCCAGATAGCAGTTCAATAACAGCATATCCAATGACAAAGTATTTCGCTTTTATTGGAATAGGGATTGGGATTATGAACAATCTTTCTTCTGGATAGGAAAGTCCAAATGCAAGAAGAATTCCATAAACGGCACCCGAAGCACCTACTGTTGTAAGCATGTTCAAGTAGGTATCCATTGGGATAACAGCTGTTCCTATATCCACACTGTCATAAGCTTGCATACCGCTTGCCACATAGTCTATATATTGCACAATTTCTTGAAACAGACCGGCTCCGATACCACAGATTAAGTAATAAATCAAAAATCGACGTGAGCCCCAAGCCGATTCTACTATACGTCCAAACATCCACACGGCAAACATATTGAAAAGTATGTGTGCAAAGTTCCCGTGCATGAACATATAGGTTAGTAACTGATAAATCTTGAAGTCGGATGCCATGAAAAAGTGAAGCCCCATCGTTTGCGTCAAATCTATTCCATATCTTGGAGTCACATACATGGCTAAAAAGAACAAAACATTGATTATTATAATGTTCTTAGTTACAGGTGGCATATTATACATAGTAATTCTTTCCTAAAATTCTTGATTATTTGCGGCAAAAGTACGAATTTATTCTGTTATAAAGCATGAAATTGTGTCTTCAATTAGTTTTTTTTACAAATATGGGTAATTTTTCGTTTTTTTTGTTTGAATTTTAAAGAACTTCATTTATATTTGTGCGTTGAAAAGAATTAATCAATTTAATGTCTAAACTATAAACACATTTATTATGAACAAAAGTGAATTAGTAGCAGCTATTGCTGAGAAATCAGGTCTTACCAAGGCTGATTCTAAAAAGGCTCTTGATGCATTCGTTGCAGCTGTAACAGAAGCTCTAAAGAAGGATGATAAGGTTGCATTGGTAGGTTTCGGTTCTTTCTCTACCACAGTTAGAGAGGCTAGAACAGGTATTAACCCATCTACTAAGAAAGCAATTGAAATTCCAGCAAAGAAAGTTGCAAAGTTCAAGACTGGCGCAGAGTTAGCTGATGCTATTGCTTGATTTCAAGTGTGAAAACTAAAAAAAAGAGGTGCAGCCTGCACCTCTTTTTTTTGTTTATGCTTTTTTCTTTCAGCAACTTGCAGTATCTTTGCAGGCAAATTAAGAGAAATATAGAATGAATATTGAAAAAAGACTGATTCCTGCGGTTGTGCGGGCTATTAAAACCTTATATGGAGAAGAGGTTTCAGCAGATCAAGTACAGTTGCAGAAAACGAAGAAAGAGTTCGAGGGACATCTTACATTGGTAGTGTTCCCTTTTTTGCGTATATCAAAGAAAAAACCTGAGGTAACAGCTCAAGAAATAGGTGAATATTTGGTTCAGAACGAAAATGTGATATCTAAGTTTAATGTCATAAAAGGTTTCTTGAACCTGACAATAGCTTCTAGTGCTTGGGTAGAATTGCTGAATAAGATACAATCTCAGAAAAACTATGGAATAGTTCCTGCTACCGAGAATTCTCCTTTGGTGATGATTGAGTATTCATCACCAAATACGAATAAACCTTTGCATTTAGGTCACGTACGTAACAATTTGCTGGGTGTGGCTTTAGCTAATATAATTGGAGCCAATGGGAACAAGGTGGTTAAGACTAACATTGTAAATGATAGGGGTATCCACATTTGTAAATCCATGTTGGCATGGCTGAAGTGGGGTAATGGAGAAACTCCTGAGAGCACTGGAAAGAAAGGTGATCATTTGATAGGAGACTACTATGTGGCATTTGATAAACATTATCGGGCAGAAGTCAAGGAACTGATGGCTCAATACCAAGCTAAGGGTATGAGTGAAGAAGAAGCCAAGGCTCTGGCCGAGAAGGAGTCTCCTTTAATGAAGGAAGCTCACGAAATGCTAGTAAAGTGGGAACAGAATGACCCAGAAGTCCGTGGGCTTTGGGCAAAAATGAATAGTTGGGTCTATGCCGGTTTCGATGAGACCTATAAGGCTTTAGGAGTAACTTTCGATAAGATTTATTATGAGTCAGACACTTATCTTGAGGGTAAGGAAAAAGTAGAAGAAGGTTTGAAAAAAGGTTTGTTCTTCAAGAAGGAAGATGGCTCTGTTTGGGCAGACCTTACTCCAGAAGGGCTTGACCAGAAACTTCTGCTCCGAAGTGATGGTACATCTGTCTATATGACCCAAGATATAGGAACAGCTAAACTTCGTTTCCAGGATTATCCTATCAATAAGATGATTTACGTAGTAGGAAATGAACAAAATTATCATTTCCAAGTTTTATCAATCTTACTGGATAAGCTAGGTTTTGAGTGGGGAAAGGATTTACTCCATTTCTCCTATGGAATGGTGGAACTCCCGAATGGAAAAATGAAAAGTCGTGAAGGAACAGTAGTTGATGCTGACGACTTGATAGAGAAGATGGTTGAGGATGCAAAGCAGGTAAGTGCTGATAAAATCAACAAGCTTACAGACATTACAGAGGAAGAGGCAAATGAAATTGCCCGTATCGTAGGTCTAGGTGCTTTGAAGTATTTCATCCTCAAGGTAGATCCTCGCAAGAATATGCTGTTCAATCCAGAAGAAAGCATTGATTTCAACGGAAATACAGGCCCTTTCATTCAGTATACATATGCTCGTATCCGCAGTGTGCTTCGCAAGGCAGCAGAGGCAGGCATTGTGGTGCCAGAAACGCTGGAAACTGGTATAGAATTGAGTGAGAAAGAGGAAAGTCTGGTTCAATTGCTTTCAGAATTTGCTACGAATGTGAAGATAGCTGGTAAGGATTATAGTCCAAGTACCATTGCAAATTATTGCTATGACTTGGTTAAGGAGTTCAACCAGTTCTATCATGATTATAGCATTTTGCATGAAGAGGATGAGAAGAAGATGGTATTCCGTCTTGTCCTTTCTGCAAATGTAGCCAAAGTAATTCGCTTGGGCATGGGCTTGCTAGGAATTGATGTTCCAGAAAGAATGTAATGTGAATGGCTAAAAAGGAACAACTGCAGAACCCTCCCGATTATAGGCATGATACGGTGTTACCTCTTCCGATGGAGGTGACGGCAGATGCTATTGCGGTGGATGCAGCCTGCAGTGGGAACCCTGGCCCCATGGAATATAGAGGAGTCTATTTGAAGACTGGTGAGGAAATTTTTCATTTCGGACCGGTCAAAGGTACAAATAACATAGGTGAGTTTTTGGCTATAGTGCATGCTTTAGCACTACTTCAGCAAAAGGGCATAGAAATGACGGTCTATTCAGATAGTAAGACTGCTCAATGCTGGGTGCGTCAAAAAAGAGTAAAGACTACCTTAAAGCGTACCCAAGAGACGGAAAAACTTTTTCAGTTGATTGAACGTGCTGAGAATTGGTTGCGTACGCACAGCTATACTACACCGATATTGAAATGGGAAACAGAAAAGTGGGGTGAAGTCCCTGCCGATTTTGGACGTAAATAATTAATAATATATATTTAAGGAATAAATTATGGGAATTGCTCGTTTGACAGCAGCCGAAGCTGCTTCTTTAATTAAACATGGAATGAACATTGGCCTTAGTGGCTTTACTCCTGCAGGTACTGCTAAAGCTGTTACTGCAGAAGTAGCAAAGATTGCAGCTGCAGAGCATGCAGCTGGTCGTCCTTTCCAGATTGGTATTTTCACTGGTGCATCTACCGGTATGTCTACTGATGGAGTATTGTCTATGGAGAAAGCTATAAGGTATCGTGCTCCTTATACTACAAATCCAGAGTTTCGTAAACATGTGAATGCAGGTGAAATTGCTTACAATGACTTGCATCTGTCTCAGATGGCTCAGGAACTTCGTTATGGTTTCATGGGTAAATGCGATATTGCTATTATTGAATGTAGTGAAGTAACTCCAGACGGTAAGGCTTATTTGACAGCTGCTGGTGGTATTGTTCCTACTATAGCTCGTCTTGCAGATAAGATTATTATCGAGTTGAACCACTTCCACAGCCCTGACACTAAGTTTATCCATGATGTCTATGAACCATTGGATCCTCCTTATCGCAAGGTTATTCCTATTGAAAAACCAAGTGACCGTATTGGTATTCCATATGTTCAGCTTGACCTTAATAAGGTGGTAGGTATCGTTGAGTGTAATATTCCTGATGAGGCTCGTTCATTTACAGCTCCAGATCCTATTACAGATAAGATTGGCCAAAATGTGGCTGAGTTCTTGGCAGCAGATATGAAGCGTGGAATTATCCCTTCTTCATTCTTACCTATTCAGAGTGGTGTGGGTAATATCGCTAATGCAGTTCTTGGTGCATTGGGTGAAGACAAGAGCATTCCTGCATTTGAAATGTATACAGAGGTTCTTCAAGATGCAGTTGTGGGCTTAATGCGTGAGGGACGTGTAAAGTTTGGTTCTGCATGTTCTTTGACTGTAACAAATGATTGCTTGAAAGGTATCTATGATGATATGGATTTCTTCAAGGATAAACTGGTTCTTCGTCAGTCAGAGATCTCTAATAGTCCAGAAGTTATCCGTCGATTAGGAATAATTGCGATGAACACTGCTATTGAGTGTGATTTGTATGGTCATGTAAACTCTACTCAGATTTGTGGTACCAAGATGATGAATGGTATCGGTGGTTCTGGTGATTTCACTCGTAACGCTTACATCAGTATCTTCTCTTGCCCATCAACAGCTAAGGGCGGTATGATTAGTTCTATAGTGCCATTTGCATCACACATAGACCATACTGAGCA
The DNA here is from genome assembly GCA_002395835.1 of Bacteroidales bacterium UBA4293. Lineage (GTDB taxonomy): Bacteria > Bacteroidota > Bacteroidia > Bacteroidales > Bacteroidaceae > Minthousia. The sequence goes on along the minus strand of DGVD01000015.1, from coordinate 137,761 downwards.
TGATGTGAACATCATTGCTACTGAACAGGGTGTAGCTGATTTACGTGGTAAGTCTCCAATTGAGCGCGCTAGAGCTATTATTGAAAACTGTGCACATCCAGATTACAAGAACCTGTTGTGGGATTATCTCAAAATTTCAACTAAGAATCACACATGGCATAATATGGGTGCAGCCTTGTCTTTCCATGATACATTTATACGTAAGGGAGACATGCATTTAGTTGATTATAGCGAGTATATGAAGTAATCGTTCTTTCTAAATATAACTGAGGGCTGTATCTAAAAAAGGGTATAGCCCTTAATTTTTATAGAAAAACTTGTTGAATATGTAAAAATCTTCATACCTTTGCAGCGATTTTAAAATGTGGAAAGATTTGGGCAGCTTGCAACCACAGAAAAAAATGCTAAAAACATCCTTTTTTTCTATCCCTCAGTGGGGAATTCTTCCCAAGCCTTTTCTCATATATTTATAAATGAGAATAAAATTTAGTTTAAAATGGGATATTATTTTACTTCTGAATCAGTATCTGAAGGCCATCCAGATAAGGTGGCTGATCAGATTTCCGATGCCGTTTTGGATAAAATACTTGCTTTTGATCCAGATTCAAAGGTTGCTTGTGAAACATTGGTGACTACTGGTCAAGTGGTATTGGCTGGTGAAATAAAGACAAATGCATATGTAGATTTGCAACGAATAGCTCGTGAGGTTATTAACCGTATAGGTTATACAAAAGGGGAATACATGTTTGAAGGTGACTCCTGTGGTGTATTTAGTGCCATTCATGAGCAAAGTGCGGATATTAATAGGGGTGTGGATCGTGCAAATCGCATGGATCAAGGAGCTGGTGACCAAGGTATGATGTTTGGATATGCCACCAATGAGACTGATAATTACATGCCATTATCATTAGCATTGGCTCATAAGATATTGATGGTACTAGCTGATATTCGTCATGAGGGTAAACTTATGACTTATCTTCGTCCGGATTCAAAGAGCCAGGTTACTATTAAGTATGATGATAATAATAAGCCTGTCAGCATTGACACCATCGTAGTCTCTACTCAGCATGATGAGTTTATTCTGCCAAAAGATAATACTCCAGTAGCTCAATTGGAGGCAGATGAAGAGATGTTAAATAGAATTCGTAAAGATGTGCTTGAGATTTTGATGCCTCGAGTAAAGTCTTCTATTAATAATGAAAAGGTCTTATCTTTGTTCAATGATGAAATTAAATATTATGTGAACCCTACAGGTAAGTTCGTAATTGGAGGCCCTCATGGGGATACTGGTTTGACTGGTCGTAAGATTATTGTGGACACCTATGGTGGAAAGGGTGCTCATGGTGGTGGAGCTTTTTCAGGAAAAGATCCTAGTAAAGTAGATAGAAGCGCAGCTTATGCAGCTCGTCATATCGCCAAGAATATGGTTGCAGCAGGAGTAGCAGATGAGATGTTGGTTCAAATTAGCTATGCTATCGGTGTGGCTAAACCTATTAATATTTATGTAAACACCTATGGAACCTGTCATGTTAATTTAAGTGATGGTGAAATAGCTAAAAAGGTGGATGAATTATTTGACTTGCGTCCATATGCTATTGAGCAACGTCTGAAATTACGTAATCCTATCTATGAAGAAACTGCAGCTTATGGTCATATGGGGCGTGAACCAAAGGTGGTGACTAAAACTTTTGAATCTAAATATAATGACAAGATTAGAACAGTTCAGGTTGAATTGTTTACTTGGGAAAAATTAGACTACGTAGATAAAATAAAGGAAGCTTTTAATCTTTAAATGTCTGAAGCAAAGTTTCTAAATCAGGATTCAATAAGTGCCCTTTTTGAAAAGGGCACTTATTTTGATGAATTTTCAGCCTTTCATTTACCTGGGCATCCAGTTCCTGGCATGGAGGGTGAATTAATTCCGTATGCATTGCAAAATGATTTATTTGTTTTGGGTGTGTTGGTATTCTCTTTTTTACTGATGTGTTTTGCCTTCAATAAAGGCCGTTTGTTGATTCTTCATCAGATAAAAGACTTTTTTGTTGAACGTGAAAGGGATAATTTGTTCCTTGAGACGGGCAATGAATTCCGTTATCAATTGTTTCTGATTTTGAATTCTGCTTTGCTGTTCGGTCTAATTCTTTATGCGCTGTTTCTTCATTCATCTCAAGTATTTTCTCTTTATCCTACATGGGTCCCTTTATCTATTAGCATTTTAGTTTGTATTATAGCTTACTTGCTAAAGATGTTGTTGTATTCGTTTGTAAATTGGATCTTCTTTGATAAAGTTCAGAGAGAAAGGTGGATGGAAATTTATTCTTTGGTTATTTCTTTGCAGGGGGTAATGTTGTTTTTTCTAGCTTGCTTTATCATTTTTATTGATTTATCGGTAGATACAAGTTTAATTGCACTCTCTATAATACTCATAATAGCCAAATTGTTATTATTTTGTAAAAGTTTTAGTATCTTTTTTGCGAATTTGCAAGGTTTTTTGTGCAATATTTTGTACTTTTGCACCCTCGAAATGATACCCTTGCTATATTTGCTGAAAATCATTACAGAAGTAAACAAAAGTTGGACATTTAATTTTTAAGCTATTGAAACTCTCTAAAATATTAATTTCTCAGCCTAAACCGGCATCGGAGAAGTCTCCATATTTTGCAATTGCAAAAAAATATGGTGTTGATATAGTATTCCGGCCTTTTATAAAGGTAGATGCAGTTTCTGCAAAAGAGTTCCGTGCTCAGAAGACGAATATCTTGGATTATACAGCTATAATCTTTACTTCAAGGCATGCTATTGACCATTTCTTCCATCTGGCGCAAGAAATGCGTGTGACTATACCTGAAGATATGAAGTACTTCTGTGTTACTGAGACAGTGGCATTGTATATCCAGAAATATGTTCAGTATCGCAAACGGAAAGTATTTTTTGGTAATACAGGAAAGATAGATGCTTTGCTACCTGCTATGCTGAAACGAAAGTCTGAAAAATATCTGATTCCTCAAAGCGATGTTCATACTAATGAAATAGCTCAGTTGATGGACAGTAATAAACTCCAGCATAAGGAGGTTATTATGTACCGTACTGTAAGCAATGATTTTCAGAAAGATGAGCCTTTTGATTATGATATGTTGATTTTCTTTAGTCCAGCTGGTATTGCAGCTCTATTGAAGAATTTCCCAGACTTTAATCAAGGTAATATTGCAATCGGTTGCTTTGGACCTACTACAGCTAAAGCTATTAAGGATGCTGGTTTGCGATTAGATTTGCAGGCACCTACAAATACCGCTCCTTCCATGACGGCAGCTTTGGAGGAGTTCATCAAAGAGAATAAAGATTGATGCCAGATGTGCAGAGTTGTACATTCAAGAAGCCGGAAAGGCTATGTAGTAAAATAGAAATCGACCGGCTTTTTGATGGGGGAAGTAAATCAATGTCAGCTTTTCCTATACGAGTTGTTTTTCGTTTGGATGATGCTGAAGAATTGAATGTGGCCGTTTTGATTTCAGTTTCCAAGAAACGGTTTCACCGTGCGGTAAAGCGAAATTTGGTAAAGCGTCAGATTCGAGAAGCTTATCGAAAAAATAAAGGTGTGCTTTGGGATGTCCTTAAGGAACATTCTAAAGCATTATCTTTAGCATTCATTTGGTTGGATGACGAGATTCATGAGTCTGCAGAAGTTGAAAAAAAAGTAGTAAATCTTTTACTGCGAGTAAAAGAGAAACTTCCAGAATTACTTTAGAGAAAGGGTGATAGTAATGAAAATTTTGTCTCATTTTTTTTCTCAGTGTTTACTTTACCCTATTTATTTTTATCAGCGTTGTATTTCACCTCTTACACCGCCTTCTTGTAGGTTCACACCTACTTGTTCTCAATATGCAGTAGAGGCTATAAAGAAATATGGTCCGATTAAGGGTTTTTATTTGGCTGTGAAACGAATTCTCAGATGTCATCCATGGGGTGGATCTGGTTATGATCCTGTTCCATAAATATGTTGGATATTCATTCTCACACTCTAGCGATAGGGGCCATCTATAATTTGACGATTGAGGAATTACGCTTGTCTCCATCTTGTTTTAATAAACAACAATGGCTTAGTGTAGGGCTTCATCCTTGGTTCCTTACAGAAGAGTGGCAGAAAGATTTCCTTCATGTTCGTAGGTGGGCTATGGTTCCACAGGTAAAGGCTATTGGAGAAGCAGGATTGGATAGACTAAGTAAATCTCCTTGTCAGCATGAAGCTTTTTTAGCGCATGTGGAACTATCAGAAGAAATTAAGAAACCTTTGTTGATACATTGTGTCAAGGCTGTGGATGAAATCATTAAAATCCATAGATCGATGGATCCTAAGCAACCTTGGATATTTCATGGTTTCCGTGGAAAGCCGCAACAGGCAGAGCAGTTGTTAAAAGAAGGATTCTATTTAAGTTTTGGTGAACATTTTAATTTGGCTTCGGTCCAGATTTGTCCAGCTGATAAGTTATGTATGGAAACAGATGACTCTAATCTTAGTATTGAGGAAATAGAAAAAAGAATCAGAAAGGTTAGGCAATCTGAATTAGAAAGTTTCAGTAAAGATTTGTTATTTCAGTAAAAGAGTAGTACCTTTGCAAGCACATTTTTAATAATTATAATCATTCGATGAATTTTGTAGAAGAACTGAAATGGCGTGGAATGGTACATTCTATGATGCCAGGTACAGAAGAATTATTAGAGAAAGAAATGGTGACAGCTTATGTAGGTATTGACCCTACAGCTGATTCACTTCATATTGGTCACCTTTGTGGTATTATGATGTTACGTCACCTTCAACGTTGTGGCCACAAACCATTGGCATTGCTTGGTGGTGCTACAGGCATGATAGGTGATCCTTCCGGGAAAAGCCAGGAACGAAATCTGTTGGATGAAGACACTCTACGCCATAATGTTGCTTGTATCAAAGAGCAGCTGAGCCATTTCCTTGATTTCGATAGTGATGCAGAAAACAAGGCTGAATTAGTGAACAACTATGATTGGATGAAGGATTTCACTTTTTTGGATTTTGCTCGTGATATTGGCAAGCACATTACTGTGAACTATATGATGGCAAAGGAATCTGTTCAAAAGCGATTGAATGGTGAAGCTCGTGATGGACTTTCTTTTACGGAGTTCACATATCAATTGTTGCAGGGCTATGATTTCTTATACTTGAATCAGCATAAGAATTGTAAGTTGCAAATGGGTGGTTCAGACCAATGGGGGAATATTACTACAGGCACAGAGCTAATTCGCCGTACAACTGGTGGTGAAGCTTATGCATTGGTTTGTCCATTGATTACAAAAGCTGATGGTGGAAAATTTGGTAAAACTGAAAGTGGAAATGTATGGCTGAGTCCAAGGTATACATCTCCTTATAAATTCTATCAGTTTTGGCTGAATGTAAGTGATGCTGATGCAGAACGATATATTAAAATCTTCACTTCTCTCCCTAAGGAGGAAATAGAGGCATTAATTGATGAGCATAGGGTTGATCCTGGGCAGCGTATTCTTCAGAAGCGTTTGGCAAAAGAGGTTACTGTCATGGTTCATTCAGAGGAGGATTATAATGCCGCTGTTGAGGCTTCTGGAATCCTTTTCGGTAAAGCTACCAAGGATGCTTTGTTGAAATTGGATGAAGCTACATTGCTGGATGTTTTCAATGGAGTTCCACAATTTGAGGTCTCTAAGGAGAGCATAGCAAAGGGTGTAAAGGCTGTGGATTTGTTTACTGACCAAGCTAAAGTTTTTCCGTCAAAAGGAGAAATGCGCAAACTTGTGCAGGGAGGTGGTGTTTCCTTAAATAAGGAAAAGCTTACGGCTTTTGACCAACAGATAACTTTAGATGATCTTTTGGATGATAAATATCTTCTTGTTCAGAAAGGAAAGAAGAATTACTTCTTACTTATTGCAAAATAAAGATTAAAATTTGGGTATTTCCTAATTTCGCTTTATCTTTGCACTGTCTTTGAAAAAAGGCTTTAGGATTGGACTATGGTGTAATGGCAGCACAACAGGTTTTGGTTCTGTTTGTCCAAGTTCGAATCTTGGTAGTCCAACTCACAAAAAGCAGCATACAAAAGTATGCTGCTTTTTGTTTTATGTATTATTTTTTGCTGCTTCTATATTTCGTTTTAATCCTTCTAATTTTGCTCTTTTTACAGCAGAATCCTTAAATAATGACTGGTACTTTTCTAAGGTAAGCGATTCCCAATCTTTTTGTGTCATTTTTAAAAGTTCTTCTGATGCTTCAAACTCTTTATGATTTGTTGGTTGAGCAAGTCGGTTGTGTGGGCATGCTTTTTGGCATTGATCACAACCATAGATGTTGAGTCCCATGGCCTTTTGTAGGTTAGGGTTGATCTCCTTCTTGTTTTCTATCGTTTGATATGAAAGGCAAAGATTTGCGTTTAGCAAATGTAAGCCAGTATCTTCATCTGTATATAGGGCATGGGTTGGACATTGCTCTTGACAGGCATTACAATTTCCGCAATGGTTTCCCATAGGTTTGTCATATTCTAGTTCGATGTTTAAGAATAATTCTCCTAGAAAAAATGATGTTCCTTGTTTAGGTATAATCAGTTGAGTGTTTTTCCCTCTCCATCCTAATCCTGCCTTTTCAGCCCAATAACGCTCTAGTACAGGAGCCGTGTCACAGAAATATCTTCCTTCTATTTCGGGTATTTGAGCTTTTATGGAAAGAAATAGTTGATGCAAATGCTCTCTCATTACAATATGGTAGTCTTTTCCGTAAGCATACCAAGCTAACTGATAATTGTCTTTGGATATGAAAATTGGAGGGCGATAGTTCATGGCAACGCATACAATGCTCTTGACATTATCAACCAATAAGGTAGGGTCTAGCCTTTTTTCAATATTTCTGGACAGATAGTCCATATTAGCTTCATTCCCTTGAGCCAACCATTTCCTGTAACCATCACTTATTATTTCTGCAACGGGTTCTGCATGAGCTATTCCACAAACATCAAAGCCGAGGCGTTTTGCTTCGGCTTTGATATATTGAGTTAGGAATTGTTTGCTTTCCATCAGTTAAAAACTTTGAAGGTATAACCTTGCTCTATAAGCCATTCTAAAGCCTGTGGGAGTATCTTTTTTAGTTTACCGATGCTCTTGAGGGAGTCATGAAATGTGATAATACTTCCATTCCGAGCATAATGCTTCACATTCCAGAGTACATCTTCTGCAGTCAGGTTCTTGCTATAATCGCGTGTTACAAGATCCCACATGACAATTTTATATTTTTTCTTCAACTGTACATAATTGCTCCAACGCATAACTCCATGAGGTGGTCTCATTAGATTTGTTTGGAGTAGTTTGTTAGCCTTCTCAACATTATCTAGGTATGTTTTTATAGAGTGTTTAAAGGCTCCCAAATGGTTATATGTATGGTTGCCTATTCGATGGCCTCGGCTTTTTACAAGTTCGAGAAGTTCTGGATATTTTGCAGCATTATCACCTACCATGAAAAAGGTAGCTTTAATATTATATTTGTCCAGTATCTCAAGAATCCATGGAGTTGCTTCTGGGATTGGGCCATCATCGAAAGTAAGATATAATTCTTTCTTTGTAGCATCCATTCTCCAGAGCGCTCCAGGGAATAACCATCGTAAATATATAGCAGGTTGTTCTATTATCATTTTTATTCAACCGTGTCTACTGCTGCAGTTTCTTCCAAATTATCTTCTTCTTCAGTTTCCCATGTAGTGGAGCCTGTTCCTCCACCAAACCTAATCTGATAAGCATTGTAATAAGTGTCAACCAATTTTGAATACTCTTCAGATTTTGGAGAAGCACCATATTTAAGATTATTTGCACATTGATGGAGTACTGATAGATAGAATTGGAAATCTGAAGCAGCCAAATGTGATGCATCTAGAGATAGGAAATATCTACAGTATTCAGATGCATTCTTTCCTACTTCTTCTAGTATTGCATTTGCTTCATTCTTCTTGTCTACCAGCAACCATGCTTTAGCTAAATCAACAGAACCGCTTTGATAACTATGTGGGATGTTTTTCCCCGGAAGAACCTTCTCGCAGTATTCCAAAGCTTTTAGGGCTTTATCCTTCTTGCCTTCTTTCAGCAATTGAGCAATCAGCAGAGAGAATATCCTACGATGACTAGCACTCATACGAAGAATAGTTTCGTCTAAGTATATCCCATCACTGTCCACACCACCAAATTTATATTTAGTCATCAGATTAGTATACATTTTCTCTGAATCAATGGCATGTTCTCTAGAGCCATCTGCAACATAACCGTTTTCAGCAAAATTAAATGGCGTTAAACGATATGCTAAGCCCTCCTGCAAAAAGAAGTTATCCAATCCTAAATGGTTCTCAGAACCTACTGTAATTGCCATGAATATTGGACGCTCCCAATTTGCATTGGCTAGCATCTCCAGCATCATGAGTTCATATTTATAAAGACCTCTTTTTTTATTAAGGCTAATTACCATCTTTTCTGGAATGGAATCTCCGGGTATCATCATACCTGATCGGCGAATAGCATCTTTGTCCAGTGTAATTTCCAGAGTGTCTGTAGGTATACAATGCAAATCATTGTCTTTACTGCGGACCCAGTATTTTAGGATATTCTTAACTTCAAATGGATTCGCACCGAAATTCGCTATTGCTTCTTTAGGGTGTTCAGTGTAAAGCCTGCGTATTTCTTCTTCCATTTCTGGACGCACTTGGACATATTCATTGGTTCCTGTTACGTACTCTATACGGTCCCAAGAAATAGGTAAGCTAGGTGAATCATAACATGGACGGCGCATTTGGTCAATATACCAATCTGTTTGCAAATAACTTAGGTTGCAAACTCGTGCATCGTTGCGGAATCCTTCTACGTCTTGGTTGTACCATAGAGGGAAAGTATCATTATCACCATTTGTGAAAATGATAGGATGCCCTCCCTCTGGAAGTGTCATCAGATAGTTTTGACCGAAGTCACGGCAAGTATAACGGCCGCTTCTGTCATGATCATCCCAAGTTTGACTAGCCATCTGGATAGGGACTAACAAACAAATAATACTAACAAGTGATGCCACAAGGGTAGGATTCATTTTCTTTTGTAGCAGTTGAATTAATCCTGCTACACCTAAGCCAATCCAGATAGTGAAAGCATAGAAAGAGGCCGCATAAGCATAGTCTCGTTCACGCGGTTGGTTTGGCGTTTGGTTTAGATACAGAACAATTGCAATTCCTGTCATGAAAAACAAGAAGAAAGTAACCCAGAACTGTTGAATTCCTCGTTCTCCTTTGTATGCCTGCCAAAATAGTCCTATAAGGCCTAATAATAATGGAAGACAGTAGAAGACGTTATGGCCTTTGTTCTCTTTTAAAGTCTCTGGCAAAAGTTCCTGGTTACCTAGCATGGCATTGTCTAGCCAGGTGAAACCTGTAATCCAGTTTCCGTGTTCAGGTTCGCCGTATCCTTGTATGTCGTTCTGACGACCGGCAAAATTCCACATGAAATATCGCCAGTACATAAAGTTTAACTGATATTGGAAGAAGAAACGGATATTATCCCATTGGCTAGGCATTTTCACAAAGAGCATTTCACCACACTGGTCATATGGAACTTCTTCTCCGTTGATTCCGCCTATGATACTTTCATATGAACTGGCATGGTCAGCAGACCACATACGAGGGAAAAACATGTTTTGAGCATAGATATAGTCAGTCTTGTGACGTATCAGTTCGTAGCTATCCTTTTCATCTTTGCTCGCTTTCTCTTTTCGTTGGTATACAGGTGCCCCTTCTGTTTGTTTTGGAGTGCAATAACCATCTTTAGGTATATACTCTACTTTAGAAGTATAGGCTGGCCCATAAAACAATGGTCTTGTTCCGTATTGCTCTCGTCCCAAATAATCCCCTAGAGTGAAAATATCTTCAGGTGAATTTTGGTCCATTGGGGTATTGGCTGTTGAGCGGATTACGATGATAGCATAAGAAGAATAGCCAATCATAATCATTAGCAGACAAAGCAAACTGGTGTTCATTACTCGTGCAGTGATATGGAATTTACTGTCTGCTTTTCTCCAAAGCAAGAATCCAACTGCTGCCAGAACCACAATTCCAATTAAAATGCTATATTGATGGCCATAGAAAGGTATACCTAGTAAGGCTATACTTAACAGAAATGAAATATTCATTCGCATTCTGTTTTTCTCTTGATAGCTTTCGTAGATTGCCCAGATAACAATTGCAGTAAGCAATATGATATATATATATAAACCTGTATTGAAGGAGAATCCTAGGAAGTTCACAAAGAACAATTCAAACCATCCTCCTACTTTTACTACACCAGGTACAATACCATAAAGTACAGCTGCTATTAGTAAAGCAGATATAATTAGAGCAAAAATAGAACCCTTTAAATCTGCTTTTGGATTCTTTTTGTAATAGAAAACCAGAACTATAGCAGGAATACATAAGAGGTTTAAAAGATGCACTCCTATTGATAATCCTATCAAGTATGCTATCAAAATTAGCCAACGGTCACTGTGAGGCTCATCTGCATGGTTTTCCCATTTGAGGATTAGCCAGAATACTACAGCAGTAAAGAGAGAAGAATAAGCATAAACCTCTCCTTCCACAGCAGAGAACCAGAAAGTATCGCTAAAGGTATAAGCCAGTGAACCTACTAAGCCAGAACCCATGATGGCAATAAGTTTTGCCAAGTTAGGTTCTTCTCCATCCTTGCAAAGTAGTTTGCGGGTTAAATGGGTTATTGTCCAGAATAGGAATAGGATACAAGCCGCACTGAGTAGGGCTGACATCGTATTCACCATTTTGGCTACATAAGCAGGGTCATTTACAAATTGAGAAAAGAAATTGGCTGTCAGCATAAAAAATGGAGCGCCAGGTGGGTGACCTACTTCCAGCTTATATGCTGTTGTAATAAATTCTGGGCAATCCCAGAAACTGGCTGTCGGCTCTATGGTTGAGCAATACACAAATGCAGCAATGGCAAAAGTTACCCACCCTAAGAGGTTGTTTATGAAATTGTACTTTTTCATTCTATCGTTATGATTCTTAGTATTGAAATGCAAAGATAGTAAATATATTGATAGCCTATGATATTTAGACTTATTCTTTCGTTTTATTTATCATTTCCAGTGAAGTGTCTACTAACGCAATTCGTTTAGCATAACGTTTTATCGAACTTTGATCGTGACTCACTAAGATGATGGCACTTTCTTTATTGATTTGTTCAAGTGAATCATATAAGCGCTCTTCCCCTTCACTGTCAAGGTAGGTGTTTGGCTCATCTAAAATCAGCAGTTGAGGATGAGCTACAATGGCCCTTCCTAGAAGTACACGCTGAAGTTGTCCACCACTGAGTTGTCCAATTTGTCTATTTTCTATTCCATTTAGACCTAGCTGATTTATTATCTCGTCTACACGTTTATAGTCGTTATGATTGTATTTGTTGAAAACGGATTTCTTATGTGCTAGGCCAGAAAGAATAACTTCTCTGGCTGATATTGGAAATTTTTTATCTATTTGGCTAAACTGTGGGAGATAGCCCATGATGATTTTGTCAACAGGCTTTCCGTCTTGATAGAAAATAATTGAACCTTTTTCTGGCTTCAATAAACCTAAGAGAATTTTCACTAGTGTGGTCTTACCTCCTCCATTTGGCCCTATGATGCCTAGAAAATCATTTTCTTCAATAATTAAAGATACATCTTGAAGAATATCACGTTTTCCGTAGTTAGCCCAGATATTGTTGATTTGGATAATAGGTTTCATTTTTTTAGATTCCTAGCTATTTTAATGATTTCTTCTTGCCAATTATAGTTTAGAGGATTGATGGTTACTAACTTCGCTTTTAATTCATTAGCTATAATTTCTGCATTATGAGTGTTAAACTCCTGCTGAACAAAAACTACTTTGACCTGTTCGCTTCTACACTGGTTAATAAGTTCTTTTAAATGTACAGGCGAAGGTTCCTTCCCATTGTCTTCTATGCAAAGTTGTTCTATTCCATAGTCATGGGCAAAATAGGTTAGAGAAGGATGATAAATGGCAAATGTCTCTTGAATTCCATCTGATACTATTCCCCTGATTTCAGCATCAGTTTGTTGTATCATGGTTAAAAGCTGTATTTGATTCTTAATATATTCTTCCTGATGTTGGGGGTCTAGTTCACAGAAAAGATTACTGATATTTTTGACAATGATAGCCGCATTGGAAGGTGTGGTCCAAATATGGGGATCATAATCATCTTTATTCTCATGCTGATGAGAACTTTCTAGATAGTTGATTCCTAGGGATGTGTCGCAAAACTTTACATTTGAGGCGTTTTCTTTAAGTTTCGGAATCCATTGTTTCTCAAAACCTAAATTTCCAATGGAAAGATAGGCCTTGCTATCGGCTAATGCCATAAGTTGCCGTGGAGTAGGGTCATATGTTTCTGGATTGTTGCCTTTAGGAACCATAGACTCTATGTCGAAATAATGTCCTGCTATTTGTTCTGCAAAGTACCGTAAAGGTTCTATAGTCACGAAGATTTTAGGTTTATCAGATACAGTTTTTGACTTGCAGGCAGTGATGAGACCCCCTGATAATAAAGTTAAACATACCAATAATACTAGATTCCTATTTTTCATATTTCATATTATTCAAAATAATTCTGGAGCAAATGCAAACAGAATGTAGCGTATGCCTTTTCCTAAAGTCATTGCTATAAGGGTGAGCCAAGGGTTTGCCCTCAGCATACCTAAAGCAATGCAGATTACACTACCAAATGCGGGTAGAAATGAAAATATAGCCATCCAAGGGCCATATTTTTTTACAAAAACCTGAACTTTGTCCAATCTTTCTTCTTTTATATGGAAATATTTAACAAACCATTCGGTTTTTCCTAAAAGGCCCAATGCATAATTAGTCATTCCGCCAGCTGTATTTCCTATTGTTCCCCAAATAATTAGTTTCCATGGATCTAGACCTGTAGCTGCTAACCCTAACATAATCAGTTCTGAGTTGAAAGGGAAAACAGTACCAGCCATGAATGCTGCAATCATCATGCCTATGTATCCGTAGTTTAGAAGAAATTCGTAAAGAGCATCCATCGATCGTAAACAATAAAGATAATAATCAGCAACAAAATGACTTTGAAAAAGATATTAGTAGCTTTATGGTGTGTCAAAGTAAAAAAATGGGCGATAAGAGGACTACTATTCATAGCGAGCAATAAGTAGAATTCAGAAAAGAGATTCGGAAAAATGAAAAGGCCTATTGTTAAAAGTAATTGCATCCAAAGAATAAAATAGTAAAACATCCGTACTCGAATTTTATCTTGATAACTATTCTGTAAGAAATGAATAATAGAAGGAATAACGATAATGGATAGTAATACTAAGGGAATTAAATGGTGCGGATTCAACCCATTATATTGGAAAGGGATGAATTGGCTATAGTCAGTTATATATTGAATTGCCAAATCTAGCTTGTCAGTCAAGAAGTATACAGTAAATAGGATCCAAAATGGGAGTATGAATCCTAATATCCCTGCTAAAAACGATTTAAATGTAAGTGATCTAAAATAACTGAGTGCCAGAAAAAACACAGGAATAAGGAAGCAAAGTGGTTGGACCATTATGCTGGCAATTCCTAAACAGGTAAATATCAAAAATGTGAATCCTGCAGAATGCTGCTGTTGATATAGGTAGAATAATGTATGGTAACAAATAATGAGGCATAAGACCACAATATGGCCAGCTTGGAATGGTTGAAGAAAACTACAGCTGCTCCATAAAATCATGAACGTTGTTCCTATCATATAAGTCCTGACGCGGACTAACATATATGCCTTGTTTAATTCTGCCATTAAAATGGTACAGATTGAACAGAAAACAAGTCCGATCCAATTAGCATATTGGTTGGTCGGATTCCCTAAAATCCAAAGTACAAGACATAATACAGCAGCAACGGGCAGCAAAAAGCTGCTCGATGTTACTGCATTTTGAAATGTCTTAGATTGTCGCATTTATAAATCAGCTCCTATATCTGAGCGGAAATATTTATCTTTAAAAGAAATCTTTTGAGCTTGTGAGAAAGATTGTGCTAAAGCTTCAGCTTTATTATTGCCATAGGAGCTTACAGCTATAACACGACCGCCATTAGTAACTATTTCATTATCTTTAAAAGTAGTACCTGCATGAAAAACTATGCTGTTCTCCACTTGGTCTAATCCATGAATAGGGTATCCTTTCTTGTATGCTTGCGGGTATCCACCAGATACTAACATTACGCATACAGCAGAGCGTTTGTCTATTTCTATTTTTTTCTCATTCAAGTTACCAGCAGCTACACCTTTAAATAATTCTACTAAATCACTCTTTATTCGTAACATGACGGTCTCAGTTTCAGGATCACCCATACGGACGTTGTATTCTATAACCATAGGATTACCTTTCACATTGATAAGACCGAAGAAAATGAATCCTTTATAATCAATTCCTTCAGAAGCGAGCCCTTCCACTGTAGGACGTATGATACGGTCTTCAACTTTTTTCATCCATTCTTTATCTGCAAAAGGAACGGGACTTACAGAACCCATGCCACCTGTATTAAGTCCAGTATCACCCTCGCCAATGCGTTTATAGTCTTTAGCTTCGGGGAGAATGGTGTAATGTTTGCCATCGGTAAGTATGAAAACGGAGCACTCTATGCCACTTAAAAATTCTTCAATGACAACTTGTGCTGAAGCATTTCCAAACATACCGTTCAACATTTCTTTAAGTTCTTTCTTTGCCTCTTCTAAGGTTGGTAATATCAGCACTCCTTTTCCTGCACAGAGTCCATCAGCCTTTAGTACATATGGTGCTTCAAGGGTTTCCAGGAATTTCAAGCCTTCTTCCAGTGTAGTGCTGTTAAAAGTGCGGTAGGCCGCAGTAGGTATATTATGACGTTGCATGAAACCTTTGGCAAAATCCTTTGAGCCTTCTAATACTGCACCTTTCTTGGATGGGCCAATTACGGGGATGCTTGAAAGTTCAGCATCATTCTTGAAGAAGTCATAGATGCCTTTGACTAGAGGGTCTTCTGGTCCTACAACCACCATATTGATGTTATTGGCCAGCACAAACTTTTTAATACCTTCAAAGTCATCAGCTCGCAAGGCTACATTTTCTCCTACACTGGCAGTACCAGCATTGCCAGGGGCTATGTATAACTTCTCAATTTTTGGACTTTGGCTGATTTTCCAAGCCAAGGCATGCTCGCGGCCGCCAGAACCTAATAGCAAGATTTTCATTTGTTTATGCTTGTTTATTTATTTTAGATAATCTTCAAAGTACTGAGTGATACGAGTGTAAAGATGTACCCTGTCTCTACCGCGCATATTATGTTCGTCGCCAGGATAAGTGAAAAAATCTGGCTGAGTTCCAGCATCAATGCATGCCCGCAAAAAAGACATGGAATGCTGTGGAACACAGACAGGGTCATTAGCTCCGATAATAATCTGAAGCTTTCCTTTCAAATCTCCTGCACGTAAAGTTAGGTTGTTATTCTTATATCCTTCAGGGTTGCTTTCAGGGGTGTCCATATAACGTTCACCATACATGACCTCATAGAGTGCCCAATTGATGACTGGACCTCCTGCAACGCCAACTTTAAATATGTCATTATAGGTAAGCATCATGTTTGTAGTCATAAAGCCACCAAAGCTCCATCCATGGACGCCAATGCGGTCAGGGTCTACGTAACCTGTAGATTTAAGGAATTCTACACCCTTAATTTGGTCCTTCATTTCTTCATTACCTAAATTGCGGAATGTACAGTTTTCAAATAAAAGGCCACGGTTTGAGCTGCCTCTATTGTCTAATGTAAAGACCACATATCCATGGTCTGCCATGTAAATATCCCATCCACTTGCACCATAATTTCGAGTGTTGGTAATCATTTGTGCATGAGGACCTCCGTAGACATAGATTACAGCCGGATATTTTTTGCTTGGGTCAAAATTAGATGGCTTTATTAATCTGAAATAAAGATCAGTGACACCATCTGCAGCCTTTATTGTTCCTATTTCAGGTTTAGGTAGATTATATTGTTCCATAGGATTTGTGGCTGTAAGCAGATTCACAGTTTTGCCTTTCCCACTTGTGGGAACAATATCGATATTGCGGGCGATATTTGCTGATGTATAGTTGTCAATTATATATTTACCACTCTCGGAAAGGGAAATACTATGGTTGGCATTTAGATAACCTATGAGGTGATGCTTTCCATTGGTGAGATTCAAGACAAAAGGATTGCTTTGAAGAGGAGAAACTTCTGTACTTGTACCAATCAACTCTTTGGTTGAAGGATTGAAGCCAACAATACTCTTGACTAACCAGTTCCCTTGTGTAAGTTGGGTCGTCTTTAGTTTCTCTATACATTTACCACCAGCAGAGCAGTCTTTCCATATACCTTGCTGCGGTTTATTCAAGTCCATTAGGAAAAGGTGGTTGTAACCTTCGCGCTGAGTTTGGTAAATAAATTTATTATTATCCCATGGTAGAAAAGTAAGTGGATATTCTGGCTCTACATATTTAGGATGGGTTTCTTCATAAAGTGTAGCTATTTTCTCGCCAGTTTCACTATTATATTGAATTAATTCTGCATGGTTTTGGTCACGGTTTAATTCAATAATGAAAATATATTTTTCATCGGGACTCCAACTTATATTTGTAAAGTAGCGATCAGTTGGATCTGCAGTTTTAAGATAAATGGTTTTTTGTGTAGATGGATTGTAGACACCAACGTATACTTTGTGGCTAGTCATACCTGCCATAGGATATTTGTCAGGTTCTAGTGTTGAAATACGGGTAGAAGTATTTACTTGAGGATAATCAGTTACCATGGACTGATCCATGCGATAAAAAGCTATTAAATTTCCTTTGGGACTCCAGAAAATTCCATTATTTATGCCGAATTCATTCCGATGGACACTTTGACCACAGAGCCATCCATCAGGATCATTGGTCACTTGGTGTTCCTCTCCATTCCACATTACATAAAAATTGTTCCCTTTTGTATAAGCTGAATTGTAACCGTTAGGTTGTGGGGTCCTATTTTGTACTCCAAGAGCTAAAGGATGGGATTCTGAAATACTTTTTTTATCCAAATCGTAGATTACGATATGGGTGTTAGTTTGAAGAATGGCTTTGTTCTGCCCTTTTACAAACTCTACAGACATTAGGTGATTTAAGTTGCCTAGCCCTTCATCCTTAATTAGTTTTTTTAAAGGTTCCAATGTTAAAACCGTAGTCTGTTCCCCATTTTTCAGGTTGATGGCAGATGCGGATTCTACGTCGGTAATTACAGGTTTGTCTCCCCACCAGGTTGTGAACATGTATTCTGGCTGTAAACTGAAATTTTTGTTTCCACCTAGAATGAGTTCTTCAAGTGTGAGTGTCTTTTCTTCTTGTGCCATTGCTGGTAGAGCCAATATGAAGAGAGTTCCTAGAATTATGTTTAACTTTTTCATTTTGTTATAACTATTTTAGTCGTCCTTGTGGAAATTCTTTTTCCCTCCAAAGATTCTGCGTCGTTCTTCTTGGCGGGCTTTTCGGTCATTGCCTTCTATTTTAGGCTTTCCACCTTTGCGGAAAGGTTTCTGCCCGCTTTTGTCTTTTTTATGGGAAAAATCTCCTTCTTTTTTATGAAATGTTTTTTTCTCAGCTCTTTCTAGATGCTCTTCATCTCGTTTTTTACGCTGAAATTCGTGCTGCTCTTTTTGGGCATATCTTTTTTTAGCTAGAAGTTGTTTGTAGCGTTCATTCTTTTCTTCATCACCAAAATCTTTGTCTTCCCCAAAAAAGTTGTCTCTTTCTTGATTTTCTTTGTACCCTTTGCGTCCTTCTTCTTTTTTCAAAGGTTTATGGAATCTGGCATGTGTTGATCGGTCTGTTTTCTCCAAATGTGCACCTTCAGATCGGAATTCACTGTATTTTCCATCGAAAAGCTCATATTTGCGGAATTCACATTCAAGTGCGCCATTAAAAAGCGGTATACGTGCGCTAGGCTTTAGGCCAATCCGAGCAAAACATTCTTCACGGTAGCTAAGCACCCAAGCTTCATTACCTTTAAACTCATGTTTTAATTTAGCACCGATCATTTCGTATAAACCTAGAAGGTCGTCAGTGGAAATTCTTTCTCCATAGGGTGGATTCGTAATAATCAAAGATTTTTCCACAGGCTTGGTGAAATCTTTAAAATCTCTCACCTCTAAAGTAATATCCTGACTTAGACCAGCAGCCTTCACATTCCGTGATGCAATAGTATTTGCATCACGTAGGATATCATAACCATAGATGTGATGCTCAAACTCTCGTTCTTCAGAGTCATCGTTGAAAATATTTTCAAATAGTTCGGCGTCAAAATCCTTCCATTTCTCAAAGGCAAATTCCTTACGGAAAACACCTGGGGCAATATTACGTGCTATCAAGCCAGCTTCTATTGGGATAGTTCCTGAACCACACATGGGGTCTATTAAGTCACATTCTCCATGCCAACCTGTCATAAGAATCATACCAGCAGCAAGAACTTCATTCAGAGGAGCCTCTACTGACTCTTGGCGATAGCCACGCCGGTGCAATGATTCACCAGAACTGTCCAAAGAAAGGGTGCATGTGTTTTCAGCAATATGAATGTTGATGTATAAATCAGGATTGGTGAGTTTTACACTAGGTCGTTTTCCAGTTTTCTCACGGAAGTGGTCGGCTATGGCATCCTTTACACGATAAGCCACGTATTGGGAATGACGGAATTCAGAGCTAAACACCACGGCGTCTACACTAAAGCTAGTGTTCTCATCCATCACATTCTCCCACTCATAAGATTTGACAGCCTGATACACTTCATCAGCATCATTAGCTTCAAACTTTTTGATTGGTTTAAGGATTCGAACGGCTGTCCGCAGATAGAAATTGGTTTTGTACATCATCGCCTTGTCACCAGTGAAAGACACCATACGGCGACCTATCTCTACGTTGTTGGCTCCTAGTTGAGTTAATTCTTGTGCCAGCACATCTTCCAACCCTTGAAATGTCTTGGCTATAAGTTCAAATTCTTGCATATATTGGTTTTGAATAATCTATTTTTATTTATTGTTTCTGCTTCTCGGAAAGGATTACAAATGGCTGCCTTTTGATGCGTTCCTGGAGTAATTCTTCTGAGTTTCTCATGATATAAAGCTTATCGCTTGGACGTATTTTGTCTGGAACTTTAAAGGAGACATGAGTACCTTTTTTTGCGGTTTTTACAGGCTTTAAGTCTACACGAATTTCCTCCAACGTAAGATACATAGCTCCAGTTGTAGGACCTGTGATAAGTAATTTGTCACCTACGTTGATTTCTGCTGCTTCAATAAGGAATTCTGCAACCCCTAGCTTGGAGAAATATTTGATGCCTTTACCAGCGTAAACTTTCTTTTCTGTTGCTTCGCTACCATATCTTTCACTCCATTCACCTAAGGTCTGGCCTAAATAGTATCCATTCCAGAAGCCTCTGTTAAATACGGTCTTAAGTCGTTCGTCCCACGATTTACTAACTTCTTCATTCCAACGTCCGTCCAGAACGGCCTGAATAGCTTCGTCGTAGCATTGTACTACAGTATGGACATATTCTGGACCACGTGCTCTTCCTTCTATTTTGAAGACACGTACACCAGCTTCCATCATCTTATCTATGAAACCAATAGTTTTCAAGTCTTTTGGCGACATGATGTATTTATTATCGACTTCTAATTCTAAATCGCTTTCTTTGTCTTTTACGATATAACTTCGTCGGCAAAGTTGCATGCATTCACCGCGATTGGCGCTTCTACCTAGGTTATTCAGGCTTAAATAGCATTTTCCGCTTATTGCCATGCAGAGGGCACCATGGCAGAACATCTCAATACGGATTAATTCTCCCTTTGGACCTTTTATCTGCTCTTCTTGAATTCCCCGGTAAATTTCAGCTACTTGATCTAAATTCAGTTCACGTGCTAAAACCACAACATCGGCAAATTGAGCATAGAATTTCAGTGCTTCTATGTTAGAAATGTTGAGTTGGGTTGATAAATGAACCTCTTGACCTATTTTGTTACAGTAGGTCATAACAGCTACATCACTGGCTATAATGGCTGAGATATTTGCCTTCTTTGCTGCATCGACGATTGTATGCATCAGTTCAATATCTTCGCCATAAATAATGGTATTGACAGTGAGGTAACTTTTTACTCCATGTTCAGCGCATATCGCTGCCATTTCTTCTAAATCGTTGATGGTGAAGGTGCTGGCAGAGTGAGCGCGCATGTTCAAATTCTCAATGCCAAAATATATGGAATTTGCACCTGAATTTAGGGCTGCCGCAAAAGATTCGCGGGAACCAACAGGAGCCATTATTTCAAAATCTTCTCTTTTCATTACTTTAATTGAGTTCGTGTATGCCAAGCTGTTAAACTTCTGCTCTGAACATGTTACTTTACTAGCAGAATTAGCTCTTGGAGAATCCTTTATGTTTGGGTCTTGAACTTGGGTGCAAAGGTACAACAAAAATGGCAAATAACTTTGGCTTAGAGCCACAAAATCACTACTTTTGCACAAAAGAAAGCCATGATTTTATGTTCAAAAGAATATTGACCTCTATTATAATCCTTTCTGTCTTGATTTTTCTATGCTTGTTGGCTGCTGGGAATTATATGGTAACATATTCCCTTAAGCCATCCGGTTTAGAGAACAGCATGAATTTTGACATACTTTCTCAAGAGATAAGGGCAAATCATCCGCAAATTGTAAATTGGTTGGATAGCATGGAAGAAAACAGTTTGTTCCGTGACACTTTCATTGTCAGTAAGGTGGATGGAAGCAAGCTTCATGCCATTTATGCTTATGCTGATAAACCTACTGCTTGTACTGCAGTTTTAGCTCATGGCTATACAGATTGCATTGTAAAAATGCTCCCTATCGCTTATTTATATAATCATGATTTGGATTTCAATATCTTGATGATGGATCATCATGGTCATGGAAAAAGTGAAGGAGATGAAGTTCAAATGGGTTGGCTAGATAGATTGGATGTACTTCAATGGATGAAAGTTGCTCATGATGTTTTTTCAAAAGAAGGGGTTGAGGCTCAACTAGTGATGCATGGTATATCTATGGGTGCAGCAATTGTGATGTATGTAAGTGGTGAAGTTGAGGGTAATGGACCGGCTGCTCAGTTAGATAGTGTCAAAGATTTGCTTCCAATGTCCTATGTTAAATGTTTTATAGAAGATTGTGGTTATTCTTCAGTCTGGGAAGAATTCAGTGGACAATTAGATGAACAATTCCATTTATCTCCTTTCCCGATAATGAATGTGTCATCTCTCGTCTGTAAAATGCGATATGGATGGTGGTTTGAAGATGCTTCGTCTATAGATGAAGTGGAACGATGTTCTTTGCCAATGCTTTTCATTCATGGTGATGAAGACACTTTTGTGCCTACAGAGATGGTGCATAAAGTTTATGCGGCAAAACCAGAACCCAAAGAACTTTGGGTAACCACTGGAGTTGGTCATGCGGCATCTTATCAGACTTATCCTTTACAGTATACCAAACGGGTTGCTGATTTCGTCGGTCGATATATGAAATAAGGGAGCAGTTAAAGCTCCCTTATTTCATAATTTTCATTGATTTCATCGAATTTATCTAACTCCTTCATCATTATAATTTAGACGGACTCCACGTTCAAACAAAACGTTCTTGAGCATGCCACCTTCTTGAGGAACTCCTTTTTTTGTACCAGAACGAAGTTCAAGACAAAGCTCACCTATATCTTTTATACGCTGAAGTGTTTCTAAATTGGAACCCATATAGTGGCCAGGATACATGTATTCAATGCCATATTTTTCCATAAAATAGGCCATCTTTTCGCAAGTTGTAATTTGAGTAGTCAGATTGGTGGTGATAAGTAGATTCCCAGATCCGAATGCATCACCACTGAAACCATAATGCTTGTCTCTATCTAAGAAAGTAACAGAACCAGGAGTGTGACCTGGGGTGAAAATACTTTCAATCTTGCGTCCACCTAAATCAAACACTTGGCCATCGGTTAGGTATTTCTTCTCTCCAGGATACCCTTTCATGAACATCGGAGTATTGACTTCATCTGCTGCATTAAACCAAATGCTTTCCCAGTCATTAATAGCATCACCTGTATGATCTGGATGAACATGTGTGGCTATTAAAGTTACAGGTTTGGATGTTATTCCCTCTACAATTTTGCGGAGTCCTGGAAT
This sequence comes from Bacteroidales bacterium UBA4293, assembly GCA_002395835.1. Taxonomy (GTDB): domain Bacteria; phylum Bacteroidota; class Bacteroidia; order Bacteroidales; family Bacteroidaceae; genus Minthousia. The sequence continues at coordinate 115,453 of DGVD01000015.1, read as the reverse complement.
ATGGGTTCCAGCATCAATGAGAATGGATTCTTTCTCACCTTCTATCAAGTAAATAGATTCATTTGCCATCAGATGCCCGTTACCCTCCCAGGTATGCTCATCAATTTGGCGGATAATTACATCTGGACCTTCATAGACAAGTTTCTCCTTGTAACTGGGTTTTGGCTGGGGAAGATACCAGTCCATATGTTCAATTTCACTTTCTGATATTCCAGGTTTAGGGAGAACAATACCTAGCATCTTGTCAGGCACCATTAGTGCAATGCCTGCAAGTCCTAAATCTTTAAGAAATGTACGTCTTTTCATTGGGTTATTATTTAAGTATTTGTTGCAAAGATAATTAATTATACTTAAGAGATGAATATTTAGTAAAAGGATTTAGTAACCTTTTCAGTTTGTAAATTGCAGAAAATTATTATTTTTGCAATTAAATATAGTAATATTATGAAAAGAATCCTTGTTTGTCTTCTGACTGTTTTATTGGCAAATTTCTTATGGGCACAGCCTGGAATCTCTAAGTTAGATTCTCTTTGGATAGTCCGTGCTGATTGGCATGAAGTTAAATTGGATAAAGGTTTAGTTTATCGACATGCTTCTTTTAAGGACTTATATGGTGGCCCTCAGCAGATATACGTTCTTCAAATAAATCCTAGGAAGCATTCTTTGCATGTCATGGTACATGAGGGCAGGGAACTAGTTTCTGGAAAGGCTCAGGCAAATGACGCTGTAGCTGCTATAAATGGAACTTATTTTGATATGGGAAAATCTGCCCGTTCTGTATGTTATACAGCAGTTGATGGCAAAGTAACAGATTATACGAAGGAAGATTTAGGGCCACTTTCTAATGGTGCAGTTATGATTCAGAAGAAAAAGGTGCTGATTGCTCCTTGGAATGTTCAGGAAGAAAAGCAGTATTATGCGGGGAAGAAGGATATCATGGTTTCAGGGCCACTCATGGTGGTAGATGGGAAGGAAATCGATTTTGGTAAAAATCCAGGTTCACATATTCCTTCTCCTAATCCTCGTAGTGGAATTGTGGTGAAGGATAAGAAGAATATTTTGTTTATCGTCGTTGATGGAAGGCAGCCCGGTAGAGCACATGGTGTAACAATTCCACAGTTTGCCCATTTATCTAGAATCTTGGGTGCCAAGGAAGCCCTAAATCTAGATGGAGGAGGATCTAGTTCACTTTGGTCTACTTTTTTTGAAAAGGGTGTGGCAAATAAACCGAGTGATGGTAGAGAGCGAACTGTATCTAATTCTATTCTTGTAAAATAACTTTGTTTGTTTTTATTTCTAGGAAACCTTATTTTATTTGAACTTTAATCTCAAACTATTCAGGATTACACTTATACTGGAGCAGGCCATTAGGGCACTGGCCCACATGGGAGTGAGTTGGAAATCTATCCCAAAGAGATGCAACACTCCAGCTGCCAGTGGAATACATACAATGTTGTAGATGAATGCCCAGAATAGATTTTGGTGAATCATGTTCACCGTGCTACGGCTTAACTTCACAGCTTCGGGGATTCGGGTCAAGTCATCACCCATAAGGGTCATTTGTGCCACATCCATTGCCACGTCTGTACCTTTGCCTATAGCTATGCTTACATCGGCTAATGCCAATGCTTGGGTGTCGTTGATACCATCGCCTACCATAGCTACCTTGTGCCCTTCGCTTTGCAACTTTCTAACTAGGTTTTCCTTGTCGGCAGGAAGAACTTGGCTTTGATAGTGTTTGATACCTGCTTTTTCAGCCCAGTATCTGGCTGCCTTTTCCTTATCTCCACTCATCATATAGACTTCTATATTCTCTTCCTGAAGTTGTTTCATGGCCTCGTGTGCTTTGGGTTTCAAGGTTTCACGCTGCTCTAAAGGAAGGTCATCGGCTTTAGTGAAGTCGATGTTTTGGTTAGGGATGGTAAGCGTACCTGTCTTGTCAATGACGATGGAATCAATGTTTCTGATATTCTCCAGTGCCGTAGCATCCTTTATGAGGATATTGTTCTCTGCAGCCTTTCCTATTCCCACCATGAGTGCAGTAGGTGTGGCTAGTCCCATGGCACAAGGGCAAGCTACCACAAGTACAGCCACGGCAGAAATAATAGCTTGTGGAAGCATGGCATTTCCACCTATAGACCACCAGGCTAGAAAGGTAATAAGGGCTATGACACCTACTACGGGAACAAAGATTCGGGCCATCTTGTCCACAATGCGCTGGACAGGAGCCTTGGAACCTTGCGCTTCTTGTACCATTCGGATGATTTGTGCCAAGGCAGTGTTTTCTCCTATTTCTCTGGCACGGAATCTCAGTTTTCCTTGTTGTATTACGGTTCCAGCCAACACTCTTGCCCCTTTTTGCTTCAGTGCAGGGGTGGGTTCACCGCTAATCATGGATTCATCTACGTAGGCACCGTCTTCCAGCATGAAACTGTTTGCCCAGGTAACCACTCCATCCACAGGGATTTTCTCACCTGCTCTCACTTCCAGCATGTCTCCTACTTGGATGGTGCTGATAGGCACCTCTTCTACCTGACTGCCTTTTACGATGTGTGCAGTCTTGGGAGCAAGCCCCATGAGTTTTCTGATGCTTTGTGCAGTATCGTTCTTGGCTTTTTCTTCCAGCAGACGACCTGTAAGGACGAACGTGATGATCATGGCTGGAGCATCATAGTATGTATGCCATTCCATACCTTTGGAGCCCCATACCTGGTCACCCCAGAATGTGTTGAATACACTGAATAGGAAGGTTATATCTGTACTTAATGCCACTAAGGTGTCCATATTGCTCATTCCATGCAGTGCTTGTTTCCATGCACTGATATAGAATTGTCTGCCACAATAGATCATAACTGCCAGTACCAGAAGCATCTGGGTTTGCATGGCTATGGTATCGGAGCCTACATTGATCCATTTCATGCTGATGCACATGGTCAATGCTGAGAGTATCCATGCCAGGATAGTCTTCCGTGTGAGCAGTGTCATTTCCCGACGTTCAATCTCTTCCACACTGCGGTCAGACTCTATAACGAGGTCAAACCCGATACTACGGATTTCCTCTTTCATCTTCTCCAGTGAAATAATGTTTTCGTCGTATTCCACAAGGGCAGAACGGCCAGGTAAGGAAACCGAAGCTTCTTTCACACCTGGCAGTTCTTTCAGTTTATTTTCTACATTGGCAGAGCAGGCAGAGCATGCCATACCAATGACAGGAATCGTCTTTTTCATCAGCCCACAAATTCATAGCCGGCATCTTCCACAGCCTGCTGGAAATCGGCATCAGAAAGTTTGCTGGAGTCGAAGCTGATGGTTACGTTCTTGGCATTCAAGTCTGCCTCTACATGGGTTACCCCTTCAAGTGCTTTTATGGCATTTTCTACTCTGGCCTTGCAGTGTACGCATGCCATTCCGTTTACTTGGTATGATTTCGTTTCCATATTCTTTTCCGTTTAAAATTTACGTTTGCAAAGGTATAACAAATTTGCCATAGTCCTGTTACAGAATTATGGAAACGATTTATGATTTTTTGGAAGGAGGGCAGGTTAGATTATCCTATTTCGTCTAGTTTCCGACGTCCTGAATCCAATAACTTGAATTGGGATGGAGTCATACCGGTTACCTGCTTGAACTGACTGCTCAAATATGCCATGCTGGAATAATGCATTTTCAGTGCTATCTGAGTCATGGAAAGTTCATCGTAGGAAATCAGTTCTTTCACTCTTTCTACTTTCTGGAGTACGTAGTAACGCTCGATGGTTATACCTGTTACTTCGCTGAACAGCTTGCTTAGTTGATTGTAGCTTTGCCCCATTTCAGTGGTCAGATAGGTGCTGAGCTTGAGGGTGTTATTGTCGTCATCACTATGCACCAGACTGATAATAAGAGTTTTAATCTTTTCGATAGTCTTCTGACGTTTGTCGCTTAGGAGTTCGAAGCCCAGATTTTTAAGTTCTGCAGCTATTTCCTGTTTCTTCTCTTCGGTTAAATCTTCCAGAACCACTGCTTTGCCCAGTTCAATGGTGACTACAGTTAAACCGCTCTTTTTCAGAAGATTGTCTACAGCCATGATGCACCGTGGGCAAACCATGTTTTTAATTGATAGTTCAGTCATTTCTCTTATTAGTTGTTTACGTAAACTTAAATATATATTTATAAGATGAAGATAGAAGCAAAAGGTTTATTTCCTATTTTAAAAAAATGATGTTTTTTTTGTTGTGGGTGTTTAATTTGTTCATTTATCTTACATTTTCCTCTTTGTTTAGAGTTTTTCCTATCTTTGCAGTAGAAAATAGGAATATGATGAGCACCATAAGCATTATTCTTTTATTTTTGTTTGCCATAGGAGCCAGTTTCGTTCAGCGTGTAACGGGTTTCGGCTTTGGTATTTTCATCATGACAGTCTTACCTTATCTCATGCCTTCGTATGGTGAGAGTACCACACTCTCTGGCTTGTTGGCTAGTGTCACCTCGCTGATTATCGTTCTCCGTATGTATAAGTACATCCACTGGAAAAGGCTTCTACCCATTCTTATGACATTTCTTGTAGTGTCCTTTTTTGCGGTGAAATCAGTAGAAATTGTAGGTGATGGTACATTAAAACGTGTATTAGGGGTGGTTCTTATTTTAGTTAGCCTTTATTTCTATTTCCTTAGTCATAAAATAGAGGTAAAGCCTACTTTCCCTATTCAGGTGGGTATGGGAACACTCTCAGGTGCCATGGGAGGTTTTTTCGGCATGCAAGGCCCACCTGCCGTTCTTTATTTCCTGGCTTCAAACAAAACCAAGGAAGAGTATGTAGCAAATACTCAATGTTACTTTCTGCTAGGAAACCTAGCCATGACTATGTATAGGGCTGGAAGTGGATATTTGACAGCCACTGTAGGTGAAGCATGGTGTTATGGTTTGCTAGGTGTTTTTATAGGAACAGCTTTAGGTGCAAAAGTTTTCCATAAACTGTCGGCTGAGGTGCTCCGTAAGGTCATTTATATTTATATAGGTATAAGTGGTTTGGTGGCACTTTTATCTTGATACTTTACTTCCGAAATTTTGCTCCCCTTAAGGAGAAATTTTTCTCTCCTTAAGGAGAGTTGAAATTTGGGCGTTTTTCATTATAGAACGAAGGGCCTAGCTTTATTAAATTTAGGGCTGTTTTTTATAGGACGAAGGGCTTCACTTTATAGAGCATTTTTGACTGTCATAGGAAGCCTCTGAATGAGGATTACTAATCTTGCTCGTGGAAGATTACTAATCTTAAGGGCTGAAGATTACTAATCTTAGGGTATGAAGGTTACTAATCTTATTTCTGATTAAATATATTCCCATTGGATAGCATGAAAGATTGTTCACTCTCTCCAGAAAGTCTTTTCATGGCTTATTTTTATAGTTTTCTGATGTAAAGCAGCTTAGGCAGTTGTAAAAATTGTTCATTTTCGTGTAAAAATCATTCAATGAAATAGAATTTGTAGAACTTGAACAATTTGTTATAGCCCTTATTTTCCACCTCTTTTATTTTTGCAGCACGAAAAACAATCGACAATCAAATCTTTTCAAAAAACTAAAAAACCTATGAAGAATCTAAAAATCTTCTTGACAGGATTAATCCTCCTGTTCTTCTGTGGACTTGATGCCATGGCGCAGCAAATCCATGTAAAAGGTAATATCATCTCTAAAGGTGATAATGAACCTGTGATTGGTGCCTCCATTCTGGAGGTGGGAACAACCAATAGATAGATGAAAAATAGTTTTTTTAAGGAAAGAGATTGTTTTAGGATAACTATTTAAAAGGATTTTACTATATTTGTAAAAGTAAACCAAAATAAATACATAAACCATGAAATTAAAATCGTTATTTTTAGCTTTTCTTCTGAGCCTTCCTGGTATGGCTCAGCAGAAAGGGCTGAATATTGAGCATTTGAGTGAGACTCACAGCTTGGTGCGCGTGCAGGATGCAAAAAAGTATCTTCTCCTTCCTATAGAGGAAAAAGCTCCAGAGGCAACCATCCATGTGCTGAAGGATGCAAAACAGGATCAATCTTTCACTGCTCGTTTGGCAATCAACAGGATAGATTATTATGTGCCTTTTGAATTGGATGCTTATAAGGGACATTGTGTTATTCTGGATGTTCACAATATAGCCGACCGTGCACAGACTCGTACTGCCCAGACAGATGTCTGCTGGAATGAAATCAAACTGTCTGATGAGTTTGATACAACTAATCGTGAAACTTATCGTCCTCGTTACCATTTTACTCCACTCTATGGATGGATGAATGACCCTAACGGAATGGTTTACAAGGATGGTGAATGGCATTTGTTCTATCAGTATAATCCTTATGCTTCTGTATGGGGAAATATGAACTGGGGACATGCTGTGACCAAAGACTTGGTTCATTGGGATCATCTTCCTATAGCTATTGCTCCTGATGGATTGGGCACAATCTTTAGTGGCAGTTGTGTGGTGGACAAGGATAACACTGCAGGTTTCGGAAAGAATGCCATCATTGCCATTTACACTTCAGCTGGAGCTAGCCAGATGCAGAGTTTGGCTTACAGCACTGACAACGGACGTACTTTCCAGAAATATGCTGGTAATCCTATCTTGACATCTGACGTGGTGGACTTCCGTGATCCAAATATGTTTTGGAACGAAAAGATTAAGAAATGGAATCTTATTCTTGCTGCTGGTCAGGAGATGCGTATCTATTCTTCTCCCAACTTGAAAGACTGGAAAGAAGAAAGTCGTTTCGGATTGGGCTATGGAGCACACGGTGGTGTATGGGAATGCCCAGATTTGTTTGAACTTCCAGTAGAAGGAACTTCAGAGACAAAATGGGTTTTGGTGTGCAACCTGAATCCGGGAGGACCTTTTGGCGGTTCAGCAACCCAGTATTTTGTTGGCGATTTCGACGGATATAAATTCACTTGTGAATCTAAACCTTCCACCTGCAAATGGATGGATTTTGGAAAAGATCATTATGCTACTGTTTCTTTCAGTAATGCACCTGATAATCGTCGTGTAGTTCTAGCATGGATGAGCAATTGGGAATATGCTACAACTGTTCCTACCCAGCAGTACAGAAGTTCCAACAGTGTGCCTCGTGATTTGGGTCTCTACATGAAAGATGGTGAGCATTATCTCACGGTAAAACCATCTGCTGAAATGGCTGCAGTACGCGGAATTGAAACAAAGAAAAAAGTTGGGAATCTATCTGGAAGTAAATTGTTGAAGAATGTTTTGGCAGGCAAGGATGATGCAGCTGAACTGACTCTGTCTTTTGAACCATCTACAGCTAAAGTGTTCGGTGTGGAACTGAGCAACGACGGTGGTGAAAAGGTAGTCTTAACCTATGATCTTTCTAAGCTTCAGGTTTCAATGGATAGAACGAAAAGTGGCCGGACTGATTTCTCAGCAAGTTTTGCTGCAGTAACTTCTGCTCCTCTAGAAAAGCAAGATGTATATCAGCTTCGTCTCTTCTTAGATCGTTGCAGTTTAGAGGCATTTGATGGTGAGGGCCATTTTGCCATGACTAATCTTCTTTTCCCTAATGAACCTTATCAGCATGTACGTGTATTCAGCCAGAATGGAAAGACTAAGGTTGGTGCCGTAACAATTTATGAAATCAAATAACACACAACAGCCATGAGCGACAATAAAAAAACCTTTTGGATGTCCATAATCCCAGTTATGCTTTGCTTCTTTGCAATGGGATTTGTAGATTTAGTGGGCATTGCTTCAAATTATGTGAAAGAAGATTTGGGTCTGAGCGATTCTCAGGCTAATTTGTTCCCTTCATTGGTATTCTTCTGGTTCCTAATCTTTAGTGTACCTACGGGAATGCTGATGAACAAGATAGGACGTAAAAAGACAGTATTGTTGAGCCTTGTGGTTACAGCTTTCTCTCTGCTTCTTCCTATTTTTGGTGAGAACTACACTATCATGCTGTTGTCATTCTCCTTGCTGGGAATTGGTAATGCCTTGATGCAAACTTCATTGAATCCATTGCTTTCCAGTATCATCAGTGGGGATAAGTTGGCTAGTAGCCTTACTTTTGGACAGTTTATTAAAGCTATAGCTTCATTCCTGGCTCCTTATATTGCTTCATGGGGTGCAGCACAGGTCATTCCATCTTTTGGATTGGACTGGAGAATACTTTTCCCTATCTATCTCATCGTGGGCATTTTGGCTATTCTTTGGCTGGGGGCAACTCCTATAGAAGAAGAGAAGATAGAAGGTAAGGCTTCAACCTTTGGTGAGTGTTTTGCTTTACTAGGTAAGCCATTTGTCTTGATCTGCTTCTTGGCTATTATGTGCCATGTGGGTATCGATGTAGGAACTAACACTACAGCTCCAAAGTTGCTGATGGAACGTGTAGGGCTTTCTTTGAATGATGCTGCATTTGCTACCAGTTTGTACTTTATTTTCCGTACATTAGGTTGCTTCTCCGGGTCATTTATTCTGAGCCGTATGTCCAATAAGATATTTTTTGGCATCAGTGCATGCTTAATTGCCATAGCTATGGTTATTATGAGTGTATCATCTAGCGAAATGATGCTTTACATTGCTATTGCTTTAGTGGGCTATGGAAACTCAAATATCTTCTCTATCGCTTTTGCCAATGCACTAAAGGCAGAACCTACCAAAAAGAACGAGGTTTCAGGATTGATGATAATGGGCCTGTTCGGTGGAACCATTTTCCCATTGGCTATGGGTGTAGCTAGTGATGCAATAGGACAAGTTGGAGCCGTTTTAGTTATGGCAGTGGGTGCCATCTATCTGCTGTTCTGTACTTCAAAAATCAAAAAGTAATATAACCTTATAACATTGTATTAATCATGGAAAATTATATAGTAGGCTTGGGAGAAATTTTATTTGACGTGCTCCCAGAAGGTAAGAAATTAGGTGGTGCACCTGCTAATTTTGCATATCATGCTACTCAGTTCGGTTTGAATGGTTGTGCAGTAAGTGCTATCGGTGAGGACAAATGGGGTGAAGAAATTTTGGAGCAATTGGCTGAAAAGAAGATGAAGGTTCATTTGGAGAAGACGCAGTACCCCACTGGCCGTGTTATGGTAGAGTTGGATAGTGCTGGTGTTCCTACTTATGACATCAAGGAAGGTGTGGCATACGACAACATTCCTTGGACTCCTGCCATTGAGGAAATAGCCAAGAACACTAAAGCTGTTTGTTTTGGTTCTTTGGCTCAGCGAAGTCCTGTTTCCCGTGCTACCATCAAAAAATTCTTGGAAACTATGCCTCAGAAAGATACGTTGAGAATCTTCGATATCAATCTACGTCAAGAATTTTATTCCAAAGAAGTTATCCAGGAATCTATGCGCCATTGTAATATCCTGAAGATAAATGATGAGGAGCTGGTTACTATTAGCCGTATGTTTGGTTACCCTGGCATTGATCTAGAGAACAAGTGCTGGATTATGCTTGCCAAGTATAATCTGAAAATGTTGATTCTTACTTGTGGAGTGAATGGCAGCTATGTATTTACTCCTGGTGTGGTTTCTTTCCAAGAAACACCTAAAGTAGAAGTGGCCGACACCGTTGGTGCAGGTGACTCTTTCACTTCGGCATTCTGTAGTGCTATTTTGAAAGGTAAATCTGTACCCGAAGCTCACAAACTAGCTGTCAGCGTATCTGCATATGTATGTACTCAAAAAGGGGCCATGCCTATATTGCCAGATGAGTTGAAAGACATTTAAATATACCTTCATGGGTGTTTTGGTTTATGTATTTGCCCTGTGTTCTCTTTAATATTTTAAGAGGATACGGGGCTGTTTACCTTCAAATTTATGCTGTATAAAATACAAATTGCAGGTGTATGAAGAGTCGAATCCTTTTTTTGATACTTTCAATAACTCTTCTTTGGTCTTGTTCCCAACCAGAGGATAAGTTTCTGATAGGTGTTTCTCAATGCAGCCAAGATGAGTGGCGTAACAAACAGAATGAGGAGATGCTTCGTCAAGCAGCAGTAGAACGTAACATGGAATTGGAAATCCGTTCCGTGAAAGATGACAGTAAGAAGCAGATAGAGGATATCCGATATTTTTTGGATAAGAAAGTGGATTTGCTGATTGTCTCTCCGAATGAAACCGATGCCATAACACCTATTGTATCTGAGGCCTATGATGCTGGAATTCCGGTTATTGTGATAGACCGAAAAATAAATTCCAATAAGTACACAGCATTTATTGGGGCAGATAATGTACAGATTGGTGAAGAGTTGGGTGGGTATATAGCAGCATTGTGTAAAAATCATCCGGAAAAAGTCTTTAATTTGAAAGGTCTGCCTAGTTCTTCTTCAGAGATAGAGCGAAATAGAGGTTTCATGAAGGTGGTGGAACCCTTGGAAAATGCAGAAATTGTAGGAAGTGTAGCAGCCGATTGGTTGATGGAAACTGCTGAACATGTTATGGATAGTGTATTCCAGGTACATCCTGACATTACCTTACTGGCTGCTCATAATGACCGGATGGCTATAGGTGCAATAAAAGCAGCAGAAAAGCATAATCTCCAACAAAAGGTAAAGTTTATAGGCGTAGATGCCTTGACCAGTCCTGGATGGGGTGTGGAACAGGTGCTGAACAAGAAGATGCTTGCTACTGTGATTTACCCTACGGGTGGTGAACGGGTCATACAGGTAGCTTCCGATATTCTTCATGCTCGTCCTTTCGAGAAGGAAATTACGTTGAATACGGCAGTTGTGGATTCTACCAATGCTCATATTATGATGATGCAGGCTGAGCTAATTCAAGAAGAAACTGCTAAAGTCTATGACTTGTCAAGTAGGGTGGATACCTATTTTCATCGTTTGAATACGCAAAGACTGCTATTGATAGCTGTTGTAATAATCCTTGCCCTTTTGATTGGATTGTTTGCGATAGCTTTATATGCGTATTGGGAAAAGAACAGAATCAACCAGCTTTTACAGAAGCGGAATAAGGAAATAGAAAAGCAACGTGATCAGTTGGTAGAACTTTCTAAACAGTTGGAAGATGCTACTCGTGCCAAATTAGCTTTCTTTACGAATGTTTCTCACGATTTCCGTACTCCACTTACCTTGATAGCCGACCCTGTCAATCAGTTGAAAGAAAGCAAGAATTTAAATGAGGATGAACAATTCCTCATGAATATCATTCAGAAAAACGTAACGGTTTTGTTACGCCTTGTGAACCAGACTCTAGATTTCCGTAAGTTTGAAAGTGGGAAGTTGACTTTACATCTGTCTGAATTCAATATTGCTGAAAAAGTTAGGAACTGGTCTGAGGCATTCGACACCTTGGCAGAGCGCAAGCATATAAATTTCACAGTAGAGGTAAAGGAAAGTGAGAATCCTTATCTTATGGTGGCTGATTCAGAAAAAATGGAGCGTTCTCTCTATAATCTGCTTTCCAATGCATTTAAATTTACTCCTGAAAACGGAAAAATAAAGGTATTGTTGTCCAATTTTTTAAAGGAAGGCCAGCTATGGATGGAACTTGTAGTAAAAGACACAGGAGTAGGAATGTCAAGCGAGCATGTGAAACATATCTTTGAGAATTTTTATCAGGTGGATGTTCATCATGCAGGTTCAGGTATAGGCCTAGCTTTGGTTAAGGCGTTTGCAGAGATGCACAAAGGTACTGTTCAAGTAGAAAGTCGACAGTCAGTAGGAACTACATTTACGATACAGCTACCAATGCGCCAAGAAGGAGAGTTGGAGGCAGACTTACAACGTAATCAGGCAATGGATACTTTAAAAGAAGGTGCATTGATGGAAGCGGATCAGGAAAGTTTGAAAACATATTTGCCTGAATTGGAGAAAACAGAAAAGGAAGTTGTGCTTATCATTGATGACAATCAGGATGTCCGTGACTATGTTAAAATGCTATTGGATGAAGAGTATCTGGTTATAGAAGCTGCAAATGGAAAGGAAGGTCTGAAAATGGCATTGAAATATGTGCCTGATGCCATTATTTGCGATGTTATGATGCCGATTATGAATGGAATGGAATGCTGCCGTCATTTAAAGAGTGAACCTCAAACTTCCCATATCCCTGTCATGATGCTCACGGCTTATGCGATGGATGAACAAAAGATAGAGGGCTATGAATGTGGAGCGGATTCCTATATATCCAAGCCTTTTAGTGCTCAACTGCTTAAAGTTCGCTTACGCAACTTGCTAGAGAATCATCTTCGTTTAAAGAATTTCTTTACCGATGGCTCTTCTACTATGGAGAAAGAAGAGATAAGTTCTATGGAACAAGATTTTGTAGATAAACTTCGTTCTCTTATCAATAATAACTTGCGAAATTCCAAGTTGAATATTGATGACTTAAGTGATGAAATGGGTTTCAGCCGAGTCCAGTTCTATCGTAAGACGAAATCCCTGACAGGGTATGCACCTAATGAATTGGTTCGCATAACACGGCTTAAACTGTCACGTAAATTGTTGACTACAACCGACAAGAATATATCCGAAATTGCCTATGAGGTAGGTTTTAGTTCACCTTCATATTTTAGTAAATGTTATAAGGACTATTTCGGTGAGAGTCCTTTAGATATTCAAAAAAAAATAGGAAAGAAATAATTTTAGGAATAACATGATAAGAATAATGTTTTTCCTGCTAGGGGCTTTAATGATAGTTCCTTAGGACCTTTTTGCTCAATTTCATTGGGGATTTGATGATAGGAGCAATGTGCTTATATCAAATGCTGGTAGTAGATCAGACTCATTCCAGTTTGCTGCCTTATGTGCCTAATGCTGTCCGTGAAGATGTGTATGAAATGCCAAAGTCAGGGGTGTTAAAACTGAATCTTTTCATTGACGGATCTGTTGTAGAAGGATTTATTAATGGAAAAGATGCATTTACCACTCGTATATTTACAGCCTTAGAGAATAGTACGCTGATAGAGTGGGAGGGTAATGCTGAAAAAGTTCATGTGAGTGGAAATGTCTATCAGTTGGATTCAGCTCTTGTCCAGACAAATTTTTAATGAAATATAAAAACTAGCTATGAAAAGGAAGTCTTTATTTTTAACTTTCATATGTCTTTTTATAAGTACATGTGCTTATTCTCAATTTAGGTCTCAAAAGCCTGAGTTTGTCAGATTTAATCCAGGTTATCACTTTTATCCTTCAGGAGACCCCACTGGATTGTTCTTCTTCAATGGAAATTACTACAATGCCTGGGGAAGATACTATGGGACAGATTTTGTGCATTGGAAGGCTACAGATGTTGTAGCTAAATTGTCTTCATTGTATGCTAAGATGGCCGATCCAAATCTTAGCTCAGAAGAAAAAGATAAAGTCCGCCTTGAACTTTCTAAAACCCGTTTAGGAGGTTCTGGTTCTATAGTAGTAGACGAGAAAAATGTAGCTGGATTCGGAAAGAATGCATGGTTAGCTTATTATCACAATGAAGTAGAGCCATTTAGGACCCAGGTTATTAGGATGTCTTATAGTACAGATCAAGGAGAAACCTGGACACGTTACGAAGAGAAGAATCCAGTTTTGAATATCAATTCTAGAGAAATAAGAGATCCAAAAATTTTCTGGCATGAAGAGACACAAAAATGGATTATGGTCATTGGTTGGGCAGAGGCTCCTAAAGTAAAGTTCTTCTGCTCAAAGAACTTGATAGATTGGACTTTCATGAGCGACTTTGGGCCATGGGGTGCAACTAATGGGGTTTGGGAATGCGTAGACTTCTTCCCTTTGGAAGTAGATGGGAATCCCAACAAAGTAAAATGGGTAATAGCATTGAGCGTTCAGCCTTATACAGGGCAGTATTTTATAGGCGACTTCGATGGAACACGTTTTAAATTGGATAAGGATTTTGCGCAACAACTTACTTATGATGACATACCAAAGGGCGAAGTCTTGTTTGATTTTGAACATGGTATAGATGAGTGGGATATGGAGGGAGATGCCTTCGTTGAAACTCCTACAGATATATCTCTTTACAGACAAGGGGCTGTTATGGGTAGAGTTGGAAGATATTATGCGGACAGTTACCACAAGGAAGGGCACTCATCAGGGAAGATTACTTCACCGGAATTCACCATAACTAAAAACTATATTAATTTTAAGATAGGGGGTTCTTATAGCCCTGGAAAAAGCGGCATAAATTTGATTGTTGATGGAAAGGTGGTCCGTTCAGAAACAGGAAGAAATGCCAGTAGTATGCAATGGGCTGGATGGGATGTTTCTGAATACAGGGGAAAACGTGCCAGAATACAGTTGATGGATGAAATGACTGATGGTAGTACTTATTTATATGTAGACCATGTCATGTTGTGTGATGAAATTAGGAAGATGGAACCTCAGAAAGCCTTTTGGTTTGATTATGGTCAGGATTTCTTTGCCGTACGTTCTTGGAACACCTATTCTCCTTCAGAAAAGAGAACTATCTGGACTGCTTGGATGGGGTCATGGAGATACAATGGTATAGAGCCAGTAAGTGGTATTCAATCTATACCACGTGAAGTGAAATTAAAAATGTTTCCAGAAGGTATCAGGTTGGTGCAGGAGCCTATCCAGGAGCTTCAGAGTCTGCGTGGAAAGGGTGCCTCTTATAAAGGAGAAGTCTTTGAAGGTATTTGGGCTCCCAAGAAGTTGAAGCCGGAGAATAATCGTTATGAGATGATTGTTGAGTTCCAAAATGTCAATGCCGAGGAAGTGGGTTTGAGGCTTTGCGTAGGAAATGGAGAGAAAACCACCATTGGCTACAAAATACATGAAGAGGATCTTTTCTTTGATCGTAGGTTTAGTGGTCTGAATAGCTTCATCGATTTCCATGGTGCAGTATTTCATGGCCCAATGAAAAACCGATATAAGACGATTAAGCTTCACGTTTTTGTGGATAATTGTTCTGTAGAGGTATTTGGAAATGGTGGTGAAACTTGTATCTCTAATAAGATTTATCCTTCTGAAGGAAGCACAGGCATTGAATTTTATAGTTTAGGTGGAAAAGCTATTGTGAAATCAATTGACTTCTACCCTATAAAAGGAAGTGTAATGGAATAAGTTCTTTTCTGTTTTTTTTAAGACTTTGTGCAAATTTTATTATTTTTGCACAAAGTCTTAATATCTTGCTATGTCATTTTTCCAGAAGCTAAAGCGAATTTATACGTCCCTGTCATTGCGCATCATTCTGATTCTTTTAGTGGTGATGGCAGTATTTGGCAATCTTTTCATTGCAGGAATTTCATCCGCCATTCAAGGGGTAAGTAATACACGTGATGGTGTGACAGAAAGTCGGATTATATCAGAAAGAATAAGCAACCAAATCTTTCGGATAGAAAATACCTTGCGTATTGCAGCCTTAGCTGTCCAGGGTAGGGAGCTTACGTCATTTCAGCAGAGAGGTTTGGTAGACAGTCTAAAAGTTAAGAGCAATTTAAACAGTGCTTATATCCTTCCTGGGGAAAAACTTCCGGTAGAATTGGATGATTGTGGCAAGTTAATTAGGGAAGGCAAATTTTTGGTATGGAGCCAGGCTTATTTGAAATCTATTCAGGGAGGGAAGCCTAACCCTACTGTTACATGTATGGTTCCTTTAATTAATTTCCAAAAGAAAGTGTATGCCATTCTTTGCAGCGACTATCAGTTTACTTCCAGTCAGGCAAAGGATGGAGTCAGTGACCTTACCTTTTATTATAATATAGAGGATTCAAATGGCCTTTATCTTTGCCATTGGGATAGTACTTTAGTCATGACTCATGCCACAAAAGACATGAAAGAAAGCGATATGCATGGCTCCCTATCTATGAATAGCAAAATAGAGGATATGGGATGGACTATTAATGGAAGGGTAAAATTTGATGAGGAAAGTAGAATTACTCAAATACTGAAATTGATAGTGTATATAGTCACTAGTGTTCTTTTTCTAATACTTTCATTGGCTATTATATTTATTGTTCGTTGGCATATAAGGCCTTTGCAGAAGATCACGGATGCAGCCAATGCGGTTTCCAATGGGGACTTCAGTGCAGAGCTTCCTAAGGTATGGGCAAATACAGAAATCAAACACTTGAGGAATAGTTTTCGTCGGATGCAGGTCAAATTGGTAGATTATATTAATGATTTGAAGACCTCGACTGAGAAAAATGCATCTATGGAAAGGGATTTGGCTATTGCATCAGAAATACAACAAGGATTACTTCCTAAGGTCTTTCCAGATAGGGAGGACGTGGACATATATGGAATGCAGAAACCAGCTAGGATTGTTGGTGGAGATTTATATGACTTTTTTATATTTGAGGATCATTTGTTCTTCTGTATAGGTGATGTTTCAGGAAAAGGAGTCCCTGCAGCACTTTTCATGACTGTAGTTTGTCATCTTTTCCGTCATATAGGACGTCATACTAAGGATCCAGCTCTTATTACCAAATCTATTAATTTGGAATTGGCAGAAGGGAATAAAAAAAGTATGTTTTGTACACTTTTCTTAGGTGTCTTGGATTTAAAGACGCTCAAGCTGGAGTTTTGTAATGCTGGGCATAATTATCCAGTCTGGTTACAGAAGGATAAGACTGATTATCTTGTGGCAGAGGTTGATATCCCGACTGGTGCTTTCAGTGAAGCAGAATATCGCATTCAGGAGATTCAATTAAATCCTGGTGATGCCCTATTCCTTTATACTGATGGCGTGACAGAGGCGCAGAACCTTCAACAAGAATATTGGGGTGAAGCTTCTTTATTGAAGACCTTGAAAGATGCTCCTTCGGGAACTCCAATGCAGGAATTGACAGATAGTGTGCTTAGATCTGTGGCTACATTTACGGAAGGGGCTGTGCAAAACGATGATATAACCATACTTTGTTTGCGTGTTTAATACTTGTGTTTTATATAGAAAGATAACTTTCGTTTGCTTTCGTTTCTTTCTTTAAATTTGTGAACCTCTTCCTTTATTGTGAATAAAAGTTAACTCTTTGTCAAGTTAACTCTCTAATCCCTTAATAAAGGTTAATAATTTCTTTTTTCTATCCCACATCTAATTGTGTTTCGATTTCTTTTGTTTTATTTGCAAAATGAAAAATCGAAATACGTAAAGATGGAAACGAAAGACCTTATTATTAAGACCGAAAAAAACCGTAAAAGGTTAATAGAGGTTGTGTATAAAGCAAAGGCTGGTCACATTGGCGGAGATTTGTCTTGTTTGAATGTGTTGACAGCCCTCTATGCAAAACAGATGAATATTTCTCCTGCCCTTAAGGATGATCCACAGCGTGACCGCTTTATTCTGAGTAAAGGTCACTGTGTTGAATCTTTATATGTGGTTTTGGAAGATGCAGGTTTTCTGAAACCTGAAGTTTTGGATACTTTAGGACAATTCGGCAGCATTCTTTCTGGGCATCCCACAATAGAAGTAGATGGAATAGAAGTAAACTCAGGTGCATTGGGTCATGGACTTGGCATTGGTGTGGGTATGGCAATCGCTGCTAAGATGAACAAAGAAAGTTGGAAAACTTACGTTCTTATGGGAGACGGTGAGCAAGGTGAAGGCTCTATTTATGAGGCTGCAATGTCTGCTCATCAATATAAATTGGACAATCTGGTAGCTATCATCGACCGGAACCACCTTCAAATTAGTGGAAATACTGAAGATATAATGGCTATAGATAACATTCATGATCGTTGGACAGCTTTTGGATGGGATGTGGTAAGCATGAATGGTGATGATATGCAGTGTATTTTGGACACTTTTGCTGGAATAGACTTCGTAAATGGAAAACCTCATCTCATTGTCAGTGAGACTACCAAGGGAAAGGGTGTAAGTTTCATGGAAAACGTAGCTTCTTGGCATCATGGAGTTCCATCTGAAGAACAGTACCAACAGGCAATTAAGGAAATCAGCGACCGTATAGCTGCGCTGGAAAAAAATGTTTAATCAGTAAAAGGATGAAGAATATGAAAGCTTGTAGAAAGAGTTTTACTGAGACACTTTTGGAGTTGGCGAAGAAAGATGACCAGATTGTAGCAGTCACTACTGATGCTCGTGGTTCTGTGACCTTAGGTGACTTTGCCAAGGAACTTCCAAAGCAGTTCGTAGAGTGTGGAATTGCTGAGCAGAATGCTGTAGGTATTTCAGCAGGCCTAGCTCATTCAGGAAAGAAAACATTTGTTTGTGGTCCTGCATGTTTCTATGTAGCCCGCAGTTTGGAACAGGTTAAAGTGGATGTGGCTTACAGTCAGAATCCAGTTAAGATATTAGGTGTATCAGGTGGTGTGGCTTATGGCGCATTAGGTGCTACACATCATAGTTTGCATGATATTGCAGTTTTGCGTTGCTTCCCTGGCATGAACATTTGTCTTCCTTGTGATGCTCGTCAGACAGAGAAGCTTGTCAAGTTTCTAGTGGATTTTGCAGAGCCTTGTTATGTACGTGTAGGTAGGGCTGCAGTTCCAGATATATATGAAGATGATAATTTTGAGTTTGAGATAGGTAAGGCTGTAACCTTGTTAGAAGGAAATGACCTTACTATTATTGGTGCTGGTGAAACAGTCTACCATGCATTGGAAGCAGGTAAACAACTGGCTGCTAAAGGCATTAAGGCGCGTGTTCTGGACATGTCTTGGATCAAACCATGCGATGAAGAAGCTGTAAAGAAAGCTGCAGCAGAGACTGGTAGAATCATTACAGTAGAGGAACATAGTAAGTTCGGTGGCTTAGGAGCAATGGTTTGTGAGATCCTCTCAGAAAATCCAGTTCCTGTCCGTATCATTGGAATTCCTGATGAGAATGTGGTTCATGGAACAAACAAGGAGATTTTCCATTATTATGGAATGGATGCTGAAGGAATTGTCAAGGCTGCAGAATCATTTTTGAAATAAGTTATTTTGGTTTAAGGTTAATAAATAAGTTTCTTTTTAAGTAACACTGGTTATTTAGGTTTAGGTTTGAAGGCCGGGGGTTTTTCGCTCACCCCCGTGCCCGAGCCTGAAAGCCAGGAAAAACCTTTCTAATTTATGAAGAAGACACATAAGATCATAGCAATAGATCAGAGTACAAGTGCTACCAAGGCCATGCTTTTCACTGAGCAACTGGAAATGGTTAAGCGTATCAATAAGCCTCATCAGCAATACTATCCTAAACCAGGATGGGTAGAGCATGATGCAGAGGAAATTTATAACAATGTTATAGCTGGTGTTCAGGAATTGCTGATGGATCAGCCTACTGATGGTACTGTAGAGTACTCACTAGCCATTACCAATCAACGAGAGACAGTAGTAGTCTGGAATAAGAATACAGGCAAGCCTATAGCTCATGCTGTAGTATGGCAGTGCTTGCGTGGTGAGGAATTCTGTAATCAGTTGAAAGCAGAAGGCTACGGCGAGATGGTACAGGAGAAGAGTGGCCTGCTTATTGACCCTTATTTTGCAGGAAGTGGAGCAAAATGGTTGATTGATAATGTAGAAGGTGCACGTGAGGAGGCTGAAAAAGGAAATCTCTTAATGGGAACCATTGACTGCTGGTTGGTTTGGAAACTGACAGAAGGCAAGAGCCATGCAACCGATGTGACCAATGCTTCTCGTACACTCTTAATGAACATCCATACTCTTCAGTGGGATGAGGAGTTATTGAAACTTTTCACTATTCCAGCTAGTATGATGCCTCAGATACTTCCATGTGACAGCATATATGGCACTACTACATTTGAAGGAACACTCCCTGAACCTATTGAGATTGCTGGTGTCTTAGGAGATAGCCATGGAGCCCTTGCTGGTCAAATGTGTTTTGAGGAAGGTTTGGGTAAGGCTACTTATGGAACAGGTTCCAGTGTGATGGTTAACATTGGTGAACAGTTCAGTAAGGCTCCTCAAGGTTTAGTAACTAGTATGGCATTCAGTGCATTAGGCCATAATTTCTATGCTTTCGAGGGTAATATCCATTGTACCGGAGCTACGTTGAAATGGTTGCAAGAGCAACTGAAACTGATAGAGTCACCAGCTGAAGTTGAGGCTCAGGCTCGTAGTGTGGAAGATAATGGTGGAGTCTATTTCGTTCCTGCATTTGCTGGTTTGGGAGCTCCATGGTGGAATAGTGAAGCACGTGCTGCAATCTTGGGTATGAGCTTAGCTACAACACGCGCTCATGTACTCCGAGCAGCTTTGGAAAGCATTGCTTATCAGGTAAACGACCTAATTAAGGCAATGACTGAACAGGCTGGGGTGTCACTGAAAGAAATCCGTGTAGACGGTGGTCCTACAAAGAACGCATTCTTAATGCAGCTACAGGCTGATTGCTTGGGAGTTTCTGTAAATTGCAGCGATGTGGAAGAGGCTAGTGCTTTAGGTGCAGTTGTGATGAATGGCTTGGCACGTGGTGTATGGACTTCTTTTGATGAAGTGGCAGCATTACGTCGTAGTCGTTGGACTCGTACCCCACAGGCTAACCCTGAAGTAATAGCTAAATGGGTGGCAGGCTGGAAGGCTGCAGTGCAAAAGGTGATTGGAAAATAAGATAAATTAAACTAATAACTAAAGAATCAGTATTATGAACAAAGTAACAAAGAAACAGTGCTTCGGTGTTATCATTGGTACCCGTGCATATTTTAATTCAGAGTTGGCAAAGGACGTTCGCAAGGAAATTCTGCGTGTTCTTGATGAATGTGGTTATGAATATGTAATCCTTCCTGAAGATGCTACTGTAACTGGAAGCAGTTCCATTGAAACTTTGGAAGATGGTCTGTTGGTAGCAGAGCAGTTCAAGGCAAATCGTGAAAAGATTGATGGTATTTTGGTATGTCTGCCTAACTTCGGTTATGAGATTGGTATCATCAATGCTATCAACGAAGCTAATTTGAATGTTCCTGTAATGGTACAGGCTTATGATGACTATAATGACAAGGTAGATTTGGATAGCCGTCGTGATGCATTCTGTGGTAAGATTTCAGTTTGCAACAACCTTTATCAGTATGGTATTCCATTCTCTGATACAGCTCTTCATACCTATGATATATACAGCCCACAGGTTAAGCAGGATATTGAGAAATTTGCAGGTATCTGCCGTGTAGTAAATGGCCTTCGTCATTGTCGTTTGGGTCAGATTGGTACCCGTCCTCTTGGTTTCAACACTTGCCGTGCTTCTGAAAAGTTGCTGCAGCGTTCAGGTATTACTACTGTTCCTGTAGATTTGAGTGAGATTCTGTTTGCAGCTGAGAAGATTTCTGAGTCTGATCCTAAGTATATCGAGAAGATTGCACAAGTATCAGCATATGCTAAAGTTCCAGAGTCTTATAGTGAGAAGCTGAAGGTTCAGGTTAAGTTTGGCGTAGCTGTTGAGAATTGGATTGAGCGTGAGAAGATCGACGCTGTTGCTATTCAGTGCTGGGATAGCTTGGAGCTGAACTATGGCTGTGCTCCTTGTATCACAATGTCTATGCTTAGCGATAAGTTGTTACCTGCAGCATGTGAGACTGACCTTGCTGGTGCAATCTCTATGTATGCATTAACATTAGCTAGCAAGGAACCTGCTGTTTTGGCAGATTGGAACAATAACTTTGCAGATGATCGTAATAAGTGCGTTTGCACTCACTGTGGTAACTTTGCAAAAGGCTTCGTTGGAAACAATGATTTGAAACTTGGTCCTCTTGGTGTATTAGGCCGTACTTTAGGTAAGACTAGAACTTTCGGTGCAGTTTATGCGAAGGTATCTGCAGGTGATTTCAGTTTCTTCCGTATTTCTACCGATGATCCTAAGGGTAAGATCAAAGCATATCTGGGTAAGGGTGAGATTACTGATGAACCATATGGAATGGACGGTTGTATTGCTGTAACTAAGGTAGACAACTTACAGAAACTGATGAAGTACATTTGCCACAATGGTTTCGAGCATCACGTAGCATTGGTACGTACCGATGTCGTTGAAATCGTACAGGATGCTATTGAGAATTATCTGGGTTGGGATCTCTACGTTCACGAGTAAGTAAGATTATATATAGTCATTCTGGGCAATGTCCCAGAATGACCTACTCTAAGCAAGTATAAACGATTAAATAATAAATTATGGTACTAGTAACAAACATTACCATTGCAATGATTTGCTGCATTTACTGCTGCTTATGCTGGGGTTCTTGGGGCAATACGCAAAAACTGGTTCAGAAGAAGGAGTGGAAGTCAGCTCTTTTCTATTGGGATTACATCGCTGGTTTCTTCCTGACCGCTCTTCTTGGACTTCTCCTTTTTAACGGTGGTAATTTCTTTGCAAACCTTACTTGGGAAAGTGTAGCTTGGGCTGCTTTAGGTGGTTTGGTTTGGAACTTCGCAAACATATTCCTTACCGCAGCCAATGGTATCGCAGGTTTGTCTGTTGCCTTCCCTATTGGTGGTGGTCTAGGATGGGTAGGTGGAATCGTATTCAACTATTTCGCATCCGGATTTACAGGAAATAAGACTATGCTTTGGATAGGTGTGGTATTGGCAATAGCAGCAATGCTTTTATGTGCAGTATCTTATAACAAGTTGACTACAAGTCAGAAGAAGAGTCCTGCTGCTGGTATTATTTTCGCTATTATTTCTGGTTTCGGATTCGCATTCTTCTATGGCCTTGTCGTAAAAGCTATGGATCCATCATTTGGAGGTGAAGGTACTCTCACTCCTTACCAGGCTGTATTCTTCTTTGCTGTAGCAGTTTTGATCTCTACCTTCTTCCTGAATCCATTTATGATGAGATATTCTGTAGAAGGAAAGTCAACTATGGCAGATTATTTCAAGAATGGTGATACTCGTACTCATCTAATTGGTATGCTGGGTGGTTTTATCTGGATGAGTGGTATGGTTATCAGTTTTATGACTTCCAAGGCAGAGGTTAATAAAGCTGTGGCATATGCCTTAAGTAATGCATCCCCACTGGTAGCTATGATTTGGGGTGTACTGATTTGGAAAGAGTTCAAGGCAGCTCCAAAGGGAACGAACAAGTTTGTATATGCTATGTTCTTCTGCTTCCTTGCAGCTTTGATACTGATAGCTCTATCCAACTAAAACTTGAAAATTATTATAAAACCAAAATCATAAAACTTTTAATCTATGAAAAATTTCAATCAAGTTTTAAAGAAAATGTCGATATTTCTGGCATTTCTTTTGATTGGAGTCACTACTGCTTTGGCACAAATTACTGTGAAAGGTACAGTGACTGATGAGGCTGGTGATCCTATTATTGGAGCCAGTATTCTTGAAAAAGGTACTACCAATGGTACGATTACCGATTTTGATGGTAATTTTGAATTACGTACCAAGAGTGGGGCCACACTGGTAGTTTCCTATGTAGGCTACATTACACAAGAAGTTAGAGCTGCCTCTTCCTTGAATGTTGTCTTGAAGGAAGATACTGAGGTTCTTGATGAATTGATCGTGGTAGGTTATGGTGTGCAAAGAAAGAGCTCTGTAACAGGTGCTATCAGTTCTGTTAAATCGGAAGATATGCAGAACCGAACCATCACTACTGCTCAGCAAGCATTGCAGGGTAAGACTGCAGGCGTTCAGTTGCTGTCAAATTCAGGAGCACCAGGTCAAAGTGGAGCAATCCGTGTGAGAGGTTTCTCTTCAAATGACACTTCTGATCCTCTTTATGTTGTAGATGGTCTGCGTACATCCGACATCTCTAATCTTGATCCTAATGATATTGAAAGTATGGAGGTGTTGAAGGATGCTGCATCCGCTGCAATCTATGGTGCTGAAGCTGGTAATGGTGTTATTTTGATTACGACTCGTAAGGCATCTAAGGGAGTACGTCGTATTTCTTATGATTTCCAGTACACTTCTCAGAAAATGGATCACATTCCTGATGCGTTGAATGCTAGTCAATATATTGATTGGATGTGCTCAGGTAACTCTCCATTTATCAATCAAAGTACATTGGATACTTATTATGTACAGGGTACTGATACAAAATGGAAAGATGTCGCATTCGAAACAGGAGTCATGCAGAAGCATAATGTAGGTTTCCAAGGAGCAAATGACTTAGGTTCTATCTATGCATCCATGACTTATACAAAGAATGATGGTCCAGTTGTAGGGGACAAGGATACATTTGATCGTTTGACAGGTACTTTGAATGCTGATTATAAAATAAAAGATTGGTTGAAGATTACTACCAATAATTCTATTAGTCGTCATCACCAATCTACCGTATCTGAAGGTTCAAATATCGGAGGTTCATTGATGTTCTCTGCATTGAAGATGGATCCTCTGACTCCAGTAGTCTTTACTGACCAGTATTTAGCAAATCCAGGTATTGCTAGCTTTATAAATAGCTATTTGAACTCTGGTCATACTTTGCTCACGGATGAAAATGGACAATATTATGGATTCTCTTTGTTTACTAATACAAACTCTGTAAATCCACATGTAATGTTGAATCGTCGCTATAATCAAGTGGATGGTTTTAATTTCTCTGGTTCTACTTCTTTGGAGTTGACTCCAATTAAACATTTCGTATTTACATCTCGTTTAGGTTATCGTTATATGTATAATAATAGCTATACATATACATCTCCAAACGTGACAAATACAGATACCTTCCAGGACTTCATGAGCGTAACGAATACAACTACAACCTTAGGTTACTGGCAGTGGGAGAACTTCTTGAATTATAATCAGACTTTCGCTGACAAGCACAATGTTAGTGCTATGATTGGTATGTCATATTCTGATACAAGCAACTATTATAATTCGGGAGTAGTTTCAGGTTCAGGTAGTGGAAATTCAGCTGAATTAGGATTCTTAAAGAATGATCCAAATTATGCTTTCCCAGCTTATAAGAGTGGTTCTGCTGTCCAGACTGTTACTGGTGGTGAAAAGCTTCATATATTGAAGTATTCATACTATGGTCGTTTGGGCTACGACTTTGCAAACCGTTATTATGCTCAGTTCTCTCTTCGTGCTGATGCTGCAGATACTTCTATTCTTCCTGTAAACCAGCGCTGGGGCTACTTCCCATCAGTGTCTGTAGGTTGGAATATTACTAACGAAAACTGGATGAAAAATCAGAATATATTCAATCAACTGAAGCTTCGTGCCAGCTGGGGACAAAACGGTTCAACTGCAGGTTTGTCAAATTATCGTTATGCAGCTGTAATTGCTAAGGGTTATGTTTATAACTTTGATAATAGTGGTACATATTATACAGGAAACAAACCTTCTTCAACTGGTAATTACAATTTGAAATGGGAAACTTCTGAGCAGATAGACTTAGGTGTTGATATGCGTTTCTTGAATGATCGTTTGGCATTTGGCATTGACTGGTATAAGAAAAAGACTAAAGACTTGATTATTACTAACACAAGTCCATCTTTGACTATTGGAAATACCGTATCTCCAGTAAATGCAGGTAATGTTGAGAATACAGGTTTTGAGTTTGAACTTTCTTGGAAAGACCGTATTGGCGATTTCTCATATGGTATCAGTGGCAACATTGCTACCTTGAAGAATAAGGTTACTTTCATTGATGAGTCTTTAACTCGTGTAGCAGGTACTACTCATGAATCTATGGGTTTCTATTTTGAGAAGGATCATCCATTGTGGTATATGCGAGGTTATAGATTTGATCATATTGATGCACAGACTGGTAATCCTATCTTCTTGACAGCTGCTGGTGAAGAGACACTTACACCTGGTACAGCTGATCAGACTGAAATTGGTTCTGCTATTCCTAACTTCACTTATGGTGTAACTTTGACTGCTGCATATAAGGGCTTTGACCTTGTAGTATTCGGAACAGGTTCTCATGGTAATGATGCATTCATGGGTTTCCAAAGAAATGTACGTGCTACGGATAATGTACCTGTATATTGGTATGATCATCGTTGGACTGGTGCTGGTGATTCTGACGCACTTTACCCTGCTCGTGAGCAGACTGTAAACTGGTCAGCATATTATTCTTCAAGTGCAATGGTTGAAGATGCCAGCTACTTTAAAATTAAGCAGGTTCAGTTAGGCTATACATTCCCTAAGACTTTGATTGGTAAAATTGGTCTTGAGCATGTTCGTGCTTATGTTTCTCTTGACGACTTCTTTACTTTCACCAAATATCCTGGCTATGACCCAGAGATTCAGTTGACAGGTAATGCTCTTGGATTGGATTATGGTTCATATCCAACCACAAAGAAAGTCGTATTGGGTGTTAGCTTGTCATTCTAATAACCTTAAAATAAATTTGTAATTATGAAAATACAATATATATTATCTAGTATCCTTTTGGCAGGAGTTGTCCTTCTGAGTTCATGTGAGGATAAACTGGATCAAACACAGCATGGCGTAGATTCAATTGATTCCTATTATAAAACTGATGCTGATGCAGAATCTGCATTGAGTTCTATCTATGGTGCCGTGCTTCATGTATATGGCTATCAGTATACAGTAAAAATGGCTTTGGGTGATGATAGTTGGACTGGTGGAGGTGGTCATAATGATGGTACTTATCTGTTAGGTGACCTTACTTATGATGAAGCAGAGTCCAATATTACAGGTCTCTATGAGTATCTTTATAAAGTAGTTTATGCAGCAAATGTGATGTTGGCAAACATCGATGAGGACACTCCCGCAAAAAAACAGTATTGTGCAGAAGCTAGAGTATTGCGTGCCTATACCTACTTTGATTTGGTGACACTTTGGGGTACTCCTCCATTGATTACTGAGCCATTGGAAAGTGGTAACTATCAACAGCCAAACTCTACTCCAGCAGAAATTTGGGCTCAGATTGAGGCTGATTTGACAAGTGCTATCAATAGCAATGCTTTAGTAGAAAAAAGTTCTATTGACCAGGAGAATGGTTCTTACCGTGTGACCAAACAGTTTGCTCAAGCATTATTAGGTAAAGCTTATCTTTGGCAGAAGAAATACGCTGAGGCTGCAGCAATGTTGGATAATGTAATTAACTCTGGCAAATATAAGTTGTATGCTCTTCCTGGTTCAGGTGAGGAACTTGAGAACCTTTGTCAGGAAGTAGGTGAGGACAATTGTGAGA
This sequence comes from Bacteroidales bacterium UBA4293, assembly GCA_002395835.1. Taxonomy (GTDB): domain Bacteria; phylum Bacteroidota; class Bacteroidia; order Bacteroidales; family Bacteroidaceae; genus Minthousia. The sequence goes on along the minus strand of DGVD01000015.1, from coordinate 88,495 downwards.
GTATCTTTGAAATTAATTGGTATCGTGATATTACCCAACCTAGAATTTATAGTGCTCCAATGGTAACATGGGCTTGGGGTGTATTCCTAGGATGGCGTACATCAGACCGTATAAATTGTAGTGCCTTGAATCCACAGTGGGATATTCACACGGCAACTTGGGGACGTTGGAATCCTCGCAAAGACCTTTACAATGCATTTGTTTCAGAAGAAGGAGAGGATGGATACCGTTTACGTGCCACAATTATTACCTTGAATGAATTGTTGAACAATGGTGCTACTTACTTCAATGACTTGAACGATAATGAGGGTTATTATCAGTGGAAATATCGTTTCCAGACTAAGTCTGCTATGAGTTCTTTTTGGTGCTCTAACAACTTCCGTGTTATGCGCCTAGGTGAGGTTTATTTACTTGCTGCTGAGGCCTATATTCAATCTGGCAATGTAGCAAAAGGTGCTGAGTATATAAATGCAGTTCGAGACCGTGCTCGTGTAGCAGCTCGCGCTACTGGAACTATGGAAGAGTTGAAACTTGAGAAGAGACTGGAGATGGCCTATGATGCTACTCGTTTCCAAGATTTGCAGCGTTGGGGTCTTCAGGAGGCTTTAGGATCTTGGAAGGGTAAGCAGTATCCGACGGTTCGTCAGGATTATGATGCAGATGGCAAGCCTGTGTTTAGAGGTGACAGTCAGGTTTATTGGACTCAAACTGCAGGTTCTTATTCTGCAAAGGTGGATTTGCTTCCATTCCCACAGTCAGAAATGAACACTAATCCTAATTGCGTTCAGCAGGCTGCTTGGCAGTAAGTTAAAGATTTTAGCTTGCTAATTTCTAATATCGAAGGAACTAGAGATGCTTGACGCACTCGCGTTACTTCTCTAGTTCCTTCTTTAGATTTTATATAATATTAATTCTGAACATAATGAGTTTGGTATCAAAAATAGCTGCGTTTTTAGTGTTTTCAGCATTTATTCCCTTTTTTGCTTTTGCTCAGAAGACATATAGCCAAGTTGACCCTTCTCCTGCAAAGCCACGTGTTATAGTAACTTGCGATGCCGAGTTGGATGATCAGAATTCTTTAGTTCGTTTTTTATTGCATGCATCAGATTTTCGGATAGAAGGTCTTGTTTATGCAAGTAGTGAACATCATTGGACTGGTGATGGTCATGGAACATTGTGGGCTAAGGTTAATCAGAGGTCTTATGCAAAAAGTGGAAACAAACCTGTAGAAAGTTTTCGTTGGGATAAAGATTGTCACTTTATCGATGATGTAGTTGATGCTTATTGTGCAAGTTATGAAAATCTTAAGCTACATGATTCTAATTATCCTACACCAGAGTATATTCGTTCAAAAGTAGTATGGGGAAATGTAGAATTTGCTAGTGATTTTAGCAAAGATACTCCAGGTTCAGAATTAATTAAGAATGTTTTATTAGATGATGATGACACTCCAGTATTCTTGCAGGCATGGGGCGGTTGCAGTACTATTGCAAGGGCATTGAAAAGTATTCAAGATATTTATAGTGGGCAGAAAAATTGGCCTGAATTAAAGGCAAAAGTTTCACGAAAGGCTATTCTTTGCATGAGTGGAGATCAAGATGGAACATATCCTGAATATATTGCACCATTTTGGCCGGATATTAAATCTGCAAATCAAGGAATGTCCAGTGTAAGTTTGGCATATAATGCACAAGAAAACTGTAAGCCAGAAAATGTATTTTATTATAGCCCTGAATACATCCAGAAGTATTATCAAGTTGGTCCTTTTGCTAAAGTATACCGTTATTGGGGCGATGGGGTGAAAATGGAAGTAGAGGACTATTTTGGATATAAAAACAAGACTAAAGAAGAACTTGAAGCGATGGGCTTTGAAGTTTGGTCTGCGTCATGGTCGAAGAAAGAAGGCCCTTATAAAGGCATTCAGGAAGCTGGATCTTTTTTGGCTGAAGGTGATACGGGTTGTTATTTGAACTTGATAAATAATGGATTAGAAGGCTGGATAGGCAACAATGGAGGTTGGAGTGGTTTTGCAGTTGTAATACCTGAAGAAATAAAGTCTAAGTCAATGATGGAACAAATGAGATGGCGTAGGGCTAATACTCCACCTAGTCCAGACTTTACTCAGGCTGTATTTAATTCTGAGGCTGTACGGTTCCAGTGGACAGTGGCTAGCAGCTTTGCAGAAGCTAATCATTACCCTCAAATTGCAGGACCTCGTAGTATAACTGCGTTTCCAGGCGAATCTTTTAAAGTCAAGTATCTAGTTTCAGATCCAGACAAAGGCCAGAAAGTATCAATCCGTTGGTGGAAACATGCGACATCATCTTACAAAGGTGAGTGTAATATGAATGATGTAAATAAGGCTCAAACATCTTTTACAGTTCCATCAGATGCTAAATCAGGTGACCAAATTCATTTGATTTTGGAGGCTACAGACAATGCTGAACTCCCTTTGACAAAATATCATCGTCTTATTATAAATGTAAAATAAATTTCGGAATACAGATGAAAAAAACGTTGATTGTAGGTGCATTGCTGGCATATATGATGCCTGTTTTCGCACAGCAAAACCTTTGGAAGTCTCAGGATATAGAATCCGCAGTGGTCAATCTGGACCATACGGTGACTTTCCGCTTTCAGGCTCCTAATGCTAAAAAGGTGCAAATTGCAGGTGACTTTGCCGAGATTAAGGAAGATAATCCTGTAGGTGGTCTGGTGGGTACTGGACTGATTGACATGAAGAAGGAAAACGATAGCATCTGGGTATATACTTCTGCTCCATTGAAGAGTGAATTATATAGCTATATGTTTGTGGTAGATGGCACGGTAACAGTGGACCCTAATCATCCATATATTTTCCGTGACTTCGGTACAGTGAGCAATTACTTCATCGTGGGTGATGGATTGGGAGATCTTTTCCGTGTTCAGCAAGTTCCACATGGTACTCTGCAGAGCATCTGGTACATGAGTAATCATTTCAATATGAATCGTAGGTTGAATGTTTATACACCTGCTGAATATGAGAAGAATCCTAATAAGAAATACCCTGTGCTTTACTTGCTTCATGGTGCAGGTGGTGATGAGGATGAATGGGTGAATTATGGAAGAACTTGTCAGATTATTGATAACCTGACAGCTAAGGGATTGTGTGAGCCTATGATTGTAGTCATGCCAAATGGACATGTATCTTTCGAGGCAGCTCCTGGAGAGAGCAGCATGGGTCTCTACAAGCCATTCCATCCTTCCATGATGGATGGTAAGTTTGAGCAGGCTTTCCCTGAAATCATCCAGTTCATAGAAAGCAACTACCGTGTGAAGGCTGACAAGGCACATCGTGCTATTGCAGGTCTTTCTATGGGTGGTTTCCATAGTTTCCACATTTCCCGTTTGTATGAGAATACTTTCGATTATGTAGGTCTGTTCTCTGCTGCTGTAGGTTTGACCAGACAAGAAGGTATCTATAAGAATACAGAAGAAACCTTGAAGAAGCAGATTGCAAATGGTGTGAAACTGTATTGGGTTGGTTGTGGTACAGAAGATTTCCTTTACAAGAACAATGCAGATATGCGTGCCATGTTTGATCGTTTAGGATTGAAGTATACTTATCGTGAAAGTGGTGATGGTCATGTTTGGAAGAACTGGCGTCTGTATCTTTCAGAGTTTGCTCCACTACTTTTCAAATAATTGTTTAACCTCTAAATTAGCATAAAGATGAAAAAACTGATTTTAACTGCATTGCTGGTGACTGCTTTTGGATTAACTGCAAATGCACAACAGGCTCTTTTCGCTTCTCAGAACATAAAGTCTGCAGAGGTTAACAATGATAATACTGTTACATTCCGTTTCATTGCCCCCAATGCCAAGAAGGTGCAGATTGCGGGTGACTTTGCCCCTAAGGCAGAGAATAACCCTATAGGTGGAATGGTAGGAACAGGTCTTATTGACATGACTAAGGAAACGGATAGCCTTTGGGTCTATACTTCCCCAGTACTTGCTAGTGAGCTGTATAGCTATATGTTTGTGGTGGATGGTGTGGTAACTCACGATCCTAACCACCCTTATCTATTCCGTGATTTCGGTACTCTCAGTGAGTATTTCATCGTAGGAAGCACTCCTGAAGATATGGCCTATAATTATAAGGTAAACAATGTGCCTCATGGAACTCTTTCACGCAGATGGATGGATTCTAAGATGCTGAATACCACTCGTAGAATCAATGTTTATACTCCAGCTGAGTATGAGAAGAATCCAGGTAAGAAGTATCCTGTACTTTATCTGCTCCATGGTAGTGGTGGTGATGAGGATGAGTGGGTTCACTTCGGTCGTACCTGCCAGATTATGGACAACCTGATAGCTCAGGGTAAGGCTCTCCCTATGATTGTGGTTATGCCAAATGGTCACCCTGCAATGGAGGCTGCACCAGGTGAAAGTAGCTGGGGCCTTTATAAGCCATTCCATTCTCGTGTTTATAGTGGTGATGGTACTTTCGAGAAACATTTTGCTGAAATTATGGCATGGGCAGAGAGTGAGTACCGCATCCAGGCTGACAAGCAGCATCGTGCTATTGCTGGACTGTCCATGGGTGGTGGTCATACAAATACCATTTCTCGTTTGTATCGGAATACATTTGATTACGTAGGTTTGTTCTCTGCAGGTCTTATCCGTGCTGGTCGTGGTAAATTCTACGATAATATGGATCAACTTCTGCAGCAGCAAATCAAGGATGGAGTAAAATTGTATTGGGTAGGTGTAGGTACAGAAGATTTCCTCTACAAGTCTGTTCAAGACCACTTGAAGCTATTGGAAAAATATGGTCAGAAATACACTTATCGTGAAAGTGGTGATGGTCATGTTTGGAAGAACTGGCGTATTTACCTTTCTGAGTTTGCACCGTTGCTTTTCAAATAATAGATTGTGATAAGTAGAAAGCTGGATGGTCTTATAGGCCATTCCAGCTTTACTCGTTTTTTAGAAACTTAACCTGTTCATGTAAATGAAGAAGATTTTATTTTCAGTATTGATGGGTCTGGCATTCTTGCCAATGCAAGTCTCAGCTCAGTCTCTGTCCGCTCAAGGGTTGAATTATCCTGATGGATGGGCAGTGAAAGCACCTGTAGAGAAACCTCGTGTGATTATTACTGCTGATGCGGAGTTGGATGATTGCAACTCATTAATCCGTTTCCTGCTTTTTTCAACCGACTATAAGGTTGAGGGACTGATTTATACCAGTAGCCAGTTCCATTGGAAAGGTGATGGTAAGGGAACAAAGTATTGGGTATCTGGCAGAGAGTATGACCGTCCGGGTCTGAATTTTGAACCCATGACGCATTACCGTTGGGATGAAGATAATCGCTTCATCGACGATGTGGTAGATGCTTATGAGAAGGCTTATCCTAATTTGAAGGTTCATAATCCTAATTATCCTACTCCAGAATACATTCGTTCTAAGGTAGCTTGGGGTAATGTGTACTTCGATGGTGAGTTTGAACGTGATACTCCAGGTTCAGAATTGATTAAGAATGTGCTCCTCGATGATGAGCCAGGTCCTGTCTTTGTAGAAGCATGGGGTGGATGTTCTACCATAGCTCGTGCATTGAAGAGCATTGAGGATATTTATTCTCAGCAGGCTGGGTACGATAAAATAAAGAAGAAGGTCAGTGAAAAACTGGTTCTTTATTTGAGTGGTGACCAGGATAATTTATATGATAAATACATCAGACCTTATTGGCCAGACGTAAAACAGCAGCCTACAGGTCATGGTGCACCAGGTTTGAGTTTCATGTCTCCTGCAACAGCGAAAAATGATCTTCAGAAAAAGTTGTATGGACCGGAATGGATTAAGGAGAATATTCTTTCCAGAGGTGAAATTGGTGCTCTTTATCGTGTTTGGGGTGACGGAAAACAGTTTGCTAAAGGTGATATTTATGACCCATTCGGATTTGATAAGACAGCAGATGAACTGAGAGCTATGGGATATGTGTTGTGGTGTCCACTTCAGCCAAAAGGAACCTTCATCAGCGAAGGAGATACCTTCTGTTTCCTGAATTTGCTTGATAATGGTTTGAAAGGTTATGTCCAGAACTGGGGAGGCTGGGGAGGCTATCAGCTTCCTGTGAAACCTGGTGAGCAGAATGCTGGTAGACGGGGTCCAAATGCTCGTCCTGCTATTCCTGAAGCTAAGACTCCAGATTTCCTACCTCCAGTGATGTACAGTTTTGCAGAACGATTGAAGTGGGGTGTTACACCTACCTTTGCAGATGCGAATCACGAGCCTCAGATAGCAGGTCCTACAGCTATTACAGCTAAGGCTGGTGAGACCCTGAAGCTGAAATACACGGTGACAGACCCTGATAAAGGTCAGAAAGTGAATGTTTCTTGGTGGAAGCACCCTAGTTGCTCTTATGAACCAGAGTGTAATGTGGCAGATCCTTCTTCTGCAAACACCACCTTCCAGGTTCCTGCTGATGCCAAGAGTGGTGATGAAATCCATTTGGTATTGGAGGCTACAGATAACGGGAACTTGCCTTTGACTCATTACAATAGATTAGTTATTACAGTTAAATAAGGAACAATGAAATTAAGAAGTCTTTTATTATTACTGTTTGTAGCCTCTGGTTCCGTAACCATGGCTCAGCAGCCCATTACCCGTACTACTACTGCACAGGGTGAAATAGAAGGTTTTATAGAGAATGACTTAGGAACCTTCAAGGGTGTTCCTTTTGCTCAGCCTCCTGTAGGTGATTTACGTTGGAGAGCTCCTAAGGAACCTCTCCCTTACAACGGTGTTTATCAGGCAAAGAAAGTGGCAGCACGTGCCATCCAGAACATCAGTGGTGGAATCTCCACGGGTTCTGTTGCTGAACCTATTAGTGAGGATTGCTTGTATCTGAATATCTTGACTCCTGCTACTCGTAAGGATGAGAAACTACCTGTTATGGTTTGGATTCATGGTGGTGGATTCCAGGATGGTAAAAGCTATGATCAGTGGGGTGACAACCTGGCTCGTCAGGGGCTGGTGTTTGTCAGTATAACCTATCGTATGAATGCCATGGGTTATCTGGCATTGCCAGAACTGACTGCAGAGAGCGAGAAGGAAACAGGTCATGCAACCTCCGGAAACTATGGTATGCTGGATCAGATTCAGGCTATCAAGTGGGTGAAGGAGAATATTGCCAACTTCGGTGGTGACCCTGATAAGATTACCATTCAGGGTGAAAGTGCAGGTGGAATCTCCGTCAGCATTCTTTGTGCTTCTCCACTGACGAAAGGCTTGTTCCGTGCAGCTATTTGTGAGAGTGGTGGTTCCTTCAGCCCAGTAGGGGAAAAATCCATTGTAGGTCTGGGTTGTACTTCTTTAAAGAATGCAGAACAGCAGGGCAAGGATTTCTTGAAGAAACTGGGATTGGAAAAGAAGAAACTGAAGGATTTACGAAAGATTCCTGCAGAGAAATTCTTGGAGCAGGGTGCTGGAGGCTGTTGGCCTAATGCTGATGGTTATGTAATTACAGGAGACCAGTACTTGCTTTATGAACAGGGACAGTATAATGATGTGAATCTTCTCATCGGTACCAATTCCCGTGAAGGTGATATGTTCTCTCGTCCAGGTACTTTAGCTGAGTATGAGCAGGAAATGAATGCTCGTTTCGGTGAATGGGCTCCTAAATTTAAGGCTATGTATCCTGCAAAGACCGATGCTGATGTGCTGGATGCACGTAGTAACATCTTCCGTGAGTCGGCTTTTGCTTGGCCTTCTTATGCTTGGGTAAATCTTCAGCAGAAGACGGGTAAGGGTAAGATTTGGATGTACTATCTGGATCAGCCTCAGAAGAACACCTTCCGTCCTGATGCTATTTCTAAGGGTACGAACCATGCTTGCGACATGGCATTCATCTTTGGTCATCCTTTCTCTTTCATGCCTTTCACAGAGCAGGATTGGGGAATCAGCAAGATGATGACCACTTATTTTGCCAACTTTGTGAAGACGGGTAATCCAAACGACAATGGTGAGAAGGTGGATGATAATCCTGCTCACGGAGCTCCACTACCTTATTGGCCAATCTATAGTCGTGACGAAGAAACCGTGATGCGATTCCACAATGGTGCAAGCCTCATTTCTCAGCCTAACCGTGCAGAGGTGGATTTGTGGGAAGAGTATTATAAAGACATGAGGGCTAAATTATATAAGTAAAAATTAATCCCGTAGTCATACATAAAACTACGGGATTTTCTATCTTTGCATTGTTAACCATAATTAGCGTATGAAGAAAACATTTCCTTTTATTGCAGGGCTACTGCTGATGTCCTGTTCTACAATGCCTCAGCTGGGGACTTCCTCTGTGGATGAGGTAATATCCCAGATGACGAATGAGGAAAAGGCTAAACTGCTGGTGGGAACGGGCATGGCAGGTAGGGAAGAGAATACGGATGAGGCCATTGTGGGAGAGGCTCGTGGTATAGTTCCAGGAGCTGGTGCTGTGACTTATCCCATAGAGAGACTGGGCATTTCAACCATGGTTCTGGGGGATGGTCCTGCAGGACTCCGCATCAGTCCTACCCGTGAGAACGACACAGCTACTTACTATTGCACGCATTTCCCCATAGGTACCACATTGGCAAGTACCTGGAATCAGGAACTGGTAGAACAGGTGGGTAAATGTATTGGAAATGAGGTGCTGGAATATGGAGTGGATGTACTGTTGGCTCCTGCTCTTAATATCCATCGGAACCCCTTGTGCGGTCGTAACTTCGAATACTATTCAGAAGACCCCTTGGTTTCAGGTAAAATAGCTGCAGCCTACGTGAAGGGTGTGCAGAGCAACGGAGTGGGTACTAGCATCAAGCATTTTGCTGCAAATAGCCAGGAAACCAACCGGAAGAATAATAATGCCATCATCAGTGAACGGGCTCTCAGGGAAATCTATCTGAAAGGATTTGAGATTGCAGTGAAGGAAGCTAAACCTTGGACGGTGATGTCTTCTTATAACTATATTAATGGAGTCTATGCCAGTGAGAATGAATGGTTGCTCACTGAGGTGCTCCGTGATGAATGGGGATTCGACGGTGCTGTGATGACCGACTGGTTTGGAGGGTTGGATGTGGTAGCTCAGATGAATGCAGGAAATGACATGATAGAACCGGGAAGCAACAAACAACTTCGTGAACTTACGGCTGCTATAGATAGTGGTAAGGTAAGCATGGAAGTCATTGACCGAAATGTGGAGCGAGTGCTGGAACTGATAATGAAGACCCCACGGTTCAAGAGATACCAGTATGACAATAAACCCGATTTAAAAGCTCATGCCTTAGTGACCAGGCAAAGTGCCACGGAAGGTATGGTGCTTTTAAAGAATGAGAAGGAAGCCCTGCCTCTGGCTGAAGGAACGAAGAATATCGCCTTGTTTGGTTGTACTTCTTACGATTTCATCGCAGGTGGAACGGGTTCTGGTGACGTTCATCATGCTTATGTGGTTTCTCTCTTGGAGGGATTGGAAAATGCCGGTTATACGGTAGATGCTTCTATGGAAAAGAAGTATGAAACCTATCTAAAAGCAGAGAAAGCTAGACTGGATTCCTTGAAACAGTCCAGTACGGACCCCATGGCAGCTTATCTGCCGGTAGAACGTCCTAGTGAAATGCAGTTCTCCCCTGCAGAACTCCAGTCTTTAGTAGCTTCTAATGATGTGGCACTGATTACCCTGGGCCGGTCTTCAGGAGAGTTTGCAGACCGAACTCAAGCCGATTTTAACCTTTCACAGAAGGAAAGGAACTTGATAGACGGAGTTTGCAGAGTCTTCCATGCTGCAGGAAAGAAAGTTGTCATCGTATTGAACATCTCCGGTGTGATAGAGACTCAGTCTTGGAAGGATAAACCCGATGCCATTCTTTGCTCTTGGATGGGAGGACAGGAAGGAGGAAACAGTGTAGCCGACATCTTGAGTGGAAAGGCTAACCCTAGTGGTAAGTTGACCATGACTTTCCCTATCAGCCTTCAGGATCATTTATCCACTGCAAACTTCCCTGTGGATGCAAAACCTATGGTTCAGCTCGGCCCCCAGAGTGGAAAGCATAGTGATGAGCCAAACATCGGTATAACCCGTTATGAAGAAGGCATTTATGTGGGTTACCGACATTTCGATACACATAAGGTTCCCGTTTCCTATCCATTTGGGTATGGATTATCATATACCACCTTCACTTATGAGAATATGAAAGTTAAGGCTGAAGGAAACAGTTATGTAGTTACTTTAGACGTGACAAATACGGGTAAGGTAGCAGGAAAGGAAGTGGTTCAACTCTATGTGAAAGCTCCACTGGGAGTGGTGAAGGATAAACCAGAGAAAGAACTACGTGCTTTCACCAAGACGCAAACCCTAGACCCTGGTCAAAAGATTACCGTCCGACTTACCGTTCCGAAACAAGATTTGGCTTCATTTGATGAGGGAACCCAGAAATGGGTGGTGGAAAAAGGAGATTATGAATTCATGACAGGAGCATCTTCTCAGGACATTCGTCGTTCAGTGGTTGTGACTATGTAAGGAGAAATTTTTACATATTCCCATTTTTAGTTTGACACCTTTGACATGACACTCAAGACACCCCAGTGAGGAAAATTTTTCTCCCTCACTGGGGAAATATTTTTCTCTAACTGGAGAGAAAATTTTTGCCTTCTAATCCCTTTCAGACTCCTTTCTGGAGTTCTTTTTGTTTTCAGGTAAAAAGTTTTTACATTTGAAAACCGTGTACATTTAATATTGTTCTATCTGATTATATGAGAAGATGTTGTGTTTTCTTCAGCACTTAAAATGCTCTGTAAGTTTGTAGTTTTACCAATTATTTCTTAACTTCGCAATAATAATCGCACGTCTTATTGTAACATATGCGTGGAAATGTTTGAATCTTTTAAATATGATAATGATATGAAAAAATTCTTCCTTTCTTTTTTAGCAGGATTAATGGCTTTGACCGTTAATGCACAAGGCCCAGCTGGTAATGCTCCAGGTAATATGCGAATGGGCGGTCCAAGAACAGCCGTTCTGGTTGACAATGACCTTTGTGGTGACGGAGATGGTTTGTTCCACTTGGTTCATCAGCTTCTTTGTACTAGTTCTGATGTACGTGGTATAGTAGGAGCTCATGTAGGGGCTCAGCGCTCATGGAATCAGGGGCAAGGAGAGGCTCAAAAGAATAATGCAGAAATTTCAGTTTCCAGAGCAAAGGAAATCGTGGAGCTTTGTGGAAAGACAGGGAAAATCAATATTCAGCCTGGGGCACCCACTCCTATGGCCGATTCAAAAACACCCATTGCTTCAGAAGGTGCTAAACTGATTATAGAAGAGGCTAAGAAAGCTTCCCCAGAAAGACCTCTTTACTTACTTTTCGGAGGGCCTCTGACTGATATAGCCTCTGCTTGGCTCATGGACCCTTCTATTTCTAAGAATGTGGTGCTGCTGTGGATTGGTGGTCAGGAGTATAGTTTTGGTCATCCGTTCCCACCACAGTATAATGTAGGTCGGAATTTGGTAGAATATAATCTCCGTCTAGATGTAAATGCAGCTAAAACGGTATTTAATGATTCCGATTTGACGATTTGGCAGATACCTAGAGATGTGTACCGTCAGGCACTTTATAGCATGGCAGAACTTGAAGAGAAGATTACACCTCTGGGGAAAATAGGAGAGTACTTGAGTGGAAAACTTGGTGCTTTTGCACGAATGGCCGATACTTATGTCTTGGGTGATAGCCCACTGTGCTTGATAAGTACACTGACTACTACATTTGAGGCTGGTGCAGCTGGTTGTTTCTATGAAGTTACTTCGGCTCCTACGATTACGGATGAGGGCCTTTATGATTTTTCAAAGAAAGGAAGAGATATCATCGTATATAAAACCATTGATACCAGATTACTTTTTGGAGACATGGAGTCTCGTTTCCGACTTGCAGCTCAAAAAGAATCTAAATAAGTACAGACCTAAATAACTAAAGAAATGAAAAGACACCTATTGGGCGTGATTTTGTGCTTGAGCATCCTATCAGCTCAGGCTCAGCAGAGAGATTTCATGAATCATCTGTACGACTATCTGGAGAATCTGGATGTATTTGAAGTAGGGCAGGAGGAAGGCCGTGCCTATTTCATTCCAGAGCATCATAAACTGCTGAACGGACAGTGGAAGTTCTTCTATGCTGATACTCCGGAAGGTATCCCTACTAATTTCTATCAGACTTCCTATTCAGACAGGAAGTGGGCTCAGATAGATGTGCCTTCCAACTGGGAAATGCGGGGCTGGAGCGACCCTTTGTTCCGAAATGTAACCAGTCCGTTTAAGGCTAATCCTCCTTTTGTGCCTAGGGAGTATAACCCATCGGGTGCTTACCGTACCACATTCGAGGTGCCTGCTCAGTGGAGTGGTGGAGAGGTATTCCTTAGATTTGAGAAGGTGGCTTCGGCTAGTTTCGTCTGGGTAAATGGTCAGGAGGTGGGCTATAATGAAGGTGCTCAGGAACCTGCTGAGTACAACATTACCCCTTACTTGAAAAAAGGGAAGAATACCTTGGCAGTGCTAGTCATTAAGTATTGTGATGGTTACTATCTGGAGGGTCAGGACTACTGGCGTTTGGCTGGTATTTTCGATGATGTCTATTTGTATAGTGCTCCTAAGACTCGGCTTTTCGACTGGTATGTCACTACCGACCTGGACGAGCAGTATCGAGATGCAAAGCTGAAAGTGGTAGCTACTGCCCGTAGGTATGATGAAGGAAACGGAAAATATAGTGTAAAGAGTGTTTTACTGGATAAATCCGGGAAAGAGATTGCCACCTTGCAAACTTCACAGGGTTCGTTCTCTGGTAATAACAGAACCTTGGAACTAGTCTCTGAGAAACTGATTCAGAATCCGCTGAAATGGACTAGTGAAACACCAGATTATTACACTTTGAAAATGCAGCTTCTGAACGATGCTGGAAAAGTAGTAGATTCAGCTAGTCAGATGGTGGGCTTCAAGGAAACGGAAATTAAAGATGGCGTCTTCTATCTGAATGGTAAGAAGCTGAAGGTCAATGCTGAATGCTCTCACATGCAAGATGGGGTGGAAGGGCATCATGTTACCGATGAATTGGTAGTGAAAGACATTACTATCCTGAAACAGTTTAATTTCAATGCTGTACGAACCTCACATTACCCACCTGTTCCCCGTTATTTGGAATATGCCACCAAGTATGGTCTTTATGTGATAGATGAGACTGGTGACGAGGCTCACGCTACTGAATTCGTCAGTCGTGATGAGGCTTACAAAGCCATGTATCAGGAACGTGTTCGTCGTATGGTATTAAGGGACCGTAATCAGCCTTCTGTTCTGTTCTGGAGTGCAGGAAACGAGAGTGGTGAAGGGGATATGATTGCTGAGGTTATTAAGGAAGGTCGTAAATATGACCCAACTCGGTACTGGATGTATGGTGGGAATGCCTATAGTCATCCGGCAGAGGATATTATTGGGCCACGCTATCCAGCTCCTATCGATCTGGATCTGAAGGTAGGGCATAAAGATGATGGTGATAACCGTCCTTCCTTTATGGATGAATACATTTCAGTAGCTGGAAACGGTGGAGGAAATGTGGATGAGATGTGGCGCACGGTGTATACGTACGACCGTACCATGGGTGGTGCTTTATGGGATTTTGTCAGCACGGGATTGCTGGAGAAAGCCCGTAGGATAAAGGATCTTTCTCCAAACCATACGATGGTTCATCTGATGGGACGTGCTAAACTTCCACAGGTTACCACTGCCTTCGATCGTAAGAATAAAAAGAATCATGTAGTTGATTTGAATGGACATGATCAGTGGGTAGAGGTTTATCGGGGTGAGAATGTGGAAATCACGGGAGAAAACCTTACCATCTGCTTCGATGTCTTCCCAAGGGAACTTATCAGCAGTTGTGGTTCTTTTGTGACGAAAGGCAGTTATCAGTTTGGAGTTCAGCAGAATGGAAAAGATAAGCTGACTTTCTATATCAATACAGATAAAGCACCGGAGAACCCTAATGCACAAAGAAGGTCTATGATGGCTCTGGGTGGCCCTACAAATCATAAATATACCATAGAAGGAACCCTTCCTGCAGATTGGGAACTGAATTGGCATCGGGTACAAGCAAAGTACGATGGTAAGAAAATGATTCTTTCTGTGGATGGAAAACAAATAGCAGAGGGGGATGCCAGTGGAAATATCATCAATGCTCCGTTCCCTATAAATATAGGTAGAAATGAGGAGGAACATGGACAGGAAACCAATGTGTATATCTGTGACGCACAACTGGATAATGTGGGTATATTCTCCCAGCCTGTGGCAGAAGGAGAACTGGATGCTCAGCATGCAGCTCTCTGGTTGGATTTTGAGGAAGAGCAGCAGGAAGGTGATTATTACAGTTACGGGATAGGAGCTCGCACTTATGGTACCATCTGGCCTGACCGTACGTTTCAACCAGAAATCTGGCAAATGAAGAAATCGGTTCAGCCTTTGAGCTTTAGCTTGAAGAGTGTGGACGACCAGCGGGTGGAGGTCTGGAACCGGAATCATTTTGTGAATGCAGACATCTATGATAATTCTTGGGCTCTTTATGAGGATGATAAGATTATTCAGGAAGGGACGCTGGATTTGAAGGTAGAGCCATTGTCTCGTACTACGGTAAAGATACCTTTCACAAAACCTCAGATTCAACCCGGGAAAGAGTATCGTCTGCTAATTCGTTCCGTGCTGAAAAAAGATGAACTTTGGGCACCGAAGGGGTTTGAAATCTCTTGGGATCAGCTGGAATTGCCTTGGTCTATTCCTGTAGTGCCCTCCGATAAGGCTGTAGGAAAAGTCGCTCTAGAAAAGGTGGAGAATGGCTATCAGGTGAAAGGTTCCTCTTTCTGCTATTCATTCTCTAGTGAAGGAGAACTGGTCAGCATGGTTCAGCAGGGCAAGGAACTGCTGAAATCTCCACTGAAACTGAATGTATGGAGAGCTCCTATTGCTAATGAACTGGATAGTTGGGACTCATTTGGGGTTCGTAATTCCACTTGGAAAGAGTATAACGGGAATCAGGTTGCCAATGAATACTATTCTGCAAATTTGAACAATTTGAACCGTCGCTTAATATCCATGAATGTAAGTGAATCCGATGGTCAGGTTTATATAAAGGTGCGCTGTTTCTCTCAGATGGGGCTCCCTCAGTCTAGTGCGTTGGATGCTTACATCTTTGGCATCAAATATAAAGGTTTTGAAGAAGAGTATACGTACCGTATCAGTGGTGATGGTGTTATGGATATTCAGCATACCGTGGATCCTCAAGGAGCCCAAGCTGCGTTCCTACCACGTATGGGACTTACGCTTACTTTAGATGCGAGTATGCAGCAAGTGAACTGGTATGGTCGTGGACCACAGGAGAATTATCCAGACAGAAAGACGGGGTATAAGGTTGGCATTTATAAAACTACGGTTGATGAGATGTATGAACCTTATCTGATACCTCAGGATCATGGTCTGCGTTGTGACAACCGATGGATGAAAATCAGCGACAGTGAAGGTCATGGACTCATGTTCCAGATGAATGAATGGTTCAATTTCTCCGTATCTAATTTCAGTACAGAGAATCTGACGAAGGCTGTCTATCAGTATCAACTGGAGAAGCAGGATGGTGTGACTGTAAATCTGGATTATGAAACCACAGGATTGGGATGCACGGCACGGTATGTCCTCCCAAGTTATCGGACTATGCCACGGCATTATGAGCGAAGAATAATTATTAAACCTATTCAATAAAATGAAAGTAAAAGTAGCATTATTAGGGCTAGCTGGTATTATGCTAGCAGCCTGCAACAAACCTGCAACCCCCACTTTAACGGAGTGGGTAAGCACTACTTATGAGAATCCTTGGCAGACTTTATCTCTGGAAGGGGTAACCTCTGATACCACGGCAAATACCATTGAGATAGACCCAACTTTGACTGCGCACACCATCGATGTCTTTGGTACTTGTTTCAATGAGTTGGGATGGGCATCTTTAAAAGTCCTTTCAGATGAGCAGCTCAGTGAAATCTTCAGTGAGATGTTTGAGCCAGGGAAAGGTGCTAATTTCCTTCGTGGACGTATGTCTATCGGTGCAAATGATTTTGCTCTAGATTATTATTCATGCGATGATACCGACGGGGATTTTGAACTGAAAGACTTCTCCATTGAACGGGATAAGCAAAACATAATCCCAATGATCAAATGGGCTCAAAAGTACCAGCCAAACCTGCTTATGTGGGCTAGTCCTTGGTGCCCTCCAAAATGGATGAAGCTACACGGAAAACATTATGCAGAGCGTGCTGTGACTCCTGAAATAATAGCTCAACGTGAAAAAAGAATGAAGGAGATGATGGCTAAGCGTGAAGCTGAGGCTAAGAAGCAAGCAGAGGCACAAGGTATAAAACCGGGTGAGCAAGGTGGAGTTTCAGCTACCTCCGGATTCTTTACCCAAGGTGCTTTGGCCTTCCGTATGGAGCCACGGGTAAATGATGCTGTTCCAGGTGAGGAAGGATTTGAAAATGTGACTTCTTTCAATATGGATCCTAAATATCTGGATGCCTATGCTCGTTATTTCGGCAAATTTGTGGATGCTTATAAAGCAGAGGGAATCCCTGTGACAAGGGTAATGCCACAAAATGAACCAAATTCTGCTCAGCCTTATCCTTCTTGCAGCTGGACTTCAAAAGACTTGAACACTTTCGTAGGAAAGTATTTGGGTCCGGAAATGGAGAAGCATGGTGTAGAAGTATACTTCGGAACAGTGGAACGTGCTGATTATCTGAAAGTGGATACATTACTGCAAGACCCAGACTCTAAAAAGTATATTAAAGGTGTAGGTTTCCAATGGGCAGGAAAGGATGCACTTCCTAAAATTCATGAGTTATATCCGAACCTTACGATGGTTCAAAGTGAGCAGGAGTGTGGTAATGGACAGAATAATTGGGAAGGTGCTATGCATTCATGGGATTTAATGAAGCATTATTTAGGAAATGGTGTAAATGAGTATTATTATTGGAATACTTCTCTGTTTGAAGGAAAAGCTTCTACTTGGGGCTGGCATCAGAATTCTCTGATTACCGTAAAGGAAGAAGATAAAACATATAAGTGGACACCTGAGTATTACACCATCAAGCATGCAAGTCATTATGTGCTTCCAGGTGCTAGGTACTTGAATATAGCAGGTAGTTATTCAGATGCTATGGCATTTGTGAATTCAGATGGAAGTGTAGTGGTGCTAGCTGCAAATCAGACTGAGGAAGCTCAACCTGTAACCATTAAATTGGCAGGGAAGGCTCAAACAGTTGTCCTCCCAGCAAAATCACTAAATACTTTTGTTTTGAAATAGAAGCATAAAAAAGAAGAGTCCTAGACTAAGTTCAGGACTCTTCTTTTTATACCATGCAGTGAACAGGGATTATATGATTTCAATTTTGGGGTTTGCCTCCGTGATTTGTTCAATATCTTCTTCCGTGATGAACTTATCTGTGATGAGGCAGTCAACCACCGTAATAGGTCCCAAAGTGGCAAAAGCACTTACACCTACTTTATGTGAGTCTGCTACCAAATAAACCTTGTCGGAAATGTCAATCATGGTCTTTTTCACAATTAAGTCACTAAGGCTAGGGTAAGTGAGGTTCATGGTAGGAGAGATACCAGCAGTAGCCAAGAATAATTTGGCAGCATGAAGGTCTTTTAAAGTCTTAGCAGCAATATCACCGGTCAATGATAAGGTAGGAGCCTTGAATTCTCCTCCTGTCACAATGAGGGTTATTCCAGGGTTTTCTCCTAAAATACTTGCGATATTGATGGCATTGGTGATAACGGTCAACTCACTATAACCCACTAGTAGCTTAGCGACTTCAGTAGTGGTTGAACCAGAGTCCAAAATGATGACATCTCCTTCATTGATTAAAGAAACGGCTTTTTTGGCTATTTCTTGCTTCTCTTGAAGATGAGTTTGGTTAAACACTTTACCGGTACGTACTATGTTTCCAAAGTCTTTCAAGAAAGCTCCTCCATGTTCACGTTGTACGAGGTCCATTTTTTCCAAGGCCTCCAAATCTTGACGAATGGTAACCTCACTGACACCGAAAATTTGGCTTAGTGTCTGTACTTTGGCATGACCATCTTCTTTGATCATCTCCAATATTTTGATTCTTCTTTGGTTTAAAGCCATTTTCGTTTTAAAGTTTTAGATGTTGTTGCAAAAATAAGCATTATTTTTCATTTTCGGAAGGATAAGAAATGAAAAATAATAAAAAAATGAATATAATGATTTCGTTTATTTCTTTTATAGGAATTGGTGATTTTCATCGGAGAATTCAGGAGAAATATAAAACGTAAACTGAAAGATTATTCCGAAATATTCCGAATACAAAACCGAAAGAAAACAAAAATTATACACTTTCGTTAATTTTCTTTAGAAACATTTTATTATATATTCCTTTTTTGATATATTTGCAAACATAGTTCGAATAACTCTTAAATAAATAAAACTTTATGGTGAAAAAAGTCTTTCTTTGCTCTTTGCTTTTTGCCTTTTGTGGGCTTTCTGCCTATGCCGTTAATTTAGAGCCTAAAGTGGACAAAAAGTCTCAAGAGAGAATTATTATCACTACCGATTTGGAGGTGGATGATATGAATGGTATCATTTTAAGTCTTATGTATGCAGACCAGTATGATTTGGCTGGTATTGTTTGGACTGCAGGTATGTTCCATTTCAATGGTGACCATGGAGAGCATACTTTAGCAGAAATCACTCCTAATTATAGATGTAATGCACAGCATTGTGAGCATACTGTAGCCAATGCTGGTGAGTTACGTAGTTATCGTCCTGCAGATCCTACTTTCTTAGACAGGATGCTGAATTTTTATGAGATAGATTACAAGAATCTGAGTAAGAATAGTCCTAATTATCCTACTCCTGATTATTTGAGAAGCATCACTAAAGTGGGTAATGTGGAGTTCGAAGGTGATTATCGCTTTGAAACAGAAGGTTCAAAGTTGATAGAAGAAATTATCATGGATGACGACATGCGTCCTTTGCATATTCAGCATTGGGGTGGTATCAATACTACTGTTCGTGCGTTATATAGTATTTATGAGAAATATCACGGTACTGCTGATTGGGACAAGGTTCTGCAGAAAGTTGTTGCTAAGGTAAGATTGGCTGGTAGTGGTGAGGACAATTGTCGTGCAGATAGTAAAATTGATGAAATGTTCCCAGGGCTTCAGAATGATAATAGACCATGGATCAGTTCTTATGGTCAGTTCTTCTCTGCTAAGACTGCAGCTCCCGAGGTGTTGCCTTATTATCAGAGCGACTATTTGTGTGATGCTTTCAAGTTCAATCATGGAAAACTCCTCAGTGAGTTCTGGTTGATGGGTGAAGGCCGTGCAGTGTTTGGAGAGCCTCTGATATACAACTATGGTTTGATTACTTATATGGATTGGGGCCTTTCTGCAAAATTGGGCTGGGGACCAGAGAATTTGTCAAGTAGACCTCGTTATGAATTCGATCCTTTTGACTGGATGTGTTGCCAGTTTGGATGTTCAGGTTACATCAACCTAGGAATTCGTCCAGGAATGAGTCATTTGAACAACAGATATACTCAAGTTTATTTCGATGAGTTGGCTGCACGTGCAGACTGGGCTATTGCAGGACCAGAGAAATGTAACCATGCTCCTATAGTGAAAGCAGAGAATCTTGATTTTAAAGTAAAACCAGGAAAGTCAGTTACATTGGCAGCTTCTGCTGTGGACCCAGATGGGAATGAGATGACTGTTAAATGGTGGGTTGAGCCAACTATGGAAAGGGGTGCTAATCCTTTTGCAGCAAAAGTTCCATTTGGAGGTGATGAAGTCTTAGGTAATTGTCTTTCAGTTCAGGGTGAACAGACTTACGTGGCAGGAACCCCTTCCACTGTTACTTTTACAGTTCCTAAAACTGCTAAGATAGGGGATAGAATAGTAGTGAATATGGAGGTGACAGATAAGGCAGAACGTCCTATGCATCGTTATGCTCAGTTCTTCATTGATGTGGTTAAAAAATAAGGAATGAATTATGCGTAAAATCGTTTTTTTACTGGTTTTGATATTTACCTGTTTTAATGTACAGGCACAAGTTCAGAAACATCGTTTGTTTGTTCTGACAGACATTGGTAATGAACCCGACGATACACAGACAATGGTTCGTCTTCTTCTTTATAGCAACGTGATTGACATTGAAGGTTTGGCAGCATCTACTTCTACTCATATGAAGCATAATGTAAATCCCCAAATCTTGAATCAGCTAATTACTGCTTATGGTAAAGTTCGTCCTAATTTGTTGAAGCATCAGGAAGGCTATCCTACCGAGGAATACTTGAAAAGTATTGTAAAAAGAGGTCCTGCTGTTTATGGAATGGAGGCTGTAGGTAAGAAGAAGGACTCTGAGGCATCTGAATTTTTAATCAAGTGTTTAGAGAAAGATGATCCTCGTCCATTATGGGTTACTGCTTGGGGAGGAACCAATGTCTTGGCTCAGGCTCTTTATAAGTTAAAGGATAAAAAGAGTAAGAAACAACTGGAGAAGTTGGTTGCTAAATTGCGTGTATATACCATTAGTGATCAGGATGATGCTGGTTGCTGGATTCGTACTAACTTCCCAGATCTGTTCTATATCTGTTCTCCTGTTAATTATATTCAAAGCACTTGGATGGGCTTTAATAGAGAAGTGAAAGGAATCAATAATGAAACGCTTTCTTATGAATGGTTGAGGGATAATATCATGCAAGGGCATGGCCCATTAGGTGCACTCTATCCTGAGGTTAGCTTTGGAATGGAAGGTGACACCCCATCTTGGTTAAATTTGATTCCTAATGGTTTAAATAATCCAGAACATCCTAACTGGGGAGGCTGGGGTGGCCGTTATGAATTAGGTACTCCAAACGTAGATCTTAGCACAATTCATGATGGTGTGGAGCACACTCCAGAAACACGTCCTATCTGGACAGACACGCAAGATACTTATAAGCCATACGATAATAAAAAGTCATTCTTCGTGCAAATGAGGGATACTACCAAGTTTACATCTCATTTTGCTACTATTTTCCGTTGGAGGGATGAAACCCAGAATGATTTTGCGGGACGTATGCTGTGGTGTACTAAGTCTTTTGAAGAAGCTAACCATAACCCTGTGCCTGTTCTGAATATCCCAGATGAATTGGTAGTCTATGGTGGAGATGTGATGGAATTGGATTGTTCTAATAGTTATGACCCCGATGGTGATGCCTTAAGTGCATATTGGTTCCAATATACAGAGGCTGGAACTTGCAAGGAGAGTCTGCTTGGAACTCATGCTCCTAATCAGAAATATATGCATGATGTGGTGGTTCCTGACGTAAAAGAGGCATGTACCATTCATTTGATTTTACGACTCACAGATATGGGAACTCCAGCCATGACTTCTTATAAGCGTGTAATTTTCAATGTCCTCCCAGCTAGCAGTAGAGGGAAAAAGAAATAAGTGGTTTTGTAGAAGAAAATAGGCTCGTTGAAAAGCGAGCCTATTTTTATTTCTAATATCTACCATAGTGGCCTGGGCCTCCATGATGATGCATTTCATAATGTGGGTGATGATGATGATGGTGATGACGTGGTCCATCATCCCAAAACTCAGGACCGAAACAGCTAGACAAACTCATTGTCAATCCCAAACATGCAAGGAAGTATAAAATCTTTTTCATAATTTCAGGTGTTTAACTGTTTATAATTTGTTTCTTTTCTCTGGTGCAAAAATATGGGGGTTAAATCCCCCTTGCAAAGGAAAACACCTAAAATAGTAGGGGAATTTTCCCCCCGATTAAATGGAAAGCCCTTAGTAGGGAAACTTTTATAGATTTTGAATAAAGTTACTGATATCTTCCAAAACTTCAGGTGAAATGGTTTCTTCTATTTCTTTGTATTCATTTACAGCACCTGTTGTGCAATGTTGGAACAAGTGGTTTAATCCTGGATAGATCTTTGTTTTTGATTTCCTATTTCTTAAAGGAAGAGATTCTGGAATATTCATTTTTGCTGGCACTTGAATGTCTTTATCTCCATTGAGGAGAAAGGCAGGGCATTTCATTCTCTTGATACTTTCCATTGGATTTAGTTTGAGGAAATAGTCCGTCCATGCATCGTGTGTCAAAACTAATGCTAAATTGTTTTGCAATGCAGGGGGAAGGGTTACCTTACAGTCCTCAATAATTTCCTGTATTTTCTCCTTTGGGTTTGGTATTTCAGTCCCCTGAATCCTCAGGTCAAAGACTTGTTCCAAGGCCTTGACATAGTCATCGACAGTCTGTTGGGGCATTCCTTGACTTTTCAGTACAAGGTTGTTTTGTGCTAGTAAAAGTTCTTTTCCATTTACTGTGGGCCCTGCTAAAGAAATGATAAACTCTACCTTTCTTTCACCTCCTAATAGATATGCGATGGTACCTCCTTCGCTATGTCCTAAGATTCCTACCTTCTTGAACTTTTCTTTATTGCGGAGATAAAGAATAGCAGCTTCTGCATCTTGCCTAAATTGCTCAGTAGTTGCATGAGCAACATCTCCTGTTGATTTCCCTACAGATCGATCATCGTATCGTAGGCTGGCAATGCCTTGCTTAGCCAGGAAATCAGCGATTACAGCAAATGGCTTGTGCTCAAATATTTCTTCATCCCGATTTTGGAGGGCACTTCCTGTAACCATGATAACAATTGGTGTTTTTTTTGTATAGGTTTTAGGGGTTGTTAAAGTGCCTGCCAATATCGTTCCATCAATTGGATTTTCGAAGGTGACTTCTTTTGTCTTATAGTCGAATGGTGCTTTAGGTGTCTGAGGGCGATTTCTTTCCCCTTTTCCTGGAAGCAGGGTTAGAGGAAAGCTAATACCTCTTTGCATGAATTTACCTACTATGGTGTTTCCCTTCTTCTTACCGTTGTATGCAGCACCAATTATGGGAATCTTAATTTGAATGGAATCTTCAGTTTGTAAACCTATAATTGCTTGTATGTCCCTTGCTCCTTGGTCTGGACTGTCAAGGGTACATGCTTCAGGGTTGATATGAAATACAAGTGTTAGTTTTTGGTTCCCAATAGATAGTTGTCCGTTCCAGTCACCATTGAAAGTTTGAGCAGAACAGTAATTCAAGGGTAATATAAGGAGGGCTATGGCAAGTAAAAGGTTCCTCATAATCAGTAATCTTTTTTGCAAAGATAAAAGATATAATAGAAATCAACAAGTGAATTGTTGGACGTTTTCGTTTTTCTCTTTACCTTTGTACCATTGAATTATGAAAATTGGATCAATAGATTTAGGTGAACGTCCTGTAGTGTTGGCCCCTATGGAGGACGTAACAGATATGGGTTTTCGTCTGATGTGTAAGCAGATGGGAGCTTCCATGGTCTATTCAGAGTTTGTTTCTGCCGATGCTTTGATTCGCTCAGTGAACAAGTCGCTCCAAAAGTTGACTATTCATCCAGATGAACGTCCTGTTGCCATTCAGATTTATGGAAAAGATGTGGATTCAATGGTTGAGGCTGCAAAAATCGTAGAGCAGGCTCAACCGGATGTACTGGATATAAATTTTGGATGCCCAGTAAAACGGGTGGCAGGTAAGGGTGCAGGGGCAGGAATGCTGCAGAATATTCCGCTATTATTGGACATAACCAAAGCAGTAGTCAATGCTGTGAAAATACCTGTTACTGTAAAGACCAGATTAGGATGGGATTCCGAGCATAAGTGTATTGTTGAATTGGCTGAAAGGTTGCAGGATTGTGGCATCAAGGCTTTGACAATCCATGGACGCACTCGTGCCCAGATGTACACAGGAGAGGCCGACTGGACTTTAATAGGGGAAGTAAAAAAGAATCCTAGAATGCATATCCCTATTATAGGGAATGGTGATGTTACCAGTCCAGAACGGGCTAGGGATTGTTTTGATGAATATGGTGTGGATGCTGTCATGGTAGGACGTGCTAGTTTTGGCCGGCCTTGGATATTCCGTGAGATTCGTCATTATCTGGATACAGGTGAACTCTTGTCTTCTGATGAACTCAGTTTTGATTGGAAGTTGAACCAATTAAAGGAGCAAGTTTTGCAAAGTGTGGAGAGAATTGATGAATACCGTGGAATCCTGCACATTCGTCGGCATTTAGCTGCTACACCTCTGTTTAAAGGTCTTTACAATTTTCGTGACACGCGAATTCGTATGCTTCGAGCAGAGAATGTGGCTGATTTATTTGCAGTGCTTGATGAGATTAAGGAAAAATGGGGATAATAATAAAATTATAAATTAAACTATGAATTTTAAGAAGTGGTTTTTGTTTGCATGGCTATTTGCCCTTTTGGGTTTAGTCTCTTGTGGAGGTAGCGATGACAATGGAGAGGGAACTGAACCAGATCCTCCTATTACTTATTCTTTAAAGGTAACTTCTCCTTCAAATAAAACATTGGCATTTGATGCGGCTGGTGGGAATCAGTCTATTTCATTCTCAGCTTCTTCAAGTTGGTCTTTATCTGTGGCTAGTACAGGTGGTTCCTGGTGCTCGGCTTCTGCAACCAGTGGCACAAGTGGAAATAAAAGTGTGACCATTACAGTAAGTGAAAATACGGGTGCTACTGAACGTAGTTCTTCTGTTACTATAAAATGCGGGGATCAAACGGAGTCTGTTAATATCACTCAGGCAGCTGCTTCTGTCCCTCCTTCTACTACATTTGTAAAAGGAGCAGATATCAGTTGGGTTACGGAGATGGAAGCTGCTAATATCCCATTTTATAATGCATCTGGTTCCAAAATGGATTGTTTTGAACTGATGAAATCATTGGGAATGAATACCATACGTTTACGTGTTTGGGTAAATCCAGAAAAGGATTATGGGAAATGGTGTGATAAAGATGATGTACTTGCAAAAGCAATCCGTGCTAAGAATGCAGGGCTAGATGTCATGATTGATTTTCATTATAGTGATGTCTTTGCTGACCCAGGGAATCAGACCATTCCTGAAGCATGGAAAGCTCTTGGACTAAATGATTTGAAGTCGGCTGTGGCAGAACATACTACAGATGTACTTACAGCTTTAAAAGATAATGGAGTAACTCCTGCCTATATACAAATAGGAAATGAAACACGAAACGGCATGCTTTGGCCCAAAGGTCAACTTTGGACCGATGATAGCGGGGATATTAAAGATGGCTGGTCTAATTATGCAGCTTTAAGCAATGCTGGCTATGATGCAGCTAAGGCTGTCTTCAACGATGCAATCGTTTTGGTTCATTTAAATAATGCATACGAAGATTTAGATTGGTGGTTTGATAAATTCAAAGCAGCAGGAGGAAAGTTTGATATGATAGGTTTAAGCCATTATCCTCAAAATGCCTATGAAGGAAAGAGTAAAATTACCCCATCTAAAGCAAACGAATTGGCTGTCGGTCATATCTCTTCTTTGAGTTCTACCTATAATGTTAAAGTAATGATTGTAGAAATTGGTGTAAAGCCTTCTGAGTCTTCTTCGGCTTCCATTATATCATCTTTCATGAAAGCAGTAAAGGATAATGAAAAGTGTGCTGGTGTTCTTTATTGGGAACCAGAATACTATAGTTCTCCTAAGAATGAATATTGGAAACCAGATTATTATACCAAAAAACAATGGAACAGTTATGATATGGGTGCTTTTACCGATGATGGAAAGCCCTCTTCTATATTAGATGCCTTTAAAGACTAAATAAATTATGAGAAATGTACTCTTAACCTTAGTTTGTCTTTGCAGCCTTTCTGCATCGGCACAGCGCTCAGAGGTTCTTCTGAACAAGAACTGGAAATTCACCAAGGGTGATATCGCAAATGCTTCTGCTGTAAATTTCAATGATAGCCAGTGGGAGAGTGTTACCATCCCTCACGACTGGGCTATCTTTGGCCCTTTTGATCGTGCCAATGACCTTCAAGTGGTTCAGGTGCTACAGAATGGGGAAACAGAGCCAAGTGAAAAAACGGGCCGTTCTGGCGGACTCCCTTATGCTGGTGTGGGATGGTATAGAACTACTTTTGATGTACCAGTAGGCAAACAGGCAACTTTGATTTTTGATGGAGCCATGAGTGAGGCTCACGTTTATGTGAATGGGAAAGAGGCTGGTTTCTGGCCTTATGGCTATAACTCATTCTATTTTGATGTAACTCCGTTTATTAACAAGGATGGATCAACCAATACATTGGCTGTGAGATTGGAGAACAAAGAGCAATCTTCCCGTTGGTATCCAGGAGCTGGTTTGTATCGTAATGTTCACTTGGTAATGAATGAAAAGGTTCATGTGCCAGTATGGGGCACTCAGATTACAACCCCTCATGTGGAGCAAAGCTATGCTTCTGTCAATCTAAAAACTACGATTGAGAATGATGAGGGTAAACATCTTACTCTGAACACAGTCATTTATTCTCCAGCAGGTAAGGAAGTGGCTCGGAAAAACCAAACTCTTCCTATTTTCCATGGCAAGCCATTTGAGCAAAACTTTCTGATTCAGAATCCGGAACTGTGGAGCCCAGAACATCCTGCTCTTTATAAAGCGGTTACTGAGATTTCCGTGGAAGGCAAGAAAGTAGATGAGTATTGTACTACATTTGGTATTCGCAGTATTGAAGTGGTTCCAGATAAAGGCTTTTTGTTGAATGGTCAGCTCCGTAAGTTCCAGGGCGTTTGTAACCACCATGATTTGGGTCCTTTGGGCTCTGCCATTAATAGGGCTGCATTACGCAGACAGTTGACTTTGTTAAAGGACATGGGTTGTGATGCTATACGTACTTCTCATAATATGCCTGCCCCTGAATTAGTGGAACTCTGTGATGAAATGGGATTCATGATGATGGTTGAACCTTTCGATGAATGGGATATCGCAAAATGCGACAGTGGATACCATCGTTATTTCAATGAATGGGCAGAACGTGATATGGTGAATATGCTTCGTCATTATCGTAATCATCCTAGTGTGGTGATGTGGAGCATCGGAAATGAGGTTCCTACACAATGGAGCCCACAAGGATATCAGGTAGCTACTTTCTTGCAGGATATCTGTCACCGTGAAGATCCTACCCGTCCTTGTACCTGTGGTATGGACCAGGTTGATAATGTGCTGAACAATGGTTTTGCTGCCATGCTTGATATTCCTGGATTCAATTATAGGGCTAATCGGTATGTAGAAGGATATAACAGGTTGCCTCAAAACCTCATGTTAGGTTCAGAAACTGCGTCAACTGTCAGCTCTCGTGGGGTGTATAAGTTCCCCGCTGAATTGAAGGCTGGTGCCATGTATGATGACCATCAGTGTACGGGTTATGATCTAGAGTCTTGCTGGTGGAGTAATGTGCCAGATATAGATTTTGCCTTGGCAGAGGATTATCCTTGGACTATGGGACAGTTTGTGTGGACGGGTTTTGATTATTTGGGTGAACCTTCACCATATGATACTGATGCATGGCCAAGTCACAGTTCAGTGTTTGGAATTATAGATTTGGCTTCTTTGCCAAAAGATCGTTATTACTTGTATCGTAGTCATTGGAATAAGAATGCGGAGACTTTACATATCTTGCCACACTGGACTTGGAAGGGTCGTGAAGGCCAGGTGACTCCTGTCTTCGTGTATACTAGTTACCCCGAAGCTGAACTTTTCATCAATGGAAAGAGCCAGGGTAAGTTACGTAAACTATCTGCTGCTGAAGCTGAGGCTTTAAAAGATAAGGACCCTTTGTACTTGCAGCGTCGGTATCGCTTGATGTGGGAAAATGTAAAATATGAGCCAGGAGAAGTTAAAGTAGTGGCTTATGACAAATACGGAAAAGAAGCAGCTACAAAGGTTATTCGTACAGCAGGCAAACCTCATCATATAGAACTGGTTGCAGATCGGACAAGCCTTTCTGCTGATGGTAGTGACTTGGCTTACGTGACAGTCCGTATAGTTGACAAGGATGGCAATCTTTGTCCTGATGATGGAAGATTAGTGAATTTTACAGTGAAAGGTGCTGGTAAATTCCGTGCCGCAGCCAATGGTGATGCTACAAATCTGGATTTATTCCATTTGCCAAAGCACCATGCATTTAAAGGCATGTTGACAGCTATTATACAAGCAGGAGAGAATGCTGGAACTATTACTTTGGTGGCTAAATCCTCTGGAGTTAAGGCTGGAACTTTGACAATTCAAACTAAATAGTTAGGATGTAATTTTTGTTCCTCCTTTCTCCTTTCCCTTGGTTTTATTTAATCAGGGGAAGGAGAAAGGAGGAATTTTTATTTAAAGTCGCTTGGAGACACCCCGAATTGTTTTTTGAAGCTAGTGGAAAAATGTGATAGAGTGTTAAATCCAGTCATGTCAGCTATTTCAGAAAGGTTGTACTTACCTTCTTTTATTAGTTCTGCTGCTCGGTTCAGTTTATAGCATCTAAAGAAGACACTTGGATTCTCACCAGTCAGGCCTTTTATTTTGTAATAGAGCTTGGTTCTGGAAATGTGCAGGAGTTCTGTAATATGTGTTACATCCAATTCTGGGTTACCCAATTCTTTCTCCATAATATGATAAAGTTCATCCATGAAGTTCTTATCTTGTGGAGAAAGAACATCTTGTGGAAATTCTGCCGTTTGTGTGCTTTTTACCAAAATATGACGAGCTTTTTCACGGTTTTGTAGAAGGCTATGAATTAACGCTTTTAAATAGGAGGGGTTGAAAGGTTTGATAACGTAGGCATCAGCACCAGAATTCAAACCTTCTACTTGATTTTCTGTAGTAGTCTTTGCTGTTACTAGGATGACTGGGATATGACATAGTTGAATGTTTTCTTTTATTTGTTTGCAAAACTCATAACCATTAATGCCTGGCATAAGGACATCGCTGATGACCAGATCAGGTGCCTCTTCTTGCATGGCTTTGATTCCTGATTCTGCGTCAAAACTGCTGGTGACATGATAGTCGCCAGATAGCATGGTTTTCAAGTAATGAACCACCTCTGAGTCGTCATCTACTACTAGAATATGTTTTCTACTTTCACTTTCATTATCTGCAATTTGTCCTATACCCAGATCGTGAAGAGGGAAAAGAACAGTTTGCGATGTTGAATCACAGGTACGTTCTGATTCTGTATAGGAATTCTCATTCACAGGAAGAATATAGCTGAAAACGGCACCAATCTGCTGGTCTTTTCGGTTTTCAGCTTTTATATATCCATGATGGAGTGAAACCAGTTTTTTGGCATAGTATAATCCAATACCTGTTCCAAATTGGAAATTCTCATTTTGTTGTTTTTCCAGTTGATAATACCTTCCGAACACTTTTTCTTCTTCTCCAGCTGGGAGTCCTTTCCCCGTATCCTTGACAGTTATTTTTATGTATTGGCTGTCTTTATCTTTTTCTTTTAGAGGAAATTGTATGGATGCTTCCTGACGGGAAATAACATCAAAACTAAAAGTTATTTTCCCATTGGCTGGGGTGAACTTAAAAGCATTGCTTAGTAGGTTAGTTGTTATTTTTTCAATTTTATCTGCATCTAGCCACATTATGAACTTGTCCTCAAGGCCATATACATTAAATGTTATGTTTTTTTCATTGGCATTGATGGTGAATATGTCAGCAAATTGTCGTAGTAGTTCAATGATGTCTTGCTGTCTAACACTCAATTTCAAAGTGTCATCCTCCAACTTATGGAAGTCCATCATTTGGTTAACAAGACGGAGCATACGGCGGACACTTCGTTGTACGATATAAAGCAAGTGTTTATTCTCACCATCTATGGTTTTGTCCCCACATAATTGTTCTATAGGGCCAGAAATAATTGTAAGAGGTGTGCGGAATTCATGGGAAACATTAGCAAAGAAGCTCATGTTCATTTCACTAATATGTCGTTCATGTTCTTTCTCTCTTTCCAATTGTAAGGTTTCTTGCTTGGAAGTTTGAACCCGCACATAACTACGAACAAAAGAGTAGACTATGCCAATAAATAGGCCTAAATAAAATAGTTTAGCCCACCATGTCATCCATGGGGCTGGAGCAATGCTTAATTGAATTTGATTTTCTCCTACTACATTGTCTTGACCATGATTAGTGGCTTTAACTTTGAAGGTGTATTTCCCCGGAGGAACATTGGCATAGAATGCCTCTCGACTTTCATTTGCATCAACCCAATAATTGTCAAATCCCTCAAGCATATAATGATAGCTTACCTGCTCATCAGAGCTGTAATCTAGCGCTGTATATGAAATCGTAAATCCGTTTTGATTATGATTCAAGTTTATTATGGGTTTCTTGGTCAGACGACTTTCAATACTTCCGCCTTTTTCCGGCAGTATAAGTTTATTGTGAATCTTTAAATCCTCAAAAAGGAGAGGTATAGGTTCTTGCTTTTCTGTTTCTAAAGGATTGAAGACTGTAAGGCCATGAGTCCCACCGAATATAAGCGTTCCATCGGATAGTTTGC
The DNA here is from genome assembly GCA_002395835.1 of Bacteroidales bacterium UBA4293. Classification (GTDB taxonomy): domain Bacteria; phylum Bacteroidota; class Bacteroidia; order Bacteroidales; family Bacteroidaceae; genus Minthousia. Next base: position 57,993 of record DGVD01000015.1, on the reverse strand, counting down.
ATGAAGCTCTGTCAAAGAATTGATTACCACCTAATCCATCAGTTGCATAAAAGGTACTGAAAGATCCGTTCTCAGTGTCATATTTAGATAAGCCATTCATTGTGCTGATCCAAATATTACCTTCATTATCTTCCTGCATGCTGCATATGTCTGTACACGGAATTCCTAAAATTGATTCTATGTGTCCAGTATCGGGATGGTAGCAAAGTAGCCCGTTTGCTACAGTCCCTATCCAAATACGGTTCTTTGAGTCTTCAAGTAGGTCTGTTGGGAGGAACAGGCTTCGCTTCATAGCCAATTGCATATCTTCTGTATTAATCTTGGCTTGATTTATATTTAATGTATTTGGATTTAGAATCTGGGGGCCAACTTCCCATGATAATGCTATATTTGTACCATCTTTTAGTTCTTTAATAACTGATGTGTAACTGAATGGTTTGTTGATGACCCTTTGTACTTTGAATTCGTCTTCATCTGCCGGTTTGTAATAGAGTAAATCACTATAAGTACCCACCCACATATTTCGATTGTTATCTTCGTAGATTGTGAGGGGCATAAAGGCTCCATATTCCTTGATAAGAGTCAAAGCCCCGTCCTTATATTGAAATTTTGCTATAGCCATGGAAGATATACACATCCATATATATCCTTCTCTGTCAATGTAAATGGAGGTAGCGTCTGTTTCACCTTTTTTTCGCTTAGGGAAAAATACTCCTAAATCAAAATGCTGGGCACCTTTTGTCTTAGTGTTGTACCGGTAGACACCATCATGAGATGTGGCAATCCATAGATTATCATTTCCATCATTTATGACTGAAGGTATGCTTTTGTTCGCAAGTAATGCGCTCAAACCAGAATTGGAGTTAAATGTCCTTTTCTGTAAACTCCTTATGGTAAATCCTTGGTTCTGAGATCCAAGCCATAAGTTGCCTTTGGAGTCAGTAAAGGCAGTAGTAGCAAAAAATTCTCTTTCTTGAACTGGAAAGCCTAATTCAGATTGGTGAATGAAGGTGTCATATTCTATATTATACAAGAATTGCCCGTTTGGAGTATAAAAATTAATGAAATTCTCAGAAGCGTGTAAATAGTTTACTGTGGAATTTTGGAGTAATGAATTGTCTGTAATACAAGTAGGAATAGGTTTGAAATTTTTTGCTTTTGTGTCGTATATTTTGAATTCTCCTCCTCCGTACATCCAAATATCTTTTCCTTGCATGCAGGAAATAGCCATGAACTGGTCTAACCTTACAGAATCTTTCTTCTCAAGAGTATTTGAATCATATTCACGAATAGTCCATCCACATACAGACCACAGATTGTCTTCTTTGTCTATATACAACCTCATGGTGTATAAATCCATTGGGTCATATCGTTTTACTTCTTGGCAAAAAGCATCTTTCTCTTCATCAAATAATACAAAACTGTTTACTAAGTTTAAGAATAGCTTTCCTTTGCTGTTTTCAACAAACTGGGTTCCATTTCTGCTGGCATCTTTTATCATTTTAACTTGGTGGAAATTGTCCTGCTCGGTATAATAGCAAGCCCCATTCACAGAAGCTACCCAAATTCTGTCTTTGCTGTCTTTAAATACGGTGTTTAGTTGGTTATCTGGCAAGCTTGTTGAATCATCATTGCAATAGTATTGATGAAAATCATGACCATTATAGCGATTTAGACCACGGAAGGTGGAGATCCATATATATCCATCAGCATCTTCTGCAAAGCCGGTGACACGCTGGTTGGAAAGTTGGTTTGTTATGACAGGACTATCTTCCAAAGAAAGTCCTATTGCCTCTTGAGGTGTTGGTTTTTTCTCGCAGGCAAATATAAATGTCAAAGTCACAATAAAGGCAAGATGCTTTAGTTTCATATTATTGGGTATATTTAGGTAAGGCAAAGTTAGTAGATTATATCCATTTTTTCAATAGTTTCAATAAATTTTTACATAGATGAAAATTTTTGAACATTATTGAAAATTAAATAAACACCCTCGAAACCTGTTGAACATCATTTAGTTGTAATTTTGCGGCGTCGTCATACTAGTTCGGAAACACAATATCTATATCTATATAACATTTTAAAAAAAAATCTATGAAACACTTTAGACTAAAAAGGGTTGTGGCTTTAGCTATATTCCTTTTTGTTGGCTTGCCAGTTCTTATGGCACAAGTTAAAGTCTCAGGCCAGATTGTGGACGAACAGGGCGAACCACTCATGGCTGTGAGTATTCTGGAGAAAGGTACAGCAAATGGAATTATCACCGATATAGATGGTAATTTCGAATTGTCAGTGAGAAACAATGGTGCTGTCTTGGTAATCTCTTATGTGGGTTATGTAACCCAGGAGGTAAAAGTTCAAACAGACAAAAAAATGAACATTATTCTGAAGGAAGACAGTCAGGCATTGGAAGAACTGGTTGTTGTTGGTTATGGTGTTCAAAAGAAGAGTTCTTTGACTGGTGCAGTTTCTCAGGTGAAAAGTGAGGATATGGAAGCTCGTACCATTACTCGTCCAGAGCAGGCACTTCAAGGTAAGACAGCCGGTGTTCAAGTTCTTAGTGCTTCAGCAAGACCGGGAGCATCTCCATCAGTGCGTATTCGTGGTGTGGCTTCCAATGGTGATTCTTCTCCTCTTTATGTCGTAGATGGTCGTATTGCCAGTGATATCAGTGGTATTGATCCTAATGATATCGAATCTATGGAGGTATTGAAAGATGGTGCTTCTGCTGCTATTTATGGTGCAGCTGCAGGAAATGGTGTAATTCTCATCACCACAAAGAAGGGTCAAGGTAGTGGTAAAATCACTTATGATTTTCAGTTGACAGCACAGAATCTTTCAAAGGTTCCAAAAACCATGAACTCTGAGCAGTATATGGATTACTTTATGGAGGCTGGTACTATTTCAAAGGAGACATTTTATAAGTATTGGGATTTTGAAACTAATACAGACTGGGCAGATGTGGCTTTTGAAACATCATGGATGCAACGTCATAATGTGACATTCCAGGCTGGTTCTGACAAGGGGTCCCTCTATCTTTCCATGTCTTATCTTGATAATAATGGTATGGTGGCAGGTGACCATGATGTCTATGAACGTCTTACAGGTATGATCAATGCAAGTTGGAAAGTTAAACCTTGGTTGGAGATTGGAACAAATAATCAGATAACTTTCTACAAGAGTCAGTCTATAGGTGAAGGAACAGAGTATGGATCTCCATTGTTGTCTGTAATTCAACTGGATCCTTTGACTCGTCCTACTTATACTTTGGACGAAATGCCAGCTTATATGCGTGCTATTTATGATGGTTGGCAGGCTGGTGAGCATGGTGAAATGCTAAGTGATGGTAATGGTAACTATTATGGTATTTCACCTTACATTTTGGCGAACTCTACCAATCCATTAATAATGCGTGATAATTCTCTTTCTAAGAACCGTGGTCATAACATCAATGGTACTACTTATGTGAATTTCACTCCTTTTAAAGGATTCGTATTTACTTCTCGTTTAGGCTATCGTTTGGCAGCGACAGAGTCCTATGGCGTAAGTCATGATTATTATGTCAGCGATTCTATGAAACAAAATTTCGTTTCATTGTCAGGTAGCACATATCACCCTACTTATTACCAGTGGGAAAACTTCTTGAACTATTCTCGTACATTTGGTAAGCATACTGCTTCCATTATGTTAGGTACTTCATTTAGCTCAAGCCGCTCATATGGCCTCAGTGGTAGCAAATCTGGTGGTGATGGTGACTTAGGTGTGACTCAGGATATTCCTAAGTTTTGGTATTTGGCATATGCTACTTCTACAGCAACTAAGAGTGTTTCCGGTGCAGAGCCTTCATATACTAAAAAACTGGCTTATTTCGGACGTTTGAACTATGATTATGCAGGTAAGTATATGTTCCAGTTCTCACTGCGTGCAGATGCTGCAGACCTGAGTGTCCTTCCTACCAATCAGCGTTGGGGTTATTTCCCAGCAGCTTCTCTTGGATGGGTTGTCAGTGAGGAACATTTCATGGAAAGAACACGTGATTGGTTAGACCAGTTTAAGATTCGTGTCAGCTGGGGACAGAATGGTTCTACAGCTTCTTTGGGAGGATATTCTTATGCTACTGTAATTTCACAAAGTGGTTCTTATCCTACAGGTATGGGTGAAAATATAGGTAGTTACATAAATGCTTATGCACCATCTGCAACAGGCAATAACAATCTTAAGTGGGAAACCTCTGAGCAGTTGAATATTGGTGTAGACTTCCGTTTCCTTAGAAACCGTTTGACTTTTACTGCTGATTATTTCAAGAAGGATACCAAAGACTTGATTGTGTCAGGTATCACGCCATCTACTGTAGTAGGAAATACGGCTTCCCCAGTTAATGCTGGTAATATCACGAACAAGGGATTTGAGTTTGAACTTGGTTGGCAAGACCATATTGGAGACTTCAGTTATGGAATCCGTGGTAACATTGCAACCCTTAAGAATGAAGTAACCTATATCCACGAGTCTTTGGATGCTATTGATGGAGCAGGATTCCATACTTATGGTGCTATAACTCGTTTCGAGATTGGAAAGCCAGCATGGTATTTCTACGGCTATCGTTTTGCAGGACTTGATCAGGAAACAGGTGATCCTTTATTCTACGATGCAGATAATAATGTTACAGACTCTCCAGTTGCAAATGATAAGACTCAGATAGGTAAGGGTATGGCAGATTTTACTTATGGCCTCACCCTGACTGCAGCATGGAAAGGTCTTGATTTAATAGTTTTCGGTACTGGCTCTCAGGGTAATGATATTTATTGTTGTTTAAACCGTACAGATTACTTTGTAAATAAACTGACTGCTCTTACAGACAACCGATGGAGCAGGTATAACACAGCAGAGCAGAATGCACAGGCGGTTAATCCTCGTGCAGGTGCAAATAGTATGGATAGATATATGACTTCCGATGCAATGGTATTCGATGGTTCATATTTTAAGATTAAGCAAATTCAGTTGGGTTATAGCCTTCCTAAGGGAATCTTGAAGAGGATAGCGATTGATAACCTAAGAATATATGGGTCATTGGAAGATTTCTTTACCTTTACTAACTATCCAGGCTTTGACCCTGAAGTTACCGGTGTAGGTTCTTCACTAGGTGTTGATAAGGGCTCTTATCCAAATGCAAAGAAGATTGTATTTGGATTGAGTGTGACCTTCTAAACTTTAACCTATTAATTAACACGAAATTTAGTATAGAAAATGAAAACTAAATATTTATCAATTCTTGCTTGTGTCTGTATGCTGGCATTAGGTTTCACATCTTGTGAAAAGCAACTTGATATTGAGCAGCACGGAGTGTTGGATTACTCTACATTCTATCAGACCGATGAAGAGGCAGAGCAGGCAGCTACTGCCATTTATGAGCAGCTTCGTGGTGCCGTCTTTAATTACACCATGATTTTGAATTCTCTTGGAGATGATTTTTGGAGTGGAGGTGGTGCCCGTAATGATAATGCTGATTTGGAACAGTTCAATGAGTTCACCTATGGAACAGAGGCTGGTTATATTCAGGGTTTGTTCCAAACTTTCTATTCTGTTATTTATAAATGTAATGTTGTCCTAGGTCATGTAGAAGGTGGTACTGAAATACAAGATCGTAGTCTTGCAGAGGCACATGTATTACGCGCATGGGCATATTTTAATCTGATAAACTTGTGGGGTACGCCTCCTGTAGTGGATCATGAATTGGAGGCCAGTGAGTATAGTCGTCCAAATGGAACGAAGGAAGAATTATGGGGTCTTGTTGTCAGCGATTTGGAAGCTGCAATAAACTCAGGTAAACTTCCTGAAAAGTCAAGTGTGAATGACAAAAGCTTATGGCGTACTACCAAGCAGTTTGCTCAGGCTATGCTTGGAAAGGCTTATATGTGGCAAGGGAACTATAGTGCAGCTATTACTCAGTTTGAGGCTGTCATGTCCAGTGGAAAATATGCATTATATGATGACTATGAGAATTTGTTGCAGTATGGTCATCAGCGGAACTGCGAGATGATGTTTGAGAGTAACAGAGTAGTTGACCCTAATAATGTTTTTAATAACACAGATATCGTCCCTCTAATGATTAACTGGCGTACAGATAAGATGACAGTCCCTTCAAGTGTGGGCCTCTATTCTACTGGTTGGGGATTCCTTTGTCCTCAAAAGAGTTTGTATGAGGATTTTGTGGCAGTGGAAGGAAAGGACGGATACCGTTTGAATGCTACCATGAAAACATTTGAACAGGTTCAGGAAATGGGATGTACGGTGAATACTGCTATTATTAATGAAGGCTATTTTATGTGGAAGTGGCGTATCGTAGCAGAACAAATGCCGGCTGCAGGTTATGGTTTTGTAAATGGTAATTCCACACGTTGGATGCGCTATGCAGAGGTTATTCTCCTGGCAGCAGAAGCATATTTTGAGTCTGGTAATCAGGCAAAGGCAGATGAATGCATGAACATGATTCGTACTCGAGCTAAGGCTCCTACTAAGAGTGGCTATACACGTGATGAAATTCGTAGGGAAAAACGTATTGAACTTTGTGGTGAGTTTACTCGTTGGATGGATATTATCCGTTGGGGAATTGCATATGATTTGTTGAAAAATCAAGGTGAGAAATTGCCTATGATTAGTTCTAACGGTGAAGTGACTTATTACAACTTCAACACGAATGCAAATCTCTATGGTTTCAAGCAGAATAAGCATGAACTGCTTCCTTTCCCTGGAACAGAGGTTCGTCTGAATGATCAGATTGTACAGAATCCAGGTTGGTAATAGCAAACATTATAAAAAAGATTCATTAATTATCGAAAATCATGAAACGATATACATTCAAATCTTTCCTAATGGCTGCAGCTGTAGTAACTTTAATAGGTACTGGCTTTACTTCTTGCGACCCAGCAGATTCACACGATGAACTCACTGGGGAGTATGCAGCCCCAACCCAGTTGAATATAAATTCGGCTTCCGTGCTCGACAAAACGAAGGATGGAAATCTTCGTACATTTACTGTCCAGTTTGGAACAAGTGAAGGCGTTACATTGAATATGGTTCTGGTCAGCAACCAATATTACCTGGTTGGTACAGGCTACACTTATGCAACTTCTGCAACTAAGAATGGTAATTACATTGCAGGTAGTACAATCAATGGTAGTCAGGTTACTAGCGGTACATTCAATGTGGCTAAAGAGGGTGATACTTATACTTTTGCTTTGTCTTCCCTATTTACAGAAGATGGAAAGGCTTACAGAATTAATGGTGGAGAGGCCATTATGGAGTTTGAACCAGATGACCCAATCTATTTGACACAGCTGCTCAGTGCTGGCGTTCAAGCTGATGGTACCTTGTCTGTATTAATGTCAACAGGTGGTTATACTACAAACTTCGATCCTGCTACTTATACTACAACCTATTCTGGAGAAGGAAATGACCTTTTGTTAATTTTCAATGCATCAGAAGACGGCAAACTTCATCCAGGAACCTATTCTCCAGGTTCAGGTTATGTTGCTGGCTATGAATATGAGGCTTCATGGGGTGATTGGACATGGACTGCTTATGCAGGTTCTCTTTGGTATACTTATGCAGATGGCGCTCAAACAACCAGCTTGGTAGACCATGGAGATGTAGTAGTGACTAAGGAAGGCTCTGTTTACACTATTACTATTGATCAAGGTAAGGAAGGCATCTATGCTCAGTATAAAGGAGCTATTCCCGACTTAGATCCAGATGGCGCAGCAAAGACTCAGGAATTGACTTATGGCGGTGGTATGAACTGGGTAGCTTGGGGCGGTAATACTATAGCCTTGGGATTTGCAGGACCTGGTGCTTCCATTAAGTATGAGAATTGGTCATGGGCTGCCAGCGGAACAGGTGTAGCATTCAATGTCGAGTTCTTTAGTTCAGACGGGACTTTAGCTGAAGGCACTTATGTGGCAGCTGCAGATGATGCAGTGGCAGCTGGAACCTACAAACAGAGTGCTTCTGTCTTGCATAAAGTAAATGAGGATGTGGATACGGCTTCTGCTTGTGATGCCACTTTTGTAGTAACTAAGGATGGTGACAATTATAAGATAGAGACGGTGATAGGTGTACCTTATATATATAATGGTCCAATCTCTTTCTAGTTAATAAAAATTAAGGTTATAGATAAAAATAGACGCTCTAAGTTAAACTTTTGGTAAATTTGGGCGTCTATTTAAAAATAGACAGACTATCGGAAAATTTTTTATTTATAGTATCATGAAAAAATTTTTACTTACAGCATGTGCAACACTGTTTGCTACAGTGTCTTTTGCACAACAGGCTTTGTGGGGTGGTGCACAGATCGTGTCTCCTCAGGTCAATGCAGACAACACTGTAACTTTCCGTTACAAGGATGCAAAGGCTAGAAGAGTTCAGGTAACTGGTGAATTCCTCCCAGAAGTCATGATTGAAATTCCAAATTTTGGAAAGATGGCTACTGCAGGCTCTGCAGACCTAGTAGAGAAGGATGGTGTTTGGGAATTTACAACCCCAGAGCCATTGGCAAGTGATTATTATACGTATTCTTTTATTGTAGATGGTCAGCGTACTACTGACCCTGCCAATGTATACATCAATCGCGATGTGGCTACAGTTACAAACTATTTCATCGTAAAGGGTGCAGAGGATTCCAAAGGTAATCTATACTCTGTAAACAAGGTACCTCATGGTACGGTTCGTAAGATGTGGTATTATAGTCCAGAACTAGGAACAAGTCGTCGTCTTACCGTTTACACTCCAGCTGGATACGAAACAAGTGGTAAAAAATATCCTGTTTTCTATCTACTCCATGGAGCAGGTGGTGATGAGGAGGCTTGGTATACTCAGGGCCGTTCCACTCAGATTCTAGACAACTTGATTGCTCAAGGTAAGGCAGAACCTATGATTTTGGTTATGACAAATGGTAATGCATGGCAGACTGCTGCTCCAGGAGAGAGCGCAGAAGGACTTGTGCAGCCTTCTATGGGCATGGGACAAGGAAATAATCGTCCACAAGTGAAAGAAGCAGCCTTTGAACTTCACTTCCCAGATGTAGTTAATTTCATTCAAAAGAATTTCCGTACTTACACAGATAAAAAGCATCGTGCCATAGCTGGTCTATCTATGGGTAGTTTCCATTCAGAAAATATATCCAAGTATTATCCTAATATGTTTGGTTATGTAGGTCTGTTCTCAGGTGCATCTGTTGGTGGTGGCTTGGGAAATCAGAATCCAACCAGCGATGTATATACTGACTTCGACGGAAAAATGGCAACTCAGTTCTCTGCTAAGAACAAACCATATCTTTATATGATTTGTTGTGGAAAGACAGATTTTGTAAAGCAGGGTGTAGATCAGTTGCGTTCTTATATGGATGAACACAATTATCCTTATGAGTATGTTGAGACTGAAGGTGGTCACATTTGGAAGAACTGGCGTTATTATCTGAGCATTTTTGCTCCAAGATTGTTTAAATAATCCTCTAAAGAAGAAGTAAAATGAAAAAACTGATTATATGCGCAATCATGCTGGCAGTAGGTGTTTCCAGCTATGCTCAGCAGGCTCTTTTTGGTGGAGCAAATGCAAAGTCTCCAGAAATCAATGCCGACAAGACCGTTACTTTCCGTTTTGTAGCTCCTAAGGCTATTTCTGTCAAAGTTACCGGTGATTTCTTACCAACTCGTAAGGTGGAGATTCCAAATTTTGGTTCAATGGATATGCCGGGCCAGGCAGACTTGGTGGAAAAAGATGGCGTTTGGGAATATACTACTCCAACTCCTGTTGCTCCTGAAATGTACACTTATTCATTCATTGTTGATGGTCAGACAATGATTGATCCAAATAATGTCTATCTGAATCGTGATGTCTCTACAGTTTCTAATCTTCTTTATGTGGACGGAAATGAAGTTGTAGATCTTTACAAAGTTCAGGATGTGCCTCATGGTACTGTTTCTAAGATCTGGTATCACAGCACTAAGGAAAATATGGATCGCCGTCTTACAGTTTACACTCCTGCAGGCTATGAAACTAGCGGAAAAAAGTATCCTGTTCTTTATCTCCTCCATGGCATTGGTGGTGATGAAGAGGCATGGTATACTCAAGGACGTAGCACACAGATTCTGGACAATTTGATTGCTCAGGGTAAGGCAAAGCCTATGATTGTTGTCATGACTAATGGTAACATTTCCATGGAAGCTGCTCCTGGAGAAGGCTCTGAAGGCTTGACTGTTCCTACCATGGGGCTGCCTAAGACTATGGAGGGTACTTTTGAGACCGACTTCCCTGAAATCATTAGTTTCATCGACAAGACTTTCCGTACTCAGGCAAATAAGAAAGGTAGAGCTATCGCAGGTTTGTCAATGGGTGGTTTCCATTCTTTGCACATCTCAAAACAGTATCCTGACAAGTTCAACTATGTAGGTCTGTTCAGTGCAGCTATTGGTGTGACCGATCCAAGTATAAGTCCTATCTATGGAGATTTTGATAAGAAACTGGACAATCTGTTTAGTAAGAAGAACCGTCCAGCTCTGTTCTACATTGCATGTGGTAATTCAGATTTCCTATTTAAGGCTAATACAGATTTCCGTGCTCAGCTTGATGCAAAGGGATATCCTTACAAGTACTATGAGACTGATGGTGGCCACATCTGGAGAAACTGGCGTAAATATTTGGCAGATTTCACTCCAAGACTTTTTAAGTAATTAAACATTGATATAAAAGGAGGCAGTCTTTCCCATGGGATGGCTGCCTCCTTTTTATATTTTATATGTAAGAACTCGATGTGTCATTATGCCTAACGTTTGCATTTGATATATATGGAATCTTTTTCGGATGTATTATGTCAAAACGATACCATTTTATCGTAAATGTGTACGTAATGAGATGATAGGGCTGTAATTGATGACGTTTTATTTTCCCTTGATGTATGTCAAGAAAATACTGTTTTCGCACACAATTATTTAAAAAAACATATGAGGATGTCAAAAAGCACAGTATCTTTGCAGCAGAAAACAAGAATAAAGTTTCAGGGTATTAAGTTAAGGTTAAAAAGATTGCGATTAAGGTATTAGGTTAATTAAGGTAAATATATAGATTGTTTTTTAGTTTTGAATAAGTATTAGTAAATAGGGTAAAAGGATTTGAGTGAGGAGAAACTGAAAGCAAAACATTTATTGTTTATAATGTGAGAAAAAGTTTAGAGAACTCAATAAGAGCAAATGATAGATTTGTAAATAAGTTAGATATTAAAGATAGGCTATAGTTTTTTGATTGGGTTTTAAAGATTGTTTGAAGATGACACATCTATATTTTGCATTTTGATGTGAAAATAATAAGGGGTTGTTCGTGAGAACAGCCCCTTATTATTTATGTTTGCTCCTAGAGAGATTTTGGAGTGTAAATGGCATCCCACCAAGTAGAATCATCTTGCAGATATTTGGCAAACCATGCAAAAATCGTATTCTGCCACATTTGGCGTTTGTTGTAATCCAGAATGTGATGATTTTGGTCTTTAACGGCTACGAATGCAGTCTCTTTTCCTAATAATTTTAGTGCGGTAAACATTTGGATACTTTCTCCTACAGGCACATTGGTATCTGCATCTCCATGCAAGAAAAGGATTGGAGTGTTAATTTTGTCTGCATTGAATAGTGGGCTACGGTCTACATAGAGGTCTTTCCGTGTCCAGGGGTAACTCTCAGCCATGGACACTTCGCTGTAGGAATATCCCCAATAACCTTCACCCCAGTAGCTGGTATGGTCACTGATTCCTGCATGACTGATTGCAGCTGCGAAAATATGGGTCTTGGTTTGTAAATACTGAGTCATAAAACCTCCATAGCTTGCACCGATGCAACCTATCTTCTTGTCATTTACGAAGGGGTGTTCCTTGCAAAAAGTCTGAGTCCCTTCTATAATATCCTGTGCAGGTCCTTCACCGGCTGTGTTCACATGTCGGGCAGAGAATTCTTGGCCAAAGCCAGTTGCTCCACTGGGTTCCACCACATAGACCACATAGCCTAATGCCGCATAAGCATGGTGAGGATAACGTGTCTCAAAGGCACGTTCTGTAGGGCTGCATCCTCCATAATAGTTTACGATAAGAGGATATTTTTTGCTTGGGTCGAATGATGGTGGTAGGTAGTAACGACCATATATGGTATCTCCACGGGAATTGACGAAATTCCATTCTTTGCATTCTCCTAGTTTGATATTAGCCAGTGTCTTGGCACTGAGATCCTCTTTCAAAGTTGTCTTTAAACTCTTGGTATCCAAAGTATAGAGTCTGTCAGAATTGGATGCGCCTTGGCCATAATAAGTGAGTATCGGAGCTGTTGAAGCAAGGCTGAAATTGCTGACTAAGTCTTCAGATGTCTGTAGTTGACTGATTTTTCCATCTTTCGGATTGAGTCGGTATAGGCTGATGTAGTCTCTGTTTTCAGCATTGAAATAGATTTGGTTGTCCACCTTACTCCAGACGTACTTGGAAACTGCTGGATTGAAGTCTTTGGTGAGAGGTTTGACTTTTTTGTCTTCTAGGTTCATCAGATATAACTGATAGTCGTACATGCTTGGGATTTGGTCTGGTTTGACATTTTTCCCAATTCCGTTTAGAGCTTCTGGTGAACCGCTTATCAGAATCTGCTTGCCATTAGGAGAGAACTGCGCTCCGTTGATAAAGCCATCCTTGTCGATGAGGATTTCTGTCTCTAAGGTTTTAAGATTCATCAGGTAGAGTGTCATTACCGTGGTAGGACGCTGGGTCAAGCGGCTTTCTGATTTGCCGAAAAGCAGATACTGGCCGTCTTGAGAAATGTCTTCAAGGTAGATATTGTGATAACCATAAGTCAAAGGTTGCAAAATGCCCGTGTTTAGGTCATATTTGGCTAGATTGGAGCGCTCTCTCCATCCTGGTTGTCGGTCGTCTGGCTCCAGAATCTGGTAGATGCCTTCTCTTTCCTTTGGTCCTTCTTGTCGCTGAGTTACAATAAGGAAATCTTCAGTTGGCGAGATGGTGAAATATCCTTCAGGTACTTGTGGACATAGTATTCTTTCTATACCGGTGGCAGGGTCAATGCAAACGAGTTGTCTGCCTTCATTTGTATGACGTGTAAAATAGTATTGATTACTTACAGGCATCCAATTGATGTTTTCAGCATGTTCGCCCATCACTTTGCCGGTAGCTACTTCTATAATCTTGGTAGATCGGCTGCTTTTCCCACCGGCTAGCACTTGATTATAACCTACTATCATGTATTTCCCGTTAGGAGATAGGGATACTCCGTTATATCGGGTGGCATGAAGTACGTCCATCAGGGTATAAAGGCGTTCGGTGGATGATGCTATCTGTACGGTTCCTTCTTTTTCTGTTTCGAAAGATACTTTCACACTTTCATCTTGGCTGTTGTGGGTCAGGTACTTGATAACATAGTTGTGTGTTCCTGGCTCTAAAGTTATTTTGCCGGTATGTATTTCTTTCCCTTCTTGAAAGAGTTGGTAGTTTTTCAGTCCTTCCACGTTGAGTGTACCATTGGCATATTGGGTATTCTGCAAGGTGAATCCCAGTAGGTGGATAGCTGTGCTAGTATAGCCTGGCAGGTGCTGGGAAGAAACAGTCTTCCCCTCTTCCAATGCGTTAAAGGAAACCGTGGTTTCTAGTAACTTGGCATCATCGAATTTCTTGGAATTTACATCTACACTATCCAGCATAAGGGGTTTCTGGATAGGGTAAGGTCCTGCATAAAGGAAAGAGTTTACTTCAATGTTTTCAGCTTTTGCACCCCATGAAAAGAGGATGACTAAAGCTGATAATAATAGCTTCTTCATAGGTTCTAATTATTGATTTTTGCAAAAGTACAAAGAAAATGGAAAAATTGCTGTATCTTTGCCACATAAAACTAAAGGATAAAGAATTATGGAAACAACACGTCAAAATAAAATCTCTCGATTGATTCAGAAAGAAATGAGTTTGATATTCCAGTCTCAGACTCGTCAACTCCCTGGTGTATTAGTCTCTGTCAGTGCTGTGCGTATCAGCCCGGATTTGAGTGTAGCTCGTATATATTTGAGCATCTTTCCTAGTGAGCGTTCCGAGGAAATTTGTAAGAATGTGAACGATAATGTGAAATCTATACGTTACGAATTAGGGACAAAGGTGGGTAAACAACTCCGCATTATTCCTGAACTGAAGTTCTTTGTGGATGATTCTCTTGATTATATAGAAAATATCGATCGTCTGCTGAAGAAGTAAATGCGTCCTTAATGAACTTTCCTTTCTACATAGCTCGTAGGTACCTCTTTTCTAAAAAGTCACACCATACCATCAACATTATTTCAGGTATTTCTGTTTGTGGGGTGGCATTGGCCACCATGGCTTTAATCTGTACCATGTCTGTCTTTAACGGCTTTCAAGATATGGTAGCCAGTTTATTTACGGCTTTCGACCCACAACTGAAAATTGTGCCTTCGGAAGGAAAGCACTTGCAGCATAATGACCCCAACCTATTAGAACTTCGGAAGGATTCCAGAATAAAGGTATTTACTGAGACTTTGGAGGATAATGCTTTGCTGAGTTATGGGGGCAGACAAGCTATTGTGACTTTAAAGGGAGTAGAAAAAAACTTTGAGGAGCTTACGGATATTGACGATTTGCTCTATGGTGAAGGGCGGTTTGAATTGGGTGATGACTTACTGAAATACGGCATTTTAGGCATTCACTTGACTCGGACTATGGGTGTGGGTGCCAATTTTGAGGATCCCATGGTGGTTTTTGCACCTAAAAAGGGGGAGCGTATCAATATGGGCAATCCTGCAGCCAGTTTCAACCAGGATGAGTTTCTATCTCCAGGTGTGGTCTTTGCTGTGATGCAGGACAAGTATGATTCAAATTATGTACTGGTGTCCTTGGATTTTGCACGTAAACTTTTTGGGGCACCTGGAGAAATGACGGCATTGGAAATTCGCTGTAAAGACGGTATCAATGTCAATACAGTGAAAAGAGATCTGCAGAAGAAGCTTGGCCAGGACTATAAAGTCATGGATCAATATGAACAGCAGGCCGATGTCTTCCGGATTATGGAAATTGAGAAACTGCTTTCTTATCTGTTCTTGACGTTCATCCTGATGGTGGCTTGCTTTAATATCATTGGTAGCCTTTCTATGCTGATTATCGATAAAAAGGCTGATGTGCAGACTTTGCGTAATCTGGGTGCATCCGATGATCAGATTTGCAAGATCTTCCTGTTCGAAGGACGTATGATTTCAACCATTGGGGCAGTTCTTGGCCTGGTAGTAGGCTTGTTACTCTGCTGGGGCCAGATGAAATTTGGCTGGCTGAAATTAGGTTCGGAAAGTGGAAGCTTTATTATCGATTCCTATCCGGTTAGTGTCCATTTTTGGGATATTGTCATCGTATTTGTCACAGTGGTTCTAGTAGGCTATCTGTCGGTATGGTATCCTGTACGTTACCTTAGCAAACGCCTACTGTAATCACTCTACATATCTCCGTTTTCCTTGATGAGTTCAAGTAAGCGGTCTACTGCTTCTTCGGTAGGAATGTTTTTAGCCACGCATTCTTTCTTTTTATAGAGGCTGACTTTTCCTCTTGCTGCACCTACATAACCGTAGTCTGCATCTGCCATCTCGCCTGGACCGTTTACAATGCACCCCATGATACCTATCTTTAGACCTTTCAAGTGGCTAGTAGCAGCTTTGATTCGCTTGATGGTCTCTTCTAGGTCGTATAAGGTCCTTCCACAGCTAGGGCAAGAAATATATTCAGTCTTGGAGATTCGGGTGCGAGCAGCTTGAAGTATGTTGTAGGAGGTCGCATCTATGGTGGAACTCTCAATGGAACCGTTATTGTGTAGATAGATACCATCTACCAGCCCGTCCATCAGAAGGGCACCCATGTCTGCGGCACTCTTCAGCTGGAAGTTTTCCTTGTCCTCCTCATTGTAATGTTGGAAGATGACAACTGGGTTTTTCAGCCCGTTGCGCATCATCTCATGGATTAAAGCACGATGCTCTCCCAGACGGTTCTTATGGTTGCTCTGGCTCACTACTACCAGCTCTGGATGGAATTTTAGGCATGCGATGGCTTCATCACTTAGAGTGGCATACGTTGTGAATAGAAATTTGATAGGGGATTTAATCATATTCACAAAGGGTAGCATGCTTGGCTCATCCTCCTTGCTGTAGGTGGTAAAGGCAGGGTAGGTGTTTTCTTCACCGGTCCAGGAATTGATATCTACAATGTAAGGAATGCCAGGAACCCGGTGAGGAGGGAATTCACTTCCACAGTAAAGATAGTCTGGAGTAAACTGTTCATCCAATAAATACTCACCCTTGAAATGACTGCCAATTACTACTGGGACATGGTCTCCACCAATGTTTCCTGCAGCGTTGGTCTCCCTTCGGGAAGGATGCAAGTAGTCAAACTCACTGGCATCTACTCCAGGGATATAAGTATGACCTTCACGTTGTAGGATATAATCACGCAGAGCTTTTGCAACAGGTATTTCGGCTTCAGGTGCTTCACTTAAGGATACGCGGATGGTGTCACCCAGTCCATCGCTCAGCAGTGCACCAATGCCTACGGCACTTTTTATTCGGCCATCTTCACCATCACCAGCTTCGGTTACACCCAGGTGGAGAGGGAAGTCCATACCTTCTTGTTCCATGACATGAACCAACAGCCGAACGGTGCGTACCATGACTACAGTGTTGCTAGCCTTTATGCTGATAACTACGTCCTTGAAGTTCTCTTTAACGCAAATGCGAAGAAACTCCATGCAGCTTTCCACCATGCCTTCCGGAGTGTCTCCATATCGGCTCATGATGCGGTCGGACAATGAACCATGATTCACTCCTATACGGATAGCAGTATGGTTCTCCTTGCAGATATTTAGGAAAGGAATGAAGCGGTCGGCTATTTTTTGTAGTTCCTGAGCATATTCCTCATCGGTATACTCCAAATGTTTGAAGGTGCGGGCTGCATCTACGTAGTTGCCTGGATTGATGCGTACTTTCTCCGCATAGAGGGCTGCCACGTCGGCTGCTCTAGGATTGAAGTGGACATCAGCCACTAGTGGGGTCATGATGCCTTCTTTCCGGAGTGCAGCATTGATGTTCTTGAGGTTCTCAGCTTCAATAACTCCTTGAGTGGTCAGGCGAACGTACTCACCTCCAGCTTCAATGATACGTTTAGCTTGTTCCACACATGCTTCTGTATCGCGTGTGTTGGTGTTGGTCATGGACTGAATGCGGATAGGGTTATTACCTCCTAGAGGGGTATTGCCCACATTCACTTCATGAGTCTTTCTACGTGAATAATTGAATAGATCCATTAATTACACTTGAATTTGAATTCTACTTTATGCAGTTCTTCGTTGGCTTTTACAATCTTTTCTTTCAAGCTCTCCTTGTAGGCGGCTAGCTTGTCAGCTACTTTCGCATCGGTGAGGGCTATCATCTGGGTAGCCAGGATGGCTGCGTTCTGAGCCGCATTTATTCCCACAGTAGCCACAGGAATGCCAGGAGGCATCTGAATAATGGAATAGAGTGCATCTACACCATCCAGCACGGAACCTTTTACAGGTACACCTATGACTGGTAGAGTGGTGTTCGCTGCTATTACACCTGGAAGGGCTGCAGCCATTCCAGCAGCAGCTATGATGACTTGCAAACCACGCTCTTTGGCTCCTTTTGCAAAACTTTCTACCTCAGCAGGGGTTCGATGGGCAGAGAGGGCATTCATTTCGAATGGAATCTCCATCTCATCCAAGAACTTGGCAGCTTTTTCCATGACAGGAAGGTCAGATGTGCTGCCCATAATGATACTTATTAATGGTTTCATATGGTAAAATATAATATTCCTACAAATGCACAGATCAGGCCTAGGGCGAATCCACCAAGCACCTGGCTCAAGGTATGGATTCGGAGGGTGATTCTACTGGTTCCTAAAATGCCTGCCAAAATCAGTGTAAGGCAGAACCACCAGATAGGATTGAATGCAAACAATTCTCCAAAGCACAGTAACGCACCGGCTGCTCCACCTATGGATACCATGTGGGAGCTGATTTTCCACCACACATTGATGATGGCACATAAGACTAAGGCCAATAATGAAGCTACTACGATGCCACTCATATACCGAGGCACATTGAAACGCTCCAAAAGGGTGAGGCAGAAAAGATAGGAGATGATGGTCAAGATATAAGGTACTAGACGTTTCTCACGGGAACCGAATTCGCGCAAGGTCCATCCGTTCATTTTCCGATACATGAAAATAGTGAGTCTGGGCATGATGTAGGTGAAAGAGAACACGGCTAGTACCACCAAGATCTTATAGGGCCATGGCAGCAGTCTTAGGTAGCTCAGCAGAAATAGCAGGGCTATGCCTATTGTAGGTACTAGAAATGGAGAGCAGAACCAGGATATGGCTTTAGCTACTCCTATGAGTGTCTTTTCATTCATCTATTCTCAAATTCTTCTCATTCGGGCCACAGGTATGTTCAGCTGCCCACGGTATTTGGCTACCGTACGGCGGGCCACGTCATAACCTTTCTCTTTTTTTAGCAATGCAGCCAGTTGCTCATCTGTCAGTGGGTTATGCTTGTCTTCATTGTCGATGACTTCTTTCAGGTAGGCACGAATAATGCGGGTTGCCACATCTTCACCCTCGCCAGTCTGGAAGCTGTCGCCAAAGAAGTGTTTCAACGGGAAAATGCCGTATGGGGTTTCCACATATTTTCGGTTGCAAACGCGTGAAACCGTGGAGATATCCACCTTAGCCATTTCTGCCACCTTTTTCATGGTCAGGGGTTTGATGCTCAGTTCATCTCCTCCTGCAAAGAACTCTTTTTGGAGGTGGACAATGGCTTTCATGGTGTTCAGCATGGTGTTCTGTCGGCTCTTGATGGCATTGATGAACCCAATGGCGCTGTCCACCTTACTTTTGATGTAGCCCATCTCTTCCTTCTCCTTCTTGCCCATCCGGTTCTTGTTTTTCTCGTAATCATTCAGCACATCGGAAAATGCCTGACTGATGTGCAGCTGGGGAATATGGGTATTATTCAGCATGACGTGTACCGTATGTTCCTCATCATCATCCACCGTGACGTAAAAGTCTGGTGTGATGGCGGTCAGGTTATGATTTCCGGATTCACCTAAACTGATGCCAGGACGTGGATTCAGCTTTTTGATTTCATCCAGTGCCTGCTGCATCTCTTCTTTTGAGAGGTTGAGCTTGGCTTCAATCTTATCCCAGTTCTTGTGGGTGAATTCTTGGTAGCAGTCGGCTATGATTTTATGCACCAGCTTTTGGAAAGGATTGTCATTCTTCCTGTCTATCTGGATAAGCAGGCATTCCTGAATGCTCCGGGCACCAATGCCAGGTGGGTCAAACTGTTGTAGTATGGATAAGCATTCCTGTACTTCCGATTCAGAAAACTCTTCTCCGCTATAGATAGACATGTCGTCTGCTATACTCCAGAGGTCGGTCAGTAGCAGGCCATTGTCATCCAGAGAACCGATGAGCTGAAGAAGAATCTTCCGTTGCCTTTCGGTCACGTCGAATTCTCCTATCTGATTCGTCAGGATATCGAAGAAGGTCTGGTCATTGCTAAGGGGCAGATCCTCTATGTAGGTAGGTTCTTTCCCGGAAACCTGTCTGGGCTCTGTGGCTTCATATTTGGAATCATTGTCTTCAGGGTCTATCAAGACGTCTTCTCCGTAGCCATCTTCATTATTGCCTTCATCGGGATTCTGCTCCTCGGGTTCATAGTTCTCTTCTAGACCTTTTTCCAAACTCTCATTGCCGTCTAGCTCGTTGTTTATTCTTTGTTCCAGTTCCTGAATAGGCATCTCCAGCAAGCGCACTTGCAGTACTTGTTGTGGAGACAAGGTCTGGATTAGCTGTTGCTCCTGAGTCTGTATGTTTTTATTCGTCTGAGCCATTTTTTTAAATTCTGATGCAAAGATAATTCAATTTCTCTGAATTGAAATAGCTTTATATCTGAAAAATCGGCCTAGTTTCAGTAAGCATTCCTGCATCCTGGAACTGGGGCCGATCTTTCTGTTCTTTTCTGCTTGAATCATCAGTACTCGAAAGAACTTCCACCCATGAATTCACGGAGTAGGGAGGTAGGAGGAATTTCTTTGTCGCTCACGGAATTGAAGTAGAGCAGGAATTTCTTCAGGCGGACTACTTCTGAGTATTCTGGGTCTCGTTCTGTCACCTTTTCTAGCACTGGGAGAATCTTATCTTTAATGATGGCCAACTCAAACATAAGGGCGGAGTTGAACATGGCATCTGCATTCTCCTGAAAGGGGAAAATCCACTTTTCTTCTCCTGCCAGTACGCTTGGCCAGCGCTGAATGGTTTCTTTTGCAGGACAGTTCCTGTACTTGGAGTCTCGCAAAATGCGTCGGAGCAGGCGGTTGTCTGAAGGTGGAATGAAGTTGTGGTCATCCAGGAGGATGGTGGTCAAGGCGGAGATGAAAATCTTGAACGTGTTCTCAGCAGGGACTTGTGGCATCAGGTTCGGGTTTAGCCCGTGAATGCCTTCCATAATGAGGATCATGTTGTCTGTCATTCTCAGCTTCTTTCCACTTGGCAAGTGTCCCTCTGGGTTGAAGTTGTACTTCGGCAGTTCTATTTCTTCCCCATTGAGCAGCTGGTTGACTTGTTCGTTGAAGAAGTTCAAATCCAGGGCATAGAGGGATTCCAGGTCCAGGTTCCCGTTCTCATCCTTAGGAACGCGCTCCCGTGGAGCATAGTAGTTGTCCAGGGAGATGGAATAAGGGTACAAGCCATTGGCCAGCAGCTGCACAGAAAGGCGTTTCCCGAAGGTGGTTTTTCCACTGGAAGATGGACCGGCTATAAGTACCACTTTTACATTGCCTCTTCGGGTGATTTCATCGGCTATGGCTGCTATCTTCTTCTCTTGAAGTGCCTCTGCTATATTAATGAGGTCCACGGCGTGCCCCATCTTGCAAGCCAGGTTGAAGTCGCCTACGGTAGTAATACCGAAGGTGTCTTGCAAGCGGAATCTTTCCAGGAAGATGTTCAGTAGTTTCGGTTCTTCTACCATTTCTTCTAGTGAATCAGGGTGCTTGCGACTAGGAATGCGCAGCAGGATGCCTTCGCTGAACTTGACCAGGTCGAACAGGTGGATTTGTCCTGTGGAAGGGAGAATGGAACCGTAGTAGTAGTCGGGCATGCCATCCAGCTCCTGGTAAGTGGTGTATAGCTTACCGGAACTTTCCAGCAGCCTTACCTTGCTGATGTCTCCTCTTTCCTCAAACATCTTGATAGCCTCGTCGGTAGGAATTTCATGTCGGTAGAAGGGCAGGTCTGCATCGATGATTTCCTGCATCCGCTCCTTGATTTTTTCTACCTCTTCCTTATGGATATTTTTTCCCTCCCGAAGGGCAGAAAGATATAGCCCTCGGGAGACCACGGCACGGGCCTTGATTTTCACATCCGGATAGAGGTCCTTGGCAGCCTTGCAAAGGATGAAGAGCAAGGTGCGGGCATAGGTTCGCATACCACTGGCTGTGGTGATGTTCAGGAACTCCACATCCTTATTGTGGTAGAGCGGAAATCCCAGCCCCTCAATTTTGTTATTGACTTTGGCGCTGCAAGGGCCATAAGGAATATCTAAATTAAATGCGTGGTACACATCTAAAAGTGTGCTTCCAAGTGGTACGTTCTTGGTTTTTTTATTATTTTTGCATCGGATTCTAAGTGTATCTGCCATAGTCGTCAAGGTTTCATTTATTGTCCGTGTAAATTTAGCAATAAAAATTCATTAAATTGTTATTTATCTAGTATATTTTTTGATTATGTCAATTTGGGTTATTTTTAAACTACTTGGCTCCCTCGCTCTGTTGATGTATGGTATGAAATCCATGAGTGAGAGCCTTCAGAAACTTGCAGGTCCACAATTGCGTCATGTATTGAGTGCAGTAACCACCAATCGTTTCACAGGTTTACTTACGGGTGTTTTTGTCACGGCTGCGGTACAAAGTTCTACAGCTACTACACTTTTGACGGTTTCATTCGTCAACGCCGGGCTCCTCACCCTGATTCAGGGTATCAGCGTCATTCTGGGTGCTAATATCGGTACCACCGTCACGGCATGGATTATGAGTCTGGGTTTTTCATTCAATATCAGCGACTTCATCTATCCTGCATTCTTTATTGGCATAATCCTTACTTACATGAAGAAAAGGCGCATCATCGGTGATTTCCTCTTTGGTGTGGCATTCCTTTTCCTGGGACTCGCTACACTGAAGGAAACGGGATTCGGCTTGGTGGAAGACCCCGGTGCCAGTGCTGCCATCAGTGCTTTCTTCTCTAATTTCAGCGAACCCAACTTTTTTAATTCTCTGTTCTTCTTGATTATAGGCTCCATATTGACGCTTTGTGTGCAGTCTTCGGCAGCTATTATGGCTATTACCATGATTCTCTGTTCCACAGGGGTTCTGCAGTTGGGGCAGGGTGTGATGCTGGTTCTTGGTGAAAACATCGGTACCACCATCACGGCCAATATCGTGGCACTAGGGGCTAATACCCAGGCCCGTCGTGCAGCACTTGCACATTTCCTGATCAATGCGCTAGGTGTAATCTGGGTGCTGTCCATTCTGCCTTGGTTCCTGAAGATGGTGTGCAATCTGGTGGGGTACGACCTGGACTCTCCTGATGTGTCCAATGTATCTGTGGTGTTGGCTGGTTTCCATTCTGCATTCAACATCACCAATGCGTTCATCCTCATTTGGTTCATCCCGCTTCTGGAAAAACTGGTATGCTATATCATCAAACCTCAGAAGGAAGATGAGGAGGAGGATTTCCGTCTTCGTTTCATCACCGGTGGCATCCTGAGTACGGCAGAGCTTTCTGTCCTGGAGGCCCGCAAGGAACTGAATCATTTTGCCGACCGTACTCAGCGTATGTTCGACTTGGTTCAGGATCTGTCCCGACTGAAGGATGAGAAGGAGTTTACCAAGCTTTATTCCCGTATTGAAAAGTATGAGAATATCTGCGACAGCATGGAGATAGAGATTGGAAACTATCTGGAGGAAGTGATGGACGGTCGTTTAAGTGCCGATACCAAGGGTACCATCCAGGCCATGCTGCGTGAGGTGTCCGAGATAGAGAGTATAGGCGACTCCTGCTATAACCTGGCCCGTTCCTTCAATCATAAATCTCAGGAAAAGGGCGATTTTACCCCAGAGCAGTATGAGCATATCTCCAATATGTTTGAGCTGGTTACCAGTGCGCTGACTCAGATGATTAAGGTGCTCATCACCGGTCAGTGGAACGATGCTGTTCAATCTTATAACATTGAGACGGAAATCGATAACTACCGGAATACGTTGAAGCATCAGAATGTCATCGATGTCTCAAACAGTCTCTACAACTACCAGATGGGTGTCTACTACATGGATATCATCAATGAGTGTGAGAAGCTGGGCGACTATGTAGTCAATGTGGTTGAGGCTCGCACCTATACGAAAGAGAAAAAAGAATAACCTTAATTTAATAGAACTATGAAAAGATCCTTTTTGTTAACCGCTGTCTTTGCATTGGCTACCATGGCTTTTGCACAGACTCCAGTTTATTTGGACAATTCCAAACCTATCAATGACCGTGTGGAAGATGCGCTCTCCCGCATGACATTGCAAGAGAAAATCAACATGATCCATGCTCAGAGTAAGTTCAGCTCTCCGGGTGTGCCTCGTCTGGGTATTCCAGAGGTTTGGTGTACCGATGGCCCTCACGGTATCCGTACAGAGGTGCTGTGGGATGAGTGGGATCAGGCTGGATGGACCAACGACTCCATCACAGCTTTCCCTGCCTTGACTTGTCTGGCTGCTACTTGGGACCCAGAAATGGCGCTGCTCTACGGAAAGAGCATCGGTGAAGAGGCACGTTTCCGCAACAAGACCGTGCTGCTGGGCCCTGGTGTCAACATCTATCGTACTCCATTGAACGGTCGTAACTTCGAGTATATGGGCGAGGACCCTTACTTGTCTAGCCGGATGGTAGTACCTTATATCCAGGGTGTTCAGAGCAATGGCGTGGCTACTTGCGTAAAGCACTATGCCCTGAATAATAATGAGTTGAACCGTAATAACACCAACCCTATCCTAGATGAGCGTACCCTGCGTGAAATCTACCTCCCTGCATTTAAGGCTGCCGTTCAGGAGGCTGGAAGCTGGACCATCATGTGTTCTTACAACTTGTATGGTGGAAAGTGGCTGTCAGAGAACGACTACCTTTTGAACCAAGTCCTGAAGAAGGAGTGGGGATTCGATGGCGTGGTTATTTCCGACTGGGGTGCTGTTCACAACACCGAGGGTACTGTAAAGGGTGGTCTGGACCTGGAATATGGTTCTTGGACCAATGGCTTGACTACCGGTGCCAGCAATGCCTATGCCAACTATTTCATGGCTGATCCTTACAAGAAGCTGATTCAGGAAGGTAAGCTGGGTACTGATGAACTTAATGATAAGTGCCGCAGAATCCTCCGACTGATTTTCCGTACCGGCATGAATCCTAATCGTCCTTTCGGTAGCATCAACAGCGAGGCACATATCTCTGCTGCACGTACCATTGGTGATAATGGTATCGTTCTGCTGAAGAACGATGCTCCAGCTAAGAAAGCTCCAAAGTTGCTTCCTATCGACTTGAACAAGACCAAGAAGATTCTGGTGGTAGGTGAGAATGCCATCAAGATGATGACCGTAGGTGGTGGTTCTTCTTCTCTGAAGGCACAGCACGAGGTACTGCCTCTGGATGGTATCAAGGCTCGTATTGGAAACGCTGCAGAAGTGGTTTACCAGCGTGGTTATGTGGGTGATGCTTCTGGTGAGTATAACGGTGTGGTTACCGGTCAGGACTTGAGCGAAACCCGTACTGCACAGCAGCTTATTGCTGATGCTGTCAATGAGGCTAAGACTGCCGATTTGGTTATCTTCATCGGTGGATTGAACAAGAGCAACCATCAGGATGCTGAAGGTGCCGACCGTGAGCAGCTGGCTCTGCCTTATAATCAGAATGACGTGATTACCGCTTTGGCTGCTGTAACGAAGAAACTGGCTGTAGTCATCATCTCTGGTAATGCAGTGGAAATGCCTTGGGTAAAGAGTGTTCCTGCCATTGTTCAGGACTGGTATCTGGGTAGCGAAGCTGGTAACTCCTTGGCTGATGTCCTTCTGGGTGACGTGAATCCTAGTGGTAAGCTGCCTTTCACTTATTATGCTACTTTGGATCAGGTGGGTGCACACGTAGAGGGTGAGTATCCAGGTCATGAGAATCCAAACTTGTTCATGGAAGCTTTCGGTCGCAAGATTCCAGTATATGATATGCCATACAATGAGGGTCTGTTCGTGGGCTATCGTTATATCGATAAGAATAAACTGCAGCCTACCTTCCCATTCGGTCATGGTCTGAGCTATACTACCTTTACTTATGGTAAGGCTTCTATCGACAAGAAAGAAGTTTCTGCTGGTGAGAAGGTTACCGTAACTATCCCTGTAACAAATAGCGGTAGCAGAGAAGGTAAGGAAGTGGTTCAGGTCTATGTTCAGGATGTACAGTCTGCTTTGGTTCGTCCTCAGAAGGAGCTGAAGGCATTTAAGAAGGTGTCTCTGAAACCAGGTGAGACCAAGAACGTATCTTTCACCTTGGATAAGGATGCCCTGAGCTATTATGATGACAACAAGAAGCAGTGGGTGGCTGAGCCAGGAACTTTCAATGTGCTGGTAGGTGCTTCCTCTAAGGATATTAAATCTACCGTTTCATTTGAATTGAAATAAGTATGAAGTTGAAGAGTCTATTATGCGCTTTTTTGCTGATGTCTGTAGTCCAGCTACAGGCATCAGTAGAGAAGATTCAGTTGCAAGGGGCTGTCGGTAAGTTGTCTGTCCTGGTGCAGAAACCGGAACTGAAGGCAGGTGAGAAATGCCCGGTGGTCCTGTTGATGCACGGATTCTCTGGCAACAAGCAGGAGAATCGGGGTCTGTTGAAGGAAATTGCCGACAAGCTGGAGCAGGATGGTGTGGCATCGGTCCGTTTCGATTTCAACGGTCATGGGGAGAGCGAAGGCTTGTTCCAGAACATGACGGTCCTAAATGAGATAGAAGATGCCAAGAAGGTGGTAGCCTATATCCAGGCACAGGCTTATACGGAATCCATTTCTGTCCTGGGTCATTCTCAAGGGGGTGTGGTAGCTAGCATGCTTGCCGGGCAGTTGGGCACTTCCGTGGTCAAGTCTGTAGTGCTCATGGCTCCTGCAGCCGTCCTGCGGGAAGATGCCCTTCGGGGGAGCACCATGGGGAAACAGTATAATCCAGCCGACCCTCCAGAGTTCGTGGAGCTGTTCGGGAACCTGAAGCTGGGGCGCGACTATATCCTCACGGCACAAACCTTACCTATTTATGAAACAGCTACTCAGTACATAGGTCCTGTATGTGTTATCCATGGTACGGGCGATGTGGTGGTTCCTTACACCTTCGGTGTATGCTTCAACCGGGAGTACCGCAACAGCGAGTTGCACTTGCTTCCGGGTGAGAACCATGGCTTTACTACCGACATGCAGAAAGCTGTGAGTCTGGCTGTGGGCTTTTTGCTGACGCAAGTGAAATAAAAGCAGAAGTACTGCTAAGATAAAACTAAATAACTATGAAGAGAAATTTGACTATGGGTCTCCTGTTGCTAGTGGGAGGCGTCTTTTTCAGTTGTAATTCCAATACGAATACAGCTACACAACCTGTAGTAGAAGAGGTTGACGAGAACACTGTTGTACTTAGTGATAACCAGACTTCCGTCATCTGGCTGAAGGACAATCAAGGGGAGCGAAAGATGAACCGGGAGTTGTTCGGTGCTCCAGATTCCCTGATTGAAAGCTTGGGTCTGCAGGAGGGTATTCCTTCTTCTGTCAGCACCTTCTTGATGCATGCCGATGGAGAATGGATCCTGTTCGATACCGGTCTGGGAGCTAGTAAGGGTGGTCAGTTGTTGGAAGACCTGAAAGCCTATAATCTAACCCCTGATAGCATCGATTATCTCTACATCACCCACTTCCATGGGGACCACATCGGTGGCATGGTAGCCGAGGGTAAGCCTGTCTTCCCTAATGCAAAGGTCTATGTCGGAGCCGTGGAGTATAAAGCATGGATTGAGGACATGCCAGAAGATAGAAACGCCATGCAGCGTGAGGCTATGGAGGTCTACAAGGACCAGCTCACTCTGTTCCAGTTTGGCGAGGTTCTTCCTCATGGGGTGAAGGCTATCGATGCCGTGGGACACACTCCAGGTCATACCGCTTTCCAGAAGGAGAATCTGCTGGTTATCGGCGACTTGATGCATGGGGCTGCCCTGCAGATGGAACACCCGGAATTCAATGCCAATTTCGACATGGATAAGGAGAAGGCAGCTGCTTCCCGCAAGCGCTTGCTGGACTATGCTAGGGAGAACCATCTGGTCATGGCTGGAATGCACTTGCCTGAGCCTGCATTCATCTCCATGGAATAAAAACTAATCTAAAATGATTTTCTTTGCGTGAATTTCCTCCTGGAGGAAGGTCGTCGCATTTTCGGTAAACTTATCGGGGGACTCTGTCGTTAGGAAATGGCACTGTCCCCCTTTTGTACAGCTCTTGGCCATTTCCGGATGGCGCTGCAGGTAATTGGCCAGGCTCTCTGCCACGTAGTTTCCTTGTGGAATAAGCTGGATGTGGTCCGGGCAGTAGGTTCTAATCTTTTCCATCAGCAGGGGGTAGTGCGTGCAGCCCAGGATGATGGTGTCTATCTCCGGGTCTTTCTCCAGCAACTGATTCAGGTACTTTTGTACGAAGTAGTTGGCCCCTTCCTCGTTGTGCTCATTGTTCTCTATCAGGGGAACCCAGAGGGGGCATGCCTGTCCCGTAACGTGCACGGAGGGGTAGAATTTCTGAAGCTCTATGTTGTACGATTCCGACTTGATGGTACCGGGGGTAGCCAGAATGCCGATGTGTCCGTTTCGGGTGATGTTCCCTATCACCTCCACCGTGGGACGTATCACCCCCAGCACTCTGCGGGAAGGGTCCAGGTAGGGCAGGTCGTTCTGCTGAATGCTTCTCAGGGCTTTGGCAGAGGCGGTGTTACAAGCCAGGATGACCAGGTGGCAGCCCAGCTCGAAAAGTCGCCTCACAGCCTGTAAGGTGAATTCGTAGACCAGTTCAAAGGAGCGGGAACCATAGGGAGCCCGTGCATTGTCGCCCAGGTAGAGGTAGTCGTACTGGGGCAACTGCTCACGAATGCTCTTCAGGATGGTCAGACCACCATAGCCTGAGTCGAACACACCGATGGGTCCAGGAGCCTGAGGTAGAAATCTGTCGGACATTATTGGATGCCTAGTTTAGCTTTCACTGCACTGGTAATGTCAATACCGTTGGGGCCTATGTAGAGAAAGTCTTTGCCTTCCGTATTGATGATATATTCCAGGGCCATCTCGTCGCCCACCTGTCCCAGGGCTACATTCAGCTTGCTGGTCACGGGGGTCATCAGTTCCTCCTCGGCCTGCTTCACCAGCTTGTCGCATTCCTCACGGAACTTCACACCGTTCTGCAGCAGGTCCTGCAGTTCCTTCTGACGCTTCAGCATGATGTTCTTTGGGAAGTCACGCTGCCCATCCAGGAACTCGCTATATTTGCGGTTGAATTCCTGGTCCGTACGTTCAGCCTCGGCTTTATATTTTGCTTTCAGAATATCCAGCTGTCCTTGTGCTTGCGTATATTCAGGCATGGCTTTCAGCACTGCATCATAGTTCATGTAGCCAAATTTTTGTGCCATAGCTGTGAGAGGCAGGAACAGCATCAAGATGAAAATCAGTTTCTTCATACTATTGTAGTTTTAGAGTATATGCAAAATTACGTCTTTCTTCCCACTTTTCCAAGGAAAAGAAAAAAAATGTCGCTTCAGCAAACTGGAGCGACATTTCCTATAGAGTTTGTCTAAAAAATTACTTCAAGCCCAACTTGCTTTTTACCTGTGCAGTTACATCCGTACAAACAGACTTGTTGATGTAAGGCATAGAACCATCTACCAGAACGAAAGCATAGCCACCTGCAGCACCTACTTCCTCAATAGCCTTAGTCAGCTTCTGGCTGATAGCCTGCATCTTCTCCTGCTCAGTCTTCTGCATGTTCTGCTGTGCATCCTGTGCATAGGTCTGAATCTTCTGATACATTTCCTGCAACTCGTTCTGACGGCGAGTCTTGATTGCATCTGGAAGAGTAGCTGATTCCTTGTCGAAATCCTCAGCCTTCTTCTGAAGCTCATCCTGCATACGCTTCAACTCATCATCATACTGCTTTGCAGTGTTCTGAAGTTCGGTCTGTGCAGCAGTATACTCTGGCATAGCCTGGATAATCTCTGCCTGATTAACAACACCAACCTTCTGAGCGAACAAGCTCAGTGGAGCCAAAACAAATGCAATTAAAATAAGTCTTTTCATTTTTCCTTTTTATTAATGTAGTTTTTTTGTTATCAAATACCTAAAGCGGTGCAAATATATATGTTTTATCTGAATTATTCGCTTTTTTTGTATTTTTTTAGAATTCCTGACCGATGATGAAGTGGAACTGGCTTCCGCTATAGTCTTTGCGGCCCCATACTTTGTCGAAACCGTATGCCCAGTCTATACCCATCATACCTATCATTGGGAGGAAGATGCGCACACCCACACCGGCAGAGCGTTTCATGTCGAAGGGGTTGAACTTCTTGGCATCGGCCCAGGCATTACCGCCTTCCAGGAATCCCAGCGCATAGATACTGGTTGATGTTTCCAGCATCAGCGGGTAGCGGAGCTCCAGGCTCAAGCGGCTGTAGGCATAGCCTTCATAGCCGTATGGGGTGAGCGATCCGTTTTCATAACCACGCAGGGCAATGGTTTCTGTAGCGTAGCTGCTGGAGTAACCGGTCATACCGTCACCACCCACGTAGAAGGTCTCGAATGGGGAGCGTTTGTTCTTGTTGAAGGAGCCCAGGAAACCAAAGTCTACTCGGGTCATCAGCACAGGGCACTTGTCGCCTCCTGCCAGGGCAGTATAGGTCTTGCTGTGGAACTTAATCTTGTAGTATTCTATCCACTTGAACTTCTCGGCCAGCTCATCCTGGTAGTTCGGTCCCGGGGTAGTAGCCAGGTGGGCATAGTCCTTACCGTCGAAGGCAGACCAGGGTGGGGTAATGGTACCTGAGAGCGAGAACTCTGAACCTCTACGTGGGAAGATAGGGTTATCGCTAGAGTTACGGGAGATGTCCAGGGTCAGGTTGATGTTGTTACAGTTACCGTTGTGTATGATGAAGAACTCCCAGTCCTTCAGGGCATAGCGCTGGTAGGTCAGCATGGCACTCAGGGTGAAGTAGTCGTCCGGCCAGCGCAATCGCTTACCGAAGCCCACTGAAAGACCGTACAGCTGTACGCTCTTGTCTGGGTCGTAGTAGTTTTCGTAACTGTTGTAGTAGTTGTTTCCGTAGCCTCCGTATCCGTACATATACCCGTACATACCGCTATAGTAGGCACTGTTATAGAAGTTGTTGCTCACACCGGTCTGCTTAGAGTAGAAGGCAGTTACAGAGAGTGAGTTCGGACGTTTGTTTCCGAACCATGGGTCCTGGAAGGACACGCTATAGCTCTGGTAGTAGCTACCGTTGGTCTGACCGCTGATGGTGAAGGTCTGTCCGTCACCCTGTGGCAGGAACGCACGTCGGCGGGCATTCTTGTTGAACAGGTTTCTCATGGAGAAGTTCGTGAACTTCAGGGAGATTCGTCCGATGACACCCGTCTGTCCCCATCCGGCAGAGAACTCTATCTGGTCGTTTGCCTTAGACTCCAGAATGTAGTTGATGTCCACGGTTCCGTTGGTGGCATCGGGCTTCACGTCGGGGTTGATGGTTTCTGGATTGAAGTGTCCCATCTGGGCTATTTCTCGGTAGGAACGCTCCAGGGCTGCCTTGGAGAACAGGTCGCCTGGCTTGGTACGGAGCTCACGGCGCACCACGTGCTCGTACAGTCGGTCGTTACCTATAATTCTTACATGGCTGATGGTAGCCTGTGGTCCCTCCGTGATACGCATTTCCAGGTCCACCGAGTCGTTGTCTATGTTGATTTCCACAGGGTCCACGTTGAAGAACACGTAACCGTTGTTGTAGTAGTAGTTACCTATGGCGTCATCGTCGGTTCTCAATCGCTTGTTCATGTGGGTCTGGTTGTACACGTCGCCCTTCTTCATCCGCAGGGAGTTGTTCAGTGCGTCGGTCATGAGCACGGTATTTCCCACCCAGGTGATGTTGCGTACGTAGTATTTCTGACCTTCCTCTATCTCCAGGTACACGTTCACCGTGTTCTCATCAAACGGGGTCACACTGTCGGCCACGATGGTAGCGTCGCGGTAGCCCAGCTCGTTGTATTTCTCTATGATGCGGTCCTTATCCTCCTGGTATTTCTCATCAATGAACTTTTTAGTCTTGAAGAAGTTTCTCAGCTTACCTTTCTCGTTGGTCTTCTTCATCAGGGCCTTAATCTTCCTTTCTTTCAGCACATGGTTACCCACTATGGTAATCTGGTTCACCTTTACCTTTTCCTTCTTGTCCACATTGATGCGCACCAGCATCTGGTCTTCGTGTTGAGGGTCCTGTTCCTGCAGCACTTCTATGTTGGCATTCTTGAATCCCTTGTCGTCGAAGTAGCGTTTCACCACCAGCTTGGTACGGTCTATGATGTTCGGTGTAATCTGGTTACCCTTAATCAGGCCCACCTTGTTGGTCAGGTCTTCCCGCTCGCTTTTCTTCACACCCGTGTAGACGATGTCGGAGATACGGGGGCGTTGAGCCAGGATAATCTTCAGGTACACCTTATTGTCTACTATACTGTCGGCTTCAATCTTCACGTTAGAGAACAAACCGTGTTTCCAGTATCTCTTGATGGCGTTGGTAATCTCATCGCCTGGCAGGGAGATGGTCTGACCTACCGACAGTCCGGAAAGTCCGATGAGGACATAATCCTCATAGTTTTTCACTCCTTCCACTGCGATGCCTCCAATTTCTATGGTTCGGGGGTTACCCGTATAGGAGATGGTAGGCTTTTCCACCACCTGTGCCGTGGCGGCCAGTGGGCTCAAGAGCAGTACTGCAAATAATATAAGGTAGAACTTTATATGTTTCATCTTCTTCATTTATTCTCTATTTGTTAGGGGCAACCTGCTCGCTGGTCTTTCCGAACCGGCGTTCACGTTGCTGGTAGTCGTGTATGGCCTTGTAGAAATCCTCCTCGTGGAAGTCGGGCCAGTAGGTGTCGCAGAAGTACAGTTCCGAGTAAGCGCACTGCCACAGCAGGTAGTTGCTCAGCCGGATTTCTCCACCCGTGCGGATCAGCAGTTCGGGGTCGGGCATGAACTGGGTGTTCAGGTTCCGGGTGATGGTCTCCTCCGTAATGTCTTCGGGGTTCAGTTTCCCTTCGCGCACGTCTTGTGCCAGTTGCTTCACGGTGTGGGTAATTTCCCAGCGTGAGGAATAGCTGATGGCTATGACCACTGTCATGCGGTTATAGTCCTTGGTATGTTCCTCCAGTTCCCGCATTTTCTCCTGCACATTCGCAGGCAGCCGGTCAAAGTCGCCTATCATACGGAAACGCACGTTATTCTTGGTAAACATTTCCTCTTCCAGTTCGCTGATGATGAGTCCCATCAGGGCATTCACCTCATCGGCAGGTCGGTTCCAGTTCTCCGTAGAGAATGTATAAAGCGTCAGATAGTCCAGTCCCAGCCTCGTGGCAGCCTCGGTTATTTCCTTCACGGTGCTCACGCCAGCCTGGTGGCCCATAGAGCGGTGCATGCCTCTGGCTTTCGCCCATCGTCCGTTTCCATCCATAATGATGGCTACGTGCCGTGGTATTCGGGTCTCGTCTATCAGTTCTTTATAGGAATTCATAGTCTAGAAAAGGTTTATTCCGCAAATTTCATCTTGTTTATATATCCGTACCACATCTCACCGCTTTCGCCCAGGAGTATCCACACGTTGTAGTCCTTATCCACGTAGGCGGCAAATGGTTTCTGGTTTCGGTACAGTGCCGATGGGAGCGTCAGGTAGGTGTCGTACTTCTCATCCTTCTGCGCTTTCCAGGTCAGTCCCCAGTCCTTGGAAACATACACATAGTCTAGGGCTCTCTTGAAGCCCTTGTTCCGGCAGTTGTTTCCTATGGCTATGAGGTATTTCTTGTAGTGCATCACCACCAGGTTGTCCAGGTTAGGCAGTGCATAGTTGTTGTCTCTTGATGTGTAGATGTAGCCCCAGAGGTTGCTGTAGCCCTCCTGGTAGCCGTTGTCCCTGTACCAGGCGGTAGCTATGGTGTCTGTGCTTTCCTTCTGCTGACCGAAGGTCACGGTCCGCTCCAGGTCCAGGTTGGTGCTGTAAGGCACCGTGATGCTGAAGATGTTGCTGTCTGGAATGTATTCTGGGAACTCTGTATATTCCGTGTTCCAGGCATTGGCATCGGTAGAGGTGATGAAGGTGTCGCCATACACACCGAAGAGCTCGGTGGTGTTACATCCCATCAGGTGAGAGATAGGGGTGTTAGTCTGCATCTGGGTCCAGTTCACCGCATCGTCGGAAACGTACAGTGTTTCCTTATCCAGCATGTAGAGGGCGTTCTGGTAGTACACCACATTGTCGTAGCTGGCATTGCTGCTCACGCCTGCCACCTCTACAGGAGTGCTGAAGTCCTGGCTTCCCTGGTAGGCAGTAGTCACCATCAGCTTTCCGTTCAGCTTGCCGAAGACTGCCACCCGGTTTCCGTAGGTCACTGCCCTAGGCGCCTCCAGGTCTTTCCCGGCCCACTTGGTCTGGCACAGGTTCCACTGGCTCTCGTCGGCATCCTGCTGATGCACGTTCAGGGTGATGGTATATTTCTTGGAATAGTTTCCGTTCAGGGAGAACACCGTAGCGTGTATAGGCTGGGAAAAGTCTATGGTGTCGTTTGCTAGAAAATAGTAGGTCAGGTCGTCCGTATTGTTCCGCTGGTACACCGCATTACCGTCGGCAGTCACGTTCAGCAGGATCTTCTTCACGGGGGTACCCTTTGGCAGGGAGTCCGTATTGTAAATCAGTCCGTTCACCTGGTCTATGGTGAAGGGGTAGTTGGTTCCGGTCAGTTTCGTAGAATACATACTGTCATTTCCGTACTGGTCGGGAACCGTGTCAGACCATTCTATATCTTTCAATGAAAGAGCAGTGAGTGCGCAGTCGTTGTAGTCTGAATAATCCACTGTCTTATCCTTGAAGCAGGAAGACAGGCCACACATCAGCCCCACAAAAGCAAGCACCAAATATATACTTTTTCTCATCTGGATTTTTCGTCGGTTAAAATTCTAAGATGCAAAAGTACAAAGAAATATTGTTTCGGGCGAAATCAGTTAGGGAGAATTAGAAAAAATTATAGATAAAAGGGGCGTTTTTGTAGTAGATTAAAGAAAATTTGAGTGATTTTTACAACCTTAATGTAAATTTGTGTATAAAAGTATCCTATCTTTGCAACTAAAATTAAGAATCATGAGTCAGCTTCTCACCCGTCTCATCCATCAGTTCACCCAGGTGGTTCCTCCCCAGGAGGCTCGTGCCATGGCACGGCGCTTGCTGCAGGAGCCCCCGCTCATGCTCCCTTCCCTGCAGGTCTTCACGGCCCGGGAGGAAGATTTAGCTCCTGAAAAGCGGGAACTGCTGGAGCAGATGGTCCGGCGCATCCTTTCCGGGGAGCCCTTGCAGTATGTGCTGGGGCACGAGTATTTCTGCGGACTCTGCCTGGAGGTGGGCCCCGGTGTGCTCATCCCGCGTCCCGAGACGCAAGACCTGGTAGAGTGGGTGGTTTCCACTCTCCCGAAGGAGAGAAATATTTCCCTAGTTGATGCCTGCACTGGCAGCGGTTGTATAGCAGCAGCCTTGGCCGCTCAATTACCCCTGGCACAAGTCACCGGAATAGACCTCTCCTCAGAGGCCCTGCACTATGCCCGCAGGAACACCCAGCCGTATG
Source organism: Bacteroidales bacterium UBA4293 (assembly GCA_002395835.1). Taxonomy (GTDB): domain Bacteria; phylum Bacteroidota; class Bacteroidia; order Bacteroidales; family Bacteroidaceae; genus Minthousia. Next base: position 22,901 of record DGVD01000015.1, on the reverse strand, counting down.
GGGAAAGGGTGCAGATGCTCCAGCAGGATGTGCTCCGTACCCCATTGGAAATGAGGGAACTGGATGCCTTGGTCAGCAACCCACCCTACATCTCCGAAGCCGAGCGCCCGGAGCTGGACGACCGGGTGAAGAACCAGGAACCGGAACTGGCCCTTTTCGTGCCTCAGGAAGACCCTTTGCTCTTCTACCGGGTGCTGGGGCAGCAGGGGCAGCAGGCCCTGAAAAACGGGGGAGGGCTCTTCGTGGAAATCAACCAGCGGTTCGGGGCTCAGACCTGTGCGCTGTTCCGCTCCCAGGGCTATCGGGACGTGGAGCTGCGGGAAGACCGCTTCGGGAACCCTCGCATGGTGAAAGCTGTAAAATAAAAGAATAGAATGGAAGAAAAGAAATCGCTTACAGAAGCCGAACTGTACCGCATAGGTTCCGCCATGTGCGCCCGTACGGAGCACTGCCAGGCCGAGGTGCGTACCAAGCTGCTCCGGGGAACCGACGATGAAGGGCTGGTGGACCGGGTCATCGAAAAACTCTGCCAGGAAAAGTTCATCGATGAGGAGCGTTATGCCCGCGCCTTCATCAGTGACAAGCTCCGCTTCGCCCGCTGGGGAAGGCTGAAAATCCGTCAGGAGCTCTGGAGCAAGCAGGTGCCGGAGGCGGTCTATGCCCCCCTGCTGGACAGCATCGACGAAAAACAGTACATCAGCACCCTGAAAGAACTCCTGAAAGCCAAGAAGAAAGCCATCCGGGCACGGGACGACTATGAAGGCAAGGCCAAGCTGCTCCGCTTCGGGGTGAGCCGGGGCTTTGAACCGAAATATATCTATCCCTTACTGAAAATTGAGGACGATGTACCCGAAGATTGCTGAAAAATCTCTATCTTTGCACACACAATTTCTTAACCGTATAATTATGAAAACGTTAGAACAGATATTTGCAGCTAAGCTGCTGGACATTAAAGCCATCAAACTGCAGCCTAATGACCCGTTCACTTGGGCTAGCGGATGGAAGTCTCCATTTTATTGCGACAACCGGAAGACACTCTCTTTCCCTGGCCTTCGTAGCTTTGTGAAGGTAGAGCTGGCCCGTCTGGTCATGGAACAGTTCCCAGAGGCAGAGGCTGTGGCTGGTGTGGCTACAGGGGCCATCCCTCAGGGTGCGCTGGTGGCCGACCTCCTGAACCTGCCTTTCGTGTACGTGCGCTCTAAACCAAAAGACCACGGACTGGAAAACCTCATCGAGGGTGAACTGAAACCCGGCACCAAGGTAGTGGTCGTAGAAGACCTCATCTCCACCGGTGGCAGCTCCCTGAAGGCGGTAGATGCCATCCGCAAGAGCGGCAGTGAGGTAGTGGGCATGGTAGCTTCTTACACCTACGGCTTCCCAGTGGCTGTCCAGGCCTTCCAGGAGGCACAGGTAAAACTGGTTACCCTGACCAACTATGAGGCTGTGCTGGAAGTGGCACTGCAGACCGGTTACATTCAGGACACCGATGTGCCCGTCTTGAACCAGTGGCGTAAGGACCCTGCACATTGGGAGGGAAAATAAGGTATGGAAAAATTTGAAAGCGAAGTAAAATACATCGCCTACCCCCTGGAGGTGGTCTACGGGAAGATGGCCGATTTACGGAACCTCTCCGGACTGAAGGAACGGTTTTCCGACCCCGCCTTCCAGCAGGCAGCCCTCAGCGCTTCCGGAGGAAAGGTATCGGAAAGTCAGTTCCAGTCCATCGCCCAGAAGCTGCAGGACATGCAGTTCACGGAAGACTCCGTGAGCCTGGACGTGAGCCCCGTGGGAAATGTCACCCTGGAAATCGTGGAACGGGAACCCCTCAAGACCCTCAAGTTCCAGACGGTGAACTCGCCCGTACCCCTGAACCTCTGGATTCAGCTCCTCCCCGTATCCACCGGAGGTTGTAAGATGCGGCTCACCATCGGTGCAGAGCTCAACTTCTTCATCCGGAAGATGGTGGAGAAACCCCTGCGCGAGGGCGTGGAGAAAATAGCAGATATGTTGACTATGATCCCTTACGGGAACAATCTAAATGCATAAACCCTATGGCAGCTAAACTTTGGGAAAAGAACGTGCAGATGACTGCAGAGATAGAGCGCTTCACCGTGGGGCGCGACCGGGAGATGGACCTCTACCTGGCTCCTCACGATGTGCTGGGCTCCATGGCGCATGCCACCATGCTAGAGACCATCGGTTTGCTCACCGCAGAGGAACTGGAGCTCCTGCTGGCAGAGCTGAAGACCATCTATGCCACCGCAGAGCGCGGAGAGTTCGTCATTGAAGAAGGGGTGGAAGATGTGCACTCCCAGGTGGAGCTCATGCTCACCCGCCGGCTGGGCGATGTGGGAAAGAAGATTCACAGCGGACGCTCCCGGAACGACCAGGTGCTGCTGGACCTGAAGCTCTTCACCCGCACCCAGCTGCATGAGATAGCTCAGCAGGTGTACCAGCTCTTCCAGGAACTCCTGGCACAGAGTGAACGCTATAAGAACGTGCTCATGCCCGGCTACACCCACCTGCAGATAGCCATGCCTAGCAGCTTTGGGCTCTGGTTCGGAGCCTATGCCGAGAGCCTGGCCGACGATATGCTCTTCCTGCAGGCTGCCTACAAGTTGTGCAACCGTAACCCGCTGGGTTCTGCTGCCGGCTACGGTTCCTCCTTCCCCCTGAACCGCACGCTCACCACAGAGCTCCTGGGGTTCGACAGCATGAACTACAACGTGGTCTATGCCCAGATGGGCCGGGGAAAGATGGAACGGAACGTGGCCTTCGCCCTGGCTTCCATAGCCGGAACCGTCAGCAAGCTGGCCTTCGATGCCTGCATGTTCAACTCCCAGAACTTCGGCTTCGTGAAACTCCCGGCCGACTGCACCACCGGTTCCAGCATCATGCCCCACAAGAAGAACCCGGACGTGTTTGAGCTCACCCGTGCCAAGTGCAACAAGATACAGAGCCTTCCCCAGCAGATCATGCTCATCATGAACAACCTCCCCTCCGGTTACTTCCGTGACCTGCAGGTCATCAAGGAAGTCTTCCTGCCCGCCTTCCAGGAACTGAAAGACTGCCTGCAGATGACCACCTACATTGTGAACCGCATAGAGGTGAATGAGCACATCCTGGATGACCCCCGTTACGACTACATCTTCTCCGTGGAAGAAGTGAACCGCCTGGCAGCCAGTGGCATGCCCTTCCGCGATGCCTATAAGAAAGTGGGCCTAGACATAGAGGCAGGCCGTTTCCAGCCCTGCAAGGAAGTGCATCACACCCATGAAGGCAGCCTGGGGAACCTGTGCAACCAGCAGATACAGGCCCTGATGGAAAGCAACATGGCAGGCTTCCATTTTGAGAAGGTAGAAGAGGCCCAGCGCAAGTTATTAGGCCGTTAAGACGAAAAAAACGGTGCAAAATTTGGAGGTTCCGAAAAATCCCATTACTTTTGCACCGCTTTTTGATAAAAAAGTTGCGGAAATAGCTCAGTTGGTAGAGCACAACCTTGCCAAGGTTGGGGTCGCGAGTTCGAGTCTCGTTTTCCGCTCTAAGGTCGCTCAGATGGTGGAATGGTAGACACGAGGGACTTAAAATCCCTTGGGCAGTAATGCCTGTGCGGGTTCGAGTCCCGCTCCGAGCACAGAAAATGTCGCAATTGATTTTTTAATCAGTTGCGATTTTTTTTGGTCATTGTCCAAAACTTTTTGTATATTCGTCCCGGAATTCTAATTTGAAACTTATATGAGCTACAACGAAAAGGCACAACTAGAACTGATGAATGCAGCTGCAAATGTTACCTCCCAGGAGGATTTAGATGCACTGCGGCTCACTATCTCGCTCTTTTTTGCAGAGCGGGCACAACAGTCTATTGACAAGATGTGGGAGGAAGGAACTTTCGACCAAAAGAAGCTAGACGAACTGCGGGGTCAGCATCTTCGTACCCCTTACAAAACTTTCTAAACGAAAATGCAACACGTAGTTCTTGACACCAATGCGTTAATTCAAGCACTTCCCACCCGAAGCCGTTATCATAAGATATGGACTGACTTTCTGGATGGTAAGTATCGTTTGTGCGTAAGCAATGAAATACTGACAGAGTATGAAGAAATCCTTTCTTTACATACTTCTCCTCAAGTGGCGCGCAATGTAGTTAACGCTATCGCTCACCACCCTAAGACCATCTATAGAGAATCCTATTTCCGCTTTCATCTTCTTTCTCACATCGACAAGGATGATGATAAATTTGTAGATTGTGCTATTACTGCTGGAGCAGATTATATCGTAACTGAAGATAGTCATTTTGATCATCTCAAGCAGATTCCTTTTCCCAAGCTGAATGTTCTTACGCTGGACGAATTCTACGAATTACTGAAATAATTCCTCTTGTGAATTTAAAATAAATAGAAGTATATGATTAAATAGAAAGCAGCCTTTTCACATGAGGAAAGGCTGCTTTAATTTTATTCACCTGGTTTCTTAAAAGAACCATTGGAAATCATTTTATCCCCATTTGACACTCAAGCAGCTTTTCTCAAATTGTCCCCATTTGACAGAATGATGACCAAGAGTTCAATGGCCAGGCCGTAGTACACTGCATCGCCGGGCAGAGCGCAGAACTTGGCCAGCAGCATGGCAAGGACACCGATGGGCATGGCCAGCAAGATGCCACGCGCCCTGAAACGCCCAGGCAGCCACAGGGCAAAGCTGAGCGGAAACAGAATGGACACAGCCCGCAATCCCAAGGAGAGAAAGCCCAGGTCGTTGATGAAACTGTTGTTGCACAGCACCGCCACAATCACAGCCACAGTCAGCACGGCAGCAATGCTCAGACGCACCTGCTGCAGCTGGGATAGGCGTGACACACCTCGCCGCAGATTACTGTAGACATCGCGCACCAAGATGGTGGCCACGCCCAGCGAAAGGCCACTGCCGCTGCCTAAGATGTTGATGAGCAATGTGCCCAGCATGATGCCCCCTAGCCATGCTGGCAAATGACGCAAGATGAAGGCTGGAAATGCCTGAGCCGAGTTCTCGATGACCCCGATGCCTGCTGGCAAGGCCTCGCCAGCCTGCTGCATGGCGGCCCACTCATCGGCGGTAACGTAGTGCCCGCGCATATAGATGCCCACCATGGTGCATGCCGCACCGATGATAGGTAGGCAGATGGCACAGATCAAGGCTCCACGGCGGGCTTTGGTCGTGGTCGACGCCGACCAGATGCACTGGGCATAAGTCTGCGTGGCCACCACTCCCAGCACCATCGACAGGCACCCACCCAAGTCCTTCATCGCCCCTCGCGCCACCATACTGCCATAACGGTGGTGAATGCTCTCGATGTCGGTCAATCCATTAAACTGGCACAATGCCGATGACTGATAGGCCACATCCACACTGTCGTGCAGCCCAGAGAAACCTCCCGCCAAATGCCAGACAATGATGCCAGCGGCCACCGAGCTGCAATAAAGCAGCACCAACTTGACGATGCCGCTAAAGCCGGCACTGCGTATGCCACCGAACAAGACGAACAGCAGGATGAGCACCGCGCCCACCACTGATGCCCAGAGCATAGAGATGCTGAAGAAACTGCTGATCATGGCCCCTGACGAGAGCACTTGTGAGACGATGCTGATGAAGATGCCCAGCATGCACAGGATTGATCCCACGGTCTCGGCCTTGCGTCCATACTCGCGCCGCACTACCTCAAGCAGGGTGGAGCACCCGCTGCGCCTTAACGGGCCGGCATAGACATAACCCAGCAGCAGCGAGCCGATGGCTGCTCCCAGCGTAAACCACCATGCCGACAGGCCATAGCAGAACGCCAGCTGCGCGGTGCCAATGGTTGACTGCCCACCGGCCATTGTGCCCAACAGCGCACCGCTTACCAGCCATGTGCCCGAAGTGCCCCCTGTGATAAAACTGCCCGCATCATGGACTTTGCGTCCCGACCACCAGCTTACCAACAGCAGCAAGCCAACTGTGAGCGATACGCCCAGAATATGAATAGAAGAAATCATCAGTTTTCAATGGTTTAAATGGTCTATATTCTAAAGCGGTGCAAAGTTATAAATTTTTCGAGACACCTGTAACCCCCGTGTTTTAAATCTTGTGTGTTTGATATCATTCCAAGAATTTTCTTCCAAATGGCATACTGTTTTAAAAAAATACATTATATTTGCATCAAACCTATGTTTAACACTTAAATAATTACTACTATGGGATTTATTTTATGGATGCTCTATGGTTTAGTAGCAGGTGCTTGTGCTTCTTGGCTGCTGGGTTCTAGTCATGAATGGTACTGGAATATCCTCATCGGTATTGTGGGTAGTATAGTTGGCGGATTTGTGGCTGGCTTGTTCGGAATTAAGAGTTCTAATTGGATTGGTTCCTTCCTTATTTCTGTGGTGGGAGCTGTAATCTGTCTGTTACTCTATAACTATTTAGCTTAAGCCATAAAGAAAGGATTTTAGTTTAGCCTCCCTTCAGGGGAGGCTTTTTTTATGGGGGCAAAAAAAGCCCCTCCCTTAGGGGAGGAGCTGTTACACAGAAAGGGGTTTGATAGCCCTTCAGTTAATATTCATCCTTGGAAATAGATACGGTAGATTCCAGTCTGTCCAGGCTCTCGAAAGGTGACATGGGGACAGGTCCCTTGTAACGTAAAGTATAGTTCGATATTTTAGCAATATTGCTGCTTACGTTACAAGGGACCTGTCCCCATGTCACCTTGCAGACTCAGCGGGATTAGTCCGTAGACTGCTGATAAGGTCTTGAACCTTATCTTTTTGGTCTATGCTATGCTCAAATCCTTATTTCTCAATACAAGTATGTTACTTGTATCTCCCATTATTTGAAAGTATCAATCCTAATTCATAAAAATGATGCAGGGCAGTTAGATTTCCCACTGTCCCGCATCATTATTTATCCCACAAGTCATTCTTATCTGAAAATTAGGGGAACGAACTGCTGCAAATCCCTACGCCATGACCGCCAGTTATGTCCATCCTTTGAATCATAGTATGTATACGGCATGGACGCACGATCCAAACCTGCCATCAGGTTCTTTGCACTGCTCAGCGCCATGTCAAGACTACCTGCGCCTACCCACATGAGTTTATAGCCTGCTTTCTTTACCTCTGCTAAGGCCTGATCGACACGTTCAGGTGCATCGTTATATCCAGAACCAATGAACCCGATGTAATTGAAAGTTCCAGGGAATTCCTCAATGATGTTGGACAGGTAGAAGCCTCCCATGCTTACTCCGGTGACAGCCCTGTTTGACCTTCCAGGCTTGACGCTATAATGGCTCTCAATATAAGGGATGATGTTGCGTATCAAATCATTCGAGAACTCGCCTCCTGTACGTCCCTCAGGTGTACCCATCATCTGGAAATGGCTTTTCCTCCCAGGAATCGGATTCATGACATGTGGTGCAGCCAACTCATTTGGCATGGAATTAACCATGACAACAAGCATTTCCTGAGCCTCGCCATTGGCTATCATATGATCCATTATCTGTGGCAGGCGGCCCATATCCACCCATGTATCTTCATCATCGCCACCTCCGGGAAGCATGTAAAGCACCGGGTATTTCTTCTTGGTACTATAGTTATATGGCAGATAAACAGTCATCCTACGCTGGCCACTATATTCTGGAGAATCATACCATACAGTCTGCAAGGTTCCTTTCTGGGTTTCAGCAATAGTCAGATTCTCACTTCCTACACCTTCGATAATGAATGTATTATAGAATTCTGAGTAATTACATACAACCTTCAGGTTATTCGGATCCATTACCTTTATCCCATCTACCAGGAAATAGTAGAAATAGAAATCCGGTGCCAGATTCTCCGCCGTATACTGCCATACGCCATCCTTCTCCTTCATTTCTGCCATGCCCCCTAGGTTGTATTCGTTGACTCCTGGTAGGAAATCTCCACATATCTTGACCTCTACTGCGTTTGGCGCTGAAAGATAGAATGACACGGAATTGCCATGGACTTCCGGATAATATTTGGAACCCGGATATTGGGCAAACAGCTGCAGGCTGCAAAAAAACAGCAAAAGGGTAAAAATCTTTTTCATTGGGTAATTTACTAAATATCTGAATTTGGTAAAAAGAGGAACCTTCTACCTGATTCTCTGGATAGAAGGTCCTCTTAATTCACAAAACTAGCACCACATTTTTATTTTTTTATATCAAATACCTTTATGAATGGCGCGTCCTTCTTGTAAGGAGCCCACGCATCTCCCTCTGCTCCATTTGGATTTCCAAACTTGCAGAAATTGGTCCACGCGTCAACCATCTCGTCACTTAGTTGATAGTCAGCCTCGGTAAATGGTCTCCAGCTACGTCCCAGGGTCTGGAAGGTATACCACAGTTCTGAAGAGTGATAGGCACCCACGTTACCAGGGCCAGGAAGGCCACGAGCAAACAGATAGCGATAGACTGGATATGAACCCAAAGAGTCACGTACCTCGCAGAAACGGCTGATGCTCTCAGCTGCACCTGGTCCACGACCGTCTCCCGTAGTACAGCCAATCATGAATGGGACATCTGCGATTGTATTGTTCATCACGGCATCCTTAAATCCCAGGACAGACACCTTGCCATCACTATGAGGACCCAAAACACCGGAAGGGAAACCGCCATAGTTAGCCAACGCAGCATTTAACTCATCAACAGAGGCTGCCCTCATCTGCTCTAAAGTGGTCAAGCCGGCCTTATCCATGATTTCCTTACCCTGTGCAGCAACCTCTTCGTTAGTTGTTGGAGCATTAGGGAATACAATGTCGTCTATACCACCACAACTCTGGATAATGGCGCGGTTAATCAAACCTTTAGATGGTTCAGAGATTGAGAGGTTTCGTACGCTGCCACCTCCAGCACTCTGACCAAAAATTGTGATATTCTCTGGATCACCACCAAATTGAGCGATGTTATTTTTTACCCATTTTAATGCTGCGATTTGGTCATATGTTCCATAATTACCAGATGTTCCATCAGGATCTTCTTCATTCAAAAGTGGGTGAGAGAAGAAACCTAGTAAACCAAGACGATAGTTGAACGTGACGAGAATAACACCCCTCTTAGCCCAAGCATCCCCATCCATAGTTACCTCATGGCCATATCCCTGGACATAACCTCCACCATGAATCCACAAGGCTACAGGTAGTTTCTGCTCAGGATGAGATGGTGAATTTGATGGAGTCCAGATATTCAGATATAAACAATCCTCACTACGCTCGGGATCGCCTTGCCAATAGAACTCTTTGAAATATAAGTTTGTAGTATCACTCTGTTCATGTTGAACAGCTGCTGCTCCAAACTTATCTGCAATCAAAACTCCTTCCCAAGGTTTTACTGGTTGAGGTTTACGCCAACGGTTTTCTCCTACAGGTGCTGCTGCATAAGGTATACCTTTATATACGATAATGTCAGTAGAATCATTTAATACACCCTGTACTTGTCCTCCCTCGATTGTCAGGATAGGGTTTGTCTCTGCAACCTGTTTTGATGCTTTACCGCAAGAAACAAAAGCTAGAGTTGCACATGCGGCAAGTGCGAAAAATAATGATTTCATATTCATGAGTTCATGCTGTTAAAAATTCTTTCTCTCAATGGTCCAATCTGGATATTTCATCTTGATGTATTCATCGTCTAGGAACAGGGCTGACTGACCTTCCTGCTTCTTGAGCTGCCAATCGAGCCACTTAGTTACCGCTACGGCATAAGAACCACCATGCTCCTCATAATAAGTTCCTTCATGCTCGTCAATCGTATTAATCATGACAACAGGTACATGGTTCAAACGTACAAAATCCTTGCCTGCATTTGGGAATGCAATGTCACCTTCTCCACCAATCAAATAGAACATTGGAGTGTGCAGGTTTTCTAATTGGTCCTTATTTGCACCCATCATTTCCATATCACCAATACCAGAATTCAAGATGACGCAAGTCTTTATACGAGGATCATGAGCTACAGCTAGAGCTTGTGCACCACCGCACGACTGACCCATAACTGCAATCTCATCGAGATTAAGGCAATGATAATATTCGGATTTTGGATTAGCATTTTGATCTGTAAGCCACTCTAACACTTCCAATAGCATTTTTGGATAAGTCTGCTGAGATGGGACTACAGGAGCTGCGCCTTTCTTACCCTTCTTCCCTTTCTGTTGGGCTGCTTTCATTGCAGCTTCTCGCTCTGCTTTCTGCTTCTCTATCATTTGCTTCAATTCATCCTGTGATGGACGTTTCACCAATGTACCATTAGCGAGAACTACATCTTTCTTCTTAGGATACATCATACGCATGACATCTGTCCAATGTGCATAGAAATCCGCTTCATCGTATGGACCAATAGCAGCAGCAACATATCCGTGTGATGCAATCTCATTCAAAAAATAGCGTATTTCAACATTATTATTTGCACATGCGCCATTAGCATACAAGATGACCGGAAGTTTTCCAGCTTTCTTGACTACTTCCTTCAGTTGCTGGGGACGATAGATGGTAAATCGCTCCAAAGTTGAGTCACCTACAATCTCTGACTTGAACTTTCCTGTTCCTCCATTCTCCACAATCTGCTTGCGAAAAGTCTGGGCCATGGTGGTCTGTGCAGTGAGCAGCAGACCAGCCATTAATGTTAATTTTAAATTCTTCATTTGTGAAATGTATTCTATAATCAATTGTCACTTCCGTAACCTGGATTCTGTACCAGATTGTCATTCATCAAAACCTCTGTATCAGGAATAGGCAATACTTCATGTTTGCCGGCAATGAATCCATGTGAAGAAGGGTCTTGATACTCTATGACAGCCTTCTTTGCATCTACATCCCATGCGTACATAACTTTACCATGATCTTTCAGTACATTTGCAGCATCACCCCAACGTACCAAATCGAACCATCGCTGGCCTTCCTGGAACAATTCCAGACGACGCTCAAGTTTAATAGCATCAAGAGTGGCACTCTTTGGCTCCAACTTTGCACGCTGACGGACTTTATTCAAGTATGTAGTCGCTGTTCCTTCGTCATTGGTTTTTATAGCAGCCTCAGCTAGCAATAGATAAACCTCTGCCAAGCGCATGTATACAAAGTTTGCATGAGGAAGTCCAAGCAGCATGACATAATCTTCAGCACATCCACGTCTTTTCCAAGTCCAATAGCCTTCATTGCCATGAATCACAAGACCCTTGACAGGTTTCAATCCTAGGTTCTCTTCCATTTGTGCTGTAGTGATGATGGACTGGTTCAGCCGGTATCCGTCAACTCCTTCCTCCTTCACGAATGCATTGTAAATGTCAGATGTTGGATTCATGAATCCCCATCCTGCACACAAGGCTGCATAATCGGCTTTCTGGTCTGTAGCATCAATTAGCTGCTGGCGCCATGCATAATATACGTATGCTTCACTGTAGAGTGAAAACAAGTTTGACATATCAGGGGTACGGTTAACTTCCAAAACATATTCATCATTGTAGTCGCACATGGCATGCCCTAAATCTCCAATGTTGCCTTCGTAGAGTTTGTAACTAGTACTCTCTGCACACACTTTCAATGCACTGACTGCTTTTGAATATTCACCATTTGCATTTTTGTTAGTGTCACCCAGGAACAGATAGACTTTGCCTAAAAGTGCAGAAGCTGCTTCTTTAGTAATTCTGGTATTGTTGTCACCCATTGCAGACTTAACCTTAAGGTCATTTGCTGCTTGTGTCAAATCACTGATAGCCTGTTCATATAAGCCTGCGCGTGTTGAATTAGGTTGGTTATACTCATCTGTTGTCAACAAATGATCTACGATTGGAGCTGTACCAAAGAATGCGCCTAGGTAGAAATGTGCCATACCACGGAAAAAGTAGGCTTCCGCCTTGTCACGTTTCTTTACATCTGTATCAACATTCTCAAATTTGTCGATGACCAGGTTCGCACGATAGATTTGTGCATACAATCCCTTAAAAAGATTCTCAATCTTTGAAGTTGTTGAACTATGAGTGAATGCACCCATATTTTCAAAAGACGCATCATCACTTCGAGAATTACCTGCACACCAGACATCATCACTCATGATATCACCACAGTGGGTAATCAAAGCCCAGTTGTCGGCATATTGCTTATAACATGCAGCAATGGCTTGTTCTGCATCATCGTCTGTTTGATAGAAATCCTCTTCTGCACCCATATTTCCCATCTTTGCAATATCCAACTCATCGGTGCAAGAGGTTATCCCCATGAATCCCAGGGCTGCCAGGGATAAAAATATGATATGTTTTTTCATGTTTTCTTTCTTTAAAGTGAATTAGAATGTCAAATTAAGACCAAATACCATTTTCTTTGAAATAGGGTATGTACCAGTGTCAACACCCTGCCCCGAACCTGTACTTACGCTGGCAGATTCTGGGTCAAAGCCACAATACTTAGTAAAGGTAAACCAGTCATCAAGTGAAATATATAATCTCAAATTGTTGATCTTAATTTTGTTGAGAAGTGCCTTAGGCAAGGTATATCCTAACTGGATCTGTTTGATTCTGAAGTAATCACCACTGAAGACCATTGCATCAGAAACCATATAGGATGCTATATTTGCATTTGCTGCAGGGTGAGAAGCGTGGGTATTGGTCGGACTCCAGCGATCATTATACCAAACATCCGCCAATCGGTTGTCATTCTGGCTATCACTGCGGAAAAGTGCCTGATAGATTTTGCTACCAGATGTTCCGTTACCAAATATCAAAAGGTCAAATCCCTTATAGGCTGCATTCAAGGTAATACCATAGGTGATGTTAGGAATGGCTGATCCGATATTTGTTCTGTCATCCATGTTTGGAGTATCGGTGATTTCTCCAGCCTGGTTGTAAAATAATGCAGCTCCATCGCTTTCACGTACACCAGCAAATCTGTAACCATAGAAGTTCCATACCTCGTTGCCTTCCTTGAAGATTGTCAATGGGTCACTTAAAGGCTTGTAACCTGTAATGTATGGAAGACCTTTCGTCAAATAAGTTACCTTGTTTTTCAATGTTGAGAGGTTTCCACGAATCCCATAAGTGAAATCCTTACCAATCTGATCTCTCCAACCTAATTCGAACTCAAATCCTTTGTTTTCTACGGAACCTGCATTTAATGGTGAGAATGCGCCTCCAGCGATTAATGAAGGAGTTGCGCCAGAAATCAACAGATTGTCTGTTTTCTTTTTATACCAGTCCATACTGAAGGTCAAACGATCGCGGAACAAGCGCGCGTCAAGTCCAAAGTCAAGCTGAGTGGACGTCTCCCATGTTAACTTGTCATTACCCATGGTAGCTGGTGTTGTTGCCGGAACACGATTGTTTGCTGCTGGTGTGCCAAAATCATAGTTCCCGTTAGTAGACATGGTAGTTGCATAAGCGTAACCAGAAAGTGGGCCCACAGAACCATTCTTACCCCAGCTAGCACGAATTTTCAAGTAGCTGAACTCTTCAGGCATAATCTTCCAAAAGCCCTCATTGCTGGCAACCCATGCTACTGAAGCTGCAGGGAAATATCCCCAACGGTTTGTGAGAGGAAGCTTAGAGAGGTCAAATGCATCTGCTCGAAGTGAGAATTGAGCCATATATTTGCCATCATAAGCATAAGTCAAACGTCCAAAATAAGACTCACTGGTAGAGATTGTGCGAAGACCTGCATTTGTCCTGGTAGCAGAACCTGCAGCAAAATCCAACCATCCAAACAATTCTGGATCATCCTTAATCAGGGCATCTTCCCCATTGGCTGTAAGTCCGCCTGTTGTAAATACGTAATTGTTCTTGGTGAATGAGTGACCAACCATAGCTGTAACATCATGCTTCTTGGCTATTGTAGTCATATAGTTCACGTAGTTATCCCATTGATAATACTTTGAATTACTGTTGGTCTGGCTCATTGCCGCAAAGTCGCGATAGTGATAGCCTCCGCCAAAGTAATCATTTTCATAGGAATTTCTGTCTAATGAGATGTTTGTAAAGCCAAACTTACTGGTAAATGTAAGTCCTTTGGCCAAAGTGACATCTACTGCGAAATTACCTATGGCAGTGAATGCGTTTTCTTTGGTTTCTGTATTATATAGACTGATGAATGGGTTCATACTTGAGTTGAAATTTGATACCCCGTAATACTGACCCTTGTCATTCTGGAGGAGGGTATATCCCAATGCCAACGCAGACTTCATGTTATCTGGCATATTTGCCTGGTCATAAGCTACAGAAGTAAGAGGATCCATAGTAAATGCGGCACCAAAAGCGGAACCATCTACTGGCCTACGGGTTGTCTGTGCCATGTTTGCATTACCGGAAATCTTCAACCAAGGCTTGATTTTGTATTCCACATTGATTACTCCATTCAAACGCTTATACATATCAATATCACCTACAGCGATACCATTATTGGTCAAATAGGAACCTGATACATATACTGAACCTTTGTCACTACCATTGCTGAAAGTTAAATTGTGCTTCATCATAGTAGACTTGTCATAGACTGCATTTACCCAGTCTGTGCTGCTCTTTCCGTCCCAAAGAGATTTTACGGTTCCCTCTGAGAATATATTTGCTTCTACCATGTATTCAGCATATTGCTTTGCATTCATCAGATTTGGAGTACTGCCCAAGGACTCATTTGAGAGTTGGAAATCATAGCTTACCTGACCCCAACCTTCATTACCCTTAGCTCCTTTCTTGGTCGTTATAAGTACCACACCATTACCAGCCTGAGCTCCGTATATTGCTGCTGATGCAGCATCCTTCAATACTTCCATAGACTCGATGTCGTTAGGCTCAATGCTGCTGATGTCACTCATGATGATTCCGTCCACTACATATAGTGGCGACATGTCAGAGTTAGAGGAATAACCACGTACACGGATAGCTGGCGCAGAACCAGGGACACCACTGGTAGTGACTACCTGCACACCAGCGGTCTTACCCTGAAGTGCACTCTGTGCATTTGTGATAGTACGGTTTGCCACGTCCTCAGTCTTGACTGATGAGATGGAACCTGTGACAGAACTCTTCTTCTGTACACCGTAGCCCACTACCACCAGGTCTTCCAGCAACTCGCTGTCTTCAGCCATTACTACCTTGACCTGTGCTGCAGCCTTGACCTCTTGGGTCACATAGCCCACAAAGGAGATAATGAGCGTAGCTCCTCTCTTCACTTCTAGCGTGAAATTTCCATCTAAATCAGTAATGATACCATTTGTAGTGCCTTTCTCGACTACGTTAGCACCAATGACTGGTTCGCCAGACTGGTCTACGACCTGTCCGTTAACCTTCATCTGAGCATAGGAGATTCCCATACTCACGAATGCAAATAAGACTGTCATGGACAATCTCATCAGAAGGGTTAATTTCTTCATTTTGTCAAAGATTTATTTGTTAATTATTATTAGTTGATATTCAGTATCTGATAATACGGATTATTCCTGGTGTGGTTAGCCCATTCTGTATGGCTGCCGTTAGGATTCCCATTTTTTGCAAAGTTCGTCCAGTAATCCAGCATCTCCTCACTCAAGGCATAATCCTCCGGAGTGAATGGTCGCCAGCTGCGCTCCAACGTGCCAAACTGGAACCAAAGCTCTGAGCTGTGAAAGGCTCCCTTCATGCCTGGTTTCCCATCCCCTGGAAGAGGACGCGCAAACAGGTACGTGTATACCGGCTTTGAAGGTGAGAGGCTGTCTCTGGCATCGGCAATCCGGTTGATCTGTTCATCTAGAGGGGTCATATCATCGGCTGTATAACCTATCATATATGGTATGTCGGCCACATTGCCGGTCTGTACGGACGTGTCGAAGTCGGCTTGCAGCAGAACACCATCCACATGTGGCATAAACGTTCCGTACAGACGGTTCTTCATCACATAGTCATTCACAGCACTGAACAGCGTGTCAGCCTTTGCCTGTCGCATCTCCTTCAGGGTTTTCAGGCTGATGCCGTCCATGATGGATTTTCCGATGGAATCAAGCTCTTCCTGCGAGTTTCCACTCATGGGCAACGCTGCACCACTCTGTATAATGGCTCTACTGACCATGCCTCTGCTCAATGGGGAAGTAACCAGGTTCTTCACGCTCCGTGCTCCGGCACTCTGTCCCATGAGCGTGATACGGTCAGGATTGCCGCCAAACTGGGCGATATTGTTCCTGACCCATTTCAAGGCTGCTATCTGATCGTAGGTTCCATAGTTGCCACTCACACCTTGCTCATCCTCTGCCGAAAGCTCCGGATGATTCAGGTAGCCGAACACTCCCAAGCGATAGTTGATGGTAACCAGTATCACGTCTCGCCTAGCCCATGCCTCTCCGTCCATTTCGACCTCAAAGCCCCATCCGGCTGAGTAGCCACCGCCATGTATCCATATCGTAACGGGAAGTTTCTTCTCTGGATGGCCGGCTGCATGTCGGGGTGTCCACACATTCAGGTAAAGGCAGTCCTCACTGAACTTCGGGTCTCCCTGCCAGAAAAACTCGCGTCCATAGCCTCCATCATTGGGGTCATGCGCAGCCTGGATGGCAGCTGCAGAAAAGTGGTCAGCCCTGAGTACTCCTTCCCATGGCGTGACAGGCTGCGGCTTACGCCAACGGTTTTCGCCAACGGGTGCCGCCGCATAGGGTATACCTTTATATACGATGACCTGTGATGAGTCACACACCACTCCCTGAATCTGACCTCCTTCAATCGTCAGCACAGGATTGGCATCTGGCTGGCCGCAGGCAGTCAGAATTGTAATAACAAACAGTGTTGAAATTTTCATGATTTTCATAATTCTTCTTTTAATTTTGAGAAAAGCCCATCTGCCTGTATGCTGGCAGACGGAATTTTCTCATTAACCCTAACCTAAAACAATCTTTAATATTTTGTTTGAATCTTTTAGTTTTTCTCGCTGCAAAGGTATGGACAGTGCATGTTTTTCCTTATTTTTAAATGTTCAAAAAAATGTTCAAAAAATGTAGTATATGTGCAAAACCTAGGTTTTATAGGCTTTTCAAGAGTGTTCTTGTTCTTTTTCTTTATATCTTTGCAATATGAAAAATTACTATCCTTTGTTTTTATTCATCCTGCTGTTGTGCGGTTGTTCCAAACTCCATAATCCAGTGCCCGACGATGACACACATGCTATAAATCCTAGTCTGTCCAACTCTTCCATCACTTGCATGCTAGAAGACAAAGAGGGCTATATTTGGATTGGAACGGATAG
The DNA here is from genome assembly GCA_002395835.1 of Bacteroidales bacterium UBA4293. Lineage (GTDB taxonomy): Bacteria > Bacteroidota > Bacteroidia > Bacteroidales > Bacteroidaceae > Minthousia. The sequence continues at coordinate 5,699 of DGVD01000015.1, read as the reverse complement.
GGGACTGAACCGGTTCAACGGCTCTGAGATGCATCAATACTTCCATTCTGCCACAGACAGCTGCAGCCTACCGCATGATGGTGTGATTTCCCTCCTTCAGGATTCAAGGGACAGAATCTGGGTAGGTACCCAATCCGGTGTGGGGCTGTACACTGATGAGGACAAGTTCATTCAGATTCCAATTGATGGCCGTGCACGCACCATCAGGAAAATAGTGGAGAATAGCAAAGGACAAATATTCATACTACTTATAAACAGCATCCAGATGTATGATGAAGAAAGGAAATGCTTTGTGAATTTCATCATATCCGACAGCCTTAACTATGAGCAAAAGCTCCTGTTTGCCTGCGACGACAGGGATTTACTATGGTACGATGATACCCAGTATCTGAGAGCCGTGGATTCCTCTTCCCCTCAGACACAGGATTCCATAGCCCCTCCCTTTCACTTGAAATCTTATGCAAAGGTAGAGAAAGACCAGGTATGGTTCACCGACGGGGAGAAACTGTGCATAGTGGATCTCCTTACCAAAAACATGATTCCCCTTCCTCAGGCAGTCAGCAGATTCATAAAGGATGAGCATCCAATCTTTTCCGATATCCGCACGCTGAGAAATGGGAATCTCATGTTTATAACCTCCCAGGGGCTCTACTACTTCGACAAGGCACGGAGTCAGGTCTCCTCTGAGTCAGATGCCTCCTTCCCCTACGAGAGACCGGCCATGGTCATGAAGGATGTGTTTGAGGACTCAGAGGGGAACTTATGGTACATCTCAAAGCGCCAAGGTTATCAGTTGGCATCTGTCCGGAAAGGACAATTCAATGGAGACAGCAAGCTGATTTCTTCTTTTGCAAATACTCCTGTCACAGGGCTGGTAATGGACCAGAACCAGAAAGACATATGGATAAGGACAGGTGAATCCAAACTGCATCTCTTTGACACCCACACGCATGAACTCAAGGACATAGAAATACAGAACGCTCTGACAGATGACGAAGTCATCGGTTTGAACAATTTCCTGCTTTATCAAGACAGGGCAGGCTTCCTCTGGATGAACGTCCGCTCCAACTTGCTTTACCGGTTGGAAAGAGCAGGGAAATCCCTGCGTATCGCACACATCCTTACTGGAGAATTCGGTCCCGTCTCTTCCATCGGCGAAGACAGTGACGGGAAGTTCTGGATGGGCGGTTTCTTCCCTTACCTCATGAGTTATGAACCGGGGAAGGGAGGCTGCCAGACACATGAGCTGCCCGAGGGTGAGTTTTTCTTCCCTCTCTGCATGAAATCATTGAATGACAAGCGTCTGGCAATGTTGACCATCCGTGGCGGACTCTTCTTCATGAACGGGGGCAAGAGTCAGTCCTCGGCTTTCACAGGAGCCTTGCTGAACTCTGTTATCCAGAATGGGTCCACATTCCATCCCATCGACTTGTATGAAGACGTACATGGCAAGCTGTGGATTGCCACCATGGGCAACGGTCTGATCAGCTATGACCCGAAGACCAACATTGCCAGGAATATCCCAAACATAGCCTGCAAGAATGTCTGTGCCATACAAGAGGACAGGGTTGGCCATATCTGGGTCAGCACAGAAAACGGGTTATCAGAGATTGATCCTAGTACAGACAACGTAAAGAACTACCATGCCAACGACGGGACTGGGGGTGACCAGTTCCTTTACAACTCTTCCTGCAGGCTCCCTGACGGGACTCTGCTCTTCGGTGGTATCCACGGGCTTACGGAAGTGAAAGTTGGCGGTGAGCAGGACACCCTGCCTGTCCCCCTATATTTTGAGGACCTACGCGTATTTAACAAGCTTATACACCCCAGAGACAGCCGTTGCATCAGCACCCACCTACGCAAGGCTAGGAAAATTGACCTGGCCCATTGGCAGACGGGCTTCAGCATCTCCTTTGCGGCGCTGGAATATAGCAACCAGTCCAGGTTCAGCTACCAGTACAAGATGGATGGTGTGGACAAAGTATGGGTGGACTGTAACGATAGTCATCTGGCCAACTTCGCGAATCTGTCTCCTGGAACCTATTCTTTCCATGCACGAATCATCACAAACGATGGAACCAAGGTGCTTAATGAAATCTCTATTCCTGTGGTGGTCCACCCTGCACCATGGAATTCCTGGTGGGCATGGTGCTGCTATCTCTTGATTCTTGGTGTTGCTATCTGGAAGGGTGGTATATACCTGAAGGACTACAGGGAAAACAGAGAACTTGCCTTGAAAGCACAACGAGAAAAGGAGCAAGAAATTCATATCAATCAGATGAATATGCATTTCTTTGCCAATATAAGCCATGAGTTCCGTACACCCCTCACTGTGATTTCCGGTCCCCTCACCCAATTATGCAGGAATGCCAACATATCGGGACAAGAGAAAAAGTTGCTAACCATCATCAACCGGAGTGTGGACAGAATGCTTAAGTTGGTCAACCAGATGATGGACTTCAACCGTCTGGAAGAAGATACGCTGAAACTGAACGTCTCCTACGTCAACATCATTGAACCACTGAAGAATATCCTGGATTTCTTCTCCATCAATGCCCATGAGAAGAATATCAGGCTTACCTCCGTCGGACTGGAGGACTATTTCCTCACTTGGGTAGACGTGGACAAACTGGAAAAGATGCTGAGCAACCTGATGGGCAATGCCATGAAATATACCCCCGAAGGTGGAACGGTAGAGCTCAGTTTGGATGTCATCAATGGCACGGAGGCTAGTCGCCTTTTCCCACAGCTAGGAGAAGAGTCCGACTGTCAATATCTGAAGATTTGCGTTTCCGACACTGGCCCCGGTATTCCTGTAGAACAGCGTGAGAGCATTTTTAAGCGCTTCTACCAGCTTGAGAACCAGCGACAGGGCCACTACAGTTTCGGTACCGGCATAGGACTTTACTATGTGAGAAGACTTGTAAACCTGCATCATGGTTTCATTCAAGTTATGGATGGTGAAAATGGTAGTGGTTCATGCTTCTGTTTCATTCTTCCGGTCAATGAAAATCACTATACAGATGAGGAGAAGGTTTCTGCCGAGGATGAGAAACAAACACTAGTTTATCCTATAGGGAAGAAGTCATGGGCTACAGAAGAGGAAGCCAATGCCCCTGTGAATACCAAGATAAGCAACCGTCCCGTTGTGATGGTAGTGGATGATGATATTGAGATTGTGCAGTACCTGAAACTGCTGCTCTCCACCCAATACAAGGTAATTTGCCGCTTCAACGCCACTTCTGCATTTGAGACGCTGCAGCGTGAGGAAAACATAGACCTGATTATCAGTGACGTGATAATGCCAGAAGTTTCCGGCTATCAGCTGTGCAAACAAATCAAGGACGACGTCCGCTACAGCCATATCCCTGTGATTTTGGTCACAGCCAAGAATTCAGTCAAGGACCAAGTGGAAGGACTGAACAACGGTGCCCTGGCTTACGTCACTAAACCGTTTGATCCAGATTATCTCATGGCGGTAATTCTGAGTTTGTTGCAAAATCGCGATGCTTCCAGGAAATTACTGCAGGAAGGTACACTGAAGACTAAACTTGACGGGGACGACTCACTCACTGCACAAGACAAGGCTTTCATGAAAGAGCTGTATAAACTCATGGAAGAAGAACTTGACAACCCCGACATGGACATTGTGCGTTTGACCGAGATGATGCGTGTGTCACGTTCTAAACTTTATTATAAGATTAAAGCCTTGGTGGGAGAAAATCCTGCCAGCTTTTTCAAGCACTACAAATTGAACCGAGCTGCAGAAATGATACGTGAAGGTAAATATAACATCTCTGAGATTGCCCAGTTGACGGGTTTCTCCAACCAGTCGTATTTCACGGCTTGCTTCAAGAAGCAGTTTGGGGTTACACCGAAAGAATATGTATAAACTTTTATTCGGATAAGTTTAGCTTAACTCTTAGATTCCCGCAAAAAATAACATGTGAAGAAAATTACCCTGCACGAGATAATTATTTATTCCGTGCAGGGTAACTTTTATTCTTCTCCAGGCCTCTTAAAAGAGCCATTGGAGAGCATCTTGTCCACATATGCCTTGAGTCCGAACACGGAGCCGGCATAGATAAGCGTCTGTGCGAAGTACCATAACACACTGTCGGAAATCTCTCCCACTGGCTCGGTGAAGAATCCTATGAAGGAGAGGATTACTCCAGTGGTCAGGAGCACTAGGGCTGAAATAATTTGTGCGTGTTTCATGGTGTTTGCTCTCCTCTCTGTTTAGAATTGGTTCAGGCCGAAGGTGGTTGCGATGGCTGTCAGGACAGTGATTACAATGTTGATGATTCGGCTCCAGAACATGTTTTTGTTTTCTGCCATAATTGTAAAGATTTTAGGTTTAGGTTTTGTTGGTTGGTTGCAACGTTACATGGGGACAGGTCCCGTGTAACGTTTGCAGTGTTATTCCGTATTTTTCAAACTTTCTCTTTTTCTCAAATTGTACCTGTCCCCATTTGAGAAAAGCTGCGGTTAATCACCCATGCCGTCGTCACCGGAGGTGCTTCCACCACCCTGCTCAGTGCTTGAACCGCCTTGTTCAGTATTTGAACCAGAGCCCTGCTCAGTAGCATCGGTGTTAGTGTTGGTGTTATCTTCCTCCACCTCGCCTGGGTCTGCGCTGGTCACGGTCTTAACCACCTTACCGTTGCGGTCGTAGCAGGTAATGTTGATGCTGGTATCCTTCAGCTCCTGCTTGATGTCTGCGCTTGGCACGAAGATCACCTTGCGGGTAGTGATGAGGCTTGAACCCACTTCCTCCACGTTTGCTACTGACTTGGCGTTCAGCCCGAAACGCATGCTACCCAGTCCTGGAACTGCAACTGAGTGACCCTCAGTAGCCCAAGCTGAGATTACATCACCGATGGCCTCCCATGCTGCGTTCATCACACCCTTGGAAAGTCCGGAACGGAGGGATGCCTCTGCGATAACTTTGTTAGCAGACAACTGGCTGTACAGATCGGCACTGAGAACATAACGGTAGGAACCTGCATACTTGCCGATTTTGAGTAGGGTTTCCTTTGCTTTTACTTTAATTGCCATAATAGAATTTAGGTTTTAGTTGTATTTGTATTTTTGGTGACTTACCCTCAGGGCCTCTCCATACCGGCCGTGTATGCAGACCTTGATTCGAATCACAACACGAAGTTAATACACTATTCGTCTTTTTCCAAATTTTCAACCCCAAAAAAAGAAAAAAACGGCCAAAAAAATGAAATCAGCTTATTTTTGTAAAGATAGTTTACTGAAACCTGGAGGACTGGCAAAAACTCTTTTTACAAACACTAGTGAGGGGAGTTTTTCTCGCCCGAAGGGGAGAAAATTTTCTCCAGTTAGAGAAAATTTTTTCTCTGGCACAGCCGGTGCGCGGAGGGGTACTTTCTTCATCTACTCTTGTCAAGTTTGTGGAACTGTCAACCTATTCAGAAACTGTTACCCGAAATCAGGAAAAGACAACACTGTGGGTCATTTGGTCATTTGGTCATTAAGGTCATTAAGACTTTCACACTAATTTTTTGGGGGGAGCCGTTTCCGGCCCAATATAATATAAAAATATTTTTTATTATTATATTGACACTTTTCATCCCCCCATTTCATGTTTGTGAATAATTCAAAAACCTTAATGACCTTAATGACCAAATGACCTTAATGACCTTAATGACTGTCTTTTCCTGATTTCGGTT
>DGVD01000017.1 GCA_002395835.1 Bacteroidales bacterium UBA4293 | reverse complement strand
GACGCCAATGCCCAATATCGGCATCTTAACTCCGTTATTCAACGTCTTGTATTCCATATTGTCCTCACACACGTTTGCCAAGTTCGTAAGCCTCTTGCAATTTGGGGTTGCCTTCAATCTCGCGGGCATTGTTCACGCCGCCACAGAACAGCGTCCCTGCCAGGCGACTTTTCGGATAGCAGTCTATCCAGCCCATCAGTCCCATCTCGGCCCGCTTCGGAGTCTCGTCTTCATCTTCTGCAGCCGTGGTCAGCAGATAGATGTCACGGAACTGGTAATCCTGCTCATACATCGCATTCATGCGGTCTATGAGAGTCTTCATCTGTCCGCTCATCTCATAATAGTAAATAGGTGTTGCCCAGCAGATGACATCTGCCTTCAGCACCTTGGCCATAATGTCGTTCACATCGTCTTTGATAACGCAACGCCCTAGTTTTTGACAAGCCATACAGCCTTTGCAGAACTGGATGTTCTTGTCCGTAAGGGAAACCTTCTCCACTTCGTTTCCAGCTGCTTTGGCACCTTCTATAAACTGCTCAGCGAGCATGTCGCTGTTTGAGCCATGACGCAGGCTCGTAGATATTACTATGATCTTTTTCATGTTCATATTTGTTTATTGTCCGCTAAACCTCAAAACCTATAGAGGTAGTATTGTTTTCCTTAGCCATCGGTTTAAATCTATATTATTGGGCAAATGTAATAAAAAACAAGGAACTGGAAGGAATTCTATTTCAAAATCTTCGATGAAAAAAATGTATTTTATAACAAACTTGTTAGAAAACTAAAAAAACAGCCCCTCACATGAGTGAAGAGCTGTTCCCCTGAAAGGGATTGACCGGAAACCTTCTTGTTTTCTTATTTTGTAAGAATACTCAGATATTGCAAAGATAAGGAAAATTTTGAAGATTGCAAAAAAAAACAGCTCCTCACGTATAATGAGGAGCTGCAAAAGTATAAACATTTAGCACTGGTTCATGGTCGATGCGGGCTAGTATATTTCTTTTCTGCAAATCTACAAAATAAAAATGAGAAATGATAATTCGTTAACTAAAAAAAACAGCCCTGTTTCGAAAAACAGAGCTGCTAATTTTTTAAATAATATCTTAGAGAGAATTAAAACTTAAGCCACCTCGCTAGGTGTGCATACATTTTAATTCCGAAACAGCCTGATTTCACAACCCGAACTGTTCCTTTGAGAAATTTATGTAATTCTAAATCAAATGCAAAAGTACATCTTTATTTTGGTTTTCAAATGAAAATGAGAGGATTTTTCCCCTCTTTTACAAAACAACCCTTCCCAAAATTTTGGGAAGGGTTGTGCTCTACTTTATTCTCCCGGTCTCTTCAGAGACCCGCTGGAAATCATCTTATCCACGTATGCTTTTAGTCCGAAGACGGAGCCAGCATAGATGAGGGTTTGTGCGAAGTACCATAACACACTGTCGGAAATCTCTCCCACTGGCTCGGTGAAGAATCCTATGAAGGAGAGGATTACTCCAGTGGTTAGGAGCACTAGGGCTGAAATAATCTGTGCGTGTTTCATGGTTTCTTTCCTCTCTCAGTTTAGAACTGGTTCAGGCCGAAGGTAGTTGCAATGGCTGTAAGCACAGTAATTACAATGTTGATGATTCGGCTCCAGAACATGTTTTTGTTTTCTGCCATAATTGTAAAGATTTTAGGTTTTGTGGTAAAAGGTGGAGGTGCGCATTTCCCAGAGGGAAACCCTCCACCTTTCTAGAAACTTAATTCTATTTTTTCAAACTATCTCAGGTATGGTGCTCACCCCCATCTTGCAACTGCACTACGAGGGTGAGCTGAGGTTATTCACCCATGTCACCACCGGAATCGGAAGTTCCACCACCTTGCTCAGTAGATGAACCGCCCTGTTCAGTAGCATCAGTGTTCGTGTTGGTGTTGTCTTCCTCCACTTCACCTGGGTCTGCACTGGTTACGGTCTTCACCACCTTACCGTTGCGGTCGTAGCAAGTGATGCTGATGCTGGTGTCCTTCAACTCCTGCTTGATGTCTGCACTTGGTACAAAAATCACTTTACGGGTAGTGATCAGACCAGAGCTTACTTCCTCCACGCTGCCTACTGACTTGGCATTCAGACCGAAACGCATGGAACCTAGTCCTGGAACTGCTACAGAGTGACCCTCAGTAGCCCATGCGGAAATCACGTCACCGATGGCTTCCCAAGCGGCATTCATCACACCCTTGGAAAGACCAGAGCGAAGAGATGCTTCAGAAATAACTTTGTTTGCAGCCAACTGGCTGTATAGATCTGCTGACAGTACATAACGATAGGAACCTGCGTACTTGCCAATCTTGAGCAAGGTTTCTTTTGCTTTAACTTTAATTGCCATAATGTTTAGAATTTAGGTTAGTTGTATTTGTATTTTAAGTGACTTACCCTCTGGGCCCCTCCATACCGGCCGGTGTATGCAGACCCGGATTTGAATCACAACACAAAGTTACCGCCCTACTATCTAATAACCATAACTTCACCATCACTTTTCCGGCCCAAAATGGGCTTACCCTAAAAAAAGTGGCATTTTCGTGCAAAAAATGTCAATAAATTTTACTCGGCTGGTGGGGAATGTGCAGAAAGATGCTGCAACCAGGTTAACGAGGCAGAAAAATCTCCCTAACTGGAGAAAAATTTTTTCCTAACTGGGGAGGAAAATTTTCCCCGAAAGTGGTCAAATTGGTCAATGTCAAAGTGGTCAAACTCTAAACTAAGATATGTCAAGAATGTGGAATGAAATTTTAAGAATATAATATTATATATATAATATTATATTCTTAACTATATTATAGCTATTTTTTGCGCCTTCTATACTCCCCTAAAAAGCGGGGTATTTTAAAAAAGACTTTGACCACTTTGACATTGACCAACGTGACCAATCACAGGCTGTAAATTTTTGATAGTATATTGATAATCAGCTTGTTAGTCCACTTTTAGCATCATGGGATTTTTCCGGGAAGTTGTTACATCACCACGAAAATCGGTAAAAAACCCTCAAAAAACCCCATTTTTCGTAATAAACCGTGCTGAATTATTTTTTTGGCAAAAAAGGGCGTTTTTGGGGCTTTAATAAAAATGTTTTTTACTGAAAAAGTTGTCAATTTCCACTGAAAGGGTTGTGGTTCCCATTTAAAGTTATTCCATCTGAAACAAGTTTGAAAATTAATCAGTTATAATTTGAAACTTTTCCTTTAAAAACAGTTGCAATTTAAAAAAACCATCTATCTTTGCGCTCGCAAATTAAAAACGATGAAAATTCTGAGCATTTTTGCTCGTAGTGTGAGAATTTTATGTAAATTTGCTACGGACCTAAAAATACATATTAAAAAGAAGCAGACAGTAAATTAAACTACATTGGGTCAGGTAATACTGGCCATAAAAGAAATAGATGAAGTTTTTTTGAAGCTCCACAAAAATGGTTGCCCACCTGAAATAAGTCTAGGTAGCGGAAAAAATACTTTGTCGCTCACTAACCCGAAAGGGATTGGTGTGCGATTAAAAGTATTTTGTATACCTACCTAGAAAGGTGGGCAACCTGTGGAGGTTACATTAGAAATTAGTTGCACCCTTCCCTTGAGGGTTTTCCAGGGAACCATTTCCTAAATATTATTACATTAATCACTTAACTTTGTGAAAAATTTACATTTTACTGCATCCGAAAATGCCGGAATGCAGAAGGGATTCCTAACCGCTTATCAATCAAGCGTAAACAATTTTATGTCCAGCATGTTAGGGGTGGGCTGCGACATTGATTCTACTAGCTTTGCTACCATCGTACTAGACCTTAAAATCCATACGGGACTGGCGTACAATAAGCTTCTAAATTACAAGAATAAAATCAGTACTATTTTGCTAGAAGCGGACCCAGAAGACTTACAGCAGTGGATAAAAACGTTTTATACACTGATTTGCATACAGTTACTGGGGTCGCTACACTATTGTATTCTGGTGGTGTTAAATAGGCATCCTGAATATGCGGATTTTACTGCCAAGGATGTCTACAATAGGGTTTCTAGATTTGTAGAGCACCCCACTCAGATGGAAAATGCGGTATATGGGCCGATAGACATGTGCGAGCTTTATATACTGAACAGGCGTTTTTTCCACTTGCTAAGGAACTGCTCTATGCTACTGGTGAAGCGCACCGATGAGGATGTAATCCGTATCTTCCGCCAGCGCCTGGAGGAATACCGGGTGCAGAATGGAACGGAGCAGATAAAACACGTGAAACGCATCTGCAACAGTGTATCGGAGAATGAAAAACTGACGAAAGGACAGTTTCAGCAGATCTATACCATCATACTCAATGAAATAGACGACCCCGTTCTAAGGCGTATTATAGATGTACATGTGGAAAATCCCGTAAGTCTGATAAAAGCGCTCCGATCTAAAGGCTACGGTGAAGAAGTAATGGAAGAGGTTTTCTGCGCTAGCATCAAGCTGGAAGAACTGGTGAGAATCTTTAACCAGCTGGAGGCTCCTGAACCACTGAACTACCAGCAGAAACTCCAGGCTTTCCTTACGGAGTGTGTGAAGGATATTCAGGCTGGACGTTTTTCTAAAGATGGGGAAAGTCTAATCCGGAGTAGTAACGAGTGGTTTTTCGTGCACCGTATCTTTTTGGAAAAAAACGTGAAGGTGCTTTCCCTGCGGAAACCGTTTGTAGAGATGCTGCAGTCTCTACCCATTAAGGTGAGCAAGCTCCCTTCAAGCCCGAATAACCTGAACCGGATAGCGCAGGAGTTCAGGGAAAGGAACTACCCAAACTGGGAGCCGGTGGATGGTCGTTCAGGTGGGAAGCATGAACGTTGCCTAGAACTAGGTGGTGCAGCACTGAAAGCGTATGAAAAGCATAAGAAATTACTGAAATAATACTCTTAAATACACATTTCAGAACACAAATACACATATCAAAACACATTTTACAGATTTAGGGAGGTGAAAGCCTCCCTTTTTTATTACCTCACACTCAAAATTCCCTTTTTTCACTGAAAATCCCCCATTTTTCTCAAAAATGTGTTTTGAAAAGTGTATAAGTATTTTAAAAAGTGTTCTGTGCAATAATTTTATTGGTACCCCCCAAACCTGCCATACCTTTGCATCATCAACAAACGAAAAAGGTTGGCGCCGACCACTTTCCGCTGTTGTATGTTTAAAAATTAATAATTAAAAACGTACAAAAGTATGGCATTAACATTTAGTGGTATCTTGAATACCGTAAAACCTATGGAGACCTACCAGACTAAGAACGGTGACTCCATCAAGAGCCGGGAGGTGGTAATATCTACCGTGGAACAATATCCACAAGTAGCTTCGTTTACCCTGAGAAATGATCTGGCAGAGAATTTTAACTTACAAGAGGGAACTATCGTGACTGTTCACTTTGAGCTGAAAGGCCGTTACAACCAGAATGCAGACCGTGTTTTCAATGAACTCCGTGCATGGAAGATTGAGAAAGGAGGCCGAGTATGAAAAGGCATTACCTGCTTGTGATTCAGAAGAAGAAGCAGAAACAGACACCTCTGCAGCAGCTTCAGCCTTATTTCAAACCGGGAGCCTATATGGTGGCAGTGCAGTACCTGACCTGCCTGGGAGTGACGTATGCAGAGAACCTCTGTGCAGCCTGGCTGGAGTATGAAAAAAAAGGCTGGAAAGCTCAGTTCCGCGAAGACCTGATGCAGTGCATCTATGAGCTGGGTGTGGAAGAGTGGCTGAACGTTACAAACAAATCAAATTTAATCAAAAAACAAAAATCATGGAAAATCAAGAAAATAATACTGAGAAAGAACTACTGTATAGTGTGAGAGGACGCATGAAAATCTATAAAGACGGCAGCGCAGATTTTCGCCCAGAATCTGGGGAACGTAGACTCTATGAAACCGTGGGAACCCCGGTGAAAGACGGGAACCTGCAGATGAGTGCCAACAGCTACAAGGTGCAAGCCCTGGTGAGCCGCAAATGCACAGACCCTGCAGCTGAACTGCGGCAAAAAGTGAACCAGCTGCTGGAACCACTGGATAAAGCCGTGGAAACGGAACGACTGGAAAGAGCCACCCTCATAGGGAGCACGCCTCACGCCAATGTCTACGCCACAAAGGATAAAATACAGGTGGTTTTCACCGTTTCCAGGAATGAACCGAATCCGGATCTGGCTAGCATAGACCCGAAAATAGCCAAGAAAAATGGCATCAAGCTCACGCTGAACCCCGATGAGACCATCGTTAAAGAAATAGTACCGGTATGTTCGATTATCAGCTCGAATTCTCAGACCCTACGCTCCAAATCCACTCCGAAGAAGACTACCGTAAAATAACCCGTACGGAAGATCTAGAGACTTGGTGCCGCGATACGCAGCGGTACAAGGAGCTGGACCATGCTGCGCAGGAACAAAAGGAAGAGACAGGCCAGGATTACCACAAACTGGCCGCTCTTTCCAAAAACCATCTTCCTAAAATTATGTGGCAAGCCACTTTCCCTTACCGAAGAAGGAAAAAGGAAGAAGCCCTGGCAAATGGTCTGTTTATACTGGATTGGGATGGAATCTTTGACCGTAAAGTAGAAGAAGCTTTACAAGAGGTATTCGACCTCTATAAAGCGCAAGGAAAAGATTTCATCCGGGACGAGAAGGTGATGGTGATTCACTGGACCCCTTCAAGGCATGGCATACGGCTGGTGTGCCAAGCGAATATAAACCTGGACATAGGTGGAAACCAGCGAGCGCTGGCAGAGCGCATGGGAATACCTGAAGCGCAGTTCGACAAAAGCGTAAAGGACTTAAGCCGAGTGAGTTACGCGGTGCCTTACGATGACAACTGGACAGTCTATCTGGACAAAGCGGTCTTTACTTATTTCAATGAAGAATACTCCCGAAGGTGGAGCACTTTCGGGAAAGAAGCTGGGTACTACCCGGTGCTGAAAAGTTCTGCATCTTCCAGTGCAGCATCTTCTGGAGATGAATCTTTTAGTAGTCAATCTGCTGAAGGCGGATCTTCCGGAGCTGAATCTTCTGGAGGTGAATCCTCCGAGGCTGAAAAGCTGGTGTACAACGGCATACCCTACTCCGACATCATCCAGCGATGGTGGAAGTTCAACAATGGTGGAATGGAGCCTATGAAGAGCAACCGAAACACGCTGACCTTCGAGCTGGCTTGCAACCTGCGGCACATCTGCGACTTCAACCCCCAGCTGCTGAACCGGATCATCCCCAACTACGATGGCTTCCCTCAGGAAGAAAAGATGCGCTGCATAGAAAACGCGCTGAAAGAGAAAGCCACCCGTATGCCGCCCAGACTGATTCAGGTGCTGAACTCCATCAAGGCAGAGAATGTGGACAAGCCGGAAATCATTCAAGCCCTAGACGACGTGGAGGAGCAGGATGAAATGTTCTATCTGGAGAAACTGAAGGCGCTGCCCATGGGGGTGAAAGACTCCATGGAGGGAGTAAAACCCAGCCTGGGAATGGCCATCCTCATAGGTATAGGCCCCTTCATAGGCGGTCTGGCCACAGGGATAAGACTCTTTGTTCATGGGAAACCGAACCACCTGAACATGCAAGCCTACATAACGGGTGAAGCGGGTTCCGACAAGAGCGAGATGAGACCTCTCTATGACCTGTGGACCTGGAAACTCCAACTGGAGGATGCCACGGCACGACGGCTGGAAGAGGAGTACGAGGAACAAGCACGAATGGCGAAGAACTCCAAGCAGCAGCCTAAGAACCCTCACCCTGCCGTGCGGTGCCAAAGTATGAGAACCAGTAATGCGATGCTACTTTACCGACTGAAATACAGCGGTGGAAAGCACCTGATAAGCTTTACCAGTGAGAGCGACCTTTTCAGTCAGAACGCGAAACAAAGTTGGGCAGACACCTCCGTACTAGTACGACTGGCCTATGATGGAGACCGTTACTCCAGCGACTATAAGAGCGATATGGCAGTGAACGGTGTGATAGACGAAGTGCTCTGGAACATGACCCTCTGCTGTACCCCTGATGCCCTGTATCGTTCTGTTCGAAATTACACAAATGGAGAGGTAACCCGACTGGCAATAGCTCGCACTCCGGACAATACCTTCTCGCCCCTGGTGGATTATGGACAGCGTTCCGAGGAGGCTGAGCAAAACATCAAAATCGTAGCAGAACTGCTGATGCAGATGCAAGGTGATGTGAAGCTCCCCGAACTGGAAAACCGCTGCAGAGAGTGGCTGGAGAAAATTCGTCTGAGCAAGCTGAAGAACTATGACCGAGTAGGTGCACAGCTCCGAATGCGTACTGCAGTAACAGCCATGCGATACACCTGCTGCCTGATGCTCTGCTGCTATGCACAGTGGTTGCTGGAAAATCTAGACTGGAAAAAGGGTGCCAAGTTCAAGTGGACTCACGGTTGTAAAACAGCCTTGGAATTCTTGAAAGCTCACCCTAAAGCGGTGGAAGAACAGCTGCTCCAATTCCAAACAGAGGATATGCTAAACAATTTTGATGTGATAGCCGACTACATTCAAGACACCCTGGAGTTTTACTTTAAGGATAAGATAACAAATGCCAAAGAGTCAAGTAACTACATGATGGGTGAGCGAATCCTTCAAGGGAAGAACGACGACTACTATAGTCAGCTTCCTAATGAGTTCACGGTGGATGAAGCAGCTAGAGTCAAAGGAAATGGAGCCAGCATCAATTCTGTAAGGCAGATGCTTAAGAACTGGAAAAAGCAAGGATTAATTAAAACCATTTTGCCAGGACGGTACCAGAAATTAAGGGGATAGGTCACATTGGTCAATGTCAAAGTGGTCAAACTTAAAATTAAACATTTAAAACACATGAAAGAACCAAGAGGAATGCGGAACTGTAATCCGCTAAACATAAGAAAAACTAGTGAGAGAAAAGTCTGGCAAGGCCAGATCATGAATGTAAAAGAGAAGGATTTCTGCACCTTCGCTACCCCAGCCTACGGCTACCGCGCTGCGTGGATTCTGCTGGACAACTACCAGCTGTGGATGGTGCAGCACGGAAAGAGCTACTGCCTGCGGAACATCATCAGCCGATGGGCTCCAGCCAGTGAGAACGACACACGCACGTACATCAGCCGTGTTAGCAAACTCACGAACATAGACCCCGATGAGCTGCTCAAGGCACCCTTCCTGGACACCCAGCGCTTTGTGGAGATCATAGCTGCCATGACCTGCGTGGAGAACGGCATCAGCATGAATCAAGTGCCAGTGGAGTACATTCGTGAAGGCTTCCGCCTAGCTTTCGGAAAGATCAACGAAGTTTAAACACAAGAGAGAGATAAGATGGAAAACAAACCTCAAATGGGTTGACTCCCATTTGAGGTACAACAAAAACAATTTAAAAATTAAACATTATGATTTGTAATAAGTATTATAAATTAACTAGAGATAAGATTAATTTCTATTTTCCTGATTTAAAGGAGTGTGTCTTTACTGAACAGTATAAGAAAGACAGAGGAAGAAACCGATTTGAAATGCCAGAAGGAATAAAGTACAAGAAAGCACAGCCTATGTTCCCCGTGGAAAATGAGCTTTTCAACAAGCTTTCCTTTAAGAGCCAGATGATAGCTGCATCTTTATTCCAACTCTTCCTATACAGTGTGGACAAAGATTATCCCGAAGTAATCTGTACAGAGATAGAGGGAGGCAAGTACCTAAAGTTCCAGCTCTTTTATTTCTACACCTATGACTTCATGAACCTCCCCTTCGTGTATTATGAACCCATGGAAGTGATAAGTAAGAAGGAAGCGTCTAAATACCTTATCCGTATAGATCTGGACTAGCCCCTGCTTACATTAGAGAATAATTAATTGAGTCGCAACTGTCAAATAAAATTTTTTCGTACTTTTATATTTGTTATTATTTAAATTAATACATTCGAATTGCTTGGAACCCATCCTATGTGATATAGGGTGGGTTTCTTAATCATTAAACAAGTAGCATAATTAACAAATTCAAAATAAAACCAATCACTATAATTGAATAATACCTGAAAGGTTCTGTCTTACCTAAGCCAAAATCAAGGAAGTGTAGAAGTCTAGTAAA
Source organism: Bacteroidales bacterium UBA4293 (assembly GCA_002395835.1). Classification (GTDB taxonomy): domain Bacteria; phylum Bacteroidota; class Bacteroidia; order Bacteroidales; family Bacteroidaceae; genus Minthousia. Next base: position 223,618 of record DGVD01000017.1, on the reverse strand, counting down.
ATATGATTACTTCAAAATTTGAAGTTTATTTTTTTTATATACATATTGATAAGTGTTTTCTCTTCCAAGTACAATTCCAAGAAGGTATAGTGCTTTTCTAAGGACCTCATTGTCATACTTCTCCTTCAATCTCTCAATAAAAACGTCTAATTTGGATCCAAAATATGGTTTTTCATCACGTATTCCATCCGCAAAAATATACTTCAATGTCAGATATAATGGTGCTATTTTATAAAAACCTTTTTGGACCTTTTCACAATGTTTCAAGAATTTACTCTGACTTTCTATTATTGTCAAGATTTCACTATATTTGATGTCCGGTGATTGTTCAAAAATAAGTTTACCCACTCCACTTCTAGTCAGCGATATATCAACATAGGATTTCCGCTCATAATTCAATAAAGCATGAATAGCATCCAATGCAAAGCCCCTATTATCTTTCGGGTAACTTTGATGGCGTTCATATCTTAGAAGATAATACCATATACTATTATTTCCCTGTGGAGATAACCCCAAGAACGAATCCTTTATAACAGTCTCTAATTCCTTTTTCTTGATAAAAGTTTTTGGATGTGGTAAATCAAAGATAGCAAATATATTATCTACTCCCTTTTGAGCATCAATAATTTCATTTGCTATCTGAAAATCTAAATAATATTCTTTAAAAATCGGTTCACTCAATCTAATTTCTGGTGATAAAGACAAACCTATTTTAAATGAATCAGAATCTAAAGCATAAATATCAACAATGTCATCAACTTCAAAAGATGAGGCTGTTGGACTAATAACATGAAGAATAAAGTAATCAAGACTATAATCAAAAGGATTTGATTGCTTAAACAACTTATCCATCAATTTCTTATTTGAGGAAACTTCTTCAATAGTTCCACTGAATTTTATGGAAGGGCACTGAGTTTTCCACCTTCCATATTTAAAAATGTCTATAATATCATCCTTACGGAGTAGGAGTAAAAAATGATCATTCATATTGTATTATTGCCAATTAATAAATAAATCATTATTATTATCTTGAGTATCAGAAGAATCTTTGACTGTTTGTGTTTTAGGTAAATCGGAGGAAGTATCATCATCCAAATCCTTGTAAATGCACTGGTCCATAAACGAAGAAACTAAACGATTAAGATCAGAAGTGTATGAGATAACCATATCACCACGACTTCGTGTCAAAGCTACCATAAACAGCACTTTATCGCTTTCCTCATAGTGTGAAAATTCATCTACATGATTGCAGAATGGTAAATAAACTCGGTCAAAATCAAGTCCTTTTGAACTATGATATGTTATCAAAGTAATCTTCTTTTTATCTTCTGTAAAATCACCAAATCCATTTGCTACATATTGAATAGGAATCCCACATTGTTCAAAATAGGCATTCAATTCTGAATAATTATAATTACCATTACTGTCTTTTTTAAATATCCACTCAGACTTTCCTTCTATTGCTAAAACTAGATTGGCAAACTTTTGAATTTTACTATGGGTTGGAAGCAGAATACCTACACTTTCATCAATTTGAAGATATTCTTTTGCATCTTTCACTATGGAACTAACTTCTTGTGGTTGGTTAGCTCCCTTCCAAAGCCTAATCATGGGGTGCGTTTTTTTCATTGACTCTCGACCACTGGCAATCTTCATATTTGGCATAAACTTGTCAACAGCTTTTATAACAAATTTAGACAATCTATGAATCACTTTTAATGACAATTCATGTGATGATAAAATAGTTTCCAGTTTTCCTTGTGTACAAGGATGCAGTCCCCATATTGGGTCTTTTTCATAAATAGATTGATTGGGGTCACCGGCTATAATAACACGTCTTGCACATCTTTTCATTTTATTAATAACCTTTTCTGGCACATCTTGAACTTCATCACACAAAATGTAATCAAAAGGCTCCTTATAATAGCTATTGAAGAAATCATAATAAGTAACAACACTAATATCATCATACTTAAGTTCCTCAATGGCAGCTTGTATCATTTTTATCAAGGAATGAGTAAATTCAACAAAGATAATCTTTGTCTCCGGATTCTTTTCCTTAAGTTTTTTTGCTGCATAAAGAAGTAAAATTGTTTTCCCTGAACCAGGAAAACCTAATATTTGTTCATTATCACTGCGAACAAAGAGGTTCTTGAGAAACTCTCGTTGTTCTTTATCCAATTCATTTTCAGGAACAAGCCAATTCATTATGTTTATTCTTTAAAAGTTTAATTTTATTTATCTAAATCATCTTCAGAAATAAACCAATCACTTTTATCTCCATTCTTATTTATAAATACTAGGTTTTCTTTATTATAACCAACATTATATACTTTTTGGGGAGCAGAAGATTCAATTTTTCTTGCCTCATCTAATTTACCCAGCTCTCTTGCAACACTTACTAACCAGCCATAATCGACTTTTGAAAGTTGCCCTTCATGATATTTTCGCATCAAGATGTTATACGCCTGTTCAAATGAAGCATTTGCCTTTTCTTCACAACCTTCTTCTGACATGATTCTACCAAGCAAGATAAGCGCAGTTGTGGCATCAGCTCTAATTTCAAGAGCTTTTCTTAACATGACTTTTGCTTCATCATATTTACCTATAAGGTAATAATCATGACCTAAATTAGAATATGGGAAATGGGAATTTTTATCATGCTCTATTGCTTTCTTAAAAAACTTAATGGCCTTATTTAAATTTCCTCCATTATGATAAAGAACACCCAAATAATTATACATATCAGATTGTGGGTATAACTTTAACTGTTCTTCTAGAGTCTCAGCGGCCTGGAAATTTTGATCAGCATTTATATAAGCATCGCGCAAATTCTGAAGAGATTTTAATGTAGGTAAGCCACCATTCTTATCGGCAGAATTGTAAGCATCGCGAGCTGCTTCCATAATTTTCTTTTCATTATCAGTCAAGTATGTATTTGCAAAAGGATTTTCACTTATTACATTACACTCCACACCCAAGCATTTCGCATTTGCCTTTAAAAGTTTATCTGCATTCATTTCCAGTGTCACAATTATTTGTGTATTAGCTGGGAATGGTTCACCTAAAGGGTCTTCAATCTTAAGGTTTGCTAATAATTTCTTTTCATTTGTCACACATATAGGAATCTCAACAGATATCTTCGGATCATTCCCTGTAGAAAATTGATCAATGGTAACAGGAGAAAATGGTATTTCAGTTCCAGCTGGAATGATAGGTATTACTTGCTCACCTGCAGTAAGAATAACAATTGGCTCACTTGTTATTGGACGGACAACCATTAATCCAATTCCATTAGATAATAAAGAGTGTATAGCAGCACCTTGGGACACCAAAGACTGCAAATCTTGAGGAATAAGCACCTTTGTATTTCCCTTGAAAAAATCTTTTATACAATATTGAACAAATGGATTTTTAGAACTACCTCCTACCATCATAACATAATCTATCTCTTCCTTTGCAACATGAGCTTTGGAAATAGCAGAATTAATTGTGGCATAAACACTATTATATCGATTTTGTTTTTTTACCCTAGTTGAAGAAGAAAAAATACTCTTATTAAAAAATACATTCATCGTGTCAATAAAATCAACATATGACAAAGAGAATGAATCTTGTTTTAGTTCTTTATAGTCAGTATATATAGAAATAGGAATGTCAATTGTGTGTGATTTGTTGTGTTGCACAACATAATCTAAAGATGAATCATCCTTAAGTAGATATTCAAAATCTTTGCAGATTGCTATTTTCAATTTTTCTGCAACACCCATTAACTGCATTGAAATTATATCTAATTGGGAAGTAGTGTAATCATCTTCTGACATATTATTTAGTTTAAGAATCTGTGGAAGAAGATAATTGTAAGAGATGTAACGATCTATATCATTACCTCCTAACTCAGAAAATTGTGATATAGATATATTGCGAGAATGATAACCTTTGTGGTCAACACTAATTTCCAATATTGAAATATCACAAGTACCAGCACCAAAATCAAATACAAGAACTTTAGGATTATATCCGTCTCGAAGTTCTATAGGTTCTTTATAATACATATCTGGATTTATATATCCAAGGAATGCAGCATTTGGCTCATCTATCAGGTTTTTCCCTGTCATTAAAATACCATTTGCAGATAGTGCATCTAAAAGGTCCTTTCTTTGATTACTTTCAAATGATGCTGGAATACTAACAGCATATTGTATATCAGTAGAAAAATGTCTATCTCCACAAGCTCTTTCAATACAGCGCTTTAATTGTCTAAAGAAAAACTTTGTAGCATCTTGAGGTGATTTAATAACTGATTGCTTACTTTTAAACCAACGACGACCTAAATCTTTTCCCAGTTCCATCTTAAAGGAGTGCCAAATATTTTCACCAAAGACATAGTTAGGATTGCCTTTTAGTGAATAAGCTCCCTTACCTACTAGTGGGCCACCGTTTTTATTAACTGCAATGACTGTTGGAAACAATTCAGCTTCTACAATGTTGTTATCTGGCATTAATTGTGGCAAATCCAAACATTCACATACTATCTTTTTATTTACTTCATCATAAGTTGCCACAGATACAACTGTAGTACTAGTTCCAAAATCTATACCAACAAAAGTTTTATCTTTAATTTTATCAGTAATATTACTAGGAACCTGAAATAGTTGATTTAAAGTTAGATTATTAGACATATAAGTTGTTTTTATATATGAAATTTACTCTAATTATTTTACAAACATTTGCAAATTAGGATGAAAATAACTGCATTGAACAAATAGTAAATCTATTGTTTTTAAAAATCAGCATCAAAATCTTTTTTCAATATAGGTACTATAACGTTTACAAAAAAGTCTTTGACTTCTTCAATAGTTGGGATCCATTCTAGTTTCGTAATACCCCTTTCTGAAAGCTGAACTTTAAGTTCACCTCCATTATGGGCAATACGGGAATTTCTTAGTTTTTTAAAGTCTAAATACTTTTGGCAATTACTTCTAGCTTTCAGTGAAAGATTAATATTCTGGAAACCTTTATCATAATATTTACCATCTACTTCATAATAATAATATAGAGCTGCTACAACTAAAGTAAGTGTTGAAGAATCCTTGTTGGGTGCTTTCCACTTATTAGAATCATATAGTAGTGCTCCTGATTTCTGTTCAGATATATTCAACAAATAAGTGTCATCTTTACCTAAAAGAATGTGCTGATTAATCCGTTCTTTAACGATTCTATTATTATCATTTCTCTGTAGCTTGAATGCATTCATAATAAAGTTATCTTCTATATACTGTTCTAACCATTTAAGTAAAATGAGAATAAGACTAGACAAGGTTTCTGACTTGGATTTGTCTTTATCCAAAATCATTAGATCTATAAAATCATCTAAATCAGCTCTTTCTAATTCAGGTATTTGATTAAGAAATGAAACATATTTTCTTATGTAATCTTGAGAAATTGCATATTCTATTGTCTCTTTGAATTTTTTCAAATTAGCTTTTGTGTCATTCGCTGAGTAATTGAACTCCGGAGACTCTTTTAAAATATACCCTGCAATATGTTTATGTATTACACGATTTTCATCCTTTATATTTCCAAAGTATTCCTCTTCCAAGTTCCAAACTTTATTTGAAGCTGTAAACATTACAATCTGTGAGCCTCTATTCATCCTCAAAATAAACTCAGAAATTTTATGTCCAGTAAGTTCCTTATAATTTTTTAACTGCTGAGACTTTGTATCATGCAATGTCGCAAAATCCTCATCACATAATCTAAGGTCTAAAATGTAGCAATCAATCGGTTCTAAAGCCTCCTGTTCATTAATCCATTTTTCAATATCCTTTATTAGTTCTTCTCTATTCTTATTTTTATCAAAAACATTACAAACTTTTAGCGGTTTAGCACCAAGTTCCCCTAAATATGCATTCAATAACTTGTCCCATCCTTTATTATACTCATCATCTATAAGGGCAAAATTCTTATTAAAATTATATTTGCTAGAAAAATCATTAACTTTATCATATTGATTTATTACCCTATCTGCTGTTTGAGCCATAAGATATTTGTAATAAAGCATACATGGAAAATCACGCTGCTCAAGTTCTGGTTCTTTATTTTTAGGCCATTTTATAATTTCATGCCAACGTAGAATAGCCCATTCATTAGCTATAGAATGATGGCTACTATAATTAGCAGGTGCATCAATATGAATCCTACGCAAAAATTCATCATATTGGCTATCAGACATTATTTCTTTGTTAGTTAAATTTTTCAACAATGCTTCTATTCCTTCACTAGAACTAGTTGCAGGTACATAGACATGTGGGGTTACAAGGAATACGCCCAAATTAGAAAATTTAATTACTTCCTCTCTGCTATCTGGACCATAAAAAATAATATTTGCTTTGTTAAGATGAGCTGTCAGTTTTGCATCTTTAAATATTGACAATCTGATATGCAATGCAAGCCGAAGCCCTGTGTATTCCATATAATTGTCATAACTGAAAGAGAAAGGAAGAATTATAAAATCATATTGTTCCTCAAAGAAAGACTGGGATAGATAATTGGATGCAAAAGTATCAAAGTCTTCTGTATCTAATGGGTTTAACTTTAAAGATTCAACTTTAAATTCAAATCCTTCTATTTTTTTATATTTAAAATTTAATATATCGTCTGATGTATTTGAGTTATACAGTAGCAGAATTTTCATAAAGACATCTATTTATTAATGAACATTTTTTTTATCTCTTCCCTAATAAAACTTATAGACGAATCTGGGAATAAATTCTTTAAATTATCAATTTCTTCTATCTCTGGTACGTCTTCTGTTTGGAGTATACTATTTAGAGAAAAATGTGTAGACGGATTATTCAACTTCACTCTTAACTCTTGCATTTTCTCATTATCTTCATTTGTCTTATTTACTCTTTTTTGAAATTCATCGAGATCGCTCCTATAAGTACTTTCTATTTTCCGATAATATTTCCAAAGAAGTAATCTTGAACGAAGTAATAATGGAAGTTTCCAGTCTTTACCATATAATATGTTTAACAAGATGTAAGAATCACTTTTTTCCACTGATTTACTATATTTTTCAAAAAAAGAAATAGTCCTCTCCGAATAGAAGTCAATAGAATTAATTTTTAGAAGTTTACTCTTATTAGAAATTACATTTTGGGAAAAGCCACCACTAAATAAGATAAAATAGGATTTTGATTTTTCCATATATTTAGAAAAAGATGACATCAACCCATTTTGAGCCAAATAGGAACGATGTATTGCTATTATGTCATATCCATTCAGAGCATCAAAATCATATTCATCAGGAATAAGATGGTCAAAACTTGGAAGAGCCTCTTTACATTCAACACAATTTAAGAGCCTAGTCACTTGATTTAAATTCAAATGGTCAGACTTTCGCTGCTTACGGTCATCTATTAAAATTATATTATTCATATTAAAAATAGAATTTAAGAATATATTTGAATCCCTCACAGTCTGAATCCAATTTTGTCACACGTGGTGGACTGTTAAAATCATTATTATATAGATAATCTATACGGCAAGCGCATCGTTCATTTCGATGCCTGAAAAAACTCTCAATAGAAAAATCAGCCAAACTTTTAAGTTTTTCTTTTATACCTATAATTTGACCTTTGCCACCAACAAGCATTAGTTTATCATCGTCAGTAGTTTTTTCAGAGAAAGAGTTAACTTGAAGAATAGTCAACTCTATACATCTATCATCCACAAAATTAAGCAATTGGGATTTAATAACCACGTTAGGATATTGTGGCCTATTCTTGATATTATCTGCAATCAATACTAAAGCTTCTTTTATCTGAGATGTATCTGTATAGAAAGATATACCTTTCAAATGCTCCAAGTCTTCTTCCGATATTGAAAGATCTGGACTCCTAAATATTTCTTTAATGGCAAAATAAAGGTCATTATCCCTAAATTCTATGGAATGTTTGAAAAGTTCAACAACATCATCAAAATAAATTAAGTCTCGCCCTTTAATTCTACCCTTAGGCTGATTCTCTTCCGGCAAAAATGACAATGGCATAACCAGTGGCTGCTTATTAGGATTTTCATTCATCCACCTTTTTAACCACCCTTCAGGATTGCAATAACCAATTTGTAAATCCCGATATTCTCCCCAAAAATAATGATCACGCTTTTCTCTATTGGGTAATAAAAAATTGTGTATCAAAAAATAAAGGTGAATATTGAGGGACTTTAACTTGTCCAATTTGTAAGGTTCACTTTTTAGTTCACTCTGATAATCATTGAAAAAACTATCAAAATCTTTCCATCTATATGAACCGTCATTTAATTTCTCCCAACTATGTGTTGTATACTTTAAAGCTTTTTCAGGTAACGTAAACTGATTAAGGAAGGCTGCTACGAATTTTGGATCGTGGGTATTTTCAGAATTAGCTTGTTCTACATCTAATATCCACTCTTTTGGCATTGTTTTCAACTTGTCATCAAAAACACCATTCATTGCATCCCGAATCATCAATTCTGTTAATTTCTGCCTAGCAGCAATTGATATTCCAGGATAATTATATAATTTGTATAAAAAACGTTTTATCTCTTTACGCATAATTCAATCTAAGGTTAAAAAATTAGATTCAGGAATTATGTAGAAAATCCCATATGTTAATAACAGATTTATTTTGAGGAGAACTCAGGAGTTGAATAGCCTCATCAATACCACGGCTCTCCCAAACACTTAAAATATCCTCTGCTTTTAGTTCTTTTCCGTTTTCATCAATGATAGATTCAAGCATATTATCCAACATTGGTTTATGAAGCAAGTAAAACCTTTTGCCTTTTTCATTCTCACACAAAGAAATCTCAGTCTTATAAAGAACATCTGATTTCACACTATCACTCACGAAAACACGGACCTGTTTACCATTTATCTCAAAATAAGTGTACTCCTCACCCTGCTTGTTTACACCATTTTTAATAACAGTATTCAAGCGTTTCTCAAAATCTGATAGATTTAATGTTTCCAAAAACTTTAATCTAGATCCAGAAAACGGATTACTAAACTCAAAGGCTCCTCTAAGAATATCGAATTTTAGTTTTAAACGAAGGTACACAGGGTCATCAGAACCTTTAACCATCTTTAAATATTGCAATTTCCCATCAATGACACTCTCCAAATGGAAATTGCCTTTCACACGACCATTATGGTCTTTAAAATAATGAGGTATAAAACTAAAATATGCAACTATAGAACCGTAATGTTCCCAAATATATAAAATGTTTCTTAAAGACCTAACATATTTCTTTGAAACATTAAGCCGATTACTAACTATAAGGCCCGTTACCTCTTGTCTACTCCCCTTCTTTTCAAGCCTGGTCTTTTGGGGATTAATCTTGAAATTCTGATCTGCAATAATTCGGTGCAATTCTTTCCTAAACTCACTATCTTTTGCATAAACACTATGCATACTACTGAATGTAATATCATCAGCATATCGGGAGTAATTTAAGCCAAAACGTCTTGCAAGACCATGCAGTCTTCTATCCAATGTGTCACAAATCATATTTGTTATAATTGGAGATGTAGGAGCACCCTGAGGCAAAACATACCTAATCTTTGTCCCATCAAATGGATCTACCTCCTTTTTACAACAAAGGCCTGCTATAACACTTGCAACTTCCTTATTAAATGAAAAGGGAGGCAATTGTAATCTTTTCCAAACACGCGCCTGATCAATGCTAGTGAAAAAATCTTTCAGGTCTACATTAAAAACATAGTTTTGATTCAAATGCAATCGCGCATTGTCTACTACCGAACGCCCAGGGATAAATCCCATAGCATATGGAGATGGCTCATATAGCGATTGAAGAATAATATTTAAAAATGTTAAAATTGATTTTAAACCACGACTAGGAGCACTTATTGTCCTAAATTCACCTGGCTTCTTCTTGGGTATTTTAAAAGTTTTGTATCTAAAAACATCCTTATTCGGATTGCAATAATAACTAAGCTGACGTATGGAAAAAGGATAAGCCTTATTTCCCAATTCATCTGCTTTCACTTCATTAAGTAATATAAGCAGGTCTTTAATTGTCTCAATTTTATGGGCTTTGCCTTTGATAGTAAGCTTATCCATTTTGTATAAGATTAAATAAAAGAGCAATCTAGAACAACAACAGGAAATATTCTTTTCTTTGTATATTGAAGCTTGGCTTCAAGTCTACCTTTCATATCTCATAATAGACTATATACCTATAGGTATGCTAACAGAATAACGTTAATCCCTCCGGAGGAGAGAAAGACAGGCGAATACGCCTGTCAGTAATCAAAATTGTATTTCCTGAATTGTTATTCAAAGATCGCTCTTTCTATCATTCAAATGCAAATATACAATTAATATGCGAATTCTACTTTCGGATTGAAGAGAAAATCACACTTTTTAATCAATATTCCAATACGCATCTGGATCACCGTCAAACGCATCGTTAATTACATCGTCACTATATCCCATAACATCCTGGGCATAAGAACCTTCATACTCACCATAATGACTGCCGTAGCTATCATCATAACCCACGTAGATGTCTTCGTCAAAATAATCTGTCATAGCATTGTATTTATGGTTTTCTACTGCAAAGATATATGAGACCTGCGAACTCAATGTTCGCCTATGACATATTTATCCATCATTATCAAAAAACAAATTATGCAAGTGAGTTGATGATATTCTCCATCATTTCAAGAGTTTCTATTTCATCATCAAATATAGTCCTCACATGAAATTGCTTTAGATACTTTTTAAAATCATTTATTATCAATTCATCAGGGTGCTGTACAATATTCTGATATTTAGTTTCTAATTCTTTCCCTTTGAAAAAATCTTTATAAGTTCCGTACCCATGTTTTTCCCATGCATATGCCATCATAATTTTCAATATATCTAATGTTTGATATATAGTACGAAAATTCATAGAGAAACCAAATGAGAATTCCATATTTACCGTTAATTTCTCTTGCTCCATTATGCAGGCATAGCTTTTCTTAATATCTTCTCTATAATCCATCTTTTCAATACTGTTATTATTTAATTAATTCATTTTCTATTCATCATTAATATTTGCTTGGGATAGATTTGAGTCCTTCCATACAGGTACTACAAAATCTTAGTTTTGAGATTAAATAGTTTCTATCGGATGAAGCTCTATAGGGATTTCATATCTCTCATCCCCAGGTTATTCATCAAACACTCTGAAATTCTTAATTGTTAGCTGTGTATTCATGGATTTTAGGTTTTTCTCTGTCTTTTTGCAAATATACTATTAATATGCGAATTCTACTTTCGGATTGAAAAGAAAATTAGACTTTTTAATCAATATTCCAATACGCATCTGGATCACCGTCAAACGCATCGTTAATTACATCGTCACTATATCCCATAACATCTTGTGCATAAGAACCTTCATACTCTCCATAATGACTACCGTAGCTATCATAGCGTCGTTGATTTTTATACTTGTTCGAATATCTCGTATCTTTTATGGGAAGATTCGGATTTAAGTCATGAAAGTAGACTTCTTTTTCATTATTGTCTTTTACCACTCTGGTTGAGTATCGTCCTTTTCCTAAGAAATTCCAAACATCATCATATTCCACAGGTAAAACTTCCTCGCCCTTTTCGTTGATAATTCCCCACTTTGCGTACTTGCTAGGATTCTTTGTCCTGTCAGATTTTATATAGGCCTCAAGGTCGTTTTTTCCTTCGATTACCTGTGTATTTTCAGACGTAAAATCAAGGATAGCTTTCGTATTTCCCACTCGTCCTGAATCACCATGAGTTCGCACACGTGCAAGACCATTTTCAAATCCATCAATCCAGCCATACTTCCCAAAAGGTACAATTACATTCCCTTCAAGATCGAGAACTCCCCATTGATAGTCAATACTTTGTGCAACAATCACATTTCCATATTTTTTGTAACTTTTGTATTCCATTTTCATATCGCTGTATTTTTGGTTTTCTGCTGTAAAGATATATGGCACCTGCGAACTCAATGTTCGCTCCAAATATTTTTAGATACATATGCATTGAGCTGGCCAAGATATTCATGACGGAACTCATCATTCTTCAATTCCACGATAACAGAACGATAACTTTGTAAGTGATTCTTGGGCTGGTCTTATTAATTTATGCGACGCTGTCGCATAAGTGGCCAACTGATTCACAGCTCGAATTGCTCCAGTCTGTGTAATCTGATGAGTTTGTAAAACAAAAGTTGTCAACTCATCAAAAGTTGGAGTTTCTTTTTTTGCCCATCCCTCGGCAATGATAGTTAGTGGTTTAGAACTTGTTTCTTGGTTTCTTAAAAATTCCATTAATCGTTTCTAATATTATTCTTATTTGCTTATTGTCTCGTATCTTTCAAACATCTCTTTTATACGTTGCCTGATTTCATCCAAAATAGGTCCATCGGAGTGTAGCACAATGAGGTCTTTACCATATGAGCAGAGCAGACGGATGAGCTCGTAGTTCCTGATGCAGTCGATAGTATAGAATGCCCCACCTTCTAACTGGGGATATTCCTGTTTCATCTGTAATTCAGTTTCACCTCTAAGACGTTTCTGAGAACCATGAATGGGTTTAGTTTCAATGTAGTTTTTTGAAAAATCGCTTACCCAAAACAGAATATGCTCTATTGGGTAATTTTCAAAGTAGGTCACTCCCACTATATCCTCGAAACGCTCCATCAGGTCTTCTGGACAGGGTCTGTACGTCCATGTAGGAAGTGGCTCCACCTGATCTATTCTATCTAGAGCAAAATTAAGAACTTTATTGTCCTCATCCACAGCACCAAGTAGGAACCAACGGTCATTGTACTGCTTGAGTAGATAGGGATGAAATACTATGCTACGAACAGCTGTATTGGAAAAGGTATGATAAGACAAACGGATAACCACCTCATTAGATATACAATCAAATAGGGTACCTAAGAGGTTTGAGTTCTTTAGATAAGGATTGTTGCTGAAGCTGATGATTTGTCTTCGTTCTTCCAACCCCAGGCCAGACTTGAAACTCTCCAGCCATGTAAAGTTGTCCAAACCATCAAACTGTCCAATGGTACTAAGTACTTCCCGTAAAAGATTTCGTTCCTCACGAGTCAGTTCTTGAGTGAAGATAGAAAAAGATGAATCGGAATACCTATAGATTTTCTTTCCAAATTTTCTGACAGATTCTATTGGTGCACTAAAGGGTACAAGCCGCAGTGCCAGCAAATCTTTTTCGATGGTTCTACGGACTACATCCAAATCAAGTTGGTCCCGTTCCATCATCTCATTTACCTTTTTAGTCAAGTCATTGATATCATAATAATGATGATGGTCCGACAAGAGTTTGTCTAGATATTTGTAGCGTATAAAGGCGTTCTTATTCGTAGGCATATCTTCTCTTTTTTCTCATCGGCAAAGATATAAAATTCTTACGAACTGTATGTTCGTGAATAAAGAAAAAAATCATCCAATTTTCCCACCTATTTTATTTAAAGACAAAGAAAAAAGTTTTTGAACCCGCGAACATCCAGTTCGCACTCCCACCCTACTTTTGCAACGTAAACAAAAAAATAAACGGACTATGGAAAAGACAATGGAAAAGGCAATGGAAATGAAACTGAACATGAACTTCGTGAACTTTGAGAACACTGGTTTTCCACTGGTAGAGGCTACCCTTCACACCCGTAAGGGGGACTACGAGGGTTACTTTGTGGTGGATACGGGTTCTACTGACAATCTGGTGAGCTTCTCCATGAGGGAGTTCCTGAACCTAGATAACTTGGCAGACGATGTGCATCAGACTATCCAAGGAATAGGTGATCTGAAGGATTGCGACAACTACAACCTGTCTTTCAACATCGGTGAATGCAGTTTCATGGAGAGATTTGCGTTCCATAAAGACTTCGACATCACGCATTACATCCTGAATGGGGAACGTGTGATAGGAATCCTGGGGTCTGGCTTCCTGAAGAAGCATAACCTGGTGATGGACTATGCTACCCTCTCCCTCCACTCTCCTGTCCGGGAAGATGTGCCTTCTGCAGAGGAGTGCCAGTTCCGTTTTCCTCTGGACTACGGATTGGACCGTCTGGGCATCTCCCTCCTGGGGATAGCGAAGGACAAGGACAACTGCTTCCTGATGGTGGCTGATTCTGGGTGCAACCATAGTACCATCACGCAGCACTGTATAGAGTCCAGTGGCTTTAAGAGCTCCGAGGTGACAGACTACTACATGGTTCAAGGAGTGGACCGGAGTGGAAACTTGGCAGAGATGAAGGAGGTTTCTATCGGCCTCATCACCATGGATGCAAACGATGATACAGCAATCATAGACCATGAGATGAAGTTCCTGGTGGTATCTAAGCAGGACTACCTCTGCGTGATAGAGGAAGATGCTCCTATAGCAGGTCTGCTGGGGAATGACTTCCTTTACCACAACAAGGTGATCCTGGACTATAATCTCCGATGCATCTACAGCAGAAAGGGGGCTTAAAAGCTCCCCTTTTCCACGGACAGGAAAGGATTGATTGGTTGAGGTTTTAACCCCACAGGTTAAATTCGTAAATACTAAAACACCAAACACTGAGAAAAGTTTTAAAGTACTGCAAAATTATTGTTACTTTCGCAAGAAAAGATGGAATTTTAAACTTCTTACAGCACAGGAGAAAGAGAGAATTCTAAACGGAGGCACAATCAATATACCTTATATAATATTATACGAGAAAAATCATGCTGAGAATAGACAAGATTATGAAAGACCAGAACCTGAGCACCCAGGAACTGGCTGAGAGAATGCACGTATCACCCCAGTACGTAAGCGAGGTGGTAAACGAGAGAAAGAACATCACCCTGTCTGGTTTGTCAAAGTTTGCTGATGCACTTCAGGTTCCTGTAGCAGCTCTGATAGATGGTTATCATGAGAAGGATCAGATGGGGTTCAATAGCTTCAACTGTCCCTACTGTGGTAAGGTTATTCAAGTAGAGAAACTGAAGTAAGGAACCTTCGCTCAGGTTAACTTTTAACCTGTGGGGTTAAATTCGTAAAACTAAGAACATATTAACTGGAAATTCAGATGAGGAAACTAAAAATAAATTATAATTTCGCTAAGAAAGAATTCATTGCAAGTAAAATCTAAATACACATAAAATAACATGAAAAAGATATTTTTGACCTCTCTTTTACTAGGTTCAGCACTCACCCTTAATGCCCAACAAGTGGATTATTCTGTAGTCTCTGTAGATGCAGAAGAGGGTCTGAATCTGGTAAAGATTTCCAAAGACGATGACCAGATATGTATGCCAGAAGTGCGACGTAATGGGAAAGAACTAGAATGGTGGACGGGTAGAGTAATCAGCATCTCTCCTTCTCAGGAACTGGGGTTTCTAGCCTATAAGAACAATACATCCAATGTGTTTGTGAGAAATCTGGACAGTGGTGAGTCTGCCAGACAACGGACCAACAGGCAACTGGTGCTGGATTTTTCCTTTTCTCCCGATGGAAGCAAAATCTGTTTCTCTGAACAACAGGGAGAGATGAACCGAATCTTTACTACCGATGCCAAGACGGGATTTGTATGCCGGCAGATTACGGAGAACGCACAAGACTACACCCCTACCTACTCTCCTGATATGCAGCAGATTTTCTTTGCTCGTCAGGAAGGAGTGAACCTGAGTATATGGGGCTTTAATCTAAACGACAACTCTGTTTCCAGCTATACGGGTGGATTTAATCCCTACCCCATGAATGATGGAAAATCCATTCTTTGTACCCGAAAATCTGCCAGTGGTAGGTGTGAGATTTGGAGGGTGAATTACACTACAGGAGTGGAGGAATGTATCCTCTCTAGCCCTGATAGCAGCTTCACTACTCCATCGGTCTCTCCTGATGGGGAATGGATGCTCCTGGTGGGTAAATCCATCATCCACACCCCTAATTTCTCTTATCCTAATACAGATATTTATGTATGTAAGATGGATGGTACTCAGCTTACCCAGCTCACACATCATGCAGCAAACGATGTGAGCCCTGTGTGGAGCCTGGATGGAAAGTACATCTACTTTGTCTCTCAAAGAGGCAGTGCTAAGGCTACGGCTAATATATGGCGCATGAATTTCAATCTAAAATAATCAAACTAATAATTACACATTATGAAAAAGTTCAAGACTTTATTTTTACTGGGTGCACTGCTGGTAAGTGCCACTGCAAATGCACAGTTTACCAATATGGGTAGACCTGCTGCAGATACTCAAAAGGAAGAGATTGAGGTTTCTAATGTACTGAAGAAGGGTTTCAGTGTCATTCTGGAGGCTGGTTACTCCATAGGAACCGGAGATTATCAGGAAGACCGTCCTGTGCTTACTGCATCATTTGGTTATCGGTTTAACCCTTACATCTATGTAGGTGGTGGCGTAGGTGGTGCCTATTATATGGACAGCGAAGTGTTTGCTATTCCTATCTTTGCTAATTTCAGAGCTGATTTCATTAATGGTAGAATCAGTCCGTTTGTGGATGTAAAGGGTGGTTACAGTCCTGCTGATGCTAAGGGTGCTTATGGTAGTGCGGGTGCTGGTTGCCGTTTCAATAAGTTCAGCGTCAGCCTAGGCTATGAGCTTTTCCAGGCTGAAGGCAGATATGGAGGAACTATAGACTGCTGGGGATATTATGCTAAAGTGGGTATTGAATTCTAACATCTTGCATCTATGAAAAAATTCAGTTTAACGCTGTTCATGACCTTGTTTGCCTTGCTAGCTTCAGCAAGTGATATCAAGGTTACTCAAGGTAAGACTTCTTACCTGAAAAGTGAAGGAACCATGACAGTGGTCTTTAATTGGGACAATGCGAAATGGGACCGTGGATCATCAGTGAAGGATGAATGGGCAGAACAGTTTGAGTCCTACAAGCAGGAAGGTGAACAGTTCTTTATCGATGGTTTCAATAAGTCAAGCAAGAATGTGAATTTGTCTGCTGAAAACTCAACTGCTGATTATACCATGAACGTGGAATTCACCAACTTTGACAAGTTCTACAGTGTAATGAGTCTGGTTCCAGGGCACAAGCACAAAGTATGGGCTAATATCACTGTAACGGACAATAAAACCGGTGAGACTGTCTGCACATATAAGGTAACAGAATTTGAGGGAGGACGTGATTTTAGTCTTTTCGATAGTTATACGGAGATGATGAGAGATCTAGGTTCCAAACTAGCAAAGAAGTAGTAGTTGCACACTATAGGTTGATTTCTCCGTGAGGAGATGAACATGTAAGTTTTCTGCCAGTCATTGAGTAATCAAGGCTGGCAGAATTTGTTTCACGCTCTTTCAGTAAAAATATTGACAATTCCATAGTCATATTTAGAAAAAACCACTATCTTTACTTGTGATTTTCATTTAAAATCCAAAGTGCTACTTTCGATTTTCAATCAAAATCGAAAGTACAAGCATTAAAAATTGCAGCTAAGAAATAGCATATATCTAAGATTGACAATGAATTAAGAAGAATTTTCTTCATGCTGTAAATATAAACTAAAAATTTGTAAACACACCAAACGCCTTTATCATGAAATTCCCCAACAAATTCCAGACTTTCCTATTCATTCTGCTTACAGGAACCCTCATCTCCTGCACAGCAAAGAACGAGCATTCCACTCCCCCATCGGAACCTCAGGAGGAAATGAAACAGGAAGTAATCAGAAAGGACACCTTGGGATTAACGGTGCTATACCCTCTGTTTGACTCTATAGACCTGGTGTGTGGGGAAATGCCAGGGAAGGAAGATAAGCGGGTGATTCTGGTGGCAGAAGCGGCTTATACGGGGGAGCTGCTGAAGGAATTCCAGCACAAGAATATAGCGGGGGACCATGTGTCCGGTGGAAAGCTCTACAAAGGGTATCCATGCGATTGGAACACGGGGGCTTTCATTTATTATGGAAAGAAATGGGAATTCTGTCCTAGGGATTATGCGAAGAAGCTGAACGAGGCTGCCCAGAACGGAGGGGCTGCTTTCGGTCAGGAACTGCTCATTTATAAGGGGAAGCGTCTGGAAACCATGAGGAAAGACAGCGGTGAAAATCAATATCGTGCGCTGTGTAATGAGGATGGGAAACTGTGCGTGGTGGAATCGGAAGGTGTGCTTTCCCTGGGTGACTTTAAAGAGGCACTCCTGGAACTGGGTGTTTCCGAGGCTCTTTACCTGGATATGGGCAGAGGATGGAACCATGCGTGGTACCGGGACCGTGGAAAGGTGGTGGAGCTGCATCCGCATGCCCACGATTATTGTACCAACTGGATTACGTTCTATACAATTTCTCCCACCGGAAAATCCCAGTGGGAGAAGCCTTAGCGTTTATCGTGAATGCCGTATTTTTCCCAGCTTTCCTGGGGGTAGAAGTCCTTCAGGACTTTCTTCTTTTCGGCAAATACTCGCTTCACTTGAGCTAAAACATCGTTCATGTGTTTTACTTTAGGATTCAGCTCTTCACGCAGTCGCTCCAGTTCATCTCCCCCATCATCGTAACCCCGGTTTCCAGGCTCCTGTTCGGAATGGATGACCTCACTGGTCCTTATAAGGTAGGTATTCTGCTGTGCTTGCTGTTCACCGTTCAAGTGTATAGTACCCGTCATTTCCAGAGTCTGCCACCGGAGTTATTTCTCCAGGGGGATGTTTATTCTTTCGTGAACAAATCATCGGCAGGATAGACCATCTCCATGGTGAGGTCCGTCACATCATCGAAGACGAAAGCGGGTCTGAAATCGGTGTCACGAAGTGAAAGCTGAACCCTTCGGAAGGTGATGCCTTTCACATGACGTACGTAGAAGCCCCAGGATGGTAGTTCCCCGAACATGGAGAACTCCGGGTACTTCTCTACCCGCTCCAGGACATCGTCCAGTCGCCAAAGGGGCATGTAGGCCATTCCTTTTGTGGCGCGTCCGGGATAACTGATGTCCACGTTCTCTATCACCACGTTCTCAATGCTGTTTCCGGGAATGCCGCAGATGCTGCTGGGGAAGGGATTATGGAAGAAATCCACCTCTGGGCCTCGAAGGTCGTATGCCTCATCGGGGCGACCGAAGGGTACCTGGCACTTCTGGTTCCGGATGGTGACGTTCCTGAGCACGCCTTTCCGGTCTCCATTTCGTTGTCCCAAGCGCAGGAAGATGGCATTTCCTGTGTTCTGGGCCTCTATGCGCTCCACCAGCACACTGTCTATCACGCCTCCGTCTACACTCTCTATGGCTATGGCAGATCGGAAGGTGTCGCTTACCTTGATGTCGTGCACGTGAATCCGTCGGAATCCGCCCCAGGAGGCTGTGCCGAACTTTACAGCCGAGGCACTACTTCGGATGTCACATCGGGCTATCTCTACATCGTAATTGCAGCGGTCGGCATAATCGCTCTTCAGGCAGATGCCATCGTCGGCAGCATTGATTTTGCAATCCTGGATGAGCACCCTGCGGCAGTCGGTCACATCTATCCCGTCATTATTCCAATAGGCACGGTTCAACACATCCAGTCCGCTCAGCGTGAGGTCTTCACAGCACTCGAAGGAGAGCCCCCATCCGGCACTGTTCCTGAGGTGTAGGCTGTCTACACGCACCTGTTGGCACTGGTAGAAGAAGAACAAGCTGGGGCGTGTGTTAGGGCGCATACGGCGTACATTATAGATGGGGTCTATGAGTTCACCGGTGTGATGAAGGCTGTCGATGGTAAGTGCCAACTGGAGCCCTTGTCCGTCGATGGTGCCTTGTCCTCCCAGTTTCACTTGATGCACTCCACTGGCTGCTATCAGGGCATAAGTGGTAACCTTGTCGGGATTATCGGGAGCCTTCACCCCACTGGGGAGTGCATAATGTCTGGGATCTGTGCTGCCCAACAGCGTAGCATCCTTTTCCAGATACAACTCCACTCCAGAGCGCAGCATGAGTCCGCCAGACAGGTAACTTCCCGGAGTAAAGGTGAGTCGCCCTCCCCCTTGTGCAGAGATACGGTCTATGGCTTCCTGCAGCTGAGCAGTACAGAGAGTTTTGCCATCGGCAGGAACGTTCAGTTCTGCGGTAGTGAGGTCTAAGGCGCTGGCTTCGGCCCAAAGGCTTATCATCAGTATGGTAAAGAGTGATTTTGCAAGTTTCATAAAGTTAGGATTTAATTTTGTTCAAGCGTCAGGTCTCCAGGGGGGGCCCCGTGGGGGGAACCCTTGGAGAGACTAATGAATCTGAAACACCTCGGAATCATTCGCATCCAGTCGTTCCCGGATGGAGGAAACTAAATCCTCCACGAAATCATTCTTCGGAACCACGGCATCTAGGGTGCGTCTGGCAGCCTCCATCTCCCCTATCTGTCGGTAGAACTCGGCTTTCATCACGGCATCGGTAATTAGGTTCTCTATCAGCCAAAGTGCATTCTCATGAAAGAGTTCCCGGTCTTCGTCCAGAATGGCCTTTCTATCCTGGCTCCTGAAATAGAAGTCGTTATAAGCCTGATGCAGCATCATGCGCACATAAGATTCCTCCTTCTGGTTCAGGAATCCCTCTGCTGAAAGTTGCGAGAAAGCCTCCTTCCATTCCGGGAAAGTGAGCATTCCGGTATCGAAACTGTGAGAATCTTCGGCATACCTCACCTCCTGCCTGCTCTTCACGAAATACTTCCCGCAATGCGGACATTTCTGCACGAAGGAGATTTCCGGCATCATGCGGGCAATGCGCTTGTTGTCCGACCACAGTTCTGCCCCAAAGGTGTTTCCGGAAATCAGGGACAGGATTTCTTTCTCCCCTCCGCAAAACGGGCAAGTAAGGATTTGACTATTTCCAGGTATCATATCTTTTGGTTGTTTCGGAATTTATGATTACTTTTGCAAATGTAGGACAAAAAATTTATATAGTTATGAAAAAATTCTGTTTAACACTATGCATGGCCTTATTTTCTCTCATGGCTTCTGCCACTGGGATAGAGCTTTCTCAAGGAAAGGCCACCTACCTGAACGACGGAGGAAAAATTGGGGTAGTTTTTAATTTGGATTATGCGAAACTGGAAGATGGTAAGTCCGTGAAAACGGAATGGGCTAGCCAGTACGACGCTTATACCCAGGAGGGCCGGAAGTTCTTCATGAACGGTTTCAACGAGGCTACTCAGGGCAAGAGAATGATTAAGGAGGACTCTGTGGCTGCCTTCTCCATGTACGTGGAGTTCACCAAGTTTGTAGTCTCTGGTGGAAAGTACAAGGTGTGGGCCGACATCACCGTTACCGATAGTAATGCTGCTGAGACCGTCTGCATGTATAAGGTCACTGAGTTTGAGATTGATACCGATGCCACGGGTTTCAGCAACTATACCGAAACCATGAAGGCTATGGCTGCAGAACTGAGCCAGGTGAAGTAATTTCTCCCTCTCTAGAAGATATCCTGCCAGCCTCGGAGTTAAGCTTCGGGGCTGGTTTTTTTCACTCAAAATCTTTGGATAAGTTACTTAGCATTCGGAAATGAAAAAGAAAAGCTAGCTTTCCTTTTTGCATTTCTCTCGTTTTTCGTAACTTTGTAAAATAAACGAAAATGAAAACGTTATAAGAAATATGCCCAAACGAAGAGAAATAAGAAATAGTACCGCAGAGTTCCTTAATAAGAGTGCAGTATGTGCAAATTTTGCACATACTGCATCAGACGGTAAAAGATACTGAAATAATATCTTTGCAATATGAAGCTGAACTTTCATCGCTTGACGGGAAATAAAACACCTAAGAAAATCTTAGTGATACCAGATGTGCACGGACGGCTCTTCTGGAAGGAGCCTGTGGCTAAACTTCTGAACGAAGTGGACAGAATAGTCTTCCTGGGCGATTACCTGGACCCGTACTATCACCTGGAAAAGGATATAGCCGATGACATCTTCCAGAACCTGCAGGAGATAGTCCAGCTGAAACGGGAAAACCCGGAAAAAGTGGTTCTGCTAAAGGGGAATCACGACCAGCACTACTGCTCCACTATCTTTAAGAAATGGGCCGGGGGAACGCGCATGGATGAGGAGAACTGGGAGGAATATCATGAGTTCTTCCAGAAGAACAACAAACTTTTCCAACTGGCTCATCTGGAGGTGGTTAAAGGTACCACTTATGTGTTCACTCACGCAGGAATAACCCAGTATTGGCTCCACAAGGTGAATACGGAACTCTGGAAACTTCCGGAGAAAAAAGTTTCCCTGAAAGACCCGGAAATCATTCGGAAAATCAACCAGCTGGATGATGAGGGAGAGGGTCAGAAACTGCTGTCAGTAATAGGGAAAAACCGCGCGTGGTTCGGGGAAGAAACAGGGAGTATCCTCTGGGCCGACATCGATGAGCACGATACTTCTAAGGCCCCCCGGGATTACGGACTGAACCAGGTGTTCCAAGTCTTCGGTCATACCCGACTGAAGGATGCTTTCGAGAAGATTAGCCGGGAAAATCTGGCGATGATAGACTCCCGTCAGTGCTTCATGATAGATGAGAGCAGGAAGGAAAAAATCTTGAGTTTAAGAAAATATCTACCGGAAGAAGAATAATTATAATTTGGTGTAGAACGATAAATTGTTTATCTTTGTATCATAATCGTTTATTTGACTATATATGGAAGTAATTCAAAGTTTTACCATAGACCACACTTGCCTGAAACCGGGCATTTATGTATCTCGTATAGACAAAGGGTTCACCACGTTCGACCTGCGCATCACGGAACCGAACAAGGAACCTGCCGTGGCTCCCTCGGCCATGCACAGTATGGAGCATCTCATGGCTACCTGGTTCCGGAACAGTAAGGTTCAGGACGATGTGGTGTATGTGGGGCCGATGGGCTGCCTCACAGGGATGTACATCATCATGACCGGGAACTACACCGTGGAGGATATGCGAGACCTCACCATAGAGTGCCTGCAGTGGATTCTGACGCAGACCGAAGTTCCTGCTACCACTCCGGATACGTGCGGAAACTACCTGCTGCATGATCTGCCTATGTGCAAGTGGGAAAGTGCACGCTACCTGGACCGTCTGCAGCACGATTTCCACTGTGAATATACCAAGCTGCAGGTGAAGCTGGAGGACGGAAAAGTCTTTGCGGATGCTTAAAAACGATGGACGAGCGTAGGGATATCATAGCCACAAACACGCTTACGGGTATAGGCCAAGGAGAGGTAACCGGATACCTGTGCCATGCCTATTGTCATAAAGGCCAGTGCGACTTCACCTATAACAATAAGGAGTATAGCCTGAAGGCTGGTGAATGCCTGATTCTGCGACATGGAAACCTGGTTTCGCAAGTAAGTGAAAGCGAGGATTTTCTGGCGGATGTGGTTTTTGTAACACCGGAATTCATTGAGATAGCTACCCCGCAGACCAACTATGGCATGAAGGGTTCCGTGTCTCTTTTCAATGACCCTATCCTGCATCTTACACCGGAACAGCAAAAGGTGTGTGCCCTGGACTTCGACTACATCAAGAGGCGTCTGGAACTGACTACGCACAATTTCCAACGGGATGCCTTGATCAATGCCGTTCAGCGCATGATCATCGACTTCTTCGACTTCCATGCCACCCTTCACGGCAATGTGAAGATTACCTCACAGTATGCCGACCTTATGGAGCGGTTCATGGCTCTGCTGAACAGGGGCGACTACAAAAAGAACCGGGAACTGACGTACTATGCCGACAAGCTCTTTGTGACCCCGAAATATCTGTCGGAAGTCTGCAAGAAGGTCAGCGGATTCCCAGCCAACTACTGGATTAACCGATACACCATTCTGGACATCAGTAGGCAGCTGCGAAACAGGAAGCAAACCCTGGCAGCCCTGGCCGATGCGTACAACTTCTCCTCTACCAGCTACTTCTGCCGTTATGTGCAGAAATACCTGGGTGTAAAGCCATCGGACTTGAGGGAGTAACACGGACATTTCTTTAAAATCACGATAGCCCCCCTGCCATTTTTAGTGCAAGGTGGGTTTCTTTTATACTACTATTTATCTTTTTTTAAGGAAAAACGGCTTTTTCTTCAAAAATTGTAATAATCACGGAATTTTGTATTAAAAAACCCTTAGGATTTCAGCCTATCTTTGCAGCAAAGTTTAATACATGAGTGATAATATGAAAAAATTGAATCTTTTCAGCGCACTGGCTGTAGCAGCCATTGCTTTAGCAGCCTGCACTAATGGGCAACAGACACAGGAGCCTCAGGGCTTGGTCATAGAGAAACAAGGTATATTCGCTTCTGGTGGACACATAACCGATGCTATTCCAGGGGATTATGATCCTACTCAAAACTGGATGGACCCAGAGCGGAAGGGTACGACAAACCATGTGTGGAGTGGTTTGATATGTTATCGAAAGAAGAATATGATAAAATAGAGCCTGTTAAAAAATAAAGATTCATGAATAGATTTAACTACGAATTCCCTGTCCGGGTTCACTTTGGCGAGGGGTGCTTCGAGGAAAGCCTCCGCAGCGAACTGAAGAAATATGGTAAGAACGTGATGCTGGCCTATGGGGGTGGCTCACTGAAGCGCACAGGACTGTACGACCGCATCCTCTGCATTCTCTCGGAGGAAGGAAAGACGGTGACCGACTTTGCTGGTATCATGCCTAATCCTACCTTGAAGAAGGTGCAGGAGGGGCAGAAACTGGCCAGGGAGATAAAGGCCGACCTTATCTTAGCTGTGGGTGGTGGTTCAGTTTCCGACTGTTGCAAGATTGTGGCAACTGGAGAACAGCCTATCCCTCTGGGGGTGGTGGTGACTGCCAGTGGTACGGGCTCCGAGCAGAACAATGGAGCGGTGATTACCGATGAGGATAAGAAGGTGAAGGGTGCCATGTGGGGTGCTTTTGCCCAGTTCTGTATCCTGGACCCCGACCTGACCAAGACGGTTCCGTTGAAACAGGTCATCAGTGGTGCCTTCGATACACTCTCCCACTGCATGGAAACCTACTTCGGTAGACCCGATGAGGTGACACTGAGCGACGAGATTAATGAGGCTGTGCAGCGAAACACCATCAGAAACCTGCGCAGAATAGCCGATAATCCCGAGGACGACTTTGCCCGTTCTGAACTGATGTGGGCTTCGGCTATGGGAGAAAACGGCATCCTGAAACTGGGCAAGGTAACCGACTTCCAATGTCACATGATAGAGCATCAGCTAGGTGCTTATACGGACTGTAATCACGGTCAGGGTCTGGCTGTGCTGCATCCGGTACTCTACCGTCACATCTATAAAAATGCAATAGAAAAGTTCAACCGCTGGGCACAGGAGGTCTGGCTGGTGCAAGATGCTGAGGATGCCATCAACTACCTGGCAGAACTAATCTACGAGGTAGGTCTACCCACTACTTTCTCTGAAATGGGCATCACCCTGGACGATGAGACCGTCCGTGCCATAGCCAATA
This sequence comes from Bacteroidales bacterium UBA4293, assembly GCA_002395835.1. Classification (GTDB taxonomy): domain Bacteria; phylum Bacteroidota; class Bacteroidia; order Bacteroidales; family Bacteroidaceae; genus Minthousia. Next base: position 198,193 of record DGVD01000017.1, on the reverse strand, counting down.
GCACCATCATCACCCCTGGATGCTGTAGGAAACTCACCCCCGATGAGATTGTAGATATTCTGAACGAGTGTAAATAAGACTACATTTAGTGGACCAGCACTTCTTGTATCACAATGCCTGGATCTAGCAGGTAGATACGGAGGTGCTGGTTTCCTTTTACCTGTACTGGGATACTCCGGGAAGCAGAGCCCATTAAACACTACCGAAAATTTGGTGATGTGCGAAAGTTTTAATAACTTTACATTTCGTTAAGCAAAGACAAATTTAATACCAACGATATGAAAAAATCATTTCTACTCTTTCTAGTGCTGCTCACGGCACTGGTGCCAGTCAGGGCGGACGAGGGCATGTGGCTTCCACTGCTCATCTCTAGTCGTATAGCAGATATGAGGGCTAAGGGCTGCCGCCTCACAGCCGAGGATATCTACAGTGTGAACCAGGCTTCGCTGAAAGATGCCGTGGTGCGCTTCGGTGGAGGATGCACCGGTGAGGTGGTCTCTCCTGATGGTCTGCTCTTTACGAACCACCACTGTGGCTACGGTCAGATTCAGCAGCACAGTACGGTGGAGCACGACTACCTGAAAGATGGTTTCTGGGCGATGAGCCGGGCTGAGGAACTGCCTAACCCAGGACTGACCGTGAGCTTCCTGCAGAGTATGGAGGATGTTACGGAGCGGGTGCTGAAGGGCTACAAGCCTTCTATGACCAACGGACAGCGTGACTCTGTGGTACAGGCTAACTCCAGAATCCTGACGGAGTCTATCAACAACCCAGCTAAGGGTATCCGTTCTACCGTGGAGGGACTGTACTATGCCAACCAGTACTTCCTCTTCGTGTATAAGATTTACTCCGACGTGCGTCTGGTGGGTGCTCCTCCTTCTTCCATCGGTAAGTTCGGTGGGGATACGGACAACTGGATGTGGCCTCGTCATACAGGCGACTTCTCCATCTTCCGTATCTATGCGGACAAGAATAATGAGCCTGCTGAATACTCCAAGGACAACGTACCTTACAAGCCAAAACGCTACTTCACCATCTCCCGCAAGGGTGTGAAAGAGGGCGATTTCACCCTGGTGTACGGTTGTCCGGGAACCACCAAGGAATACGTCACTTCCGACGAAGTGCGCTATACCGGTGAGGTTTCCGACCCCGAGAAGATAGCCCTGCGTACCATGCGTCTGGACATCCAGAAAAAGTACATGAGTCAGGATCAGGCGGTGCGTATCCAGTATTCTTCCAAGAATGCCAATGTATCCAATGCTTGGAAGAAATGGCAGGGTGAGGCAAAGGGTCTGGCACGCAGAAAGACCGTGGAGTCTAAGCAGGAATTTGAGGCAAGGTTCCGTAAGTGGGCTGAGAACAACGAGTACAAGGGGCTGCTGGAGGAGATTTCTGCCCTCTATGAGCAGCGAAACCCATACTTCCGTGCTCAGGAGTACTACAACGAAACCGTTTCTACCATAGAGCTGCTGGCTTTTGCTAGTCGAATCTACGCTACCCTGGAGCAAGGTCGCCCTGTGGACGCTTTGACTGAGGCATTCTTCAAGGACTACTATCAGCCTATCGACGAGGAAGCGTTCGTGGCTATGATGGGAGCTTTCGACAAGCAGCTTTCTGCCGATTTCAAGCCTGCTTATCATGCTCAGAAACTGGCACAGTACGGTAGTCTGGAGGCATGGAGAAACGATGTCTTCGCTCGCTCTGTCTTCACAGACAAGGCTAAGGTGCTGAAACTGACCAAGGCCGACCTGCCGAAGCTGGAGGCCGACCCAGCGTATGAGATGTACAAGGCTTACAACCAGTGGTACCGGAAGGATCTGCAGCCTGTGGTAAGTCGGCTGGGACAGCAAATCAGTCTGGCCAACCGACGCTACATGAAGGCTCAGATGGAGTTTGAGCCCAACAAGGATTTCTACCCAGATGCCAACCGCACCCTGCGTGTGTCTTACGGTCAGGTGGCAGGATACAAGCCATCCGATGCCATCTACTACTCCCCTGTCTCCACCCTCCAGGGTATCATTGAGAAGGATAATCCGGACATCTTCGACTATAACATTCCGCAGACCCTGCGCGACATCTACGCAGAAGGTGGACACGATGACCAGCCCGTATGCTTCCTGGCTACCAACCACACCTCTGGTGGTAACTCCGGAAGTCCGGTGCTGAATGCCGATGGACAATTGATAGGTATCAACTTCGACCGTGTGTGGGAGGGTACCATGAGCGACTTGGCTTTTGACCCAGACTTCTGCCGAAACATCTCCCTGGACATCCGTTACCTGCTGTTCGTGGTAGAGAAGATAGGTCATGCCAACTGGCTGCTGGATGAAATGACTTTTGCAGATTAAACCTCTGCACGGGTTTTTATCCCTTCCGATAGTAGTCTATCCCTCATGTTTGGAAGAACGTTCCGAGGATTCTATCTTTGCATTCGTAAATAATAACGGAACGTGTATGAAAAAAAGAATTGGTTTGACAATGTTTATCTGCTTCCTGTGCTTTACTTCTATGGCACAGGAAGCAGATTTCGTACAGCCCCCACAGGACGCACGCCCTCAGGTGTGGTGGCACTGGATAGACGGGAACATTTCCCGAAAAGGTATCAAGGCCGACCTGGAATGGATGAGCCGTAGTGGTATAGGTGGATTCCACCAGTTTGATGCCGGTGGAGCCATGATGCAGATGGTACAGCCGGTGCAGGAAAAGGTGCCTTACATGCAGCAGGAATGGAAAGATGATTTCCGATATGCGCTGCAATTGGCCGATTCACTGGGGATGGAAGTGACCATAGCCTCTGCCCCTGGATGGAGCTCTACCGGAGGCCCTTGGGTACGTCCGGAGCAGTCCATGAAGAAACTCAACTGGAGAAAGATGGAAGTAACAGGTAGTGGTAAGAAAATCCGTAAAATCCAACTTCCTGAACCTTATAAAACCATTGGCAGATACCAGAACCAGGATGCTGGGGAGTACAATGCGGTATTCCAGGCGTTGCCCCACTGGTACCAAGATATAGCCGTAGTGGCAGTGCGTCTTCCAGAAGCGGAGAAAAGTTTGGAGGAACTGGGGGCTACGGTTTCTTCATCGGGTGGTGAATTCACGGTGTCCCTACTCTCCAACGGAGACTTGAACGATGGTGCAGAACTGCCTAAGAATCCTTCAGGTACGCATTCCTGGATTCAATATAGTTTCCCTGCTCCTGTAACGGTGAGCGCACTCACCCTGGCTGGAGGAGAAGTACGGGACGACTTTGCTCAGCAGGCTAGTTTTCAGAACTACTTGCTTTCCAGTACCGATGGAGAGCACTGGGAAAATGTATGCCACATTCCTTCTTGTGGGGTTTCAGAGCAGACCATCAGCATACCTACGACCACGGCCAAATACTTCCGACTCATGATAGTAAATCCCGTGGCAGATACCAGCTATGCAGCCTTCGGTGTACCCGTAGTGGAACCTACAGGTACCCGTATCCATGAATGGGTGCTGCACACGGTGGGAAAAATACATAGGGCTCAGGAAAAGGCAGGATTTTCTGCCCCTAACGACCTGCTGGGACAGGATACCCCTGCTGGGAAGAACGCCATTCAAACAGTGGTAGACCTCACCCCACAGGTAAAAGATGGGGTGCTCACTTGGAAAGTTCCTGAAGGAAAATGGCGCATCTATCGCTTTGGGGCCTCACTCATAGGAAAGATGAACCATCCTGCCCCAAACGAGGCTACCGGTCTGGAAGTGGATAAACTGGATGCACAAGCCTGGGCCGATTATTTCCACACATACCTTAATATGTATAATGATGCTGGTGGAAGGCCCGCAGATTACTTACTCACAGACAGTTACGAGGCTGGAACCATGACCTGGACTCCCCTGCTGCCTCAGGAATTTAAAAAAGACAAAGGATACGACCTGATTCCTTGGCTTCCTGTGCTGACAGGAGAAATAGTGTGCAGTGCGGAAGAGAGTGAGCGTTTCCTCTTCGACTGGAGGCAAATGTTGGGTGAACTGTTTGCACGGAACTATGATGCCCTGAATGAACTGTGCAAGGCACACGGTTTGAAAGGTCGCTATACCGAATCACACGAGGGAGGGCGATTGTATGTGGGCGATGGTATGGACCTGAAACGTACGGCAGCCATCCCGATGTCGGCCATCTGGACCGGGGCTACAGGGATGGCAGAAGCCGATATCCGTGAGTCAGCATCTACAGCCCATCTGTACGGACAGAAACTGGTAGCAGCAGAATCTTTTACTGCTAACGGATTAGGAGGTGCCTACGTCTACTATCCAGGCAACCTGAAAGCTACGGCCGATTTGGCTCTTTCCTGCGGTCTGAACCGTTTTGTCATCCATGAAAGTCCGCATCAGCCACAGGACAACTTGCGTCCGGGACTTGGGCTGATGATCTTCGGTCAGTGGTTCAGCAGACACGAGACCTGGGCAGAGCAGGCACACTACTGGACAGATTATCTGGCTAGAAGCAGCTATATGCTCCAGAGAGGTCAGGCAGTAGCGGATATTCTCTGGTACTATGGAGAAGATACCAACATTACGGGGCTTTACGGGCAAGAACTGCCTCAGGTTCCAGAGGGATTTGCCTACGACTTTGCCAGTCCACATGCCCTTCTAAATCAGGTTTCAGCAGAGGAAGGGAAGCTAGTTACTGCCTCTGGAATGAGCTATAGTATCCTAGTGCTAGAAAAGAAAAACCGGGTGATGAGTGTAGAAGTACTGCGGAAAATTGCAGCTTTAGTTCAGGAGGGTGTGCAGCTCTGTGGGCTTGAGCCTCTACGTCCTGCCAGTCTGAAAGACAGTCCGGAGGAATTCTGCAAACTGGTAGATGATATCTGGCATTCGGGACGGTCTAATGTCTATACAGGGAGTCTTCAGGCTAGACTGAAACAACTGACTCTACAACCTGATTTCCAGTATACTGCTTCCTCTGAACTGCGGTATGTGCACAGGAAGGATGGAAAACGAAACATCTACTGGGTAGCCAATTTCAGCGATAAACCAGTAGAAGCTTTAGTAAGCTTCCGGGAGTCGTCTGGTGTGGCACAGGTATGGAATCCAGAAACGGGAAAACTTTTAGCGCATACGCTGAAGGAAAACACCTTGAAACTGGAAGCCAGACAGGCAGTATTTATTGTTTTCGACCCTGCATTTACGGAAATAGTTTCCCCAGAATGGCAGAAAGCTGGTGAGATAAATCTAGATGGGCCCTGGACACTGACATTTGAAGGACTTGAGGCTCCAGAAGGAGAACGTCAGTGGGAGACTTTGTGCTCCCTCACTGAAAAGGAAGAATCCAGGGTAAAATACTTCTCCGGAACCACCATTTACCGCAATACCTTTACCCTGGGAAAGAAGGAGGTACCACAGACTGTTTCCATAGACCTGGGAGCTGTGGGAGAAATGGCCGAAGTCCTAGTGAACGGAGAATCAATGGGTTTCCTATGGAAAGCTCCTTATAAAATAGAAGGTAACGTAAAACTTCACCCAGGAAAAAATACACTGGAAATCAAGGTAATAAACCTCTGGCCAAACCGCTTGATAGGTGATGCACAGCCTGGTGCCACAAAGAACAGCTATACTGTTATTCCATTCTATGGTCCTACCTCTGAACTCAGACCTGCAGGACTAATGGGACCGGTTAAACTTTCCCGGATGGAAATCAGCGGAGGCTCTCGGAAATAGCCGTAGCGTAGGTCCTGGACACAGGAACCACATCGGCTATGAGGTCGAAATGCAGCTCACCCTTAGAAGCAGAGCCTTCAAAATAAGTTACGTGGTTCATGTTCACGATGAAGGCACGGTGACAACGAATCAATTTGGGGAAGTCCTGAGTGGCTTCCTCAAACTGTTTCAAGGTCATACGGATGGATTTCTTTTCCAGTTGTCCATCCTCTAACAATGCCACTTGCAGATAGTTGGCATCCGACTCCACATAATAGAGCTGTCCGATGTTTACAGACAAACTGGTATCCGTCTTGGTATTTCCGTGCAGGGTCAGTACTGCATCAGCCTTCACAGAAGATTTTTCTTCTTGCTTAGCACTCTCTGCTGGAGTCTCGGAATTCCCTTTTACACTAGGGATATTCAGCAATGCTCTGTTGATGATAATCTCCTGCTCATTACTGATGGCCAGCATCTGGATGACGTGAAGCACGAACACTGGAACAACTAAGAACACCAGATGGTTCAAAATGGAGGTGGTATTCAGTGTACCCTCATGAATGAAATACTCTTTCCAGTAATGACCAAATGCCACAGAAGTGTAGATAAGGGACGGGAGAAGAAGTACCAGACAAATCATGAGAGGGGTGTAAAGACGACGTACGGAAAGCACCGGACCTTCATTCCAGTGACGGATGAAGGATAGATAGTAGACAGGCACCATGAACAAGAAGCACAAAAGGCCATTGCCCAAGATGAAGGAGAGTGTGAGGTTTGGAATGCTGAAACGAAGCAATCCCAGCAAGGCCACACTCATCAAAGCCATCACCCCGGAATTAATCAGTGCCAATCGGATGTATTTCCTTTTCAGTGTCATAGCACCGACAAAGTTAATGATAATTTACGGTTCATTTCATCCCTTGAGGTAGGAAAATCATCCCTCAAAGGGTATTTTAATCCCTTTTCCTGGTTTCTATCCCCTATTTTTGGTGGGATAATCCTTACCTTCTTATCTTTGCACCAGAAATTTGAACAACTAAAAATGGATATGAAAAGAATCAGTTTTGTTGCAACGCTGTTTTCCATGCTGGCTATCCTGACCAGCTGCACAGAGAAAAAACCAAGCCTGCATGGCGAGTGGTATGGAATGCGAGACAAGAGCTTGCTCACGTTTACCCTGAACGATGACTCCACCTTCCAACTGAAAAGTGAGGCTTCATCGAATTTCACTTTTTCCGGTAAGTATGCGATGGACGAAAGTGCTACCCCTGCTACCATAGACCTGACAGAGTGCTCTAACGGAATGGGAGGTGCAGGTGTGCTTCGCCTGAACGAGGATGGAACGCTGGAAATCAACCTGAATTTCGGTGCTCCGGGTATGGTGGCTCGGGCTGAGAAGATAGACCCGAACCCTACAGAACTGACAGCCGCTTATCTGAAGCTGACCAAAGACAAAGAGAGCATCCTGGCAGAGACTGCACGGCAGATAGAAATCCCAGCAGAGGCGAAACTGGCCTTTGAACGGAATGAGATACTGGGAGCCGGCATCAACCTGAATGCAGTGGTGGACGGCAACCTTCACCAGGGCTATGAGCGTGACGCTCCCCTAGCCGACGAGGAAATCAAGTCGATAGCTGAAGTGGGCTTCCGCAGTGTCCGTCTGGGTGTATGCTGGTCCAAGCATGCCTCTGGCAAAAAACCTTACACCATCGACAAGGCCTTCTTTAAGAAAGTGGACCATCTGGTGGATGAGTGTCTGAAAAATGACCTGGCAGTGAGCATCGACGTGCACTACTATCCTTACATCAATATGGCTGAAGGAGTGGACAGTCTGACACTGGAAGAGAACTATGAGCGACTGGACTACCTGTGGCAGCAGATAGCAGAACACTATAAGGACTACCCTAACGACAAGGTTTTCTTCGACCTGCTGAACGAGCCGAACACCCAGATGGGAGCCGACAAGTGGAACGAGGTGTATGCAGGACTGATCAAGACCGTGCGCAAGACCAACCCAGAACGTACCCTGATTATAGCTACACCGAACCTGGGCCAGCACTGGACCCTGAACTTGCTGGACCTGCCTAAGGACGACTGGAACCTGATAGTACAGTTCCACTACTATCTGCCTCACCTCTTTACACACAACGGACTCTCTTATGCCCAGGCCGACGGAAGTCAATACAATGTGTGGAAGGGCACTCCGGAAGAAACAGCACCGATACTGAGCGACCTGGACTTCTGTCAGCAGTGGAGCAAACGCAACGGACGCCCCCTGAACATGGGTGAATACGGTTGTGTAAACACCTGCGAACCGGAATCCCGTGCACGCTACATCGGCTTCATGCTGGAGCAAGCCAGGAAGCGTGGCTTCAGTAGCCATATCTGGGCCTACCGTGAACCGTTCATGATACGTGATGAGCAGACAGGAAAGTGGATTACCCCTATTCTGGAAGCCATGAAACTAAAGTAATTTAAACCCATGAAAAAAATATTCTTTATACTTGCAGCCATGCTGATGGCTACACCTAGCTTTTCACAAGAGAAATGCAAGGTAGTCTTCGACCTGAACTATGAGGGAGCTCCTGCCCTTCAAGAAAAGGAAGTGACCACCGGACGAATCATTGCCCTGAGCGATAAGCCTCTCCCTCAACGAGAGGGATACCGTTTTGCAGGATGGTACACCGATAAAGCCTGCCAACCCGAACAGGAATGGCTCTTCGGTATCAAAAACGGAGGCTACTATCCTCCCGTGCCCCTGGATTCCATGGCTGTGAACCAATCCATGCACCTCTATGCACGCTGGGCAGAACCTACCCACATCTCTACAGCCCAGCAGCTCTATGAGGTGAGGAACGACCTGCACGGATGGTATGTGCTGGATAATGACATCGACCTGAGTGAATACCCCGACTGGACACCTATAGGTGAGTACGAGGGCAGCTACGAGATGGCCGATGGTGAATGGTGGACCAAGGCTTTTAAAGGCAAGCTGGACGGTCAGGGACATGAAATCCGGAACCTGCATCTCACCACGGGAGAACCTTACATGAAAGCACTGTTCGGCTCCGTGGCTAATGGGGAAATTTGTCGTCTCACCCTAAAGGATTGCATCATCGATATAAATGCTGCTCCACTCTACATTGCTCCCCTAGCAGCCATCATCAAACAGGATGCTGGAAACGTGATGCGGATTCAGGACTGCAACATAGAGAACCTGCAGATGAAAGTGACCATGAACCTGACAGAAAGCGGATATGCAGCTGCTACCGGACTGATAGCCGGGGCTTGGAATGCCGTGATAGAAAACTGCCAGGTGAACGGAACCATGGAAACCACCGTGGCTGGTCAAGGAAAAGGAGGCGACCTCTACATCGGGGGAATCTTAGGTGAAGCTTACTGTGATACCCGAAATTGTACTTCATCACTGAATATCAATACTACCATCAGTGCCGATGCTGAGGAAACCGTATTTATAGGAGGTTTGCAAGCATCAGGTACACAAGTCACTAAAAGTCAGGCATCAGGAAACATCAGTGTGAGCGGAAATCCACGTCTGAAAGAACTATACGTAGGTGGACTGGTGGGTAGTGAGCGCTACGGAACCATAGAAGAGTGCCAGTCAAGCGGAATTATCAGCATTAAGGATACGCCAAAAGCACAGGTGGGCGGTGTGATAGGAGAATTCAGTCAGAAGTTTGGAAGTATAGGTGCCATGACCGGAGTGGAAAAGACAGCCTTAAGGAACTGCCAAAGCAGTAGTAAGCTAAAGACCGAGAACTGTCCTAGTGTGAAATGGGAAGGTATCAGCGGTAGCGGTACCCCAGAGCCCATCAAGGGCTTCTTTGGCCCAGGCATGAGCTACGAGATAGAGAACTGCACCCATCAGCCTTAAGCCTCCTTCTCCTTGATAATTTTGGCAATACGCTTAGCCATAGCCATGATGGTGAGTATAGGAGGCAGACCCAAAGACTGAGGCAGGATGCTAGCATCGGCCACATAGAGGTTATCCGGCAACAAAGGTGAATGGAGCGTTTCAGCCTCAGCTGGGGTAAGCGGAAGCATACCTCCAGCACAGATGACGTGCTCTCTTATCCTTTACACGCCTTCCAGATGACGGGAACGTACTTCCATTCTTTTGGCGAGTTTACCCTCACCATCGTAAGTAAGCGGTAATGACGAACTGCATGTTATCTTATAGTTTTTGAAGAGCTCTCTTTGCAAAAAGAAGCACGATGAAATACCCTATCAATGGTATTACAAATGGGATAATAAGTGTAGTAGAATCGGCCAGATAACCCATCAGAAGGAAACCACAACCACCCACAGGAGTCATCATCAGCAAGGAAGATGCCGTCTTGGTAAGACCACCCAGGTTCTTCAGTGCCAAAGAGAAGATGGTAGGGAACATGATAGCCTCAAAGAGATAGTTGAACATGAGGAAAATCACCGGCAGATATTTTGTCCAAGACACTGTTTCATCAGCCTCAGCTATACCCGTGAGTATAACTAAAATGATGCTTACCACACTACCAATACTGCAATAAAGCAACATTCTCTCTGCAGGAACATACTTCATGATCCAGCTACCAAGGAAGCGACCTCCCATGAAAATAATCAAGGAGAATGAAAGGATATATGAGGACGTTGCAGCATCCATCCAACCCATACCTGTGGTGAAGTTCACAAAATAACTATTGATACTGATTTCGCTCACCTCATAAGCCAGCAGAGCCAACAATCCAGTAAGGAAATAGGAGTTGCTTACCAGAGCCTTTAAGTTCTCTATAGTGCTACCCTTAGACTGGAGAGCCTGAGGCTCTTCCTCATGATGGATCTCTGGAAGTTTTACAAAGCAGAAAATAACAGCCACGACCACAACCAGTACTCCCATGATGGTGTAAGGCAGGGACACATCGGCATCTTCACTGGTAAACAGGAATCCACCGATAAGCATAGGTGCCAAACCACTTCCCAGACCATTGAAACTCTGTGAAAGGTTCAGACGGGAGGTTGCTGTTTCCTGAGGACCCAGTTCGGTGGAATACGGATTAGCCGAAGTTTCCAAAAAAGCCAAACCACAGGCAATGATAAAGAGGGCCACCAGGTAAGGGTTCAGCGTTCCGATGGAAGACACCGGAATGAACAAGAAGGCACCAATGGCATAGAGGATGAGTCCGAAGACCACTCCTCCACGGTATCCATACCTGTTGATGAATGCCCCAGCCGGAATAGCCATGAGGAAATAACCTAGATAGGTAGTTACCTGTATCAGAGCCGACTCAGTAATACTGATGTTCAGCGAAGTCTGGAAATGCTTGTTCAGCACGTCGAGGATAGCACGAGCAAATCCCCAAAGGAAGAACAGCGAGGTGACAAGGATGAAAGGTAGCATATACCCCTTCCCCACCAACGGCTGTGTTTTTCGTTTCAGTTGTTCCATATCTTGTTTAGAATGTCATACGTACCATAAGACGAACACCCTCCTTACTACAGTAAGGATTCTCCAAGTAGTTCAAACGGCGCACATACTCCACATGCAACAGCTTGAAGATATTATGTACACCCAGTGCCAGCTCCACATAAGGACGGTTCTTGTCCATCACATGACTGGTATAGACTCCATCACGCATTGGGAAGTCCAGCAAGGTATCATCGTTCTTGTTCTGATCCAGGAAAGGATTGTTCTTATCTGAAAGGGTACCCCAAAGGGCCTTAATCTGGATCCACTCACGCCATTTCAGTTTCTTAAGCAACGGGATACGGTTGAATATCTTTCCGTTCAAGTCCCAAGAAACATCCAATGAACCATACTTATCGTTCAGGAACTCCATGTTGTTTATCAAACTGAACGTTTCATACTCCTTGATATAAGACAAATTGGCAGCAGGCATGATAAGCAGGTTGAACGGAACCTTGTTCCACTGGTATCCACCCTTCAGGTAAGCATCAATCTTACCCCATGAGCGCATCCAGAAACGCTTATAAATACCCACCTCGGTGAAGTTGTACTCATAGTCGCCTCCTAAGAATCCTTTGAAACCGATGGTATGTTCTAGCGTAAAGACAGGAGCATCCAGGTTCAGTGGCAGACGACGCTGCTTAGTATTAATAAAGGTCTCACCTGGAGCATAGCGAATTCCTGCACTAACTTCGGTAGTGGTTATATTGTTCAATAATTCACCCGTATTCAGTTTTCGGTACACCAGAGAACCTGTAGGTTCATCACGAGTGTATTTGAAACCGATGTGGTGGCTATATCCACTCTCGAACTCCCTTTGATAAGTGACGTAGTGCTTCCGCTGGTACATGTACTGGTCCACCTCGGTAACCTTAAATGCCGTAAAGACATTATCCTTATCAGTAGGCATGAACTTATCCACTGGTGACATCATATCATACTGGGTACCCACTATGACGGAATGTCTAGGAAACTCCCTAGGCAAGTATTTTTTCTCATTGAATGAATACTCAGCCTCTGCCAGGTATTTCATGCGTTTATCTTTGAATCCATAAGCAGCATACCCTTTCAAGAAGAAGTGCTTGTTGAAATTAGCCGTAGTCTGAGCACTCAGACGTGTACGGAAACCCTCAAACTGGTTGTGTCCCACCATCGTATTGATAGGTCCGATATCCACCTTGCTGTTCTCTGCAGAAGTTTCCACGAAGTTCTCAATGAGAGCTTTCAGACCGAAAACCACCACCTTGAATCCCTTCAGGGACTGCAGACGGTTCAGGAAGTCGTCCATGTGACTCTCGCTATTGGTCAGTTCCACCTTTCGGTACTTCGCCCAGAAACTCTCGTCGCGCATCATAGCATCAGCCTCATGCACTTCCTTCGCCTTACCCTTAAACAGATTCTTCGGAAGCTCGTCGAAGGCATAATCATCGTATCGTGTTTGCCTCCGCACTTGGAATTTCTGGAAAAGCTTGTTGAAAGTGATTTCCACCAACATATCATCGTTCACCAGGACATTCTCTCCTGATGGGAGTTGTTCAAACTCTTGTAGAATCTCCATATGTTCCACAAAGTTGACATCAGTCTTTTTAGGTAAGTTCAGCGTACACCGCTTCACCTGATAGGATGAGTCGGCCTTCACATAAAGATGCCCCGTAAAACCAAAGTCCTGGGAGTTGTTCGGCACGAAAGACAAGTGGAAGCACTTGTCGCCAGCTACTTCCAGTGTATCCATGATGAAATAGCGATAGAACTGGATGGCACCACTGGTGGCAATAGGGCTTGTGAATGGATATTGCAGAAGACGCACCTGGTCATCGTAGATATTCACGTCAGTGAAGACTTCATGAAGCAAAGAAGTGAGAATGTCACCAGTGTTCAGAATTTCATTCACACCCGTGCTATTCACACCTTTAACGATAGTCTTTTCAGATTTTGGATCCTTTCGATAAACCTGAGTAGAAACAGTTTCATCCACTGAGACTGGAAGAATAAGTTTCTGAGTTTCATCGCAGAACTCTATCTGATTCTTTAAGAAAGGCATTTTTTTGAAGATACCAGACTCCAGACTATCAGTCTTGATTTCATTCAAAGAAAGTGTAAGTTTCTGATATTTATCGTACTGATAGAACGGATATACAGAGAGGTCGTTGGCTTTCTTGGCAGCTATGACCTTCTCCATCATAATGACAGCTGGGTTGTTCTTTCTAGAATATCTTTCCCTTCTAGGTTTTACCGTAACTTCCTGAAGTACTACATCATCGCTCTCCACCTCTACATTGAGAGTCTGGAAATAACCCGCACGCACCTTCACCACTTTGGTCTTATACCCCACAAAGGAGAAAGTTAGTTCATTCAGGCCCACACGACTTTCCACGGTATAGTTTCCATCCAAGTCGGTAGTGGTACCTATGCCTTTCCCTTCATAATACACATTCATGAAGGATACAGGTTCACCCGTCTTCTTATCAGTAACCTTTCCACTGATTTTCTGAGCAAATGCCTGCGTGAAGCCTAGAATTAGAAATAAAACTAAAAGTAAATATCTATTGTTCAATCTATTCATTCCTCTTTTCCTATTAAAAAACGCCGCAAATTTAGTGATATTTTACGAGGTAGAGAAAAATAAAATGTCAAACAAGTAAAAAAACGGACATTCAGGCCACTCAAAATAGAATTCGAAAGATAAAAATCATTAAATCAAATAATTCAACACTTCATCTAGGGAATGAATGGTCAGATCCGGAAGCTCTGGGTCGATTTCCTCTTTAGCCCAAGCTGGACCGCTAAGCCATATAGCCTTACATCCTACTTTTTTGGCTGGGACCATATCCTTGCTATAAGAATCACCTATCACAACTATTTCACTAGGATTATATCCCATGGCATCCACGCCCAACTGATAAATGGCTGGGTCGGGTTTACGAACACCCACTACATGAGACTCGATAACTGAAGAAAAAAATCTCTCCAGTTGGAAATCTTTCAAGATGGTCTCAATGTTGCCATAAAAATTAGATACCAGAACCAACTTATATTTCTCTGCCAGCCTTCTCACTACTTCACGAGACATCTTCAAGATATCCAGCACATGCTGATAGCAGATATTAGCGACTCCTTCTGCATAGATAACTTGCTGAGTAGCATCAGCCTTAAGTATATTTAGTTCCACCAATCTGTTAATCTGCAAGTGAGTCTTAATACGCAGCACCTGATGAAAATTATCGGTGGGGTTTACCAATGGATTTTTAGCCATGGCACGTTCTCCATACACATAAGCATCCCGGAAGTCCTGCTTATCTACAGGAATCTGCATTTGTTCATAGGCACTCCAAAGCACCTCAGCCCAATGCACACTGTTCGTGTCTATCGTTCCACCATAATCAAAAATTACTCCCTTGATATTTTCAAAAGCCGCTGTCATATGTTTAATTTGTTTTTTTACCGTTTCCTATTTTCATTAAACCCAGTCCTATGGCTATCCAGATAAGTTCCCTGACACGAGTAATCAAACCCGTAGTGACACCGAAACCACTCTTCAAGGAAAGTGTGCTGGTTATGATGGCTAATCCACCCTCACGCGCCCCAAGCTGCATGGGAGAGAAGAAAAACACATTGGCAAAGAGGGAGGAGAATGCCTGAATGAGGATGCAGTCCCAGAAATTCACATGAGGAGTCATCATCTTCAAAATGAAAAAAATCTCCAGACAACCTACAATACGAGAGAAGAACTCCAGTGAAAGTGACAAATAGAATGTAGCCTTGCGCTGTTTATGTAGTTCCGCTATCTGCTGGTCGACTTTTTCAATAGATTCCTTTTTCTCTTCCACGAACCGTTTAGCCCAATTCCGAATAAAAGGAACATGAGTAAGCATTTTCAAGCCTCGCTTGGCAAAACCGTTCCGATAGCCTTTCATGAAGAGATAGATGACTAGCAAGCAGACTACCGCAATAGGTAATAGAACGGATAGAGCCAAGGTATTCACCTTCTCTGAGTACATGACCACAAAAAGTAGCAGACTGAAAAGCCAGAACCAGAAATGGCTGAAAATGTGCATCATGACATAAAGAAGGACCGATGAGGTAGCCTTAGCAGCTCCCACATACGGAGAAAGTTCCATGATGCGATAAGGTTCGCCCCCCATAAGCCCCACAGGAGTGGTGTAGTTCAATGCAAATCCTGTAATGGTAAATTTGTAAATCTTCCAGAAAGAAACCTTGCTACGATTCTCACCATCGTTGATGATACAGAACCAGCTAAGTGCATTCATCAGATATATAATGGCCCAAAGAAATATCACGGCAGGGAACCAATAGCCAGCCGATTTGATATTCCGCCAAAGTTCAGCATAGTCCGGATCGAACTTCCAGAGCATGAGGCCAATGGCCACAAGACCAAATATAAAGAAGATGTTCCTGTACTTGCTTTTCATAATTCCTCGTAGAATTTCCTACACATGTTCTCATGCCTGTTCCGCATGTAAATATATAATGAAGTGAGGACAATAGCCTCAAAGAATACATACAAATAAGGCATATTTATCAAACAACTGATATACAAAGCAATAGCCCTGGTATTAAACGTCAGGATGTTAGTGAATGGCATGAGAGGCTTGCTCTGCGTACGAAAACGGTCCCGGAATTCCTGCGGAATATCCTCCCCATAGACCTCCTTCAGTTTCTTAAAGAAACGCTGGAACTGAGGTGTCTGCCTTTCCTGCCCCCTAGTGTAATTACCATAGAAATAAACGAAAACCTTCCACCAGAAATTACCCTTCCAAGACAGTTCGTTGAAGAGTTTGCGCTGCTGCGCAAAGTTGTCCAGCTCACTACCCGATTTACCCTTTAAGAAGAAAAGATGAATATTTCGGTAGTAGTCGGCCAGCGCACTCTGACGAGCGTGCAAGATAAAACCATTGAAGCAGGCAAACAGGAAGAATCCCCAACCCCAGTTTATATCTGTAAATGGGATGTTCTGGTTCCAAAGACGAGCCACAATAGCCACATAGATAGTAAAGAACCAGATGTCGCCTGCAAACCCATCGAGCATTCTGCCCCACAAAGTCTTCTTTCCAGTCATGCGAGCCAGCTGTCCATCACAACTATCGTAGAAATTAGCCCACATCAGAAGCAAAACTCCAGCCAGATTGTGCCAGAAATCCGTATAATAGAAACAAATACCAGCAGCTACTCCCAGGATAATAGAGAGGATAGTCACCACATTCGGATGAACATCGAACTTATTAAAGAACAAGGCCCACCTGTAACCGATGGGACGAGTGAAATAGATATCAATAGTCTCTTCCGTATCACTTGACTTGAGTGTTGCATTCAAGTCTTTCTTAATTTCGCTCATAGGCTTTGAATATAAAACTTACAATGGCCCTAGCTGCATCCTCCCTGCAGGAGGAGAAACTGGGCCAATCATTAAAATCTATTATTTTAAAAGAACCATCTGCTGAGACTATGCAGTCACCTCCATATACGGGTATCTGGAGTATTTTTGCAGCCTCATCACAGATTTCTTTCATTTTATCTACGTGGAAAGAATAGCCTTGTACCGGGCCATTCTTTTCTTCCAAACCAAATTTAGTCTTACTGACATCGGGATAGTTCCAAGAAAAGAATGGTGTGTCCTGAACACCATAGAATTTTACTAAATCTCCCTTTAGGTGTTCCGAAACAACCGCACAGTCAATCCCTCTTTTCCGGAAATCGGCAAGGGCGATATTAGCCTCACAAGCGTTCTGCAGCAACTGCACATCAGCCTTTACTTGGGCACAACCATCCCCCCTTTTTATCCATACAGGGTAAGGCCAAGCAGAATCAGCTTGCTCCGGTATGCATTGAAGCAACACTGTCGTTGGAGTAGGAATTCCTTCCTGCAGAAAAAGTTTAGATAGTTGGAACCGCTCACTATTCCTTATTCCAGCAGAAGGGTTCACAACCAGCCCCCCTTCTTTTTCAAACCGTTCCAAGCATTCAACGGTTCTAAGATCTCTTCCCATAGAGAAAACCACATCCACCTTCTCCAGTGAAGAAGATAAAAGTTCATTTTCCGGCAAAAAAGAAACCTCCACACCCTTCTGCTGCAGTTCTTCACCCACAGCATGCAAGATGAGCATATCCTTGCCTTCCGAATTAGGAGAGAACACTTTGCTTCGTGAAATGCCTAATGCCTTCATTTACCAGTCTTCAAGAATTCTTCAGCCTTCAAAATATCACCAGCATGATCCACATCCAAAATCTTACCAAACCGATAAGCTTTCAGATGGAGTCCATCGAAAACAAGCTGACGCTGGAAATTACGCATACGAGACATGCCCTTCTCCATACAACCTTTCAAGGTGTCGATAGCCTTAGGGCCTAAACAGTAAATACCTCCAGAGATGTATTTACAATCATCTGTATTACTGTCCAAAAAACCCTTGATGGTCATATCTTCAGTGGTAGAGATATAAAGTGGCTTTTCATCGTCGATGTAATCGGTTACAGCCATAAGACCATCTTCAGAACTAGCTTTGAAAGCCTTTATATAATCCGCAAACTCATCCTCACGGAAAATAGTGTCCACGGTGGTTAGGCAGAAACGCTCACCTTCCAGAAAACGGCTCAACTCAAAAAAGCTGTGCATGCTACTAGGAGTAGTCTTCTGAACAATCTTCAGAGGGACCTCAGTCTTCAGCTCATCCAGATGAGCCTTAGTTTGCGGATGGAGGCAATTCACAATGATATCAATTTCCTCAGCACCTTGCTCAGTGAAAATACGGATGAGGCGATCTATCATGGCTTCACCATTGATTTTCACCAATGGTTTTGGAAGCTCTATTCCCTCCTGAGCCAAACGAGATCCTTCGCCAGCAGAAATAATAGCAAATTTCATTCTGTCTCCTCCTCTTTTTCCAAATTCAATTTATCGCTATCGTCATGCTTAGCTGTATACAATTTAGGCAACGGATTACGATGCGCATAATCGTCAACTCTGCGATTACGTAAAATATCAGAAACAAGGTAGATAGCATTTCTAAACCCAGTTTCATCGGCCATATTCTTGCCTGCCACCTCATAGCCTACCCCATGAACAGGAGCTGCGCAGACTAGAGGGAGACCTGCCACATAGCTTACACCTTCGAACATTCCGAAAGTGCGGAAAGGAATCATACCCTGATCATAATACATGGCTAAAACACCATCGAACTTCCAAATATCCTCGGAACTGAAGAAAGAGTCTGCAGCATAAGGGCCAAAGCACTGGAGCCCACTATCTCTGAGTTCCCCTATAGCTGGGATAATCTGTTCCGTCTCTTCCCGACCATTAGAATCGGAGATGCCAGTTGTAGGATTCAACGCTATGATAGCGATTCTAGGATTGTCTATCAGGAAATCATGCTTCAAGGATTCATGAAATACAGTAGCTTTCTCTACAATCAACTCCTTAGTAATGGCTTCTGGCACATCCTTTACAGCCATCTTACCCGTGAGGAGACCGATACGTAGATTCCGGTTCAACAAGATGGTAAGAGAGCTATAATCATCGCCAAACTTACTCTGCAAATAATCTTCATTCCCCAAAAAACGAATGGCATTATTATGCATGGTTTCCAGATTGACAGGAGCAGTTACCAGTACATCGAAAAGACCCTGTTCATATTCACGCATAGCAAATTCCAAAGCCAATAGAGCTGCTGTACCTGCTGTTTCTGAAGGCTTTCCAAGTTCTATCTTAACTTCCTCATCGAAACAAGTAACAATATTTAGTTTACCATCCACAGCATTAGCTGCACTATTAATGGTGGTAAAGTTCACATTCATTTCCAAAGCCTTCCGGTGGAAAGTTGCCACCTTGGGAGAACCATAGATAATGGGAGTGTACATATCTAAGAGGGTAGGCTCAGAAAAAGTCTTGAAGACCAGTTCATAGCCTATTCCGTTAATGTCACCCTGTGTGATTCCTATTTTAATTCTCTTTTCCATTATTTCTTTGCTTGTCTTTAGAGACATTCTTTAATTTTCCGTTTATATTATCCTCACTTTCCTCTTCCACACCTTCTGCAGACAAGGCCTCAACCGTTTCTGAAGGCAGCTGTAGTGTATACAGTGCAGACTCCAGACGACGAATATGGTTACGCTTCTTTGGCTCATTTGGATAATAGACGAAACCCTCTGCAACGATAACTTTCTGGTTCACGGTATCCACACGGACATGAGAGACAAAAGGACCACCCATGTTGTCATTGGTCATCTCCCACAGACCACGAACCTCCTGAGCAAATTGATGGTGAACCACAATATGCTGGCCTTCAACCAGATTCTGACCCTTATACTTCTGAGTAGCCATGTGCATACCCGGCTGTGAACCAGGGATATTGGCAGCCATGAAAGAGTCGCGCATCTGCACGAAATATTCCGGAGTAAAAATCTTGCTGCTAGTATACGGATAAGAATACATACAGAAGTTCAGTTGGTTTCCTCCATTTTGAGAAGCCCAGAAGAAATTATTACCCTTCTTGATAGAGGTAATGTCTGATGGCACCCAAACATCACAACCAAACATTTCTTTAGCCATGTTAGCTACCTGTTCCGAATGAGAACGCTCCAGCAACTTAATGCTACGGTTCAACTCAGCCTTAACGAAGAAGTCAATAATAGTCTTCCCATGACTATACACATAGTCGGACATTTCCTGCTCCGAAGGAGAATTAATAGTCATAATCATCTGAGGTGTAGCGTTCAGGTCACGAATAAACTTGAAGCGGGTCTGTGTATATATATTCGGATTGATATTGACTACGATGATGTTACGGAAAATCTTAAAAGTGCGGTCGAAATGCTCCATAGCACAGGTGGTAATCCGGAACTGAGCCTCATGCTGAGGAAGTCCTGGAACGTCACTGGTCAGCACATCGTGCAAGGCACGCCCTGCAGGACGCTCGTACATAGCCTTATCAATCACCAAAAGGATTTCATAAGGGCGACCACTGGAAACTGGTAAAAAACTAAGTCCATCACCACTCTTCTTGCAAGAAGAGAACAGCGCCATAATCAGGCAAAGTATAAAGGTTGTTTTTTTCATAATCATTTGTTTTTGGTTTCTATGGACAAAATTAGGCCACAAACACCATATAGTGTAAGGTTCAGGTTCACATTTCGTTTACTTATAGCCTACCTTGTTGTTTACACATTGTTCACTCTGCATCTTTTTAGTACTCAACAAGCCACAGGCAGCGTAGATATCCTCTCCTCGACTGGCACGAATGGTACTAAAAACTCCATGCTGAGTTAAATAGTCCCGGAGACGAATCATCTGTTGTGGATCCGTATTTTTCAAGTCGGAATCCGGAATTTGATGGAAACGGATAAGATTGACACGGCATTCCAATCCATGAAGCAGTTTTACAATCTCTTTCCCATATTCCAGCGAATCGTTCCAGCCACCAAAGACAATGTACTCAAAAGAAAGACGACGTTGATGACTCCAATCGTATCCACGCAAGAGGTCCACCACCTCTTTGATGGAAATCAGTCTTTCAGCAGGCATAAGTTGTGCCCGTTGTTCAGGAATAGGATTATGCATGGAAATGGCCAAATGGCACTGACTTTCCCTAAGGAAACGCTCCAACCCCTCTTTCTTTATACCTACAGAGGAAACAGTGATGCGCTTAGGGCTCCATGCCCAACCATAATCAGCGGTGAGGATTTCTGTAGACCGAAGCACATTATCCAGATTATCGAAGGGTTCACCCTGGCCCATAAAAACCACATTCGTGAGTTTATCAGCCTCAGGGAGGGAATAGATTTGATTCAAGATGTCCGACACAGACAAGTGACCATGAAAACCCTGTCTACCCGTCATGCAGAACTTACATCCCATCTTACAGCCTACTTGGCTGGATACACAAAGCGTAGCTCTATCCCCATCAGGGATGTAGACCGACTCTATATATTGATGATCTGACGTTTGGTAGAGATACTTGATGGTGCCATCCACGGAATGCATACTGTCCACTGGGTCAGAAGCCCCAATCTCATAGGATTCTGAAAGCAAAGAACGGTTCTTGGCGCTGAGATTCGTCATCTCTGCAATGGAACGGACCCGCTTGCCATAAACCCACTGGGCTATCTGCTTCGCAGTGAAACCAGGCATCCCCAATGATTTCACTACGGACTGCAACTCATCCAACGATAAACCAAGCAATCTACGTTTCTCCATACCTTCAATTAAATCGGGAGCAAATTTACAAAAAAACTATGAGGTAAAACCAAATTTAGGGTAAGATTGATTATATTTGCAGTAAAAATAAAGAAACTATAATTAAAAATCAGGATTATGAACAAAACCATCGATTGTTTTATTCCGTATTTGAATCCAGCCCAGGCACAGACCACCGTAAATGGCTTGAGAGAGTCCGAAGAAGTAAGCAGAATTTTCCTACTCTGCACTCCAGAATCGTCCAAAGAAACTATAGAAGGATGTATCCGTCTGGAAGTAACCTCCCTGTACAACTATGAAACAGCAGAAATCATAGCTCAGGAAACAAGGGCAGCCTATACGCTGGTTTATTTCAAAGAGCAACCAGTGACCTTTACTTACATGACTCTGGAACGACTGGTCAAAGTGGCCAATGACACACAGGCAAACCTGGTGTATTCAGACCATTATTGCATAGAAAATGGACAGACAGTGGCTGCTCCATGCATTGACTATCAGATGGGTAGCTTGAGAGATGACTTTGATTTCGGTTCTGTCATTCTATACAGAAGTGAGAAGTTGAAATCCTTCTTCTTGATGAATGCAGATTCCTTCATCACCGACCTTAAATATGCCATCTGGTATGCAGTTCGTCTGGAGCTATCAGATAAGATATTTCATCTCCCAGAAAAACTTTATACAGAGCAAGAACTTGACCTTCGTAAATCTGGAGAAAAACAGTTCGACTATGTAGACCCTCGCAACAGAGACCGTCAGATAGAGATGGAGGAAGTGTGCACCTGGTACCTTCAGGACGAAGGGCACTATGGTTTCTTAGAGCCAGGCGATTATTATCCACTGGATATTACGGCACAAGAATTTCCTGTAGAAGCCAGTGTGGTTATTCCCGTTCGGAATAGAGTGAGAACTATAGCAGACGCCATTCAAAGCGTGCTTACCCAAGAAACCAACTTCCCATTCAACCTGATAGTGGTGGATAATGGTTCTACTGATGGTACCACAGAGAAGATAGAGGAATTCAAAAAGGATTCCCGACTGATTCATATTATCCCAGAACGCACAGACCTGGGCATCGGAGGGTGCTGGAACATGGCTCTACTCCATCCACAGTGCGGAAGATTTGCCGTACAGCTGGATAGTGATGACCTTTACAGTTCTCCAAAGACACTTCAGCAGGTAGTAGACAAATTCTATGAAGAGAACTGTGCCATGGTTATCGGTTCATATAGAATGTGCAATTTCGATTTGGAAACACTTCCTCCAGGACTGATAAGCCATGCAGAATGGACTGAAGACAACGGTCGCAACAATGCACTACGTATCAATGGATTAGGTGCCCCACGTGCATTCTATACTCCAATTGCCAGAGAAATCCTTTTCCCGAACACCAGCTATGGAGAGGACTACTTTATGGGACTAGCTATCAGTCGTCATTATCGCATAGGACGAATCTTCGATGAACTATATCTCTGCCGTAGATGGGAAGGGAACTCAGACTCCGCTTTAAGCAGGGAGAAAGTGAATGCGAATAATCTATATAAAGACAGTATTCGTACAGCAGAACTTAAAGCCCGTATAGCTTATAATCAATATGCTCCTAGTGACCTGATACAACGCATGACCTGGGATGAATATGACAACCATGTGAGTGAACTCTATGGAGTAAAGACCAGAACACTGGGAAAAGGAACCAATAAAGTCACGCTACAGTTTAACCCAGCCCGTATCCGCTCCACTGGAGCCAAACTGGACCAGAAATCCCTAGCAGAGCGTCCTTGCTTCCTCTGTGGTGAAAACCGTCCTGCAGAGCAGTATTCTCAAGTAGTTATTCCAGGATATGAGTTGTTAGTGAATCCATACCCTATCCTAAAAGAACACTACACCATTCCAAGTCTGAGTCATGAACCTCAATTGATTCAGAAAAACTTTACCGCATTTGAGCGATTAGCTGCACTCAATGCATCGGAGCATTCCGAGAACCTCATCGTCTTCTATAATGGACCACGCTGTGGTGCATCAGCTCCCGACCACCTACACTTCCAAATGGGAAACGGTGACAACCTTCCATTGGTGCAAACCTTAAAGGCACGCATTGACGAAGGATTAAAAGACAAAGACCTACTGGTGAATGAGGAAAAAATAGCACTTTATAAAATCACAGACTATATCACACCTTGTCTGGTCATCATCAGTGCAATGGACTACAGTCAGAATCAACTCTTCCAGAAGATTTACAATGCTCTCCCACTTCAAGAAGGTGAAGCAGAGCCAGGAATGAACCTGATAGGCTGGACACAACGCTTCACTGCGTATGGGGATGTTCACGTTACTTTGATTATACCTAGAGCAAAGCATCGTCCTGACTGCTATTTTGCGGAAGGCGAACAGCAGATTATGGTTAGCCCTGGTGCACTAGATATGTCTGGACTAGTCATCACCCCTAGACTGGAAGACTATAAGAAACTCAAGGTAACACAGGTAAAGGAAATCCTTGCAGAATGTGGACTTAGCAAAGAGGCCTTCCATGAATTCATCAACCGTTTTAAAGCATAAGGTATGAATAAAGAGCCACAAGTGAGCGTAGGTATCATGCATTCCACTGAAATTCATTTCAACCTACGCGGATACTACATCAGCGTTCAAGGACTTGTAACCGGAAATCAAATCGTAAAATATGTCTCTGGTGGTGTGGAATGGAATGGAGTACGCTATGGACAACTATTTTTCATCCCCCAAGGAAAAGGGACATACTTTACATTGGAGGATGTAACCATAGGACTTCAGTTCCATTGGGAAAGAAGGGAAAACCAGTCTTTCATGGGCAGTTTATACTTCCGTGAAGAAGGGAATCAAGTAGTTGCCATCAATCAACTACCAGTGGAAGAGTACCTGAATAGCGTCATTTCCTCCGAGATGAGTGCCACTGCCGGACTAGAATTACTGAAAGCGCATGCCATCATCTCCAGAAGTTGGCTACTGGCTCAGATGCAGCACCGTTCATCCCGCATGAAAAAAGACTCACAAGGGGCCATGGATACAGATGCAGAATTGGTCCGTTGGCAAGATCATGACGACCATACCCACTACGATGTATGTGCGGATGACCACTGCCAGCGTTATCAAGGAATCACCCGTGCCAGTAACCCCAATGTATTTGCAGCAGTGAAGGCTACCCGAGGAATAGTGCTAAAATACAAAGGCGAAATTTGTGACGCACGTTTTTCTAAATGCTGTGGTGGTGTAATGGAAAAGTTCTCTACCTGCTGGGAAAACAAAGACTATCCTTACCTGGATGCAAGACGCGATGATGCCTCAGGGAAGGAAATTCCCGACTTAACCACCGAAGAAGGTGCACGACAGTGGATAGAGTCTGAACCTGAGTCATTTTGCAACACCAAGGATGCAAACGTGCTGAGGCAAGTTCTGAACAATTATGACCAAGAAACCACTCATTTCTTCCGTTGGAAAGTGGAATATACTGAAGAACAACTAAGTGACCTTATTAAGCGACGTACCGGAAAAAACTATGGTAAGATTAAGTCGCTTGAGCCTTTGCATAGAGGTTCCTCAGGGAGGATAGACAGACTACGAATCATAGGTTCTAGAAAAACACGAATTATCGGTAAAGAACTGGAAATTCGTCATACACTTTCCGAGAGTCATCTTTACTCCAGTGCTTTTGTGGTTAAGAAAGAAGGAAAGAAATTTATACTCTCTGGAGCCGGTTGGGGACACGGAGTAGGCCTTTGTCAGATAGGAGCAGCTCT
The DNA here is from genome assembly GCA_002395835.1 of Bacteroidales bacterium UBA4293. Lineage (GTDB taxonomy): Bacteria > Bacteroidota > Bacteroidia > Bacteroidales > Bacteroidaceae > Minthousia. The sequence goes on along the minus strand of DGVD01000017.1, from coordinate 173,088 downwards.
CATGGCTAGCAAGGGCTACAAATACGATGAAATACTCCAGCACTACTACCCTCACTCTGAACTAATTAGTGAATTTGAATAAGGAAGGATGAACGGAAAGGTCAGAAATCCATGGTTATGGGTACCGACATTGTTCTTTTATGATGCGATACCCTATATTACTTTAACATTCCTATGTTTGGTTTTCTATAAAAGGACTGGATTATCCCATACAGAAATCACCTGTCTGGGAAGTCTCATACTTTTACCATGGATTATCAGACCAGTAGTAGCAGAGAGCAATTTTCTACGGAAGCACCCTCGTTCCCTAGTTATTTTCTCAGAGTTTATCATAGCCTTAGGATTCACCGGTTTACTCTACATGACAAAGGGAAGCTGGTACAAGAGCATCACCTTGCTACTCTTTCTTATTATTTCCTGTGGTTATGTGGTACACAACTCAGCTACGATTCTGTTTTACAAAATGCTAGACACAACCACCCGTCAAGGCTTTAGCCACATCAAAAACACCTCTCATATCTTGGGAAAACTACTGACAGCAGGTGTACTAGTTATGTTAGTAGGTGGACTAGAGACATTAAGTGGGAAGATTGCACAATCCTGGAGCATTCTGTTTATGATTCTTTGTGGGCTTTTCTATGCAGTTTTAGTCTATCATGTGTTCACCCTTCCATTTGGATTACAGGTTAGAGAGCAGATGGAATATTCTACTATAAAAGACCGAATACTCACCAAAAAGGAAAGTCTGCTAGCTAGCTTCAAGGAACTGACGTGTCAGCCTAAAGCGAATACCTTTCTTACCTTTTTCCTACTCTACAGTATACCCCACACATTCCTGTTGGCTATTACCCCACTTTTCTTGCTGGATACTCCAAGTCACGGAGGTGCAGGTTTAAGTACACAAGAGCTGGGACTCTGCTACGGAACAATAGGTTTGCTGGGACTTACAGCTGGAAATATCATCGGACTAAAAGCCATCAAAGAGAAAAGGTTAGAAAATGTCATAAAAACCATGAGCCTTTGCTTAAGTTTCCCGTGTCTAGGATATTTATTGATTTCCCTTGTAGGAATAGAGAAATTCCCTCTAATCAGTGCGTTTGTCTTCTTAGTAGAATTTGGCTATGGATATGGCTTTACAGCATGTACAACATTCATGGAGCGTTTCTGCAAAGGGAAACCCCAATACCGTGTATGGTGCAACATCTACATTACCATAGGTTTTATCCTTCCCGGTTTCATTACAGGATATCTACAAGAGACACTAGGATACCCCATCTTCTTTATTATCGTTATAGCGTTAGGAGCTATCTCCTGGAGCGTAACCAACAATGCCATAGACTCATCAAAATAAGGAATCCTTAAGGAAAAGACATTTAAAAAGAGGGCTCACCACAAAGGTGAGCCCTCTAAAATTCTATGGAATATCAATGATTACCAACCAGGATTCTGATCCAACTGAGGATTCAAATCTCTTTGTCCACTTGGGATTGGGAACAACATGTACTTAGAATCATAAGTACGAGTATTTCCATTTGAGCAGTTGATGTAACCATCTGCATCTACAGTTACCTGCTCCAGAAGAGAAGAACCTGCGAAGTTGCCTACATAAGCACCACGAGCTTGATCTGGATACTTAGCTGTATCCAACTTATCCAGCTGGTTCCAACGCTGCAGAGAATAGTAACGGTCGTTCTGAGCATACATCATTTCTACACGACGTTCACGACGGATTTCCCAAAGCAGATCGCTGACACCCATATTGTTTGCAGGGTCAGGTTGTGGAGTAAGAGTGAGGTGAGGCATGCCAGCACGGTCACGAAGCAAGTTGATAGTCTTGTCCAAATCTGACTGAGTGATAGCACCCAGTTCTGCCTGAATCTCTGCATAGTCCAGCAAGATTTCTGCCAGCCAGAAGATAGGAGCATCAGTATCATTGCCACTGATAGACTGACGGTTTGCATTGCTAATCAAGTCGGTATCGAACAACAGGACACCATAACCTGTACCAGAAGTAGACTGAGCACCACCGAAACGAGCATAACCACTACCAGGGAACATCAAGATGTGGTCGATCTGGTCAGACAAACGTGGGTCACGCTGTGCCAATAATGCAGAGATATCGATATGATCCTGAGGACCGAATCCAGCTTTATCATCGAAATTAACCAGAACACCTGCTTCACTAGTATCACATTTAGTAGTAGCCTTTGGAAGACCATCGATGAACAGATAGCTATCGAATGCAGCCTTAGACATACCATTTACCTGAGTAGAACCACAAGTGTAGTCGATGGTAGAGTGAGCCAAGGTTCCGTAGATATACTTCTTGTAAAGAATCATCTCCTTGTTGCCTGACAAATCCAGAGAGTTGAAGTTTGCATGATAGCTAGAGTTCAACTGATACTGACCTGAATTCATGATAGCGTCGCAAGCAGCCTTAGCTTCAGTCAAGTACTTAGAAGCACGGGAAGCATCATTCAGCACATATTTGCTGTAGGTACCCTCGAACAGACAAACCTGAGCCTTCATAGCCTGAGCCACATAGACATTGATAGCTGTACGAGAAGTTCCGTTTTCAGAGATGTTGCCAACTGCATAGTTCAAGTCTTCCAGTACACGGTCCATGACTGTGTTACGATCCTGACGAGGTCCATAGAGAACATCCTCATCGGAGCTGTCCAGTTCCTTATCCACATAGTAGCAATTACCGTAAGCACGAACCAGCTTAAAGTGCTGCCAGCCTCTGTAGAGACGAGCTACACCCATCCAGTGTGCCTTCTTAGTCTCAGACATACTTTCTATGTTAGGCAATGCGGCAATTAGAGTATTAGCACGACGAATCTCAGTATATGGAGTATTCCATGCAGCAGCTGTTGCAGGAACCGCAGTAAAGGACCAAGATGCCAGACCAGTAGTACCCTGGTCATCATTCAAGTTATTGAAATAATAGTTACCATAAGAGCCACTGTTTCCGTAGCCTGAGAACTCAGAGTAGAAATAGTTTGCAAACATTTCCACATTCGTCTCACTGGTAAAATAAATGTCTTTGGTGAACTGATCGTATGGATCACTATCAAGAATGTCATTACATCCGGACAGCACAACCGCAGCTCCCAACATATATAATGCTAATTTTTTCATAGTTGTTGTACATTTAAATGTTAGACATCATTTTAGAGATCAACCTGTATACCGAAAGAATAAGTACGTAAGATAGGATCTGTACGTCCCCAGACACCATTAGCATAAGAACCAACACCAGTATTAATTTCTGGGTCAAGACCCGTACCATTATTATGATTGATGATATCAAATGCATTGTTGACAGCAACGTAAACACGAATTCTATCGATGGTAATCTTGCGGGTCAAGTCACGAGGAAGAGTATAACCCAGCGTGATGTTCTTCATGCGCAGATAAGCCATGTTAACCAAGTACTTAGTCTGAGGATAGAAGTTATAACGTCCATTGCTGATTACATTGCTAGAGATATTTCCTAAACCTGCACCACCTGACCACATACGTGGGAAGTCCTTGCTCTGGTCGATCTTACCAGCTGAATACTCAGCCTCAGTGACGTAAGATGTCTGGTTAGAATAGAGAGCATCGGCACCACGCATCATTGGCATTACGAATGCTGACTGTGTCCACATGTCACGCTTACCTACACCCTGCATGTAAATATCCAGGTCGAATCCCTTCCATTCGCCACCCAGACGAAGTGAGTACTGATAACGTGGAGTAGAGTTACCTATCTTAATAAGGTCACCATGATCATCAGGAGTACCCTTACCCCAGTCGATGACACCATCCTTATTCTGGTCTACGAACTTGATATCACCAGGACCATAGACGAACTTACCTGACTGCAGTTTAGTCTGGTCTGCTACACCTGATGCATAAGTACCATCGGCATTGAAATCAGAGAAGTCGAAATAGCGGTCGGTCTCGAAGCCCCAGATTTCACCATATTCCTTACCAGTATAATAGGTATTAAGCAAGTTATTGCTATCCCACTCTGTAATCTTTGCGGTATAGTCGGACAGGTTAGCAGTAGCATAAACGTTCAGGTCACCGAATGAATGACGCCAGTCTACTGTAATTTCCCAACCACGAGAGCGGAGTGAACCTGCATTCTCATAAGCTGCAGAAGCACCCAGAACTGATGGAAGAGCCTTACCAGGAGCCAGCATGTCACGAGTATCACGCTGGAACCAGTCGAAGTTAACGTTCAACTCATTGTTGAGGAAGCCCAGGTCAATACCGATGTTGGTAGTTGCAATAGTTTCCCAAGTCAGAGAAGAAGAAACCAATTTAGGCTGGCTGAAGTTGTCATACTTAGAAGAGCCAGATCCCAGCCAGTTCACGTTATTAGTCTGCTTAGACATGGTTTCCAAGAACATGTTAGAACCTACTTCCTGGTTACCGATTTCACCATAAGAAGCACGGAGTTTCAAGTTGCTGATGTATTTCTTAGCGCCAGCGAAGTAAGGCTCTTCAGAAATACGGTAACCGATGGATGCTGATGGGAAGAATGCCCACTGGTCAGCCTTCGGGAACTTGCTGGAACCGTCGAAACGACCGTTCAACTCCAGCAGGTAGATGCCCTTATAATCGTAGTTGATACGACCGAAGTAACCTACTGAACCCTGGTGTGTATGTCTGTGAGTATAGCTGTAATCCTCAGAAGCCAGAGCCAATTCAGGAAGGTTCAAATCCTGAATACCATGACGCTCATAGTACAGATACTCATAGTTGGTCTTATCCAAGTTACCACCCACCATCAAGTTCAGGTTATGATTCTTTGCGAAGGTGTTCTGGTAGTTGAAGTAAGCGTTTGCCACATGATTGATAGTTTCAGAACTAGAAGTCTCAATGAATGTGGTAGTAGACAAAACTGTGAGCTGTGGATTGACAGACCAAGTGTTATAAATCTCTGCTGGAAGACCCACACCTTTATATTTAGTATGTCTTTCTGTGTAAGTATAGTCAGCATTGAAAGTCAAGCCCTTGAGGATATCAATCTTCAGGAAGCCACCGATACGAGAGTTGATAGTCTTTTCGAAAGAATCACCACCAGTCTTACGGTAACCAATCATGGTTCGACCTTCATACTGCTTGCCATCTGCTGGGTTGATGAAATAACCGTAAGGGCCGAAGAATGAACCCCAACGCCACAAGTACTGATAAGTACCGGAACGCATGTAAGGATATTCATACTGCTTATTGGAATAGCTTACACGAGCACCCACCTGCATCCAGCTGGTAGCCTGAGTAGAGACATTCACAGTAGCATTGTACTTATCCACTGTATCAGGGTTAAAGTTCAGCACACCCTGCTGCTTATTGTAACCTAAAGAGAGGTAATAGTTGGTCTTACCGGAATTACCCTGAACAGAGAGTGTATGGTTCTGAGAAGGAGTAGCCTTGTTGAACATAATCTTCTTCACATCCCAGTCGGCATAGTAACCATATTCATCATAGTCGTCACCCTTGATCATTTCACGGTAACCAGCCTTACCATTATGGTTTTGAGCCCATTTATGAATCATCTCCTGGAAATGGTCGTCATCCATATACATACCGAAGAGCTCAGCTGCATTTCCCTGACGATAGTTGTCGTCTATCAAAGCTTGCACCTGAGTAGGTACGTCTGGATAATCTGGCAATGTAGTAGCCTGGCTCCAACCGAAGTTGTTGGTATAAGAAACCTTCACACGGTCTGAAGTCTTAGCACTCTTGGTAGTTACCAGAACCACACCGAAGGCAGCACGCGTACCGTAGATAGAGGTAGAAGCTGCATCCTTCAGCACGGAGATAGACTCGATATCGTTGGTATTCAAGTAGTTCAGATTCTCTACTGGAACACCATCTACTACATACAATGGAGTAGAAACTCCATTATTGGAAAGCGTACCGATACCACGAATCACGATGGAAGCATCTTCGTTAATACCACCATTGGTGTTCAAGATGGTCAAACCTGGAACAGCACCCTGAAGAGCTTTTGCCAAGTCGGTAGTAGATTTAGATTCCAAAGTCTTGGAAACATCTACTGAAGAAACGGCACCCGTCAAGTTTGCTTTCTTCTGAGTACCATAACCTACAACTACAACCTCGTCCAGAAGTTCCACATCTTCCTGCAGGACTACAGACATGCCACGGGAAGCACGAACCTCCACTGTCTTATAGCCTAAGAAGCTGATAACCAAAGTAGAACCCGGTCTACAATTAATGGAGAAATTACCATCATAATCTGTCAAAGTACCCGTAGTTGTACCTTTCACCAAGATATTAGCGCCAATAATAGGCTCACCATTAGCGTCACGTACAGAACCTGTGATTGATGAAGACTGCTGTTCAATTTTCACACCTTGAACATCAGAATCACCCGTAGGATTTGCCATCACGCTACCGCTACTAAACAACAGGGCTAGAGCAGCCACTGTCAAGACTCTACCATCAAAGGCAGAAGCCCTTTCATTGCGATTTTCGTTCATAACGCATTCTTTTTAGGTTAATTATAAAGTTAATTTCAGTTTAAAGATTCTCCATGTGTTTTAATTATGACAAATATAATGCAAAATATGTAAATATACAAACAGAAATAAAATTTTTTTTGAAGAAAAAACAAAAAAGTTCTATCAAAGGCAAAAAAATGGAAGACTATCCCGCATGGCCCAACTCAAGATTTCTCTTTTTTTGAGCCTTCTTCCGAAGAAAAACTATCATGCACGAAACTGGAGATTACAATATTAAAAAAGGTATGATACTTAACGAAAACAAGTGATCAAAATGTTTCAAAATTAGAGGTAAGTAAAGGGAACTTACAGGAGGAAAAATTACCCAAAATCTTTAGCAAGAGATGAGCATAGAGAAGCTGGAAAATTCAGTTTAGAAAAGCTTATTCCCTTAGCTTTTAATGCATTTAGACTGATAGTAGAATAAAGCATAGTTAGTTTTATGGTTTTTAGATAATTATATTCATCAGTTAAATGATATAATAAAGTTTAAATCCCTCTAAGAAACTAAAACAGGAGAAACGGCTCTAGATAATAGAAAATGTAAAGAATTTTAACCACCAATGAGAAGAACTTCTAAAGAGAGATTCAACCTCCATTCACTGGGGAAAATTTTCTCCCTAACTGGAGAAAAATTTTTCTCGTTTGGGAGAAAAAAATATCGCCTTAAAACAGGCTCTATAAAAAGCGAATTTTTCAGAAAAGAATGAGAAAATAAATGTAAATATTTAAGAAAAAAAGCATAGCTTAAATTATCCCATCCGTCAAACGAGTGTTCCAAAACTCCATTCCACCCAAAGAAAGCATCCAGCACTATTCCATCTTTTACAAAGGACATCATATTTTTAATTAAAAAAATAGAATATATTAGCAAAAATGATTATTTTTGTAGATAAAATAAAAATGAAAACACATGCAGGCTAAACATCTTATCACCTTAATCCTACTGAGTGCCTCATCTTATGTAGGTGCACAGACTTTAACATCGGAAACAAAGGCTAGAATTGAAGACCGGTTGAACCAGGAACTGACTTCCCAACGCATCGCTGTGGGAAAGGCAAAAATAGATTCCGTGGCTCAAGAGAAAAAAGTGCTGAAACTGTTCATGAACAGCAATTTCTCCTACCTTCCTTTCCGGGAAGATAATGTCAGGAGTCTCTACTCGGACATCCGGGCCCTGCTGCCCCCCGAGTACTCCAAGTACAAGCTTCAGCTTCATGCTAATAATCGGTTGATAGAACAACTTATCCCTGCATATACCAAAACGCAGAAAGGAAAGCAGAAGGAAAAAGTCTGGGCTCCCAATGCTTCGCAGCCTCTGGTAAAGCCTCTGGACCGACCTTTCACCCCTACTGCAGGTCTGCAGAACCGTCATATAGCCATGTGGCAGAGTCACGGACGCTACTTCGAGCAGAAACTGAATCGCTGGGAATGGCAGCGTGCACGCATCCTTCAAACCGTGGAGGATCTTTACACCCAAAGTTATGTGCTCCCCTTCCTGGTTCCGATGCTGGAAAATGCTGGAGCCAATGTGCTGCTGCCTCGTGAACGGGATACCCGAAGGGAAGAGCTGATTATAGATAATGACGGAAAAACCGATGGAACCTACAGTGAAACCAATGGTCTTAAAGCATGGACAGAGGGTAAGGGGGAAGGTTTTGCGCATGTAAAAACGGAATACCGGGATTGGGATAATCCTTTCCGGGATGGTACGTTCCGACAGACTACCACCATTAAAAAAGGTGCAGAAAGTACGGCAAAGTGGACTCCTAGCATTCCTGTAACCGGGGAATATGCGGTGTATGTTTCTTATAAGTCGCTTAAAAACAGCACAAACGATGCTTTGTACACCGTGAACCACGCAGGTGGCACTACCTCTTTCCATGTGAACCAGCAGATGGGTGGTGGTACTTGGATTTACCTGGGAACTTTCCAGTTTAATAAAGGAACTGCTGGCTCTGTAACCCTGAGCAATGTTTCAGCCAAGGCAGGGCAAATCCTCACTTCCGATGGTATAAAAATAGGTGGTGGAATGGGAAATATAGCCCGTTCCCTGAACGTGAAGGGAACCACGGAGAATCTCCGAAGCAGTGACCCTGTGGCTAATACGGCAGGTGGAAGTGGGAAAGACGCAGAGATGCTACCATTTGAACCTGATTATCAGCTCAGTGGCTACCCTCGTTACACGGAAGGTGCACGTTATTGGCTGCAGTGGGCTGGTGCCCCGGACAGTGTGTACAGTGAGAGTCGGGGAAAGAACGATTATACCGACGATTACAAGTGTCGTGGACTCTGGGTGAACTGGTTGGCTGGTGGCTCACAGGCCCTCCCTAAACGAAAAGGCTTGAACATCCCTATCGACATGAGCATGGCTTTCCACTCCGATGCCGGTACTACCCTGAACGACAGCATCGTAGGTACTCTCATCATCTACATGACGAATACTGAAGGACGGGAGACTTATGCCAACGGAGCATCCCGCTATCTGGCTCATGATTTAGCCGACTTGATACAGAGTCAGATAGTTAGCGATGTGCGTAAACTGCATGCCCCGGAATGGAGCCGTAGAGGAAAATGGAACTCCTCTTACTTCGAAGCCCGTGTGCCCGAAGTTCCTGCTGTGCTGCTGGAGCTCCTCTCCCATCAGAATTTTGCCGACATGCGTTACGGTCTGGATCCTCGGTTCCGCTTCACCGTGAGTCGTGCTATATATAAAGGTATTTTGCGTTTCATCTCCTCTCAAAGAAATGCAGAATATGTGGTACAACCTCTGCCCGTAGACCACCTCATGCTGAACTTAAAGAATGGGAACACAGCAGAGCTGCAGTGGAAGGCTGTAAAGGATGAGTTGGAAGAGACTGCTACTCCCGACGGTTACATCGTTTACACCCGTGTGGGTGATGGAGGCTGGGACAATGGCGTGCTGGTTCACGGAACCTCCTACTCCGCAACCCTGGAAAAAGGCAAGATTTACAGTTGGAAGGTAGCTGCCGTGAATAAGGGAGGAAAGAGCTTCGACTCCGAAATTCTTTCAGCTGGTCTGGCAGGAGAAGGGAAACCCGTGCTGGTTGTCAACGGATTCGACCGCATCAGTGCTCCTGCCGATTTCGTAGCTCCAGGTGAAGCTGGAAAGGAACTGGCTGGCTTCCTGGACGATGTGGATCATGGTGTTCCTTATCTCAAGGACATTTTATACACCGGTCAGATGAAGGAATACCGCAGAAGCATCCCTTGGATGGATGATGATGCAGCAGGTTTCGGAGACAGCTATGCGGATTACGAGGATAAAGTCATTGCTGGAAACACCTTCGACTATCCGAAGGTGCACGGAGCAGCCCTGATGGCAAACGGTTACAGCTTCATCTCCTGCAGTAATGAATGCGTGGAAGAAGGGCTCATCAGCCTGAAAGACTATGAAATAGTAGACCTCATCCTGGGTAAGCAATACCAAAGCAAAATGGGTAAGGGAGGCACTTTTCCTCTCCAGTTCAAAACCTTCAATGAACCGATGCAGAAAGCCTTGACGGAATATCTGCAAAAAGATAAGGGTAAGTTGTTCGTGAGCGGAGCCTATGTGGCATCCGACCTCTGGGATAATCCTCTGGCAGAAAAGAAGGAAGCCGATGTGAAGTTTGCTACCGACGTTCTGAAGTTCCAGTGGAGAGTGAACCAAGCAGCCAAACACAGTGGGCTGAAGACCGTTCAATCTGCCCTTTCCAAGACGGGAGAACGGTACGATTACTATGACACCCTGAATGAAGAATGCTATGTGGTAGAATCTCCCGATGCTCTGGAGCCCTCCTGCCCTGAAGCACAAACCGTGCTACGGTATACAGAGAACAACCTGAGTGCTGGTGTAGCCTACAAGAAGGATTACTCCACCTACATCATGGGAGTGCCCTTCGAGACCATCCGCACGGAAGCCGGACGAAATGCACTGATGAAAACGATACTAAATACCTTGAAATAAGCCATGAGACACCTATCCCTGTTCCTTTCCCTGCTGCTGTCCCTCAGCCTCCAGGCACAAAACTTCAAGTTTGCACAACTCACCGATGTGCACTTGAATCATGATAATCTGGAGAAGGTGGAAGACCTCCTGCGCAGCATTGCCCAAATCAATGCCACCGACGGTCTGGACTTCGTCCTCATCACCGGGGACATCTCCGATGAAGGTGACCGATATACGATGGAAAAAGCTAAAGGCTGTTTCGATCTGCTCCGTTATCCTTATTATATAGTACTGGGTAATCATGAAACGAAGTGGAGCGACAGTGGATGTACGGCTTTTGAGGAGATTTTCGGCTATGAACGGTTTGAATTGGAACATAAAGGCGTCTATTTCCTAGGATTCAACACCGGACCTCTGATGCGTATGGCTTATGGACACGTGGTTCCACAAGACATCACCTGGATGAAAGAGAAACTCACGGAACACAGGGACAAACCAGCCATCATCGTAACCCATTATCCTCTGCTGGAGGGGGATGTAGACAACTGGTACGATGTGACCGATGCCTTGCGAAAATTCGATGTAAGACTCTGCATCGGAGGGCACTATCACCAGTGGAGAAACTTGAGTTATGATGGCATACCCGGTGTGCTAATGCGCTGTAATTACAGGGATAAAGACGGAAAAACCGGATACGGAATTTACGAAGTAACCCCAGACAGCATCTATGTGAATGTGCAACGCATAGGTGAAAAGCCTCAGCGACTGGCAGCTTATAGCATGAGAGGTGACATCATCGATGTGAATGGGGAGAAGCTTGACCCGAATTCTGGAGCTAAGAAATACCCTTCCCTGGAAGACAACAAGACCTTCAAGAAGGTAAAAGAAACCTGGATGGTGCAGACGGGAGTGGGTATCTATTCTTCTCCTACGGTGGAAGGCGACAAAGTCTTTGTGGGAGATGACCTGGGAGTGCTCACCGCTTACCAGTTGAAGGATGGAAAGAAACTCTGGGAATTTCAGGCAAAGAAACGCATCATAGGAACTCCCGAAGCTAAAGACGGAGTGGTGGTCTTCGGTTCTGCAGACCGCACCATATATGGACTAAACACTGCCGACGGTTCCCTGATATGGACTGTGAAAGCAGAAGAACCTGTGATAGGTGCAGTGACCATCTCAAATGGCATAGCCTACATAGGAGCCAGTGACCATAAGATGCGTGCCATCGACATCCACACTGGAAAAGTAGTCTGGACCTACGATGGTGTGCAAGGGTACATAGAAACCAAACCACTGGTAACAGACCAGCATGTGGTTTTCGGAGCATGGGATAATACCCTCTACTCCCTGAAGACCGACACAGGTGCCGAAGAATGGAAATGGGTAGGTGCTCAAGGCATGCACTATTCCCCTGCTGCCGTATGGCCCGTGGAAGCAGAAGGGAAAATCTTCATAGCAGACCCCAGAAGAGTTCTGAGTGCCATAGACAAGGATAAGGGAACTACCATCTGGAGCACCAAGCAATCCATGGTGCGAGAAACCATCGGACTCAGTGAAGATGGGAAACAGATTTATTCTAAAACCATGAACGACAGCATCGTATGTTACTCCACGGAAGGAAACGTACCAAAGGAAATCTGGGCTACGGCAGTAGGATTCGGTTATGAGCACGCTCCATCCATGCCATTAGAAAAGGAAGGAATAGTGTACGGCAGTACCAAAGAGGGAATGATATTTGCCCTAGAAGCCAGAACCGGAAAGCTGCTCTGGAGGCACAAGATAGGGAATTCACTCATCAACACGGTGGTTCCTATAGGTAAGAAACGTGTTTTGTTCACTGCCACCTCGGGTGAAGTGGGCCTATTGAAATTCAAATAGAAATAAAATTATAAAGAAATAATGGGAAAGTCAAGTAAAACAGTTAGTCCTTGGTTGTGGGTACCTACCCTGTATTTTGCAGAAGGAGTACCCTATTTTGTAGTCAACAACATCTCAGTCATGATGTTTGCCAAGATGGGTGTGCCCAACGGTCAGATGGCGTTCTTCACTACCCTACTATATTTTCCATGGTTCCTGAAAGGATTGTGGAGCCCTCTGGTAGATGTGATAAAGACCAAACGGTGGTGGATTATCTCCACGCAGGTTCTCATGACCCTCATGATGATTCTGCTCTGCTTCACCCTTCCTATCCCAGGAAAAGAGTTGATAGAAAGCGGAGAGACACCGATGACCATGTTCTGGTTTACGTTGATTCTCTTCATTCTGGCAGCCTTCGCTTCTGCTACACACGACATTGCAGCCGACGGTTTCTATATGCTGGCACATAGCACGAAAAGTCAGGCAGAGTTCGTTGGAATCAGAAGTACCTTCTACAGAGTAGCTTCCATCTTCGGACAAGGTGTGTTAGTTTACATAGCAGGTGCCGTGGAAAAGAGTTCAGGGAACATTCCATATTCCTGGCAAGTGAGCATAGGTATAGCTGCTGCAGTGTTCTTTGCAGTAACCCTTTACCACACCTTCTTCCTACCGAAGCCAGATGCCGACGAAGACAGAAGTGCTGCCAGTGAAGGAGTGAACAAAATCAAGGAATTCTTCAGTTCCTTCTCTTCATTCTTCACAAAACCAGGTGTAGGTCTGGCTATCGCTTTCATGCTACTATATCGTCTTCCAGAAGGATTCTTGATAAAGATGTGTCAACCATTCTTGGTGGCTTCTCAGGAAAAAGGAGGATTGGGGTTGGATACCGACCAAGTGGGTATAGTATATGGAACAATAGGTGTGATTATGCTACTCCTAGGTGGTATTTTAGGAGGCCGATACATAGCCAAGAAAGGCTTGAAGAACTCACTCTGGGTCATGGCAGGATTCATGACACTCCCCTGCCTTACCTTCTGCTATTTAGCTGAAATACAACCTGAAAACATCTGGGCCATCGGAACTGCCATCGCTATAGAACAGTTTGGTTATGGTTTCGGTTTCACAGCCTACATGCTTTACATGATGTACTTCTCTGAAGGAGAATTCAAGACATCGCACTATGCCATTTGCACTGCCTTTATGGCACTGAGTATGATGCTCCCTGGATTTGTGGCAGGTTACATACAAGAAGCTATAGGTTATGCGAATTTCTTCTGGATGGTGATTGCTTGTTGCGCTGCAACCCTGCTTGTCACCTATCTGGCAGACCGGAAAGTTGACCCTGAATACGGAAAAAAATAAACTATGAAAAATTATCTTGCACTACTTTTATTTAGTCTTTGCCTTACAAGCCTTTCTGCACAGATAAAGATTAAAACTGGCATTGAGGTGCTGAAGAGCAAGGATTTCAAATGCCTGGAAGGGAAACGGGTAGGATTAATCACGAATCCTACAGGGGTGGATAACAACATGGTTTCCGACATCGACATACTAGCGGCTGCTCCCAACGTGAATCTGGTAGCTCTTTTCGGTCCTGAACACGGAGTACGTGGAAATGCACACGCAGGAGATGCGGTAAGCGATGAGAAGGATGCTGCTACTGGCATACCGGTCTACTCCCTCTTCGGTAAAACCAGGAAGGCCTCAGCAGAAATGCTGAAGGATGTAGACGTACTGGTCTATGACATTCAAGATATAGGATGCCGTTCCTTTACGTACATCAGCACAATGGGTTTAGCCATGGAAGCTGCAGCAGAGAACGGGAAAGAGTTCTTCGTGCTGGATAGACCTAATCCTCTGGGAGGCCTTAAAGTGGAAGGAAATCTGGTGGAGGACGATTGTATATCCTTCGTAAGTCAGTTCAAGATACCTTATATTTACGGACTGACATGCGGGGAGCTAGCCACCATGCTAAACGAAGAAGGCATGCTCAAGAATGGCGTGAAATGTAAGCTGACTGTCATCAAGATGAAAGGTTGGAAACGGAAAATGGATTATGAGAAAACCGGATTACAATGGATTCCATCTTCACCACATGTTCCACACACCCATTCTCCTTACTTCTACCCTGTGAGTGGTATAGTGGGAGAATTCGGTTATTACAGCATCGGTGTGGGTTATACCATTCCGTTTGAGATGTTCGGTGCACCCTGGATAAAGGCAGATGAGCTGGCAAATGCCATGAATGCCCTGAACCTTCCTGGAGTCATCTTCCGGCCCATCTATGCCAAACCTTTCTACTCCGTGTTCAGTGGAAAACAGATAGAAGGTGTGCAAGTACATATAACCGATGTGCAAAAGGCTCCATTAAGCCCCATCAACTTCTTGTTCCTTCAAGAAGCTGCAAGGCTATATCCCGACCACAAACTATTTGAAAAGGCTGATAAAGGAAGATACAGAATGTTCGACATTGTCTGTGGTAGCAAGCATATCCGTGAGGCATTCTCAAAGAATCACCGATGGGCTGACATAGAAGCTTATTGGAACAAAGATGTAGAAGATTTCAAGAGTAAATCTAAAAAATACCACCTATACAAATAATTATGAGAGATATTGTTGGTTTTATTTCAGAAATACGTAAGGTCCTTCCAAAGGATAGAATCTATACCGATGAGCTCCGTAGACTGGCATGGGGCACGGATGCCGGATTCTATCATTTGATTCCTCAGATCGTTGTCCGTAGTAAAAATGAGGAGGAAGTGTCCACACTGATGAAACTAGCCACTAAATACCAAGTGCCAATGACATTCCGAGCAGGTGGCACCAGTCTATCCGGTCAAAGTATAAGCGACTCAGTACTGGTGGTAGCAGGAAAGAATTGGGAGAACTACAGCATCAATGAAGATGGCTCCCAAATATCATTGCAACCAGGTATTATAGGTCAACGTGTCAATGATTTACTGAAACCCTATAAACGTAAGTTCGGTCCCGACCCTGCCAGCATCAAGAGTGCCATGGTGGGTGGTATAGTAGGCAACAATGCCTCCGGAATGAACTGTGGCACTCATGCCAATTCAGACCGCATGATGGCAAGTGCACGTATCATTCTAACCGACGGAACCATTCTGGATACAGGAGATTCCAAAAGTCGTGCAGCATTTGAGAAGACCCATGCTGACATGATTAGGAAGATTGCTGCTATCCGCGACCGGATTCAGGAGAACAAGGAACTTCTGGAGCTCATACGTTTCAAATACTCCATCAAGAATGTAACAGGTTTCAACTTGCTACCTTTCATCCGGTTCAGTGACCCGATAGATATTATAGCCCATCTGATGGTAGGTTCAGAAGGTAGTCTGGCATTCCTGGCAGAAGTAACGATGAACACCCTTCCAGACCAGCCTTACAAGGCCACAGCCATGATCTATTTCAAGACACTGCGTCAAGCTTGTGAGGCTGTGGTAAAGCTGAAAGGTCTCACCTCTATCGAGGAGCAAGAAATAAGAAATAACCCAGACATTCCGGAAGATGAAAAATTCATCCAGGCTGGTGAAGCAGCCCTAGTACAAAGTGCTGAGATGCTTGACTGGAAATCACTATCTTCCGTAGACGATGTCCAATTCCTCAAGTACCAAAAAGAGGTAGATGCCAAAACCGCTGAAGGTCTGACTGCCGTTCTGACTGAAACCAAAGCGTTCTCACCAGAGACACTGGAAAATAATATCAAACAAATCAAAGACGCTTTAAAGGATTTCGACACCTACATCCCCGTAGAGTTCACTCAAGACCCTGAAGTCTATGGAAAGTTCTGGGCTATCCGGAGCGGAATTTTCCCCTCTGTGGGTGGAACACGCAAACCTGGAACTACCTGCTTGATAGAAGATATAGCCTTCCACATCGATGACCTTCCAGATGCAACGGTGAAACTGCAAAAGATGCTGGCACGGCATGGATACGACGATGCATGCATTTATGGACATGCTCTTGAAGGAAACTACCACTTCATCATCAATCAGCTATTCTCTGACGAAGCTGAAGTGGCACGTTACGAAGCTTTAATGAACGAAGTTAAAGAACTGGTGGTGGATGAATACCATGGTTCATTAAAGGCTGAACACGGAACAGGTAGGAATATGGCTCCATTTGTCCGCCAGGAATGGGGAGATGAAGCCTATGAAATCATGAAGGAAGTGAAGAACATCTTCGACCCTGATGGAATTCTGAATCCAGGTGTTATCATCAATGAAGATGCTCGTTGCTACCTGAAGAACTTCAAGCCACTCCCTCTGATGTTCACCAACACCAAGGGCATTGAGAACGTGCTGAATGGCAATCATCAAAAAGAATTAGAACAGATAGACAAATGCATTGAGTGCGGTTTCTGCGAGGTAAACTGTGTATCATGCGGATTCACACTTTCCTCCAGACAGCGCATTGTCATACAACGTGAACTGGCCCGATTGAAGAATACCGGTGAAGACCCTATGAGATATGAACTGCTTAAGAAACAATATCTCTATCCTGGCAATCAGACCTGTGCGGGAGATGGGCTTTGCAGCACCTCATGCCCTATGGGAATTAACGTGGCAGATTTGACACATTACCTAAGGGAACTGAATCTTCCTAAAGACTCACTAGGTTACCACATCGGTAATTTTGCAGCCAATCATTTCCATGGGGTTAAAAATGGGTTGCGACCTATCCTTAGCTTGGCATCTCTAGGACATTCCATTTTAGGAACCACTGCCATGTCCACTATCTGCAAGGGGTTGCATGCTATAGGTATCCCACTATGGACTCCATCCATGCCAAAACCTATTTATAGCGCACCAGAACCAACGAAAAAGAGTGATCTGAAAGTAGTTTATTTCCCTAGCTGCATTAATCAGGCCATGGGTGTAGAGAAACATTCACCTTACCAGAACAGCGTAGAAAATGAAATGATTCAACTGCTAGAGAAAGCAAACTATCAGGTTATCTTCCTTGAAAACATGGATAGTCTTTGCTGTGGTACTATCTGGGAAAGTAAGGGAATGCAAGACATTGCAGACCGGAAAGCAGCCGAACTGGAAGCTGCACTTTGGAAGGCATCTGAAGGTGGTAAGTACCCTGTCCTATGTGACCAAAGCCCATGTCTGCATCGAATGCGCAAGAGCATCACCAAGATGCACATGTATGAACCTGTGGAGTTCATTTGGACTTTCTTAAGAGACAAACTACATTTTACCCCTAAGAGTGACCCTATAGCAGTTCATGTGACCTGTTCTACCCGTGAAATGGGACTAGGACAGATGTTGGTGGATTTGGCAAACCTGTGTAGCACATCCGTGCTGCTCCCCGATGGAATAGGCTGCTGTGCATTTGCAGGAGATAGAGGTTTCACCTATCCTGAATTGAATGCTTATGCACTTCGGAAACTTAAACCACAAATTGAAAAAGGTAATATTAAAGTGGGCTACAGCAACAGCAGAACCTGTGAAATAGGTCTAAGTACCAACTCTGGTGTTCCATATGTTAATATAGCCTACCTGGTAAACGAATGTACTACACCTAAATAAAAGAGAATAAAATGAAAAGAATTCAAGCACTTGATGTTTTGAGAGGTATTACCATAGCAGGAATGCTTCTGGTAAACAACCCCGGTACATGGTCGCACATCTATGCACCACTAAGACATGCGGAATGGAATGGCCTTACTCCTACCGATTTGGTCTTTCCTTTCTTCATGTTCATAATGGGTATTTCCACCTATATCTCTTTAAAAAAGTATGATTTTAAGTATAGCCATGCTACCATTCTGAAAATAATACGTAGAACTATCGTTATTTTCCTAGTGGGTGTATTTACCGGATGGTTCTCACGTTTCTGTAGCTATTGGGCTCATCCCAATCCCGACTTGGGTTTCCTGCAGCAATTGTGGGAAGCTACATGGAATTTCGAACACATGCGTATATTAGGAGTTCTTCAGCGATTGGCTCTCTGTTATGGTTTTGTCAGCATAATAGCCATTACCGTCAACCACAAACGTATCCCTTACATTATTGGAGGTCTGCTGATAGTTTATGCCATCATTCTGCTTACAGGAAACGGTTATGTTTATGATGGTACCGTGAACATTCTAGGCAGAGTAGATGCTGCCATTCTGACTCCTGACCATATGTATAAGGATAATGGAATAGACCCAGAGGGCATTTTGAGTACCATTCCATCTGTGGCACATGTTTTAATAGGATTTTTGGTAGGCAAGATGGTAATCAACACCAAAGATGATTTACGACAGCTCATGTTGAACCTCTTTATTCTGGGTACCATCCTGACCTTCTGCGGTTTCCTTTTACAATATGGCCTCCCTATCAACAAGAAAGTTTGGTCTCCATCCTTCGTTTTGACAACTTGCGGTTTGGCATCCAGTGCTTTGTCCTTAATGATTTGGCTGATTGATATCAAAGGATGGAAGAAATGGAGTCTTTATTTCAACTCATTCGGTGTCAATCCACTTTTCATGTATGTAATGGGAACACTCCTATCTATACTTCTATCCAGATTAGGATTCCAAGGATGGTTAGTTAACGATGTACTCATCCCTGCATTAGGTGAACTGAACGGATCCTTAGCATATGCATTACTATTTAATGTATTTGTATGGTGTATAGGCTATCCTCTTTATAAAAATAAAATATACATTAAAATATGATTTTAATTGCAGATAGTGGTTCTACTAAAACGGATTGGGCAGCAGTAGAGGAAGGAAAAATCATTTCTCGTATTCAGACAAAAGGGATGAATCCCTTCTTCCAAACTGAAGAGGAAATGACGACGGAGTTGGAAAATGTTCTATTGCCCCAATTAGAACAGAAACCGGTTACCAGTGCCTATTTCTATGGTGCTGGCTGTACAGTGGAGAAATCCCCAATAGTGGCAGAAGTACTGCGAAAAACTTTGAAAATAACTCAAAACGTGGAGGTTCATTCCGACATGCTTGGAGCTGCCCGTGGATTATGCGGACGAGATCATGGCATTGTGTGCATCTTAGGAACGGGGTCAAACTCCTGTCTTTATGATGGACAAGGATTAATTGCCAATGTTTCCCCGTTAGGCTTTATTTTAGGAGATGAAGGCAGTGGTGCAGTTTTAGGCAAACTTCTTGTAGGAGATTTGCTTAAGAATCAATTAGGTGAAGATTTAAAAGAAAAATTTTTAAAACAGTATAGCCTTACACCATCTGAAATTATAGACAGGGTTTATCGTAAACCATTCCCTAACAGGTTCCTGGCATCATTATCTCCATTCATTGCAGAAAACATTCACATACCAGCTATCCGAAAACTAGTAAAAGACAGTTTTTTGGCATTCCTCCGGAGAAATGTCATGCAATATGATAAACACCAAATATATAAGGTGAATTTCATTGGGAGTATAGCTTACTATTATAAGGAGATATTAACCGAGGCCGTAGAAGAATGCGCCCTTCATATGGGTAAAATTATGAGAGCCCCGATGGAAGGACTTATTGAATACCACAACTAAACATATGTTTACAAAAATTACAGAGCAACCATCTCTCTATGACAATCTAGAGAAGAAATCGGTGTTAGAGATCCTAGAAGATATCAATACCGAGGACAAGAAAGTGGCACTTGCAACGCAAAAAGCCATTCCCCAAATTCAGAAATTAGTTAATCTCATTCTACCACGTATGAGAAAGGGTGGACGAATATTCTACATGGGGGCCGGAACCTCAGGCAGATTGGGAGTCCTTGATGCCTCTGAAATTCCACCCACTTTCGGCATGCCTCCTACTCTCATTATCGGACTCATAGCAGGTGGAGACCACGCCTTGAGAAACCCTGTAGAGAATGCTGAGGACGACACAAAACGAGGATGGGAAGAGCTGGTGGAACATAACATAAACAAACTGGACACAGTTATTGGCATTGCAGCTTCAGGTACCACCCCCTATGTTATTGGTGCTCTTCATGAAGCAAGAGCACATGGGATTCTTACAGGATGTATAACCAGCAATCCTGACACTCCGATGGCAGCTGAATCCGACGTACCAATAGAAATGATAGTGGGTCCTGAATACGTAACAGGAAGTTCACGTATGAAAAGTGGTACAGGACAAAAGATGATTCTGAATATGATAAGTACCAGCATTATGATTAAGTTGGGACGTGTTAAAGGAAATAAGATGATTAACATGCAACTCAGTAATCAAAAGTTGGTAGATAGAGGAACTCGTATGTTAGTGGAAGAACTAGGGCTGCCCTATGAACAAGCCAAGGCACTCTTATTGCTTCATGGGTCTGTAAAAGAAGCATCGGATGCATTTAAAGCGGAAGAAGGATGACATTGTACTATGAAAAAAACACTATTATTGACAGTCATGCTAGCTGTTGCTCATGCAATCTTTGCTCAGCATTTGGAGCATGTAGCTCCGGAACAAGTAGGTTTGGATTCTAAGCATCTGGTATATGCAGATGAAGCAATTCAAGCAGAAATTGCCAAAAAGGAAATTCCAGGTGCAGTATTAGCTATCTTACGCCATGGAAAAATGGCATATCTGAAAGCATATGGAAACAAACAGGTTTATCCAACCCATGTACCTATGACCACAAATACCATTTTTGACCTGGCATCGTGCAGTAAACCCATAGGTGCGGGCATCAGTATCCTTATTTTGGCAGAAAGAGGAAAACTTCGGTTGAAAGATCCCGTAAATAGATATATCCCAGATTTTGAGAACTGGAAATCTGGAAAAGGAAATGATGAGACTACCATCCGAATAGAAGATTTGCTGACTCACACAAGTGGCCTTCCTCCATATGCTCCTACTCAAACTGTAATAGAAAAATATGGTTCTCCAAACCCAGAAGGTTTAATGGATTACATCTGCCATGTAAAACGAGATTTTGAGCCGAAGACAGATTTTCAGTACAGTTGTCTTAACTTCATCACCTTACAGCATATTGTAGAAAAAGTAAGTGGACAGACATTACGCGACTTTACCCGTGAAAACATCTACGATAAATTAGGGATGGATTATACGGATTTTCTACCTTGTGCACCTGACAAGAAAGGTATTTGGAGAAATACAGATGACGCACATTGGGCTAATCTTATGAACAAAGGAGAAGACTGGAGATCAATGATAGCTCCTACAACAAAAGAAAAAGATGGAAGTGTCTTGATTGCACAGGTGCATGACCCACTGGCACATTATCTAAATGGTGGTATTAGCGGGAACGCAGGATTGTTCAGTAATGCAGAAGATCTAGCCATTCTATGTGCCTGCCTTCAAAACGGAGGTGAATGGAATGGAAAACGTATCATGAGCAAACAAACAGTGGAAACCATGCGCAAAGTTCCACGCTCAGTTGCCAATCTAGGTCGGACTTTAGCATGGGATTGTTTCACTGATTATTCCACCAATAATGGGGATTTCTTCTCACCAGAGACATATAGTCATACAGGTTTTACTGGAACCAGTATCGTAATTGACCCTGTGACTGATACAAGTGTCATTTTACTAATTAATGCTGTACATCCAGAAGAAGGACATAGTGTCGTACGACTTCGTTCTTTGGTTTCCAATGTAGTAGCAGCAAGTATCGTCTCAAATGAGGCTTTATGGAGCGGAGAGACCTACAACAAACATTGGTGGAAAAGGTATAATGAATTCTTGAACGATACACCTATCACCAAAGATGACATAGTTATGCTAGGAAATAGTCTAACAGAAAATGGAGGTGATTGGAGTTGTTTAGGATGGAAAAACGTAAAGAATCGTGGTATAATTGGAGATGTTATAGAAGGCATAGAGAAACGTCTTCATCAGATACTACCTGGTCACCCCAAAAAGATATTCCTTTTAAGTGGCACAAACGATGTTTCTCATGATTTGAGCACTGATAGTATCGTACGCTTAATGAAACATTGCATAACAAGTATTCAAAATCAATCACCACAAACTAAAATCTATTTACAGAGTCTACTTCCAATTAATGAAAGTTTTGGACGCTACAAGCGACTTACAGGAAAGACTGACCAATTTCCTGAAATCAATGCTAGGCTTGAAGAACTTGCAAAGGAAATGGGTATTCAATACATTAATCTTTTCCCTCTATTTTGCGAAAAAGGAACGAATGTATTACGCGCAGACCTGACACGTGATGGCCTTCACGTTGGTGAAGAAGGATACAAGATTTGGTGTAAGGAATTAAGAAGAGTAGTCAAAGACTAATTTATAAATAAAAATGGAGTTTTTAAGAACTCCATTTTTATTTATATTCGACATCTAAACGATAATCCCACTTATCAAAATAAAGATTACCTCCTTCCCACTCTACCTCTCCTCGTTGGAAGTCAACCGTTTCACTACGAGGATACTTTTTTGCAGGATGCAGTTCCTTACCGTAGTCCTGATTTACAATCATACGCCAAGAATCTATACCACCTAAGAAAAACCAATACAATTCATCATTATTTTCCTGTGCAAAAATAGGTATCCCAAAAGACATATCAACCGGAACCCAACCTGGCCCTTCTAAATATATCTCACACCAATCATGAAGGTTATTTTCACCTGGATGAACCATAAAACCACTTTGGAAATGAGCGGGTATGCCACTAATTCTGCACAATGTTATAAACAACAATGTTACCTGTCCACAGTCTCCTTTATGATTGTCCAATACATATTCAGGAATATTATCAATTGTACTATATTCACGAGCTGATGCCCAAGGGTAATTATCATTAATATATTGGAAAATTCTGCGAGCTTTCAACAAAGGATTGGTTTCATTACCTGTCAATTCTATTGCCAAATCCTTCATACGTTTTGAAAAAACCAAATGCTTTTCACGCTCTGATGTATATACCTTGTACAAATCAGATGATTTATCGTAAGGCTTTATATTCTCAGGTTTAAGTGGATGCCATTCAGCAGAAGACGTATACTCAAAGGTTTCAGAAAAAACTATAGGTTTGTCAGCCTCAGCTAGCTTTTCCATATACAAAGTAGAATGTATAGCAGTATCCGGAGCTAATTCATATTTATCTTCACTAGTACTAATTAACTGTATGTCAGTTTGACGAGGAATGCCCCTATGAGGAAATGGCAACCAACAACGTACCACTTTACCATGGGGAACGACATTGGGACTTACAGTTATAGTATATGTAACCTTCATTCGCTTAGGCTCTACTACATTTACTCCTTTTGAGCCTACTTCTGTAATAACCTTTGGAAGATGTTTGAGATTAACCTTTTCACTACCGCTTAATCCTATAAACTCTTTCTGTTTTTTAATTTCCCTACAAAGAGAATCAACCCTAAACAAATTTGGACCAGCATTATGAAAATAAAATTTCTTACCATCTAATTCCATAAATTCTAAGGCACCAGAATTTTCCCAAAGATGAATCATACTATCTGTTACATTGGGAATATACTGTCGGATATATTCTTTAATATCAGATTCTGATTTACAAAAATCGACCAAAAGACGTTGGTGGAGGTCACTCTCCCAATCATAGGATAGTTCACTTTGAACTGGCTTACTGGAACAAGACCATAGCATAGAAAACAATAAAACAGACAATAGCTTTTTCATATTCTATACCACTATAATTTCCTTAGACCAATTCCTGGACGGTCTGACAGAGTTATTTTGCCTTTTACAACTGTCATACCTTCAAATCTATCATTTGCAATTAAAAGGTTGCCATCTAAATCAGCGAAATCAACAGCTGGAGAGAACTGGGCAGCTGCTGAACAGGCACAACTGGTTTCTGTCATACACCCCACCATAACTTTCATTCCTAATGATCGGGCTGTAGTAACCATCTTCCAAGCTTCTCGCATTCCTGTACATTTCATAAGTTTAATATTAATCCCATGTACTACTCCTTTCATAGAGGGTACATCTCGCAATCGCTGAATACTCTCATCGGCAAAGATAGGCAATGGACTATTCTCTGTTACCCAAGCAATATCATCTATCTGCTCCTTTGGCATAGGCTGCTCAACCATAACAATTCCATGTTCATGCAACCAATGAATCATGTCAATGGCATAATATTTATCTTTCCAACCCTGATTAGCATCAACAGCAATAGGCAGATTTGTAACAGATCGAATTGTTTCAATCATTTCTTTATCATTATCACGACCTACTTTAACTTTCAATATATTGTAAAGGTCTGCACATTCTTTTGTCTTTTCTCGAACTACATCAGGCGTGTCAATACCTATAGTGAATGTTGTATCTGGTGTCTTTGCAGGATCTAATCCCCAAATTCTATACCAAGGCTGATTCATGAGTTTCCCCACAAGATCATGAAGAGCTATATCTATAGCAGCTTTTCCAGCAGCATTGCCTTCATCCATAGAATCTATATGAGACAAAATATCTTCCAGCATAAACGGATCCTCGAATTTTTCTAATTCTACAGCTGCACGTTTTAAAAATGCACATACAGAATCTATAGTTCCTAATTCTTTAGCTAAATAAGGTGGCATAGAAGCTTCTCCATAACCAGTTACACCATCATAGGTTAATTCTACTTGAACATCAGGAGTAGTGCTTCTGCTATAAGTGGCTACTGTAAACACATGCCGAAGTTGCAGCTCATAAGGGAAAAAAGTCAATTTCATTTTAGGTTTTTCTCCCAAATGACCGATATTAAACAGATGTGAATGTTTACTGGAAAAAGCAAAAGTCTTACCAATGACACCTGTAGTTAAAGCTGTAGCTGCAGCAGCTTTTAGAAAGTCTCTTCTCGTAGTCATATTTCAATAATTACATTTCAATAATTATAAAAAGAATTTGTAGCTGTCGTATTCATTTCAGGGTCAATTCCCACATAAGGGAGAATTCGAGTTGCAAACAAGAGGCGATTTAAATTATAAGAATCATACAACTCATCATTTTTATCAAAACTACTGATATGCACGTCTCCCTGAGAATGAATAAAACGTTTGTTTCCTAAATATAAAGCTACATGTACTACACGTTCTTTACGTTGATTTGTAGCCTTAGATCCAAAGAATATCAAATCTCCAGGAATTAAATTACTAAAATCTGAAGCTATTTCAATTCTATCCCCTCTCAAGCACTGTTGTGAAGCGTCACGTGGAATAATAATGTCATGCATGTAAAGTATGGTACGAACAAAGCCACTGCAATCTACTCCCTTACTACTCATTCCAGCCCAAAGATACGGCACTCCCATCATAGTTTTTGCTGTTCCTAGAATACTTTCTGCGTCTTTCTTCAAATTCTTCCTCCAAAAACTCTCCAGTTGGGTTTGCTCTTTTAAAATATAACCCTTTCTCCCATTGGGATAAGACACCTTATAAAACTTTCCATGTTGCCCCTCAAAACGTAAGCGATTACCAGCTACTACATCGCTGATATGCTGGCTTTTAATATCCGGTTTTTCATAAACCCATCCATAATGGTCGGTTACCACAACCTTCTCTGCTCGGTTCCAAGCATGGAGTTCCTGTTCATTCACTTGATACACTCCAACACTATGGACCCACCCCAAATATCTATCTGGTGTTTGAATATGAAGCCAACCATCCTTTTCCAAAACTTTAACAGGTGTTCCCAAAAGCGACTGAGTAATCATTTCACTAGAGAAATCAGCACTAGAACGAATATTACAAACCGATACATCTACAATACCATATATTTTATCACCCAAATCCTCTGAAGGAAAAACCTTCATACAATCCATAACCTCATATCCATATTGCTTTAACCCGGATATCAAAGAATTGTGTGCTTTTGCAGATGTGGTATTCCCCTGCAGCATAAGTTTTTTACCATTAATGGTATAATCAGCAGAAAAAAGGTCCACTCTTTTGTCGGGTGCGTAGATTTTCTTCAAACTATCAGTTAATACACTAACATCTTTTGGCATAACCTGAGTTTGAGAAAAAGTCACAAAAGGGATTGTTGAGAATGAAAATCCCAAAAGGAACATAGAAAAATAATTTTTCATTTTTAAATTATTTAAGTTCAAAAGAATAAATAATTAATTCTATCAGTGTCTCAAATGGTATAGGTAAAGAAGAATTATCGAATTTCTAAGACATAATCTACTACATCATCATGAGGATTTAATTTTATAGTTATAGTATTATCCTTGTTTTGCTTAAAATTCAACAACTTTCCACTGGCAAATTCCTTTACTTCCTTTATTTTTCCTTTAACCGGAATGGTAAAATATGTATACTTATAATTTAAAATATGAATGTACTCTACTCCTCCTTTACAAGTTGTAGCTCCCCATTCTTGAACAGGTAAACTGCCTGCAGTAGTGCCATAAATAGTCTCACCATACTGATTCATCCAAGTCCCTATATCATGAAGTCTTTTCAAGGCTATCTCAGGGAGTTCTCCATTGGGCTGAGGACCAATATTTAATAGTAAATTTGCACCCTTTCCTGCAGTATTGACCAATAATCTTATCAGTTCAGGAACAGATTTATAATTTTGATCAGAAACTTTATATCCCCACATACCATTCATAGTTTCACAAGTTTCTAAAGGCAACTTACTGATACCCGCTTTAGACCAACCAGTGGTATTCTCTCCTGGTAAATCACGCTCAAAAATCTGAATATCTTCACCAGGATAAGGATTTAAATGATGATTGTTACCCACTAAACAACCTGGTTGTAATTTATGAATTAAGGCATATTGAGTATCCAATTCCCAATCAAAAGGAGTTGCATCTTCATCATGGTCCCAATGTCCATCAAACCAAATTGCACCAATTTCTCCATAATTAGTGAGCAACTCCGTTAACTGATTATTCATAAAGTTGTAATAACTTTGCCAATTATTTTTAGATTTATCCCTTCCTACATGTAAACCAGTACGGCCCCAAGGGTAATCTTCACGTGTCCAATCTAAATGCGAATAATATAGATGTAATTTAATCCCCTGTTTATGGCATTCATCGGCTAATAGTTTAATTATATCTTTACCATATGGAGTAGCATCAACGATGTTATATTTAGATTGTTTGGTTCCCCACATAGAAAACCCATCATGATGCCTTGATGTCAAACAAACATATTTAGCCCCTGCAGCTTTAATGGCTGAGACCCATGCAGCAGGGTCAAAACGATGAGGATAAAAGCCATCTGCAGCTTTAGCATATTCTTTAAAATTTATATTCTCATTCTGCATATACCATTCACCCTGCCCGAACATGCTATAAATACCCCAGTGTAAAAAGATTCCGAACTTGCTTTCTGCAAATTCCTTACGGGATTTCAAATTTTCTTCCGAAGGGTAATAAGTATCTTGAGCTTGAACAAATACTGATGCCATAAAAACAGCCCCAAATATCAAAATACCCAATTTATTCATTCTAATCATAATTTAGCTTCATTTTATTTCATTATATATTCAAAATGCTGATAATCTTTTACGGAACGCCAATCTCCCCCCCAGGAAAATCCATAGGAACGAAAAAGCTTATAGCAAAGATCGTTATGGTCAATTTTATATGGTATGTCTTTTCTTTTAGAGCGATTATAGACATACTTTTTACCTAAAGCAGGCTCAATCTTTCCTATGCTTAATCGGTGGCAAGGGTTATAAAGGGGGTTTACATCGACAGCAAGTCCAAGACTATGTTTGGACAATTTCCTTCCTCCAGAAACATTCCTATAATTAAATGCTGAAGTGTTATTCGCCTCCATTGCTTTTTCATCCACCGCATTATAATCGTCTACTAATACCATGCGTTCTATCCTATAACCAGCTTCATAGAGTTGACGGAATATCTTTAATAAGATAGAAGCTATTATTTTGTTACACACCATTTCTCCCAATTGAGGCTTTCCATTTGCATTTCTATGAAGCAATTTCAAATACCTTAAATCTGAAAGTGGTATGCTACATCCTTTCTTATATGATTTCCCTCTCATACGTGAAAAAACGGAATCACTTATAGGTAATATCTGAAAACATGAATCTAATGAATAGACTTTTACATCAGCCTCTGTAACTACAGAAGCTGGCTTCCAATCACGCAACAACTTTAATCCTGTTGAAGGCGTGGATAACACGTTCTGAATAGCAATTAACGTGAACGAAAACAGAAGAAAAATAATCTTTTTCATAATGCAAAATTAATAAAAATTTGTGCAAGCCAAAAGAAAGTAGTTACTTTGCATAACAGAAATAATAATTAAATATACTATGAATATTTTACGCCGATTCTCAGGAGCAATACTAATGTTCACATTCTGCTTGTTCCTCTCTGCACAAGAAAAAAAGATTGTTATATTCTCAACAAATGATATGCATGCCCGTATAAACAATTATGGGAAAATAGCTGCATACATAGAAAACTATAAGAAGACAAATCCAAATGTACTCATTTTAAGTGGAGGTGACCTATTCTCTGGTAATCCTGTTGTAGACCAGTATAAGGAAAAAGGATATCCTATAGTAGATTTAATGAATCGTATAGGCTATAAATTTACAGCCTTCGGTAATCATGAATTTGACTATGGCCAAGAAACTTTGAAAAAAAGAATTAAACAAGCCAAGTTCAAATTTCTTTGTGCAAATATGCAGGTTGAAAAACCTGAAGGTAAAATTAAGCAGCCAAAAGCATTTGCATTTACTAAAGTGGGAGGAATCAAAATTGGAATTGTGTCTGTAGTAGAGGCTTCTGTAAAACCAAGTGGCAAACGTCATCCAGCTTGCCACCCAGATCGAGTAAAAGGTATAAACTTTACAGATCCTGTTGAAACTGTATTGCAATACAAATATTTACGTGACAAATGTGACCTCTTTATTTTCCTATCACATGCTGGCGTAGACAAAGATTTAATCGTTGCTGAACAAATGCCAGAACTTGATGCTATAGTCGGTGGCCATACGCATACCAAAATTGATAGTGTATTAATTCATAATGGAGTTCTTGTAACTCAAACGGGATGCTACACGGAAGGTTTAGGAAAATTAACCTTTACTTTTAACGGTAAACAATTAGTGAAGAAGGACTATGAATTAATAGACGTCAAAAGATTAAAAGAAGAAGACCCTATTATTAAGCAAGAGGCTCAAGCTTTTGTAGACAATTCACCATTAAAGGAAGTATTAGCAGAAGCTGTTCAGCAGTTAGATGGCAAAGAAGAATTAGGAGGGTTAATGTGTGATGCCTTAGTAGAAGAATATGGTGTAGATTTTGCTGTTCAAAATAGTGGTGGAGTCAGGTTAGGGCAATTAAAGAAGGGACCAATTTCTATGCAAGATGTTTATGCCCTTGATCCATTTGGTAATCAGATCTTTATTTATGAGATGACATATCAGGCATTGAATGATTTGTTGAAAAATTCATATCGGAAAGCAAGTAGAACTGCTGATTTGAAGTGCAGCGGTATGAAATACAAAATTTACACACATGATGGAATAGCAACAAGAGTGGAAATTACGGATGAGCAAGGCAATCCTCTAGACCCAAACAAAAAATATAAAGTGGCCATGAATAGTTATATCTCATCTAGTTATAGATTTGACCATGATGGCCTACTTGAAGAAACTCCAAATAGTGCATCTGATGCACTTATATCATACCTCAAAAAAGTTAAACAAATTAAAAAAGATGTTCACCGTACAGAAGTAATAGAAGAATAAAAAAAGGCCCTCTATCGGGCCTTTTTTTATCTATATATCTTTGCTAAATAATCATAATGATCTCCTAAAAGGATCAATTCTGCTTTGAAACCATTTTCCTCTGCATACATCTGTAAAGTGTTGAAATCAATGTATAACCATGGGAATTGGTCTC
Organism: Bacteroidales bacterium UBA4293; assembly: GCA_002395835.1. Lineage (GTDB taxonomy): Bacteria > Bacteroidota > Bacteroidia > Bacteroidales > Bacteroidaceae > Minthousia. Next base: position 142,926 of record DGVD01000017.1, on the reverse strand, counting down.
CTTTTATATCCTTATATTGCATATAAAATTCCATTTCTCCATAATAGTTGTCATTTAAATCTATCATAAAGCTACCATCTTCTTCCTCATATAGATAACGAAGATCGGAACTATCCAGAAGCAATATACCATCAGGAGCCAATAATGATTTTATATGGGAGAAAAAAACAGGTAATTTATCAATCTTCCCAATAATTCCTGCACCATTCATTAACATGAGAATGGTATCAAAAAATTCTCCCTCAATTTGAAAGAAATTAATCTCCTTAACTACTTTGACGCCTCTATCCTTCATCGTTTGAACAGATAGTGGAGAGATATCAATAGCCACAACATTTTTCCCCATTTCTTGCAAAGATAAGGAATGGCAACCGCTTCCCGCACCAACATCCAGTATTTTTCCTTTTGCCAGCTCTAAAGCTTTCTGTTCCAAAGGGGACATTTCTTTAAAATTTCGGAAAAGTGTGGGAACGGGCATTTCATCCTCATCAAAATCTGGTGAAAATACGCGCAATTGAGAAGCCTTACCCTTTAAATAATAATCACGGATTGCAGCTCCCATAGGATCTTTATCAGTTTTCATTCCATTCTTTGATACTTCATTTCTACTCCATTACTATCATATTGCTTACGCTTTCCTGTAGGAGGGGCTATCAATTTAATGCGCACAACCGCAGTCCTAATTAAACTTCTTTCAATTGCAGCATCAAAAGAATCCATATGCTGAGGTAAAAAGCGTTCACAAATTGCGCGAAGTCCTTTAATCTTTTCATTTGTATCCTCAACTATTTCAGCAATTCCAAAAGCAATAGCACTATTATATTCTAATGTAAAACTACCATCATTGGGACCAACAATAGGTTTGCATTTAGTCACTGCAGAAAGACATACTTTAGGATGAACTTTAATAGCTTCTAATTTATCACCTTCCAAAGCACCATGAAAATAGAAAGTATTCTCATCTACACGAGCTAAAGATAAAGGAATACCATATGCAGAGCCATCGGGCATTACAACTGACATTGTCATATAAGGTGCAGCATCCATAACACCATATGCCCATTCAGCACTCATTTCTCTACTCTTCTTACGCATAAGATTAAAATACCGCCCAACACATAAGTGAAAGGCGGCATTAAAATATAGTTAACAAATTATTTCTCTTCAACTAGTTTCCACATTCCAGCAGCTATAGCACCACCTATAAATGGACCAACGATAAATATCCAAAGCTGACTTAAAGCCTCACCTCCTTGGAAAAGAGCTGGACCTATAGAACGTGCAGGATTTACAGATGTTCCGGTATAACGAATACAAACCAAGTGTACCAAAACCAAGGATAAACCAATTGCTAATCCAGCATAATTTCCTGCACCCTTCTTTGCATCAGTAGTTCCAAGAACAACAAAGACAAAAATAGCAGTGAATACAATCTCAGCTACAAAACCACCTAACTGAGAAACACCTTCTTGACATGCATTAGCACCAGTTCCTACCACTGCTGAACCACTTGTAGCAGTAACAACGTAAAGAATTCCTGAACCAATAATGGCTCCGATAACTTGGAATATCATATACATAGCAGCATCTTTACTACTAATACGACCACTTAGAAGACATCCTAAAGTGATAGCCGGATTAATATGGCAACCACTAGTACCACCAATAGTATAAGCCATTGCTACAACAGCCAAACCAAAGGCCAATGACGTACCTACAACTGTAGAAGCAAATGCAGGATCGCTAGAATTGCAACCCAAACTAACTGCTGCACCGCAGCCCATAAGAACCAAAACCATAGTTCCTAACATTTCTGCTAAATACTTTTTCATACGCAAATCATTTAAAAGGTTAATTTATCATCACGATACTTCCATTTGCAAATTTAGGAAAAATAAAAAGAATAATATCAGAAATAATGAAAAAAATGATAATCTAATATATAATAAAATCGATATTTTTAGACTCTTTAGACACATTAATATGCTTTATTAATTTACAGCTTTAATCTTATAAACTTATGTGCCTAAGTTTATAATGTCATGTATGATGACTATAAGTAATTATACTAAACTATTATTAAAATATGAATTATATAAAAAAAGCCAAGTCTATAGACTTGGCTTTTTTTATCTTGAATCTAACAACTATACCATCAAAGCACCTACCAATGCCAAAATTGCATAAAACTCTGGAAGCGCAGCATAAATCATGGTATTTGTAGTTACATCGTGACCCTGAGACAAGCCCTGGATACCAGCAGCGCATACCTTCCCCTGACGAATAGCAGAGAACAAACAAGTAATACCAACTCCAACCCCGATACCGAACATCAATGGACCATTAGCTGGGTCTGCTAATTTACCCATTGTCATAAGAAAAGCAACGAAACCATACAATCCCTGAGTTGCAGGAAGAGCAGAAAGTACCATATAACCTGAAGACTTTGAAGGGTCTTTCTTTAATGCACCTTCTGCTGCAGTTGCAGCAATAGTAGTACCATAACAGCTACCGATTCCAGCCAGGCCTAACATAAGGCCAAGACCAAGATAACCAAGAATTAAATCCATAATTAAAATATTTTATTGTTATTAATTTATTTTTTTACTTCAAATGGGTTATAGGCTTGCCCTTTCCCATCATAACCTGAATTCTTAAAATACTCCACAAAATTTAAACGCAAAGGATGTACAAAGGCAGAAATAGCTGACATCAGCAAATTGAATAAGTGACCAATTACATAGATTAAAAGAGCCGGAATGAGTAAAAGTATTGAACCTTCATCACCACGAACCATATCTCCAATCATATTAAAAGCACCACCCAACATACCTCCAGCCAAACAAAGCGCATAAAGTCGAATATAGGAGAGAACATCTCCCATTAAGCCTGACGCCTTATTATAAGTGTCATATAATCCTGCAAGAGGATTTACTATAAGACCAGCTATAGGTTTACTAACCAGGCGATCTATATTGTTAAGGAAATAAATAGCTAGAGCACTAATAGCACCTATTGCTATAAGAACAATTATAGTGGTTTGCTGATTAAATGTTCCTGTTAAAGCTAAAACTCCCACAATAACGCCTCCAATGATGAGCAGGCACCATCCCCATGTACTGATTTGGCTCTTGAAACCTTCCTTTTTGGTGTACACAATCGCTTTTATCAGCATTGCCAAACAAATATGAAATACTCCAATGCAAATTGCAGCAGCCATCTGGATAGAATAAGTAGTACCAGGAACATTACCCTGAAGCCAAGCAAGAACTTTGCCTAATGCAGTTGTTTCTGGAATCCAACCAGCTTCAACTATGTTAATGCCGAAGAATGTCCCCAAAAAGAAACCTATAACAGTTGTAGCAATACCCAAAGAGCAAATCATTGCACCGCATCCTTCAAGCATCTCGCCTAATATAGGAACTTTCTTAGCCTTTCCTTTCATATCCAGAATACCATAGAGGGTAATCAAGATTCCATAACCGGCATCACCCATACAAATTGCGAAAAATAACGTAAAGAAAATGGCAACAATAGGCGTTGGATCCCATTCGTCGTAATCAGGAAAACCATACATTCTGGTCAACCTTTCATACATACTCGAGAATTTATTGTTCTTAAACTTGATAGGAACATTATCACCTTTCTGAGGAGAACGGACTTCATAATAGGCACCAGAAGCATCAAGCATTGCTTTCACATCTGTCTCCTTATCCTCTGGTATCCAACCTTCTACTAGTTTCAAAGTATCATCAGCTAGATCAACACTGTTCAAATGAACCTTAGAAAGCTGAATTGCATTTCTATTTTCTGCTTGAGCTGATACTAACAATGAATACTGGTTCTGTTTAACAGCTATGATATTCTGTTTTACTTCATCCAACTGCTCTTCTAGATCTGCTTTTTGTGCTCTTAATTCTGAAATAGAATATTTAGGTAGTTCTATGTTTTCAGCATCAATAGCAGGCTTCTCAGGAGAGAAAGTAACAAAGTTAATTGAAGAACTAGTCTGATTAATAGGAATAGCAAAATAAGTATTTTCCCATTCCTTATCAAACTTTGATGTATAACAAGAATAGAAATTCATCTGATAGCCAAGTTCTGCCAGTTTTTTTACTTTCTCAGCATCAAACTCGCCCCACGGTTCTGCAATTTCTAAATCCTTATTTACTGCATCTAATTTACGTTTCAATTCAGATTCTGTCTCAAATTGCTGTTTAGTAAACGCTACAATTTGAGTGGCGGATTCAAAAGGCAAAGCTTTTTCTGCCTTCAATCCTGAATCATCAATTTTATCTAGAGAATTCAAGACTTCAGCATACTCTTCATACCTAGCTTTTGCCTGTTCAAATTCTTCACTTGTAGTACCATTTTCCAATTCTTGAATATGTACCACACCCAGGTTCTGCAGTTGACTCAGAAAATCATCGTAATCCTTATGGTAAACCAAGAGGTTTAACTTTTTCATTTTTGTAATCATACAGCAGCCTCCTTTCCTTCTGTCTCTTTAGCAGCACGACTTTCTTGAAGTGACTTCAAAATCTTTTGGCTGGATTTAGACAAATTCTCCTCATCCTCCATAAAACGCTTAATCTTACGTACAGCCTCCTGAAATCCAGGAATCTGGACTTTTTCGAATAGATTAACCTTTTGTGTGGTTTTTTTCCGAGCATGTTCCAACAAAGATAACTTTGCATCTACAAACTCTCTCTCCACTGCTGTTTTAGCAAGACCTTGAAGTAAATTGATGCCATCGAAATACCATTTAGGTGAACTGAATAAACCAAAAGGTTTGACATCCAATCGGATATTAGTTAAGATAGGAACACGAACACCTGCTATCTTCTTCACATCCATTTCTACATCTTTAAGGGCAACTAAACTAGCGTCAAACTCGCCCCACAAAGCATACATGGACTCATAACCTTCAATCTGACTCTCCAGTTTCTTTTCCAATTCGACAGCCTCTTCCTTACACTTCTTAACCTCTAGACGCAACGCCGTTTCCTTATTTTTTATAATAGGAAGTGTACGTTGTCGCATCTTCAGGTTCTTTTCCAGTTGCTGAAGGGACGTTTTATTGTATTGAAACTTAATTGCCATTGACTATTTCCAATAAATATCTACAAATTCTTTCTTGATGTTAACCTCTTCCAACTTAAAGTACTTACGGAACAAGCCCCAAGTTACATCAAGCATCTCGGTTGTATCTAGATTAACATCAATTGCCAACAACTTATCTGCATACTCTTTAGCAAAATCCAAACAACGATTATCATAGTCTGTCAAATCAAAACCATTTTCTAGTTTAGTTTTTGCATTAGCTGCATCAGAATAAAGACGAATGGCAGCATTCATAACCTGAGAATGATCCTTTCGAGTTTTTTTACCAGCAACTAGCTGTTTCAAACGAGACAACGAACGGAATGGGTCAACAATAACCTTTCCGATATCAGAGTCACGCCGTAAGAACAACTGACCTTCAGTAATATAACCTGTATTATCTGGAACTGCATGAGTAATATCACCGCCGCTCAAAGTCGTTACAGCAATAATTGTAATAGATCCACCGCCGGCTTCTTCAGGGAATTGAACCGCTTTCTCATAAATCTTTGCCAAATCAGAATAAAGAGAACCTGGCATAGAATCTTTAGAAGGAATCTGATCCATACGGTTACTTACAATAGACAAAGAGTCTGCGTAGGAAGTCATATCAGTCAAAAGCACCAAAACCTTTTCATGCTTTTCAACAGCGAAATACTCAGCAGCGGTCAGAGCCATATCTGGAATCAAAAGGCGCTCTACTGCTGGATCCTCTGTTGTATTCATGAAAGATATAATTCGATCTACCGCACCTGCATTAGCAAAAGAATTACGGAAGAAGTAATAGTCATCATTGGTCATACCCATACCGCCCAAGATAATCTTATCAACCTTAGCACGCAGGGCTACCAAAGCCATAACCTCATTAAAAGGCTGGTCTGGGTCGGCAAAGAATGGAATCTTTTGTCCAGAAACTAAGGTGTTATTTAGGTCAATACCCGCTATACCTGTTGCAATAAGTTCAGAAGGTTGTTTACGCCGAACAGGGTTTACAGAAGGACCACCAATTTCCACTTCCTTACCTTCTATCTCAGGGCCACCATCGATTGGATGACCATAAGCATTGAAGAAACGACCGGCTAATTGATCTCCAACTTTTAAAGTAGGAGCTTTACCTAAAAATACAACCTCTGCATTTGTTGGAATACCACCTGTACCTTCAAATACCTGCAAGGTAACATCTTCACCGACAATCTTTACCACCTGTGCTAATTTGCCATCGATGGTAGCCAACTCATCATAACCAACGCCAGTAGCCTTCAAGGAGCAAGTGGCCTTGGTAATCTGGCTAATTTTAGTATATATTTTTTGAAATGCTGTTGCCATTTTGATTAGATTTAAGCGTTAATCATATCGGTTACCTGCTTCTTGAAATCATAATACTGTTCACTCTTGAATGGAGAATAATTCATCTGCTTACAGATATTAATCATCTTTCGGAAGAAATCTGTAACATCCAAGAATGTATCGAACTCAAAGTCATGATTACAAATATCAGTAACAATGTTCAAAATTTCCTCTTGACGTTCCAAAGAAGTAACAGCATCTACTTCATCAAATGCATCTTGCTGTAAGAGTACGAAATCGATAATTTCTGATTTCCAGAATGTTACATGGTAGTCTACAGGCACACCATCATCACCAAGGATGTTAATCTGCTCTGCAATTTCCTTACCACGCTGCATTCTAGTTTTCAAATCCAATACCTTAGGAATCCATCTGTCATTAATCTTCTTAGAAATATATTCTTGGAACTCAGGATATTCCAGATATTTGGAGTATGAATCAATAGGATTAACAGCTGGATAGCGTTTCTTATCTGCACGATCCTGCTCCAAACCGTAGAAGCAACGAGCAACTTTCTTTGTATTTTCTGTCACAGGTTCCTTCAAGTTACCACCAGCAGGGGATACTGTACCTATGAAGGTAATTGAGCCGACTTCACCATTATTTAAATAAACATAACCAGCACGGCTATAAAAATTACCAATCAACGCGCCTAAGTCCATTGGGAATGCATCAGGACCAGGTAACTCCTCCATACGGTTTGACATCTCACGAAGTGCTTGAGCCCAACGGGAAGTAGAGTCTGCCATCAACAACACACGTAATCCCATGGAACGATAATATTCAGCCATCGTCATAGCTGTATATACAGATGCTTCTCTGGCAGCTACTGGCATGTTTGAAGTATTTGCAATAATGATTGTACGTTCCATCAACTTACGTCCTGTATGGGGGTCATCAAGCTCAGGGAATTCTGTAAAGATTTCCACAACCTCATTAGCACGTTCACCACATGCTGCTATGATTACGATATCAGCTTCTGCCTGCTTGGAAATAGCATGCTGAAGAACGGTCTTACCAGTACCAAATGGGCCCGGGATGAAGCCTGTACCACCTTCAGTGATAGGATTAAAAGTGTCAATAGTTCGAACACCTGTTTCCAGAAGTTTAAAAGGACGTGGTTTTTGCTTGTAATTAGTCATTGCAAACTTAACAGGCCAGTGCTGAATCATGTTAACCTTAACAATTTTACCTTGTTCATCTTCCAATTCAGCAATGATATCTTCTACCTTATACTGACCTTCTGGAACAATACTCTTAACCTTGGCTGTACCTTCAAGCTGGAAAGGAACCATAATCTTTAAAGGCTGATGGTTCTCAATAACTTGCCCTAACCAATCGGAAGCCTGAACTTCATCACCAATCTTAGCTATTGGAGTAAAATCCCACAAACGCTCACGGTCCAATGGATCAGTATATTGCCCTCTTTTCAGGAACACACCATCCATTTTATCTAGATCATTCTCAAGACCATCAAAGTTTTTAGACAACATACCAGGTGCCAACTGAACCTCAAGCATGTGTCCGGTAAACTCAGCTGGAGCACCGACCTTTAATCCTCGGGTACTTTCAAACACCTGGACGTATACATCCAAGCCTAAAACCTTAATGACCTCTGACATTAAGCGATCGCCACCTGTCTCAATATAACAAATTTCTCCTTGAGCCACAGGTCCGTCCACTCTAAGCGTTACCATGTTAGCAATAACGCCTCTAACTGTACCTTTAGTCATAGTATTTTATTTATAAGTTCTTTCTTAAGTCTCATTTTCTAACAAACTCTTCTGGCACCTTTGCTTCCCCACGAAGTTCCTCTATAATCTTAACAAAGGTTTCTTTGCCCTTTTCTGGATCAAGCATTTCCCAACGTAACTGCATTTCTAATTTACATAGGTAAGCAAACACAGCCTCTATACTGAAAGGTGTAAAGAAAATTTGGTCATCTAACCAAAGCCATTTGAAGGCATCTATTTTCTTTTCTTTTTCAACCGGGTCATCTGTATCCAGAATTTTCATAATATCACCGACAAATTCATATTCTCTAGTCAAGTCAAAATCCTTAGACTTATTCGACTTTATCATGTCCGTAATATCATTTTCTCCTCTGACAAAATCTGCCACATTCCAACCATTTTGACGAGCAATTAACGCAGTTAAAATATTATTCAAGTTAAAATTGAGCTTAAACCATTTGGCTATCATTTCATTGCTGCAATTCATGGAATACTCATAATAAGCTTGCATAATTGCATCGTCAGGGAAATAATTTGATTTCCCTACATTAGGAAGGTAAGAATGGCGAATGAATTCTGGAAGAAACTCTGGGAATCCCTCTATTTTAAATTCTGAATTTTGCGCCTCTTTTATGAGTTCTTTAAGCTGTTCCTCTGAATAATTACCTAACAGTTCTATTTCATCATCAAAATGTTGAAGCAACTTAATAATATTCAAACAGTCTTGCCTCAAAAAAGAATAAGAGAGTAATTTCTTGTCAGCATCAGTCAGATCCTCTTCACATTGCTCACGAAATTCAGCATAACTTAAAGAAGTAGGCTGATCCATGGCAATGCTAGGCACTCCCGTCATTAAACAATAATAATTACTCATATCAATGAGGTTTTAGAAAAGCATTTCAATCAATTGAGGACGAAGGAAAGCTTTGAAATAGTTTTCAAATTCTTCCTGGCCAAACTCTACCTTATAGCTGCCGTCAGCAGGCTTTACTGTAAACAAAGATTTAACCCCATTAACTTCTTTGATTGTCACACCCTTATCAAGCAAAGCCTTCGCTTTAGCTGCAAAATAAGTTCTCAACTCATTAGCTTTATCTGATTCAATTACAATAGGCTCATTTTCAGTCCATTTGCCAGCTAAAGCAACCAAGAACTGCCCTAAAAAATCCTTAGAATCAATAGTAGATGCAACAGATTCTTTTACAACCTGATTTGATACTAGATTCGCTATTTCACTTTGAAGTGCATGTTTTGCCTGACCAGCAAATTGACATAATTCCGTACGGGTATTCTCATCAGTTTCAGCCGCTTTCTTTTTTGCCTTATCAACGATTTCAGCTGCCTCTTCCTGAGCTTTAGCAATAAGTTCAGCAGCCTTCTCCTTGGCTGCTGCTATCAAGCGCTCAGCTTCTGCATTACCCTTCTCAACACCCTCACGATAGAGTTTGTCGGTTAATTCCTGAATTTTGTTTTCCATGTTATTATAGTATTTAATTTACGGCATTTTATTTAGAAGACCTCGCCTACTGGCTCCTCCTCTACGGGTTCTATATAAACCTCTTCTTTAATGCTAGCAGTATCCTCCACAACTTCCTCTTCCGGCTCACTAACGAATTGTTCTGCATTCTCATCAATAAGCTTAGTATACTCGGATTCTTGTAGTCTTTTTGCTGCATCCGCATTAGCGATCTCTTCAGATTTGTAATCTTTTGGAGAAGAGAGCAAGTGTGTCTCAAGGGAATCTAACAGACCAAAGACATACACAAAACCCACTACTGCAACAAATGCAAACAAAACAGCAAGTAATTGATATTTCCGTACTAGATTAGGTTTCTCTTTTTTAGATAACTTTTGATTAGCATTCATATTCAATAACATTAATCTTTGCAAATTTAAAGAAAAAACTTAAAAAGACAAACAATTTTGAGTTTTTTGAACGAAAAAAAAGGAGAACGTGTCTTCACACATTCTCCTTTAAGTACGCTCTCAGGGGTTCGAACCCTGGACCCACTGATTAAGAGTCAGTTGCTCTACCAACTGAGCTAAGAACGCAAAATACAAAACTATCAAAAGTGTACGCTCTCAGGGGTTCGAACCCTGGACCCACTGATTAAGAGTCAGTTGCTCTACCAACTGAGCTAAGAACGCATATACCTTTCGTTTTTGCGGTTGCAAATTTAGATGTTTTTTCCCACCTGACCAAATTCAAGAAGGTTTTTTTCTATACTTAGGTCAAAAAATAAATACTAGAAGGTACTTTTCTTCGCAACACATCAAGTTGAAAATCCTTACCTGGAACAATACCCACACTTTTAAGTATAGTCTCTACTGTTTTCCGAGCCAATTCTGGATGATTATTTTCTTCACTAAGATGGCATAGCCAAACATGTCTAAGATTAGGAGTAGCAAACTCTGACAATGCTTTTCCACAGTCTTCATTACTTAAATGCCCAGTTGAACTTGAAATTCGAGTTTTCAAATAAGCAGGATAAGGTCCCATCTCCAACATACTCTTATCATAATTTGCTTCTAGCACTAAATAATTTGCCATTGAAATATGGTCTGAAACATCTTTTGTTACATGCCCTATATCAGTAATGATACAAAAATTAACACCATTGTGTTGGATAAAATAACCCACATTATCTGTTCCATCGTGAGGTACCTCAAATGAATGAATTTCAAAATCACCCAAATGCATGATTTCTCCTTTTTCCAAAATTCGTATCAAATGAGTATCAATCTCACGAGTCATACAGTAGCTCTTTCTCATGCCTTTATGGACTTCTTCGGTAGCATATACAGGTATAGCATTTTCATTGGCCAAATTCCCAACGCCCTTAATATGATCTGCATGATCATGGGTAATAAATATTCCCTTGAACCCTCCAAAGTTCAAGCCACGTTCTTTCAAAGCTTTTTTTATTTGATTCTGAGAAAGACCAGCATCTATTAAAATCTTTGTCTCGCCGTCTGATAGATAAAAACAATTGCCACTACTGCCACTGGCCAAACAAAGAAACACCAATTCCTTATCTTCCATAATTCGTTACAAAGTTACTAAGAATTTCTCAGATAGAATAAATACTTAATTAAATTCAATTTAATAAATCATTTAAAATGGAAGACCTACAGCAAAATGGAATGTAAAATCACGCCCCCAATGTGGATCAATTAGTGGATAATGTTGTTTGCCCTTAGCATAAGCCGGATTTACAGCTTTCATACCTCCATCAAAACGAAGAATGAAATAATCAAAGACTAAGCGAAGGCCTATACCATAGGAGGCTGCCAGTTGCTTATAGAATTCAGTAAATTTAAACTGTCCTCCTGGCTGATCTCGATAATTGCGGATTGTCCAGATATTACCAGCATCTATAAATATTGCACCATCAATTTTCCAAAACAAATGAGTTCTATATTCCAGATTTAGATCAATTTTAATATCACCACTTTGATTTATATAATCGATATTTCTATCTAAGCCCTTGTACGTTCCAGGTCCCAACGATCTGACATTCCAACCACGTACACTATTTGCTCCTCCTGAAAAATAACGTTTTTCAAAAGGAAGCATATTAGCATTACCATAAGGATAAGCCACGCCTAATCCTGCATGAATAGCTAAAGAGTTTCGTTCGTCGAACCTAACACTTTTCGAAATGTCAAAATCACCTTTAATATATTGTGCAAATGCAATATTGAACACAGTATAGCTACCGCTAGAGTTTTTAGTGCCATTAAAAACCTTATTAATGCCTTGAAGCAAATTTCCAGCAGTTTCAATGTTAGCACGAATAGTATATGAATTTGTACCAGAATTACTACCGGTATTACCAGACAGACCCATAGAATTATATACAAAACTATAACCTAATTTCATAATAAAGAGGTCTTCATAATTATATTTGAGTATAGCATTGTATTCTGTCAAATTATCCAGATAAGTTTCCTTAAATGTACTTGAGATCCACGGCATACTTATGAAGCTTATATCCAGCAGATCAAAACGGTGACTAAACTTATCATTCAATTTTGCCCAACGATACCTCCATGCAGCAGTTGCAACACGTCGACGAAATTCAGGTCTGTTTTGCATATCATATTGGACAGATACTTCCGAACTAGCTTTAATATTATGACGAAAATTTCTAGATAAAAAAGGGAAGAGAAAACGTGGAAAGTTGATGGATGTTTCCAAACCCCATTCCAGATAATTCTGATTTGTATATCCCTCTAAACCTGTAATAGCCTCGTATGCTCCACGAAGTTTTACAGCCCAGGTTTCAGAGCCTCTAAAAAGATTACGATGTGAGAAAGTTAAAGATGCTGCAGCACCTAAATCTCCAGCAGAGTTTGTTCCTTCTAGCTCAGCAGAAACAGAACGGAATCTGCTATATTCTGTCATAATATATGCATTCAATAACGTGGAATCAGATGGTGAGACCTGCATATTGATACTAGTATATTTGAATGCCTTCATTCTGTTAAAATTATCATATGTCTGCTGCACCTTACTTAGACTATAAAGATCTCCTGACTCCAACTGTACATTGTCTGATAAGATTTTGGGACGGAAAAGCAAATTCCCATCATAATAAATATTCAAACCATAATAATTTAAAGAATCTACAGGTAAGGCTGAAAGATTGCGAGATGAATTCTGGGACGTAATCAAATTTATATTTCCCAATGTAAATGCGGTATGATGAGATGCCCTCTGAGGATTTCTCAAACGCATAGTTAAATCAACCTTATAAGTTCCCCGTACAGTATCTGCTTGATAAGTTATATACTCTTTATTGAACTGGAAATAACCTAAATTCTGCAATTTGGCATTTATTCTACTGCGCTCACCATCTAATATATTAGAATTAAATACCATTCCTTCTGAAAGCAAGGTCTCTACAGAATCTTTCAAAAGGATATTGCGTATAATTGAATCTTCTATTTCAAGCTTTATTGAATTTACGATGTAAGGACGGCCTGGATGCAGCATATAGTTTGCTTTAAGCTTCTTTTTCTTAATCTCCTTTTGGACCTTAACATCACCAGCCAAATAACCTTGAACCATTAATGCCTGACGAATGTCTGCACGTGAGCGTTCAGCTTGCTCCTCATTAAAAATCACAGGCGCCTCACCTATTCGCTGCAATAAACGATTAAAAGAATTAGTAGAATCGGTTCCTGATAAAGCATATATGCGCATAGGAACTTTCATTTTGCTGAACCAACGAGCATTTGGATTTTGTCTTACATATCCACGGAAATTGCCAGCATTTACATCCTTATTATCAGAAATCATTATAACATCATCCAGCAGATAACTACCTTCAGGAATAAATTTACTTACTGAGCATGAACTCAGTATGAAAATCAATATAAGAAGGTAACAAAGTCGCTTCATGATGATAATTCAAAATATTTATGCAAAGATAAGGATTTTCTATTTCTTTCTGCTATCTTTGCTCTGTTAAATCTTAGAATTCTTTATGATTAGCAAAAATAAAATCAAGTTAATTCATAGTCTTGAACAAAAAAAATACCGAAAAAAAGAAGGTCTATTTGTAGCAGAAGGTCCCAAAATTGTCAATGAACTGTTACAGTCCATGAAATGCACATGGTTGGCTCATATCCCTGACTATATTTTACCCTTACAGAAAGCCTATCCAATAGATGAGGTTGAAACTTGCACTGTGGATGAATTACATAAAACATCATTCTTAAACTCACCACAAGAAGTAATTGCTACCTTTAGGATTCCTGATTTCAGTTTCAAAAAAGAATGGATTTCCGAAGAGCTCTGCCTCGCTCTTGATGGAATACAAGATCCTGGAAACTTAGGAACAATAATAAGAATAGCAGACTGGTTTGGAATAAACCATATATTTTGCTCTACTCAAACTGCTGATGCTTTTTCTCCTAAGACGATTCAAGCTACAATGGGAGCTATTTCTAGGGTTAAAGTACATTACACAAACTTGGTTGAGCTCATTAACGATTTGCCTAAAGGCACTCCTGTCTATGGTACCCTTCTCGATGGTAATAATATTTATGAACAAGAGCTTGAGAATAAAGGACTTTTAATAATGGGAAACGAAGGCAATGGGTTAACCCCTGAAATTAGAGAAAAACTTAATGCTAGATTGTATATCCCAAGTTATCCAAAAGATTCTGAAACAAGCGAATCATTAAATGTAGGAGTTGCAACTGCTATCTTATGTGCAGAATTTCGTAGAAGAAAGAATTAATCTCCAAAATCTTCCAGTTTAACGAGAAGATGAGAAGGAAAAGAGTCTTTTGATTCTAAATCAATTCCACTAAGATGATATGCATAACGAGGTGTATACTCATCATCAAGTAAAAGACATTTCAAATCGTCCAAAGTTACAAAACTTGGTAAATCCAATTCATCTACTGACGAAAGAAATATAATACCTCCCAACCATTCGGTAGTTGGCATATCATCATCTGCTATAGCATAATAATTACCCACATAATCATTTGCAAGAACAACGACAGCATTATCTAACAGTCTTTCTTCACTACGATAAACCCATTTTGCAGCAACCCTTCTCATCGTTTCCTAATATTCACTTTTCTTTCAACAGGCCTAGTAGATCGAAGTTCCTGAGGTGATAATCTACGTTGAGGACTCGCTGTATCGATAGACATAGGTCCTTTCCTGTCAACCAGACTTGGTTCTGTATCTGGTTCCATCTGATTATCTCCAGTATGTAATTTGAGTAGCTGAATTCCATCAATCAAAACTGGTGCAGCCTTTTTAGTATGCAAGCTAAAAAATCCATAAACTGATTTAATATTAAGGGCTGAATCAGCTTTTAAAATCACGTTTGACCTTTGGTTTGAATAAATAGTACGAATTGCTGAACTTATTGAGTCATTCTCATACTGAATAATAAGACCTGCAACTAATCCATTCATTAAGTTTCCATTACTTTTTGCAAAATCTTCACTAGAAGATAAGAAATGCGGGGAGAACTGCAAACGGAACATATCATGCTGATAAAAAGTTGTATCAGCAGGTATTGAGAAAGAGAATCTGTCATTCAAAGCAGATACTGTGAGTAAATGGAGCCGGGAAATTGGCCAAATATCTAAAGTGTCACCAGAAACTTCAAAACCATTACTGCTTGAGTACTGTTGAAATTCTAGACCCACCTTTTCAGCATC
This sequence comes from Bacteroidales bacterium UBA4293, assembly GCA_002395835.1. GTDB lineage: Bacteria > Bacteroidota > Bacteroidia > Bacteroidales > Bacteroidaceae > Minthousia. Next base: position 127,549 of record DGVD01000017.1, on the reverse strand, counting down.
TTCATTATAACGTTCCTCCAAACGTTCATACATAGCTGTAAGTTTCTCTAGATCCCTAGAATAATATGACATAGAAGAATCAAAAATCTCCTGTGTTATATTGTACTTGGCATAGAGAGCTCTCATTACCTGTTCTGCATCATATTCTGGTCCCACATGAGGTTCCTGCATGGCCTGTGCCAAATGAAAATCATACAGAACCTGCTCCATTTGATCTTCTGGAATCACACCCTTTGGAGTCTGTTCCTTACATGAGAAAAAGACTGAAGATAAAGTGATTAACAGAAGAAAAATAAAGCTATTTCGCATTAAAATGTAAATTCAAAGAATCACGATAGAAAAGCAGTAAAAGGATAACCCCAACCGATATGCTTGCATCAGCAAAGTTAAATATAGGACTAAAAAATATAAAATGCTGATTTGCTACAAAAGGCATCCAAGAAGGCAAATCGAATTCAAACAGAGGGAAATAGAACATGTCCACTACCCTACCATAAAAAAGCGATTGATATCCCTCGCCAAATGGAACAAACTGAGCAATTTCTGCTGGTGTACTTTCTGAAAACACCTGACCATAGAACACACAATCTATGATATTTCCTGCAGCCCCAGCTATAATCATAGCCAAGCAGACAATGAAGCCCGTGTTGGCACCCCTTTTAACAGACCTAGCCAAAAATACACTGATTATAACAACAGCTATCAGTCTGAAAAGTGTCAAGAATATCTTGTCAAAGAACTGCCAGCCAAAGGCCATGCCATTGTTCTCTGTAAAATAGATATAGAACCAGTCTGTTATATGTATATGTTCATGCAAGTACATTGTAGTCTTTACAGCGATTTTTATCACCTGATCGACTACAAGTACTCCCAGAACAATTGCCGCAGTAAGTCCTAACTGAACTCTTGCTTTAGACATATTAATGTTTTGACTGCTGTTTTGCCTCAATGCTCAAGGTAGCATGTGGAACAGCACGTAATCTCTCCTTAGGAATGAGTTTACCAGTAACACGACAAATGCCATATGTCTTATTCTCTATACGAACAAGAGCAGCCTGAAGGCCCTTAATAAACTTAAGCTGACGTTGTGCCAATGCTTGAGTTTCTTCTTTTGAAAGAGTCTCTGAACCTTCTTCCAGATTCTTGTAGGTAGGCATTGTATCTTCCACATCGTTACCATCGGCATTCATAAGAGAGGCTTTCATGTTTTCATAATCTCTCTTAGCCAATTCCAACTTTTTGAGAATCAACTCCTTAAATTCCTGGAGTTCTTCATCACTGTAGCGTGTTTTTTCTGACATGTTTTTAAGGTTTTTAGTCTATTTCAATATGTACAGGAAGCTTAAAATCTTCGAATTCTAGTTCTGTTGCTTCCTTTACTTGATCTACTATATTCAATTCAGTTGCCAAAACCTGACCACTGATGTAATCTTTATAGGTTTCAAGGGCTGCATCCAGTTGCTCACTGTGAGCCACTGTAATCTTTATACGGTCTGTAATATCAAATCCACAACTCTTACGCAAGTTCTGAATACGATTTACAAACTCGCGAGACATACCTTCACGACGGAGGTTTTCATCTATCTGAATATCAAGAGCTACTGTAAAGAGACCTTCATTAGCGACCTGCCATCCAGGGATATCCTCAGCTAAGATGCTTACATCTTCACCTACGATAGTTATAGGCTGACCTTCTAATAACAGTTCAATAGAACCTTCTTTTTCAAACTTATTGATTTCCTCTGTAGATAAAGCCTCAACCAAGGCTGCTACGGCCTTCATCTGCTTACCGTATTTCTTACCCATCACACGGTAATTGCACTTAGCTTTCTTTACAACAGGCATATCACTGCTGTCGTCTACAAAGTCGATTTCCTTGATGTTGGTCTCACTCTTGATAATATCCTGCAATGCAATAATTCCTTCACGAACATTCTTGTCCATAATAGGAAGAATTACCTTCTGAAGTGGCTGGCGAACCTTGATATTCACATTCTTACGCAATGAAAGAACAATAGATGTTATATTCATAGCATAATTCATGTTGTTCTCCAATTCCTTATCGACTATAGAAGCATCGGCAACAGGGAATTTAGCCAAATGAACACTAGTGGCACCTTCATGCAGGTCTAGATAAAGTTGGTCTGCAAAGAATGGAGAAATAGGAGCCATCAGACGACTTACAACATCCAAACATGTATACAGAGTCTGATTAGCTGCAACATCACCATTCCAGAAACGTGAACGGTTAAGACGAACATACCAATTGGACAATTTATCATTGACAAAATCCTGAACGGCACGTCCTGCACGAGTTGGTTCATAATCATTAAATGCGTCAGTAACTTCCTGAATTAATGAATTCAAGGCACTGAGAACCCAACGGTCTATCTGTGGTCTTTCAGCTACTGGAACTTCAGCTTCTTCTCCTGTAAAGCCATTCACATTGGCATACATGGCAAAGAGTGAATAGGTATTGTAAAGAGTTCCAAAGAACTTACCTGAAGTTTCCTTCACTCCGTCTTCATCAAACTTCAGATTATCCCAAGGAGCGGAATTTGTAATCATATACCAGCGCAATGGGTCTGAGCCGTATTTCTCTATAGCGCCAAACGGATCCACCGCATTTCCTAGACGCTTGGACATCTTGGCACCATTCTTATCTAATACTAATCCATTAGAGATTACAGTCTTATAAGAAACACAGTCGAAGACCATGGTTGCTATTGCATGCAATGTAAAGAACCATCCACGAGTCTGATCCACACCTTCAGCAATGAAATCTGCCGGGTAAACCTCATGATTGTCCAGAGCTTCCTTATTCTCAAATGGATAATGAACCTGAGCATAAGGCATAGCGCCAGAATCAAACCAGACGTCAATCAAATCGGTTTCACGTTTCATCGGTTTTCCACTAGGACTTACCAAGATGATATCATCCACATAAGGACGGTGCAAATCTATCTTATGATAATTCTCCTTACTATAATCACCTGGAACGAAACCTTTATCCTTATATGGATTACTCTTCATGAAACCTGCAGCAACAGACTTCTCTATTTCATCCCAAAGTTCCTGGATGCTACCTATACAGATTTCTTCACGTGTATCCGCATTGTGCCAAATAGGCAGAGGAGTACCCCAATACCGAGAACGACTCAAGTTCCAGTCGTTCAGATTCTCTAGCCATTTACCGAAACGACCTGTACCTGTGCTCTCTGGCTTCCAGTTGATGGTCTTGTTCAATTCCACCATACGGTCTTTGCAGGCAGTACTCTTGATGAACCAGCTATCCAATGGATAATAAAGAACAGGCTTATCAGTACGCCAGCAGTGTGGATAATTATGAACATGCTTTTCTATCTTAAAGGCAGTACCTTCCTGCTTCATTTCCATGCAAATATAGACATTCAAATCTTCTGCCTTATTTGCAGCTTCCTCATCATATTTTCCACCCACATTGAAACGAGGGTCATAGGCATTCTTCACATAATCACCAGCATGATGACCATATGCTTCTACATTTACACACTTCTTCAGGAATGTTTCATCGCAATCGCCAAGTTCATAGAACTTACCTTGCAAATCCACCATTGGACGAGTCTCACCAGCCTTATTGATAATAAACAGATGAGGAACACCAGCATCCTTTGCCACCTTGGCATCATCGGCACCGAATGTAGGAGCTATATGTACTATACCAGCACCATCTTCAGTTGTGACATAATCACCAGGGATAACACGAAAGGCCTTCTCACTAATTTCCACAAATGTATCTTTGTCAACCTGGAAGAGTTTCTCAGGATGACTAGCTGCATAAGACTTCACGAATTCAGGGCTCAGGTCATTCAGTTTCTCCACTGGCTTTACCCATGGCATCAACTGCTCATAGTGCATGTCCACTAAATCTGAACCTAAGTATTCACCTACAATCCGATAAGGAACCACCTTGTCTCCTGGCTTATAAGAATCCAAAGGCAGATTTTCACCTTCAGCCTTCAAATAGGCATTTAGACGAGCCTTTGCCATTACTATGGTTACCTTCTCTGCATTATAGGGATTATATGTCTGAACTGCTACGTACTCAATTTTTGGGCCCACGCAGAGTGCCACGTTTGAAGGAAGAGTCCATGGAGTGGTAGTCCATGCCACGAAATATGGATTACCCCACTCTTTCATTTCAGGACGAGGATCTGTAATTTTGAAAAGACCCGTTACTGTAATATCCTTCACATCACGATAGCAACCTGGCTGATTCAATTCGTGAGAACTCAAACCAGTACCTGCTGCTGGTGAATAAGGCTGAATGGTATAGCCCTTATACAGTAAGCCTTTATTATAAAGCTGTTTTAAAAGCCACCAAAGACTCTCAATATAGGAGTTCTCATAAGTGATATATGGATTATCCAAGTCCACCCAATATCCCATTTTATGAGTAAGGTCTTCCCATTCCTGGGTATATTTCATCACTTCCTTGCGGCAAGCTGAATTATAATCGTCAACTGATATTTTTTTACCAATATCTTCCTTTGTAATACCTAATGCCTTTTCTACGCTCAATTCCACTGGAAGTCCATGAGTGTCCCATCCAGCCTTGCGTTTTACCTGAAAACCTTGCATTGTTTTATAACGGCAGAAAGTATCCTTTATGGTACGAGCCATTACATGGTGGATACCTGGCATACCATTTGCAGAAGGAGGGCCTTCAAAGAATACAAATGAAGGACAACCTTCACGTTCGGTCATACTTTTGTGAAATAAATCCTTTTCATCCCAATCCTTCAATACTGATTTATTTACTTGAGATAAATTCAAGCCATTATGTTCAGCAAATCTTTTTCCCATATATTTTATAATCTATTTTTCTATTTACGAGGCGCAAATTTACAAAAAAACCTATCAACATCAAAATAATTATGACGTATTAGTAAAAAACACCCACTTAACTTCTGTTAAAGGAGCAAATCCATCATCTTAGAGTAGGTAAAATCCTTAAAATCGTCTATCACAAAGTCGCATTTAGACTCTATAGAGTCTCTAGTGTTTGTAGTAGCTACTCCTACAGTGAAAATCTTAGCTGCCTTTCCTGCTTTTAACCCATTGAAAGAGTCTTCAAAAACCATACAATTTTCCAAGGGAGCCTGGAACAACTCTGCACCTAAAAGATAACAATAAGGATCTGGTTTTGATGCCTTGAAATCCTCGGATGTCAGAATACGGTCGAACAGGTCTTTAAACTCAGGATGAGAACGATAGACCTGATTCATCTTTGACTGGTCTGAGCTGGTGACAACCACAGTTTTTACACCGTGTTTTTTCAGTTCCAGTATAAAATCATAGACACCCGGAATATAGGCATAATTCATTTGCTCTTCAAACTGGTAAAGTTCTTCCACCACCTTCTTCTGAAAATCTAGATCAGGAAAATAAGTGTTCAAGATATAAACCAGAGTCTGTCCTTTAATCACATGGTCAAAATTCGGAATTTCAGGGTGATACTTACGTCCAACGGCACCCCAAAACACTGAATACTGTGACTCTGTATCCAAAATCACACCATCATTATCGAACAAAGCAACAATAGGTCTGTCTTTTATCATAATTTCAATTTTAAAAACAAAAAAAGCTGTCCTTCCTGGACAGCTTAGAGCGGAAAACGAGACTCGAACTCGCGACCCCAACCTTGGCAAGGTTGTGCTCTACCAACTGAGCTATTTCCGCAATTTTAATTTTGAAGTGAAGAGAAGGAGACTCGAACTCCCACGGGATTACTCCCACTACCCCCTCAAAGTAGCGCGTCTACCATTCCGCCACCTCTCCATTTTATGTGCCCAGAACAGGACTCGAACCTGCACGCCTCGCAGCACTCGCACCTGAAACGAGCGCGTCTACCATTCCGCCACCTGGGCAAAAATAGAGCGGAAAACGAGACTCGAACTCGCGACCCCAACCTTGGCAAGGTTGTGCTCTACCAACTGAGCTATTTCCGCAAAAGAACGCCGCAAACACTTTCTAAGAAAACCTTGTTCCGTGATTTGCGGTTGCAAAGGTACGACTTTTTTCTAAACCTCCAAACGTTTTCCTTAAAAATTTTCCCTCTGCAAAAATTTTATCTAGCACATCCTATTTTTATAATCTTCATAGGTAAATTTACGATAGAGCTCGAAAGTGCCGTCTGTATGGAGGATTCCAATACTTGGATGGGAAATACCATTGAACATCGTCGTCTTTACCGTAGTATAATGGATCATGTCTTCCAAAATAATCTGTTCACCAACCTGGAGTTCGTGGTCAAATTTCCAACTTCCCATATAATCACCACTCAAGCAACTATTTCCTCCAAGACGATAGACATGTTCCTCGGGTGAGGCTGTTTTAACAGCATCGGGCTCCAAGGTCTCAGCCCCTCTAACCTTAGGCTGATAAGGCATTTCCAAGCAATCTGGCATGTGACAAGTAAAACTCACATTAAGCACTGCTGTACGAATGCCTGAGCTAGAAACAACATCCACTACATTTGCAACCAAAGGTCCTGTCTGCCAAGCAAATGCAGAACCCGGTTCCAGTATGATGCGCAGATTAGGATAACGTTCATGAAGACCATTCAGCAACTTGACCAGATGATCTACATCATAATCGGAACGGGTCATGAGGTGCCCTCCTCCTAGATTCAACCATTTCAACTGTGGAAACCACTTTGAGAATTTTTCTTCCAAATGAACCAAGGTGCGTTCCAACTCATAGGAAGAACTTTCACAGTGACAATGGCAATGAAAACCTTCTATCCCTTGAGGAAGAACATCGGGCATTTCCACAGACCGTACCCCAAATCTAGAACCAGGAGCACAGGGGTTATAAAGCTCCACTTCCACCTCAGAATATTCAGGGTTGACACGTATACCACAAGACACGGGTTCGTGGCTCTTATTAAACTCCCTAACTAGAGAAAAATATTTCTCTAACTGGGAAAAAGAATTGAACGTTATATGACTGCTGCATTTCAGGATGGAAGGAAAGTCTTCTTCGGTATATGCAGGGGAATAAGTATGGGCCTTACTCCCGAATTCATGATATGCTAACATAGCCTCATAAAGAGAACTAGCAGTGGTATGATGAATGTACTCTCTAAATATAGGAAAAGCTTTCCACAAAGCGAAGGCCTTAAAAGCCAAAATGATTTCTACATTGGCTCTTTTAGCCACACTTTGAATCAAACTCAAATTCTTACGCAGCTTTTCTTCCTCCATAACATAACATGGAGTAGGTATTCCACTATACATTCTATCTGTCATTAACCTATTATTTTAAATTTAGCATACTTCAATAACAACTGTTTCTCTCCTGCATTTCTGAATTTCACTTTTGCCTTGCACATCTCACCACTGCCCTCAATACTGAGAATTTCACCTATGCCAAACCGCTCATGCTCAATCAGATTTCCTACAGACAGGTCTCCCACGGAAGAAACAGCCGATTTATTGACCGAGGTGACTTTCTTAAAACCACTAGGAGGAGCTGGAGGCACAACCCTCTGGGTAAAGGTTTCTCCTTGCAAAGGGCGTGTCGTATTCTGCCTGATAAAGATAGGTTTACCGCTTTCTCCATACGATGTCACAGGGCGCGTGAACCTTGGTTTCACTTCTTCCCGAATATTGTTGTCTCCTCCCTGTGGAACATCCAGATAACGAGAATCGATATCTTTCAAGAACATGCTTGGAGAACACATTTCCTGGTGCCCATATTTAAATCGGTTTTTGGCAAACGTAATGAAGCAATGACGTTCTGCACGTGTAATAGCTACATAAAACAGACGACGTTCTTCCTCCAGTTCTGATACAGAATTCATGGACAAGGTACTAGGGAAAAGATCCTTCTCCATACCCACTACAAAGACTGTATTGAATTCTAGGCCCTTAGCAGAATGAACCGTCATTATGGTAATCTTTTCAGAGCTGTCTCCATCGTCTGTATCCAGATCTGACAACAATGAAACCTCTGCTAAAAAGTTTCTCAATGTCAAGTCTTCATCGCCTTCTTCCCTATGTATTTCTACAAAATCGTTCAACCCATTGACCAATTCCTGTAGATTTTCTTGTCTTGATAAGTTCTCTGGAGTAGTATCAGAATAAATCTCGGACAAGATGCCACTTTCTCTAATAATTTCTTGTCCCAATACAAAGGCATCTTTTTCCACATTTTCTATAAAACCCTGAATCAAGTTTCTGAAATCATTCAGTTTCTGCAATGTTCCCTTATTGACGTTCAAGCCGTAATATGATGGGGACTCCAATACCTTCCAAAGGCTTATATTATTCAAATTAGCAATAGAGACAATCTTTCCTACAGTAGTATCACCTATACCTCTAGAAGGATAGTTGATAATTCTCTTAAAGGCTTCTTCATCATTCGGATTTACTACCAAGCGAAAATAAGCTATCACATCTTTTATTTCCTTACGCTGGTAAAAAGATAATCCTCCGTATATTTTATAAGGTAATCCTTTTTTACGGAAAATCTCCTCGAATGAACGGCTTTGGGCATTAGTCCGATACAAGACAGCGAAATCATCGTAAGAAAGATTCTCTTTCCTGTGTAGTTCCTTGATTTTATTTCCTACCACCTCTGCCTCTTCCAAATCACTATAGCACATGATTACCGGAATAGGTTCACCCTGAGCATTTTCTGAAAATACTTCTTTATGAATCTGCCTACTATTTTTATCTATTAAACTATTTGCTGCATTAACAATAGTTTTTGTAGAACGATAATTCTGTTCAAGCTTAAATATCTTTGTACCCTTATACTTATTACTGAATTCCAGTATGTTGTCTATTCTTGCACCTCTGAAACTATAAATACTTTGAGCATCATCACCCACCACACAAACATGCTGATGTTCTTTTGCCAATTGCCATACAATACTATGCTGAACAAAATTAGTGTCTTGATACTCATCAACCAGAATATACTGGAAACGATCCGACCATTTCTTTAATATCTCTGGATGGTAATGGAAAAGCATGGATGTATAGACTAGAAGGTCATCGAAATCCATGGCATCAGCCTGTTTGCAACGCTGCCAATATCGACTGTAAATAGCAGACAGTTGAGGCATTTTGTTTTTCTGATCTGCTGCCATCATTTCTGGGTTGGAAGCATAAGCATCAGGCAAAATCAAATGATTCTTGGCATTACTAATCTGTGATACTACAGAACCCGGTTTATAGGTCTTATCGTCTAACCCCATTTCTTTAATGATAGTCTTTATCAAGCTCTTTTGATCCGACGCATCATAAATGGTAAAATTAGACGTAAATCCCAAGACTGAGGCCTCTATTCGCAAGATTTTTGCAAAAATGCTATGAAATGTACCCATCCATAAGCCAGAAGAAAGGGTTTCACCCACTCTTTTCTGAACACGGCTTTTCATTTCTCTAGCTGCTTTATTCGTAAAAGTCAATGCCAAGATATTCCAAGGCCTATATCCTTCTTCTAAAAGATATGCTATTTTATAAGTCAGCACACGAGTTTTGCCAGATCCTGCTCCAGCAATTACCAGTGAAGGACCATCACAATACGTCACAGCCTGATACTGACTTTCATTTAGTTCTTTTTTATAATCTATCATGATGGTGCAAAGATACTGCAAAGTCATGTTTTTTCAAAGAAAAAAGAATTTAGCTAAAGCATTTTTTATAAATAAGTTTTCTTGTCTGCATAAAGTTTCATAAATTTGTACCAGTTTAAAGTATAACAGGCTAACTTAAACAAAAATGAGCGAAAAAAAACCTTTTATGGTATTTTCGGGAACCAATTCCCGTTATCTTGCTGAGAAAATTTGTCAACATCTGGATTGTCCTCTGGGTAATATGAACATTACTCACTTCGCAGATGGTGAATTCTCAGTATCTTATGAAGAAAGCATCCGTGGTCGGGATGTATTCTTAGTACAGTCAACCTTTCCAAACTCAGACAACTTGATGGAACTTCTTCTTATGATTGATGCTGCTAAACGAGCATCAGCTAAGAGTATCATTGCTGTTACACCTTACTTTGGATGGGCTCGTCAAGACCGTAAAGATAAACCACGTGTTTCTATTGGTGCTAAACTGGTAGCTGATCTTCTCAGTGTTGCAGGAATTGACAGATTAATTACCATGGACCTTCATGCAGACCAAATTCAAGGTTTCTTTGATGTTCCTGTAGACCATTTGTATGCATCAGCAGTTCTTCTACCTTACATCAAATCTCTTAATTTGGAAGATTTGGTTATTGCAACCCCAGACGTTGGTGGTTCCAAGCGTGCAAGTACTTATTCCAAATACTTGAATGTACCACTTGTTCTTTGTAATAAGACTCGTCTAAAAGCCAACGTTGTAGAGTCTATTCAAATTATTGGTGATGTCAAGGATAAGAATGTCATTATCGTAGATGACATGGTAGATACTGCAGGCACTATTACCAAGGCTGCTGACATAATGAAAGAAGCAGGTGCAAAATCTGTACGTGCAGTAGCTTCACATTGCGTTATGTCTGGCCCTGCATCAGAAAGAGTGCAAAACTCTTCATTGGAAGAAATCACATTCACTGACAGTATTCCTTATACTAAACGATGCAATAAGGTAAAGCAACTTAGCATTGCTAAATTGTTTGCAGAAACAATACGTCGTGTAGCTGAAAATGAGCAAATAAGCAGTTTATATTTGCCTATCTAATAGAATCAATTATTAACTAATATAGAAGGAAGAATTTGCAATTCTTGCAGGTTCTTCCTTTTTTAAAAAATGCGAAACTTATTATTCTTTTCTACCCTTCTTGCTGTTATTTCTGTGGTAGGTTGTAAACCCACAGAAAACAACAGTTATTATAGAATAACCGGCACTATTGAAAACTCATCTGAGGGAGATACTGTAATGTTGCAAACCGAAGATGATCAAAATTTAGTAGAACTTGAAAGAGCCTTCATACATAATGGACAATTTGTATTCACGGGAAGACAAGATTCTACAGTGGAAAGAATTATAACCTACATCAAAAATGGGGTTAAGATGGGTGCTGTATTCTTTCTGGAAAATGGAAATATAAAAATGAAACTAGATGAGACTACATCTATTACAGGCACTAAGCACAATGATATCTATCAAGAATTTCTAAATAAGATAAATGGCATTTACGGACAAATGAGCAGCGTAAATGAGAACCTAGCTGATAGTGCGGATATTGACACTACACATACAGACATCTATCAGAAGGTGAATTCTTTGGATAAGAAAGCAAATGACCTAATCATTGAAACAATTAAAGAAAACATTAATAATCCAATTGGATTGTACCTTTTCAAACGTTACAATTACCTGCTTCCTCCAAAACTTCAGTATTTCTTAATTTCAAAAATGCCTTTACCATGGAGAAGGACTACTGCAATTGATGATATTAAAACACAGTTGGATCTTCTTCCACAAGATAGTATAAGTAGTCTTGAATAGAAGATTATTATCATAAAAAAAAGGTGAGCGATTTGCTCACCTTTTTTTATAATGATTTCAATCAAATACCAAATAGCTGTCGTAGTCCTCCGTCCACTCCAGAGAAACCCATGAACGCCATAGCTAAAAGACCTGCTGTTACTAGTGCGATTGCCATTCCTTGCATGCCTTTAGGAATGTTTACCATGGAAAGCTGTTCGCGAATTCCTGCAAACACAATCATTGCTAAACCAAATCCTAAAGCAGTAGAAAATGCATATACTACACCTGTCAGCAAGCTAGGTTCTACATTATAAGATGCATAGGTTCCATTGGCAACTAATATTGCTACACCTAATATACAGCAGTTAGTGGTTATCAAAGGAAGGAATACACCCAGAGCCTGATACAATGCAGGAGAAACTTTCTTTAAAATAATCTCCACCATTTGAACCAATGATGCTATCACCAAGATGAAAGCTATGGTTTGCAGATACTCCAAATGGAATGCTTCTAGAACATATTTCTGAATAAGATATGTCACAATAGTTGCAATAGTTAAAACAAATGCAACAGCTGCACCCATACCAGCTGCGGTCTCTACTTTTTTAGACACACCCAAGAATGGGCAAATGCCCAAGAACTGTGACAACACGATGTTGTTCACAAAGATAGCTGTTATAAAAATCAATATATAAGCCATAATTCTTTATTTTAATGGGTTAAGCTTTCCTTATCTTATTAACAATTGCAAGAAGATAGCCTAATGCAATAAAAGCACCTGGTGCTAAAACAAATAACAACATTCCGTATTCTTCTGGGAAAATAGTAAAATCGAATATCTTACCTGTTCCCAAGAATTCTCGTGTTGCACCGAGCAAAGTCAAAGCCCAAGTAAAACCAAGACCCATACCTAAGCCATCAAACAATGACGATACAGCAGAATTCTTAGCTGCAAAAGCTTCAGCTCGACCTAGAATAATACAATTGACAACTATCAATGGAATAAACAATCCCAAAGAATCATATACTGCAGGGGCATAAGCCTGTAGAAGCATCTGAAGAATAGTTACCAAACTAGCTATAACTACAATAAAGCTAGGAATTCGAACCATATCAGGAATCATATTCTTAATCAAGGATATGATAAAATTCGAAAAAACCAATACTGCTGTAGTTGCTAGTCCCATAGACATTCCATTGAATGCACTTGATGTAGTTCCTAAAGTAGGACACATACCCAAAAGGAGGACAAATGTAGGGTTCTCCTTCACGAGACCATTCATAAATACTTTAAAGTTACTCATATCTATTCCTCCTTATTCTTTAGTAATTTCATCTGATGCTGGTTCTGCAGTTACTGCCTTGTCATCAATAGCAGGTGCTGTAACAGCTGCATTTTTGAATGACTTATAGGCATTATTCACAGCCAAAAGAAAAGCTCTTGATGTGATAGTAGAAGCTGTTATAGCATCTATATCACCACCATCTTTAGAAACGACAAGTTCCTTTTTGCCTGGATTCATACCAATTATATCACCTTTGGCATCTTTCTGGAACCAATCACCAGCTTTAGCTCCCAATCCAGGAGTTTCAGCATGCTCCAAAACTTGATAACCCTGAATGTTGCCTTCATTATCAAATCCGACGAGAACTGTTAATGCACCACCAAAACCATTGGTTACAGTTTTAACCGCCGTTCCCTTATCAGTAATATATAAAACATCACCTGCATCAAGAGTCTTAGAATCTTGAACCGTTAAATCCTGTGCATTAAGAACTGTTTTAATACCATCTGCCAAATTCTTTTCCTTAATCTGAGCAATAGGTCCTTCTGTCACACTATTTACATAAGCTAGAATTCCACCAGCCAAAACAGATATGAGAGTCAAGACTATTGCCATATTTGGCAAAGTAGATTGTAATTTTTTCATTTTGCAACCTCCCCAAATCTTTTAGGTTTAAAATAATTATTTATCAATGGTACAAATGCATTCATGATAAAGATTGCAAATGACATACCTTCTGGATAAGCACCAAATGATCGAATGATGACGGTCAAAACACCGATACTGATACCATATACCAACTGACCTTTATGACTCATAGGAGAAGTCACATAATCAGTTGCCATAAATATAGCACCCAGCATCAAACCTCCTGTCAATAAATGATAAACTGGACTTGCAAATGCAGGATTAGCTATATGCATCAAACCAGACAACACGAATACAGTAACCAAAATAGATACTGGGATATGCCAAGTTATAATTCTCTTGTAAAGCAACCATCCAAAACCGAGTAGTAAAGCTAAAGCACTAACCTCACCTAAAGAACCTGCTGACTGTCCCAAGAACAAACTCAATGAATCAGGAAGTTCATTTAAGATTTCAGCATTACCATCTTTAATGGCTCTTGACATAATAGAAAGAGGTGTTGCCATCGTTTCTGCATCTGTATATGATGTCAACTGACCTGGAGTCGGCCATGTTGTCATCTGCACAGGAAATGAAATCAAGAGGAAAATACGACCTACCAATGCTGGGTTAAAAGGATTGCAACCTAAACCACCAAAGGTCATTTTTCCAACGCCAATTGCGACCAATGCACCTATAATTATAATCCAAAGAGGAAGATTAGATGGTAAATTAAATGCCAACAATAAACCTGTTAAGATTGCAGAACCATCTGTAATAGTGCATTTTTCTCTCTTTAAAATGTACTTGGTAATAGCCCATTCGAAGAGAACACATGCAGCTATAGAAGTAATCGTTACGATAGCTGCTCCTAAGCCAAAGACAAACAGCGAAACAAGTAGAGCAGGAATCAACGCAATGATTACACCATACATGTTCTTCTGTACACTGTCACCACTATGAACATGAGGTGAAAGAGATACTATTAATTTATTTGCCATAGTTTTTCTTATTTTTTAGCATTACGGGCACGGATAATACCCATTACGGTAGATTTACCCAAACGAATCATATCAAGCAGTGGTCGATGTGATGGACAAGTGAACTGACAACTACCACATTCAATACATGAAGTGATATCTTCTTTTTCATCACGTTCCCAATCAGCCATAGAAGAACAGTTTGCCAACAAATATGGCTCCAAACCCATTGGACAGGCGCTTACGCACTTAGCACAGCGGATACAAGGTTCTGCCTCAGCTCGCTTAGCCTCCTTCTGATTCATAATAAGCACACCGGATGAGCCTTTACAAATTGGCACTTCTGTATTCATCAATGCCTTTCCCATCATAGGACCACCACCAATAACTTTTCCTGTATCTTCTGGTAGACCACCACAAGCATCGATTAACTGGCTCATAGGTGTACCCATACGAGCTAAGAAATTGGTTGGGTTTGCAAGACTTTTACCAGTAACTGTCACAACCCTCTCGAACAGTGGTTTGTTCTTTTGCACTGCTTGGTAAATAGCATACATGGTACCCACATTTTGTAATATTGCACCTACACTAACAGGAAGTGCTGGTGGGGCTGGAACCTGACGACCAATAACTGCATCAATAAGTTGCTTTTCACCACCTTGAGGATATTTAACCTTTAGAGGAACAATTTCTATATTGGGGTATTGAGCTGCCTTTTCTGTCATCAACTTGATTGCATCTGGCTTATTGTTCTCTATACCAATATATCCCTTATTTACATTAACGGCCTTCATGACCAAAGTTACACCTACAAGAATCTCATCTGGATGCTCTAACATCAACTGATGATCGGCTGTTAAATAAGGTTCACACTCTACGGCGTTAACAATAACGCACTCTGGTTTTGCTGTAGGTGGAGGAGTAAGCTTCACATGGGTAGGGAAACAAGCACCACCCATTCCTACTACCCCTGCATTTTTTATTTTCTCTACTATAGCTTTTGGTTCTAAATCACAATCTTTCACCAATGTGTCTGAACGATCTATAGACTCTTCCCACTCATCACCTACTACATTTATAAAAATAGCTGGTTTACGATAACCACTAGCATCAATAACTGTGTCTATCTTGGCTACCTTACCAGAAACAGATGAAAAGATAGGAGCAGAAACAAAGCCACCTGCATCAGCAATCTTTGTGCCAACCTTAACTTCGTCGCCCTTAGCAACACAAGCAACAGCTGGAGCTCCGATATGCTGAGACAATGGAAATACAGCGACCTTGGGAAGCTCGGCTGTTACAATTGGCTTACCTGCCGACAATTTATTTTCTGCTGGATGAACTCCACCAATTCTAAATGTCTTCATATCAATTTAACTTTTTTGCTAATGTTATTACTGCTGTTGCTGCTGTTTTTCTACTGTTGGAACTTCTTTAGCTACACTTTTCTGACTTGCATCAACTGAAGCCACTGTAGTTTCAACAGGCTTGACAACTTTAGGTTTTGGGGCTGGTACTGAAAAACTTGCATGAATAACATGTTTTGGACATTCATTGAAACACAAACCACAAGCTATACATTTGGTTGGATCAATATATGCCAAGTTATTCTCAATTGTAATGGCATCTTTCTTACATACCTTCTGACACTTTCCACAAGCTATACAAGAAACCGCACAAGCTTTACCTGCAATTGCACCCTTATCTTTATTCACACAACCGACCCAAATTCTTCGAGCTTCACCCTTAACTATTCGCCCTTTAGGTCTGATTTCAATGATACTACGAGGACAAGCCTTAGCACAAGCGCCACAAGCCGTACATTTCTCAGCATCCACTTCAGGAAGACCTGTTTCTGGATTCATTCTGATAGCATCAAATTTACAAGCTTTAACGCAATCACCACAACCAAGGCATCCATATGAACAAAGAGTTTCACCACCTGAAGTGGAATGAGCCACTCGACAAGAGATTGCTCCATCATACTGAACGACTCGAGGACGATTCTCGCAACTACCATTACATCTAACCACTGCAAGCATAGGCTCTGATGCAACAGCCTCTAATCCCAGGATGGCTGCAACCTTCTCCATGACAGGAGCGCCACCTACAGGACACAACTTACCCTCAAGTGAACCAGCATCTGCTGCCTTAACACAGGCACCAGCAAAACCAGAACAACCCGGAAAGCCGCATCCACCACAATTAGCTTGAGGAAGCACAGAAGCAACCTGAGCAATTCGTGGGTCTTCAAACACAGCAAACTTTTTAGAAGCTACATAGAGCACAACTGCTGCTATTAAACCTATAGCTCCTAATGCGATTACTGCAACCAGAATTAAATTCATAAGTTAGTTATTTATAGGTTTTATTGTAAATGAAAATTTTTTCGCAAATCTATTCCGAAACAAATATAAGATTCCGTAATAAGGAATTAAAGATGCTAAGGATAGCAACCCAGAATTCATATCATCGAGAGAAAGGAACTCTTTACAAATAAGTAGAACGACGATCACTACAAGAAAAGGCACACCAAATGACCACATTACGGCTTTCATACCCATACTTGTAGTACCCTCAAGTTTAACTACATCACCCACTTTTAAAGAGGGGAAATTCAAATTGAAAACATCAATAATTTTCTCCTGGCTCTCAGCAGCGTTACAATGTCCCTTTATCACACATGCAGAACATGCCGAAGTCTGAACAATCCGGACCTGGACATGTAAATCGTCCACTCGTACCACTTCACCCACATGTTCTATTGTGTTTCCCATATTTGTTTGCTAAGTATGCTTTACAAATTCCGTGCAAATTTACGACATTTTACCAAACCGACAAAAGGTTTTAAACCATTTTCGCCTAGGTATTTCTTTTTTATACAATAAAACATTAATAGACAAAGTTTTGCAAAATAAGACAATGAAAATTTGTCCAAATAAAAAAAAGAGTGTAATTTTGCGCCCGCAAATACGAGTTATTTGCATATTCAAATCATTAATAACAATTTTAAAATTAATTATGGCAACAAAAATCAGATTGCAGCGCCACGGTCGTAAAGGCTATGCTTTTTACTACATCGTAATCGCTGACGAAAGAGCTCCACGTGATGGAAGATTTACTGAGAAAATTGGTACTTTTAATCCAAATACCAATCCTGCCACAGTAGATTTGAAGTTTGACCGCGCATTGTATTGGGTCAACACTGGCGCACAGCCAACTGACACTGTACGTAACATCTTATCTAACGAAGGTGTTTATCTTATGAAGCATCTTCAGGGTGGTGTTAAAAAAGGCGCTTTCGACGAGGCAACATGCCAAGCTAAGTTTGATGCTTGGAAAGCAGACAAGCAGAATGGCATTGCTAAGTTGACACAGAAACTTGCTGCTGAAAAGAAAGCTGCTGAAGCAGCTCGCTTGGATGCCGAGAAGAAGGTAAACGAAGAAATCGCAAAGAAGGTAGCTGACAAAAAGGCTGCTGAAGCTGCAGCGAAAGCTGGGGCTGAGGCTGCTGCAAATGCTGAGGCTTCTGAAGAAGCTGCTACACCAGCTGAGGCTTAAACACCTCAATCTATTAATTTTAAAGTTCTTGCAAACAAAACACTGCTATCCCAAGGTTAACCTTGGGATAGTTTCATTTTAAGTCATTGGGTAATGAATATCATTGTCTCTGAGGAGCTAAAACAAGCATGCCCTCATTTTATAGGTGCTGCAGTATTTGCCACAGTTGAAAACACTCCTTATTCTGCTGAGTTGTGGGAGGAGATTGACAAATTCATAGTTGAATATCGATCAATCTATACTATAGATTCCATCAAGGATATGCCTTCTATCCAAGCTACACGTAAAACCTACAAAATTTGTGGCAAGGACCCTAGCAGATATCGCCCTTCTGGTGAAGCATTGTGCAGAAGAATATTAAAAGGCATGGATTTGTATCAGATAGATACTATGGTTGACTTAGTTAATTTAGCTTCAATCGCCTATGGATATAGCATCGGAGGATTTGATGCAGATAAAATACAAGGTGAAACCGTCACTCTAGGAATAGGAAAATTAGGTGAACCTTATGAAGGAATAGGACGTGGACAACTGAATATAGAAGGATTACCTGTTTATAGGGATGAAATAGGTGGAATTGGTACTCCCACTAGTGATAACGAACGAACCAAAATGGATCTCAACACCAAACATTTTATGGGTATCGTTAATGGATATGACGGTAATAGAGATGAAGTCATAAAATGTGCAGAGTACATAAAGCAACTAATATCTAAATACTGCAAAGGAAGTGATTTTAATATAATAGAATTCTAATACCCCCAAAATCTTTTAACTACATTCCAATCATAATAAGGACCTGTTTCACATTTAGTAAGAAGGGTGACTTCATTTTCATTCAACAAGAATTTGACTTTGACCTCCCCAACCTGATTCTTGTAAAAAATAATCTGCAAATTGGCAGCCATAGGTGTGATCCTAAAGTCCTGCCAGAATGTTGAAACCTGTTGAATATCTTCAACATTTGCATTGCATTCTGCAATTCCCATCAATGTCAGCAAGCGAATAAGTGCACTATCATGACCAAACCTTAAATTGACAGTTATATCACCTCCAGACAAAGCCTCATCTGCATCTTTCACAATTTGATTAAGTAGGTTTCTTGAGCTATTTCTTGTTACACCATAATTGAAAGGAGCAGGACCATTAGTAGCATACATTTTAAGATTTTGACAAGTCCAATATGTAAAAAGCTCCTCATCGGTAAATAAGTCATACAAGGATAAATTTCCTAACTCAACATTTTGGATATCACTGACAATCCAATAAAGGCCATCAAAGAAATCATATTTTATATCATCCTCTAAATCAGAGACAAAAAGGTTCTTAATTAATCTAGAAGGATCAATGGAAGAACGTATTAAAGGAGTTAATGTCTTTTTCCAAAAGTCCCCAGTTTTAGAGGTGAAAGCTTTTAATTCAGGAGACTCATAGTTAATGTAGATCATATCTCTTTCATGAGCAGACCGATGAATCTTCAATAATGGATTCCTTTCTTTCAAACCCTCACAAAAAGCCATCATACTCATCATGCAACGACGGGAGGTACTTGAAACGGCGGAAATGTTTGCATGCCCTCTAAACAATGATGGATAATTATCAAACATACGTGATGCTATCTCGTGATGTTGACGTTCTCCTCTACGAGTTAAATCCCCACTACGGCCTTTGGCATCTTGCCATACAATCTCCAAACGTTTACGGACTTCTTTACCATATTCCGTCAATTCATGAGAATCTAAGACATCCAACACGGCTGTATAACGAGAGTCTGCTGTCACCCATCGGGATCCATGACGTCCGTAATGACTTATATACACTGGTGAATAACCATTAGGGACTGGAGTATATTCATTCTGCAGAGGTCCGGGATAAGCATAATAAGAGCTACCACTCTTTTCTGGACAATCCTTCAACTCCTTTCTCAATTCTTCCAAAGTGGAAAATCTGCTTTGTCCATAAGAGGAAAAACTAAGAGAAATGGCAAATAATAAAATGCAGAATCTCAGGTTCATAGGATTCAACTACTAAATTATCACTTTACATTTATTTTTTTAATCTCCCCACCAAATCTTTCAGCAGGAAAAGAATCTCTTACTTTAACTCTCAATCCTTCAATATGGATATCTGATGCAGTATCCACATAAACTGCGTAGGTTGGACTCTCCACAAATCCTTCTCCTACACAAGGACGTTTGTCATATTGATTTCCTGGATAATCCGTACGTTTCTCTAATGTCAAATCTACATGTTCCAAATATATGTTACTTACTTTGTCTGGGGTATCTCCTCCTATAAAACATCCATTTTCACCATAACACTTAATATTATGGAAATATATTTCACTTACATTTCCACATTTACCTTCTGTAGCACCTTTTGGGAAACGCCATCCTGCATCTTTATGATTACCTACAGCACGGGGATAGCTAGTCACATAAATAGGTTCTGCCTTCCCCCACCATACATCACTAAAATATTTGCAGTCTATTATCATGTTACTGAAAATTACATTTGAGACAGTGCCTTCATCACGGTTTTGAATACCTAAACCACGGTTACTTGCCTTTATGATACAATTGTCAAATAGGACATTACTGATACTATCCATATTTTCTGAACCTATCTTAATGGCACAAGAACGACCTGTCATTACACAATTAGTAACCACGATATCTTGACAAGGACCATACTCTTCGAATTCACGTCTGTTCTTAAGACAAATACAATCGTCTCCACTTTCTATAAAACAGTTGGCAATCCGGACTTTGCGTGAATGGTCTAAATCTATTCCATCACCATTACGTATCTTTAGATTATTCTTTAAGCTGATGCCATCTATTAAAGCATCATAACAACCTATCAAATGAACAGTCCAATATGCACCATTTTGAATAGTTATATCCTTGATAGAAAGATGGTTTACTCCTTTCAGGGTTAACACATGAGGACGAGGATCAAAATCTGTAACAGGTTTTAATTCATAACTGTCTTCTAATTCTTTGCCCATAAAAGCCACACCATTTCCATCGATGGTTCCCTTTCCACTGAAAGACAAATTCTCCACTCCATCTGCATAAATCCACATCATACCTTCACCCCTATTCTCTCCGAAGGCACTTAAAGTATAGATGCTCTCATCAGGGTTGGCAATCCAGGTTGATTGAACGTCCAAATGTATATCCACATTTGACTTCAATTCCACTGGTCCAGAAAGGAATGTGTAACC
This sequence comes from Bacteroidales bacterium UBA4293, assembly GCA_002395835.1. GTDB lineage: Bacteria > Bacteroidota > Bacteroidia > Bacteroidales > Bacteroidaceae > Minthousia. The sequence goes on along the minus strand of DGVD01000017.1, from coordinate 106,398 downwards.
TGTGGGGAAAAGCACCTGCCCTCCACCTTTCAAGCTACATTCATCTATCGCTTTTTGAATTGCTACTGCATCATCCGTCTTTCCATCACCTTTTGCCCCATAATCCAAGACATTGAAAACTGAGGTATCTTTAGTGCCTGAACATGCGGTCAAAATCAGGCAGAAGCATGCGAATAAAAGTTTCTTCATATCAGTTAGTTTTTATACTATAACTTGGAGGACAGTCTTTAGGAGAACTGCCCCATTTTTTATTGGGTTCTGGTCCCATTTCAAATTCCAAAACTGCACCATTAGCTATATCTTCATGTGAAATATAGTTTTTAGTATATTTTTTCCCATTCAATTTAACCTGCTGGACATAAATATTCTTCTCAGAAGCACGAGGAGCCAAAATTCTGAATGTCTTTCCGTTCTCTAGTTTGATGGAAAGATTCCTGAAAGTAGGGCTACCCAGCACATAAAATGGTGTTCCTGGACAAACTGGATAAAATCCGATGGATGAAAATAAATACCATGCAGACATTTGTCCTGCATCATCATTACCGGCCAAACCACCAGGAGTGTTACTATATTCCGTCTCAAGAATATGGCGCACAGCCCGTTGACTTTTCCATGGTTCACCACCATAATTGAACAGATATGCCACCTGATGACAAGGTTCATTACCATGCCAGTATCTCTGTTCACTGAACATGGAATCCAATTTAGCAATAAATTGAGACTTACCACCCTGACAAGACATTAAACCTTCTACATCATGAGGTACGTACCAAGTATAATGACAAGGTGCACCTTCAGTAATGAACTTACTGAAACTAAAAGCATTATTTTGTTTCAGGTATGTGCCATCTGCATTCCGTCCCTGAGCGTATCCTGTTTTAGGGTCGATAACATTCTTATAATTCATAGAACGATGAGCAAGCAACTCATAATCAGTCTTTTTCCCTAACAATTTAGCCACCTGAGACAACACAAAATCATCATATGCATACTCCAACGTTCTGCTGGTCTGCTCATTTTTATGATACGCCTCTTTAACCGAATCCTGCAAGGGGATATATCCGTATTCCAGATACGACTTAAGTGCTCTGCGTCCCATACCATTTGAATATTCTTCAAAGGTAGAAGGGCTTTCAAATGCATTTTTCCGCATGCCTTCATAAGCCTTTTGAATGTCGAAATCCCTAATTCCCTTAACGTAGGCATCCCCTATAGCTGCTATTGCATGGTCGCCTATCATGGCTGCAGTATAATTGTTCCAACAGGGAAAAATGGGGAGCCACCCACCTTGTTCATATTTCAGCACTAGGCTCTGCATCATATCACTTGCCTTAGAAGGAGAAAGGATATTGATAAGTGGATGAAGTGCCCTATAGGTATCCCACATGCTGAAATCTTCATAATAATTATGACCATCAGCCACTTGCATAATTTGCCTACCACCAGCAAAAGAAGGGTATTTTCCATCTACATCATTAAACTCTCGTGGCAAGAAAGAAGCTCTGTAAAATGCTCCGTAGAACATGGATTTCTGCGTATTTGAGGCATTTCCTAATGTGATCTGCCCCAGACGCTGGTTCCAAATGTCAGTCAGTTCCTTACGGGTCTTATCAAAATCCCAATGTGGAATTTCCTCCTGAAGGTTCTTTTCACATCCTTCCCATCCGGTAAAAGAAGAAGCTACTCTCACTACCTTTATCCCAGAAGATTTGAACTTGATATAAGCCCCGATAATCACGTGGTTTTTCTGCTGAGGTTTATGTTCAAAGATACTGTCCAGATGATAAGTGCCCCATGTTTCTATCTCATCCTGATATTCCAAAATAAAAAATCCGCTGAAACCAGCTGCTTCTCCTTTTCCCTGATAGATTCTGTGAACTGGATTATAGCCTCTTATCTGCTTCTTTTCTGGTAAAACCTCTATATACCCCAAGCCCTCATCACTATTCGGGTTGATGACCAAATAAGCATCGTCTGATGACTGGTAGTCGAATCGGAAGATGGCACTTCTGGATCTACCGGTCATTTCTGCATTGATTTGATAATCATCTAAGTAAACGTTATAATAAGCAGGAGTAGCTACCTCCATCGCATGTGAGAAATGAGAAGCTCTTTCCTCTGGCATGCACTTCAGTTTTCCACTAACTGGCATTAATGTCATGGAACCGTAATCCTGTGTACAACCACCCACTATCCAATGACTATTCCGGAAACCTTGCAACAAATCATCTTTATAATAATAAGGTGCTTTGCATTTCAGCTCCGTATCGGTGGTTTGGGGGGTCCAGAAATTCATACCATTGGGTTCCAAAACAGCTGGAAGGGTCTGACCATATTCTTCTGTCTTCTTTCCGAACATGCCAGCTGTCTGGGTGGTACTGGCAGAGGTGCCTACACGGGTATCCACATACTGAACCAAGTTTTGTGCTGCAACCGATAAGCTACAAGCTACAAAAGTAAAAGACAATATGTATTTCATTCCCTTCATACGCTAAATTTTAATAAAGATATTCTTCTTCCAAAGCACCCATGCTACACATGCCATAAGACCAACGAACAAGGTTGCATAAGTTAAAGAAGCCAGATAAGTATTCGTTATGATAGAGTTTATCCCCTCATATATAGGTTGTTTCAGTCCCCAATGGCTCAAAGCAGGTGCCAAAGCTTCGCTCAGCACATAGATGAAGAATGCGTTCATACCGAACATCTGAAATATCTTACACCATTTCTTTTTCTCCCATTTGTCGATGACAAGAATCAGGATAGCCAGAAAAATCATGGCAAGTCCACAGGTAACACTGACAAATGATGGGGACCATATTCTCTTATTGATAGGAAACTCACCTGTCAAGAAAAATACAGTAGCAATGAGCAAACCGAAACCCACGAAGATAAGCAACTTGATTTTCTTATTCAAAGATAAGGTTTCCATCACTATTTTACCAGAAAGAAATCCTATATACGTATGAACCACTGCTGAAATGGTGCTGACCAATCCCTCCGGATCTACAGGACTTTTATGGTAGAGATGAGCCTCTCCGAAGATAGCTCGATCCACTATAGCTAAGATATTATTCTCGGACATCTCATAACCATTGCCCCAGATGAGAATCAGCATATAAACAGCTAGAAGCACAAACATGATGGAGGTCAATCGTTTAGTGGGCACATAGAGTACCAGTAAAGATACTATTCCGTAGCACAATGCTATTCGTTGCAGTACCCCCCATACTCTTACCTCCGAAATTAAATTCCAGTTGCCTTTAGTCACCATGTCCCACATATGCAGCAGAAGACCTATGACAAACAGAAGAAGGGTACGTTTCAAGATTTTCACTACCACAGTCTTGGAAGGCCTGAAACTGTACTTGCATAAGGAAATAAAGATGGAAAGCCCCACCATGAAAAGGAAAAATGGAAAGACTAAATCACAGGGAGTCAAACCGTTCCATACAGAATGTTTTAAAGGGGCATAGGTGTCAGGACCTGCTCCATTATTGACCAGGATCATGCCTGCAACTGTCATTCCTCGCATGACGTCCAATGAAATCAATCTTTGCCCTTTCTCCATGCTACTCAAATGCTTTCCTATATATTTCTTTAGCCATATCTACTGGATTACCAGCGGGTTCCACATCGTATTTGTCGTGTGCCAATGTCCATGGCTCTTCCATGGCATACCAGTCTATATTCAAAGCAGGATTATCCTGACAGTATTTCAACCAGGAAGAATTGCCTACTGGGAGAACAGGTAATTTTCCATCCATCTCATCCTGAAGGGTTTGCCAATACTTCTGCCAACGTGGATAGTAGAAGTCCTTGAGGATTCCTTCCCATTCTTTATGAGCATAATCACGAAGTTTCCCCGTATCAGCACAATAACGGTTTCCCCAAGTGGTTATTTGAACCCTGGCATTCCATTCGTAATGATCTTTTTCTTCAGATGTGAAACCCTTGCTCCTAGCCTGCTCTATCCATCTGCCCACACGAAATTCACTCCGTGAAGAAAGGAGCTTGTCTTGAAGGAGGAGCAATTCCAAAAACTTCTGACTATCAATGCGGAAACGTTTCTTATCGAAACTCTTGAAATCTGCTATAGTCTGATTATAGACGATACGTGCCTGGTCTGCAATGGCTTGACGTACAATGTCTACCAAATCATATTCAAAATTATTATTGCCTCTCAGTGCATCTGCCACACTGACGAAATAAGAGGCAGCCTCAGCCGTAGAAGTGGGATCATAGTAGTTCTGCATCTTACTCCAGGATGAGGCTTGAAAACTATCAAAAGATGGACGACTGCAGAAAATACTCTCATGAGGACCTTGCTGATTGTTGGTAGGTGGACAATTGTAAATTCCATCCCCCAGAATCTTCCATGCCTGCTGAAGAGCGGTTTCCGTTCTGGCATCCATATCATGTCCATAACGTGCTTTTACATACTGACTTAACCATTCTTCTTTCGTGAACTTCTCAGGACGCCATGGTAATTCACACATCAGTTCATACATAACAGGATTCGTCTCACTGCCTTCCATCGTCAGACCGATTCCTTTCAGATTCTGAGCCAATGGATGAGTCTTGGTGAGATAGAAATTATCGATGAGCTGATCCATTCGTCCGTGAAGACCTATATTCGCTCCGAAATTCTCCAACAGGCAGAAAAGCCACTCATGTCCTTCATAACCATTTTCCCGTTTCCAGATGGAAGGAGCCCCCCACATGGGACGGCACTCACTAAACAAATCTAGGAAAATTACATTTCCTGGCTCTATGGCATCCAGCATCTCTTGCCTTGGATTCTCGCTCCAACCCTGACACACCCATTTGGCTTTCGGGTTCACCTTCTTCATGGCTCCTAGAACCGACTGGAAACAGAGTTTCAAATCCAAACCCTCGGGTAGGTTGCTTGCCTCATGAAAAGGGTCCATGGAATAGTACTCTGCCTTACCGAAAAGTCGGACACTTTCCTCATAGAATAAATCGGCAAACTGCTGGAATCTAGGGTCAGTAGGCATAAGGATACCTGGACGGGTAAAGCCATTCCAAAGCTGAATGGTAGAGATACTGCTCTCTCCACTGTCCGCATTCCCTACCTCAGAAGCGCTCTGCTGGACATATTTGCTGGGAACCATACCACTATATCCCGGGAGAACCGGGTGTATATCCAGCTCTTTCATGCGTTTAAGAATCTGTTTCTGAAGGGTTTCCTGCTGTTCATACCAACTATCGGGATTGGGTCCACCCCATCCTTCCAGATTGTTCATTTCCCACCATGCCAGGAAAGCAGGACCTGCTATAAACTCGTCTATATCCTTTCTGGAATAACCTAATTTCTCCATCATGTTCTTCCAGACACACTCGTATCCCACAGCAGCCAACGGCATATTGATGCCATGAAGAGCCATCCAGTCTATCTCTTCCTGCCAACGGTCCCATCCCCAGAATGGCATGGAATAGCTGAAAGTGCAATAGTTGAAATCATAACGCAGACTTAAATCTGTTTCATGACGTTCCTTCTTTGGAACTGGAGGTAAAACCTCAGGCAACTGGGCATGCATCTGGTTCCAGGTAAGATGCACTCCGGCATAATACTTTAAGTACCAGTTGATTCCAGATGAAATATTTACATAATTGTTTCCACGGACTACGATTTTCTTCCCTTTCTGGTCCAGTTCAAAAAAGTCTTTGTCCCCACGTTTTAGCTCAATCGCAAATTTCTTAGATGCTCCACGATCAATGCGTTCCAACAGATCATCGATAGGCGATGCCATCAGAACAGTGGTGGTGAACAACAACAATAATGTAGTTAGGTATCTGAGTTTTTTCATGTATTTTCTATTAAGGTTAACCCCTGCCAAGACAGGATGCATATTATCTGCAAATTTAACAAAATTCTGCCAAAACATCAATTATTAGGGCAATAAATCTACCTTCCAGTTTATCTCCACTGGGTTATTTTGCATGGACCATATAATAGGAAGTTCCTCATCATCAACCACTACCATCTCACTTTTCTCCTGTGTATCACGTAAAAAGAGTTTACCATCTTCCTGTGAAACCAGTTGGTACTCTACCCTATTATATAGGCATTTCCCGTTTTTCTTAATTTCTCTCCATGCTGCTCTACTCAAAACTCCGAAAGTCTCAGTTTCCAAGGAAAGGTGCTGACCATTCAAGGGCTGTGCGTAACACAACTGACGAGCATTCTCCAAGGCATTAGCTGTCATGGTATAGGTTCCAGTCCACCATTTTAGGTTCCGTTCTATCCCCCAGTCGAAAACCAGATTTCCTCCTTTTTTCTCCAAATTTACAGAGAAACGACGGGTCTGTCCGTGCAAGGAAAAAGTATAGAGATAAGTGTAGCTTTTTTTCTCTCTAACTAGAGAAATATTTTTCTCTAACTGGGGAGTAAATTTTTGCCTGTTTTTCTTGTCCGTTTTTAGGGTGAAAGAAAGCACCCCACCCTCCATGATTTGTTGGTGGGTGATTCGTCCATTTTCCACTGGTTTACCGTTCCAAGTTATCTGCTGAAGAACCCCATTCTCCAGATTTCCCTCAGCAGTTATCCGAAGTGTTTTTCCATTGGACAGTTTCCATTTCACCTCTCGCACCAGGGGAGCATGAAGCAAGTAATAATCATGACCTGCATTCGGGTACAATCCCATCATGTGGAAAACCAACCAGGAAGACATGGACCCGGAGTCATCATTCCCAGGAAGTCCATCGGGTGCTGCACTATAATACTTCTGAACAATATCACGAACCACCTTACTGGTTTTCTCAGGTTTACCTATCCAGTTGTAAAGACACGGTGTGAGGAAGGATGGTTCATTGGCTACATTGTAATAACCTTTCTCGAAATTAAAGAAGGTATCCAACCGTTTTTCAAATGCTTCCGGTCCTCCACAAGCTTCTATCAAACCAGGAACATCGTGAGGAACACTCAAGGAATACTCCCAGGATGATGCCTCGTAGAAGAAACAGCTCCACCAAGGCATGTACCAAGGGCCTTCATAACTGGTGTCTGGAGTGTAAAGGAAAGTGGGTTTCATGTATTTACTATGACCGAAAGTGATGAGGTCGAGCCAGTTACCATCTGTATCTTTTGGCATCACAAAGCCCTTCACTCCGTCCTGAGTGTAATCCGTTCTCCATAAATTCTTCCAGTTCCTACTCTGATGCATGTATTGTTCATACAAATCCTTCTTTCCCAGATGTTTAGCTACCTGAGCAATGGCCCAGTCGCAGAAACTATACTCCACAGTTCTAGTCCCTGCTCTAGGTATCCCGTAAGGAATGTATCCCTTTTGAAGATAAGGCATCAAGCCACCTCTTCCCTCTGCTTCTTCATTTCCACCGGGAGGTGTAGTGGCATCCTTCAACATGGCTTCCAAAGCCAGGTCGTAATCAATGCCTTTCAGACCTTTTGCCAACGCATCAGCTATCACGATTTCTGCATTAGATCCACCTTGTGTTCTTCCGTTGCTGTTTCCACTCCGGGCATCTGGCATGTAACCGTCACGTTTGTAGATGTTTAGCAGTGAATTGACTATAGCTACTTCCCTATCCGGTTCCAATAATGTAATTAGTGGAGTGGAGGTTCGGTAGGTGTCCCATATCGCATAGAAATCGTCATAATAACTATCCTTATCGTTCCATCCGGGGTTGTCCCCTGTTCGGTCCACTGGCATCAGCATGGCATGATAGATACCGGTATAGAACATCCGTTTATAATCCTCAGATGTAGATTCACTCAGTTCTATCTTTGCAAGTGGTTTTTCCCATTTTTCCAACAAGTCCTGATGTACCCGATTGAAATCCCAATGTGGAATTTCTTTGAGGGCATTTTCACGGGCTTTTCGCTCACTTACAAAAGATATTCCCACTTTCACCTGAACTTTTCTTCGGGAGCCAAACGATACAAGTGCACCTGTTTTATGCCCATCGTCGTACTGGTAGGAAGCAGAAGACAATCCTAAACCTTCTGCTTTCTGATTCTGAGCTATCTGCACCTGAGTAAGTTCTTTCCAAGTTTTATAGGACAGAATAGGCTGGTCGGTCTCTGCATAGAAATACACGGTATAGGCTTTCCCGTTGTTCCATCCACCTCGGATGCGGGAATAACCACTCACAGCATGTTCATTCAAGACTTGAATCTCTGAACCTACAAACTGCTGTGCCTCTCTGCCTTCTGGATTACTGGTCTCTCCCAAATAGAAACCGGCATCAAATAAAAGATTAGCTACATCGCCTTCCTTATATGTGAAAACATAGAAAGAGGCACGTTCAGCAGTGGTAACCTCCACTTGAATTCCACTCTTCTGATAGGTAGTTCCGTAATATCCTAAACGGATGTCTTCTTTTTCACGATAATCGATATGGCTGGTACCTTCCAAGGCTCCTGTAAAAGGCTGAATCAGGATATTGCCATACTTACATCCTCCTCCAGTTCCACTCACATGTACTTGTCCGAAACCGTTTACCTGCTCGGGCATGGGTGCCCATCCGCTGTTATTTCTGGAAGTGCAATCTGGTGAGGGTTTCACCATGCCAAATGGGCAACTGGGACCGATAAATACGCGACCTAACCCTTCGGAACCTATCCTAGGATCTACATAGTTCGTGTTCTGACCAAAAGCCGACACACAAAACAAATTTAAGAGAAGAAGCAAGTACCTCATTTTACATCTTTATACCCCTCTTTTTGCAAAATGTCAATGACTCTTTCTTTGAACTCACCCTGTATGATAATCTCACCGTCCTTTGCCGATCCACCGACACCTAGTTTTCCTTTCAGCAATTTGCCTAGGGCTTTCAGGTCATCTTCCGGTCCGACATATCCAGTCACCAAAGTCACGGTTTTCCCTCCACGGTTCTTCCTGTCCAACTTCACTCTAAGTTTCTGCTGGTTTTTCGGCAACAATTCCTGTTCTTCCTCTTCCTCAGTTTCATACTGAAAGTTTGGATTGGTGGAGAACACTACATTCAAACGGTCTTTCCAATCATTGTTCTTCATAGCTTTACCACTATCTCATCCATCGACTTACGTTTCTTCTCAGCTGGTTTGAAATCTTCAGCAGGATAACCCATAGGAATAAGTACTGCAGCCTCCTCATTTTCAGGGAGGTTAAACAGTTCATGGCAAAGTTTCGCATCGAAATTGCAAACCCAGCAGGTACCTATTCCTTGCTCAGTAGCTGCCAGACACAGGTGCTCCGTTAGAATAGCAATGTCTATATCTCCATGGTCTTTACCATCATTCTTTCTGTGCCATGACTCACTGTGAACTATCGTGCAAATTAAATAATAAGGTGCAGAAAGGAACCATTCCCTATCATAACATTTCTGTACGTACTCCCTCTTTTCAGAAGATGATTCGGGAGTAATCAGATAGATTTTCCATGGCTGATAATTAACAGCAGAGGGTGCCAAACGGGCACAATCTAGAATATAATCCAGTTTCTCTTTTTCTATAGCTCTGGAATCATATTTTCGTACAGAACATCGTTCTGTAACCAGTTCTTTAAATGTTTTCATGCTTTTGTAGATTTTATGCTCCAAAAGTAGGAAAAAAAACTGTATTTTTGCAACCTGAATTTAAAAATGTTTCATTCATGGAAGAACAACAGAAAGATGAACTGCTGCTAATGCGTATTACGGGAGAGGACCGTCCTGGACTTACAGCAGGAATCATGGAGATACTGGCTAAATATGGTGCTAATATCATGGATATTGGCCAAGCAGATATTCACAATACCCTTTCTCTGGGTATTCTTATTCGTGTCACGGAGGATAACAGTGGTAATGTCATGAAACATGTTTTGTTCAAGGCACAAGACATGGGTGTAAACATCCAGTTCTCCCCTATCAGTGAAGCCGACTATAATAATTGGGTTTCTCGTCAAGGGAAAAACCGATACATTCTTACGGTGCTAGGCAGAAGAGTGGAAGCTCGTCAAATTGAAGCAGTAGCTCAGTTGATAGCAGATCAGGGATTGAACATCGATTCTATCCAACGCCTCAGCGGACGTCCCTCTTTGGATCCTGAAAAACGTATTCGTGCATGCATTGAATTCTCACTTCGTGGAAATCCGAAGAACCGCACAGAACTTCAGGATAAGTTACTTAAAATCTCTAAGAAATTGGAAATCGACTGTTCTTTCCAAAAGGATAATATGTATCGTCGTACTCGTCGTCTAATCTGTTTCGATATGGATTCCACCCTCATTCAAACAGAGGTTATCGATGAATTAGCAAAGCATGCTGGTGTGGGAGACGAGGTAAAAGCCATTACCGAAAGTGCCATGCGAGGTGAAATAGATTTCAAGGAGAGTTTCACCAAACGAGTAGCACTTCTAAAAGGGTTAGACGTGAATGTCATGCAGGAAATCGCAGAGAATCTTCCTATGACTGAAGGATTGGAGCGAATGATGCTTGCCCTAAAAAAATATGGTTACAAAATAGCTATCCTTAGTGGTGGTTTCACCTATTTTGGCCAGTATTTGCAACGAAAATTCAATATCGATTATGTCTATGCTAATGAACTGGAAGTGGATGATGAAGGGAAACTGACTGGACGTTATGTTGGTGAGATAATCGATGGTCGTCGTAAAGCAGAGTTGTTGAGATTGATTGCTCAAGTGGAAAAACTGGATTTGGAACAAACTATAGCTGTAGGTGATGGAGCCAATGATCTTCCTATGCTTTCACTGGCAGGTCTAGGAATTGCTTTCCACGCTAAGCCAAAGGTTACTGCCAATGCACGTCAAAGCATCAATACCATTGGTTTGGATGGTGTTCTCTACTTCTTAGGTTTTAAGGATTCCTATTTGGATGTCTGATTTCTACATAAACTATAAATAAAAAGGTGGGGAACTGATTGGTTCCCACCTTTTTTTATAAGTTAGAGGTTCATATTAATAACCTGCATTCTGAGTCCAGTTTGCATTGCTGTTCAATGTGCTCTGTCCTAAAGGCCACAAACGCATACGAGGGTCAGATGAACCAAACTCCTCTTTGAATCCCCACTTGCGCTCAAAATGACCGAAACGGATCAAATCGTTACGACGCCAGTGCTCGTCCAAGAACTCACGACCACGTTCATCCTCTACATCCTGAAGAGTGATGCTTTCTACGGTAGGAGCACCTACATAAGAACGTATCTGGTTAAACAAGCTTACAGCTGTGTCACCATTGGTTGCTGCACCACCACGAAGAATAGCCTCTGCCTTCATCAAAATAATGTCTGCAAAACGGAAAATAGGAACATCATTAGATTGATTACGGCTATAGCTGTTGTATTCAGGAACATAGGGAGCAAACTTTACAGATTTGTAACCTTGAGACCAACCATTCAAATCCTTACCACAATCCAGGTCACCGTCTTGTGTAACTAAAGTTATAGTCTTGGTAAAGGTCAAAGGCTCATCATTATAAGTTGCACGTACGGAAGTAGCTTTACCTGTAGTTCCATCATGAATGTAAATATCACCACCAAGAATCACGTCATTACGACGGTCACCAGGAAGATTAAATAATTCTACAAATTCTGGAGTAAGTACCATGTTACCACCACAAGAGTTGGACATAGCTGGATCATACATACGCCCTGGCTTGTTAGCCTGACGCCAAGTACGGAAACGTGCATAAGTCAAACCTTTCTGATTAACACAGTCAAATGGCATTACATAGATAAAGTCCTTAATCTTATAGCCATTATCATACTGGAACTTCTTTACATAATCATCTGACAAATCAAATGGACCGTTCTGAATCACATCGTCACAAACTGCGATACAGTCTGCCAACTTCTCATTTGTTCCGTATGTCCAAGAACTACTGGTTACATCGTTTACATAAACTGGCCAGTTGATGTACAACTTAGCAAGAAGGGCATCTACCATCCAACGGGTTGGCTTTCCATAAGTAGAAGCATCTTGAGTAGTTGGAGCAGGACACTTATCACGAACTGCAAGCAACTCAGACTCAATCCACTTGGCAACTTCAGCACGTGGAGAACGTGCAATAGCCTCATCGTCTTTTATGATGTGATCCAAAATTGGAGTGTCACCCCAATGATCCATTAATACAAAAGTGTAAAAAGCACGAGCTGCTCTAACAGGAGCACCGAGTTCTGAATCCTCACCACCCAAATCTGCTAAGTCAACATAAAGCAGCTGGTTGCACTTGGTAATACCAGAAGTAAGTTCAGAATATACTCCCAACTGAGCATCAGAAGCTGATGGACTGATAGTGTGCAAGGAGAAGTTAGCCATGTCACGACCATTCAAATAGTCTCCACCAAAACTTATGGCTGTATATTCATCAGAGTTACAGGAATTACCTTCATCAAAACGACGGCCTAGTGCACCGCGAAATGCAAAGTAAGCATCAGCAGTCTTACTCTCAAATGCTATCTCTGATTCCGGAAATTCTGTGTAAGTTGACTTGATGTCTACGTCAAGGTCGGTACAACTTGCTGTCAAAAGACCTAGCAAAGCACCGGACAGAATATATTTTGTTTTCATATAATAATATCTGATTTTAAAGTAAATTACTTAGTCTTTCCACCTGGCAAATTGAAACTCAAACCGAACAAGAAGCTCCGAGTACGTGGATATGTAGAATTACGCCAGTCCATACCTGGAGTCAAACCTCCCAGATTGATTTCAGGGTCAACACCCTTGTAACCAGTCAAAGTAAATACATTGTTGCAAGTTGCATAGATTCTCAAACCATCGATAAGCTTGCCCACCTTACCTACATTGTAAGCTAGGGTCAGCGAAGCCAAACGGAAATATGCACCATTTTCCAGATAACGGTCTGATGGAGCCTGTGCACGGGTATCAGTTGCTAATTGCTCTGTAGCTACGTCTGCCATCATGTTCTTACCAGTGTTCATCAGAGTCACATTGTTATAGAATGCGCGGGTTGCATTGAAAATCTTATTACCTGCTACACCCTGGAAGAATGCTGTCAATGACCAGTTCTTGTAAGAGATAGTATTGTTCCAGCTATAAGTCAAAGTAGGCTGTGCACTACCTGCCTTACGACGGTCGGTTTCATCTGGCTCTTCAGTAGTACCTACTAGATTACCGTTCTCATCATAATCGTTGAAGATAGACTTGCCATCTGAATAGCCGGCCCATTCCCAGAGATAGAACTGTCCGATAGGAGCTCCCTCCATGATTCGCTGTACGGTTGTTGTAGAATAACCACCCAAATCAGGATTTGCCTCATTGATGTAGTCTACAGAGAAGGTTGCATTAGAAAGCTTCTCTACACGGTTCTTGTTGTGAGACAAGTTAATGGTAGTAGCCCAGTTGAAGTCTCTTGTTTTAACAACATCCACATTCAAACTGAATTCAATACCCTTATTGCTAATTTCACCTACGTTGGCTGTCATCCAAGGATAAGGATATACATTGGTAGAAACTGGGTAACCGTAAATCAAGTCTGAAGTCTTTTTGCTATAATACTCAATGGTACCGTTAATTCGGTTGTTTGCAAAGCCAAAGTCCAAACCTACGTTGAACATACCTGTCTTTTCCCATTTCAAGTCAGGATTGGTATTGCTGGTAGCATTCAGTGTACGATAGTTTGAAGAAGCACCTGTAGGATCGGTATATGTGAACCAACCAGTTGCTCCGTAAGTTTGAATGGCAGTATAAGCATCAAAGCCTAAAGAGTTACCTGATACACCATAACCTACACGAAGTTTCAAGTCGCTTATTACGTTCTGATCCTTCATAAAATCTTCTTCTGTAATACGCCACGCTAAAGATGCTGAAGGGAATGTACCCCATCGGTTGTTCTTACCAAATGCTGATGAACCATCACGACGGATAGTAGCCTGGAACAGATACTTGCTGTTGTAGCTGTAGTTAACACGACCGTAGAATGAGATCATTCTCAAAGTTGACAATGGAGCTGACCAAATACCATCAATATCCATGCTGTTAGCTAAACCGATATTGTAATAGGACAATTTATCATTGTAGAAGTTATATGCTGTCAGTCCAAAACCATCGTTATCATCATTCTGCTCCCAAGAATAACCAGCCATCAAACCTAGCTTATGAGCACCAAAAGTATGGTCATAGTTTGCATAAAGCTCCATTTGCTTCTTGATATTCTCTACTGTATAACGTTGAGCCTGTCCATGACGGTCACCTATAGTTGGCAGCTGAGAAAGAGATGAATCGTAATTGTTGTGAATATCTTGACTGTTCTGGTAAGAGAAAGTTCCATTAGCAGTCAAGCCATCAATAATCTCATAAGATACTTTTGCAACACCTTGCAACAGTTTTTCCTCTGTACCATATACATCCTCATAAACCATTGACAATGGGTTAAAGTTCTGAGAGATAGTGGTATTCTTGTACCATGTACCATCAGCATTCTTAACAGGTACCAATGGATTGTAATAATACATAGCATCTAATACAGATTGACCTTGTGTTCCTGTAGGACCCTGATGCTTGTTAGTAATACTAGCATTGACACTGAAAGATAGATCCAAACGGTCGTTCAAAGCAGAAGTCTGCAAGAATGAACGTGCTGTAAGGCGGTTCATGTCTGTTCCACGAATTACACCTTCTTTATTTATATAGTTAACAGATGCACTATAATTGGTGTTACCATGACCTCCATTGATGGACAAATTGTGACTGTGGCTAATACCTGTACGGAGAACCTCCTTCTGCCAATCTGTGTCAGCTGGATTGCTTGCATCATAATATGGAGACAAATCTACATTGTTGGTCTTTGCATAAGAAAGTAGCTGAGAAGCACTCATCATATCCAAGGTCTTCAATGTATTATCAATAGCTACATAACCACTGTAACCAATGGATGAATGTCCTTCACCCTTGCTTCCTTTCTTAGTAGTAACGATGATTACACCGTTAGCAGCTTTTGAACCATAGATTGCTGTAGCTGTAGCATCACGAAGTACATCGATGCTCTCAATATCTTCTGGAGCTATCAGAGAAAGACTAACACCTGGTACACCATCAATTACATAATATGGCTCCATAGCTGCACCTTCACGCAGTGATGATGCACCACGAAGTGAAATAGAACCAGAACCATTAGGGTCTGATGTATTGGTAATAGTCAGACCTGGTACTTTACCCTGCAAAAGCTGTGATGGGCTAGTGAAAGCACCTACATTCAGCTGATCGGCCTTGACAGTTGTAATAGATGAAGTCACATCTTTACGGGTCATAGATCCATAACCGATAACTACAACATCTTCCAGCAACTGAGTATCGTCCTGTAATGTTACATTCAGCTGTGAACCACGAACTACTACTTCCTGTGTGATGTAACCAATGTAAGAGAAGACTAAAGTCTTACCCTGAGCAACACGTAAGGTATAATCACCATCTATACCTGTAATGGTACCATTGGTGGTACCTTTCTCCAATACATTCACACCAATCAGAGGTTCACCACTAGCGTCAGTAACAACACCAGTGACGGTTGATTGGGCAAACATATACGTAGAATTCACTAAAAGCAAGGCCATAAGTAGGGCATAACGCCATGCTTTCTTAGTAATAACATGTGTAATACGCATAAAATTTGTTTTTAATAGTAATTTTCAATTTAAGACATGCAAAGATAATCTTTTTAACCTTATAGGAGAAAATAAAACGAGAAATTCGCATTTTGTCATGTGAAATTAACAAAATAGAGGGGTTTCGGGACAAATAACCAGAAATTTGGACAAAAAAATGCACCTAAAAAATGGTGCATTTTTGCAAACTTAGGAATCAACTCATCTAGTGAATTTCATACCCGCTTTCATACCACTATAGTTTTCCAGCAATGAGCCAACTGCTCCGATGGTTGAATTTGTGCTTCCTGCATAATTGCTAACAGTGGTAATCAAGGATAGTAATTTATCCGCATCTAAAAGCAGCACCAACTTATCTCCAGTCATAGTAGCTGCTGCATTCACATGTGCTCCTAAAGCTGGAAGATTCATCACCAGTTTACCATCCTCAGACAAGGTGTAAGTACCTGAAGCATTCTTCCCATCGCTCAAAGAAGCCTTGAAACTTTTATCCTCATTTAGGGTAAGGGTAAAATGGCCGGCAGTAATTCCTACCTGTGCCATATAAGCTCCCAATTGCTCTTCTATCTTGGTAGAAGCAACAGTGCCACCTAGGTTCGACAATAGATTGTCCGAAGTGAATTCCACGGCAGGACCGTCATATGTCCAGGTCCCCACCAGATCTGCTTCTTTCACCACTGAACCTCCGGTAACCACATTAGCTACTTTATTTAAAATGTCGCCAAACTGGGCATGGGCATTTAGTGCAAAGAACATCAGCATTACGCAGAGAGTAATTCCTTTTATTCTTTTCATAAATAGAGATATTTGAGATTAATGTTTCAATTCCTGTTTCAAGAAAGAAGCTGTATATCCTATCCGCTTTTTAGCTAAATCCTCTGGGGTTCCTTCAAAGAGAATCTTACCTCCTTGTGCTCCACCATCTGGACCCATGTCGATAATATGATCTGCCATCTTAATCACATCCATATTATGCTCTATGACAATAACAGTATTTCCTTTGTCCACCAGGCGTTCCAATACATTCAGTAGAACTCGGATATCTTCAAAATGAAGTCCTGTTGTGGGTTCATCTAGTATATAAACGGTTTTACCCGTATCCTTCTTGCTTAATTCTGTGGCCAATTTCACGCGTTGGCTTTCACCTCCAGACAGAGTCGTTGAGGGCTGCCCCAGTTTTATGTACCCCAAACCTACATCTTGCAAGACTTTGATTTTATTCAGTATATTCGGCACGTTCTCAAAGAATTCCACAGCTTGGTTAATGGTCATATCTAGCACATCAGCAATACTTTTACCACGGAATCTTACCTCCAGTGTTTCTCTATTGTAGCGTTTGCCATGGCAAACCTCACAGGGAACTAATACATCAGGAAGGAAATTCATTACAATGTTCTTATACCCATTTCCTCCACATTCCTCACATCGGCCGCCTCCTACATTGAATGAAAAACGCCCTGGCTTGTAGCCTCGCATCTTGGCTTCGGGTAAACCTACGTAAAGATTTCTGATGTCAGAGAAGACTCCTGTATAGGTGGCTGGATTAGAACGTGGAGTCCTACCCAGCGGTGCCTGATCCACATCCACTACCTTATCCACAAATTCCAAGCCCTCTATCCTATCGTATGGCATCGGATCTTTCAAGGAACGATAGAAATGCTGTGAGAGTATCGGTTGCAGAGTCTCATTCACCAAGGTAGACTTACCACTGCCACTCACACCGGTCACAATAATCAGTTTATTCAAAGGGAAAGATACATCTATATTCTTTAGATTGTTACCCTTGCAGCCAAACAGTTTTAGTGCATGTCCGTTTCCTGGTCGACGTGTTTCAGGAATGGTAATCTTTAACCCTCCATTCAAGTACTGAGAGGTTAGTGTGTTGGTCTTCAGCATCTCTTCTGGAGTACCCGCAAACACTATCTGTCCACCTTTTCTGCCTGCCATTGGCCCTATGTCCACTACATAATCCGCATTGAGCATCATATCCTTGTCATGCTCCACTACCAAAACGGTGTTACCTAAATCACGTAGTTCCTTTAAAGACTTGATTAGCCGCATGTTGTCACGCTGGTGAAGGCCGATGCTTGGTTCATCCAGGATATATAGAACATTCACCAGTTTGGAACCGATCTGAGTAGCCAGACGGATTCGTTGACTCTCACCTCCGGAAAGGCTGGCTGAGGCACGGTTTAGGTTTAGATAATCCAAACCAACATCCATCAGGAATTTCAACCGAGTACGGATTTCCTTAATAATTTCTGTTGAAATCTTCAGCTGCCGTTCTGACAAATGGTTCTCCACTTCTCCCATCCATTTGCTCAGTTCGCTGATATCCATATTACTGAGTTCATAGATGTTTTTATCCCAAATGCGGAAATGAAGCGCCTCACGATTCAAACGGGCACCATGGCAAACTGGGCATTCGGTTGTACGTGAAAACTGCTCAGCCCATTTCTGTGCTTTCTCTGAAGCTGCCGCTTCCACCATGGCATCCATGTATTTAGCCAAACCATCATAGGTGGTGAAATAATCATTGGAAGAATGCATGGTAGAGGCCTTAATCTTGATACGTTCATCTGAACCGTCTATCAGATCGTCAATCAGTTCTTCTGGGAAATCACCAACTGGGGTGTTCAAGTCCATGTCATAGCGGTCTAGAAGCGCCTCTATCTGCCAAAAAATCATGCTCGACTTGTACTTTCCCAAAGGCTCTATACCACCCTGAGCTATAGATAGTTCTGGATTAGGAAAGACTTTCGCTACATCTATCTGAGAAACGCGTCCCAACCCCTTACATTTCGGACAGGAACCTTGAGGAGAGTTGAAGGAGAAACTGTGAGGAGCGGGTTCACGGTAGGATATTCCGGTTACGGGACACATCAGGTGTTTACTGTAAAAATGTAGTTTGTCTGTTTCTACATCCAGCAACTGAATAATGCCTTCTCCTTGTGTCATCGCTGTGGAAAGACTCTTTCTAAGTCGTTCATCATCTTTTTCCTGAGGAATCAGTTTATCCACAACAATCTCCACATCATGGTTCTTGTAACGGTCCAGTTTCATACCTGGAACAATTTCTCGAATCTGACCATCCACACGGACACTAAGATACCCTTTCCTGCGAATCGTCTCAAATAGTTCTTTGTAATGTCCTTTACGAGACTTGACTACTGGAGCCAGAAGAAGGACTTTCCTGCCCTTATATTCTTTAAGTATCAAATCGATAATCTGCTCCTCTGTATAACGAACCATCTTTTCTCCGCTTAAATAGGAATAAGCCTCTCCGGCTCGGGCATATAGCAAACGAAGATAATCGTATATTTCAGTCGTGGTACCAACTGTGGATCGTGGATTCTTATTCGTGGTCTTTTGTTCTATGGAAATAACAGGACTCAAACCGGTAATTTTGTCCACATCAGGACGTTGCATATTACCAAGGAAATTGCGAGCATAGGCTGAAAAGGTCTCAATATACCGGCGCTGACCTTCTGCAAAAATAGTGTCGAAAGCTAAAGAGGACTTTCCACTACCGCTCAATCCGGTGAAAACAGTCAGGGAATGACGGGGTATCTGGACATCCACATTTTTTAGATTGTGGACACGTGCCCCCCAAACATTGATATATTCAGTTTCTTTCATCCTTTTTAAAATTTCAATCTGCAAATATAACACTTTCCAACCAAAAAATGGTGGGGGTTCTCTAAAATTTTCGTAAATTTGCAGAGATTATAAATGTAAAATACACTCATGAGAAATTTGAGATATTTTGTACTCCTTTGCACCTCCTTTTTCTGGGCCATTTCCATATCGGCACAGAACAAGGTTGCCAGCTATCATACGATCCAAAAAGGAGAGACTCTATTCAGACTGACCCAGATTTATCAGGTGACAGCAGAAGCCATCTGCGCCTTAAACCCCGGATTAAGTGCCGAAAATTTCCAGGCTGGAAAAACCATTGCTATTCCGGCACCTAATGGGGAGATTGAACAGCATAAAACAATCGAAGTAATGGAGTCTACCCGACCAGAGGGTGTAACAGACAATTGTCAGGAAGTCTACAAGGTTAAACGAAAAGAGACCATCTACAGCATTTCACATAAGTTTGGCATTACCGAACAGGAGTTGCTGGATGCAAATCCTGAATTGAAAAAGCCAGGTGCTAAGCTGAAGAAAAACTCCCTGATATGTATTCCTTACAAAATTGTAAAGGTTGTCAAGAATGTGGAGCCTGTAAATGAGGAATTGTTTTCTAATAGCATACCTGAGGTTTCCTATTATGGCATGATGAAGATTGCACTACTTCTGCCATTCAGTAGCACCAATAAGGCTAAAGAGGCTAGTTCTACCATGTACTACAGAGGATTCATGCTGGCTATAGATAGTCTCAAAAATGAGGGTGTCAATATGGACCTGACCATCTGTGATACAGGTGCCAATGAGGAAAAAGTGGATAGTCTGCTTCGTGAACCGGCTCTGATGAATGCGGATTTACTGTTCTGTCCTCAAATAGAGCAGTCAGAACGCAAAATCTCGGAGTTTGCCAAGAAAAGACAAATCCGTCTGGTCATGACCCCTCCGAATGAGGTTAACAATAATCCTTACCTCTTCACGATGAACGGGAACAACAATCAGCTTTATGATGCGGCCACGGAATATTTCATGCGCAAGTTCGGCAGAAGCAATGTAAATGTCATCATCATGGACATGGATGATGAAGATGCACGTTCTTCTAGGGGTGATTTGACTTACAGAATCAAACAGGCTTTGACGGAGAAGAACATGACTTACAAAATTTTGAACATCAACTCTGCCAATGAAGATATTTTCAAGACCTTAGAGTCAAGTAAGCAGAATGTGCTTGTTCCTAACTCGGCTAGTCTTGTTCTCCTGCGTCGCTTCATGACGAAGTGGAAAAGCATTGTGACCAATAATCCTAAATACAAAATTACGGTATTTGGCCATAAGGAATGGCTCAGCCTTGCCAATGAACTGAAATCTAGTTTCTATACTACAGATACCTATATCTATACCAAATTCTGGTTCAACCCTGGAAATGCTCAATCCAAAATCTTAGCTAGAAACTATGAGCATTGGTTCCATACAGAACTACCTACCCTTATGCCTTCTGTGCCAACCATTGGCTTTGATACGGCGTATTACATGATTAAGAGTCTATCTACGTATGGAACAGCTTTGGAGGAGCATCTGAATGACATTTCCATCCGTCCTTATCAAAACTTCATAAAATTTGAACGGCAGGGTGAAAAAGGTGGATTCGCGAACACGAAGATTGGGTATGTGCATTTCAATAAGGGATTGGTGAATGTGGAAGATTGATATGAAACGATTTACAATAGTTTGCTCATTGGCAGTATTGAGCTTGACAGCTCATGCGCAAGTGGGCGACTACCGTAGTGAATTTGCAGTGGGAATTTCAGGGGGTATCAATCTGACTGGCGTCGACTTTAACCCTAGCCTAAAAGAAGGTAAGCTTATGGGAAAGAATGCAGGAATAATTCTGCGTTATACCTGCGAAAAGTACATCAAGGCTATCTGTGCCATCCAAGTGGAGGTTAATTATTCCCAGCAAGGTTGGAAAGAAGTAGAAGATGAAAGTTCAGACTACTTCAGTAAAACCATGAATTACGTACAGGTGCCTTTTCTTGCTCGTCTGGCTTGGGGAAGGGAACGCAAAGGGGCTCAAGGCTATATTGTTCTAGGACCTCAGATTGGATTCCTGCTTTCTGAAAGTCAAGAATATACTGGTTCATGGATGGAAAAATCCCGTACTCATACTTATCAGTATAGCCACAATGCTGACAGAGCATTTGATTATGGCATCACTTTAGGTGCCGGAGCTGAAATATCTACCCCTAAATTAGGGCACTTCCAGATTGAAGCCCGTTACTTCTATGGCTTGCATGATTTTTATGACAATAGTGCCAAAGGATATTTCGGACGCTCTGGTCACAATGCCATTACCATAAAGGTTGGCTATCTAATAGACTTGTTCAAGTCGAAAAATCCTAACATCCGATAAAAAAAGAGAACTGCCCAAAAGCAGTTCTCCTTTTTTCTCTCTCAAATTCTTTCCTTGTTATCTGATTCTATCAAGTGATCTAACCAACATTTCATCTGCACCGATTGCTCGGATGGCTAGCCAGTTCAAAATCAAAGCTAGCAAAGGGAAAGCTGCGCAAAGTGAAGGCCTGAACGAAGCTCCCAAATCAGCACTGAACAAATAGGCAAAAACTGCATAGGTAATGTAATAACCTATCAGGATAATGCAAGAGAAAATCGTCATGCGAATCTGACGCATACGTTTCTTATAGGTGAAAATAGTAAAGAATGTCAAAATACAAACCAGCAACAGCTCAACAAAAAGAGCCCAAGGCCGGTAAGAGACGGCTTCACCTTGCTCTAAGGTCAAATTATTTAATACAGCTACCACATCGCCATTCTCCCCTACAAATCGTCCTACTGATACACACATGCAGACAATGCAGAGAATAAGAACGGCCAACAGGTACAAAGATTGAACACGCTGTATCATAGCTTAATACATATTTTCTTTGTCCTTTGCAGGATTGCGGAAATAAATTTTACCGTCAATAAATTCCTGAGTAGCTATCAAAGTTGGCTTTGGCAACTTCTCATAGAAACGGGAAATCTCAATCTGCTCACGGTTCTCAAATACTTCCTCTAAATTATCTGTTCTGGTAGCAAATTCCTTCAGTTTATTGGTCAATTCGGTCTTGATATCCTGACCAATCTGATTGGCACGCTTTGCTATAATAACCACACTTTCATAAACATTGTCTGTCCCCTTGCACAGCTCCATGATGTCACGAGTCTGTGTAGTAGTGGGCGCATTGGTCTTCATGTAATCCATATATAATCTCAATTAAATGTTCTTAAAAATCTTCTTCTACTTCTTCTGTACTCACATGTTTCAGTGCTGAAGCATACAACTTATCCAGTTCTTTGGTGTATTTGCTATCAGGAAACTCATTCTTGAATCCGAAATAGTCATCTATGGCATCCCTATAGCGTTCTTCCTGCTTTTCATTTACACTCTGCTCTGCCAACTCATACTTGGCCTTAAAATTCAGATAGTAAAGCTCTTCTCTAAGCTTGGTATAAGGATAGTCCTTCAAAGTGTTCTGACAGGTAACCACACAGGCTTCATAATTACTGCCACCTTCGGTACAGTTGCCAAAATAACTGCCTAGGTCGTAATAGAGTTTAGCTGAATAATACTCCTTCTCTACAAGTTTGTCTTGTAGCTCGAAAATCATATTCTGCGCACGATCACTGTACTGCGAACCAGGACAGAAATCCAGGAAGGTCTGTAACTCAGATATAGCCTCTGCAGTTGCAGACTGGTCCAAACGTGGATCAGGTGTGCTATTGTAGAGTGCTTTTCCTGAATTATAGCGAGCCAGTTCACTGAAATCACCCTTAGGATAGCTGGTATAAAACTGCTTAAAATAGGTAGCAGCAGTTTCATAGTCTCCTAAATTATACTGGGCCATCGCCATCATATAAAGCGATTCTTGTGCCTTGTCAGTTCCTTTCATGACCACAATCATATCGGCTAGCAAGTTGGAACAACGGGAATAATGACCTTCCACATATGCCTGCTTGGCAGCTTCATAACGCTGATCATAATCGGTACTCATCGCAACCTTAGCCTTGCTTCCACAACTGGAAACTAGCACTACAGCAAGTAAAATAAAAAGTATGTTCTTTTTCATCATACCAAATTTGGGTGCAAAATTACTAAATTGGTTCGACATGAACAATGTTTCTTCATTTAATCTACCTTTTTAAATGCAAAAAAATGTTCCATGCATGGAATTACCAAAGAAATAATGTAACTTTACACCTCCATTTTAGATTTCTTATGGCAGAATTTGAACTTGTATCGGATTTTCAGCCTACAGGCGACCAGCCCGAGGCTATCAAACAACTTACTGAGGGGGTGCTTGGGGGAGTTCCTGCACAGACGCTCTTGGGAGTAACCGGCTCTGGCAAGACGTTTACCATTGCCAATGTCATCAAGAATGTTAATAAGCCAACATTGATTCTTAGTCACAACAAAACCTTGGCAGCACAACTCTATGGGGAATTTAAAAGTTTCTTCCCGAACAATGCTGTGGAATATTATGTGTCTTACTACGACTATTATCAGCCTGAGGCTTATCTCCCCACTACCGATACCTACATCGAGAAGGATCTGGCTATCAACGATGAAATCGATAAGCTCCGTCTGGCTGCCACTTCTGCCTTGCTTTCTGGCAGGAAAGATGTAATTGTAATTTCTTCAGTCAGCTGTATCTATGGTATGGGAAACCCTTCCGATTTCTACAATAATGTCATTGATATCAAAAAGGGAATGATTCTGGACCAGAGTGTCTTTCTCCGTCGCTTAGTAGATAGTTTATATGTCAGGAACGACCTCATTCTAGATCGAGGTAATTTCCGTGTCAGAGGCGATAATGTGGACATCTACTTGGCTTATGCCGATCATGTGCTTCGGGTTTGTTTTTGGGATGATGAGGTAGACAGCATTGAGGAGGTAGATCCGCTGAATGGAACTTGTATTGGAAAATTCGAAGAATATAAAATATATCCGGCCAACTTATTCATGACCACCAAGGAAAGCACTATGGCTGCCATTCATCAGATTCAAGATGATTTAGTCAAGCAAGTAGCTTATTTTGAGGAAACTGGACGTCCTATTGAGGCTAAGAGAATCCAGGAACGTGTATCTTATGATATTGAGATGATCCGAGAACTGGGGCACTGTAGTGGCATAGAGAACTATTCGCGTTATTTCGACGGACGGGAAGAGGGAACTAGGCCTTATTGTCTTTTGGACTTCTTCCCTAAGGATTTCCTGATGGTTATTGATGAAAGCCATGTCAGTGTTCCACAAATTGGAGCTATGTATGGTGGCGACCGGGCGCGTAAAAAGAATCTGGTGGAATATGGATTCCGTCTACCGGCTGCCTTGGACAACCGTCCCTTGCGTTTCGAGGAATTTCAGGAGATGGTAAATCAGGTCATCTATGTCAGTGCCACGCCTGCCGAATATGAGCTAAAGCAGAGTGAGGGTATCGTCATCGACCAAGTGATTCGACCTACAGGTCTGCTGGACCCTGTCATTGAGGTAAGGCCCAGCCTCAACCAAATAGACGACTTGATGGAAGAAATCCAGCAGCGTATTGAAAAAGAGGAACGTGTGCTGGTCACTACCCTAACCAAGAGAATGGCAGAGGAACTCTCAGAATACTTGCTGGATATCGGCATTAAGTGTACTTATATCCATAGCGATATCGATACGTTGGAGCGTGTGAAAATCATGGACGACCTACGCTCTGGTAATATAGATGTGCTCATTGGGGTTAACCTGCTCCGTGAGGGACTGGACTTACCTGAAGTTTCTTTAGTGGCTATCTTAGATGCTGATAAGGAGGGCTTTTTGCGTAGCTACCGTTCCCTTACGCAGACAGTAGGTCGTGCGGCTCGGCATTTGAATGGAAAGGCTATCATGTATGCGGATACCATCACGGAAAGCATGCAGAAAACCATCAATGAGACCAACCGGCGTCGGGAGAAGCAGCTGAAATACAATGAGGAGCATGGCATCGTACCGAAACAGATTGTAAAGAAGCGGCAAATGAGCGACCTGATCTCTGCCAACGAACAGGTTAAGGAAAAGAAAGTGGATAAACAGGCTATCAGCAAGATTCAGAGTGGCCAGACCAGAGCTTATACCGGAGCTGAGGATATGGGATTGAAGGTGGCAGATCCATTATATGCTCAAATGAATAAGGAACAATTGGAAAAAGCCATTGCGCAGAACCGGAAGCTTATGGAACAAGCTGCCAAACAGTTGGATTTTATAGAAGCTGCTGGTTACAGAGATGAAATTATCAGGCTGGAAGAATTACTGAAGACCAAGTAAATTACTTTTCGTCATCCATCAGGTGGAGGCTGTCTACTTTGCTCAGCCTTTCTTTTAGCTTGGGCATCAGGGATTTACGGATACGTAGCCTCATTGTGCAGTCTTGGTTGTATCCTTGCTCCAGAATCTTGGGTCCCTCCTCTTTTACGATTCGCATCACATCGTTCATGAAGGGATATTCAAAACCGAAGGATACTTCCTCATCCACCGTCTTTTCTATAATCTCTGCGGTAGCCAGGCACTCTGCAGCAGCAGCTTTGTAGGCTACAATCAAGCCACTGGTACCTAATTTGATTCCACCGAAGTATCGGACCACAAAAATGGCTATGTCTGTCAGCCCATTGGAGTTGATCTGGCCTAATATAGGCTTTCCGGCCGTCCCCGAAGGCTCTCCATTGTCATTGGCACGGAATTCTTTCCGCTCAGGACCTAGCATATAGGCGTAGCACACGTGGCGGGCATCGTAGTACTCTTTTTGCATTCGTTCCTGAATGGCTTTTACTTCCTCCACGGTACTAACAGGAAAAGCGAAGGCAAGAAACTTGCTTCGCTTTTCTGTATAGGTTCCTTCTGCAGGAGCTGCTATGGTCTTGTACGTATCGTCCATTCTAATCTAGTTTGTGAATAACTAGACCTGAACGAAGCTTAGGCTCAAACCAGGTGGTCTTCGGTGGCATGATGTTGCCGGTATCGGCTATATCCATCAGCTGTTTCATGGAAACAGGATAGAGTGCCAAAGCCACTTTCATCTCACCGCTGTCCACTCGTTTCTTGAGCTCGCCAAGGCCACGGATACCACCTACGAAGTCTATTCGCTTGTCTGAACGTAAATCTTTGATTCCCAAAATCTTGTCCAAAATCAAATTAGAAGATACGGAAACATCCAGCACACCTATTGGATCGGAATCGTCATAGGTTCCAGGTTTAGCCGTTAAGCTATACCACTTGCCTTCCAGATACAGAGAGAAGTTGTGAAGCTTTACGGGCTTGTAGATTTCTGTTCCTTTTTCTTCTATTTCAAAGTTTTCGGACAATTTACCCAGGAATTCAGCAGGTGTCAGGCCATTCAAATCCTTCACCACACGGTTATAGTCGATGATAGTCAACTGATTGGCTGGAAAAGCCACTGCCATAAAGTAGTTATATTCCTCTTTTCCTGTATGGTTTGGATCGTTCTTAGCCTTCTCTGCACCTACCAGCGCTGCAGCAGCAGAACGATGATGACCATCGGCGATGTATAAGGATGGCATCTGCGCAAATCGGGCTGTAATGGCCTCTATGTCTTTCGGGTCGTCCACAATCCAGAACTGATGTCCAAAGCCATCCACAGGGGCTATGAAGTCGTATTCTGGCTTCTCCTTGGTGTATTTGGCCACAATCTCATCCAGCACGGCATCATCTGGATAAGCAAAGAAGACGGGCTCCACATTGGCGTTGTTCACACGTACATGCTTCATTCGGTCTTCTTCCTTGTCCCTGCGGGTCAGCTCGTGTTTCTTGATGACACCGTTCAGATAGTCGTCCACATAGGCACAGATCACCAGACCATACTGGGTCTTGCCATTCATGGTCTGCGCGTAGATGTAATAATACTCCTTAGGATCCTGAACCAGCCATCCCTTATCTTGGAAGAGTTGGAACTGACGAGCTGCCTCGGCATAAACCTTCGGATCATGCTCATCACAGATGGGGTCGAAATTGATTTCTGGCTTAATAATGTGGTAAAGGCTCTTTTCGTTGCCTTCACATTCTGCCTTGGCCTCCTCACTGTTCAGCACATCGTATGGGCGGCTCTCTACTAGTTCCACCAAGTCTTTGGGTGGGCGTATGCCTTTAAAAGGTTTTACTATTGCCATGGTATCTTACTTGTTTACACGGAAACGCTCATTACCGTCCTTGAAGTAGCCTACTATCTGCTTTGCTGCTGCAATGCCTGCATTGATGTTGGCCTCTGCAGTCTGTGCACCCATCTTTTTAGGAGTGGAGAAGTAACGGCCTGGGAACTTCTCTGCAAATTCAGCATGGGCATCTGGCATGATATCCGTGATGTACTTAAGATCTTCACGCTCGCTCATCAGTTCTATCAGCTCAGGCTCGTTGATGACTTCCTTGCGTGCGGTATTCACCAAAATGCCGCCTTTCTTCATCTTGCCTACCAGAGCCTTGTTGATACTCTGCTTGGTTTCTGGAGTAGCTGGGATGTGAAGGGAAACCACGTCACAAGTCTCAAAGAGGTCGTCCTGTGAATCTACGGCATGCACACCAGCTGCCTCTATCACTTCTTTTGGACAGTATGCATCGTAGGCATAGCACTCCATACCGAAGCCGGCAGCCACGCGAGCCACGTTACGGCCTACGTTTCCGAAGGCCAAGATACCTAGCTTCTTGCCTTTCAGCTCCGTACCGGCTTTTCCGTTGAAGAAGTTGCGCACAGCGAAGACTAGCAAGCCAAACACCAGTTCTGCCACAGCGTTGCTGTTCTGGCCTGGGGTATTCATGACACAAACTTGATGGGCAGTGGCAGCATCCAGGTCTACATTATCGTAGCCTGCACCTGCACGAACCACAATCTTCAGTTCCTTGGCAGCATCCAGCACTTCATTATCTACTTTATCACTGCGGATAATCAGGGCATTGGCATCTTTCACAGCATCCAGGAGCTGTGCCTTGTCCGTATATTTCTCTAATAAAGCCAACTCATAGCCGGCTGCTTCTATCTCCTTGCGGATTCCTTCCACAGCCACAGCTGCAAAAGGCTTTTCTGTAGCAATTAAAACTTTCATAGTCTTCCGGTCTTACTTGTTCTCGAATTCCTTCATGCAAGCTACCAGTGCCTGTACGCTCTCCAGTGGAAGTGCATTGTAGCAGGATGCACGGAAACCGCCTACGGAACGGTGACCTTTGATACCCACCATACCGCGCTCGGTAGCAAATTTCATGAACTCAGGCTCCAGTTCCTTGTACTCTTCTTTCATCACGAAACAGATGTTCATGTAAGAACGGTCTTCTGGATCTGCTATGGTAGGAACGAAAATCTTACTGTCCTCTATGGCAGTGTAAAGCAGGTCGGCACGTTCTTTTGCGCGACGGGCCATTTCTGGTACACCACCCTGTGCCTTTAGCCAGCGCAGGTTCATCAGTGCAGTGTAGATAGGCAGCACTGGAGGGGTGTTGAACATGGATCCACCATCAATGTGGGTCTGGTAATCCAGCATAGTTGGAATATGGCGGTCCACCTTGTGCAGGGAGTCGTTCTTCACCACTACAAAAGTAACACCGGCTGGTGCCAGGTTCTTCTGTGCACCACCATAAATCAGGTCATACTTCTCTACCTCTACTGGGTGTGAGAAAATATCAGAAGACATGTCGCAAATCATTCTTACGTTGCCTACTTCTGGGGTCTTTCTAATCTCTGTACCGAAGATGGTATTATTGGAAGTATAGTGGAAATAGTCCACATCCTGAGGAACGGTATATCCCTTTGGAATGAAGTTGAAGTTGGCATCTGCGGAAGAAGCCACTACGTCTACCTCACCAAATGCCTTTGCCTCCTTGATGGCTTTCTTAGCCCAAGTACCGGTATTCAGATAAGCTGCCTTCTTGTTGAGGTAGTTATAAGGAACCATGCAGAACTGCAGACTGGCACCACCACCCAGGAAAAGTACAGAATATCCTTCTGGTATCTCCAGCAACTCTTTGAACAGAGCTTCAGCCTCGTCTACTATAGGTTGGAAATCTTTAGCACGATGCGAGATTTCCAACAAGGAAAGTCCAGAACCGTTGAAATCTAGAACTGCCTGTGCAGTCTGTTCAATGACCTCTCTTGGTAAGATAGAAGGTCCCGCATTAAAATTATGCTTCTTCATTTTCGTTGATGTTTTTATTGTTTATTAGTAATTTTCCATTGTCTAGGGCTACAAAGTTAGGAATTTATTAGCAATCATCCAAAACAAAATCCCACAAATCCTGCCTCTAGCCCCTATCGTGTCACTTGAATGATGGTTTTCAATCCTTTGATCTTTTCTCCACTGATGCGTTCCAACAACTCTCGATGGCGCTGGCGACTCACGGCTACGAACGACTGGTGTTCTTTCACGTCTATTCGCCCTACTTCATCTTTGGTAAGGCCGCCTTTCTGACACAGAAAACCTAGGATGTCGGTCTTACTGAGTTTGTCTTTCTTCCCTTTGCCTATGTATAGGGTTATCCATTTAGGTGCCTTGGGCTTTTCCACCGTATCTGGCAGGGGGTACTCATCCACCTGGGAAGGGTCCAGATACTCCGGAAGGGTCTCCTCTGGGCCTAGAATCAGGTAGCTGTTGCCTTCTGCCTCCCATCGGGCGGTACGGCCATTCCGGTGGGTATAGCCGTCTTCATTCACGGGGAGATGATAGTGCACCACGTTGTCTATCTCGGGGATGTCCAGACCTCGGGCGGCCAAATCGGTGGAAACGAAGACATTACAACTGCCGTTCACAAACTTGTAAAGGGCTTTTTCTCGGTCTTTCTGCTCCATCCCGCCATGAAAGAGTTCACAGTACACACCTTCTTGCTTCAAAAACTTCCCTACCCGGTCCACAGCCTCACGGTAGTTCACAAAGACCAGGGAACTTTCCTGTCCTCTGGAACCTAGTAATCTGAGCAGGCTCTGGAGTTTGTCTTTCTCGGGTGAATGGACCACGTGCAGGCTAATGCGTTGCTGCACTTCTGTGGTCTTATCCAGGAAGTCTAACCGGGAATAATTTTTTCCCCCACTAGCGAAGCTGGGTATCTCTTCAGCATCGGTAGCCGAGAGCAGGACTCTCCGGCGTAGTTTCGGAAGCTGTCGGATGACTTTCGCCATCTCGTCCCGAAAGCCTAGCTCCAGGCATTTGTCAAACTCATCTATGACCAGAACGCGTACAGTATCTGCCTGGATGTTCCCTTTCTGAAGGTGGTCGTTCATACGGCCTGGAGTAGCGATGACCACTTCGGGTTTCACTCCTTTCAGGGTGCGATGTTCTTCCATAGTGGGTCGGCCACCGTAGCAGCCCACGGCCTTCAGTGGGGTACCCAGCGACTTAAACACTTGTTCGGTCTGCAGGGCCAACTCTCTGGATGGAACCAGTACCACGGCTTGAACAGCCGCCTCTACACTCTCCTCTTTCCCGGCTGTGGCCCGTTCCATTAAGTCCAGAACCAGAGGAAGCAGGTAGGCTAGAGTCTTACCCGTGCCTGTAGGAGAAAGGAGCACCACGTTCCCTCCGCCTCCATAGGTTTTGAGCATCGACTCCTGCATTTTATTCAGTTCGGAAATTCCTGCATGACGCAGCATCTCCGCCAACAATTCTTTTTTGTTCATATTTCTTTCTTTTGAGGGCAAAGATACTGAAAATTATATTAACTTTGCAGAAAAGAAATAAGATATGTCAACCCCGTTAGCAGAAAGAATGCGTCCTAAGACGCTCGATGATTATATCGGCCAGAAACATCTGGTCGGTCAGGGTGCCGTACTGCGTAGGATGATCGATTCCGGACATGTCTCTTCGTTTATCCTGTGGGGACCTCCAGGTGTGGGAAAAACCACGCTGGCTCATATCATTGCCAATAAGTTGGAAACGCCTTTCTACACCTTGAGCGCTGTAACCGCTGGGGTCAAGGAGGTGCGTGAGGTCATTGAAAGTGCCAAGAAAAGTCGGTTCTTCAACACGCACAGCCCTATCCTTTTCATCGATGAAATCCATCGTTTCAGCAAGTCACAGCAGGACTCCTTGCTGGGGGCCGTGGAAACGGGGGTGGTAACGCTCATTGGCGCTACCACGGAAAATCCTTCTTTTGAGGTCATCCGTCCATTGCTCTCTCGTTGCCAGCTCTATGTGCTGAAATCGTTGGAGAAGGAGGATCTGCTCCAGCTCTTGGACAGGGCCATTCACACGGACTCGGAACTGAAGACTCGGAATATCCAGATAAAGGAGTATGACGCCATCCTCCGATACTCGGGTGGCGATGCCCGTAAACTTCTGAATATCTTGGAATTGGTAGTCGATGCTGAACCCGGAAATGAAGTAGTCATCACGGATGAGAAGGTGGCTGAAAGGCTGCAGCAGAACCCGCTGGCCTACGATAAGGATGGGGAAATGCACTACGATATCATCTCTGCTTTCATCAAGAGCATCCGGGGAAGCGACCCCGATGGGGCGCTCTATTGGCTAGCTCGGATGATTGAGGGGGGCGAAGATCCGGCTTTCATTGCCCGTCGCTTGGTCATCTCGGCTTCGGAGGATATCGGTCTGGCTAATCCGAATGCGCTCTTACTTGCCAATGCCGCCTTCGATGCGGTCATGAAGATCGGATGGCCGGAAGGTCGTATCCCGTTGGCCGAAGCCACGGTGTACTTGGCTACCAGCCCGAAAAGCAACTCTGCCTATATGGGTATCGCCAATGCACTGAGCTGTGTTCAGCAGACTGGGAATCAACCGGTTCCCCTGCATCTGCGTAACGCTCCTACCCAACTCATGAAGGAATTGGGCTATTCCAAGGGGTACAAATATGCACATGATTATGAGGGCAACTTCGTGGAACAGCAGTTCCTGCCCGATGAACTGAAGGACCAGCGTTTCTGGACTCCGCAGCCTAATCCGTCAGAGGATAAACTCAAGGCTCGTATGGAAGCGCTCTGGAAGAGAAAGTACTAATCACCTTATTTATAAATAAAAAGTAAAAATGAAAAAAACCGGCCTTTTCACAAAGACCGGTCTTCTAAAGTTTTCAATAGGTATTAGTTTTTTAAGGTAAAAAGATTGTTTTCAGGATAACTGCCACAAAGATAAACTATATTTTTAAATGATGCAAACGTTTTTTCAACTTTTTAAAAAGAAATTTGAAAAAAAACACAAAAAGCACATTCAAACCCCACAAATAATCGGTCAATCCAAAAAATTATAAAAAAATTCTGTAATTTTGTAGCCATATTTTAAAAGGATTGAATATGACTGAGATGAATACGAACGAAAGTGTGGAGAAAAAAAGTCTGAATTTCATTGAGCAAATCATTGAAAAAGACTTAGCTGAAGGTAAGAATGGAGGACGTCTGCAAACTCGTTTTCCGCCTGAACCTAACGGCTATTTGCACATCGGTCACGCTAAGGCTATTGCCATGGACTTCGGTGTGGCTGCCAAATATGGGGGTGTGTGCAATCTCCGTATGGACGACACCAATCCTCAGAAGGAGGATATGGAATATGTAGAGGCCATCAAAAGGGATATCCAGTGGCTGGGCTTCAAGTGGGGCAAGATTCTTTATGCTTCTGATTATTTCCAGGATCTCTGGGACTTCGCAGTGTGGTGCATCAAGCAGGGTCGTGCCTATGTGGATGAGCAGACTTCTGAGGAGATCGCCAAGCAGAAGGGTACGCCTACTCAGGCGGGTACCAACAGCCCTTATCGGGACCGTCCAGTAGAGGAAAGTCTCCGTCTCTTTGAGGAGATGAACAGCGGCCACATGGAGCCTGGAAAGGCTATCCTCAGGGCCAAGATTGATATGGCGTCTCCTAACATGCATTTCCGCGACCCTATTATGTACCGAGTGCTGAATATGCCGCACTGGCGTACGGGCAACAAGTGGAATGCTTACCCGATGTACGACTTCACCCATGGGCAGAGCGACTATCTAGAGGGGGTTACCCACTCTATCTGTACCTTGGAGTTCGTGCCTCACCGTGAACTGTACGACTTGTTCGTAACTTGGATCAAGGAGTGGAAGGGCGAAACGGACAATATAGAGGACAACCGCCCACGGCAGTATGAGTTCAATAAGCTGAACCTGAATTATACGCTCATGTCTAAGCGTAACCTCCTGGTACTCACGAAGGAGGGCGTGACGAAAGGTTGGGACGACCCTCGTATGCCGACTATCTGTGGTATCCGTCGTAGGGGCTACAGTCCAGAGTCTATCCTGAAGTTCATCGACTCCATCGGATACACCACTTTCGATGCCTTGAACGATATCAAATTGCTAGAAGCTGCTGCACGTGCCGACTTGAACAGTAGGGCTCAGCGTGTCAGTGCAGTCATTAACCCGGTAAAACTGATTATTACCAACTACCCAGAGGGTCAGGTAGAGAATCTCACGGCTATCAACAACCCCGAGAATGAGGCCGATGGTACACACACCATCGCATTCAGCAGGGAATTGTGGATAGAGCGGGAAGATTTCATGGAAGACGGCGGCAAGAAGTTCCAGCGTCTGGGCCCAGGCAAGGAGGTACGTCTCAAGAATGCGTATATCATCAAGTGTCCGGAGACCGACTACTGCAAGAAGGATGCCGATGGAAACATCGTGGAAATCTATGCAGAGTATGACCCAGAGACAAGGAGCGGTATGCCGGGAGCCGACAGGAAAATCAAGGGCAAAACCCTCCATTGGGTAAGTGCCGAGCATTGTGTAGAGGCAGAGGTTCGTATGTATGAGAACTTGTGGACCTGCGAGAACCCTCGTGATGCCATCAAGCAGTACGAGGACGAGCATGGTACCCGTGGCATTGAGTCCATGCGTCCGTTCCTGAACCCAGACTCACTTCATATCCAGAAGGGATATGTAGAGGAATGGGCAGCTCAGCAACCGGCTCTCACCTACCTCCAGTTCCAGCGTATCGGCTACTTCAATGTAGACCCGGATAGCACACCTGAACACCCAGTCTTCAACAAGACAGTGGGTCTGAAAGAAAAGAAATAAAGAAATTCCCACAGCCCCCAAAAAAGGCTGTGGGAATAATGTATTCCAAATGGACTCAACACTTCAAACTCAAAAAAATAGCACCATAACCTCTAAACCAAGAATAGAATTTGTAGACCTGGCAAAAGGTTTCTGCATCATCTTGGTGGTGTTTTTCCATCTTCAAATTTATACGGGCTACCACACCACCTTCGACTGGATGGCGCGGTCATTCCGTATGCCCCTGTATTTCATCTTATCTGGCTTATTCTTTAAGGAATATGAAGGGTTCCTAGGATTCCTGAAACGGAAAACTAACAAGCTTTTAATCCCTTTTATAGCATTCTACCTGCTCGCAAATTTGGTGCGTTGGATTGCCAGCCTTTTTGGGGTCATTACTTACAGTTGGGAGACACTATTTGCCTTTTTCTTCGAACGGAGGTTTCCTAATTTAGCTATTTGGTTCCTTTGGTGCCTTTTCTCTATGAACCTGATTTTCTACGGAATCTTGATGCTAGCTAAGAAAAACAGTAAATACCAGATTGTCATTATGCTAGTGCTGTGCTTTCTTCTAGGTACTTTGGGCTATACACTGGGACAAAAGAAAATTGAACTTCCTTTATTTTGGGATACGGCCTGCACAGCCATGCCTTTCTTCTGCCTGGGCTATATCTTGAATAAGTTCACGGATATTCTCCGGCCCAACAAATGGGACAAGTACATCCTGCCCATGATCCTGATCTTGGCTTTGGCTACAAAACTCCTGGCCAATAACACCTTGGATTATAAAAATAATGTGTACCTCATGTCTTTCCCCAGAATCTACATCTGCGGAATCTGCGGAACGCTCTGTGTCCTCTTCATCGCCAAGGTTTTCAAGAAATTACCCCTCATCTCCTATTGGGGCCGGTATTCCATCATCATCTTGGTTACCCACTATGAACTTCGTCCCCTCTTCGTGGAGACAGTCCGCCTGTTGGGTCTACCCGATTGGGGTACCCTCCTTGTTTCATTGGTATTGATGATGCTCTCTTACCTGCTCATCATCCCGCTGATGATCAAATTCTTTGGATACATCACAGCGCAGAAAGATGTGATAGCAGTGTAAAGGGATTACTTCTTCACCCCTTTATACACCACATAGACTAAAGCCAAAGCCACCACAGCCACAATCACATACGAGATTTGGTGCGAGTATTTGTTGACCTCTGACAGCAGTTGGTCTTCAGGTACCACAGCGGCTAGTCCGTAGCCGATGGCTGCCAGTACGGCATTCCAGATACCGGCACCTAGGGCGGTGAATCCAATGAACACCCCCATCTTCATCTTGGCCAGTCCTGCAGGGATGGAAATCAACTGCCGAACAGCGGGGATAAGTCTACCTGTAAAAGTGGCTATCTTGCCGTGTTTGTTGAAATAATGCTCGGCTATCTCTACTTTCTCCTGGTCCAGCAGACACATATGCCCCAGTCGGCTGTTGGCAAACTTGTAAACCACAGGCCGTCCCAGGAAATAGGCCAGTCCATAGTTAATCAGACTGCCCAGAATAGCACCCAGAGTGGCAAACACCACCACCAGCACCACGTTCATATCACTGGTAGCCGATGCGGCCTTATAGGCTGCAGGAGGCACCACTACCTCCGAGGGGAAAGGAATAAAACTGCTCTCAATGGCCATCAGCAAGGTGATGGTCCAGTAATTCAAATGATCCAGACACCACTGGATAATCTCTACACTCTCCATTAATCTTCACTAAAATCTCTGATCCGTTGTTCCTCGGACAACTTACAAATAAGTAGGGTATCACCCTTTTCTGCTACGATATAGCCATCCAGACCCTGAACCACTACCTTCTTCTCTTCCGTACAGTGTACTATAGTGTTCCAGGTTTCATAGGTCTTGATGTTCTCACCTATCAGTACATTATTATAGAGGTCACGTTTGCTGTTGCCATGCAGAGACCCCCAAGTACCTAGATCGCTCCAGCCGAAATCTGCAGGATGGACAAAGATTTCCTCTGCTTTCTCCAGAATGGCATAATCCACGGAGATGGACTTCACCTTTTCATAAACCTGATCCACCAGTTCCTGCTCTTTTTCAGTACCATAATAGCTCAGCAGCCCCTCAAACGGTTCTGAAATCTCAGGCTGATACACACGGAAGGCATTCACTATCGTACTCACACTCCAGATAAAGATACCTGCATTCCAGAAATAGTTGTCTTGTTGGATATACCGGGTGGCAGTGGCATAGTCGGGTTTCTCACGGAAGCTGAACACACGGAAAATCTCCTTGTTCCGGATGGAAGGAGAGCTCAGGTCGGCCTCTATGTAGCCATAGCCGGTCTCAGGGCGGTTGGGTTTCATACCCAGGGTGACTATCGCATCGTTCTCTGCGGTCAGTTTCAGGCTGTTTTTAATCACACGCTGAAACTCCGGGACATTCATGACAATGTGGTCCGACGGGGTCACCACCATATTGGCATAAGGGTCCTGTGCTTTGATGCGCCAGCTCACATAGGCTATACAGGGAGCGGTATTCCGGCGGCAAGGCTCCAGTAAGATGTTCTTCCGAGGAATCATCGGCAGCTGTTCTGCCACGGTCTCTCCGTATTTCGCCGAGGTAACCACCCAGATGTTTTCGTCGGGTACCAGGCCTTTGAAACGGTCGTAGGTCAATTGCAGAAGGGTTCTTCCACATCCTAGGATATCGATAAACTGCTTGGGATTATCCTGTGTGCTCATCGGCCAGAATCTACTGCCTACTCCTCCGGCCATTATAACAAGGTGGTTGTTCATGTTCTTTTTACCTTAAAATTGGAATGACGTTAACCATATAAAAAAATAGAAAAGGCCCGTGGGAATCTTCCTCCCACGGGTCTTATCGGTTAATTAGTTTGCATACATATTTACAATAGCCTCATAGAGCTCCTGCTTACCAGAAGTCTGCTTAGGCTCACCCACACGCTTACCATACTCGTAAACCTGCTCCAGGGTCAACTTGCCTTCTTCAAATTCCTTGCCTATACCCTCGTCAAAGCTTGCATAGCGCTGCTTACGCATTTCGTTGTATGGGCTGTAGGTCAAGAGGTTAGCTGCACATTCCAGTGCATGTGCCATAACATCCATTGCTGCAATGTGTGCGTAGAAGATGTCCACCAGGTCGGTAGAGTCACGGCGAACCTTAGCATCAAAGTTGGTACCACCATTGTGCAGACCGTCGTTGCGGATAATCTGAAGCATAGCCTGAATCAGCTCGTAGCTGTCTATTGGGAACTGGTCGGTATCCCAGCCGTTCTGATAGTCACCACGGTTGGCATCGATGGAACCCAGCATGCCTGCATCCACTGCGCAAGCCAGTTCATGGCCGAAGGTGTGTCCAGCCAGAGTAGCGTGGTTCACCTCAATGTTCACCTTGAAGTCCTTGTCCAGACCATGGGCCTTCAAGAAACCGATGACTGTCTCTGTATCGGAGTCATACTGATGCTTGGTTGGCTCCATAGGCTTTGGCTCAATCAGGAAAGTACCGGTAAAGCCCTTGGAACGTCCATAGTCGCGAGCCATACGCAGCATAGTAGCCATGTGTTCCTTCTCACGTTTCTGGTCGGTGTTCAGCAGGGTCATGTAACCCTCACGGCCACCCCAGAATACATAATTGGTACCACCTAGTTCGATGGTAGCGTCTATCGCATTCTTAATCTGAACGATGGCACGAGCCACAACGTCAAAGTCTGGGTTGGTTGAAGCACCGTTCATATAGCGCTTGTTGCCGAATACGTTGGCAGTACCCCACAGCAGCTTAATGCCTGTCTCTTCCTGTTTCTGCTTCAGGTAAGCTACTATCTCCTTCAAGTTCTTCTCATAGGTCTCTATATCTGGAGCCTCGTCCACCAGGTCCACATCGTGAAAGCAGTAGTACTCTATACCCAGCTTCTGCATAATCTCAAAACCTGCATCAGCTTTGTGCTTTGCCTTCTCTATAGGGTCAGTAGCATCGTAGTTCCAAGGGAAATGCTTGGAAGGACCGCCAAACTGGTCTGCACCTTCTGCACAGAGGGTGTGCCACCATGCCATGGCGAACTTCAGCCACTCACTCATTTTCTTCCCCATAATCACCTTGTTGGCATCGTAGAAACGATATGCCAGTGGGTTTCTGCTCTCTTTGCCTTCGAAAGGAATCTTGCCTATCTCAGGAAAATACTCTTTTGCCATATTATTTTTTTATTTAATGTTGATTGTTAGTCTTTCTTTCCACAGTTCATAGGCTGCCTTGCAGGCACTTACCTCCGTCTCGGGGCGCACCGTGCCGTGATGCTGCAGGGTAGCAAAGGCTTCGTCACTGTCTTTATAGATGCCGGCACCGATGCCTGCGCCCTTAGCTGCTCCCACAGAACCGTCGGTGTCATAGAGTTCAATGGTGGCTCCCGTCACGTTCGCCAGGGTCTGGCGGAAGAGTGGCGACAAGAACAGGTTGGCATACCCGGCCTTGATGGTCTGGATTTCCATGCCCATCTGGGCCATGATTTCCATGCCGTAGGCGAAGGAGAACGCTATACCCTCCTGAGCAGCCCGCAGCACATGTGCCTTGGTATGGATGTTGAAGTTGATGCCATGAACGCTAGCCCCTGGATCTTGATTCTGCAGCACACGCTCGGCACCATTGCCGAATGGAATCACGCTCAGGCCCTCAGCTCCCACGGGAACGGAGGCTGCCAGTTCGTTCATCTCGCTGTAGCTGATGCCTTCCGGAGCCACGGTGCGTTTCATCCACGCATTCAGAATTCCGGTACCGTTGATGCACAGCAGCACGCCCAGTCTGGTTTGGTCGGCACGGTGGTTCACATGCGCAAAGGTGTTCACCCGGCTCAACTTATCATAGTTTACCTCACCCAGTACGCCGTACACCACACCGCTGGTTCCGCCCGTGGTAGCCAGTTCTCCCGGCTTCATCACGTTCAAAGACAGGGCATTGTTTGGCTGGTCGCCACCTCTATAAGAAATAGGTGTACCCTCGGCCAGGCCCAGTTCAGCAGCGGCAGCGGCATTCACCCGGCTCTGGATAGAGAAGGTAGGCACAATGTCAGCTATCAGGGACATCGGGAATCCGTAGTAATCCATCAGGAACTGAGCCACCCGGTTTTCCTTGAAATCCCAGAACATGCCTTCGGATAGGCCGCTCACGGTGGTGTGGATTGCCCCACTCAACTTCATAGCGATATAATCGCCAGGGAGCATAATCTTGTATATCTGCTTAAATAGTTCCGGTTCGTTCTCTTTTACCCAGGCCAGTTTAGAAGCTGTAAAGTTACCCGGTGAATTCAGCAGGTGGCCCAGACACTGGTCGGCACCTAGGTCGGCAAATGCTTTGTTGCCATAAGGCACGGCACGGGAGTCGCACCAGATAATAGCATCGCGCAGGGGCTTCCCTTCCTTGTCCACACACACCAGTCCGTGCATCTGGTAGGAAATACCTATTGCTTCTATCTCCTCTCCCTTTGCCCCGGTTTGTTCCATCACGGCTGCAGTGGCCAGTTTCAGGTTCTCCCACCACATCTCAGGGTCTTGCTCGGCCCACCCGGCTTTCACGGCCTTAATGGGAGCCTCGTGTTTAGGGAAAAAGGCCGAAGCAGCACAGGCCCCGGTTTTCGCATTCACCAACGAAGCTTTCACCGATGAACTTCCGATGTCATATCCTAGTAAAAACATACTTTTCTTATATTAAGGTTTACGAATGACAAAGATAGGGAGTTTCTTCCACTTTTCAAAATTTAGGCCTGAAATTTCTGCAAATCACACAAAGCCAGCCCCCGAAAAAGCAAAAAGTTTCCAAGAAAAGCCTTTTAGGTGCAAAATTAACGAATACATGAAAAATAGATTATTTTATGATTTTTTTTGAATTTTATTTGGCGAATATAGAGAAATGGGTTATTTTTGCAAAGAAATTGAACTAAAACTAACTGTACATTTGCTTCCGTGGGACCTGAAAACTACCCATAACCAGCCTTCAGTTGGTATGTTCCAATTTTAAGAGATTTTAAGGGAGTACTTTTGTAAGACATTGAAATTCAAGTAGATACACGAGTTTCAAAGCCCCAAGAGAATACGCTCTAACGAGATAAGAGAACTAAAAACAAAGCCTTTTTTTACCCTTGAAATGACGGTTCCCGATGTTTCTGACCTACCCTTGGAAGAAACCCACTGGTTTGCCATGCGGGCTACTTATCGTAGGGAATTGGAAGCAAAGAAGCAACTGGATTTAGCAGGTATCACAAATTTCCTGCCCATGACCAGCACCGTGAAGGTGGTCGGAAGAACGCGTAAAAAGGAATATAAACCCGCCATTTCGGGTCTGCTCTTCGTCAACACTACAGAATCTCGTATTCAGGAGTTCAAGCAGGGTCTACCCTACCTCCAGTACATGATGGATTTCCGTTCGCATAAGAAAATCATCATCCCTGAGAAGCAGATGAAGGATTTCATTGCAGTGGCTGGCAGCATGGATGAGCAGTTGCTCTACCTCCCTCCCGAAGAGCTGGATTTGTCCAAAGGCACTCCGGTCCGTATCTTAGGAGGAAAGTTTAAGGGACAAGAAGGTATTTTTATGAAGATAAAGGGGGCCAGGGATCGCAGGGTGGTCATCGCCATCCAAGGGGTGGTAGCAGTAGCGTTGGCTACCGTCAGTCCTAACCTGGTAGAGCCTCTAGAGAAGGAGAGTAAGAAGATATGAAGTTGTTGCATAAGTTGAGCGCGTACAGCCCACTCATCATGTGGTGTATCGACGTTTTCTTGTCGGTCGTCTCAACTGCCTTTGCTATCATTGTCATACACGCGGTCCTGCGACTCACCATCCAGGCCTACCTCATCTTCCCGTTGCTGGGAATTTCATTGGTAGTTTCAGTTTTTGGAACATGGCTGTTCCACACCTTCCGGGGAGTCATCAGTCATGCCGGTGGCGAGGAGTTCATGCGTGTCATGTACTTCACGGTCTTTAAGGGTCTCATCTTGGTACCGGGTGCCTACCTCACTCAGTACCATTTCTTCGGAGCCCAGCTGGCTACTATCACGGTATTGGACTTGTTCTCCACGGCCTTGCTCATGATGCTGGTCCGGGTGTTCCTCATCAACCTCTACCACCGTCTGCTGAGGTTTAGCAACAAGAGCGACCTTCATGCCTTGGTCTATGGAACCAGTGAGGCGGCCATCAGTCTGGCCATCTATTTAGTAAATAAGAATACGGACTACCATATTGCAGGTTTCTTTACCCGTAGGAAGGAAATGAACAATATGCGTATCCAGGGCTTAAAAGCTTTCTACTATAACTCCAACGAGGAATTTGAGGCACAGGCGAAGAAGCATCAGATCAACTGTCTGCTCTTCGTAAACAACCAGGACTTGCATAAGGATGATGAACTGGTAAGTCTCTGTCTTCAGAACAACATCAGCGTGCGTATCGCACCGCTCATGGAGGCTTCTCCTACCAGCATGGCCAACCTGCAGATGCGTGCCATCCAGATCGAAGACTTGCTGGGACGTGAAGAAATCAAAATCAGTCTGGAGAAAATCGGCTACGAGATAGCCAGCCGTACCATCATGGTCACGGGCGCTGCAGGTAGCATCGGTAGTGAGCTCTGCCGACAAATCTGCAACTTTAAGCCTCGGAACCTCATCCTGGTGGATATGGGTGAAACTCCTACCTACCAGATTGATTTGGAACTAAAGAACAAATTTCCGGAACAGCCGTTCACCGCAGTCATCTCCGATGTAAGAGATTATGACCGCATGGACAAGCTCATTGCAGAGTACCAGCCGGAAATCATCATGCACGCAGCAGCCTACAAGCATGTACCGCTCATGGAACAGTATCCTTGCGAGGCAGTGCGGGCGAATATACAGGGTACCAAGAACATGGCAGATTTAGCCGTCAAGCATGGCGTGCAGAAGTTTGTCATGATTTCTACCGATAAATCGGTCAAGCCTAGCAACGTCATGGGTGCTACCAAGCACATTGCGGAGATGTACATCCAGAGTCTGGGGCAGGCGGTCAAGGAAGGAAAGGTACAGGGAAAGACACAGTTTGTCACTACCCGTTTCGGAAATGTGTTAGGGTCCAACGGTTCTGTCATCCCATTGTTCCGTAGACAAATAGAAACAGGCGGTCCTATCACCATCACCGACCCGGAGGTTATCCGTTACTTCATGACCATCCCGGAAGCTTGCCGTTTGGTACTTGAAGCAGCGTTCATGGGGGAAGGTAACGATATCTTCATCTTCGACATGGGTGAACCGGTCAAGATTGTAGATCTGGCCAAGCGAATGATAGAGCTGTCCGGTCTGAGACCGAATACCGACATTGAGATAAAGTACATCGGTCTACGCCCGGGTGAAAAGTTGTATGAGGAGTTATTATATAATAAGGAGGCTTCCATACCTACCACCCACCCTAAGATTTTCCGGTCACAGACCATCGAGCGCGACTACGATTATATAAATAAGGTAATCACCACGCTCATCCAAACCGCCACCACAGGTAATAGTTTGGAAACCGTGCGCCAAATGAAAGAAATCACACCTGCATTCCAGAGCCAAAACTCTGAATATGCAGAACTAGATAAAGAGAGTAAATAATTAATTAGTTAATCTATCAATATTCATTCTTAAAAAAAAGGAAGTATGAAAAAAGTTTTAGCTTTACTGATGATGCCTTTCCTTGCCGTACCAGCAATGGCTCAGGAAGAGATTCCTGAGGTGAAGGTGACAACAGTTACAGTCCCAGATACGTACTGGGAAGATGCAAGCGATGAAAACAGTAGAGTACTTGCTACTACCAAGTTTGGAGACAACTGGTTCTGGGGTTTCCAAGTGGGTGGTATGAAGTCTTGGACTACCAACTACGACGCTGCCAACTTGTTCCGTAACCTGAACTTCGCTTATGGACTTCAGGCTGGTAAGTGGCTGGCTCCTTGGTTGGGTTTCCGTGGACAGGTACTCTATGGTCACAACCGTGGTCAGTTGCTGAATCCTGATGTGGTTTACCACTTCAGAACTTTCGGCGTCAACTTCGACATGATGCTGAACCTGACCAACCTGTTCTGCAACTTCAAGGAGAACCGTAAGTTCAACCTGATTGCACTGGCAGGTATTGGATGGAGTGACACCGGTAAGTACAACACCAACGATGCTCGTCTGAAGGATGTAGGCCACAAGACCTTCCTGGTTCCTCAGCTGGGTTTGATGGCTAAGTTCCGCATGAGCGAGAAGTGGGACTTCAACGTAGAAGTAATGAACAACTGGCTGACCTCTAAGTTCGACCACCAGAAGTTCGATGGCGAGTATGACGGTTACATTGGCATTTATGCTGGTCTGACCTACCGCTTCAAGAACCACGACGGTTCTCGTGACTTCCACCATGAAATGTACAACGCTTCACGCTATGACTACCTGAACGACCAAGCTAACAAGCTGCGTGCACAGGCTGAGGCTAAGCGTAACGGTGCTCCTATCATCAACGTACAGAAGAAGGTGGTTGAGGGTAACTTAATCCGCACATTGATCTCATTCGAGGATGGCAAGTCTAACATCAACAAGCTGCAGGAAGTAAACGTCTACACTGCTGCTGAGGACTACAAGAAGCTGAACGATGCTACCATTTACATCATGCCTTATGGTGACAACACTCCAGCTAACGTAGAACTCTTCGTACAGCGCGCTAACACCGTCAAGGATCAGCTGATGAACCAGTACAATGTACCTGCAGGTCGCATCAACATTGAGAGCAACCCACAGATCATCAAGAACCTGACAGAACAGAATGCAGTGGTAGTATTTATTAATGAATAACCTCTAAAACGAAGAACGTAACATGAAAAAGATATTTACTTTAATGATGATGGCCACTTTGATGGCATCACCAGTTATGGCTCAGGAAGAGGTAGACCCATCTACTATTACTGAACAGTCAGTAACAGGTCTGAGACATTATAAATTTGGAGACAACTGGTATATCAGCGCATTCTTCGGTGGCGATTTCGCTATGTCTGAGAACAGCCGTTTCCAGGGTTTCAAGAAGAACGTAGGTCCTGACTATGCA
This sequence comes from Bacteroidales bacterium UBA4293, assembly GCA_002395835.1. GTDB lineage: Bacteria > Bacteroidota > Bacteroidia > Bacteroidales > Bacteroidaceae > Minthousia. The sequence goes on along the minus strand of DGVD01000017.1, from coordinate 62,061 downwards.
TTGGCTATCGGTAAGTGGTTGAACCCAGCTATCGGTTTGCGTTTGAAGGCTGACTACATGATTCAGTCTAGCCGTGCTAATAAGGAAGCTGTTGCTGCATTCCCAAGTGTATATCCTAATGAAGGTAAGTACAGATTCAGAATGTTCACTGCGATGGGTGACTTGATGTTGAATCTGAACAACATCCTGGGTCAGTACAAGGAAAGCACCCGTTTCAATGTGTATGCATTCATGGGTGTAGGTGTAATTCGCAACTCTAAATTTGACAAGCACGTAGAAGCATGGGGTAAACAGACTCAGGGCGCTTATCCTATCAACACCAACTGCAGAAGCTACTTCGGTGGTCATGTAGGTTTGGGTACTGCTATTCAGCTGAGCCAGGCATTGGACTTCAACTTGGAAGCTACTATCTATGCTACCAACGATAAGTACAACGGTGTATCTTACGATGTATTGTATGATGGTTTCACCACCCTTCAGGCAGGTTTGACTTATCATTTCAAGGATCACTTCGGAGACCGTCGTTTCAAGTACAGAACATTGAACGATGCTGACATCTTGGGTAGCTTGAACGATAAGATCAACGCAGCTCGTCAGGATTTGGCTAACGCTCGTCCAAGAACTGAAAATCGTATTGAGGAAACTTACAACAAGATTGAAGTTCTTGACATGACCGTTAACTTCATCATCGACAAGTACAACATTACTAAGCTTCAGAAGAAGAACATTGCAGCTGTGGCTAAGTACATGGAAGACAACCCAGACGTTAACTTGACTGTAACTGGTTTCGCCGATGTTAAGACTGCTTATCCAGCATACAACTTGAAGTTGTCTGAGCGCCGTGCTAAGGCTGTTTACAACTGCTTGGTTAAGGAATTCGGTGTAGATCCTAGCCGTTTGAAGATCGACTACAAGGGTGATACCATCCAGCCATACGAGCTGAAGAATGAGTGGAACCGTGTAGTAATTTTCGTACTGGATCGTAAATAAATAAAACGTATCAAGAATCAATGAGCAAGATTTGGTTGTGCCTGGCCCACATGGGGGGTAAAGAGCAGGAGTTTGTACAGCAAGCCTTCGATACCAACTGGGTGGTGCCTCTGGGACCAAATGTTGACGGATTTGAAAAAGACTTGGAAGGATGGCACGGCCGCAGGGCCGACCATCCCATCCATGTAGTAGCTTTGGCATCTGGCACATCTGCCATTCACCTAGGCCTGGTCATGCTAGGCGTGGGACCTGGCGATGAGGTCATCTGCCAAAGCTTCACTTTTTCTGCCTCTGCCAACCCAGTCAAATACTTGGGTGCCAACCCCGTCTTTGTAGACAGCGAGGCAGACACCTGGAACATGGATCCTGCCCTCCTGGAGCAGGCCATTAAGGACCGGATACAGAAAACCGGCCGGAAACCGAAAGCTATCATCACCGTCTACCTTTACGGTAATCCCGGTAAAATCTCCCAAATCATGGAGATTGCTCACCGTTATGACATTCCCGTGCTGGAAGACGCTGCCGAAGCATTGGGTTCTGAATATGATGGACAGTCCGTCGGTACCTTTGGCACCTATGGTGTCATGTCGTTCAACGGCAACAAGATGATCACCACCAGCGGTGGTGGTGCCCTCATCTGCCCTACCGAGGAAGCTGCCAAGCGCGTAAAATTCTACGCCACACAAGCCCGGGAACCTTTCCCCTACTACCAGCATGAAAAAATCGGGTACAACTACCGGTTAAGTAATGTCTGTGCAGGTATAGGCCGTGGACAGATGTATGTGCTCGATGAACACATTGCTCATCACCGGCACGTTCATGAAAGGTATGTCAAGGAACTAAAAGTAAAGGGCATCACCGTCTTCACCCCTAAACCTGATAAACCAGCCAATCCGAACTATTGGCTAAACACGATTCTGATTGATCCGGAAATCACCGGATACACCTACATGGACCTCCTGAATCACCTGGCACAGGCGGATATAGAGAGCCGTCCATTATGGAAACCCATGCATTTGCAGCCCGTCTATAAAGACGCACCTGCCTATGTGAACGGAACAGCCGAGAAAATGTTCCAACAGGGACTTTGTCTCCCATCTGGACCTATGGTTTCAGACCGTGATGTAGACTACATCATACAGACCATAGCCTCCTTCCAAAAATAAACATACAGAACACCCTGCCTTTCCCAGAAACATAGAGAAAAGACAGGGTATTCATGTATTTATACATCAGACCGAAAATTCCTGAAAATAACAAAATATAAAATACTGAATATCATTATGAAAAAGACTTTGAGAGTATTTGCAGTCTTAGCTGTGGGTATGCTGGCATTCTCTTCGTGTGCCACCCGTCAGGACATCCTGTATTTAAGGGATATGGAAGAACTTACCGAGTATCCAGTAGTGCAGAAATACGAGGCCATCATTCACCGCGATGACCGATTGAGCATTGTCGTCAGTGCCAAAGACCCAGCTCTGGCTCTTCCATTTAACATGCCAGGTTCAGGTGGTTACAACATCGATGCCCAAGGAAATATTAACTCTACCCCAGCTGTCAATGGTGGCATTGACAAGGACAAAAGAGGTTACTTGGTAGATATTAACGGTGACATCGACTTCCCTATTCTAGGTAAACTCCATGTGGAAGGTCTTTCCCGAAGCCAGCTCACCAATATGATTAAAAATGAGTTGGAAAGACAGGAACTCTTGAAAGACCCTATCGTAATGGTCAATTTTCTGAACTTCAAGTTCACCGTATTAGGCGAAATCGGCTCCAAAGGTACTTATGAAGTAGATGGTGACCGTATCACCTTGCTGGAAGCCATTGCCATGGCTGGAGATTTGACCACAAAGTCAAGACTGGACCGTATCGGTGTCATCCGGGAATACGGAAACAAGCGCCGTATCATGTGGCATGACATCCGTTCCAAGGATATCTTCACCTCTCCTTGCTACTATCTGCAGCAGAACGATATCATCTACGTAGAGCCTACTGCAGCTAAGGCATCAGAGTTGGATCAGCGTAAGGCATACATCTGGCAGACTCTGCTCCATGCAGTCACCACCACCTTATCACTCGTATTCCTATTCATTAGAAAGTAAGTCTATGGTAAAAATGTCAGAACAAGCAGACCTTTCCGGAGATGTAACAGGAAAGGATGTGAAAAGCGCTGGTGGGTTTAACATCAACCCATTTGATATTCTATTCTACCTTTTAAGGAACTGGTACTGGTTCGTTCTTTCCATCGCCATTTTTGGTGGATGGGCGTACTACCAGTATGCTAAAATACCTTTCACCTATTCCCGTTCCGCAACTGTCATGATTAAGGACCCTATGGGACGTGGCCGAGCTAACCTGGATCGTTTGAGCCAGTATAACAGTACTAACGTATCTAACGAGATTCTGCAGTTCCAGAGCCACAAGCTCATGCGCGATGCGGTGGAACGTTTGAATGCCAACGTAAATTATGTTGTAATGGATGGCCTTCGGGAAAAGGATATCTACACCCAAGGCCCAGTAACAGTCACCTTCGAAAACGACGAAACCAAGCAGCCTGCCAACTTCAAGTTGCAAGTTACGGGGAAAGACAAGGTTAGACTTTACGACTTTGATAAAGACTCCAAGTCGCTGAATGCGCCTATCGGAAAAGTGGTAAAGACTCCTGCAGGTGATGTGATGATATCTAAGACCCTCTTCTTTACCGATGAGTGGTACAACAAGGAAATCATGATTAGGAAAAGAACCATCGATGACATGGCTTCTTACCTACGCGGAAACCTAAGAATTTCCCAAGCAGAAGGCGATGCCTCCATCCTTTACATGTCTATGACCGATTATAATACGGCTCGTGCAGACGATGTGCTAAATACCCTGATTACCATCTATAATGAAAACACCATTATGGATAAGAACCAGACAGCCATCAACACTTCTGAGTTCATCAATGACCGACTCATCATCATCGAGAAGGAATTGGGCGGTGTAGAATCTCAGATTGAGGATTTCAAGAGAGAGCGTAACATCATTGATATCAACTCCGAGGCTGCCCGTAATGTAAGTGAAAAAGTTCAGTATTCTTCTGCAGCCCAGGATTTGCAGCTACAGACCCAGTTGGCTAGCCGTATCAAGACATACTTGAACGACCCAACCAAGGCTACGGAATTAATTCCTACGGGAACTACGAACAATGCACAGATTGAAGGGCTGATTCAGCAGTATAATGCCAACAAGCTGAAACGTGATAAACTTATCGAAGGCAGTTCCGATAAGAACCCTGTGGTTCAGGATTTAAACAAGAGCCTAGAGGCTATGCGTTCCAGCATTAACCGTGCCGTAGATAACAGCATCACCAGTCTGAACACCCAGACCAATGCGGCTTTAAGCCGTGCCGGTCAGGCTTCTGCCCGTGTCAGTGCCATGCCAGCCCAGCAGCGTGAAATGTTGGGCATCCAGCGTCAGCAGCGTATCAAGGAGGAACTCTACCTCTACCTGCTGAACAAGCGTGAGGAAAGTGCCCTTAGCCAAGCTACCACCAGTAGCGATGCCCGCGTCCTAGACCCTGCTGGAGGTAGTGAAATGCCTATATCTCCAAATGGTAAAACCATGATCATGAGTGGTGTCATGAAGGGTGCAGCAGTTCCATTGGTGATTCTTCTGGCTATCCTCTTCTTTGATACCCGTATCAAGAACCGCAAGGATTTGGAAGATGCCCTCTCTGTTCCATTTTTGGGTGAGATTCCTAAGGACAACCGCAAAAAGGAAGAAACAGTGGATGGCGAAAAGAGATTCGTGGTTTCTGTGGATGGCCGAGACATTGTGTCCGAAGCCTTCCGTATCATCCGTACTAACATGAGCTTTATGAAGGTCAAGTCAGAGAACATGCAGGTCATCACCTTCAGTTCCTTCGGTGCGGGTGCCGGTAAGACTTACGTATCCATGAATTTGGCAGCCTCCTTTGGTCAGACCAATAAAAAAGTAGTCATGATAGACCTCGATATCCGTAAGGGTACCCTAACCCACCGTTCCCACGGCTCTAGCCGGAAACCAGGTATGACTACGTATTTAGCAGGAAACTGTGAATGGAGAGAAATCTTGCAGAAGAATGGAGTCTATGAAAACGTAGACTTGATTCCAGCAGGACCTATCGCGCCGAATCCAGCCGAACTGCTGCTCAGCGAGCGTCTGGAAGCCATGATTGAGGAACTGCGTAAGGAATACGACTTCATCTTCATCGATAACGTCCCTGTAGGTATCGTGGCCGATGCAGCCATTACCAACCGAGTAGCAGACCTCACCATCTTCATCGTCCGTGTAGGAAAGCTAGATCGTCGTATGCTGCCAGAAATAGAAAAACTTTACCAGAGCGGTAAGCTGAAGAACATGTCCCTCATCTTGAACGGCTCTATCGTACGTTCTAGTAATTATGGATATGGTGGCTATGGATATGGTTATGGATACGGTTACGGATATGGCTATGGTTACGGCTATGCCGATGAGGATAAACCATGGTGGAAGAAAATCTTCTCTTCATCTAAGAAAAAGAAGAAACATCATCATCGTCATCGTACCAAAACAGAAGCATAAAGAAACATGTTTGGATTATTTGGAAAGAAAAAACATAGTCTGGTAGACTCCGGAATCCTTTCCGGAGCTACCGACATACATTCTCATCTCCTTCCTGGAGTAGATGATGGCAGTCCAGACTTAGCACATAGTCTGGATTTGCTGTCCTATATGGAATCCTTAGGCTATCAGGAACTTTGGATTACCCCCCACTCTATGGAAGATCTTAGGAACACCGCTGAGAGCCTTCAGGAAGGCTTCCAGGCCCTTCTAAAAGAATACAAGGGGCCGCTTAAACTCCACATCTCCAGTGAGTACATGATGGACAGTGGCTTCGTTCCCAAACTGGAAACTGGCGGAGTCATTCCTCTAGGCACTCAAAACAGCCTCTTGGTAGAAACCAGCTATATGTATGGTCCAGAGAATCTGGATGAAATTCTGGAAACCGTCTTCAAGAAAGGCTTCCACCCCATCATTGCCCACCCAGAACGTTACATGTATATGAACTGGGAAGATTTTGAAAAACTGAAAAGTAAAGGTTACCAGCTACAGTTAAACCTGAATAGTCTAAGTGGTTACTATGGTCGTCGTCCATACGAGCTAGCCGATGACCTTCTCTTTAATGGCATGTACGATTATGTAGGCAGTGACCTGCATCACACAGAGCACTATGCCCATGCTCTTAAGACCATTAAGTTAGAAACCAAGCTGATGGAAGAACTAGAAAAGCTCTTTGAAAACAACAAACAGATCTAATGTGTGCCAAGATAAGAAATCTTACACTCCTTCTGCTGGTTATTACCTTATTCAGTTGCTCGAATAAAAAAGAGACAGGAACGGAACTAAGACTCATCAGCTGGAATTGTGATAATTTTCAGCTATCCCTAGACACTTTACATGCTGCTTCAACCTTTCTCAATGCACAGAACCCCGATATACTCTGTCTGCAAGAACGGCCACACACCAACCTGGTCAGGTATGACAGCATCAAGAAATGCTTTCCATCCCTACCCTATAAAGTGACCAACGGCCGGGAAGACGAGAACCTGAATGTCTCCATTTTGTCCAGATACCCAATCTCCAATGTAAAAACCTGGTATTTCACAGGCACCTATAACAAGATGATTCAGGCAGACATTAATCGGGATGGAGAAATGTTCCGCCTTTTTAATGTCCACCTACAGACCACCACCTCAGGCGGCACTTTAGACAACTGCATTCGCAGATATAGACAGTCCCTTTTACTCCTATCAGAAATTAAGAAGAGTGCATACCCTGTCATCGTCTGTGGAGATTTCAATGATATTCCATTAAGTTATACTGTACAGAATCTTCTTACAAACCTAGATGACATAAGTTTTTCTTGCAAAAGTAGTTATCAGAAATTAGGCAATATATTTAAAATCGATTACATATTGGCATCACTTGAATGGGAAAAAGTACACTACGAATTAATTCCTAATTCATGGAGTGATCATAAAATACAGAAATCTATCCTATATTATAATGAATAGAGAAAGGAGTCAGGTTTGTTTTAACAGAAAGTGATCAGATTTGGAATACTAAATGCCGTGACTTCAGTGAAGCTTACTGGGGTAATTTTTGCAATGAGAAGGTAAAAAAAATATCGTATGCTCCTTCTATGGGCAAAAATCTAGAATCCTTGGATATAGATTATGTAAAAAACAGTTTAAGGAATTTCCGGGCAGTTTCAGTGAGGGAATCTAGGACTAAAGCCCTTTTAACTAACAATAAAATTTTTACTGATGTTTCTTTGACATTAGACCCAACTCTTTTATTACGACCTTCAGATTATAGCATCTTTGTAGGTGACGAACCAATAATAAAAGGTGATTACATTTATTTTTATGACCCATTTGTTAGACCCGAGTTCCTAAAAATGGCCCTAATTATAGCCAAAAAGAAAGGAATCAAAATAGTTGTTGACAGATTTTATCCTGCTAACACTTTCAGAGGGCTTGATAATGTTTTATTTAAAATAGAGGTAGGGCCAAAAGAGTTCTTAAATCTCATAAAATACTCAAAATTAGTTGTTGCTCATTCTTTACATGCAGTCATTTTTTCTGTTCTTTTCAAAAAAGATTTTTATGCATTAGATGGAGATAAAGATAGCAGAATGAATTACATTCTGAATGCTTTGGGATTAGAAAAGAGAGCCATAAGTACTGATGACCAGATAATGAATGAGAAAAATTCTATAGAATATTGGGATTCTGTATACGAGAAATATGAATTTTTAAAAATGAATTCTTTCTCATTTTTAAAAAAAGCATTAATGGCTTAGAGTTATGTATAATCTAATCGTCTCTATCATAGTCCCCATATATAATGCAGAGAATTATCTTTGCAAATGCTTTAACTCTATTATCAACCAAATAGATATATCTAGAGATTATATTAGTAGATGATGGAAACAAGGATACTTCTGGTAAGATATGCGAAAAGTATGCCTCAAAAGACAATCGTATTCATGTCATTCATAAATCAAATGGTGGTGTGGCTTCAGCACATCAAGCAGGCTTGTCCATAGCTCAAGGTGAATATGCTATCCATGCAGATCCTGACGATTGGGTTGAACTGAATTGGATTGAAATATTGCTTAAACATTCCTTGAAAGAGAAAGTAGATATTGTAATCTGCGATTATTACCGCGAGTATCAAATGGACTCGACTATCGTATCAGAGAACCAACCCCATTAAATAGAGACGATGTTTTAAGTGATTTGTTATTCGGAGGGATTTAGGGTTCATTATGGAATAAACTAACTAAAAGAGAATGTTTTAAGAGGTATTCCATATCTTTCAATACCAAAATGGCTCAATGGGAAGACTTATTTGTGATAACATATTTGATATATAAAGGTGCATCAGTCTCTTATGTACCTCTTATGTACCATTACCCCTATATCATTACGATTGTCATTCAAATTTTAACAGTATTGTAAGGAAACCTTCTATAAATCAAGTTTATTCTCTAAAGATTTACATTGATGAGTTTGAGCCTCTACTATCAGGGGCCAAATGTAGGGAATCCTTCTATAAAAGAAAGTTTTTATTAAAAAGAAGATGCTTCAGAACAAGAAAAAATAATAAAGATATATTTATAAAATTGTTTCCTGAGTTTAATCATAGATTCATTTCTGATAATCCTTTTAAGTGGGGAGATCTGCGAACATATAGAGGAAATATTGATAAAATGGAACGTGTTTGCATGGCTCTGACACTAAAATATCAATTTGACTTTGGTTATACGTTATTCAATTTTTGGAAAAAATATGCGACAAAGTGTTTTCGCCTTTTTAAAGTATAAATAATTAGGAAAATGGATTCTTCACATTTGATTTCTATCATAGTTCCAATATTCAATGTGAAAAAATATTTACATAAATGCTTGGACTCTATCATTAATCAAACATATCAGAATATAGAAATTATACTTATTGATGATGGAAGTAAAGATTCTTCTGGCCAGATTTGTGATGAATATGCTGCAATAGATTCACGTATTAAAGTTATCCATAAAAAGAATGGTGGGCTATCATCTGCAAGAAACGCTGGACTTGACATTGCCAGAGGTGATTATGTAATGTTTGTCGATAGTGACGATTACGTTGAGCCTCAGTTTTGTGAGATACCATTAAATTTAGCTTTAGAAAAAACTGTTGATATAGTTTCATTTGGATATAACAAAGTATTTGATAATGGCCGGAATTTGAATCGTAAGACAAATACCCCTCGATTAATAGATTCTTCAGAAGGTATCAAAGAAATAATTGAAAAAAAAGACATTATATTTTCATTTGCATGGAACAAATTGTATAGATTATCTCTATTCAATGATGTTAGATATCCAATCGGAAAAACTTATGAAGACCAAGCAACAACATATTTGCTATTTCATAAAGCTATGCAGATTTATGTTGCTGATGCTATTTTATATAATTATGTTTACAGAAAATCCAGTATTTCTGCAGATTGGGATAAACCTGAAGCGATTGAAACTCGATTCCAGATATGGTTGGAAAGACTAAATTTTATTAGAGAGTATTATCCTGAGAATGAATCTGCACAAATTAAGCAACTATTAGACGAGGCAATAAAAGGATTCTTAAAATTAACAGGGAGAATGAAATATACAAAAACAATTTCACTATTCTCTAAGTTTATGGATGAGAACCAAGAAATAATAATGGAATTACGAGGAGATAAAATAGTAAGACTCTATTATTTTAATAAATATGCTTTTTATCTATATTGCATCTTTTATCGTTGTTTATATTTATAAAACATACTTATGAATAACAAACAATTTTGTTATTTCTTTTTACTTATCTTTTCAATCCTATCACTCTCTGCTTGCGAAAAGGATGACGATGTGTATAAGAACACACAAGAAATTGTTCCTACAGATACAATTAAAATAACAAATATTGCAACAGACACACTTCATATAAGTGATTCTGCAAGGATTGAATATGTAAAACTATTTACCATAAAAAGTAAAACAGCAAATTCAACACAAGGATTTGCCATTTATGACAGCCTACTTTTTAATTGCCATCATTCCAATGATATCATAGATGTATATAACATTAACAATGGAAAAGAAATAGCATCTATAAATTTAGAGTCTGATGCCATCATACATTGTAATGATGTAAACTTTGGTTCTAAGTTTTATTCTGACAATGACATATTTCCCCTTTTATATATTCAACAAAGAGGATATGCAAATAAACTAAATACATATAGAATAATAGTAAATAATGATTCAATATATAGTGCACAAAGAATGCAAACTATCTCATTTGTCCCATGTAGTGATAGTATAACTGCTATAGATGTTTCTAATAATCTAATATATATAATATATAAAATGAATAATCAGTGATATATTTCTCCTATGGATATGCCATATATCTTTGAGGAAGATATAACTGTTAATGTAAATCTAGCTACTGAAACATATTATTTACCATTCAAAAAAGTTATTCAGGACACAGCATTTAATAATAATTATCTCTATTATGTATGTGGAACCTCTAATCAAGGTGAACTTTGGCAAATAGATATGAAAACGAAAAAAGCAAAAGTTATAGATTTACCTCAAAATGGATTAAACAGTGAGCCTGAAGGTATAGAAATAATTTCTTAAATCTTATTTATCTGTTAAAAAAGATGGTTTAAAAAAATCTTTTCAGAATTATGACGATTTAATGAAGAGCTACTCAAAAGAAGATTGCCGTTTTATATCTATTATTTCATGGAGTGAAAATGAAAGATATATCCGCGAAAAAACCTGGTACAGAGATGTCGTATTTTTACCTTTTGAAAATATTTTAATTCCAGCCCCTGTGGATTACGATTTAGTATTAAAGAAGCAATTTGGTGACTATATGATACCTGTAAAAGGGCAATCAATGCATGGTACACCTCTAGTAATGGATGTTGAACATTCATATCTAGACTACTTACCTAAATTACGGAAACAACATAAAAGGGATAAATGGAAGTATAAATGGAAATACATAAAAGAAATAATTAAATTTTAAGTAAATAATAATTGTAATCATAGATTAATAATTCTATCCTATCATATAATGAGTAACGAATGGACTACAGAAATCAAGCCAAAGAAGAAATGGCTTGATGTGGATTTAAAAGGTATATGGCGATATAGAGACCTGTACGTCATGTACATCAAAAGAGATATTGTAACTAAATACAAGCAAACTATTTTAGGCCCTTTATGGTATGTCATACAGCCCATCTTCACCACCATCATGTATATGTTCGTTTTCGGTGGTTTGGCTGGGATTAGTACCGATGGAGCACCACAGCCACTATTTTATATGGCTGGTATAGTTCTTTGGGGCTATTTTAGTGAAAGTTTTACAGTCAGTAATAGCGTATTCAGTACAAATGCCAATGTATTTGGCAAAGTGTATTTCCCTAGGTTAATTGTTCCATTAAGCGGAATTACTAGTAGCCTACTCAAAATGCTGATTCAGCTAGTTTTATTCATTATCGTATATATTTATTACTACTTTACTCTAGAGAATCATTCGTTATCCTTAAATTGGTCATTATTATTATTCCCTTTTTATATTTTCCTCATTGGTTTTCATGCTATGAGTTGGGGGTTAATTATATCTTCACTAACGACTAAATATAGAGATTTGAAATTCCTAGTTCAATTTGGCTTGCAACTTTTCATGTACGCTACACCTGTTATTTACCCATTGAGTGCAGCACCAGAAAAATATAGAGTCATATTGGAACTTAACCCATTAACGCCTATTTTCGAGGCATTCAAATACGGCTGCCTAGGCTGTGGCTCTTTAAATTGGGGAGGATTATTATATAGTACTATATTCTTGTGTATCACTTTATTCATTAGTGTTATCGTGTTTACAAGAGTAGAAAGAAACTTTATGGATACCATTTAATATGTCAAATATAGCTATTGAATTTGAGAATGTCGGTAAAATGTACCGCTTAGGCCGAGTGGGAACTGGTACACTTAGCCATGATTTGAATAGATGGTGGCAAACCTCTATACTTCATCATGAAGATCCTTATTTAAAGATTGGCCAAACAAATGACAGAAGCCAAAAAGGAACCAGTGATTATGTATGGGCTTTACAAAACATCAACTTTAAAGTAGAACAAGGGGATGTAGTGGGTATTATCGGTAAAAATGGTGCAGGTAAAAGCACATTACTGAAATTGCTTAGCAACATTACAAGTCCTACAACTGGAGTAATTAGATACAAAGGTAGAATTGCCAGCCTGTTGGAAGTTGGAACAGGTTTTCACCCCGAACTAACAGGGCGGGAAAATATCTACATGAATGGTTCCATTATGGGAATGACGAAAGCTGAAATTACCAGAAAACTAGATGAAATTGTTGATTTTGCAGGTGTAGAACGATATATTGATACTCCTACTAAACGTTACTCCAGTGGAATGACAGTCCGCCTTGGCTTCGCTGTAGCGGCCTTTATGGAACCAGAGATTCTTGTTGTCGATGAAGTTTTAGCAGTAGGTGATGCTGAATTCCAGAAAAAAGCCATTGGCAAAATGCAAGATGTATCACAAGGTGAAGGCAGAACTGTACTTTTTGTTAGTCATAACATGGCTGCAGTCAAGAATCTTTGCAGGAAAGGTATTGTTCTAGAAAATGGTCAAGTCAGTTATACAGGAACACAAAATCAAGCTATCGATTTTTATCTTGCTAACAATTTCAGTGAGTCTAAAACAAGAATAGCAGACTCTATTATCTTTAAAAAATCATTTATAGACATATACTCCATAAAAATCAATAATTCAGAGAATGTTGAGTCTACCATTGTATCTAATACTGAATATCTAGATATAGAAATTGAAGGGGAAACAAAAGAACCTTTTTCTTTTGACTTAATAGTAACCTTTAAAAACCAATCCGGTGTCCCTTTAGCATCTTTAGAAGAAGGTCACTATAAAGGTACCATTGAAAATATAAAAATAGGTAAATTTAAGATCTCTAAACGAATTCATTTACCTAAATATTTATCTAAAGGAGTTTGTCTGTTGGATATTGTGTTGCATCATCCTAATGTTGAATACTACATGAAATGTCTAGATTGTGCAATATTAAACTTCGATGGAAATTATGATGGTTTTGGAGTTCCTTTGAGCTTATCAGCTCGTGGCTTTGCGGGTTTAGAATGTGAATAGTTTTAGGTATATAAAGATGAAAACTACAACAATAATAATTGATGGACTACCTTTTACATATAATGATGAGATTGAGGACATCAGCTATGAAACAATAAGTGCTATAAGTGAGGATGATGCCAGGTCGTTACTTTTAAAAACAAAAACTTTATTTGAAGAATGCGGCTTACAGTTTTATTTAATTTTCGGCACTCTATTAGGTGCTGTCCGTGATCACGGTTTGATAAAAGGTGATGAAGACGTAGATGTCTACGTAGACTCAGAAGAATTATTAAGAAAAAATCTCCCATTTTTATATAAAAATGGTTTGAAAGTTTGTAGAATTATAGATCATTATCTTTATTCATTTCACACTGATAACAAAAGTTATATAGATGTTTATATAAGGGGTAAATTGCCTTTCTCTATTTGGAGTTTATGGTGTGATAGAATTAATTTTGCTGTAATTCCTAGATGCTATATAAAAAAACATGACAAGATTAATTTTTTGGGAATAGAGTGTTTGTGCCCACATAAACCCGAAAGGGTGCTACGCTACTGGTACGGAAAGACATGGAGAATTCCAATGAGAGGGCATAATTTCACTTATGACTCTCCTTCAAGGCATTTTTGGAGAATGAAAGTAAAGCCTTTTGGACAACTAATCTCTTACTTTCTAAAAACGGCTATAACTAATCCAAAATTATTTATAAATAAAATTATAAAGAAAATTCACCCATGAACTTAGATCCTGAAACCAGAAATGGTTACTACATATCGAAAGAAATGAAACAAGTTTGGGCAGTTGAGATGAAACTGCTTAATAAACTTTTAGAAGTCTGTAAAAAGTATAATTTGAAAGTCTGGGCAGAAGGAGGGACCCTTCTTGGTGCTGTACGCGAACATGGCTATATTCCTTGGGATGATGATATAGACATGGCCATGCTTCGTGAGGACTACGATAAATTAAGAGATATTGCTACCGAAGAATTTAACCCTCCTTACTTTTTTCAGTGCGGATATACTGATAAATTTCCCCACGGACAAACTAAAATAAGGATGGACGGTACTTCTGCTATATTAAAAGGAGATATTTATCAAAATTTTCATCAAGGCATTTTCATAGACATTTTTCCTTTAGATGTAATTCCTAACGAAGAAGGTTCATTTAAAGAGTTTAAAACCATTAGAGCCCAAATGAAAAATAATCTAGAATTGTATTGTAAGCACTACTTTTCTTTTTCTAATTTAAAACATAACCTAAGTCTTTTTAAAATATATTATCACATAAAGAGAATAGGATTCTGCAACTACTTTAAAACATATGATGAACTAGTAAAAAAATATTCAAAAAAAGATTATAAGAATGTTTCAATTATTTCATGGAGTGCGGAAAGTAAATATATAAGAGAGAGGTCATGGTATAAAGAAACACTATACATACCTTTTGAGGATATAATGATTCCAATCCCAAGTGGTTTTCATGAGATTCTATCAAAGCAATATGGTGATTATTTATCACCAGTAAAAGAAGTAAACCAGCATGGTGATTTTGCAATACTTGATCCCAATCGTCATTATAAAGTTTTATTGCCTTCTTTAAGAAAGGAACATCGATGGGACCTATGGATAATTAGATGGAATAATACTAAGAAACGTATCAAAAAATTGATTCATAAATAAAAGTTCAAAAAATTGAACCGTCATTAACTCTCTAAAAATATGAATTCTCCTTCAAGGCATTTTGGAAGAGTAAAAGAAAAGTCTTAATTTACCAAAAATAGCTATAACTAATCCAAGATTATTTATAAATTTAATTATAAAGATAATTTTCCATGAATCTTAATCCTGAAACAAGAAATGGTTATTATATATCAGCCGAAATGAAAAAAGTTTGGGCAGTTCAAATGAATCTTCTCAAAAAACTTTTGGAAGTTTGTCAAAAATATAATCTCAAAATATGGGCTGATAGTGGTACTTTGTTAGGTGCAATTCGGGAAAAGGGCTATATTCCATGGGACGACGATATAGATATGACAATGTTTAGAGAAGACTTCGACAAACTTCAAGCTATTGCCAAGAATGAATTTAAATCTCCTTATTTTTGGCAATCTGGTTATACAGACTTGTTTCCCAATGGAATGGGTAAGTTAAGAATGGATAATACTGCTGCCATAGAAAGAGCCACCGTTTTTAGAAATCAACATCAAGGAATATTTATTGATATATTCCCTCAAGATGTAATGCCTGATGATAAGGATGAATTAAACAAGTTTGTAGAGGAAGTTCTTAAATCTAAAGAAGAAATGACTCTTATTTGTGAGCATCACTACTCATTAACAAACTGGAAATATAATTATCAGGTTTTCAAGAAAGTCAAGAAAGCGAAAAAGAAAGGATTCCAGAAAAGTTTTAAGGATTTTGATAATTTAGTAAAAAGATATAAAGACAAAGACTATAAAAATGTATCTCTCATTGCTTGGTATTATCATGAAAGAAATTTAAAGAAACGCGAATGGTTTGACAAGACAATCTACTTTCCTTTTGAAGATATTCTAATACCAGTTCCTAAAAATTATCATGCTATTTTAACTAAATTATATGGTGAAAATTATATGACACCAATACAAGCTCCTTCAATGCATGATGGTTTTATTTGTGTTAGTACAGAGCGTTCATATAAAGATTTTTTGCCTTCTTTACGAAGGAAATTAATAAAAGAGGCATGGAATGAAAGGATAAAACGCCTTGTAAGTCTATTTAAAAAGTTATAAGATGAAGATAACGATTATTACTGTTAATTTAAATAATAAAACTGGACTCCAAAAAACTATTAACAGCATTGTCTCCCAATCTTGCAAGGATTTTGAATGGATTGTTATTGATGGTGGCTCTACTGATGGAGGTAAAGAAATAATAGAAGCATATTCTAAACACATTTCCAAGTGGGTAAGCGAACCAGATAAGGGTATTTTCGATGGAATGAATAAGGGGATAAAAATAGCAAAAGAAGACTACCTCCTATTCTTAAATTCTGGAGATATTTTAGCCAATAATGAAGTTATTGAAAACATCTACAAGGATAATCTTAAAGAAGATATAATAATATACGATATATTGATGAATGACGGGAAAAAAGAACTAAAAAAGGATTTATCTAATCTAAAAAAATACTCTATTGCTTCTTTTTTGTTTTCTAGCACCTTTCCACATCAGTCTACCCTTATAAAGAGAGACCTTTTTCATCATGCCGGATTATACGATTTGAAACATAGATACGTTTCAGATTGGATATTCTTTTGGAAGGCTTGCATTGACTACAATGCATCATTTATTTATAAAGAAGGGACAATCCTTTCCATCTATGACATGAGCGGCATAAGTACTCAAAATAGAGATAAGGCTAAAAAGGAAAGGAAGGATTTCCTTCAAAATTATTATCCCCCTAGGATAAATAGTATTATAAAAAATAACTACAAGAAAGAAAAAGAACAGCTAAATTTGAGCAGCCCTCTTTTCAAGGCTCTATATAGAGCCCTATTATGGCTTTCAAATAAGTTTTAAATAAAAATAGCAATACAAGCTACAATAATAATGGAAATAAGTATTATTATTCCAATATATAATTCAGAAAAGTATATAGAGCAATGCATTCAATCATTATTAGCTCAAAGTTTTAAAAACTTTGAGCTAATAATGATTGATGATGGTTCAACCGATAATTCATATAATATAGCAAAACTATACGCAGAATCTGATACAAGACTTATTTTAATAAAAAAAGAAAATGGTGGAGTATCCAGTGCACGAAACTGTGGCCTTGAAATTGCTTCTGGAAATTATGTAACGTTCATTGACAGTGACGATTATGTCTTACCTGACTACTTAGAAAAATTATATTCTAAAACAGATGGTATAGCAGAACTCATTTTCTCAGGACTAGTTAACATTAACGATAAGACTATCTTAAAAACAATTAATCAAAAAAATTGTAGCTGGGATTTGAATAAAGAGGATGATTTTATCGGCTTCTTGTACCAACCACTTCAAAGTTCACCATGTGCAAAGCTCTATTCACACGAAATCATAAAAAAGTATCATTTAAGATTTGATACTGCTCTTTTTTGTGCAGAAGATAGAGACTTCAATTTGAAGTATTTTGAGCATATAAAAAAAGCCACTTCACTTTCTTATTCGGGATATTACTATAGAATAGATGTCGATAACAGCCTAACTAAAAGGATTAATCCAAATGCCTTTAAAAATAGATGCATACACTGGAAAGTAAGACATAATATGTGTCTGAAAAGAGGGTTTAAAAAGGAGAAGACTCAAATTAAACTTGCTAATGATCTCTTTTTCAATGCAAACAACGAGGTAATGAGGATTTCCAAAGATGAAAAATCATGTAAAAAAGCAACTAAATTATGCAAGGAAAAAATGACTTATGTCGATCTTTCTTTTCTGCGAAAGTGGGAAAAGCATATATCAGCTCCTAAATGGCAGTCTTTTTTCTTAGTCCATAAGTTCTTTTTTATTCTTATTTTACTTAACAAGATATATTTGTATGGCCAAAAAAAGGGTTGAATATATTGACTACATCAGAGGTCTTTGTGTCACTTGGGTAGTATGGTATCATACCACTCACCCTGAATTTGTGGACTTCTCTTTCCGAATTCCACTCTTTTTCTTTGCATCTGGTGTTTTCTTTAAACCATATCCCTGGAAAAAATTCTGGCGCAAGAAGTTCAACCAGCTGATTGTTCCTTTCATATTCTTTTATCTTATCTATTATATATATTTAATAGCACTAAATGCACTGAAATATCATAATTTTTCTTCTTTCGACTACTCATGTATATTTCAAGTATTTGGTACCTACACTGTAAATGGAACATTCGTTGTCAATCCACCTCTTTGGTTCATTTGCGCATTGATTGATTTACAAATTATGTTGTATGTTTCATCCAGAGTCATTAAGAACAAATGGCTACTATTAGCATTAGCCATTATCGTCAGTGCTTTAGGAGTTTTATATATACAGCACATCCCTACCCCATTCATGATAGGACGTTCCCTGCGTTATTTCGTTTATTACGTATCCGGATATCTATTTGGTAAATCACTGGTTGCACGATTAGAATTAAAGTCATCACAAATCAAAATCTTGGCTATTTCAGGAGTAATTCTTGCAATAACTTTATTAATAAAATCATCTTTTACTTTTTCTTTATATGAACAAGAGTTGATAGATTGCATAGAAATCTACTCCATTATTCTTCTGTTGTTTGTAGTATTTAGGAACACATATAAAATACCTGTTCTATACCCATTTAAGTATTTTGGTCTAAACTCTTATATAGTGTTTGGAATGCATGAAATATACCATACTACCATCAGAATTATTCTGCAAAATTTATATGGAGAAATAACTATACCTTTAGGTATAATACAGACTATCATTACTTTACTTTTGTTATGGCCTACTATCTTACTGTTTAACAAGTATATACCAGTCTTAGTCGGCAAGAAAGATTTAATAAAAGTTCCATCAGAATGAAAAGTGTATTGATAATCATAGATTCATTAGGAGCAGGAGGTGCAGAAAAAGTACTTTACACATATCTTCAGCATTGGAATAAGGAAAAATTTGCTATCACAGTGGTTCCTGTAGTTGATGGCGGTGTATATTCTTCAAAGATAAAAGATATAAAAGGAATAATTTTTTCACCTATTATTTCTACAGCGAATAGTTTAATCCAAAAGATAATAAATAAAATCCTTTATAAGTTTATATACCAGTATCTTTCCCCTAAATGGGTGTATAGGCTGTTTATTCCAAAGAATTATGATGTTGAGGTTGCCTTTTGTGAAGGGTTTGTCACTAAAATTATTTCAAGCTCCACCAACAAAAAAGCAAAAAAGATAACCTGGATACATACAGATCTGGTTAATAATGACTGGCCAGTTAATATAGGAGTCTTTAAAAATAGAGAGGAAGAGATTTTGGCTTATTCTAAATTTGAATCTATTATCGGCGTTTCCCAAATAGTTTGTAATGGGTTCAAAAAGAATTTTGGTCTTTCCAACATAAGTTGTATTTATAATCCATTAGATAGAAATCTAATAAGCAACTCCCCACATCCTTTAACCAAAGGAAAAAATGGTACCACTCAACTGATTTCCATTGGAAGGCTAGTTCATGATAAAGGATTTGACCTCTTAATTAAAGCTCTATCTTTATTACAAAAAGAAAAAATAAATTTCAACTTAACTATTTTAGGTGAAGGCAGTCTTCGCCCTGATTTGGAAAAGTTGATCGATGATAAAGGGCTGAATAACTCTGTCCATTTAGTAGGTTTCAAGGAAAACCCATATGATTATTTAAGTGCTGCAGATATCTATATTTCCTCCTCAAGATATGAAGGATTCAGTTTGGCTATAGCAGAAGCTATGATAACAGGTCTACCTGTTGTATCTACTAATTGTGCCGGGCCTTCGGAACTTTTAGAAAATGGGAAATACGGTATGTTAGTGGAGTGTTCCGTTAAGGGATTAACTGATGGATTAAGGGAAATGATTCTAAATAAAGAAATACGAGAAAAGTATACTTTAAAATCTCAGCAAAGAGGAAAATTCTTTGGTATAGAAGAAGCTAAGGCTTTATCTGAAAAATTATTTGAAGAATAAATAATGATGCATAATCCATTGGTAACAATCATAATGCCTGCTTACAATGCAGAAAGAACCATTTCAAAGGCCATCGATTCTGTACTGAGACAGGATTATTCTAATATCGAGTTAATTGTGGTAAACGATGGCTCAACTGATAACACCAAATTCATTTGTAGTCAATTCCATGATGACAGATTAAAGGTTATTACACAAGATAACAAAGGTTTGTCAGGGGCAAGGAATACAGGATTGGTAAATTCTAATGGTGAATATGTTACATTCGTAGACAGCGATGACTGGATTGAAGATATTTTTATCTCACTTCTTTTAAGACCATTACTAGAAGATAAAGCTTCTTTGTCAATCTGTGGAATGGTTAGAGAATATCCTACTTATAAGCAAAGTATATCTTTTGAAGAGTCTTCTACATTTCATGATTGTTTGAATAACGAAGCTTTCTTGAAATTATTTGAAGGAGGACTAATAAACTCATGCTGTAACAAATTGTACCGCACAGATGTGATTAAGAACCACAAATTGCTTTTTTCAGGTAAAGCCATCGTTGAAGATATTGAGTTCAACTTAAAATACATTAGTGTTTCTGATACAATCAGCACAATAAAAGCATGTCTGTATCATTATATTATGGGAAATGGAAGTCTTACCAGTAAGGTTTCTGAAGATATGTTCCAGAACTATATGGCCATTCATACTCAATTTCTCGACATGCTGTCAAATGAGCGACAATCTGTAGCCCATGAGTTCGTGTATCATCAGTATATCAGCATATTCATGAGATACATCGCTAAAATTTGTGATGGAACAATAACCAAAAAAGAGGTTTACCCGATTTTAAGGAAATATATAAACGAACCTTTAATACAGCAATCCTTCTGTAGCCATAGTTCTACCAATTTTAAGGAAAAACTAATCAATTTTTGTTTAAAATCAAAGCTGTTTGATTTTATAGTTCTTTATTATCATTTTAAACAAAAAAGATAAATGGCAAAAATCAGATCCTCTAATTTTGAGTTATTAAGGATATGCTGCATGTTGATGATTATCGCAGGGCACATCGTACTATATCATAAAACTAAATATGATATAAATGGTGCTGATGAAATCATCAAGCTATTTTGTATGAGTTTCTTCAGTATGGCAGTAAATACATTTGTACTAATATCTGGCTACTTTGGAATCCTTTTCAAGAAAGAAAGATTAATACAATTAATTATCCAGACTTTTACTTATTCTATCCTTTTGCTACTTTTATCTATAGTCATTGGATGGCATACTTTAAATTTAAGAAAGGACATATTTGCCTTATTACCTATTTTCTCTAAACAGTATTGGTTCGTTACAAGCTATGTAGTATTATACATCATTTCTCCCTGGCTTAATAGATGGATAGGAACACTTGACAAAAAGGATTATAAACGCCTTCTGGTACTTGGCTTTGCCATCATTTATTTATGGCCCACTTTCAGCTTTTTGTTCAATACAAATCAATTTATAGATGACTGCGGTTATGGCATTATTAATTTCAGCTATTTATATATGTTGGGGCGTTTTTTGAACCTGCACTATAAAGATATCCATTCACCAGCCCGATATTTAGGAGGATATTTCCTGGCAGCCATAATTTTATTCATCTGCCAGTATTCTTTATCATGGATTCTTGGGTTTGAATTTACTTCATGGATTTCATATAATACCGTTTTCATCTTGGCTGGGTCAGTTTGTTTACTATTGGCATTTAAAAACATACATTTTACCTCTAACATGGTCAATTACTGGGCTAAACCATGCCTAGCAGTATATCTCATTCATATGAGCCCATATATATGGAATGGATTCTGCAGTGCTATTGGTGTACCTGAATTCCATGGTTTAAATTTCATTTTTCTAGTTCTATTTTTGCCAATCATAATTTATTGTGTTTGCTCTACCATAGAAATAGGTAGGGGAATAATAATGAAGCCGTTAGAGAAAGGACTGGTTTCTATTATTAATTCATCAGACAAGTTTTAACTTATATGATATTTAACTCCTTTGATTTCTTGTGGCTTTGTCCTCTTCTATTAATTTGCTACTATTTAATAAAGGCTTTACTAGAGAGGAAGTATAAAGAAATAGGAAATTTCTTGCTAATAGCTATTTCATATTATGTATATATGAGATGGAAACCTGTTTCAGGTCTAGTTTTGCTATATATCACATGCATTACCTTTTTATTTGCAAAACTTATTCAGAAAAAAAGAAAAACTCTATTATTGTGGATAGGAGTTATTTTAACTATTTTACCACTTTTCCTTTTCAAGTACTTGAACTTTGTAAATGATCTGATAAATGATATATTTGTAGGTATAAGCATACCTTATGCCTCACACCTATCCAAATTGCTGATGCCTTTAGGACTCTCTTTCTATTCTCTACAGGCTTTAGGTTATATGATAGACGTTTATTACCAAAAAATAGAAACTGAAAAGAATTGGTGGCATTATATGCTATTTGTCTGTTTCTTCCCTCAAATCACATCAGGCCCCATCAGTAAAGCAAAAGATCTTTTACCTCAGATTAAATACCGGAAAGGATTTGATTCCAATCAATTTGTTCAAGGATTGAAGTGGATACTTTGGGGAATGTTTTTGAAAATGGTTCTGGCAGACAGAATAGGGATTTATGTAGATTCCATCTACAATAATTACCATTATATGAGTGGATTATCCTGCTTCGTTGCTTGCATCCTATATTCTTTTCAGCTTTATGGTGACTTCGCAGGATATTCATTTATGGCATTAGGAGTAGGAGAATTATTCGGATTTGAGTTGATAAATAATTTTAGAAGACCTTATCTGGCTGTAAGTGTTACTGATTTTTGGCGTAGATGGCATATTTCCTTGTCAATGTGGTTAAGAGACTATATATATATCCCTTTAGGTGGAAGTAGGTGTAATAAATTAAGAAACTACTGGAATATCTTCATCACATTTTTAGTTAGTGGAATCTGGCATGGTGCAAATCTCACTTACATTTTTTGGGGTATTTTACATGGTATTTTTCAAATTATAGAAAAAATGTTAGGTCTCCATAAGAAAGAGAGCAAAGGAATAGAATGGGCTGGAAGAACGCTAATTACATTTTTACTGATTTCTTTAGCATGGGTTTTCTTTAGAATGCCAACTCTAACCGATGGTTTTAATGTAATTTCCAGAATTGCTACTAACCATGATTTAACCATGGCTACTATCACTCCATCAACGGCTATTTTTATCGTGATGGCATTGACCATAACGATTGTGAAAGACATTATGGATGAATTTGTAGATAAAGAATACACACTTTTTCATCATAAGTGGCTAGGCGTTAGATGGGCTACCTATCTGGGATTATTATTGCTAATTCTAACCTGTGGCGTATTTGATGCAGGTCAATTTATTTATGTAAGTTTCTAATGGTTGGTCTATTTAAGAAAATATGCTTGTTCACATTATTGGTAATCTGTTCAGATTATCTCTTTGGTATTTGTATGAATAAGATATATAGCCATACAGAGAAAGGAGACCATGGACGTAACAACTATATCTGCAATGATGCGAACCAGGATGTTTTGATTTTTGGCTCTTCACGGGCTATTCACCACTATGACCCTAGCATCCTAGAAAATAATCTTGGCATGTCTTGTTACAATTGCGGAGAAGATGGCATGGGAATAGTTTTATCGTATGGCAGATACAAACTATTTCAAAGAAAGCACCAACCCAAACTAATCATCTATGATATAGAAGTCGCCTATGATCTCCTGAAGAACGACAATACAAAGTATCTAGGTTTCTTGAGGCCCTTCTACGATGACCCTGAAATCAAATCTATATTTGAGGAAGTAAATCCCAATGAGAAATATAAAATGATCTCTCATTTATATAGGTACAATTCTCGATGGTTGGACATAATTGCGCAATATCGTTCAAAGAGTAATATTTATGCTAGAGATTATAAGTTTGCTCCTCTGAATAGGACTATGGATTATGAGCCTGAAACATATAAATTTGCATCTGATGAAGATTGCGATGACTTGAAATTAAAGATTTGGGATAAATTTTTAAATGATTGCGAAAGAAATAATACGAAAATAGTTTTCGTCATCTCCCCTGTTTATGGCGAAAAATCCAATCATGTTTTAAAACCTTTTGCTAACTTAATTCAAAAACATGACGTAACTCTTCTTGACCATTTTTCTGATGAACTCTTTATAAACAATAAAGAGTTGTTTGCGGATAAAATGCATCTGAATACAGAAGGGGCAAAACGGCTTTCAGAAAAGGTTTCACTAGAAATTAAAAGCCTTATAAAGTAGTATTTTATTACAATGGAATTTAACAATATCATATCTGAGAACAAAATATACATTATGGGATGTGCAATGATTGCAATTATGTTGACACATCAACCATTCTTTTTTGATAACTATTTTGTGGATTTTTTCCACATGTATGGGTTATGGGGAGTAGAACTATTCCTGTTTGTATCTGGTTTTGGTATAGTGCATTCTCTAAAAAAGAATTCTTTAAAGACTTTTTATTGGCATAGAATTACTAGGCTTTTGCCATCATGCCTTATCATTGGTCTAATGAAACTATTATTTTATAGTATTGGATTTAATGAGGCTGCACACGCCAATATCTTGTTGCTTGTAACCAATCTATATATGTGGTATATCTATGCTATAATCATATATTATTTGTTATCTCCTATACTTTTTAAGGTCTTGAAGAAAGGAGGATTTTGGATCGTTATTATCATATGCATTATTTCGTACTTATGTAGGTATATACCATTTAATAATAGCCCTTACTTCTTAATTAATCAGTTAAGTTGGGTAACTGGCCGACTGCCTATTTTTGTTTTCGGAATGTATGTAGCTATAAAACCACTTAATTTTAAAATCTCAACGATCAATGTTGTAGGAACTATTGTTTTTATTGCATGCATGGTCCTTAGAGCTGGTTCTATAATGGTAAAATACAAATGGAATGTTCCATATGTCTATACACTTCTTGTATTTGCGACCCCCATGTTATGTGTTCTATGTTCATATATTAAAGTCTTATTTCAGAAGTTTAAATGCCTCCCTGTTTTGGAATTTCTCGGTAAGAACTCATTAGAAATATATCTAATCCATGTCTCTGTATATTTGAATGTTGCTCGAAATAGTATATTTGCCAACTATAATTCATATACAAAAGCATTGTTATCACTCGGTTTAATTTTACTATTTACGATAATTACCATAATAATGAAAGAATACATTAATACAAAACTTGCAAAATTATAAAGAGGATATTAAGCTAAGACAAAACATAATCAAATGATGAGAATCGAAAGAAACATAACTTATGACATCATCCGAATTCTAGCTTGTTTAATGATCGTCATCATGCATTCCCCATTACCTAATGAGAATGCAAACGGATTCTTTTTGTCTTCATTAAGCTATCTTTCAGCGCCAGGCATAGGATTGTTCTTTATGATTTCTGGAGCATTACTTCTGCCTATCCAATCAGACACCAAGAATTTTTTCAAGAAAAGATTTATAAAAATTTTAGTTCCAGCATTATTCTGGAGTTTGTTTTATCTTTGTGCTAAAACCATATTTACTGGAGACCCAATAAGAATCAGGTCTGTTATTTCCTTACCTTTTTCAACGCAAGGAAATCCTGTACTCTGGTTTATTTATACATTAGTAGGACTTTACCTATTTGCCCCTATATTAAGCAAGTGGTTACAAAAGACTTCAGATAAAGAAGTAGAATTTTACTTGGGATTATGGGCTATTACTTTGTGCTTTCCTTTCTTAAAATACGTAGTAGATATTAATTCTTCTGAAACTGGAACTCTATATTATTTCTCTGGTTATGCTGGTTACTTTTTATTAGGTTACTATCTGAAAACATATCCAGAAAGAATTTCATGGAAAATTTTAATTCCGTCATTATTAGTATCTATCGTATTTCCTATTTACTGTAAGCTTGAAGGAGTTAAGGTGAATTTCTATGACCTGTTTTGGTATCTATCCATATTTGTGGTAATACAATGCATTTTCTGGTGGAAGCTTATATGTGAGGGTAATCACATAAATCTAGGTTCCAGGACTAGTCATTTTATTACAGAACTTTCTAAAATGACATTCGGCATCTATTTGGTTCACATATTCATTATGCGTTACATATTGTGGCATAGTAATTTTATATTATCTATAGACAATTACTATGTGCAGACTTCTTTAATAATTCTACTTACTTTCCTTCTCTCCACGGTTTGTACATATTTAATAAGTCTTTTGCCTAAGGCTCAATATATAATTGGATATAAGTCGCCTTCAAAATGAAAAAACGTATATTCATTGCCATACATTATCTGGAGATCGGTGGAGCAGAGCGTTCACTGATTGGCTTACTGAATGCATTGAACTATACCAAGTATGATGTGGACCTTCTGGTTTACCAACACCATGGAGAGTTTATGAGCTTAATCCCGAAAGAAGTAAACTTATTGCCTGAAATTGGAAGCTATGCAGCCATAGAGAAACCTATGAAGACAGCTTTAAAGGAAGGGCATTTTGGAGTTGTTCTTGGGCGTTTGTTTGCCAAATGGAAAGCAAAGCAGTTCGCAAAAAAACACAAAGGGAATGAAAGTATTGCAGTATTTCAATACATCCACACTTATGTAGTACCGTTCTTACCTTCATTACGCCATCTGGGTGAATACGACTTAGCTATCAGTTTCCTGATTCCTCACAATATAGTGCGCGATAAGGTAAATGCTAAACAAAAATGGGCTTGGATTCATACAGATTATTCTTTCCTTAATCTAGATACGGAAGTTGAATTGCCTATTTGGTCTGCATTCAATAAAATTATTTCCATATCCGAAGATGTGACAAAGGGGTTCCTTTCCAAGTTCCCCACATTGAAAGACAGAATTCTACTAATAGAGAATATTCTTTCTGAACAGTTTGTAAGAGAGCAAGCTGAAATGCCTATTAACAACGATGAAATACCTCAGGTGAAAGGCCAATTGAAACTATGTTCTGTAGGTCGTTTTTCCTATCCCAAAGCGTTTGACCGAGCCGCATATATCTGTAAGGAATTAATTGACAAAGGACTCGATTTAGTCTGGTATATAGTAGGTTATGGAGGGGACGAACATATTATACGGAAAGCCATTGAAGAAACTGGAATGCAGGACCAGTTTATCTTATTAGGCAAGAAAGAGAATCCTTATCCATATATCAAAGCTTGTGATATCTATGTGCAGCCTTCCCGTTATGAAGGAAAAGCTGTAACGGTTCGGGAAGCTCAGATACTATGCAAACCTGTAGCTATCACTGCATACCCTACATCTACCAGTCAACTTCAAAACGGTATAGATGGTATTATAATTCCCAATGATGTAGATGGAGCAGCACATGAACTGGCCATCTTCATAAAAAATAAAGGGTTACAAAACCAAATTATAGACTATCTCCAAGTCCATCATTATGGAAATGAAGAAGAAGTAAAAATTATAGATCAGTACCTATCATGATAAGATTAGTATTCTTGATTGTTTATAATATAATCCGTTCAGCATGGAATAAAATATTCTATGGGAAACGATATGATGTAGCCTGGTTACAACGAATCAGCCCCTCATGTGCATTAAAACTCTATGGAAAAGGGCGGCTGAAAATTGGCCAAAACACTGAGTTAGCTGCGGATTGCAATTTTGAAGCCTTGGGCAATGGTTCACTTGAAATTGGAGATAAGACCTATTTCAACCGTTTTTGCATGATTAGTGCTCAAGAATCCGTAAAAATTGGCAAGGAATGTATTTTTGGTCCAGGCGTGAAGATTTTTGACAACAACCATAAATACAGTAAAGAAGGTGGGGCTTCTACTGATATTTCTACTTCCCCTATCGTCATAGGTAATCATTGTTGGATTGCTTCTGATGTAATCATTTTAAAAGGTTCTAAAATTGGGAACAACTGTGTGGTTGGAGCTGGATGTATTATTCACGGTGAAATACCCGATGGCATGCTGGTAAAATGCCAGCAGACTTTGGATGTTTCCCCTATAAAATAAAATACTGGATGATACCGAAAATTATACATTACTGTTGGTTTGGAGGCAATCCTAAGCCCGATGGAGTAAAAAAATGCATTGCTTCATGGCACAAGCACTGCCCAGACTTTGAAATCAAAGAATGGAATGAGTCTAATTTTGACATCCACTGCAATAAGTATTGTGAACAAGCCTACCAACAAAGAAAATGGGCATTTGTGAGTGATGTAGCACGTGTAAATGCCCTTGTTCAGGAAGGTGGTATTTATATGGATACAGATGTTGAGGTTGTCAGGCCTTTAGATAGTTTGTTGTCTGCCAAAGCATATCTCGGTTTTGAAGGCACCAAACATATTGCCACCAGTATGATGGGTATGGAGGCGCATAATCTAATAATGGAAGAATTTGCCCAAACCTATAATACAAGGTGTTTTGTAAGAGAGGATGGATCTCTGGATAAGACTACCAATGTGGAATCTCTTACTCGTCTCCTGGTTGAAAAATACGGTCTTCTGCTAAATGGTCAGAAACAAAAGGTTGGAGATTTTGAGATTTTCCCTACTGACTATTTTACACCTTATGATTATCTGAACGGGCGCTTGAATAAGACTGACAACACATATTCAATCCACTGGTTTGATCAATCATGGATTCAGCACAAACCTCTGCGCACAAAGCTATCACAATGGTATCACCGAATTATTGGCATAAAAATGGAATAATATGACCTACCCTATCAGAGTTCTTTTTCTATTCACGCACATGAACCGTGGCGGTGCCGAATCCATGGTGATGAACTATTACCGTCACATTGACCGTACGAAGCTTCAGTTCGATTTCATGGTTCACCGTCAGGAACGGGGAGCATACGATGATGAGATTGAATCCCTAGGTGGTAAAATCTATCGGATGATGCCATTTTACCCGCTGACCTTCCCTCAATATAAGGAACAGATTAGTGATTTCTTCGACAAGCACAATGAATACCAGATTATTCATGGGCATTGCTCTGAATTAGGCTATTTCGTGTACCGTGAAGCGGCCAAACGGGGAGTACCTCATATCATAGCTCATGCACATAATTCGCATGCCCAGTTCGATTTAAAGTGGCCGTTCCGTACCTATTTCAAGCATAGAATGCGTAAGTATCTCACGGAACACTTTACTTGTGGACAGGAATCATCAGTCTGGTTGTTTGGCCCTAAGCTGGCCAAGAAAGCTATTTTGCAGCGAAATGCCATCGAAACAGATAAGTATCTCTTCAACCCTGATTCTCGTAAGCGTGTAAGAGAGGAGTTCCATCTTCCTTCTGATGCTTTGGTTATTGGTCATGTGGGTCGTTTTGAACGGCAAAAGAACCATGATTTCTTAATCAATGTATTTCAGGAAATTGCAGCACTAAGAAGCGATGCTTATCTCCTACTAGTAGGTGGAGGGGGAAATCTGGAGAGTGAAATCAAGCAAAAGGTAAAAGAAAAAGGGTTAGACAACAAGGTGATTTTCACTGGTGTAAGACCGGATGTTCCAGATTTGCTTCAAGCTATGGATGTCTTTCTTTTCCCTTCATTCATGGAAGGCTTATCACTTTCCATGCTAGAGGCTCAAAGTGCTGGATTGCCATGTATAGCCTCTGACACCATTCCTAGAGAGGTGGAAATGACGGACCTGATAACATTCTACCCGTTGAAAAAAAGTCATCAAGAATGGGCAGAACAGGTGCTTTCTGCGGCTTCCAAACCGATAGATCGGAGCATCTATCCACAAAAAATTAAGGACGCAGGATATGATATCTGCCAAAATGCCCAGTGGTTACAAAATTATTACTTATCTTTGCTGAATTAAATGCCTACATTAACAGTTTTTACTCCAGCTTACAACAGGGCTTATTCCTTGCCTTTAGGATATGAGGCCCTCCGTAGACAAACCTGCAAGGACTTTGTCTGGCTCATCGTGGATGATGGTTCTTCAGACAATACCCGTGAACTGGTAGAAAGCTGGATGAAGCAGGAGAATGGATTTGAAATCCGCTATGTGTATCAGCAGAATCAGGGGATGCATGGAGCGCATAATACAGCGTATAAACTGATAGACACGGAATTAAATACTTGTATAGATTCCGATGATTACATGCCCGATGATGCCGTAGAAAAGATAGTTTCTTTCTGGAAGAAATATGGTTCTGATCAGGTAGCTGGTATCATTGGACTGGATGCAGACTTCAATGGAAAGGTAATCGGTACACGCTTTGCCGAGAATTGCAAGCGGACTACACTAGGTGGTTTCTATGCTCATGGAGGAAGTGGTGACAAAAAGTTGGTATACCGGACAGAGGTCATCAAGAAATATCCCGAATATCCCCTATTCCCTGGTGAAAAGTATGTGTCTTTAGGCTACAAATACCAACTGATAGATCAGGACTATGAGTTACTGGCCCTGAATGAAGTACTAGTGATGGTGGAATATCGCCTTGATGGCTCTAGCATGAATATGTTCAGACAGTATGTTAGAAATCCTCAAGGGTTCTCTTTCATCCGCAAGACTTCCATGCAGTTGGCTCCCACTGCCAAGCGTAGATTCATAGAAGCGGTACACTACGTGGCAGACAGCATGCTGATGAAGAATTCACATTTTATTCAGGAATCCCCTCGGAAGTGGTTAACTATTGCGGCTATCCCTTTCGGAATGGCGCTTTATGCTTATATCCGTTATAAAACCAGAAATGTATCATGATTAGTATTATCGTTCCTGTCTATAACGTAGAAGCATATCTTCCACAGTGTCTGGATTCTTTAATAGGACAAACCTATAAGGATATTGAGATTATCTGTGTAAATGATGGAGCTACCGATGGGTCTTTAAAGATTCTGGAAGAATATGCAGCAAAGGATGATAGAATTCATGTATTCACTCAAGATAATCAAGGAGTTTCTGCTGCAAGGAATTTAGCCATTGATAAGACTCATGGGGAATGGATGATGTTTGTGGACAGCGATGACTGGATGGATCTAGATGTATGTGAAAAACTAATGGAAAAAGCCACTCCAGACTTAAATTTAGCCTTTTTCCCATATATACGAGAGTTTAACAACTCTTCTGAGCCAAAATATATTTTAGGGAATCAGGAAAAGACTTTTGTAGGTAAAGAATGTGAAGAACTACAGATAAGGCTGATTGCCCCTATTGAGGATGGAAAGATTTATCCAGATAAACTAAACAGCTTTACAACACTGTGGGGAAAATTATACAAAACTGACATTATTAAAGAAAACAAATTGACCTTTATTCCTTTAAAAGAAATAGGAACAGGAGAAGATTTGCTCTTTAATGTTCAGTATTTTAAGTTTATAACTAAGGCCATTCTTTTCCCTTCTATATATTATCACTATAGAAAAAACAATGTGACATCTGTCACTAAATTATACAAAGCCGATTTATATGAGAAATGGGAAAATTTAGCATCCTTAGTTAAAGTTGAGATTCTAAAATACCGAAATCCCATCATAGAAGCTTTTCTTCACTATAGGACAGCTTTGTCCATTGTAGGTTTAGGTATAAATGAGACTTTTTCCAATAATTCAATATGTAAGAAACATAAAGCAATTAATAGGATATTGAAAAATACGAATATTCATACTGCATTGCTAAAATTGCCTTTAAATTCTTTACCTTTGCATTGGAAAATATTTTTCACATTGGCAAAATATAGACTGTCCATAGGAGTTATGACAGCCTTGCAAGCCATTAAATTTATAATAAGTAGATAAATCATGTTTGATTTCGTTCCTGTTGAAAATTATACACATTACTTTGATATAGGAGTTTTAATACTCATTCTAATAGCTTTCTGGCAATGTTCACAAGGAAGTATACTTCGAAAAGATGTATCAGAGTTGAATGCTACTTGGGGATTTGTCATTGCTATTATACTCATTCTATACATGGGCCTTAGACCTGTGGGCGTTGGTCTATTTGGAGACTCAATGATGTATGCAGCCGAGTTTAGACGATCGGCGCTAGAACCTATAGGCTGGGAATGGACTAGAGAATGGTTCTTTTATAACATGGTGCGGTTTACCTCTCATTTTATTGATGTCCATGCTTTTTTTGTATTATGTGCAGCACTATACATATTACCACTTTGGTTAGCTTCACATAGAATTTTCAAGAATTACTCATATATTCCATTCTTAATTTTCCTTAGCATGTTCACATTTTGGAACTATGGAGTTAATGGAATTAGAAATGGAATTGGTGCATCTTTTATAATTTTAGCTATGACATACGTAGAAAATATTCCTGTTATGATTACTCTATGCTTCATAGCTACCGGATTTCATAGCTCTGTATTTTTGATGATAGGAGCAGGAATAATAGCCTGGTTCATAAAGAATAGCAATATTTATGTAGCGGGATGGATTATTTGTGTCATAGCATCCTATTTCTATGGGGAGACTATTCAGTCTTATCTAGGTGGAATAGGTTTTGGAAGTGACGAACGGTTTACTAGATATGTAACCACATCTGCTGAAGAGTTCCTACGTGGAGAAGGTGTAGCTGTAATAACTGGGTTCCGTTGGGACTTCCTTGCATACAGTTCCATGGGCGTTCTTGTGGGGTGGTATTTTATCTATAGAGAGAATTTTAAAGATGAGTACTATAAATGGATATACAATTCGTTTTTAATAACCAATGCATTCTGGGTATTGATTATTCGTGCCATTTATTCTAATCGATTTGCTCAAATTTCATGGTTCATTATGCCACTAGTACTGATATATCCATTTATGAAAAAAAGATTTTGGCTAAATCATGAAAAGATGCTAGGCTATACCATACTTGTTTTCTATGCATTTGCATTCTATTCCAATATCCTAAAATAGATTCACATGGCCATAGAAAACTCTCAGAAATATTTTCAAGGAATAGATGTTTTCAAATTTATGTGTGCATTGCTTATTGTATTCATGCACACATATTGCCATGATTATGGCCAATTAGGAAAGTGGTTTCATCAGGTTATAACCACTATAGCCGTGCCTTACTTTTTTATCGTATCAGGTTTTTTCTTCACGAAAGGATTGTTAAGAAATCAAGACATAAAAACATATCGGAATAAATACCTGAAAAGAGTAACTCTGATGTATATATTTTGGTCTATCATAACTCTTCCTATATCATGGTTCGTAGTAATAGCCAAAGGACATCCTGATTATTCTTTATTTATGAAAATTATATACCAATTAAGGTTATTCTTTTTTACAGGAAGTATTGGCATCTACTGGTATATATTGGCATTGATTTACAATAGTATTATTTTATACGTTGCTTTTAAGTATAAGAAGGATTTGATATTATATTTAGCTTCCATTCTTTTTTTCATCATTGGAGTCATGTATGATTCTCCGTATAATGATGGAAATGTTCTGTTTGAGTCGATCCATGTAGTCTTTGGTTCAGAGCGTAACTTCTTAAATGTTGGCCTACTCTATATGGCAATTGGCTATTTTATAGCTAAACACAAGTTAAATTATAACAACTACTTCATTTTGGCATTAATAGCATTAGCTATAATTATACGTTCACTTGAATTTAAATATGTCCATACTAACATAGGTCAAGCATTTATTGCATTATTTCTATTCCTTTATTCCTTAAAATTTTACAATAAGTATTTAAAGGATGTGCCAAAATCACTCAGGGAATTAAGTACAGCAATATATCTTGAACAATTTCCTTTTATTCTATTATTTGATTTCTATTTAAAGAAAGGGACTTTGCTTGATTTTAGCTTAACCCTTATGTTCTGTATAACTTTATATTACCTTCTAAAGAAAGTCTTACCAAAGAGATATATCTCGATTATTTATGGCTGTTAAAATAAAATGATTTTATGAACAATTTATCAGAATCTCAACAAGCATTATTACGCGTATTTAAGCAGTTTGCCCAGTTCTGCAAAGATAATGTCTTAACTTATTATGCTGCTTACGGTACGATGATTGGTGCTATACGCCATCAAGGATTCATACCTTGGGATGATGATATCGATGTATTTATGTTTCGTAAAGATTACGATAGATTTGTCGAGTTGAGAGATACCATAAAAGACAATCGGTTTAAAATTTCAGTCTATGTTGACGGAATTAGTCCCTACCCCTTTGCCAAGTTCTATACAACAGAGGGCACAATTTGGGAATACAGTCAGTTCCCTTTAATTATTGGCCCCTGGATTGATATCTTCCCTATAGATGAAGGGGATATGGATGATGAAAAGGCTAATAAAGCACTGGAAAGATTCCACTATACCATGTGGAAATACCGCAAGTCGGTAGCTTACGCATCTTGGGGAGAAATTGTTAGAGATTTCTTACACCTAGATTTTATGAATGGTGGAATGAAACTGGTAAAGAAAGTTAGATATGCTCCTTTCAAAAAAAAATACATCAAAGAGATAGACACCCGTCTGGATGAGATCCGTTCCATAAAAGGCAAGACATTAAGATGCTATAGCACCGCATTAACAAATGAAGTATTTGAAAAGTCATGGTTTGAAAAAGCCATAAGTGTTCCTTTTGAAGACACAACCATATACGTCCCTAGTGGCTACCATGAATTCCTCACAGCTTTATATGGTGACTATATGCAGCTTCCTCCAGTTGAGAAACGAGTGAATCATCCTGCATATTTTACTGACTTGAATCATACATTGACTCGAGAGGAAAT
Source organism: Bacteroidales bacterium UBA4293 (assembly GCA_002395835.1). Taxonomy (GTDB): domain Bacteria; phylum Bacteroidota; class Bacteroidia; order Bacteroidales; family Bacteroidaceae; genus Minthousia. The sequence continues at coordinate 27,283 of DGVD01000017.1, read as the reverse complement.
ACTAAAAGAGCATAAAGATTTATTAGTGGAAAAAAAATCCATGCCTCTTAAAGTTCTGTGGGATGAAATTATCCACCGAGCTAAAGGGTGGCCTAGACCAAGACCTAAGAAGAAGAAATAATAGTGTCTTTCAATCATAATTATAATAATATCAATTTTTGCATGGATATTATTTCACACATATATAATTAAACAATGAATCAACTATCACTAAAAGAAATCCAAGAAGTTCTATTAAGGATAATGAAATACGTTCATGAGTTTTGTGTCGAAAATAACATAAAATATACTCTTGATTCAGGTACACTCATAGGTGCAATTAGACATAAAGGTTATATTCCTTGGGATGACGATATAGATATCGCTATTCCTAGGCCTTATTATGATAAATTTGTGAAAACTTTTAAAGACACTGATGAGTTTAAATTATTTGCATCTGAAAGAAAAAACAGTTTTATTAACTACGCACGGGTGTGCGATATCAAAAATACCATAGGAGATTACCATACACCTTGGACTAAAGAAGATGTGGGTATATGGATTGACGTTTTTCCAATTGATGGTGAGGCAGATGATAAAGAAACATGGGAGAAAGAAGTACATAAACTGATTCGTTATAGATATTTTATGTATTGTGGACGTCTTTCATATACAAAGTTCAAAAAAGATGTTTCAATTACTGAAAATCTAAAAACTTTAATAAAAAAATTTTGCTTTTGGTGGATTAATCCATATTTAGTGAATAAAAGATATAAAAAGTTACAAACATCACACGATTTCAACAACTCAAGTTATTGTGGAGAAATGTCATTCCTAAATATGTGGGGTAAAAAAAGGATGCCTAGAGAATGGTATGATTGCGAATACATTCTGCAATCATTTGAAGATACAGAATTTTATATTATCTCAGAATACGATAAGGTGCTTAGGCAATTATATGGTAACTATATGGAATTACCACCTGAAAAGGATAGAGTTGCAGGACATAGCAAGTTTGTTCAATTCTACTGGAAAAACCATTAAGATAATTTCATTTTATATTAAAAAATAGAACCATGAATATCGCATTACTTATTGCCGGTGGATCTGGTAACCGTATGGGACAAGATATCCCTAAACAATTTATGCACGTCGATAATTGTCCTATCATCATTCACACCATGTTGGCATTTCAGCGGCATCCTGATATCAGTGCCATTGCTGTAGTATGCCTGAAAGGATGGGAAACTGTGCTTCAGTCGTATGCTAATCAGTTTAATGTCACTAAACTGAAATGGATATTTCCAGGTGGTGATACTGGCATGGAATCCATACACAACGGAATTTACGGTTTGAAAGAAGCCGGTTGTGATGATGAGGACCTAGTACTTATTCACGATGCTGTTCGTCCTCTCTTGAACCAAGATATTATAAGTAGCAATATCGCTATTTGTAAGGCTTATGGATATGCTATTACAGGTATAAAATGTAGAGAGGCTATTCTTGAAAGCGAAGATGGTTTTACTACAAACACAAGTATTCCTAGGGACAAACTTATTCGCACCCAGACCCCTCAGACATTCAGGCTGGGTAATATCATCCAAGTACATGAAGAAGCCAAACTAAAAGGCATTACAAATAGTGTAGCCTCTTGTACACTTATAGCTGAAGTAGGTGGCCGTGACATGCATATAGTTCCAGGTTCTGAGAAGAACATAAAAATTACCACAGTGGAAGATCTTGAAATTCTTAAAGCTTTAATGCATACAAATAAGGAAAACTGGTTAAAATAGGACTTTGCATTTTTAGTAATAGGTTTTGGATTATTTATGAAAAAAATTGTTCTGTTCATAGTACTAATAAGCACATCCATTCTCTCTTCTTGCCAAACTGAAGATTTTATGGAAGAAATTCAGCTGGAACAAGACTCTATTCCTGAAGTTGAAGATGTCGTTATTAAAATAGAAAAATATATGAAGCAGAACTCGTCTGGTTCTGTTCAAGGAGCATCATGTTACGGAGACTATCTTTTCCAGTTTCAAGATCATAATGCCAACGTCTATATTTACAATTTGAAGGAGAAATCATTTATCGAGAAAGTAGCAATGGAGCCAATATCTCTTAATCATTGCAACAATGTGTCATTTAGTAATATCTTCTATGAAAAGGGTGATGAATTCCCATTACTCTATGTAAGTGGTAGTGGTTCTGGGACTTACAATCAGGTTCAAGTTTATCGAATTTTCCACAATAATAATATCTTTTCTTTTGTAAAAGTACAGAATATAACATTCCCAAAAGGTAACGATACAAATCATATGTTTTGGGCTCAAGTGATGTTAGATAACGAAGAAGGCTATATGTATGTCTTATCCAAAAAGAAAAGCGAAGGTGGTACTTTTATATCAAAATTTGATGTGCCTTCTATCGATAACCCAAATGTAAACTTAATAGATGATGATATAATAGAACAATTTGAAGTAACGAATTCTAAGCATAAGCAAGGTGCTGTCATACATAAAGGATTTCTTTATATTTTGTATGGAGTCCCTGCATGGGGCGACACAAACTATTTTCGGGTAATTGATCTTGTCAATAAGGATGATTACATGACTATTAATATTTCGGAAATGGGATTTAATCAAGAATTTGAGGGATTGACAGTATATAACGATATGCTGATAGCGCCTACCAACGGTTCTGGGATATTTTCCATAAAATTATACTTAAAATAATTTGACTAATATTAAAAGGCGGTAAATTCACACAATTTTAAATAGTGATGATTGGCTCTTCAATTTTATCTCTTTTATCAGTAGACTAAACAATATATTGACTGATATGATATATATCTTTGCTGATTAATGGACTTATCCTATTTTAACTGGAATCTATAAAAAACCTAGGATATTATAAAGTTATATTTAAATAACAAATAAAACTTCTGTATAAAATAATTTAACTAAATATTATGCAAGCAATAATACTGGCTGCCGGAATGGGGCGCCGCCTTGGTGAATATACTCAGCACAATACAAAATGTATGGTTCCTGTCAATGGAATACCATTAATAGACCGCTTGTTAGCGCAACTGGAAAAAATAGATTTGGAAAGAGTTATTATAGTGGTAGGATATGAAAGAGAGAATCTTATATCACATATAGAAAACATCCACCCAAATCTGAAGATAGAATTTATTACAAATCCCATCTACGACAAGACTAACAACATCTACTCTCTTGCATTAGCTAAAAAGCAATTGCAGGAAGATGACACTTTACTTATAGAAAGTGACTTAATATTTGATGATGGAATGTTTGATTTACTATTAAACAACCCATTTCCAAATTTGGCTTTGGTAGCTAAGTATGAATCATGGATGGACGGAACAATGGTCCGTATAGATGAGGATAATAACATCATCAATTTCATTCCTAAACAGGCTTTTAAATATAAGGATGTAGATTCTTATTATAAAACGGTCAACATCTATAAATTCAGCAAGGATTTTTCTACTCAAAAGTATGTTCCTTTCCTAGAAGCTTACAGCAAGGCTGTGGGTAATAATGAATACTACGAAAATGTACTGCGTATCATCTCTTTTTTAAATAGTCACGACTTAAAAGCTTTGCCTATAACCAGTGAAAAATGGTATGAAATAGATGACAAGCAGGATCTTGATATCGCAGAAGCCATATTCGCCGATGAAAAAGATCTTCTGCGAAAGTTCTATGGTAGATATGGAGGTTATTGGCGTTTTCCACAGATTCTGGATTATTGTTATTTGGTTAATCCATATTTCCCTTCTTCTGGTATAGTAGATGAGATGCAAGCTAATTTTAAGACTTTGCTAACTGAATATCCATCAGGAATGAAAGTCAATACTCTATTGGCCAGCAAATGTTTCGGGGTAAAAGAAGAATACATTATTCCTGGTAATGGTGCTGCTGAACTTATTAAAGCATTGATAGAAAATTTGGATGGGACCATTGGAATTACCCGTCCTACATTTGAAGAATACCCTAATCGTATAGATTCTAGCAGACACGTCACTTTTATTCCAGAAGACATCAATTATCGTTACACAACTTACGATTTAATAGAATTCTTTTCAAAGAATCCAGTGAAATCCCTCCTTCTAATTAACCCAGATAATCCATCAGGAAACTTTATTCCAAAATCAGATATACTGGTACTTGCAGATTGGGCAGAGAAGCATAAAACTCGGTTAATTGTAGATGAAAGCTTTGTGGACTTCAGCGATGACTATGAGCAAAATAGTTTATTGGATGATAAGATCTTGGAAACATACCCACATCTTATAGTGATGAAGAGTATTTCTAAGTCTTATGGAGTTCCAGGTTTAAGACTAGGTGTCATGTGTACTGCAGATAAGGACCTTATTTCCAAAATGAAAAAACAAGTATCCATTTGGAATCTAAATTCATTTGCAGAGTTCTTCATGCAGATTTTCACCAAACATGAAAAGGACTATAAACTAGCTTGTGCTAAATTTATAGAAGAAAGAAAGAGTTTTGAAAAAGGTTTGCATTCTATTTCATATTTAAGAGTGATGCCTACACAGGCAAATTACTTCCTTTGTGAAGTTTTACCTCCTTATACAGCAAATGAAATAGTGATTAAACTCTTAAAAAAGTTCAACATCCTCACACGAGATTGTAGCTCTAAAGTGGGCTTAGATGGAAAACAATATATGCGAATAGCCATAAGAAACCATGAGGATAATGAAAAACTGATTGCTGCATTCAAAAAAATAGATAATTAAATAACTTATTTATTCCTTTTATTATCATGAAAACGTTCAGTTTTAATTTAATAAATAGTTTAAACATATCTCCTGCCACATGCATGGAATGGATAAAAGACAGTTTCAGCAAAAAAGGACAAGCACTTTTACCTCCCAAAATAAGTATTCATCCTCAAGGAGATGATTTCTTTAATACTATGCCTGTCATTCTCCCTTATGAAAAAGAGAAACAATATTATGGAGTAAAGGTGGTTCATAGGATTGCAAATGCTACACCTAGTATCGGAGGGGACATTTTACTCTACGATGCTAAAACTGGCGAACTACTTGCCATGATGGATGCAGATTGGATTACAATGATGAGAACAGGTGCTGTAGCAGCATTTGCTACTAAATTATTTAAAAAGAGCAATGCACACTATTACGGTTTCTCAGGACTTGGCAATACTGCTAGAGCTACAGCACTTTGTCTGTTAGAATCAGAACCTAATATACCTCACAAATTCTTATTGTTGCGATACAAAGATCAAGCAGAGAAGTTTATAGAACGATTTAGCAAATATCCAAATGTAACATTTGATATTGTCAATGACGTTCAAGACCTAATTTCATCATCTGATGTATTGTACCACTGCGTAACAGCATCCCCTAATCTTGTTTGCGAAAATGACGAAGTTTATAAAGAAGGTTTATTATTAGTCCCAGTACATACCCGTGGATTCCAAAATTGCGACTTGTTCTTCGATAAAGTGTTTGCTGATGATACTGGTCATGTAAAAGGTTTTAAGTATTTTGATAAATTCCGCTATTTTGCAGAACTTTCTGATGTTTTAACCGGAAAAGACAAAGGAAGGACTTCCGATAAAGAAAGAATCATAAGTTATAATATAGGCTTAGGCCTACACGATATTGTATTTGCATCACGTATCTATGAGCAATTCAAGGATAAAGCCAACAATATTAATATAGAAAAGCCTAATGTTAAGTTTTGGGTGTGAAACTATTCAAAAAACTACTATTTTAATATGATACAATTTAAACGTTTTCTTGTTTTTCCTGTTTACCTATTAAATTTTATCCAATATATTATTGGCGGTAAAACATATTACCCAGAAAAAAAACAGAAAAGTAAGATTGTGATTCTGAAAGATCAGATATTTAATTATATAAGATACGGAAAAGTTGAGCGATATTATTACATGTATGGCTTGGATGTTTTAAGAGGTAGTGATTATAGTGCTTATGTTAATTATGTTCCCTTCATGAAAAGAAGAAACTATTTGAACTATGAAAGCCACCCATATAACAATAGTTGTGCTATTTTAAGAAATAAATTTTATTTTGCTGTAGTTGCAAAAAGTCTTAATATCCCAACTCCAAAAATTTTATTTTATTATCTCAATTCAAAACTTTATCGTATAGAGGAAGGTAATACCTCTTTGATTGAATCAACTTTTGAGGATATAATTAAACTTGAAAACAATACTTTGTTTTGCAAACAAGTTGACGGTGAATGTGGTGAAAATGTGTTTAAATTGAGAATTTTTGAACATCAATTGTATGTAAAAGATAAGAGAATAGAACCTGCGGAGCTAGAGTTATTAATAAAACAAGGCAATTACATATTTCAGGAAGCTATCGAACAGCATAAAGAAATGTCTATGTTAAATCCTAGTTCTATAAACACAATGAGACTTATAACTATCAGGAATAAAGAAGGAGGAATCTCATTATTCCCTTCTATATTACGTATTGGAACGAACGGATCCTTTGTTGATAACACATCACAGGGGGGTATTGCTGTAGGCATAAACATGGAAACTGGGAAATTATTAAAATATGGTTTTCAAAAACCGGCTTTTGGTACAAAAGTTGAAAGCCATCCAAACTCAAATATAAATTTTTCTAATTTTTTAATTCCATTTTTTCAACAAGCAGTTCAATTAGCTCTTTATTTCCATTCCTTCTTATCTGATATACATTCAATTGGTTGGGATATAGCCATAACAGAAAATGGTCCTACTTTCATTGAAGGTAATGACAATTGGGAAATAAATGGCCCTCAAGTGTGTCATGGAGGATTAAAGAAATTAATTAAAGAATATATGGATCTATAAATAAGATCCGTTTAAAATAGTCATAAAAACTAAATCTATGAGCATCATATTACATTTTAAAGAGATATCATATAAATTCTTTGCAAATTATTGGAAAAGACGTAAATTGGATAAAACTCGAAGAATGTTAATAAACAAACATAGTGCAGATTTCATTCCAAGCAAAAATATAAAGTTAAATACAAAAGAAAAAGAATTATTAAAAAAACAATGGAGTGATTTAGAACCAAATATCTATTTTGAATGGTATGCATTTTATAAAGCATTTGACTTATTTGATCCTAAACTGGTAGCCTTAGATATTTATTATTATGATATCATTGATCGTCTGAACCCTCAGAACATAAGGTATCCTGCATATAATAAATTATATTATCCAATATATTTCTCAAGCATCAAACAACCTAAAACTCTTCTTAGAAGAACACATGGTATATACTTCGATGAAAATAATAACATCATAGAGCTTAGTGATGTAAAGAAAAAATACAATGATTTAAAAGTCTGCTTTATAAAACCAACCAAAGATTCATATGGTGGCCGAGGTGTAAAAAAAATAGATCCAAGCAGCTTCTCATTTGAACAGTTAGAAAAAGAATATCCATCAGATTTTCTTATTCAAGAAGCATTGAGACAATCTAAAAAGACAGCAATATTTAATCCAGATTCTGTTAATACATTTCGCATATCGACATTATACTTAAATGGCTGTGTTACATGTTGTAGTACTTATCTAAAATTTGGGCAAAAAGGAAGTTTTGTTGATAATTTAACAAGTAATGGATATGCAGTCGGAATAGACCCTGATGGACATTTTAGAGATTTAGCTATTGATTATCATGACGGATTTATCCCAACGCCCGATAAAATTGTGCAACAGACACGTGAAGGACTTTGTTTCAAAGATGTTTATATTCCCGAAGTTAAATCTGCTATTGAATTCGCAATGAATAATCATGTTAAGTTCTTTCCTGAATTAGGATTTATTGGTTGGGACATTGCCCTAAATGAAAAGGATGAACCAGTGATGATAGAAGCAAATGTAAAATTCCCAGAAATAACTACACCTCAATTACTATTTAGACGTTCTGCTTTTGATGACAGAGTTGATGAAGTCATTACTTATGTAAAAAGTATTAAAATTTAATATTGAATAATAAGTTCATGTAATTAAAATAACTATTTTATTAACTCATTTTTGTTATCACTAATTATTTCATTCCTTATGTGATTCACAATTGTTCTATATAAGTAGTTTTTCATCTCCCTGCTTAATTTTTTAAAAAAAACTTTATTCATATAATAGAAGATATTAGATACAATTATCCGTTTGGGAGTGTAATTCTCTGTAGAACCAGGCCTATATTCTTGTTAGTAAAGTACTTTCAGACCCACTTTGGGATAGGACTTTGCCAATAGAAAGACATCCCATTACTTTAATGAACCATTTGTTCAAGCTATTCAAAACAAAGATGCCGTAAAAGTTTATACCCTCTGCCTAGAAAAAGTGAATACAAATGGGCTTTTGAGAAATAATAATGACAAAGACTAACCCTCGAAAAACTCCCTAATGCCAATTTGAACTTGTTTGTTACTAATACAAGCATAATAACTTGTTTTTATATAATACAAGCTCATCAACTTGCAAAAAAAGGACTATATCTTCTTAATGAAGCAATTTTTACTTACTTTTGCTGCATAAAACTATCATCCTCAGGGATAACAAAAGAGCTACTTTACAGACAACAAAGAAAGAAAAGATATGAAAGGAAAGAATGTTTTTAAAAAAGACGAGATTAAAAGAATAGCGGAATTAATCAGGCTGCGTTGTATGGCCAATAGGGAGGAACAAAAGCAGATTAGAGCCGAAATGAGAAGTTTAGGCTTTTATGGCTTTGATGACTTTGGTGTTTATGATATGACTGAAGAAAAGTTTTACAAGCTCATAGAATCGGGAAGAATAAAGGTTTCTGATAGCAAGACTGCAGTATCCTCTACTGCTCTACATACATCACAAACAGCCCCCAAGGTTACCACTAAGATGAAAGCAGGATTAGAGGCATGGAGTGGCAAAGATCCATACGTCTTGATTCTTGGAACATTCCCAGGCGAAAAGTCATTATCTGTCCAAGCATATTATCAAGATAAATCTCATAATTCTTTCTTCAAGATTATGGAATGTCTATTTGAAAGAGAAAAGAATATGACCGATAAAGAATTTCTCTTCAGCCATCATATATCTCTATGGGATTGTATGAAAGAAGCAGATAGGGAGGGTAGCCTCGATACTAGCATAAAAGACTATGTGCCAAATGAAATCGAGAAGTTTTTATTCCTCCACCCTACAATAACAACGATTATCTTAAATGGTACTGGCAAGACCACACAAGTATTTGAGAAGAACTATTCTATAGCTGATTTAAGTCAGAAATATAAGATCCTTTCTTTGCCATCAACCTCTAACTCAATGGCTATTACCTTTGAAGAAAAGCTAAAAAGCTGGAGCGTGGTCAAAGACATCATCAACAATATCAATAAATAACTGTCACTTTTTTCAAATCAGAAATTAAAATGTTTTGAAATCTGATTATGCCAGCAAATAATTTTTTAAGCTGGTATAAAAAGAAGAATAAGGCATTTTAAACATCATTAAATAACTATCAATCTCCTGTTATGAGGTATTTGTGAGAGGGAGAGAAATAAAATTTAAACAATAATGGCGCGCCTATTTAAGACGCGCCATTATTGTTAACGTTCTTTACGTACTCCCTTAAATGGAGTCCCATCCTCTTTGACGCCAATAAAACGTCCAGTGTCAGCATCTCTCTTAACCCATTGCCCTGTTTTTGGGTTAAATGCCTGAGAGCGTCTACGAACTGAACCATTACGATGCCCATCTCCCTTGGGTGGATTTGTAGCCATTGTTTCCTTTTATTTTAAGAGCTTTCGAATTATACAGCCGAAAGCAACGCTGCTTTATTATAAAAGCAATTGCTATGCCAAAGTCATTGAACTGACTCCTTAATTAGTAAGGAGAAAAACTGCCCGAAAAAAAAGATAATTTATGAATCTCTCCTTTCTACCGACTCTTTAATAGATTCTGGTAAACTTTCGTACAAAGAACTAATTTCTTTAGGCTCAGTTATCAATCGTTCAGTGATAATATTTAAAAGACGCATAAGCATTACTGCTGTATTCTTATCATCTACATCAAATGAAATCATTCCAGGATGAACAGCTTTATTACCAACTACACGAACTACATCTAATGCTTGTTGCACAGATTGTGGTAAACCTTTCTTTACAAGAGCACCAATATTTTTGTTTATATCTCTATCCGTTTCACCTAATTCATTGCACAGTCTATCAATAGCTAAACGTAACAATGCACATGCAGCTCTTGGAGACTTATTATATATTAAACCTGCTTCATTATAAAGTTGCAATACACTTTCTGGCATATCGCCGTTCGGTTCTTCCGCTACAATATCTGGATATACATATTCATCGTTAATCCATATAATCTTCTTTCCACAATTAACACATCGTGCAATATGAAGTTCATTTTTTAATTCTTGGCCAGCATGTGTTAAAACCACCTGTTTGTCTTCATTATGATGGTGAAAACTAAAAGTCATCAATGAAAGTGTATGACAATGTGGGCAAGTAAAAGATCGTCTATCTCTTTCTGGAGCAACATATTTTTGATTCATACTCTATAATAATTAATCTTTTTATTTACATAGTTTCCAGTATTTCACTCAACTTATTCATTAAAGGTTCAAACTGATTCCGGCTTATTAATCTGAACACATTAGCATAATCTGTATAAGCTACCACATCATGTCGTTTAACCCCTACTTCATAATCATATATCTTCTGTAATGCTTCATCAAGCGAAGTGTAACGTAATTCCTCATAGTCTTTCACCCCATAATCAGGTTTGAAAGGTTTAAGTTCAACTCCATTCTCTAAACCTTCCATATGAACACACCTACAAGCACATCTAGTAAGATGAGCTACACCATTTTCATCCTTATACACCCACAAATTATCATCCATCTGTATATGGTATTTCGACTTATAGGACTTATCTTCAGTCTCATAGCGTATTTCAACTCTATTGTTACGTCCTAAAAGTAGACGGCATTTATTTCCGAAATTTTCAATCTGGCCATAGAGTTCCTTTATAGCCTCCTCCACAGCTATAAGCTCATTCCGATACACCTGTGCTTCTTCCTCATAATGAGATAAAGGGTGTATTAAAGGATGGAGAAAGGACTTTATAGTCATAATATGAGTAACATTCTCTCCTATCTTCTGAAACAGGTCGATTAATGCCCCCACCCGTTTGGTCAATTTATACCCTGGTATCAACGAATAATCATCACTTAAAAATAGTTCTTTAGGCAAATGCTTATCACTAATCAATTCTTCCAAGGCTTTCCTGAAATAGTTGGCTGCAGCTGGTAAATCCACATTTCGATGGTCATGCAAATATTCTTTAGCCTTATCATATTCTGATGTTCCTTCAGACAAAATAGGGATAGTAAACGACAAATTGTTAACTTGTTTAGGCAAAGAATACAAGTTTACAAACTTCCACTTCCTTTTTTGTTTATTGGTAAGATAGTTCTTTGCAAAAAAATACCAAGAACGATCGTAGGTAGCCATAATAATTTGGAAATCTTTAAATTCATTCTCAAGGATTTCCATGATAGCCCATCTATTAGAAGAATCGATACCAATAAAAATGTCATCTAAGAACATCAAATGTAACTCCTTGCCTGGATTGGCTTTTAATGCTGCTAAATATAGGCAGATAGCTACAGCTGAAAGTCTTGCTTCATTTAATCCTTCAGTAAATTCTTCAATTAAGGTATTTCCGCTAGATATTTTCAACCTTAAGTCTTGAACCAGGCTCCAGTTTTCTTTACCTAGAGTACCGTAATTTAAAGACATAGGTTTTAAGTCATACTCTATTTGTAGATTAAAATTGACAAAATACTTTGTTAGAAAATGGTTCACCACTGTAAACAAATTGCCCAATACAGACCTTAATATCCTTTCAAATTCATTAAGTTTCTGAAGACCACGCTGGTGTTTTAACTCCTTGCGATTATGAACATTAAATATATTTAAATTGATTTCTTCCCATTCTAAAGATAAGGAATTATTTAATCCCTGATCAGTAGCAATATGATCTTTGAGGAGGTGATTTATAAAGAATGTAAACAGGTTTGGATTGTGTTCCTCATACAAATACACTTTTAATAAATCCTTATAAGTTAGAAATCCTTTCGTCAATGCTAATGCCTTCAGAAATGAAGTATCAGCAATATTTGTGTTGTCCACACCTTCTGCAAATCTATAGTCTATGACATGATCTATCTCTCCCGTAGAATCAATGAGATCTCCTATACTAAGCATCACTTCACCAACATCCCCTGCTGGTTTATAGCGGTTATTTACATATTCTACCTGTGTATAAAAGCTCTGAATGAAATCATTTAGCGACTTATACAAAGATGTTTTTCCACTGCCATTTTCTCCATAAATCAGCAAGTTCTCACCTTTCTCCAGAGAAAAGGTCAAACGGTCATAGTAAGCACGTGAGTTTTCTATTTCAATCTTAGTAATCCTCTTCATTATTTTTCATTTGATCCCATTACACCCTGAGCAGCTATCAACTCTGCCTTCAAACCGCTAACTTCATTAATAATGCGATGATATACCTTTGAAATAAAGTTATCCTTTACTTCTTCTGTTGCTCCATTTATATTTTCTAGCAATGCAGCCTTATCAATTAAGCTAACGCACTGATATTCAAATAATTTATGATAGAATAATTCTTCTGTCATCCAATCTAAGACATTGGAAAAGAAACGACTCTGAATATAGTCCCTAGTCTTTGTATATGCCATCACCTTATCGAAAACTTCCTGTTTCGATAATAAGATATATGGTATTATTATATCTTTTAGATTGGTAACAGAAACATTCCTAATCTGGAAATCATATTCTCTATAAACATGACTACTTCGTAATATTGCAGCAACATAATTCGGAATAATTCCCAAACGATTAATTTTGCAACCATAATACGCTTCCAAATTCATAGGAGTCACATATTCTATTTCTATTCTTTCTTTAGACTTATTGTCACGCTTTATATAAAAATCTATATTCGATAATTTCTCTATACTATTTCCTTCGAAGGATACCAAGTCCACAATATCTCCAAGCCGAGCTTCAACCATCTCAGAAACTTCTTTCTTATACTGTGTACGAAAGTCATCAACATGCTTGTTAAAATCCTCCACACTTATGTCCGATGACATCATATTGAAAAGATTCTTTAGCTGAATCCGAATCTCTTTCTTGTTGTTACATAAACTATTCCTATCAAGCCCTTTGAGAAAATGCCAGAGAGCATAAAAACCTTGCTGAGTTCGTCTGTAGTTCTCCATTCCAAAAATTTCGTCTAAAGTTTGGGTGAGAGATTTATCATTACCATCTTTATCATCAGTCAATAGGGCCTTTAAATTGCTAATAAATGTAAATTCGAGATTATTTATAGCGGCAACAAATGCATCTTTTTTTTCTGCATTTTCTAGGAGTTTTGAAACATCACCTTTCGAGCGAAGACGTATAGCAATACGCCCTCCTATTTTATATATATCCAATGGCCCTTTTTCTGATATATCATGTTGGTTCTTTTCTAGAAAATTGAAGTAAGAAAGTACCGTATAATTGTTCTCGTTCTCCATGCGTGTATTTGCTTTTCGCATATAGAACCAACCTGCATTATTCTTATAAGAAGTCTTAATGGTATCAATCAGTCCTCTGTCTAAATAGGAATTCCACATCTCAAATGTATCATCCTTGATAGGATAAGGTTTGTTATTTAGACGGATAAATAAATCCAAGGGCTCAAAATCTGGATTATTCATTTCGTTTATCTCTATAATCCATAAATCAAAGTCAGTAATTTTATCCTGCAGATCTTCATCTAACTCTGTAAACTTTTTACCATTTAGATTTGTTAAAATACTATCTTTTAACAGTAAAGGAAAACTATCTTTTTTCGATTTTGCCATCTCACCTTCCTCATTCAAATATTCCTTGCCTAGATAAGCAAGAATGCTAAGAATGCGCTGTTGCCCGTCTATTACCTCCCAAACACCATCTTCATGCTTAAAGATGAAAATGGGTGGAAGTTTAATTCCTAGCAAAAGACTTTCTATAATCTCAGATGATTTTTTTCTATTGATAACTTCCTCACGCTGGTATGGGGGACGTATAAGGAAACGTTTGCGACCCATTTCACGACAGATATCGTTAATAGTGTATGTAATGGGTTCTGGCTTATTGATACGTAGTTCCTGATAGTTGGTAGTTTCATCTCCTTTTGTCTGACTTAATTCACGGTTTCTCTGCTTAAAATGTTCATTAGTTTCTATATACAGGTTTTTATTGATTCCATAAGCGTTCTCTAAATGATTGGCTATCAGTTCATATCTGTCAACAATTTGTTGTGAAAACGAACTTCTATCCATTTTAAAAACCCATAAGTTGTCTAAGATATGGATGGCAAATTCTGCCAATTCTTCCGACTTCTTTTCCGGCAATTCTATGCCATTATCTTCTAAAATGGAGAATGCCCAAAACAAAACTTCTGACATCAGTCTGTTATACGGAACCTCAGTGTTATCTACTTTCACACGAATTTCATCTAAAAGATTCAACTTCTTTTCAAAAGAAACAAATAAGTCCTCAAACTGCTCTGGTTTAATCTGGGATGACAACAAGTCATAGTACTTGTCAGTAACCTTCTGCTTAGCTATTGAGTAGTATTTAATAGGAATCTTGTGTATGACTAATAGCTGCCGTATCTTTTGAAGCGATACCTCAACTTTTTTATTTTCATATTTAAAGAGTCTATCAAATTGTTCATGAAACTTCTGATTCTTTAACTTCTCTTTAAAAAACGAATTCAGGTCGTCATCAAAATAAATAGCTTTCTCTATTTCAACATTTTTAAGAGGTGTAATACCTGAATTATAACGCTTAAATATCTCCTGTTTAACGGAGTCAACATCCTGTTGAGTTAACCCATCGTCTGAGGCAAAACTAAATTCTATCAAACGCAATTTAGTATCTAGAAAATCAGTCTTGAGCCGGTCTGACAATGAACTGAATGTTTTTTTACCTATATTAAGCACATCTAATTTCTTTAAGCCTGCTTTGCTTAGACGGAGTTCACCTCGTATAAATCTCAGTATCGTTTCATAGCGCTGTCTACCATCTATGATTTCCACACCCTTTTTACTTCGGAAAAAAATAAGTGGAGGAATCTCTGTTCCTATCAAAATACTTTCCAAGAAATATGTAGCTTTCTCACTGTCCCAAACATAATTACGCTGGTAAGGTGGAGCATACTGAGTCTTTTTTACCTTATCTTCATTAAATAGACTGTCTATGGTAACAACCTTAGATTCAATTTTCAGTCTGTTTACAAATATTTCTGTTAAATTCATATCAGCTCCTCCTTCACATAATTTGCACCTTTATCAGTTTCAAGTTCACTATCATCGCAAATATAAGCGTTACCTAAAAATGAATTTAGATTGTCAAGGTGTTAGGTTTCGAAATTGATTCTACCATAGCATAAATGATATGGTTATTATCTAGCAACATACCACTTAGCACATGTCGCAAATTTACAAAAAGTTTATTATAAATTATTTGTTACTGAAAAATTTCTTGATTTCTGGATACAATATGACATTCTTGGTCTTATAGCAATATTCTAATGAAGAGTGAGTTGAATTTCCTACAAGCGTACCAACGAAATATTGTTGTCCTATAATTCTATTTAACAAGAGAAGATCTTGAAATAATTCTGTTACTATTCCAATACTTGGTATAACTATCATATCTTTATATGCTAATCATGCCCAATAGAGTGCTAAGCTTTACCATATTTTTAATCTGAAGATTATATAAAACTTTTTGCTTAACAGAAAAACGCCGTGAAGTTATTTTTTTCATTACTCCAAGACAATTGTTATTTAAAAAGGCGTTTCTAGTAACCTACTTAGAAAATGTTAGTAAAGAGAAATGTAATAATAGATAAAGAGAATAGCTTAAATTCTGCTGGCTTTATGTGAAAACCATATCCTTGCACATATAATATAGCTCATCTGCAACTATTCGATAATTTTTAGATTCCTTTTTTAAAAGACAATCTACTATCTCTCGGCATGTATTGAACAACATACGCTCTTTGAACAAATGAAAATCTTTCATTGTATCTACAACCAGAGTGTTTATGATGCAATTTACTAATGCTTTATTAAAACAGCCAATATCGAGGACTCCTGTATTAAATATGTCCATCTTATGATATTGTTTTGTATTCCTCACATCATCTTCACTTGTGGGCAAAAAACCAAATCCAATAGCATTAGAAAGTTTGAAGTTTCTAATAAACTGATCAGAATTACAAGCTAATAAGAATAAATGCTTTCCACTCAATAATGAAATGTTATCTTTGTTGAATATCTTTACGTTATCAATAACACTTGCATAGAGACAAGAACTCATTCCGTGTCCAAGAAAGAATACAATCTGGGCATCTCTGATTTCATTATAGATTGTTTCCAAAGGATCATTATCACTAGTTGTATCATAACCCACTTCTATAGCACTGAATGTTGTACAAATGTAATCACACAATGGACGAAGAAAATTTGTTGTGCTATCTTGAGGATATATGCAAACTATCTTACTCATTGATTCACATTTACAAGATATGATATTGTTTGTGTCAGAACGGCTTCTATCCATTCTTCAGTACGTGCATCTGACTGGCCTTCTATCAAATCAGCTATCTCATTGAATGTTTTACCCTTAAATTCGGGAAAACATGATTCGAACTTTATTTCACCGTTAGCCCGTAGCAAAGCGGATAAGCGATACTCAATGGAGTCTCCCTTATTTTTCCTCAAATATTTTATAAGCAACTCCTGATAGTCAGATCTATCTATACAGTCTATAATCTTATTGTGTATCAGTGTATTGATACCATCGACTAGTTTTTCAATAGATGCTTGCTTATAGTCTTGCCCAATAACAAACTTTATTACTTTTTCCCAATTACCTGAATAAATAAAGAAATTAATCTTTTCACGTATTTCATGAACCATCCGAATAACATCAAAACCATTCAGGTAATCGCATTCCAAATCAAAATCAGTTAACGCAAGATATATACTTTTGCCACTTATTTTAGATTCAATTTCTGCCATCAGTTTGTCCGAGTCCACATCCTCAGAATCATCTTTTTTCAATTCTGCAGCAGAAGTTCGGATACAAATGAAATCTATATCAAATTCATTTGATAACTTTGATGAAATCCCCTTAGCTACAGCCCCTTGAGGTTTATCATCAATTATTAATATGCATCTTTTTGTCTTCATATTCATTATTTGAATGTTAAACGGAAAGTAGCCCCAGTCTTGAAATGTAATCCATTCCCAAGGAAAGCAATATCTCCATTAAGATTCTCTCTCATTCGTTCTCGTATTGTGCTCAACCCTATTCCAGATCCACCACGCCTATTGGTTACCCCTTCATCAAAAATGTTTTCTGGTGTATACAAGTTTAAATCAACTCCTTCACCATTATCACTGAAATCTACTATATATGTACGACCATTCCGAGAGAAATCTAATCTTAACTCCGTTGCACCGGCTTTCTCTGAATTACTCTTTAAGTTGTCTAGCACAATCGACAAATCTAATATAGATATTTTCTTTTCCAAAGGTTCCGACACGTCAGAATGATACTGAACATTGAAAGTTTTCTTGAAGTTACTTAGATATTCTTTGATATAAGTCTGGATATCAATAAGACCAGATTGTGACAATAGTGACAAATCAGCTTTCGTTATCAGTTTTGACAGCTTATTGATTTTAGTTATATGGTATTCAAATTCATCTAAAGTAACCCTTAAATCATTTATCTCGTTATTCGCCAATTGTTTTTTAGCCGTCGATATAACACCCAACGCATCATTGGAAGAAATCAATATAACATGAATCAGATCTTGCACATCCTTTGTCGTATTTCTTGTTGCTGCCAAATATTTGTTTTTCTGTATTTGGACATCGCGCTCACGCTCTGCATTCTTCCTTTTCCGTTCTTCTTCCGTTGCCTTTTTCCTTACCGCTTCTACTTCATGCTCTGCTACTTCTTTTTTACGGCGCAAATCATCCAAATGTTTTTCAAACTCTTGAATTTTGCTAAGCAAGAAAGCATCGTTAGTCTTTTCTGCTAACTTACGGACATCGTCAAGCATTTGTGCCTGTATTACATCTGTTTCTGAAGGATTAGAAATGATGTTTGCCAGATTCTCATTGTATTGAATTACATTAATAGTCTTGTCGTTTACCAAAGATTTTATGAGTTGAAGGAAATCAACTTTGCTACCGATATTCTCATACAGATGCTTTGCCGTATCAGAATCCTTATCTCCTTCCAACTGCTTACGTGCATTTACTGCTGAAGCCTGATTAACAAAATAATCCTTTCTTAAAAATCCCTCACCCCATAACACTCCTACCACATAACGCTCTAGGCGCTTATGAATCATTGTAAAATAATCCATCAACTGTTGAGATGCAGTTGTCTTAATCAGACCGCCATCACGGCTTGAAACTTCTTTGATCAATTCCGGATTGTCCGTTTCAACGTCAACTCGCCCAAACAAATCACGAGTACCGATTCGGCGATTATAACCTTGTTGTTGCCTTTGGTTCAATCCCCAACTGTCATCATTATACTCCCCAAAAGGAAGTATTCTAAATCCATTCCTAAATAGGAAAACATTTCCATAATTGACGGGTTCTATACCCATCCGGGCTGTAAAATTATATTTTGCCACACGATTCAAAAAAAACAGACTAACAGAGGCTGAACTTAATGATGAAAACTCTTGATTAGGCTCTTCAATCTCATACATAAGACTTCCTCTGTCTACTAAAGTTGTATGAATCATTCCATCCTCTATACTACTTTCTATTTGGGTAGTTTTGAGTTTCAAAACATCTACAATAGAGTTTTCAATTACTCCATTGATTACATCATGTTCAGAATTTACCTTTTCGTCCTTTTCCTTCATCTTTGGAGCAATAATCTCTATCTGGAAATCATCGTCTGTTCCAGAAAAGGGATTAATCATTTTCTCCAAATATTTCCTTAGGCGCTTAATGTCTTCATGTGACCAGGAAAGATGAAGACTAGAAAACTCCAATATTGTTCCAGTGGTAGATGACAAAGGGAAAGATGGAATAGTATCTATTGTTTCATGTGGAATGTTTATCGTATCAAATTCAGTTTGCTTACTAAGCTCAAAAGTACTCCAGTCTACATGAAGAATTTCTGTCTTATTTTCATCAGCACTTCGAGTTGTCAGAATCAGATTCTTTGCCAATCGGTCACACGACATTCGGCCAATACCTTTTGCTCCAGCATAATGTCGTTTAAACTTACTTCGATAAGATTTGTCTTCTGACCCGTCACTTTTGGCAGAATAGGCAACAAAAAGCCATTTGTCTACCAAATCCTTCCGAGACATACCTTTACCATTATCAGCAATTGAAAGATAATCATCATCAAAAGTGATTTCGACTTTTGTGGCATGGGCATCGTATGAGTTCTTGACCAACTCCAAAATGGCTATATCGGGACTTGTAATCAAATCCCTTCCAAGAATGTTCTTCAACTCTGCACTGACACGAAATTGCAAATTATCCTTCATACTGCAATATCTGTTTTAATACATTACCCGCCTGCTCTGCAAACAACGGAGGTATTGCATTACCTACTTGTGAATAACGGGGCACTTCTACCTTACGCATCTGACCACCAGTTGTATATTTCTTTTGTATCTCATACCAATCAGGGAAAGATTGGATACGGGCACACTCCCGAACTGTCATAATACGAGGTTCAGAATAATGCAGATAATCGTCTGGTTGTCCTGTAATAGTTGGTGAAACTGTATTTGGGTCTAAAACTGTAATACCACGTTGCTTAATTCCCCACCCTTCACGAGCCCTACCATCAATACGCTTGCCACGTTCTGGATATTCAGCTAATAAGCGTTTATAGCAATTCATTTTTACAGCTGTATGATGTGCAAAGCTATGACTATTAGGAACATCGTGCGTTTCTGGATAATCACCACGCATCAGTTTTTCATAGGCTGATTTGCATTTGCCATATTTCCCAGAGTTAAACCCTTTACGGTCTGGGGTCGGCAGTTCACCATTGCTACGAAGTAAATCTGATATAGCTTCTTTCAAAGTGACAGTAGCGCTAAGACCTCTTTCTTTTAAGAAAGCATCACGATTTTCTTTAAGTAATTGTTCAAATCTATCCGGAGTGGACAGCCCATCCTTAATTCCAACAAGAATGAAACGTTTACGACGCTGAGGAACACCATATTCTGAGAAATCAATCACATGTGGTTTAACAGCATACCCTAATCCTTCGAGAGCATTGATGACAATCTGAGAATAAGGCTCCACACCATCCTTCTTCCTCTTGTTGAATGCATAAGTAAATCCTTTGACATTTTCAAAAAGGATCATTTTTGGCTGCACCAATTTAATGAACTTTATATATGAAAACACCAATTGATTACGAATGTCGTCTTTTATTCGCTTGCCTGCCATTGAAAAGCCCTGACATGGCGGTCCCCCCGCAACCAAATCTACCTTGCCTCGTAATGTTTCAAGTTGTGCCGAATAGTTCTTCAAAACCTCATTGATATCGTGGTTTGTAATGGGCAGCCAATCAGGCCAGTCGAAGTGTTTCTTATTATCAATCAAATTGTATTTTAGCGTTTCAAAAGCAAAGTCATTCTTTTCTATAGCAAACAAACCATGCCACCCAGCTTGATATAAGCCTAGCGAAAGGCCTCCTGCACCAGCAAAAAGGTCTATTACAGTAAATCGTTTGCTCTTTTTCATCTTGCTTTACTGGTCTTTTTAATTTGTAAATTTAGTGACTAATTTTGTTTTTATAGGCTTCTTTTGCCTCTTTTTAGCATTTTTTAATAAATATCTAGAAATAGAGATAATTTACATTTATTTATTCTTTTTATATTCTTGCTAATTCATCTTGAACTCTGCTTATAAGTCCTATAACTATTGAAGAACAAGGGGGTTATGCTGCAAATTGAGTTTAGAGTTATAGAAAACTTACTTTGCTAACTACTGGAAACATAAAGATCAGATTTTGAAGCGGATGCTATTTACACAGGTAGAATTTATATTCATACCTTAAGTGTATTAACACACTTCAATTCAGAAGCAAAACAGCAACAAACTTATTTTCCTCATACCTTTCTATATGCTTCTTACCGATTTCGGCCAAATCTTTTAGCTCTTTAGTAATGCCTATTCCTGCCTTAATCAGGGCTAAATTACAATAGCCAATTTCTGCATTGAACTTATCTAGTAAGAATTGCTCTATCAGACTTATTGACTCACCTTTATCCCCTTTAATCTTGATTTCGCTTAACAATTCCTCTAAATTTCTTTGATAGTAATCTCTGACATCTTCTATTTCAACCACATCATTAATTTTTGATTTCAAAAGAAGAGCTCCTACCCCTACTTTCACAATGCCAGATTTTTCTAAGTCTTTGGCTTTTGCAATTATATCTTCAGCAGATAATCCTATCAATTTCTTGCAAGAAGGCAAGTCTTTTATAGGCACCATCGATGATACAAGTTCCTTCAAATCTACTAGCAGCTTCAGTATTTCCAATGTTGCTGCATCTATGTTAACATTGGCAGATTTTTGAAATTTCTCTACTCTCTTTTTACACCTGGAAATTCCCAACATAGATGTTACAAAGCATTCATTAAAGACTTCCAACGTATCATGGCAGTAGTTTCTGAATAAAGCTTTCCGTTGCTCATAGTTTATTCCATTACGGTTATTATACTTTTGGCATAGACCGTCTATCTTAGCCAATACGTATTCTTTATCTTTAGTAGCTACAAATATTTCATTCAAGTTATTCATTTTCAAATAGCCTTAATCTTAAATGCATCATCAAAAGGTATATGTTCATGCTTGTCCTTATGATTGAGCCAGGCATTTTCGTCATGGCTGATTCGGGAAATCTCACGGGATGTCAGTTTCCCAAATTTCATGCAAATGGTATCTAGAACTTTCAATTCGGTATCGGTAAATAAAGTTACGTCTGGTTCTTCTAAACCAATCAAGACATTACCTTCAAAGTCTTTTACCTGACGTAATTCTTGTCTTACCTCTGGGAACTCACTATAAACTCTATCCCATCTCTCAGGAACAGGGCCAAAGTCTATGGCACGATAGGACAAGCCAGTCATAGCCATACCGCGTTCTCTATACGACATAAAATCGACGTAGAACAATAGTTTATTCATTTTAGTACACCAGACGTCATCACACCTGTTTAATATATAAAGCATGATGTTTTTTAGCCTAACCAGGGACAGTTGTGCGTATCCATTTTCGGGTCCGCGAGGTGTGTTGAAAATCCTATTTGTTTCATACTGCTCCATTTTATAAGCATCACTGCTTGCTATAATGGCTTGCACTTTATTCTTTATCTTCTCGTATTCCGACTCTGCTAATTCGTTTTTGGAACTTTCCACCATATCTAGCATAACCTTGGGATTCATGATAGAGCGGATCATTCTTCCATTGGATACACTGGGAACTTCGCCCTGTTCATACAACCGATATTGATTTACTCCAATACCTAGAATAAGCGACATCTTAGCTGCACTGATTCCGTAACGTTGACGGACAGCTATTATCTCATCCGTATATGGAATACCATACTTCGCCCGATACTGATTTGTTACTTGAATAAATCCAGCTGTATCGCTTTCATCATCGGTAAACTGTTCACCAGTATCTTCGCATAGCCAGGCCATATGCTCATATTCATACTGCTCACCTCGGAAGTTCCATGTACGTTTCTCGTACACTCGCTTCATTTCCTTACCGGTAAATGGACTTTTCATGATTGATCCTCCTCACCTTTAAATGGATATACTAATGGATGCTCAGCTAAATGGAATGAGATGCAGATGGTCTGGCAACCCACACCACCCATCATTATTTTAATATAAACTTCACGTCCTTTCACATCTTTTCCAAAAACCCACATTTCCCCAAGTTTATTCAATTCATCTACTACTGGGCCCTGAACATAATCTTCAACAACTAGGTTCTCTATTACAACCTTTCTATATAGTGGTACAATCTCTAGTTCTTCAAGTGTCTTTTGATTCTTTCCACGATCATCTCGATAAATAATGCCAAAGATTTTCATTTTCTCGTGAAACTGATTCAAAAAACTCTGAACTTCGTCTTTTGTTATCATTCATTCATGTTTTGCAATTGCAAAAATACTAAAAAAGACTGAAATATGCAAATATTCCAACCTTAAAGTTGTATTTCATCCATTCCTTTATGTTTTTACCATAACAGAAGGACTAAGTTGGGACTAAGTTAGGACTAAGAAGGGACTAAGCTGTTACCTCCTACTATTTCCATTTTCTGCCAAAAGTTTGAGTTATTGCACACTCTATTGTACCTTTGCAAAGGATAATATAATTACCAAACCACTCATGACCCCCTTACACCGCACAAAAAAATCCTTCACGTTAAGAATGAAGACTCTTCACCAGCACAGGGAGAAGCTGGCGAAGGAAACTGGGATAACCATCCTCTCTTCTCTAAACCAGCATTATCAGGAGCTGGAGAGTGCGGTGGAGGATCATGCTCGCCACCCAGAGGGAACTAAGGCTTCCGGTCTTAGAAAAGGAAAAACTGGTAAGGGGCTCATTGCACAGTCCAGGAACCGGTTTGGAGAAGCGGAGGAGCAAAGTTCTCGGCTCAGGAGACTGCGTAGAGCGGGAAATCATTCAGCTAGACTTAAGGGGAAAAAGGAACTTCAAGCTACCATCAAGAATCTAGGACAGGATTGAAACTGCTTTTATTAATCATACTTTATAAAACCTGCCCTTCTTTATAAACTAAACTTTATAAAAGGTATAAATTATCCCGCCCCACCATAGTCCTTCTCTCTAAAAGCTATAGCGGGGCGGGTGTTTATTTCTTATACTCTGCACTGACCAATCTGTTCTGCTGAAGGTCTCGTTTGCAGGAGACGTGGATCCAGTCCATGCCTGAGTCGCCACCTTCCTCGGTAGTTCCGCCGGTGTTCTCACCGCCTGATGTGCCGCTGCCGGAGTCTGTGCTGCCTGAACCTGAGGTAGAGCTGCCGCTGCCTTCTGAGCTGGAAGAGCTAGATGAGCCTTCGGCTGATTCATCCTCTGGGCGAGAAGGGAACGACTCGCGAACCTGTTTCATGGTAGCGGCTGCAGCCTTGCGAGTCTCTACCAACTCAAAGTTGGCGTCGTTCAGCAGGTCCTTGAACTGCTGGCCCTGCTCCCAACGCACGTTCACGTGGGTGATGTTCTGAGCGGTAAACTCGCCGTAGTACTCGGCACCCTTGCTGGAGAGCGTGATGTAGAAGTTGCCCATGTCGCCCAGGGAGATCTTGTTGCCCAGGAGCAGCTGCTCCCGCATACAGCTCACCATCTCTACCAGCACGCAGTAGATGTCGCCCTTTCCGTACTTACTATGGTGCTCGCTGATATGCTTGGCAAACTGGTCCAGGGTGAGGCAGTCGGTCTGCTGAGCGGCCCCATAAAATTTCACTTTTGGCACGAAACTGTCCTCGTTGCCGTTCTGCTTGGCCAACGCTTGTTCGGCCAGATTCACCGTGCGTTGCACGATGGAATACTTGATTTTTCCCATTCTATTTATAAGGTTTTAGTTTGACATACGTGACTTCCCGATGGCGCGCTTCATCCTCGTTCACAATGCAAAGATACGATGACGTAAATCCCTAATTATGAGAGAGAAGAATGGCTTTTAAAAAAGTATGAGATTAAGTGATAATCCGTGAGGAAAGTGCTTCCTTATTTGCGGAAAAATGTGTATCTTTGTGTAATCAATAAAAGGAAAGAATATGCAGATAAGACCTTACACAAAGAGTGAGTTGGCCATGGCCTATGCGCCGGATTTGAGTGCTACGAACCACAGTGCCTTGAACCGTTTAATGTCTTGGATCAAGGGGAACCGGAAGCTGATGGAGCAGCTACAGGAGACGGGGTACCGGACGAACCAGCATTATTTTACCAGCTTGCAGGTGAGGCTTATTTTTGAGTATTTGGGGGAACCGTAAGGAGGAGGGAAGAGGAAGTGGTTCCTCTTGGACTTCTTCTTTCGGGGGCTCTGCCCCTGGACCCCTTTTCGGGGAATTCTTCCCCGGGCCCCTGTTTCGGGGGCTTTGCCCCCATTGCCCCCTTCATACTTTTTTCTTTTCACGAAAAAAGAAAAAAGTACCAAAAAAGAAATTCGCCGGCTGCACGGATTTCAGTAAAAATCGGCCACTGCAGGCTAAAACGCAAAAACTCGGAGCTGCGCTCCTCAAACAGTTTGCGTTTCTTAACGCCTACAGCCACCCGATTTTCTTAACCTGAAATCCATGAGGCCGGAATCCCCCTCCTTTCTGGGCGACATTGCTTCGCTCGTCGCCTTTATTTAAACTAACTCAAATGCTTAATAGAATGTAGGGCTAAGGATTAGTAATCTTCAGACCTTAGGATTAGTATTCTTCAAAGGGTAAGATTAGTAATCTTCCGGGGTTTCTCAAATGGGGACAGGTACAATTTGAGAAAAAGAAAAAAGCTAGGCTTAGGTACTTAGCTGCTTTTCTCAAATTGTACCTGCATTCTATGGTAAATTCCAAGTTTTTCCTGTGATTTAACTATATATTTAACATTTCACGAACTAAGCAATTTCTTTTGTCGGGTAGACGTAATCAGGGTTGTACTTCACTTTGTTTCTGATCATGGCTACGATGATGTGCAGCATCTTGTTCTTGATGTTGTTTTGCGCTAGCAGAGGCTGCTTTCCACGGGCAATGAGCCGTTGATAGTAACTTCTAAAGCTGGCGTCAGACTTGATGGCAGCCAGTGCTGCCTGCGAGAGTAGTGATTTGATCATTCTGTTGGCAAAGGGACTGACCTGCGGCCTGCTGTGGATGCTGCTTCCCGATTGTCGCCCGAACGGGGCTATGCCGTAGTAGCAGGCTATCTTGCGCGAGTCCAGGCCAAACCTCCTGAAGTTGTCCGTATAGACCATCAGGCAGACTGCGTTCTGGGTACCTACGCCCGGCATGGAGGTGATGATCCCGAAGATCTCCCGGAGCTCCTCATCCGCATCGATGGTTTCCTTGATCTCCTTCTCAATCACGGCTATGGACTTGTTCACCTCGGCGATGAGATGCTTGCTGGTTTTGGACATCAAGGCCCTTGGCTTGGACTTCTCCTGTGTGAGCCGTTTCTCCTCCCTTCTGACGGTCAATGTTACTTTATGCTTGACCAAACTGTGACGGTAAAGGAAAAGCTCTCTCAGATCCGAAAGCGAGGGGCTCAGGGGCTTGTAGAGGACCATCTTGTCATAGTTGCGCATGGCATATTCGGCAATGACCCTGGAGTCTGCCCTATCGCTTTTAACACGCTGTATTCCAGAGGAGTGCTTTATCTTGTAGGCGCATTCCAGCCACATCTCGTGCCCGCAGGCATAGATGAAGTTGCTCAGGGCGATGCTGTATCCTCCGGTGTTCTCTCCGCAGAAGAGCCAGGTGTCCGCTTCCTCTCCTGCCTGGGACTTCACCCACTTGAGCAGACGGCGGAAACCGGACAGCTTGTTGTCAAACACTTCGTGCGCGCTGGGGGCACATTCCTTCACTCCCTCTGCATGGATGAGGGTCACATCGAACTTTTCTTTGGAAAAATCGATACCGATAAAGATTTTTTTCATACCTTTGCCTTTGTCACAGTTAAACTGAAGGAATTGGCCAATAGTTGTATGGTCTCGGACTCTAAATAGGCTAAAGTGCCGCTGGCATTCTATATGGACTTTGCAACTAGGCAGGAAGGACTTAGACAGGTAATAGACTCTTAAGGACTATCGTCCCCATTATAGTTTCCCTTTCCTGCCGGCCTTTTCCTCCTTTTTACAACAAAGGTAGGGATTAGACCGTCTTAAAGCAAATTCTTCAATCTTATTTTTTATTTAGCGCAAACTTAGAGTCCCCATTTGAGAAAGTCCCCACTTGAGGTTTGAAGGGGGGGGGGGCCGATAGGACAGAAAAATAAGCATTTTCTAAAATTATAGAAAAAAATGAACCAAAACCAAAATACAAAAATAAATTCCGGTTAATTTCCTTTTTTTTCAGAAGTGTCTTAGCCTAAAAAAAGTTGAC
>DGVD01000001.1 GCA_002395835.1 Bacteroidales bacterium UBA4293 | reverse complement strand
ATAGTTAAGGTAAGTATATACTTATATCGCGCACGCGTATATATTAGGTAAATCTTAAATTAAATTTATCATCTTAAGTAGAAGAATAGAAAGTAAATATATACCTATCATATCTAATTTCAGTGTTGACAGTTGACATTTTCCTTGTAATTAATTGATATAGAATAGATTAAATGTCAACTCTCATTGTCAACTGTTGACATTTCGTTGACATTTCGTTGACATTTCGTTGACATTTCATTAACCTTTTCCATCCACTTCCTTCTTACCCATTTTTCGCCTCTCCTTAAGGAGAGATTTTTCTGCCCTTAAGGAAAGCGGAAATTCAGGTAGCATGGGGACAGTCTCAAATGGGGGAGGTTAAGCGGTAAATGTATTTCTTCATCGCCTTCTGTATTCCGAGGGGCGCATGCCCACTTCCCGGAAGAAGAAATTGCCGAAGTAGGCTTGTGAGGGGAATCCCATCTGTTGGGCTATTTCCTTGATGCTGAGTTCGTGGTGGTTCTTCAGCAGGTACTGTGCCTGTTGGATGATGTAGCGGTTGATGATCTGCTGTGGTGATTTGTTGGCCACCATTTGGCAAACCTTAAAGAGGTAGTTGGGGGTTATATGGAGCAGCTGGGCATAGAAGTCCACCCTACGGTTCTGGGTATAGTTCCGGGCAAGTTCGGCAGTAAATGCCTCGAAGAGGTGGTCTTTCCAAGTTTTGACAGAGGTGGTACCCCATTCATTTTCGAATAGGCTGTATTTATGCATCATTTGGGAGATGAGGGTGAAAATATCCTTCAGCATTTCCATACGGGCTGGATTGGTTTCATCTTGAGCTACTTCCTCCAGCAAGGCTAGGACATTTCCCACCAAGGGCTTATATTCTGGCCGGGGCTTTATTAGGAATAGATGCGCCATGTCCTTGTGGTACCTTTCAGGGAAAAGTTTTTTAAAGATGCTGTTGAACTGAGGTTTTCCCATAATGTGGATGGCCAAGAGTTCAAAGTCCAGGGATGAATCTAGTAAGGTTACGGTGCAGGAAGGCCGGATAATGCAGAGGTCGCCAGCGGAAATGAGTGATTCTTTATCGTCGCAGTTCCACTTAGCCCATCCATTTTGGCATAGGGCTAGCATTCCGTTCTTCACTGTGAAGGAACTTCCAGATTCCCTTCCTGCCATCAGGTGATGGATATAGATGTCTCTATCTATTTGAGTTCCCATTTCCTTTCTAGATTTAGCACCTCTTTCCTCTCCGGGAAAAAAGCAGCGCCCACATGGACGCTGCTACGGAGAAAAAATTTATAATTGAAAAAAATGCGATGTCTCACGACATGGCTAAAAGGTATTTTATAGTTTTTAGTCTTCTCTAACTCCCAAAAAGGGAGGGGATATTGAGTGTGTGTATCAAGATTGATTTTTTACGCTACCAGGTATGTAATCCCATGGATCATCGCTATGTACATTTCCTGAGGCAAGGAAATAGAAACGATCCGAAGTACCATAATGCAACAGAACGACTGGAGCAAAATAAGTTTTATTTGTGTAATTTTGTGTATTACATGCGTTGCTTGTTGTGAGGTCATAGTAGCCTTGGTCAATATGTATATTATTATTTTTATAAGCGTCAAGATATCCTTGTAGACCTTTTCCTTTTAAGGAACCAGGAAGTTCATCTAATGTATATAAGCGACTCATGTGTTCGGTTCCTGCACATATGTTATCTTTTGTATGTGCATTGCAATTGTTTCTTGCTAGGCCATCGATATAGAAATGGTCTCTATCCATTCCAGTAGGAATATCTGGTTCAACTGTACATGCTGCTACATACTGATTCGGTGTAAAACACTCCTCAGCCGCATAGGGCCTAGAATAAATTTTCTTTTCCATAAGAAGTTTAGTTTTGTTGTAAGTTTTTAGGCAAAAGGAATTATATTGTAAGCCAAGTAGATTTTAGCGCAGAACAGCCCTATACTGCAGTTCTGCATTAAAGGCTTTGGTTAGGGTTAGGACATGTTAATAGTTTGTCCAGGATTCTGCCAATCTGGGTTGGTAGGCTTATTTCCATTATTTCCTGTATAAATCCAAACTTTGGCAACACCTCCCTTTGTGATGTAAATGGCTACATCCTCATATCCAGACATAGGCTGCATGTATCTAGTATTCGTATAACTAGTACCTGATGGAATACTAACGCTGGTGACCTTTTTATACAAGGTCATATTTTCAAACCAATGCCCTCTAAGTAAATTAGCTTCAGCACCCGTAGCGGCATTTGGCGCATGACCATATAAGAAGGACTCAACGGTGCTCTCGTTTATAATACCGTCTGGTCCGTAAGTATAACCACTCCAATTTTCTTTGACTACATCAGCCCAAAATGTACTACCAATTTGTTCAGCGGGTATCCAATCATCGCCACATGCTGCCACAAACTGATTTGGAGTGAAGAGCTCCACAGCCATTACTGGTTCAGAATAAATTTTCTTTTCCATAAGTATCTTTTTAAATTGTAAATTTTTTCCTCTTTGTACTTCTCCGCGACAAATATCGCATGCCAAAGGTAATACATTTTAATGTTTATTGTTTTTTTTTTTTTTTTGTTCACGCTTTTTAACAATTAAAAGCGCATTTTAAACGTTTTTCGCCTCTTGACACATGTTTTTGGTTCGTAAATACATTTTTTTTCTTAAACGGGGGCTATTCCGGAAAAACTTTGTATATTTGAACCATCAATAAAAAATCGGCTATTATGAGTACACAGCAGGTGAAAGAAGTCATTGCGGAATATTTCAAGACGCAACCCGTACTGAAGGCATGGCTCTTCGGTTCCTTCGCCCGTGGTGAGGAAACACCCAGGAGCGATGTGGATATTCTTTTTGTGCCCGATTATTCCGGCAAGCCATTTACACTTTTCACTCATGGTGGAATGCTGATGGATCTTCAGGAACTGCTAGGGCGTAAGGTGGATTTGGTAGTAGATGGAACTTTGCGTCCATACGCCGCAGAAACAGCTAACCGTGATAAAATCTTAATCTATGAGAGAGAGAGCTAGGGATAAAGGAAGGCTGGAGGATATAGTGGAGTATTCTTCTAATGTGATAGAACTTATCAAGGGTTACTCCTTCGAAGCTCTGGTGAATGACAAACGCACCTACTATTCTGTGATGAAGAACATAGAAGTGGTAGGCGAGGCTGCTTACATGCTAACCCATACTTTCAAGAAATCTCATCCTGCTACACCTTGGAAAATAGTTCAGGGCATGAGGCATGTGCTGGTTCACGATTACGCTACCGTTGATGACAGAGAACTTTATAACACAGCCGTAAACGACATCCCCATCTTGCTGAACCAGGTGAAAAAATACCTGGCTGAAACCAACTGGGAAGAGTGGCAGAATGGCCCAAACGACTATGAAGATACTCTAGACGTTGCGCACCAAACCAGTATTGATCATGCTCGCCGCATGAAGGCCAAAGGCTTTTCTATCAGTGATATTTCAGAGATTACTGGGCTGGCTCCTGAAGATATAGAGAAACTGTAAAGCTTCCAATGGGCGCCTCTTCACCGTCCCCTGTATTCTGAAGGGCGCATGCCCACTTCCTGGAAGAAGAAATTTTATACTACATTCTGCTCCAATAAAAAAGCAGCACCCTGGGGAGGATGCTGCTCGGAGAAAAAATTTATAAATTAAAACATGCGATGTCTCACGACATGGCTATAAGAAGTTTATATCTTTTTCAATATCATTCTTTTACCTTGTTCCGCTGGTAAATCTCGTAGAGGATGTCTGCCTTAGCATGCGCCATTTGGCAGAGGTAATCCACGGAACCGCAATGTTTCTTTTCATTCGTGGCATTGGCGTAGCACACATCGCAGAAAGGTTTCAGCTTGCAATCCTTGCACTCCGTGTGCAGGGGCAGATGCTTCACCGCTTCCTTTAGCTGTTCCCATGCCTCATGCACGGAAGTATGTTTTAGATCGATGGAGGGTTCCTCCAAGTCTACACAAGCCTTCAGTTCGCCCTTCCAGTTCACCCAGCAGGAGCTCTTGCCGGCACGGCAGGTCAGGGCTGTGCCTTCCATCTTGGGATAGACAGGCTGGGAGAGGTATTGGTAAGATTCAGCCACATACCGACCAAATTCCTTCCCCGATTTCCTTATTTTCATCACCACCTCGTTCTCAGCAGCTTGTCCAGGGGTGTTTCTCACTTGGAGAATCTCATCGCTTCCCTTATCCGGAGTGCTGAACACCGAGATATAGTTGGCTGCTTCCACATGGATGTCCAGTTCCTGGGCCAAGTTCAGCATCGCTTTGTAATCGTTCTGATTCAAAGTGGTTTGAGTCAGATTGATACGCGTGAGGATGTTTCTTTCCTTCAGCAGCCTTATTCCATGCATGCAGCGGGTGAATCCATTTTTCACTCCGCAAAGCCTTTCATACGTTTCGTCACTGGCTCCATAGAGCGTGAGACGCACAAACCTGGGTGGATACTTTTGGAGCAAGTCGGCTATAGCTTCATCCAGCAGAAGAACGTTCGTATTCAAGGAAAGCACAATGCCCATCTCATGTAGCTGGGTATAGAATTCCCGGAAGTGAGGGTAGAGCAGAGGTTCACCTCCCGTGAGCAGGATGAACAAGTTTCCCTCTTTCATGAACTGCTGCGCTAAATCCAGCCAAAACTCCATGTTCCTGATGCCTCCCAGTGCTTCCGCCTGCTGTTTCCCTAGCCGGACATAACACATTCGGCAGTTCAGGTTACAGACAGGTGTAAGCTCAAAGGCGGTGGTAATGGGAATCTCTAAGCGAGTGGCTTTCTCTACTAACTGTTTCTCTACTGGATTTGCATCTGAGAGCAGATCCATGGAGCTGATGTAGAGGGGTTAGGATTTTGCAAGATGCCACTCTTTAGGATCGAGTATTGTGGTACAGTGAATAGCTTCGTCACTTTTATTTCCATCTGTCCAAATTGTAACTTCAAGGTCATCCCATCCAGGACTAAATACGTCATCTATCATCCAGCCTTGATATATATCATTTCTTGTATATAGATCAGCCATAGCTTCTACATCAAATTGATGAGTTTCACCACAAGGATGGTAACCCCAATCCATTCCATTAGTAGGCGTTCCACTTGCTGGAGCTGGGAAATAAGTTCTACTACCATCTGCATTTTTTTTGTAAATAGAATAGTATCTTCTACGATTTCCAGCATTACATTCAAAATTAATCGTATATCCATGATGTCCTGGGGCTGAACAGTCTTCACAGTAATCATTAGCAATAAAAGCCTCCACCTGCATAGCAGGTTTCTCGTAAATCTTCTTCTCCATAATTTTTCTCTTTTATAATTGTATATTTTTTCCTCTGTACTTTGCGACACGCAAATATCGCATGCCAAAGGTAATACATTTTAATATTTGTTCGTTTTTTTTTTTTTTTGTTAGCGCTTTTTAACAATTAAAAGCGCATTTTAAACGTTTTTGGGGTGTTTTACCTAGTTTTGGGGGTTAAAAAGTAAAAATCTTAACGGAAAGGGTAAATTATTTCTTTTTGATCATCTCAAAATATTTTTAGCCGATAGTGCTGCAGTTTGAAAAAATAATATTACTTTTGAGGCATAAATATCAAATAAGTGATGATTAGTGGCAAATATCATGCTAAATATCACTTTACTGAAACTTAAAATAGTAGTATTATGACCGACTTCTACGAATACTCCATCCCTGAACTGGTTCGCTTACTGGGCAGCAGATTTAAGGAATACCGCATGCGGTGCAATCTCACCCAGAAAGAGGTGGCCCAGCAGTCGGGCATCGGGCTCACCACCATCCATAAGTTTGAGAACGGCACGGCAGGAAATCTGTCGCTCTCCACCTTCCTTCTGCTGCTTAAGGTGGTAGGACAGATAGATGCCTTGGACGATGTCCTGCCCGTGCTGCCAGAATCGCCTTACCTTATCCGGGGGGAAAAGAAGGCGCAAAGAATACGTCATACGAAATAAACGGCTGCCATGGTAAAATTACTGAGAGTAATCCTTTGGGATGAGGAGATAGGACGATTGGCATGGGATGAGCATCGCCAACTGTCTTACTTCACCTATAACCCTGAATTCCTGAAGAAAGGGCTGAACGTTTCTCCGCTGGTGGCCCCTGTGGAAGGCGTCAGAGCCATGACTCCCGTATGGGGCGAGGAGGCCAAGATTTACCAGAGGCTTCCGGCATTTGTGGCCGACTCGCTGCCCGATGCCTGGGGTAACCAGTTGTTCGACCTTTGGCGGCAGCAGAATCATCTTTCCAGTGCCGACATCACTCCGCTGGATAAGCTGTCGTTCATAGGCAAGCGTGGAATGGGAGCCCTGGAATTCTTGCCGGAACTGTCCAGGGAACGTCGTGGGGAGAGAATAGATGTGAAAGGGCTGGCACTGCTGGCCCAGCGCATCTTCACCCAGCGCGAGAATGCCCGTATCCTTCCCCAGGAATCCATCACCCTTCAGTCCTTACTCACCGTGGGAACATCGGCAGGCGGACGTCAGCCGAAAGCCATCCTGGCCATCAACCGGGAGACGGGAGAGATACGCAGCGGCCAGATAGCTGGGCTGGAAGGGTACGACTACTATCTGCTGAAGTTCGGTAATTCAGCGTACTGCTCGGCCGAGCTGGAAATGACTTATTATGAACTGGCCATTGCAGCCGGGATAAACATGATGCCATCGGCACTCTATCCGGTGGAAGGAAACAACCATTTCATAACCAAGCGGTTCGACCGTGATGGCGAGAAGAAACTGCACACGCAGACACTGGCTGCCATCTACCCAGAGGCCCAGAGCTATGAGCAGCTTCTGGCGGTGTGCCGGAAACTTCACCTGCCCGAGGCCGACTGTCAGGAAGTGTTCCGCAGAATGGTCTTTAATGTGCTGGCCAACAATACGGACGACCACAACAAGAACTTCTCGTTTATTATGCAGCGTGACGGTTCCTGGAGGCTTTCGCCTGCGTACGATGTAACCTATATTCTGGACATCGCCGGCTTTCTGCCCAATGAGGATCATTGTCTGTACATCAGGGCCAAGCGGCGCCACATCACCCGTGAAGATGTACTCCAGCTGGCTCGTGACAATGGGATACGCCGTCCCGATGCCATCATTCGTTCTGTGGCCCAGGCACTGAAACAGTTCCGTGCGGTAGCCTTGAAGAACGGGGTTTCCGCAGAGTGGACAGGGAGGGTGGAAACTACCCTGATGAACCACTTGAAGGAGTGGGGGCTGGAGGAAAATCTTCCTGTTTCCAGCTGGACGATAGGTGGCTATGAGTTTACTGATTTTTCCCTGGAACTTCAGCTTAAAGGGAATTACCTACTCCAGGCTACTGCGTGCGGAAAACGGCTGAAGTACATCATTCGGAAGGGAACGCCAGAACACTCCTATCTCACCAGGGTGGGATTAGCCCACATCGGTGAGGAAAAAAAGAAAGAACTCATCACCCAGTTCCTTCTAGGGAAAGTTTAAATCTATACGTTTCCTCATTTTGACGGAACGGGGGGAACGCAAAAGAAGTGGAACATTTTTCATCCGTTTTTACCATTGTAACCATCAGTCTATCAGCGCAGTAAACCACTCTAGTGGAACACTGTTTTTCATCTCCGGGCCGTTTTTTTGGTGGCTGGGGGCAGGGTGTAGTATCTTTGCAGTAGCGAAAGTGAAATGAGGAACGTTACACGGGGACAGGTCCCATGTAACGTAAAGATAAAAATCTGATTCCCAATCACTAACGCTGCTTACGTTACACGGGACCTGTCCCCATGTAACGTTAAGCTGAGAGAGAGAAACCTAAACCTAAATCTAAAAACCTAAATTCTAAACAGTATGGCAATTAAAGTAAAAGCAAAAGAAACTCTGTTCCATGTGGGCCTCTACGCAGGCACCTACCGCTACGTGCTGGCAGCGGACCTCTACAGCCAGCTCTCTAGCGCCAAGGTAATTACCGAGGCAGCCCTTCGCTCCGGGCTCTCTAAGGGAGTGATGAACGCAGCTTGGGAAGCCATAGGCGATGTGATTTCTGCCTGGGCTACCGAGGGTCACAGTGTAGCCATCCCCGGATTGGGTAGCATGCGTTTCGGTCTGAACGCTAAATCCGTAGGCTCTGTAGACGAGGTGAGCTCCGGCCTGATTACCACCCGAAAGGTGATCTTCGCACCGAACTCCACCATCAAGAACGAGCTG
The DNA here is from genome assembly GCA_002395835.1 of Bacteroidales bacterium UBA4293. Lineage (GTDB taxonomy): Bacteria > Bacteroidota > Bacteroidia > Bacteroidales > Bacteroidaceae > Minthousia. The sequence goes on along the minus strand of DGVD01000001.1, from coordinate 10,191 downwards.
AAGAACACCAGCATCAGCATCACCTGCTACGACCGCAACGGCCAGGTTATCAAGACCGTGAGCAGCCAGGATGCCGGCGAAGTGGAGGAGAACGACACTACCAGCAACGGCTCAGAGCAGCAGGGTTCCGGTTCTAACACCGAGCAGGGCGGTTCAAGCACTGAGCAGGGTGGTGGAAACACCTCCGGTGACGACGGCATGGGTGATTAACCGCTGAACGTTACATGGGGACAGGTCCCGTGTAACGTAAGCAGCCTAAGAACCAAGAGCGCAGACTTACATCTTTACGTTACACGGGACCTGTCCCCATGTAACGTTGCAGCCTCCCAACAAAACATTAACCTAAAAACCTAAATGAATTATGGCAGAGAATAAAAACCAACTTTGGAGCCGAATCATCAACATTGTAATCACTGTGCTTACAGCCATTGCAACTACCTTCGGCCTGAACCAATTCTAAACAGAAGAGAGGGATAAACCATGAAACACGCACAGATTATTTCAGCCCTAGTGCTCCTAACCACTGGAGTAATCCTCTCCTTCATAGGATTCTTCACCGAGCCAGTGGGAGAGATCTCCGACAGTGTGTTATGGTACTTCGCACAAACCCTCATCTATGCCGGCTCCGTCTTCGGACTCAAAGCATACGTGGATAAAATGATTTCCAGTGGCACGCTGAAGCGGCCTGGAAAATAAAGTAGAGCACAACCCTTCCCAAAAACCGGGAAGGGTTGTTTGGTCAAACAGGAAATAATCCCCACACATTTTCTTCTAGAAACAAAAAAAGATGTATATTTGTAACGAATATAAATCTTTTCCAAAACATGCCTGATTGTGAAACCCGGCTGTTTCAGGGGTTAAAACGTATGCTACCCCCGTGTGGTGGCTTAAGTTTTAGCTTTCATAACTTTCATATAGTTAAAGAATTAGTTAAACAGCTCTGTTGCGAAACAGGGCTGTTTTAATTTCTCATCTACCCATCAAATTAAGCCAAATAACCAAACAAAATCCGTCCAAATAACCAAACGAAATCAGTCCAAATTTGCCCTATCCCCTTTTGACACCAGATAAAAGAGCCAAATTTGGAACAGAAAAACAAGGAAATATTAGTTTGGTGTTCAAAAAATAGCTATATTCGCAGCATGATTACCGATTTAGAACATTTTGGCAACATCCCTGTCAGCACCTCGGCTGTGGCATCTCTGTTTTCAGAATTGAAAGCTGGGAACCAGAAAGTGCGTAACCTGGAGCTGGCAGGAAAGATTATTCGACTGAAGAAAGGACTATACGTGGTGGCCCCCCAAGTTTCACGCATACCGCTGTCTACCGAGCTGATAGCCAACCATCTTTACGCTCCCTCGTATGTTTCCATGCAGACAGCTTTACGCTATTACGGGCTGATTCCTGAAGCAGTCTATACCACTCAGTCGATGACCCTGAAGCATTCGCGAAATTTCGACACACCTTTGGGCCGCTTCCAGTACCAGCAGATCTCCCGTGAAGCTTTCGCCGTAGGCATCACTTACATCAACAAGCAGAATTATTCTTTCCTGATAGCTACGCCGGAAAAGGCTCTGTGCGATCTGATAGCCAACTCGCCTCAAGTGAATCTGCGCTATCTGAAGGATGTGGAAACTTTTCTGGAAGAGGACATTCGCATGGACATGGAAGAGGTAAAGAAAATGAACCTGACCCTATTCCAGAACTATGCTCAGGTGGGTAAAAAGGCTTCTTCCATAGAAACCCTGATAAAGTATCTAAAGAAATGAGTATGAACGAAATATATAACCAAATGCTGTCGGCTTATGATTTGCAGACCGAGCAGCAAAGGCGTAATGCCACCTTCGAGGTTAATCAGCAGATTATTTTAGCCGGTCTCTATAACGGTGGCTTCTTTGACGAGGCCGCATTCTATGGTGGCACATGTCTTCGGATATTCCACGGGTTGCAGCGTTTTTCAGAGGACATGGACTTCTCGCTTCTAGCCCCAAATAACAGCTTCGATTTCTCACAATATTTCCAGCCCATCATCGACCAGTTTGCTATCGTGGGGCGTGAGGTTGAAATTAAGAAGAAGGAAAAAAAGAGTTTTGGCAAGGTGGAATCCGCTTTTTTGAAGGACAATACCGATGTCTATGATGTTTCCTTCCAAACAGAGAAATCCATAAAGATTAAGATTGAGGTTGATACCCAACCGCCCTTGAAGTTTAATACAGAGCAAAAGTTGCTCCTACTTCCAGAATCGTTCATGGCACGCTGCTTCACACTGCCCGACTTGTTTGCAGGCAAGATGCATGCGCTGGTCTATCGTGCATGGAAGAACCGTGTAAAGGGGCGCGACTGGTATGATTTTGAATGGTATGTGCGCCATAATGTACCGCTTGACTTCACTCACCTCCAAGAGCGTGTCTGGCAATTTAACCACGAGGAGATAGGAAGGGAATCGTTTCTGGATAAGCTGAATGAACGACTGGCCACATCAGACATCACTCAGGTTAAGGCAGACGTGATGCCATTTCTCCGCAATCCGAAGGAAACGGACATCTGGTCGAACGATTATTTCTTGCAGCTAGCCCAAATGATTAAATTTGGATAGTGGGTTATGGATAAAATAAATTCCATATCAGTGTGTGTGTTTAGGTTTCACAAAATATAAAATTAATACTTTGTGTTTTATTCCTTTGCAGAAGGTTCTCCGATAAAGTCCCAGAAGGAAGGAGGAAGTGATACATTGTCAACATCTCGACAACATTCAAACAGTGGGGCGACATCAGCCTCAGAGAATCCTGCAATGCCGCAGCCGATAGGCGTAACCAGGAATCGTTTTTCAGGGTGAGCTTTGGCAAACTCGCAGAACTCCTTAACATATTCACCCATTATGCCAAGTCCGCTCATGGATGGGATGGCATAACTCTTTCCTTGAAGGCCATTTCCCTGGCCCATGATGGCTCCAAAGTTTTCCAGGGCAGCTTTGGCCGCACCTCCGTAATGGAGTCCCTTCTCGTTGGAACCAAAGACGAAAACCTCGTTTGCGCCAAGGCGTGTAATCACGTCTGGCGTGATGCGGCTATCTGGGTTGTTAGGTGAAGCATCTAGTTTAGCCAGTTCTTCTGCCTTGACTATTGGCAACTGCTTCTTCCATTCCTCAATGAAATTCTTCATGCTGTACTTGACATCCTTCAATTCTTCCTTACGGAACACGCCACTTTTGGCTACGTATTCCTCGATCTTTTTTCGAAGTGTAGCTTCCGTCTTATAGGCCGCCATCTTCTTGGGATCCAACTTAAAGGTGAAAGACTTGCCTGTTTTCTTGCCGTTTACGGTCTCAAACTTGATTGCTGTAATCTGAATTTCCATACTCCTTATGACTGTTTGATAATGCGTGAATAAAAGCAGAACTCCGACATAGTTCTTTGTTTGCGTAATCTTTACGCAGCAAAGATATTAAGAATTCATTATTCTAACAAATATTTTGCGTAAAAAATACGCATTTGGAAATATTTTTTTATTTCTCGCTGTATGCGTATAACGTTACATGGGGACAGGTCCCGTGTAACGTAAGTAGCTTAAGTTCCTATAGCTCAGATTTATTTTACGTTACACGGGACCTGTCCCCATGTAACGTTGATGGAGAAAATGCTACTGGTGAACAAGTTAGTACTGCTGTTGAAATGTTGCACGAAGATTTAATAAAGCATGGTTACATGAAAGAACATTCATGTTTTCAATTAGATTGCTTTCGTAATCATCAGAGCACTTACGCTGATATAGAAAAAGGGTTAATAAGTTAGTTGAGACCAATAATTAAAAGTACTATAAAACAAGGCAATCTAGTGAATAGGTTGCCTTGTTTATTTTATGAAAAGGCAAAATTCTTGTTTCAACTTACATCATCGGATTTCTCATTACAGTACCTATAAATCCTACTACCATTCCGGCTAAAGCTGCATAAAGGTAAGCATTGGCATTAGATACTTTATCTTTATATACAAAATAAAGGATGAATCCTACTAGAGGAATAACAAATGAAAAACCTATAGCAATGCACCCTGCTTTTTCCTGATTCTCATTCATTTGCTGATTTTCAAAATTCTTTTCCATAATAATTAAAATTTAATGTTAGGTATTTTATTAATGATAGTTTTTATTTCTTTATCCAGTTTTGGAATAGGGTATTTATAATAGGTAGAAAAGTTGGAATGCATAACTACGATATACATATTTGCAATCTTTATTCCATAGTTCTTTTCTAGAATATATTTATACAAGTTCTGTTGTATGGCATAATGATAGAAACTAATGTCAGGTACATGCTCCAAACCGTTAATGCCAAATTTCCATACGGTTTCTTTTGGAGATGCTTTTCTACTTCGTTTCCAGTCGTATATGTCATAAGAATCTCCATTTTTAGCTAATAAATCAATGGTTCCTGCAATACCTAAATTCACATCGCAGATGCGCCATTCTGTTCTAAAAGGTGTGATGGCAGTGTCTCTCATGAAAGCTCTGAAGTATTCCATTTCTTCTTTGATGGAAACAGTTTTGTCTATATTGATATACTCTCCATCATAAACAAACCTAGTACTATAATTTATTGGTTTATTAAAGAAATAGGCCTCTATCTGGGAGTGAAGGAATGTGCCCACTTCACGAGATTCTATTCCCTTACTTTCCCATTCTTCTATAACTTCACAAACGTTTCTGCCATCTCTACGTGCCACTCTTTCAGCGTTTTCATATACGTCGAATGGCCAGAAGAAATGATCTATTACAGAACTTACTGGAGTGAGCTGAATTTTTCCATTATAGAGGTAAATGTGCTCTTCAGGGGAGAATGTAAGTTTATCGTCAAGAGAGAAACTTTTACTGGAATGGTCAAGATTAACTTTCGGAGTATGGGGTATTATTATAGGCGCTACTTTCTGGGCAGCCTTTTTTTCAAGCTCAGTTTGTGGGATAGTATTAGTATATTCTTCAACTTCACTCAATCCAAATTTATGGTTTAGTAGTTTTTCTCTATAGTTTCTGGCTGCCATAAGTTTAGCCTCTACTTCTGTCCACTTTTTATCTGGATTAGGGAATATATATGAATACATGAAATTTGAATCTTTATCTATCTGGCTCAATATATACATAATATAATTGATGCACTTGTCGGCTTCTTTGTAGATTTGCTTTTCAGAGAAGCGTATGACAATCCACCCCATATTATTTAGATTTAGATCTCTGAAATCATCACCACAACCTACATAATGAATAGGTCTTTTTTCTACTCCAGAATAAGGTTCGTCTATTTCAATGTCTACTCTTATTCCATATTTGTTATTTTTCTCCACAATAGAAATATCTGGTTCATAGGCATGATATCCATTTGCTGGAAGAATGGAAACATCACCTAGAATACGATAGTTCGCATAATTAGTGAAAGCTGATCTTAATTTAACTTCAAACGCACTTTCAGTATATCCTCTTAATTCTATTTTATGTCTACGGTAAGGAAATACAATGGTGCCTTTTTGAGGTGATGAATAATAGCAGTAGGAAGTATTATTGCATGAAGGGAGGACATATTTAGTATATGCTTCTTCTTGATCTGGAATTATTCCTTTCCGATATTCTTCGTCAATCTCTTTTAGTCCTGCATTAAGCTTTTTCTTGGTTTCATTAGGAACTTCAGGATTGTTCAGGATATTTGAGATTTTGCTATCATTTGTTTGTGGATTATCTTTTGCTAAAAGATTTTCACGAGTGGTATCAATAATAGCAGTAACGCTCTTGTTGAGCTTTTCGGTTTTATTATTCAGTTTATCTACACATTGATCTAGTTGCTTTTTATATTCCACATATTCAGTGCTGCAGGCTTTACGCAGACTGTCAATCTGCTTTTTGGCACTTATTAAATTCTCATTATCAAGCTGGGAGTTTATTGACTGAATACCCTTTTCTATTTCAGCACGTTTTTTCTTTTTCTCATTTATGGAGAGATATATAACAAGTGCAATGACCCCTATTATAACACCACCAATGAGCAATCCTGAAATGAACATTTCCATATTGGGTTTTGGAGTTGTTTCAATTTCTTCAGTTTTATTAGTTTCTTCTATATTATTGTCTACTACGATGTTAGAAATGTATGGATGTTTCCATGTAAATGAATTGAGGGCATTGTCTAGTGAACTTTTCCATATGTTTGCTTCAGATAAGCGATAGCTGAAAATAACCTTTGCACAATACTTGTAATTGAAAAAATAGCATATTCTTACATCAACATCACCATTATACCCTGACCGAATATAATGAACAAGAAAATATTTGTTACCGCTTTTTGTTTCCCCAGTCGATACAATTGGTTTAACTACAAACTCCTGTCCTGGTCCTAACTCTGCTGTGGCACTTTCAGCAAATTCCTGTTTATCAATGGGGGTTAGTTCTTCATCATCAGAAGTAGGGTATGGACCGCTTTCATCTCTAACTGTAACAATCGTGATTCGGCAATATCTGGCAAGTGCATCTTGACTTTTGTTAGAAAGAGATTTCTGCTGAAAGACTGTTTGAGAATCTGTATCATAATTCAATGTATCTCTGAGAAACCTTGTATATGCATCATTATCTTGTCTCAATTCCAGTAAATCGGATACTGTGATGGAGAACATGCCATTAATTAAATAATTGTTTTGTGCACATAAAGGAATAATCTTTATGCATATGAAAAAACAAATAAATATAATAGCTTTTTTCATGGTAGTATATTTATGGATTTTATCGCCCTGTTAAAATCATCTTCAAAGCGATATTGTAAATTACTTTGGTAGCTGAATGAGAAAACTAATGTATTGCCATCATTCATAGGGATGGTATAAGATTCATAATAGACAGGTATAGGACTTCCTTTCCCATATCTGTAATAGTGTGTTTTTAATGCTATATGACCTGAAATGGTGGTAAATTGATATGGAAGCCATTTCAAAATATAAATGCCGTTTTGAGCCAGTACTTGCCTGTTTACTTGTTCAAAGTAGTTGTCCGTTTCTACGTCATATTCTAATTCTGAGGCAGACATGTTGTCAAAGCTTTCTGCTTGGTTATTATAAACGGAATTAGCTGAAAAGGTAGCATAGGCATCATTGTTATCATAGACAGACATGAAATAATAATTTGATTGTTCTTTTAATGGAGCATTAACCAGACTATTTACTTCTTGTATTTGTTCTTTTGTCTGCAAGGCCATGTAATATGGAATACTTATGGTTCCATATTTTCCTAATGATTTTATCTCAAAATTAGTGGTGCGGGCTGGTTCATTTTTATTGTAGTCACTTAGCTGTTTAATTAGTTCCTTTTTATTTTCATTGTATGCATAAGTTATTTGTCTTTTTATTTTAAAAGAGTGTTTGTGTCTAGGGAGAATGCCTTTATATTCTACTTCCACTTCAGTCCAATTAGCTAGGCTGTCATATGATAAATAATAGAAGCTAGTGGTGTCTGAATTTACTTTATTTGTGAAGTCATTATTTGTTTTGTATTTGACATACTCTTTAATGATGGTGTTTATTGTTCCATCATCATTGTATGTAGCTTTCAATTTCCAAACTAAATCCTCACCATCATAGTAATTTGTTTCTACATTGTTCCCTGTATCAGAGGATATAGTTTTTACCTTGTTAATTGTTTCATTTGCATCGGGGCCAATGATTACTCCAGGGGTAGTTTTGGAATCTTTATCTAAATGAATATCTCGGATATCGAAGATTATTTCCCCATCTATTCCATATCCAGTTTCATGTTTTATATTTCCATGATTGTCAAGTTCGATGGTTATATTTCCTGCAAACATAGAGTACATGTGTGATGGATCAAAAGCATTAGCAAACAATTCCGTAACAGGGATGGAGGATTGTGTGATAGTTTCCACCTTCACCACATTTCCGTTTAATTGCATCATATCTAGGTCACAACCGGCTTCTCTGCTAAATTTCTCTTCATTGCAACCGGTAAAAGATGCAGATATGGTAGCGAAAGCTAGAAATAGTATTTTGTGATTCATAATTTTGTTTTTGATAAATCAAGTAAATATATAGACTCCACTTAAGATTCTCTGTAATATTTTATTTTTCTAAAACTTCTAACCCAACAGCGAAATTAAAAAATAATTTTGAAATATAATAAATTATAAAAGTTTTTCTCCCACAATCTTTTTGCATCACTCTAATTTTTCTGTATCTTTAACCGCAGAACGAAAAAGGATGGGTTATGGACATTAAAACTTTCATTCAGAACTACAGAGAGGCTTTTGGCAGCCTGGCTCCACTGCCTCTGCTCTTTGGGTATAGCGACCAGCCGGTGGCACAGACGGAGAAGATAGGAGGATGTTTCTTCAAGGGGCTTCTAAAGGCCAGAGAAGGGCAGCCTGTGAGCTTGAGTGCGGAGGTGATAGGCTGCGGTGGGGGAAAGCTCTACACGGGGTTTTCCGATATGCCGGAACGGGTACCTGGTTTCGTCTCGCTGAAGGAGAAATACAAGAAGACTCCTCAGATGGTAGTAGATTATATAAACAGTCTGGGGATGGAGAGGGCGAAGAAGTCGTACCTGAACTTTATCCGAGCAGACCAGGCTGAGTCTTTCGAGGGTACGGAAGGGGTGCTGTTCTATGCCACGCCCGACATGCTTTCAGGGCTTTGCGGATGGGCTTTCTTCGACTCTAATGAGCCTGATGCGGTGGTGTCGGAGTTTGGATCGGGCTGCAGTACGGTGGTTTCCATGACGGTGGTGGAGAATGCTCGTCAGGGCCACAGGTGTTTTATAGGGCTGATGGATCCTTCCGTGCGCCCTTGGGTGGGGAAGAATGAACTGGGCTTTACCATTCCGTTCAGCCGGTTCACGCGTATGATGGAAACCATGAAGGACTGTTTCCTGTTCGACTCTCATGCGTGGAATAAAGTGAAAGCCAGGATGGAGGAATGAAGTGAGAGCCTTCTACTTTTAGGATTTTAACTAACAAGTAAAACTCTTGAAAGTACCTTTTTTCTTACAAAACCATTTTATTTGAAAATAAAAGTGTAAATTTGGAGCGAAATAAATTTAGCAGTAAGGTTTTATGAGCAAGTACGAGATTCCTTTTCTTACGGCATGCATTCATGCATTCGCCCTCCGCTTTGGCCTGACCAGGCAGGCGGCGTTCCGCTACTTGCATGAGCATCAGGGCTTGGCTTTCCTGATAGAATTCTACGATGTGGAGCACCTTCAGTCCATGGATGAAACCATAGACGATGTACTATCCATCTGCCAAAAGAATGGAGGAACACTGGCATGATACTTTATCACCTATGAACCAACCCACTCACCATCAAATAGCCGTGTACCTCACTAATTACGCCATCAGTGAATTAGTGAAATACGTTATGGAAGACACGGGTTGCAGCGTAGAGCAAGCCATGGAGCGTGTCTATAACTCTCCGCTCATGACAGCGCTTCAGGATGAAGAGGGGGAACTCTATGTGCAAAGCCCCGCTTATCTTTATGAGTTGATGAACAGGCTCTGAGTTTCTTTTTTCTCAAATTTTACCCCCATTTGAGAATGAAGCCTGCGAGAAGCATCTAATTGAAATAATAAAGATAGATAAAATTGATGAGTGCAAAGGCGACGCAGCACCCTAAACCCCAGAGTGTTTTCTGCTTCTGGGAGTCGCAAAATACGGATGCAAATACGTAAATAATTCCGCAGATCAGGAAGGAAATGGGCAATGCCCAGTATAATGTCATTCCCACCAGGATGAAAATGAGGATGAATAGAATAAGTTCCATATCAGCGTGTCTTTAGGATTAATAAAGAATGATATTTACCAGTGTGCAATCCAGAAAGCACGCTATAATCCAGAGGGTTTCTTGCAAGGAGGTGCGGCATTGCTGCAGGCCTAGGATGCAGATCAGTCCGCAGAAAAGCATGGAAACGGGGAGTACCCAGCCTAGTTTAATCACGGAGAGCACGAAAATAATGAATATCACGGTATAGAAAAGTACGTTTTCCATTAGAGCTAGTTTTTTATGGTTCGTTGGCGAAAGTACTTCCTTTTTTTTAAAAACGGTGAAGTGGGGGGATTTTTTTTATTTACCACGCTTTCCTATCCGATACCACAGATAAAGAATCTCCTGTCCCCATTTGACATGATAAGAAAAGTAAGTTTGACACAGCTT